>NZ_QTWK01000002.1:1299-579390 GCF_003461085.1 Clostridium sp. AF23-6LB | reverse complement strand
TTTATTTGGAATTTCAGGGTTGTCATGTTGTTAATTTTTCAAGGTTCTTTGTTTTCGCCTGTACCAGTAAAACTTAACGGAGAAGGAGGGATTTGAACCCTCGCGCCGCTATTAACGGCCTACTCCCTTTCCAGGGGAGCCCCTTCAACCGCTTGGGTACTTCTCCTAGTATCAAGCGCTTGAACTTTCCATCTTTGTTTATTGAAAAGTCAGCGGAGAGAGAGGGATTCGAACCCTCGCGCCCTTTCGGACAAACGGTTTTCAAGACCGCCTCGTTATGACCACTTCGATATCTCTCCATCCAGTTGTTTAAGTCTCCTTTTGACCGGCGACTTGTATATATTAGCACTTCTGTTTTTCTATGTCAACACATTTTTTCAAATTATTTCATTTTTTTGTGACTGGTATTTTCAAGTACTTCTTTACCCCTGTTTTTGCAGAAATTCCTGTCCAATACGCATATCTTCCGGTGTCGTAATCTTTATATTTGTATAGCTGCCCTCAATCACTTTCACCTGTATCTTACCGTATTCTTCGACCACCATCGTATCATCCGTCACTGCTATTGCTGCCCCATCTGCCCGTTTCTTCATCATCTTCTGATAACACTTCATCAGACATTTATAATCAAAGCTCTGTGGGGTCTGGATCTGCCACAGGTACTCTCTTGCAGGAGTCGCCATTCCAATCCGATTTTCATTTACGATCTTTATCGTATCCTTTACAGGCATCCCCACCGTACACGCTTTGTAATCTGCCAGTGTCTGGATCGATCTAACGACCATATCCTGTGTCACAAATGGTCTTGCGCCGTCATGGATCATGACATAATCGGTCTCCGGACATGCACACAAACCATTATATACAGAATCATACCGATTTTCACCGCCCTCTACTACAGATACAACCTTTGTAAAATGATATTTCTCTATGATCTCATGCCTGCAATATTCCACACTGTTTTTTCCTGTTACAAGAATGATGGAATCCACAGGACTTTCTTCAAAAGCTTTTAATGCATAATAAATTACAGGATAGCCTCCAAGCTCCATGAACTGTTTTTCAATTTTACTGTGCATTCGGCTGCCTTTTCCTGCCGCAAGTATGATCGCCGTTGTCTTCATGTTTTCTCTTCTATCCTTTTATCTTTTTTGCCTCTAATATTTGTTTCATATTGTATTCTTTCACCATATATTTACAAACACTCACAAAGCAGCAGAGCAATCTGCATTCACTTCTTACTGTATCCTTCTACCGCTCGCCTAATTTCAGATTTGGAACTGCATTCAGATCCAGCCCGTGTCTGGTACCTTTTATGAATTCATAATAACCAGCCGCTCCGATCATGGCTGCATTATCGGTGCAAAGGATCGGTGCCGGATAATATAACTGAATTCCTGCTTTTTCGCAGGCCGCTTTCATCGATGCACGAAGTGCTGAGTTGGATGCAACACCGCCTGCCAGCGCAACTTTATCCATGCCATATTTCCTGGCTGCATAGATGGTATGTTCTGTCAGTACATCCGTTACCGCTTTCTGGAAGGATGCCGCTACATCTGCGCGGTTGATCTCCTCATTCTTCATTTCCTTCTGATTGATATAATTTAAAACTGCAGACTTCAGACCACTGAAGCTAAAATCATATGCAGAATCGGAAATCTTTGCTCTAGGGAATTCAATTGCATCCGGATTTCCCTCTTTTGCAAGCTTATCTACCTTCGGTCCACCCGGGTATCCAAGTCCGATAGCTCTTGCTACTTTGTCAAATGCTTCACCTGCCGCATCATCTCTGGTCACACCAAGGATCTCAAACTGCCCGTAGTCTGTCACCTTTACCAGATGGGTATGCCCGCCGGATACAACCAGACACATAAATGGCGGTTCCAATGTCTTATCTTCTATAAAATTAGCAGCAATATGTCCCTCTATATGATGAACGCCTACCAATGGGATATTCTTTGCATAGCTGATCGCCTTTGCTGCTCCTACTCCAACCAGCAAAGCTCCTACTAAGCCCGGCCCATATGTAACTGCGATCGCATCTATATCATCCAGAGTACAGTCTGCTTCTTTCAGTGCAGCCCTTATTACCTGATTCACTTTCTCGATGTGTTTTCTTGACGCTATCTCAGGAACAACGCCGCCATACAGTGTGTGAATGTCAATCTGTGAATATATGATATTTGATAATACTTCCCTACCGTTTACGACGACAGCCGCTGAAGTCTCATCACAAGATGATTCAATTGCCAGAATCTTTATATCTTTTTTCTCCATTTTCATCTTCCTCTTTTTCCTGTTTTACCGTCTGTATCAGTCTGCAAATTTTAACGTTGTCTCCATCCGGTCTTTTCCTGCAACCGCAGCCGGGAATATTTTTCTTACTTCATCCATGTACTGCATCGGCTTGATCAGGGACGGACTATAATGTGTCAGCCACATCTGTTTTACTTCTGCCTCTTTCGCAATCTCCGCCGCCTCATACATTGTCATATGCTTATGGGAAACTGCCTTTTCGTATTTGTCCGGTTCACCATACATTCCTTCGCAGATAAACAAGTCTGAGCCTGCCGCATGTTTTGTAATAAGTGGTGTCGGACGAGTATCTGTACAATATGTGACCTTAAGCCCTTTCCGATCCGGTCCCATAACCATATCCGGTGTATAGAGCCTGCCGTCCAGTTCTATCGTCATGCCCTTCTGCAATGTATTCCAGATCTGCATCGGAACCTCCTGTGCACGTGCACGTTCCACATCGAATTTACCAGCACGGTCAAGCTCAAATGAATATCCATAACAGGTAACATTATGATTTACCCGGTACGCATTTGCACGTAAGCCACACACTTCAAATTCTTCTTCTTCCTCTGTCAGTTCTTTAAACTGTATCTCAAATGGAAGCTCCGGTGCGATCACGCGCAGAGAGTTCACTACCCGTTCCAACCGTTTTGGTCCAACCATCAGAACCGGATCCTTTCGTTCTGCATTTCCGATTGTCAGGAGTAGCCCAGGCAATCCGCTGATATGATCTGCATGAAAATGTGTGAACAGGATCACATCGATCGGTTTGAAGCTCCATCCCTGCTGTTTGACTGCTACCTGCGTTCCTTCACCACAATCAACTAATATAGAGCTGCCATTGTATCGTATCATCATGGATGTCAACGCTCTGTACGGAAGTGGCATCATTCCGCCTGTACCAAGCAAACATACATCTAACATATTCTATCCTCCAACTTCTGTTTCCACTCTGTCTGTAAACCATTTCTCCTGTAAGGAAAAAAGAGTCATTTTATATTCAAATGACTCTCTGGTTCTACATATATTCTGCCGTTTCGTCTCTCTGTACCGGTACTGCAAAGCTGTCTGCCAGCCGGTCATAACAATCTTCGCATATACAGATCCTGTGGGTTTCTCCATCTTTCTTTGAGAAGTATCCCCACTTTTTTGAAATTATAATTGCATCTTCCATCAAAATGTCATTTCTGACTGACAATTCTTTCCCACACATATTGCAACGTATTACATCCATCATAATTTCCTCCTGATCTTCCGGTTTCCCGGCGATCTCTGTATCTTTTCTATTGTCGATTATAATAGAAAAAATGCATCTTTTGTAGTGGGAATTCCTGTCATCTATGTATTATGAATGTGAACACTTCAGTTCCATGATAACAGCATCTTCTGTTGGTTTTTTATAATAATCTTTCCTTCTGGAAATCTCATCGAAGCCTAGTGATTCATACATTGATATTGCTGCGTCATTAGACTCACGAACCTCCAAGAAGATCTTTTCTCCATTGTCTTCTACACACATGCGGATCATTTCTTTCATCAGTCTGTGTCCGATTCCACATTTCCTGTAATCTTTATCAACAGCAATCCGAAGCAGTTCACAATCCTCACACGGTGCAGTAAAGATACAATAACCAACCACCTTGTCATCCTTCGTTGTGTCAACTGCTGTAAGCACGGTATCATACGTTCCATACATGGATGTCGCAACCATCTGCTCATTCCAGGAACTCATAAATACTTTTTCTCCCAGAGAAACAATATCAAGCAACTGTTCCTCATCGCCTTCTCTTATCTCAATGTTGTCTAAATAGGGCCCCGCCGCCCCGCCATCACTGACGCTATTACTCATTTCTTTCACCTTTCTCTTTTCTTTCTCTTTCTGCCTGAGACATTCTCAGATATTCAGGAGCAAAATCATCTCCATTTATATATTGTTCATGCGCATACCGGTAAGCGCCGGCATATGCGACTGATCCAGCCTTCTGTTTGTTCAGATGTGCCGGTGCCAGACGTGCATGCTTCATCTTTGACAGGATCTGAGATCCATACACCTGTATGCCATCACCTGTAAACTGCACTTCTTCATCTTTTTCAAGAAGCAGATCGATCAACTCATTTACATCCATCGGTATCTGATCCATCTCTGTAACCAGATTACCTGCTTCGTCAAATCTGTACAATCCAGTATAGACCTGATTTCTTCTGGCATCCATGATCGGACAGATCAGCCTGTCACTTCCCCAGAAATTGTATGCAAGTCCTTCCAGTGTCGGAACAGGCACAACCGGCTTATCAAGTGCAAGCGACAGTCCTTTTACCGTTGCTGCTCCGATACGCAGTCCGGTAAATGACCCCGGACCTGCTGCGATCGCGATCGCATCTACTGCATCAAGCTCAATACCTGCTGCGTTTACAACCTCGTCCAGCATTGGAAGCAAGGTCTGTGAATGTGTCTTTTTGTTATTTACTGTAAATTCTGCAACCAGATTGTCATTCTCTAATAAGGCAACGGATGCAACCAGCCCTGAGCTGTCCAGAGCGAGGATCTTCATATCTTTAAACCTCTTCTATCGTTATCTTTCTATAATCTGTCCCTTTTTCAAGGTCTTTTTCAATCGTTATCTTCTGATAATGATCCGGAAGGATCTCTTCGATCAGATTTGCCCATTCGATCAGGCATACTCCATCACCGTATACCATCTCATTGTAGCCGATCTCTTCCATCTCATCCACATCTCCGATCCGATAGACATCAAAATGATACAACGGAAGCCGTCCGTCATCATATTCTTTCACGATCGTAAATGTAGGGCTGTTCACAATATCATCGACTCCAAGACCTTTAGCAAATCCCTGTGAAAATATCGTCTTTCCTACGCCCAGATCTCCAAAGAAACAGAATACCTGTCCCGGAACCGCCTGTTCGCCAAGCTCCCGTCCGATCCTGTATGTGTCTTCTCTGCTGTTGCTTTCTTTTACAATCATCATAAATCTATCGTTATCTTCTTTCCTTTTACTTCATATGGCCGATAAGTAACTCCTGCCATATCAAACATTCTCTTGGATGCCATCGTGCTGTCGGTACTGGCATATTTATCCGACAGATAGATCACCTCTTTTATCCCACACTGAATGATTGCTTTCGCGCATTCATTGCAAGGAAATAAGGTCGAATAAAGTCTTGCGTCCTTTAAGCTGCCGCCCCTGTAATTCAGGATGGCATTCAATTCTGCATGACACACAAAGAAATATTTATTGTTCAAAGGATCACCAATCTTTCCCCATGGCATGATATCATCTTCACATCCGGCAGGCATACCATTATACCCTTCCGACAGAATACGATTATTATCGTCTACGATACATGCACCAACCTGAGTGGAAGGATCTTTGCTTCTCTCTGCTGACAACAGTGCAATACCCATAAAATACTGATCCCAGCTAATGTAATCGGCTCTTTTCATCGGTGTCCTCCTTTTCTTTCTATCTGAGCATCTCGTTATATCCATATGCTGACAACACATTTTTGAAACGGTCATCTTATGGTTATACAACTTTTTTCTCTAAAATGCTACTCTGATTATGCTGAAAATTTTATCAATTTTAGCTGTAATATCAGCAAAACTGCCCTCAGTCATGGACGAAGTGATAAATGCAAGCTCTCCGTCCACACCTTCTGCTGTTACATATGTCACATCACCAAACAGCTTCTGGATCTCATCTTTTGTGATCGCATCTGCACTTACTCGTATGAAGAAACGGTTAACCGCATCTCTGAAATCACCGATTGGAAGCGCTTCTGCATCCCAGCTTGCCATAATATCCTTACCCATATGTTTTACTTCGTCTACAACATCGGATACAACGGCGGATGCTGTTGGAAGCTTTCCGGCTCCTCTTCCATAGAACATGATATCATCTACAACATTTCCATGTACAAATATGCCATTGAATACATCATGGATACCGGATAATGGGTGGTTCTCATCCAGCATCATAGGTGCAACGAAGGAGTATAAGGTATCTCCTTCCTTTTTAGTCGTACCTACTAATTTGATCGATACGCCAAGCGCATCTGCATATTTGAAATCTTCTGTTGAGATCTTTGTGATTCCTTCTGTATGGATCTTAGTGTAATCCAGATGCTTTCCATATACGATAGAAGTCAGGATAGCGATCTTTCTACACGCATCTCCACCTTCTACGTCTGCTTCCGGATTTCTTTCTGCATATCCCAGATCCTGTGCCTGCTTCAGCACTTCATCATAAGATGCACCTTCCTGATCCATCTTGGTCAGGATATAATTTGTTGTTCCGTTTAAGATACCTGTGATTTCTGTTACTTCATCTGCTGTGATAGAGGTATTTAATGGACGGATGATCGGAATACCACCGCCAACAGATGCCTCAAATAAGAAATTCACATTATTCTCTTTTGCGATTGCAAGTAATTCCGGTCCGTGAGAAGCTACCAGTTCCTTATTGGATGTTGCTACACTCTTGCCTGCTGCAAGGCACTGTTTTACAAATGTATAGGCAGGATTGATTCCTCCCATTACTTCAACAACAACCTTTACTTCATCATCGTTTAAGATGTCATTGAAGTCATGTGTCAGTATCTGCTGTACAGGATCTCCCGGGAAATCTCTCAGATCAAGAACATACTTGATGTTAATCTCTTCTCCCGCTCTCTTATTAATGATCTCGTGATTTGTATTGATTACTTCAACCACGCCTGAACCAACTGTACCATAACCTAATACTGCTATATTTACCATGTGGGTGTCTCTCCTTTTTGCATTCTTTTTTGTATATTACGACTCACTCCGGCTGCACCATTTTAAATATGCATTCATAAATCCGTCGAGTTCTCCATCTAAAACTGCGGCAACATTTCCGCTTTCTTCACCTGTCCGGTGATCCTTCACCATCGTATACGGCTGCATAACATAAGACCGGATCTGGCTTCCAAATCCATTCTCCAGTATCTCACCCCGAATATCCGAAATCTTATCCAAATTCTCCTGTTTCTTGATCAGATACAGCTTAGACTTCAGCATCTGCATAGCCTTATCCTTATTCATATGCTGTGAACGCTCATTCTGGCATTGTACTACGATACCGGTCGGAATGTGCGTGATACGAACCGCCGATGATGTCTTATTGATGTGCTGTCCACCGGCTCCGCTCGATCTGTAAGTATCGATCCGGAGATCATCTTCATTGATATCCACTTCCAGGTCTTCCTCTATCTCCGGTATCACATCGCAGGAAGCAAATGAAGTCTGCCGCTTGCCCGCTGCATTGAACGGTGAAATACGAACCAGACGATGTACTCCTTTTTCTGATTTCAGATATCCATAAGCATTCTGTCCACTGATCTGTATCGTAACCGACTTAATGCCAGCCTCATCACCTTCCAGATAGTCAAGCACTTCCACCTTGAAACCGTGCTTTTCCGCCCATCTGGTATACATTCTGTATAACATCGATGTCCAGTCACAGGACTCTGTCCCACCGGCTCCTGCATGAAGCGTCATAACGGCATCGTAACCATCAAACTCATCCGACAGCAGAAGACTGATCCTGTAATTTTCGAATTCCTTCTGAAATGCTGTCAGCATCTCACCGATTTCCTCTATCATAGAGGAATCGCCCTCTTCTTCCGCCATCTGAATCAGGGTTTCAATATCTGAAAAATCCTGTTCCAGCTTCTGATATTCCTCCAGCGAATCCTGCAGCTCCTTTAACTGTCTGGAAACACTGGTTGACTTTGCTACATCATCCCAGAAGCCCGGCTGTTCCATCTCATATTGTAATTTTCCTATGCTGTCTTTTCTGCCAGCGATGTCAAAGTGAATCCCTTACTTCCATTAATGGTTGTCTGTACTGATTCAATGTGAACTTAAACTGGTCTGTCTCTATCATTAATTTCTCACCTACTTTATCGGTTGCAGCTGCAACACATTATTTCTATTCGTTCCGTCCGCAGCAGTTCTTATATTTCTTACCGCTGCCGCATGGGCACAGATCATTTCTTCCGATTTTTTTTGCTTTCTTTACAGGCCCTCTGGATACAGTATCATCCTTGTTTGTTCCTGTAACTTTATTTACTTCCTCACGTTCAACCTTCTGTTCAACCTTAACACGAAGAAGCAGTTTTACTGTATCCTCCTGAATTGCTCTTGTCATTTCATTGAACATGTCATAACCGGCAAACTTATATTCTACAACAGGATCTCTCTGACCCAGTGACTGAAGTCCGATGCCCTGCTTTAACTGTTCCATATCGTCGATATGGTCAGTCCATTTTCTATCAATTACCTTCAGAAGGATAATACGCTCGATCTCACGCATATCTTCCGGACTTGGGAATTCTTTTTCTTTCTCATGGTAGAGTTCCACAGCCTCATTATACAATCTCTCTTTGAGTTCTTCTGTGTCACCCTTTTTGATCTCATGCTCAGTAAGTGCGATTGGTTCTGTAAATGGAATGATTTCACGGATCATATTGTCAAGCTCTACAATATTCCACTCTTCCGGTGCAACTTCTGATGAGCATACAGTATCTACACATGCATTGATATCATCCTTGAGCATCTTCAGGATAACTTCATGCATATCTTCACCGTCTAAGACTCTCCGGCGCTCCTTATACATGATCTCTCTCTGTTCATTATTTACACGGTCATACTCTAACAGGTTCTTTCTGATCGCGAAGTTGTTGCTTTCGATCTTCTTCTGGGCCTTCTCTACGAAGTTCGAGATTGTCTTATGCTGGATCTCTTCGCCCTCCGGGATCTTCAATGTATCATAAAGGCTCATAACTCTCTCAGAACCAAACAATCTCATCAGATCATCTTCCAGAGACAGGTAGAACTTGGATTCACCCGGATCTCCCTGACGACCGGAACGTCCACGGAGCTGATTATCGATTCGTCTGGACTCATGACGTTCTGTACCAATGATACGAAGTCCGCCAAGTTCAGCAACGCCCTCGCCAAGCTTAATATCCGTACCACGACCAGCCATGTTCGTTGCGATCGTAACTGCATTCTTCTGACCTGCTTCTGCAACGATCTCTGCCTCAAGCTCATGGAACTTTGCATTTAATACCTTATGTGGAATTTTTTTCTTGCTGAGCATGTGGCTGAGTTCCTCAGATGCATCAATATTGATTGTACCAACCAGAACAGGCTGTCCTTTTCTGTAACTCTCATTGATCTGCTCAACAATAGCGTTTAATTTCTCTTTCTTTGTCTTGAAGATAGAATCCGGGTGGTCAATTCTCTGTACCGGAAGGTTGGTTGGGATCTCTACAACATCCATACCATAGATCTCTCTAAATTCTTCTTCCTCTGTACTTGCTGTACCTGTCATACCTGCTTTCTTCTCAAACATATTAAAGAAGTTCTGGAATGTGATCGTAGCAAGTGTCTTGGACTCTCTCTTAACCTTTACATTTTCCTTTGCTTCGATCGCCTGATGCAGTCCGTCTGAGAAACGACGGCCCGGCATGATACGTCCTGTAAATTCATCAACGATCAGAACCTCGTCATCCTTTACAACATAATCACGGTCACGGAACATCAGGTTATGTGCACGAAGTGCAAGAATTATGTTATGCTGGATCTCGATATTCTCAGGATCGGACAGGTTCTCGATATGGAAGAACTGCTCTACTTCCTTCACACCGTTTGCTGTCAGCATAACGTATTTGTCTTTTTCATTTACAAGAAAATCTCCGTCTTCCTCAATTGCTGTATTCATCAGCATATCCATCTTGGAGATCTCGCCATCACCTTCACCACGCTTCATACGTCTTGCAAGGTAATCACACATCTTATAAAGCTCTGTCGATTTGCCGCTCTGTCCTGAAATGATCAGAGGTGTTCTCGCCTCATCGATCAATACAGAGTCGACCTCGTCGATTACACAATAATGAAGCCCTCTTAACACAAGCTTTTCTTTATAGATAACCATGTTATCTCTTAAGTAATCGAAACCGAGTTCGTTATTTGTTACATAAGTAATGTCACATGCATATGCGTCACGTCTTTCATCATTTGTAGATGAATTCAAAATAATACCAACTGTAAGTCCAAGGAACTCATGAACCTTACCCATCCATTCAGCATCACGCTTTGCCAGATAATCGTTGACTGTTACGACCTGAACACCTTTGCCTTCCAGTGCGTTTAAGTATACAGGAAGCGTAGACACAAGGGTCTTACCTTCACCGGTTCTCATCTCGGCGATACGTCCCTGATGTAATACAACGCCACCGATCAACTGTACTCTATAATGCTTGATGCCAAGCACTCTGTATGCAGCCTCTCTTACAACTGCAAATGCTTCTACCAGCAGATCATCAAGCGTTTCCCCATTTGCAAGTCTCTCTTTGAATTCTGCTGTCTTTGCTCTTAATTCCTCATCGGACAATGCCTGCATGTCAGAATCAAGTGCTTCTATCTTGTCCACAATAGGAGCGATCTTCTTCAGTTCTTTCTCACTATGTGTGCCAAATACTTTTTCAAATAATCCCATTCTATTATTCTCCTAACTGTTTTCTTGGTTTCATATCCAAATCTTATTACTCAGGGTACATAATACCATCATATGAAATTTATATCAAGAATGAATCTGAAAAGCTTTGGTAAAGCATTTATGAAATAATGATGAATAATCAACATTCATTCTTTAAATCTGACCACAAAAAAAGAGCCGCCAGCGTTAATTGTCTGGCGACCCTTCTTTTTATCCGAAAATCTCAGGCAGACATTCTTCAGACTATAGCTTCTGAAAATATCTGTCCCTGCTCAGCAGGTACGAGATTAAAATTCTGGTTCGATCAATCCGTATGTATTACCCTTTCTCTTGTAGACAACATTTACTTCTTCTGTCTCTGCATTTCTAAATACATAGAAGTTATGTCCAAGCAGATCCATCTGGATGCATGCATCGTCCGGATACATAGGCTTTACTGCAAATCTCTTGCTTCTAACGATCTTAATCTCATCATCTTCATCTGTTTCTTCTTCTACAAATGAATTCTGGAGATATGCTGCATTCTGCTCCTTGTCGATCAATTTCTTCTTATGCTTGTTCACCTGTCTCTCGATTACTTCTAGCACAAGATCGATCGATACATACATATCATCACTTACCTGTTCTGCACGAATGATATGTCCTTTCATAGGGATCGTAACTTCTATCTTCTGTCTGTCTTTCTCTACACTAAATGTAACCTGTGCAACAGCATCTTCTGCGAAATATTTCTCAAGCTTGGACAGCTTGTCATATACTGCATTCTTTAAACCTTCAGTAACATCGATGTTTTTTCCACTAATTATGTAATTCATGTTGCCCAACTCCTTCTTTTTCGGGTGTCCCCGAATTGATAATCTTATTATAACATAAACCACCATTTTTTCAAGTCATTTTAAACAAAAGGAAACCGTTTGTTTTTCATTTTTTAGTCAAATTAACAACTATTTTATATAATTTATGAAAACTACACAAATGCATATGTATCTTTTTTCTATCTCCCATATTTTCTTAATTTACAGTCTTGTATTCATCGAATGCAAAAAAGAAAGCCGATACATACCGGGAGAAACAAGAACCTGTTCACTCACCATGTACCGACTTTTCTTCTATTCTGTTTATCCTTTATTGTCCAAGCAGTCTGACTGCCTTGATCGGAGTTCTGTAATTATATACAGATGTCTTGATTCCTGTTGCTTCTGTACTTGCATGTACGATCATGCCGCCACCTGTATAGATTCCAACATGTCCGATATCTCCGTCTGTTCCGTAGAATAACAGATCACCCGGTTCCAGCTCTGAAAGACTTACTTCTGTTCCGTAATAAGACTGAGCAGTTGCGGAATGTGGAAGTGAAATTCCAAAGTGTGCATATACGGATAATGTAAATCCTGAACAGTCAGCACCATTTGTAAGGCTTGTACCGCCATATACATAAGGATTGCCAACAAACTGTAATGCATAATTTGCAAGGTCTACACCAGTTGAACCGCTGGATGGCACCGGATCCTCAGAAGGTGCTTCCGTAGGAGCCTCAGTTGGTGCTTCCGTAGGGGCTTCTGTTGGTGTCTCAGTTGGTGCTTCTGTAGGAGTCTCCGTCGAAGCTTCCGTAGGGGTTTCTGTTGCCTGCTGCTCTTCCTCCTGCTGCTTCTGCTGTTCTTCCTGTTGTCTTCTCAATTCTTCCTCTTCTGCTGCTCTTGCAGCTTCAGCCTCTTCTACCGAGATAGCCTTTACTGTATTATATGAAATTTCAACATAATCCGAACTTACATAACCGGCAGTCTCATCATCAACCTTTACTTCTGTCCAGCCATCTGCCTGACCGATTACTGAATATGATTCTCCACCAGGGATCATTGTAAGACATTCACTGTCTGCATCTGCCTCGGCACGTACATTCAAGGTTTCTGTTGTAACAGTTGCCAACTTGCTGCAATGTTCTTCTGCATAAGCACCTGCATCGTCACCATATACAAGGAAATCGTTCTTTATGTATCCTTCACAGCTACCGGATGCAACCTTTGTCCACGTATCACCTTTTTCCTTTACAAGGGCAATACCATTTGCTCCAAGTGTTCCGACCAGTTCACCGTCTACACTTGCTGTAGCACGGATATTAACCTCATCCGTTACAGTTGTAAGACACTTTCCTTCAAACTGTGGATACTTACAGGTTTCCTCTGCCGCTCCCGTTTCCTCTGTCGCAGCTTCTGTTGTTTTTTCTTCTTTCTTGGTACTCTTTTTTGATGTCTTCTTTGTCTCAGTCTTTGCTGTTTCTGTCTTAACTGTTTCAGAAGAAGCATCCGTCGGTGTACTTCCATCTCCGGCTGAAGCCGTTTCAAGCTGAACAGATTCTACATATCTGTCAAGCGCTGATGAGAGTCCGATCGTTGAATCATCATATATGTTATTTGCTTTGATCACGCCAAATGCCGTTGTAGCTGCCAGACTGACTGTTACTACCGCAACGGATATCTTTCTGGTTCCTTTGGACATCTTATTACCTCCCTGACATGGAAATGCCATGTCATCAAACATTTGTTACGAAATTGTTACATTTCTGGTTCATTATAACAACAATTCAAATGCTTGTCAACATGGCATTCCCGTGTTTTTGCTTGTTTTTCAGCGTTTTTTTAAAATTAAGATTTATTACATTTGTTACAAACTTAAGAAACAACTACTCCATCTTTGGCTTTTACTGTAACGATGGCACCTGTTTTTAATATCTGGGTCGCATTCTTTGCTCCGATGATAACCGGAACATCACGGCTGAGGCCTACGATCGCAGCATGTGAATTTTTCCCATCCTTTTCACACACGATCGCAGATGCAGTCTTTAACTGTTCCATGATATTATTGCTGGTCTCTTTCATTACAATAATATCTCCCGGATTATAATTTTTCTGAAGATCTTCTTCTGTTTCTGCTACACATAAAGGAGCACATACCGACTTCTCGTTTACAGAAGTACCTTTTACAAGGATATGTCCAACAACATGTACCTTGATCAGGTTGGTTGTTCCGGCAACACCAAGCGGAACGCCGGCAGTGATAACAACGATCTCTCCATCCTTGATGTAATGATTTCTCTTCGCAGCTTCTACAGAATGCTCAAACAGATCATCCGTATTATTCTCCTCTGCGATCAGAAGCGGCTGAACGCCCCATGACAGATTTAACTGACGACATACCTTTGCAACCGGTGAACATCCGATGATCGGACATTTCGGTCTGTATTTAGAAATCATGCGGGCTGTTTTTCCTGATTTTGTTACGGTTACGATCGCTGCTGCGCCAAGATCGATTGCTGTTGTACAGGTTGCATGGGAGATTGCGCTGGTGATATCCGGATTCTGGATATTTCCTCTCTCATAAAAACGTTTTGTATAATCAATATCTTCTTCTGCACGTTCTGCGATCTTAATCATGGTATGGAGTGCTTCTACCGGATACTTGCCTGCGGCTGTCTCACCGGAAAGCATGATCGCGCTGGTTCCATCATAGATTGCATTTGCAACGTCTGTTGCCTCTGCTCTTGTCGGTCTTGGGTTCTTGATCATGGAATCAAGCATCTGGGTTGCTGTTACAACCTGCTTGTCTGCATTGTAAACCTTCTTGATGATCATTTTCTGGATTACAGGAACATCCTCTAACGGAATCTCTACACCCATATCGCCACGTGCTACCATGATACCATCTGATACACGGATGATCTCGTCGATATTTTCCACACCCTGCATATTCTCGATCTTGGAAATAATATTTATATTATCACAGCCATGCTCATCTAAAATCTTACGGATCTCCAATACATCATCTGCCGTTCTTACAAAGGACGCTGCAATAAAATCAAAGTCATTCTCAATACCAAATATGATATCTGCACGATCCTGCTCACTGATGTATGGCATGGACAGATTTACGCGTGGTACATTTACGCCCTTGCGATTGGATACCGGACCGCCATTTACTACACGACAGACGATCTTATTCTCGGATACCTGCTCTACCGTCATCTCGATCAGACCGTCATCGATCAGTATCGTATTTCCCGGTTTTACATCATTTACAAGATTCTTATATGTGATTGAAACCATCTTCTCATCACCTTCAACCTCATCGGTTGTAAGTGTAAATGTCTGCCCCGGCTTCAGTTCAATCTTTCCATTTTTGAAATCTTTTACACGGATCTCCGGTCCCTTTGTATCCAGCAGTGTTGCAACCGGAAGGTTCAGCTCTGTTCTGAACTTCATGATACGTTCCATGTTGCGTTTATGCTGTGCATGATCTCCATGTGAAAAGTTGAATCGGGCAACATTCATTCCCTCGATCATAAGCTTTCTCAAAATATCATCATCATCTGTTGATGGCCCTAATGTACATATAATTTTAGTTTTACGCATAATGCCTCCTAATTTGTTGTTTTTATACTAAGAAACTATTATCAGTCTCCATAATACTCTTCATCCGGCACATGATCTTCCTGTTCTCCTGCTTTTGTTTCCGGTTTCTCCGGTATCCGTAGGATCTCATCTGCATATAATTTGACTGCTGCGATCAGATAGACAAATGTTATGATCACACACAGAATATACATAAATACAAACTGTCCCTTTAATACAAATCCTGCGATCAGGATCGCCGCTATAAACCACGGAGTTCTGATAAGTGTGGACGCCTTTACGATATCCGAAAAACCGATCTCATCACTGATACCAAATACATGCTTGAGTGCATTTATGATAAATCCCCATATCAGGGTCCCGACATAGTAGACAAATATCAGCAATACCGCCAGCACAAGTGTAATCCCGATCAATAACGGAGTATCATATTTTCTTGTCAGATTTAATAATGTATCCTTATCATATACATCCCGCTTCTCGATCGAACGCAGGTGCGAATAAACACTGTTCCAACTGATCCTGGTCGGTGAATCATCGCTGTACAGCAGAATCTCCTGATTGCTGACCACTACCATTGTCTTATAATGTCCAACCTCAAGAAGTTCATCGATCTCATCTGATTCCGTATCGTAATCCGTAGAATTGATTCTGATATATGCTTCTCCCGGACGTTTTAATTCATACTGCTTCTTACAATAAAATCCGTCTTCACTTACACTGAAATATGCAATTCTGTCATCGATCGCATCTGCCAGGCGGTTATATCCGATTCTCTTGCTGACCGGCATATAAAATACTAACGTCGGAAGAATCACGCATACAAGGATCACCAACAAATGGATGGAAAACCATGTTGCACTTTTTCCTGTCTTAATATATTCTGCCGGGCGGACCAGTCCTTTTAACATACCGCCTAATGCCCCAAAAAATCTTGTTTTTTTCTCCATATGATGTTCCTTTCATTTTTTATTACCGTGTTGATTATAACACGTCATCGACTGACTTGGCACTACAAAAATGCTTTTTTTGTGCAAATTTCTGGTAAAGATTTTATCTGATCTTTTACCTGTTTTTTTCATAGTTCTTAAATTTCCCCAGATTATTGACATTTATATGAAAAAAAAATATTATAAATTAGTTAAGGATAAATAAAAATTGGAGGTTGCTTATCGTGAAAAAACTTATTACCACGGTATTGTGCAGTGCTGTCGCCGGTCTCACGATCTTCAGCGCACCTAAGATCGCCGGTCAGGCCTATGCGCAGTCACAATATGCGTACACAACAGTTTCTACCCAGTCATCCAGCATTTCATATGCTGACGAAATTGATGAAATGGTGGAAACAGGAACATTTGACAGTTCTTCATTAACAAAGGAACAGATTGCCCTTATCAATAAAAAATACGGAGAAGATCCACAGGCAATTCAGGAGCTTCAGAAAAAATCTGACAGCATCAAGAATCCTTCTCTGGCTTCCATTGATACCAGCATCTATGCCCATGATGCACAGTTCAAGGGCTATGACATTATAAATGGTATTGATATCTCCCGCTGGCAGGGCAATATCGACTGGAAGAAGGTCAAGGCAGACGGAATTAATTTTGCTCTGATCCGTGTCGCACTCCGTACCACAGAATCCGGTGTGCTGGAAGCAGACGCATTATATAAGGAAAACATCGAAGGTGCTCTCGCCGCAGGACTGGATGTCGGCGTATATGTCTATTCCCAGGCGATCACAACGGCCGAAGCAAGAGCAGAGGCCAACTACACCATGAAGCTGATCAAGGGCTATAACATAAAGCTTCCGGTTGTTATGGACTACGAATACTACATCAATCATTCCGGCAGACTTGCACGGGCAAACTTAAGCCCTGCTGCCGCAACTACGATCTGTACTGCTTTCTGTGAAGAGGTAGAGAAGAATAATTACACCGCTATGGTCTATGCAAATAAATCTTTACTCACAGATGATGTATATGCAGATGTACTGGCAAAACGGTTCCCGATCTGGCTCGCCCAATATCCGGGATGGGATTCTGTAACCAACAGTGTGCATGCATCTTACGAAGGTAAATATTCCTACTGGCAGTACACATCTTCCGGCTCTGTAGCCGGCATCAGCGGTAATGTTGATATGAATTTCCGGTACATCAAAAAACCGGAAGCCGTTAAGAATCTGCATATCACTTCGACTTCCATGCAGAAGGTATCCTTGAAATGGGATAAAGTACCGTATGTATATGGTTATAAGATCTATCGTCTTGACAAGAGCACAAATACATATAAGCATGTCGGAACGACAGTCGGTGCAAGCAATACTTCATTTACAAACAAGGGTCTGGAGGTAGAAACCTTATACAGTTACAAGGTACTTGCGTTCTACGGAACAAATTCCGGTGCTTACAACGGTGGAGAGTCCAATATCGTTCATGCCGCTACACAGGAAAAGAATATTGATAAAGTTTCAATCGCCAAACGGGCAAAGGATTCTCTTACTTTAGAATGGACTCCGCAGACCGAAGTTTCCGGATACCACATCGTACGTTTTAATCCGGCAACCGGTAAATACAAAACCGTTGCTTATGTAAAAGGAGCCAAAAACAATACTTACACAGATACCAAGCTGGCAAGCGGAACAACTTACACTTATAAAGTGCGTGCTTACTTTGAAGAAGGCAGCCGCCGCGCATTTTTCAAATACTCCTCTTCCATAAACGGAAACACCCGTCCCGGACAGGCCACAGGTGTAACTGCTTCCTCTACAAAGAATACCGTAACCGTTAAATGGAATGGTCAGATAAATGTTGCCGGCTATATCGTTTACCGTTTAAACGACAATGGTAAATGGGTACGCGTTAAAACGATCACAAATAAAAACACAACCTCATATACAGATAAAAAATTAAGTGGCAATACCATTTACAAATACTGTGTTGTTGCTTACTACAAGAAATCCGGCAACAATGTCCGTACAGATCGTTCCAAAACAGTATCTATTATGACAAAACCAGCAAATGCCAGAAGCGTGTCCGTTATCCCATCCAAGAATAACTCTGTAAGTATTTCCTGGAAATCTTCTAAGAATATTTCAGGTTATCTTGTTTATATGAAAAACGGAACCACAGGTTCTTCCTGGAAACGGATTGCAAAATTATCTTCCGATAAGACTTCCTGGACACAGAAGGGACTGTCCGCAAACGGAACCTATAAATTCAAGGTTAAAACCTATTACCGCGGAAACGGTGCTACTTCGATCAGTGATGCAGCTACGATAACCGTTAAGATCCCACCGAAAAAGGTAACAGGAGTAGCTGTAAACAGCTACGGTTCCAAGCAGTTAATGACATGGAAGGCTCAGACAGATGCAGATGGGTATTATATCTATCGTTATACAAATAAAACAAAGAAGTATACAAAGCTGAAAACGATCACCAACTCCGCCGCTTCTTCCTATATTATCAATGAAGCCGGATCATCCAAATACAGCTATTGCATCGTTGCCTACAACAAGTCAAATGGAAAGGCTTACAAGGGAACCAGATCTGCACTTACCGCTAGCAAGAAAGGCAGCCAGAAGATGCGGGTTATATGCAGTGTCTTAAATGTAAGAAAAGGTCCCGGAACCGGATATGATATTATTCAGACAGTTTCTTATGGAACAGAGCTTACACTCAAAGGCTTATATCAGGACTGGTATCAGATTTCCTTCACAAAGGACGGCAGAACCTACAACGGCTATGTTTCAGCCGCTTATGTAAAATTGAAATAAGTAATAACCATATATAGCAAACGGCAGGAATGCATTCCAAGCACTCCTGCCGTTTATTTCTATTACTGTTTTTACTTATTTGCTGAGTCCGGAACAAACATATAACCAATCCCCCGGACAGTACGGATATATGCCGAATCCTCTTCCAGCTTATCTCTCAATCGTTTGATATATACCGACAAGGTATTATCATCCACAAATGACTCATCGACATCCCACAACCGTTCGATCAACTGTCTCCGTGTCATAACCTGATTCTCATGAAGCGTCAGTTCCCGAAGCAAACGAAATTCACTTGGTGTACTGTCGATATTCCGTTCATTCCGGTAGATCTTATACTGTTTATTATCTAGTCTGGTGTGTCCGAAAATGAAATCTTCTCCTGCTTCATTTTCCAAATCTGTTTTTTTGATATTGTTATACCGCTGTCTTCTCAGGATCACAGAGATCCGTGTCAGCAGTTCCTTTACCCGATATGGTTTTGCTATATAATCATCTGCACCAAGCTCCAGTCCCTGTACCAGATTCACTTCATCTGATACTGCTGTAAGAAATATGACCGGAACATAATTATCTGCCTCACGGATCTCTCTGCAGAAATCATAACCATTTCCATCCGGCAGCATAACATCAAGCAGCACCAGATCGATATCCGGCTGCAGACACTTTCTCGCAGTCTTAAGATCCGAAGCATGCACCACTTCATAATGCTCTGTCTTTAATGTATATTCCGTCCCCATTGCCAAAGCAAAATCATCCTCAACTAACAGGATCTTCTCATTTGCCATTTCTCACACCCCTGTTCTATTTTATTCACGATCCAGTGCAAAGAAACACACCGCACTGACCAGACTGATAATGATACCTGCCAGAAACAGATAGAAGCCCATCCGGTATCCTGCAAAGCCTTTATAGCCATTTTCCTGCATACTGCGTGTTGTTTCTTCCATAATCCCATGAATCGCCCGAATCGTCTTACTGTGTGTCAGCAGGAATAATTCAATACCGGAAAGAACAGCCGGTATAAAAAACATCAGATTGAAGATGTCCCAGGTATCCCGGTCTCCACGCAGATAGATCACAACCAGTACAATTCCCGCTATCCCGGTAAGGATTGCCAGATAAGGCAATATCCGGACAAACAGATTGATATCTCCCATCGCCTGATAACGGTCTGCAAGCTTTTTCAGATTTAAAAGCGGAAACCATTCCTTTACATCCTGATAATCCTTCATAGTAAACCGGTATCCCAGGAATGGGAAACATCCGGATATCAGGATCATAACCATCCCAGCCAGATACGTCAGGCTGAATTTATTTACCTTCATACACCCTCCATGCCAGCAATTATTTGATACGGAACGTCGCTTTTACATAACCATCTGCGAACAGCACATGATCTCTTCCGTCAAATGCCCACTTTAACTCTTCTTCTGCATAAGATGGCTCTACAAATTTAACATCAATTCTGGATACGTCCTCTGATTTTACAGCCGCTGTGCGAAGAAGCAACATACCCTGAACAACCGGATGATCGGTCAGATGAATCTTATTCTGATCACCTGTCTCCTTGCTGAAGCTGTAAACCTCTTCTTTTGAAAATGTGTGGAACTCCTCTGCATTATCATATGATGCAGCCTCTACGCGCTTCAATTCCTTCTCTTTATCGGATGGCTTTACAAGTGTCACGGTAAATTTCTCTACCGGTGTCTCTACACCATCCACATAACCGAGGATCGGAAGGATGTACATAAATGCATTCTCCTTTACAGCCCCGAATTCATAGCGGATACTGTCTGCCTGTCCAGCCTGTTCCTTCTCTGCCATATATGAGATCTTGCCGATAAATGCTCCCTGATATGTCGATGCATCCATCTCTGTCATCTTTGTTCCTATCGCCATCATTCTGTCATAAATATTCATATTGTACCTCTTTCTTTCTATATTATTAAAATCGCCTGATTTTCAATTAAATATATCTAAATAATTTTCCTGATCACATTTAAACCTGATTCTATGTTCCAATCATATTCATAATATATGTTTCTCTCAGAAAATTCAACAACCGGTAGTTTCATTTTAAAAGTCCATGCGGGTGCCGGGCTCTGGTGCTCCAATCTCGTATCCCTGTTCACGGATCATCTGCAGGTCAGTTTCAAATGTGATTCCGGTCGTTGTCAGAAAGTCACCGCTGATCACGGCATTTGCCCCGGCACGAAGAGCTGCCTTGCCATTATCCGGCAAATAGGCTCTGCCTGCCGCCAGACGGATAAAGGTATCCGGAAGGATAAAACGAAAAACAGCCACCGTCCGGAGAAACTCCTCCTGCTTCATCGGCTCCTGATGTTCAAAATACGTTCCCGGAATCGGATTCAGCATATTGATCGGAACCGAGTCCACATCCAGCTCTCTTAACGAAAATGCCAGATCGATCCGATCCAAAAGTGTCTCTCCCAGTCCGATCAGTCCACCACTGCACACTTTCATACCAGCCGCCTTGGCTGCACGGATACTCTTTCTCTTATCATCTGATGTATGCGTCGTGCACAAGGTCTTAAAGAACGCATCCGATGCTTCCATGTTATTATGAACCATTGTCATACCAGCTTCATGAAGCTTTATGAAATCCTCCTCATCCAGCATACCAAGAGATGCGCAGACATGGATATCTGCTGTCTTCCTGATATCCTCCACATTCTGAACTGCCAGTGCTACCTCCCGTTTCGACAGCCGCCGTCCAACAGATACAAGCCCGTACCGGTAAGAACCACGGCTCTTATCCTGAACCGCTATATCGGTCAGGATCTGCTCACCCAGTACACATTCCGCCGGGACCTTCTCCTTTGCTCTGGTTGACTGTGCGCAGTACAGACAGTCCTCACCGCACTGTCCAACCTTAACAGCCGCCACAGAACAGACATCGCAGACATTTCCACAGAAATGCAGTCGGATCCGGTCTGCCGCTTCAGAAAGTTCTGACAGATCTGCATCGATAAGCCGCTCTGCTTCCTCCCTGCTGATACGATATCCATCCATTATCTTATGTTCCAATCTCTGAAGTTCATCCTTTGTCATAATTCATCATTGTCCTTTATTAAGAAATATTGCCCTTTTCTATAAAACACATAGCGTGTTCGTTTTTCATCCAATTCCTTATTAATATACCATCTAAATAACATCTTGTGAACTACCCAATGTTCCGCATTGCCACGCCCGGCTTGTCCTCGCACCTGCCCACTACCGGCTGTATATTACCCCGCTTCATGTCTGCCCCTCCCGGCTGGATTCTTTGCATATAAACATAAAGCAATATTTTCGTTATGAACTTGTACCTTGCCAGCGAATGCGGGTGCATGTTTGAGCCGAAGGCGAGTTTGCGCAGGAGCATGAGCAAATAAGACAGGTACAATTCATAGAAAATATGCGAGTTTATATGCAAAGAATCCAGCCGGAAGGGGCAGACATGAAGCGGGGCAATACACAACCGGGAGGAGCCGGGCGAAACCTTAAATCTCTTTTTTTCGGCATTATTCTCTTTCAAGTTTTTGTAAAATATAGTAGAATTACAAGGTATGGGGTCATTGGAAGGCGAACCCCTTTGGAGGTTATATCTATGATTAATATACTAGTAGTTGAAGACGAAAAACCTATTGCAAACCTGATCAAAATGAGTCTGACAAAGGCAGGCTATTCCTGTACCTGTATTTATGACGGACTTGCTGCCGCAGACATACTGGAAGAAACCCCTTTTGATCTGGTTCTGCTCGACATCATGCTTCCGGGTGCATCCGGCTATGATGTTCTTGAATATATCAAACCATTAAAAATACCGGTTATCTTTATTACAGCAAAAAACTCCCTGAACGACCGTGTCATGGGTCTGAAGATGGGAGCCGAGGATTATATTGTAAAACCATTTGAGATTGTTGAGCTTCTTGCAAGGATTGAAGTTGTTCTCCGGAGATATAATAAGCTGAATACAACGATCACCGTCCGCGATCTTGTTATTGATACAGTTGCGATGAGCGTCACAAAAAATGGAAAAGAGATTCCACTGACGAACAAAGAATATGAGCTGTTATTGTTATTTGCACAAAATCCGGGAGTTGCGCTCTATCGTGAAACGATATATGAGCGTATCTGGGGTGGTGACTATCCTTGTGACAGCCGGACGGTTGCTCTTCATGTCCAACGTATGCGAAAAAAACTCGGACTGGAAGACTGCTTAAAGACCATCAACAAGATCGGATACCGTCTGGAGATTTAAAAAGGAGTTTCTATGAAATTTAAGCATAAACTTGTATTATGTATGGTTGCACTTCTGGGACTGTCCTTCGGTCTCGGAGGAACCATGCTGATCCACCGATCATTCAAAACCTCGTTATCTTCCACCATCGACAGTGACCTGCAAAATTATGAGAGTATTCAGAGTACTCTGCTGATTGCTGTTGATACAAATTCTGTATCATCTTATATCGACATGTCTAATATCATTAACCAGCTTTCAGCTCAGGGAAACTCCAACCGTAAGAATATCATTCTTCGAAATTCGGATATGGAAGTCGTAAGCATCATGAATTCATCCTTTACATATAAAGAAATGAAACCATCGGATGAAAATACCTGTAATTCGATCATTTGGAGAGAAAATAATAACTACTATCTGCAATTATGCAGTTCCATGGATATCAATACAGAAAATCTGGACATCTCACAGATGGACATTGTCTATGACATCACTTCCGTGTATGCTGCTCGTGCGCAGGAACAGAATACATTCCGTCTGCTGTTGATCGCGATCTTCGTTGTCGGAAGTATCACATCCATGATCGCAGCCAGCCTGCTTACAAAGCCGTTGGAAAAATTATCATCACTTGCGCAGCATATCTCCCACGGTGATTACTCTGCCCGTCTGCACATCCACTCCGGCGATGAGATCGAGGCACTCGCAAATGATTTCAACAACATGGCAGATACTATCGAAGATAACATCTCAGAACTTCATTTCTCTATGGAAAAACAGGAACAGTTTATGGGAAGCTTCGCACATGAATTAAAGACCCCAATGACTTCGATCATCGGTTATGCCGATCTTCTGCGAAGCCAGAATATGAGTGAAGACGAAACAAATGAAGCAGCCAACTATATCTTCTCAGAAGGAAAACGTCTGGAGAGCTTATCTTTAAAATTACTGGATCTTCTGGTTGTAAAAAATCAGGAAACCATATTAACACCGACCGATCCTTCCCTCGCGATCCAGAATGTGATCAATGTTATGAAGCCGGAGCTGGCAAAGGAACATATCACATTAAAGTCAAGCTGCCGAAAGGGCTGCTGTATGATGGACATCGACCTCTTTCAATCTCTGATCATCAATATCATTGATAACGCCAGAAAAGCGATCGACGACAATGGTCTTATCCATGTAGCCGGAACTGTAAGGGATGATAATTATGTAATCATTATCAAAGATAACGGACGGGGAATGCCACCGGAAGAAATCACACGAATCAGTGAAGCTTTCTACCGAATCGACAAATCCAGATCCCGTGCGCAGGGCGGAGCCGGACTCGGACTTGCTATTTGCAGCAAGATTGCAGAGATCCATCAGGCTAAGATCAAATACAAGAGTGCCGTCGGACGCGGTACGGTTGTCACTATTACATTACCAAATATAAAGGAGGCGGCACATCATGAGTAACGAAGAAAATAAAGAATCTGTCATTGCTTCCTATGAACTGACCGCTGCCCATAAGGAAGACGATGATATCTCTGAATCAGAAGTAAATGATATGATAAATGAGAGTGAAGAAGGTACTGTTCCCTCTGTCGAACATACCGGAAAAGCACGCGGTATTCTTCATTTCCTATACAAGAATCTTCTCTGGTTTATAATATGCATTGCAATTTTTGTGATCTGTATCATTGCCTCGAATCTGTATTTTCGTATTCAGGACAGGAAAACATTGAATTCCGTATCCAGCCATGAGATCAGTCCGAACAATCTCGATGTAACAAATAAACTGACACTGCTTGAGAAGATCAACATCATAAACGGAGAATGTTATTACACCGATCTAAACTTTGATTATACGGACAAACATTCCTACAGTGAGATCCATGATGTAACCGTAAATGAACTGACATCGTATTTCTCTGATTATTTCTCCTGTGATTTCACTGTAAATGGTATCTATGAGATGTATATATCCAAATATCTTGCAACGTCAGACGAAAATTCTTACCGCAGTTTTACGATATGGGTGGTTAATATCTACTATTTTGGATTTGAAATGAATTGTTTTCTGGATTATGACACGAACAAACTGATTACATTTACAATGAATCTGGACCCTAATTCTAACACTTTCTATAATAAAGAAAGTCTGGTAGAACTGGAATATTACAATGATTATATACTTCCACTGTATAACTTTTTAGGAAGCCATGTCGGTAATTCAACTACGTTCAGTGACACTTGTTTTGACACTCTATACGATATATTAGTCTCTTATTATGAGCTCAGCTTTGAGAAAGGATCCGGAAACGGTGCAGGTATGACTCCAACAGAGATACCGGATTCTGATCTGCAGTTATTTGAAAAGCTGACAGGAACACCTCTGACCGCTCATACCTATTATACTTACACTACTGAGATTAGTATGGAATTAGAAGCCGATACAACAGAAGAATACAACTTTTATATGAAAAACGGATTGTTCTTCTACCAGATGAATCGATATTTTTATAATTAACAGATGCTTAATACTTCTTTAGAAGAAATATGCAGAATAGATGCATTTTTTTGCAAATTATGATGCATCCATCCTTTATAGTAACATCATCAAGACAAGGGATGGTGCTTATGAAGTATTCAAGCAGAGAACAGAACAGGATTGAGCGCAGCACATTTTTTAAGACAGAGAGGTCTTTTACACGCTGCAATTATCTCAAAGTTAAGTTTGGTATCTTTGCCACATGTTGTTTTATTTTGTTTGTTGCCATTTTGCTCAAAGGTACCATCCTGTGATTTCTTGAGCCCCCTCATATTTCAGACTAGCTCCAGATGCGTTTCCCGGCATCTGGAGTTTTTCATTGTTTCTTATCATCTGTCTGCTCTTTTAATCTGCCCTGACGTTCCAGCTTATACTGTGTCTGCCGCCTTTTCGCAGCAATCCGTTTCTGCAGCTTTGCTGCCTCCCGTTCCGCCGAACGATCCGGCAGTATTCCACACGCTTCCAGTGCCCTTGGCCAGGGGCCAAAATAGGATTTGACCGCAGCAACCTCTTCCACCGTGAAGTCTGATTTTTTCGGATACCGTTCCAGTTGTTTATATGCATCACGCAGCATTTCCATACAGTTTTCTTTTGTCAGATCGTTTTCTGCCATAATCAGCTTTCCTCTTTCCTGTATTTCCCTACAGCTATATGCTGTATCTGTCTTCATAGATTATCTTCTATACCATACAATGTTTCCCGGTATATTGCAAATACCGGCTGCCATCCGTTCGTTTCACAACGCTTCCGGATAGCAGCCGGTATTCCTTTTACTGACAGATCAATGTTTGTCCGTAATACATATCACCTTACGGCTTCATGTATCTTTTTTATTATTTTGTCTTTACAGATGTCTTACCACTGTAAACACTGTAGAACTTCTTTCCATTGATCTTCTTATATGCTCTTACCTTGACATAATATTTCTTACCCTTTTTCAGGTTCTTGATCACAGCACTTGACTTCTTGCTGCTTACATATGTACTCTTTGCATTCTTGAATGCTTTATTTGTTGCATATGTGATCTGGTAACCACTTGCACCTGATACCTTCTTGTAAGAAACCTTGATTGCCTTGGTCTTATATGCAGCAGCCTTCTTTACAGTCGGTGTTGCAGGTACAACAATCAAGGTGATCGTTCCTGTACTCTTCTTGTAATTTGCTGTTGCTGCGGCTGTTACTTTGATCTGTACCTTACCTGGCTTCTTTGCGGTAACAAAGCCGGTCTTCTTATTTACAGTTGCGATCTTCTTATTAGAAGATGTATAAGTAACCTTGCCCTTTGCAGAAGCCTTCATCTTCACATACTTACTGTATGCATATACTGTCTGCTTCTGGATCGTCTGTGATGCTTTCTTGATCACAAATGTGCTTTCTACTTTACCGGCATAGTTGCCCTTACCGGTAATAACTACCTTTGCGATTCCTGCATTCTTGTTATTTGAATATGCTACAGAATAATCATCGGTTGATAATGCCTTGCCGGATACTGTAACCTTTACAGCCGGTTTCTGTGCCTTACCTGTATATGTAACACTTGGAACTGTTACAACAGTGTTTTTGGCAGTCAGTGTAACCTTCTGATCCGGAGTCTCTGTAGTTGGCTCTTCTGTACTTGGTTTCTCTGTTGTCGGTTCTTCTGTAGTTGAATCAGAAGAATCTTCTGTTGTCTTATCAGGATCTTCTGTATCCGCCTTTTTCTTAACAGTCAGACGAACTACTGTTTCTGCAGCTTCGTAATTTGCTGTTCCGGCAGTCTTGATCGTAATATCTGTAAATCCTGCTGCCTTTACTGTTACAAGACCTGTATCATCGATCTCTGCAACTGCAGGTGCCGATGAAACGAATGTCAATGTACCATGACCATCGGCTGCAAGAACAAACGGATCTGTACCTTCTGTTACCTTTATGCTCTTAGATGCAACCTGGATTTCCTGTTTTGCCTTCACAATTTCAAATGTAACTGTCTGTGAACCTGCATATCTTCCATCGATTCCACGAATCGTTGCTGTAGCCTTTCCGACAGATACACGCTGTCCTGAAACCGTATAATCAACATCCTTTACAAGCTGATATGTGCCATCTGTGATTGTAAGTTCCGGTACGATCACCTTTCCGGTATATTCTACAGAAGCAACCGGAGCAATTGTTGCCTTGCTCAGATCTCCCATAACTGTAACCTTAAAGGAAGCTGTAGCTGCCAGATAATTGTCACTCTCCGGTGCTGTAATTGTAATAACTGCTGTTCCGACACCATTGATCTGAAGCTTGCCATCTTCTGTTACTGATATAACATCTTCTTTATCAGATGATAATACAGGAGTTGTCTTTGCTTCTGCTGCAACTTCGATATCTGTCTGCTGTCCGTATACGACCTTCCGGTCTTCCGGTACATTTGTGATCTGCTGTTCTGCTTTCTTAATCTCGAAGGTTGTCTGAACCTGTCCGGAGAATTCGCCCTTACCTGTTACCGTACAAGTAGCTATTCCGGCATTCTGCGCATTTTCAAATACGACATCATAGTTTTCTTCTGTTATCAGATTACCGTTTACATATACCTTTACTTCCGGTTTTAATTCTTCTCCGGTATAAACTGCATCTGCAACTACTACCTTTGTATTTGCATCTGTCAATGCCTTTTCTGTCTCTGCTGTCGCAGTGATCTTGTACCATGCAGTTCTTCCTGCTCCGGATGTTACATGACACAGCACTCCATCTGTCAGATCCATAACATCGGAAAGTCCATCAACTGTTACATAATGTGAATCTGCCTCTGTCTTGTAGCTGACTGGCAGAGCTGTAAGGTCTGTGTCCTTGAATAAATCTACGTTTACAATAAATGGATCATTCTCTGTACCGGTTCCGGCAAGTTCTTCTCCATTCATCCTATAAGTAATAATCTGATTCCACTGAGCATCGTATGTAGATGATACCTCAAAGTTCATCTGACTACTTCCAATTATAAGCTCTTTCAATGTTGGAAGACCTGAATATGCAGATGCAACATCGCCACCTGTAAGCTGATAGTGGAATTCTAATACATCTCCATCCTGGATCGTTGTAGCTGATAAGCCCATATTGGAAAAATCATCTTTGTTGTATGAGAACATCCATCCTGACATCGTATATTCAGCCTGAACTGTCAGTCCATTGATGGATTCCATATATGGTCCATATCCTGTATCTGCCAGAACATATGGAATGTTGTTCTCCTTTAACACCTTCTCAACAGCATCCACCGCAGTCGCTGCATCAACTTCTACATCATCAAGGATCACACCATTTTCAGATGCACCCTTAATTCCCGCTGCTGTTGCTGTATAGTCATATACACCGACTTTAACATGCTTCTGATCAGCAACCGCTGCCTGTAACTCTTTATAAAGATCTACAAATGTCTGATCTTCTGCTGATAACGGAACATTTGCAAGCACATTGATAACTGGAGCTATACGATCCAGCGTATCCTTATCAGCTTTCTTTGAAACTGTTTCTGCTGTCAGCTTCTTTACTGCTGCTATATCAGCAGGAGATACATATACTGCCTGATCCTCTGTAAATGTGCTGCTTGCTTCATCTGCACATGAATAAACCGAATCAGATAATGTCATATATGCTGACTGTCCTGTAAATATTGTCTGTTCCTTTGTCTGGCTGGTGCTCAGAATTTCTCCGCCACTATAACAACCTGACATCTCTACACCTGCGTTGTTTGCTGCCTTGCCTTTAAAGCATCCGGCAATTCCACCTACATTTGTCTGACCTGATACTGAACCGGCATTATAGCAGTCAATGATCTTACCGGCAGGTGCTTTTGAACTGGCTTCATTATGAATACCAAGAATACCACCTACGTTATTCTTTGCTATAACCGTTCCATAATTTGAGGAATTCTTGATTGTAACATTTCTATTTGTCATTGCACCAAGAATACCACCTGCGCAACTGCCATTTTTAGCAGTGATCGTGCCGTAATAGCTACAGTTGTCAATCACATTTGTACTGGTATCTGAATTTGCTCCGCAATATCCAACGATACCACCTGCATAAACATAATTTGAAGTTCCTGTAAATGTGATATTAACCTTTGAAACACAATTTGAGATCAATACATTTTTTCCTGCATTTTCCTTAAGCATACCTGCAATTCCGCCGGCATGTGTTGCTGTGCTTGCAGAAATATTTCCTTCTACTGTCAGATTCTTGATCTGACCTGTTACTGATCCGAATAAACCTGCATCCTGAACATTGTCCACATACAGATTCTTGACTGTATGCCCCTGTCCATCAAATGTTCCTGCATAACCATAACTTGAACTATTCGGTTTGACAGGGATCCACTTATATCCTGCAAGATCGATATCTGCAGTCAGAACCGCATTGATCGTGTATTTTGTCTTTACTTCATTTGCGAACCAGTAAAGTTCTGCTCCGGTTCCAATCTGGTATACACCATCTGACTGTTTCGGTTCAGTCATAGTCTGTCCATCCCACGCCTGAGCATCGGCAGGTGTCAGACGGATCGTCTTTGTAATACTGTCTGTATCCTCCGGAATCTCAATCGTTCCTGTCTTATATATATAACCTGATGCACAAATGACATATGAATATGTTTTTCCTACAAATCCCTTGAAAACTCCATCCGTTACTTTTGTTTCTTTCTTATCTTCATCTAAGATCTGAATTGTATAATCTGTAACCGGTTTTTTCGTCTGACTGTCTGTTATATTCAATGTTACCGGTACGAAATCAGAAGCTACAAGCTTGAATTCTACATCCGGAAGATTACACATATAAGCGGTATGACGGCTGGCTGCCATCTGTACCGGTACACCTGTGTCATGGCGAACTGCCCGATGAGAACCGTATGGTGAACCATAAGCACTCCATCCACCTATTCCGTTTTTCAGACATCCTGTCAGACGGAATGTATCACCTGCAAAATAAGTCGGGATCGTAACCGTAATCGTCTGTGAAGCCGGTGTTGATGCAAACATATACTGGTTTAGTTTTCCAACATATTCTGTTCCTGTTGTGTCAAAAAAGCAGATTGCTGCATCCATATTATACACACCTGCTAATTTACTGGCAGGATTGTATAAGCCATTATAAGAACGCTTACCGTCTTCACTTCTTTCTCCATAGCTGATCTCAATGGAATCACCCGCTGTCAATTCATCTGCGGTTATTTCATTTCCATCTGCATCTTTATATTTGTATGATACTGCAACTTCTTTTGCACGTATCACCTGATAAGTACTGACACCATTCTTTGTAACTTTAACAATATTTGGTCCTTCTGTAAGCCCTGCGACTGTATAACTGCCATCTGAATTTCTTGTGATGTTCTTTGCAGAAAATCCGCCGTATGTCAGCTTATTGTCTATGATCTCCGGACGAAGGACAGATACGGATACTCCACTCTCCGGTGTAAATGTATACTCAGCTCCGTCTGTTCCTGCCTCATAATAAAGAACATCCAACTGTGCATCCAGTCTGTCGCCAGTTACTTTTTCCTCTTTTTTATTTTTACCTTCATTTATGGTCATGTTGGTCTGAATAGCTGTGCCATCCTTATCAACAGTAACCACTACAACACCGGTGTTTTCAGGCCATATTGCACTAAACTTGGTATACTTCGTATATCCCTGCATATTAATCTGTGCATCGTAGGTCACAAGCAGAATTGCTGTTCCTTCGGATTTCGCCTGAATCTCCGCTATTTCTGAATGTGCTCCCGGTGTAACTGTGATCACATCATTTGATGGATTTCCATTCTCATCAATAACCGTGTAATGATAATCCGGTTCTGCACTCTTAGCATTCGAAGTACCTTCGATCGCCTGCCAATTACGGAAACATTCCAGACTGTATGTCTCACCCTTCTTCATAGAAAGGTATCCATGTTCATCTGATGTAAGATAAATATCTGCTACATCATACTTATTCTGAGACATATCATGATATATAGTATCCGGATTAAAAGAGTCATCCCCGATATACATATCCGCCTTACTAACCATATAATCTGCATCTTTATTGGTAGAGAACCAATCCCAGTAGGTAACACCACCGGCACCTGTCACACGATAGTAATATGTAATACCAGCTCCGACCGTAAATTCATATGTCTCATATCCCGGCTCTTTGGCTTCTATCTTTGTTCCCGGTTCATCTTTATAAATATAATATGTAGACAATGTTCCCAGTCTAAGCTCTGCTCCTTCCGGGAATGTCACACTTACTTTTCTGGCTTCCGGTGCACTGATCGAATACCCATATGAACTGTTTGCTGTAAGTGTTTTTGAAACTGTCTTTTCTATATAATTCTGTGCATGGTCTCCCTCAGGTGTTACAGTTACAGATACCATATCCGCATAATAAAAAGGCACTGCATACTGAGCTGCTTTCTGACTTGTTTCCGCCTGCATCAAACCAAGTGTAGCATGACGATCAACATTATCTGGAGATACTACCTTTACATTAAAAGTAAAATCTTCTCCTTCTTGCCAAAATTTTCCACTGCTGGCATCCTTATTTGTACATGCAATACCTGACAGACTATATACTGCATATGACTGCTCTGCTTCATCGGTTACGATCAGATCAATTGAACCCATATCAACTTTATTAATACCACTCATTTTATATGTTGATAAGCGATAAGTACCTTCTGCAAGCTTCACTGTGTATACATAATTACTATCCGGATCTCCAGCCGCCACTGTATTTCCATCTGCATCTGTAAGTGTCATATATGGAACACTGCTGTTCATCTTGATCGATACCTGTTTTTCTCCTAATGCTTTGATCTTCTTTACAGCAGCTGCCACATCATCTGCTGATGCATCCAGATCTGCCATAACTGCCTGAAGTTCCGCATTTAATGAGGCATCCTTTGCGATCTCTTCTTCATTCTCTGCATAAAGTGTATATAACTCTGTCTTGTCTTGGGTTACATAATATGCTTCATAGCCTTCAAATCCACATCCAATATCTGCTCCATAACCGGCAAGTGTAAACTGCCAACGGAGAACATTGGTATTTGCTCCGGTTCCCTGATCTACAAGATATGCGCCTGCGCTTGTATTGCAAGGCACATTATCAACTGTGATCATCCAGCCGGACCATGATGTGTAATCATGTTCTGCAAGGTCTGTACCTGTCTTCTCCTCCAGTTCCAGATCATTTCCATTGTTACGTGTCTTATATGCATCCAAGAGTGCTGTTGGAACTTTTACAGTTCCTTTATCAATGCCTTTGATATTTGCCAGATAAAAGTTGCTGTCATTATAGGCACTTGATCCTGCAGGCTCTGTCTGAAGTCCTGCTTTCTTGAAAAATGCATAAGTTGCCTGTGAAACGGTCAATTTAGACAGATCAATGTCTATCCCTTCCTGTTTCCAGACATTTCCAATCTCTTCATAAGACATACGAGTCGGTGTGATATAAAATCCCTGTCCGATCGTAAAGCCCTCAAGAGACAGCACAACATATTTTGTGCTATAATCGGTCGTACTTTCATCTTCTTCCGCTGCCGCAACATTCTGAATACCATAACCTGCATTTACTGCAAATGGCACGAATAAAACTGCGCACGCAAATAAAAACGAAAGCACCAGTGTCCTGATTCGTTTCATTCGTTTCGATTCCTTTCTTCTATTGTATATTTTTTATAAGCTGGGAATTAAATCTTGCTTTTCCCTCGCCCAAAAGCTGTATGTAGAATAAATCTGCGGGTATTCTGACTGAAAGACCATCTTATGATCTTAACACAGTAATGGCGGTTGCACCGGATTCTCACCGAATTTCCCCCTGATCGGACATTTAAAGACACGTCCGAGCAGATCCAATATAGAACATACATAGTTTATCTTATAGCCTTGTATGCGGAATGTCAACAAAATCCACAGGCATTGACCGGAATGTTTCTGCATATTTATAGAAAGAAGAATTCTGACAGGTGATCCTTTTATGAAACCTGAACTCCGGTCTCTTATTCCAAAACTAAATCGTTATCTTCTTCTACTCCTTGTATTTATCTGCTCTCTTTCTGTATTTTTGCTATTGTATCCAATATCGTCAAAATCACCTCAGTCCGATCTGGATAATAAAGCCACGCTGCCGGGTGTCAGAGATTCAGAGTCTGATCCAAATGACGAAACACAAAGTGACACCACAGAAACTGCATTTTCCGGCTATATTATCACACTCGATGCCGGACATGGCGGATACGATCCTGGGAAAATAGGAATTAACGATTCAAAGGAGAAGGACATTAATCTTCAGATTGCTTCTTATCTGCAAGAGATTCTGGATTCTCTCGGTTTTGAAGTCTATATGACCAGAACGGATGACTCCTCACTGAATACAGAAACTGCCGAAAGCTTAAAGACATCCGATCTGAATCATCGGATTGAGATTGTGGCATCCCATAACTCCGACTTTTTTATCAGTATCCATCAGAACAGCTTTTCTGATTCTTCCGTACATGGAGCTCAGGTTTTTTACTATGCGAATTCTTCAGACGGTGAACAGCTTGCAAAATCAATCCAGGCCTCGATCCATGCGATCCTCGATTCTGATAATGAGCGTCCGGTCAAAGGTAATCTGGACTATCTTATTCTGAAAAAAAGCCCCTGTCCTGCTGTTATCGTTGAATGTGGCTTTTTAAGTAATCCGGATGAATGCAGCAGTTTAAATACTCCAGACTATCAAAAACAGGTTGCCGCTGCGATCGCAGATGGGCTTGTTAATCATATCCAGGCGGGCACAGAATAGGCAGGGGGCTGTAACCCCTGCCACTGTTATTTTGTGCATGAATGTAACGGTTCTTTTTTATCGATACATTTTTTCATTTTATTCCCATTTGCTTTTTTACATATTCGTGCTGTGATGTGTCAATATTAATCTTATATACAAACCAATGGCACAAATACACCATTGTTTTCGTGTTTCTTTTCATATCTATATGTAATAAGCAATATCTGTCTGCCAGAAACGGAATTATGCAGACCGGAATCTGTCTGCAGCGAACCGATGAAGGGTTCATAAGATGTCTGCTCTTATATTACATTATATTTGTACGCCTGCCAATCACTTTATGAAAAATTAATCTTTTCTGATATTTTCTGTCCTATTCTGCTCATTTTCACATTCTGATCCATATATACATAATTTATACTGTGGAATTATTTTTTATTCATATTCGACAGGATTTTATAAATTATTTTTGAATTTTTCACATTATATCCTATTTACTTGTCAGTTAAATATGGTAAACTATAGGTGCGTTTTAATACACAATTGTATGACTTATTTTCTACCCTTCATGGGTATTCTATCAGAAATGGGGTGATTCTATTGAAGATTGAACGCTTAAGTGAAAATCAGATCAGATGTACTTTGAATAAAGCAGATTTAGCAGACAAACAATTAAAGATTTCCGAGCTGGCTTATGGATCTCCAAAAGCAAAAGAACTGTTTCGTGAGATGATGCAGCAGGCATCAAACGAACTCGGATTTGAGGTTGATGATATACCACTGATGATCGAAGCTATACCGATTTCATCAGATTGTCTTATTTTAATTGTCACAAAGGTAGAAGATCCGGAAGAATTGGATACACGTTTTTCCAGATTTACCAGAAATAATGACGATGGCGACACCGATTATGACGATGATATGGATGATGAATACGAAGATGAGGACTATCCCCCATCTGATGATAATGTAATATCCGGTCATATCGATATCGGTATAAATGGCGATGAATCCCAGATTCCGGAGGCAATTTTTAATGCTCTGGAAGGTTTTGTAAATAATCTGACAGGTCTTGCAGGTAAGAATATCGAGATTTCAACCGATATTCCATCCAGCGCAAAAGCACCTGTAAAACAGACACAACAGGAAGAGGATGCTCCACAGACTTTAACGAGACTGCTTGTATTCGACTCGTTAAATACCGTTATCAACGCATCCAAACAGGTTGCAAGTTTTTACTTCAGCAGCAACACACTCTATAAGAATCCGGTTAATAAACGTTTTTATCTGTTATTTACAAATGATAAGAATACTATTCCCGAATTCAACCGGGTATGTTACATTCTTGGAGAATACGGCACAGCACAGAAAATAACAGATGCCATGCCATATCATTTCAAAGAGCATTTTAAAACGATCATTGAAGAGGAAGCAGTTCAGACTCTGTCTGCTCTGTAATTTTTAAGAAAACTGATTTGACAAAACAAATACGGCGGATCCTTTTTTTCATTGGATTCCGCCGTATTTTTCGTCTGGCCAGATACATATTCTATATGAATTATGCCTGTGCCTGTTCTTCTTTCTTTGCAAGGTAGTCATTGATCTCAAGTTCAAGCTCTACCGGATCCAGACCATGAACGGCTGCTGCTTCCTCAAGAGTTTCACCTGCTGCTGCAAGACATCCGATACAATGCATACCTGCTGCCATAAGAATTGCTGCATTTCCTGCATCTACTGCTAAAATATCATTTATAAGCATATCTTTACTGATCTTTGCCATGTGTATATTTCCTCCTGTTTCCTATAATCTTTCTTAATCTGATATGACATTTTTCGATTTTAAAAATATCTTCACCATTATAGTATACACATTTTTAAATGTCTATCCCTTTATAGGAAAAAGATAGGCAGACTCAAGTTAGCAGGAACTAATTTTTTACAAATCATCTCAATTCACTTGATATAAGAAACTTTTTGATTTAAAATAGGTAACGAGATGTGATTATTATTACTAAAAGGAGGACAATCATATGGCATTCGTAATTGGTGATTCATGTATCGGTTGTGGTTCATGTGCAGGTTCATGCCCTGTTGGAGCTATTAGCGATAACGGTGGTGTTTTCGTTATTGATGGTTCACAGTGTATTTCATGTGGTGCATGTGCAGGTTCATGTCCTGTTGGAACAATTTCAGAGGAGTAATCCACACAGAACGTTGTTATCATAATATAGAAAAGCTGCCGGAATCGGCAGCTTTTCTTTTTGTCTTATACAGAAAAACAATGATGTCCTCCGACGGATCTGTTTTTCTGTATATCTTTTTATTTCTACTCCTGAACATAGGAATACAGTTCATTATTTCCCTGACTCATGGCAGCTTCATATTCTTTTCTTGATACCCGGACTTCTGTATCCAGTACCGGATCATAATAACGAACCGCTTCACTGTTATAGCTTACGACCATTACATATCTTCCATCATTGATACGACTGATAACCGGAATACCATTACTGATATATCCAAATACCAGATCCAGCGAGATTCCTGAAATATCTGCTCCCGGATATTTTCCAAGCTCTGTCAGCACCTGTACCGGATCTGTACCGGATGCTTTCATATCTTCATATGTGAGATCAGTCACACCCTCATAGATCAGTGTCATATATACACAATCCCACAAGGATGCATCCACACTGCCGGAGCTTTGGTGATAGATTGACGATGCGATCGTATTATAAGCCTGCATCTCCGACTGCCTGTATACGATTTCTCCATCCTTGGAAACAACAATACCTGCGATCTGCGTTGCCCGGTTGATTGCATCTCCTGCCTTTTCATAGATTCCGGTCAGTCCCAGATTATCATATACCATATAGCCTGCATATTCATCTTCTACCGTGATCAGCATATCTGATGAACGATCTCCCACCGTGTTCTTTGTGATATTCAGATACGGAATATAGGTCAGATATATGTTTGACGGTACTGTAAAATACAGCTTCGCAATTCCTGATGTTGTTTTTGTCGTGATATCAACTCGTTTTACATCGTCGCTTTCTTTATAGGTGATAAAGTCATCCTCTGCCAACCGGAATCTGTCTGTTTTCTTGGATCCTTTGGTCATATAGATCAGATCATCCTCTACGCTGATATCTATGATATAATTGTCGTCCTTCTGATATTCTTTGATCTGGTTTCCATTTTCATCCACGATAAATAATTTGTATGATGGGATCCGGCTGTATACCTTTTCACTCAGATTCTTTTTTGCAAAGGAATCTTTATCTATAGAAATATCACTGTCAGCCGTATTACAGATCCCATATATCAGATCCCGGTTCTTAAATCCATAGCAGACCAGACTCTTTCCTGCTCCCGCATCCAGCGTATAGGTCTGTCCGGTTGCAAAATTAACCAGCGTCAATGTCGCATTATCGGCTGCCTGATCCGATGAATCATATGCCATTACCTGCATATCATCGGATACATATACATGATCGAGCGATACATGATCTACATAATAGGATAACTGTTTTGCTTCCACGTTAATACAGTTCACCTTGTTGCCAAGCATAAAATAAAAGTTTGTTCCATCATAATAGGTCAGTCTGGACACTTCATCTTTCATGGCTGCATATGGTTCATTACATTCTGCAAATACCAGCTCCGTAACCTCCTGCTCTGCTGCATCGTAAGAACACAGACTGATTCCCAGCTTTCCTTCATGAGCACCACGGTTCATATAGCCATATACTGCAAATATCATATTGCCATCATCGTCCATGGAGATCATATTGATACCATAATTGTTGTATGTGTTTCTGACATTTTCCACATCATCCATCCAGAATCCAAATACCATGGAGATCTGATTTTCTGAATAATTATACAGCCAGAGCTGTCCGTTTCTGACAAAACCGATTTTCTTATTATCTGAGCTGTAACGATAATCCAGCTTTTCGTCAAGAACAACCCCGATCTCATACACATTATTTTTATTATCGACACCTGTCCGGTTGAAATACTCGTCGATATAACGATCAAAGTTCATAACGGATATTGTGCCTGCGTTATCTGCTTCCCCGGTATCCTCTGATGCTTCAGCATCCTCTGCTCCGGTGGCTGTTTCTGTATCGTCTTCTGTCTCTGGCTCTTTATAGCTGACACGATAATATTCCCTGACCGAATAATAATCTGACTCGCCATCGGTGTTTTCTGCCATGGTCACATAATCCAGTTCAATTACTGCATAATTGACATCAATTTCCTTGATCTGTGGAATGATCGAAGTTATCCGAACCGGATTCACTCCACTCCAGACAAGCTCTTTGTAGCTGCTTGTCAGATTCAGATGTCCCATAGAAAGGCTGTCATCATCCTGTCCTTTGTATGCCTGCATGTATGGATAGATAAAGGATCCTTCTTCATTTGCCTCGTAGTCAAATGTCGAAGCATTAAACTGTTCCACAAAGTCCAGAAGCTCGGACGCATGATAATTGTCATTTACAACGATACGGGTATAGTAGCGTACGGTCTGTCCATCCGCTCCATCTAATTTGAATATCAGCATGTATTCCGTATCCGGCTTGATATCCATACGGATATCAATATCAAATATCCGGTATCCATTCTCCTCTGTATCGGATGTCAGATCTCCGTTCTCGATCAGAGAATCGCTTGAGATCGACCGCAGCTCATAGCTGTAGGTCTTTGCATAACCATTTTTGTCATCTACTGCAAACGTTACTTTTTTGTCATCTGTCACCGGAGTAATACAGTCACGAAGCATCGTTGTATCGACTACGGTTGTATAGCCATGAAGGCAGTTGATATATCTGCCCTCATAGTCTACATATACTAAAGGCAAGGTGGCATTTTCCATCTCCATTGCCAGATTCTTATACTGTCTATTCTGAAATTTATCAACTAAAAAAATAGTAATCACAAAGAAAACTGCCATTACTATTATTCTTATAACAAGTGTTCCTATTTTCTTCACAGGTAAAATCGTCTCCTACATCTTCTGTAGCGTTCCCGTCTACAGTAAAATTCATTACAGATCAATGTTTCTATCAGATTCCGCATCATGCAGTTACCACAGCCTTTTCCTTTTGGAACATACGGTGGTTCAGATGGCGCAGCCTCCATATCCAGATGAATATCTACATATGGATCCGGAAGCTCTGCATAGACATCCCGTGCGATCTTACGGATCACCTCCGGATCTGGATATTCCGCAAACATCGGGCTTCCTGCATATTCTAATTTATCACATTCTTCTTCCACCATTGCACTGATACGCCGTACCCGTTCCGGATACATTTCCTTCAGATAGGCCCAGTCCTTTTCTGCTCTTGACTGTTCCTCATTTGGATCATCCGGCAGCAAAAGCCCCGACATGCTCCGTGTCAGATTATATACATTTCCATTTTTTATCAATCCACGGATATTCGTATCCTTTCTGTCATATGGAATGTATTTAAATTCATTCTGCATATAAATCTCCCTGCCTGCATTCTTATTCCTATATAGTATATATGCAGACAGAGAGATTATGTTACTGCCATTTCTTATTTGAACTGAAATTAATCACCAAATGAGATACCTAATGTCTTTGCTGCAAGAACGGTATCATCGTCCGGAGATACATATTTGAGTTTTCCTGCTGACTCTGATAACGGAATCGCAGTTACTTTATTGTCCTTGAATACAACGAGTTTTCCAAAATCCTTTGCTTTGATCAGCTCGGCTGCCTTTGCCCCGAATCTGGATGAAATCACTCTGTCATATGGACATGGGCTTCCGCCTCGCTGTGTATGACCAGGAATCGCAATGCGGATATCCTGTGTTGTGAACTCCTTGAGCTTGTCCGCCATCTCATATGCAACAGATGGATACGGAGAATTTGCAATTGCTTCTTTTCTCTTCTTCTTTGGAAGCTCTGCAACCTCTTTGGAGATTGCTCCTTCTGCTACTGCAACAATCGTAAATCCTTTATTATTCTTTGTTCTCTTGTCGATTGCCTCGTATACCTTCTTGATATCATACGGAATCTCAGGGATCAGGATAACATCTGCTCCACCTGCAATACCGGCATGTAATGTGATCCAGCCAACCTTATGACCCATAATCTCTACGATAAAGATACGGTTATGGGATGCTGCTGTTGTATGGATACAGTCAATCGTCTGTGTTGCCACATCTACCGCACTCTGGAAACCAAATGTCATATCGGTTCCCCAGAGGTCATTATCGATCGTCTTTGGAAGACCAATTACATTTAAGCCCTCTTCACTTAACAGATTTGCTGTCTTCTGGGAACCATTTCCTCCTAATACACATAAACAGTCCAGTTTGAGTTTTTTATATGTGTCCTTCATGGATTTCACCTTATCAAGACCATCCTCTGTAGGCTCACCCATAAGCTTAAATGGCTGTCTGGAACTTCCAAGAATCGTTCCACCCTTTGTCATAATGCCTGAGAAGTCATCCGGCATCATCTTGATATACTGTGCTCTCATCAAGCCCTTATATCCATTCAGGAAACCATAGATCTCTACTTCATCAAATAACTCGTACAATCCTTTTGCTACACCACGCATGGTTGCATTCAGTGCCTGACAATCGCCACCACTGGTAAGTAATCCAACTCGCAACATCCCTAAACACCTCTTTCTTCTTTTTTATGTAAAATGCTATTTAATTGTCCCTATAAATATACGCGTCCTTCCAATGCCCGGAGCAGTGTCACTTCATCAATACATTCCAGATCTCCGCCAACCGGTACACCGCTTGCGATCCTACTGACCTTGATCCCTGCCGGTTTGACCAGCTTTGATATATACATCGCCGTTGCTTCTCCCTCCGGACCGGAGCCTGTTGCAATAATCAGCTCATCCACATCCCCCTGCAACCGCTTCATCAGTTCTGCGATCTTGATATCCGCAGGTCCGATTCCGAGTGCCGGATTGATCACTCCATGAAGAACATGATATACACCATCGTACTGATTCGTCCGCTCATATGCTGCAAGATCTCTCGGTGTTTCTACCACCATGATCACCTTATGATTCCGATTTGCAGATCTGCAGATCGGACAAAGATCACTGTCTGTGATCGTATAACAGTTATTGCAGTATCGAATCTTCTTCTTTGCATTTACGATTGAATCGGCAAGTGCCTGTGCTCGTTCTTCCGGCATACTGATGATATAAAATGCCAGCCTTTGTGCTGTCTTTGCTCCGATACCGGGAAGTCTGCCAAGCTCTTCGATCAGACGGTTTACTTCTCCACCATATATATCCATTAGAACGGTAAGCCTCCAAGACCCATACCGCCGGAGATCTTATTCATATTCTCCTGATAATCTTCATCCTGCATACGGAATGCTTCATTTACTGCAGAAATGATCAGATCCTCTAATGTCTCGATATCATCCGGATCAACAACCTCCGGATCCAGCTTGATCTCCATCAGTTCTTTCTTACCGGAAACCTTTGCTGTTACAACGCCGCCACCAACGGAAGATTCATAGATCTTATCCTCCAGCTCCTTGGTTGTTGTCTCCATCTGCTTCTGCATTCTCTGTGCCTGCTTCATTAAGTTGTTCATATTGCCAGGCATCATACCCATGTTATAGCCGCCTCTTTTAGCCATCTTATATATCCTCCTTGATTCTTAGCTCTTTTTTATATTTTTATTCATACTGAATAGCAAAATTAATCTTCGACAAGTCATTCGCCTCGATCTCCTGTGCCGCTTCACTATTCTTCGACACGACCTTCAGTTCGATCTTCACCTGTCTGCCGGTCACCTGTTCGATGTGCTCTCGCAATGCCGCCATCCGCTCTTTTCCTTCAAAATAAGCGATTGCCTGCTTGTTCTCTTCATTCTGGACATATGCCAGATACAGACCATCTCTGGCTTCGTTCATATTGATCCTTGCTTTTTCCAGAAACTTCTTCGTAATATTCTGATATCCTTCCATAATGATATCCCATTGTTCTACGAATTCTTTTAATTCATTGTAATTTGCTTCCGGAAGTTCTTTTTTCAGTTGCTCGGACAGCTTCTTCGATGCCGCTTCTATCTCTGCACCTCCCATCGCAGGTGCATTTCCTATCTGCATTCCTTCCTGCTTCAGTCTTGCACAGATCTGATCCAGCAGTTCCTGTGATACTGCTCCGGCTCCCTGCACTGCCTCGCCTGCCAATGCTGTAACGCCTGCCGATGCCGAGCTTCCTTCACCGTTATTATTCCCGCTAACCACCGATCCGGCGGCTCCATTCTCTAACTTCTGTTCCAGAACTCTGACCCGGTCAAGAAGCGCGCTGTAATCGGTTTCCATCTCAGGCTTGCATAATTTGATCACTGCAAGTTCTAAAACAATACGCTTCTGTACTGCATATTTGATATTTGCAGAGGTATCCGAAAATATATTGATATACCGGATAAGTGCATCTGTTTCGAGCTGTGCAGCAAGCTGTCTTAACCGTTCCAGATTCTCCGCCGACATATCAAGCTTCTGATCAGCCTCCGGTGAAACCTTCACCAACAATACATTTCGAAGGAACCATGTAAATTCTGATACAAATCTGGACAATTCCCGTCCCTGCCATACTACCTCATCCACCAGATCGATGGCACCGACAACATCCAGCCGAATCACACAATCTAACAATCTGGCAAATACATCGATATCAACTGCTCCGATCGTATCCAGTACATTTTCATAAGTAAGCTCCTTGCCAATGTTGAATGCGATACACTGATCCAGAATACTGAGTGCATCACGCATTGATCCATCTGCAGCCTTGGCAACGTAATCAATTGCTTTTTTCTCTGCCGCAATCTGTTCTCTTCCAAGCAGCTCCATCAGACGGTCACTGATTGTTTCCACCGAGATCCGCCGGAACTCGTATTTCTGACACCTGGAAGATATTGTGATCGGAATCTTATGGGATTCTGTTGTTGCAAGTATAAAAATGACATAAGACGGTGGTTCCTCCAATGTCTTTAACAGAGCATTAAACGCTCCCTGTGTCAGCATATGAACCTCATCTATAATGTATACCTTATATTTTCCTTCTGATGGTGAATACTGTACTTCCTCCCGGATCTGACGGATATTATCCACACCATTGTTTGATGCTGCATCAATCTCGATCACATTCATAGATGATCCATCTGCGATCGCACGACATGCCGCACATTCATTGCATGGGCTTCCGTTTACCGGATGCTCACAGTTTACTGCTTTTGCAAACAACTTTGCTATCGATGTCTTTCCGGTTCCTCTTGTTCCGCAGAAGAGAAATGCATGTCCGATCCTGTTATTTATAATCTGATTCTTTAGTGTTGTTACAACATGATCCTGGCCTTTTACTTCTTCAAAAGTATCCGGTCTCCATTTACGATATAATGCCATATAAGACATGACGGTTTCCTCCAAAATACAACTAAAGATATTATATCCGAAATGGTGATTGATAGCAATTATTAGTTTTTGTCCTCTTTTAAATAATATATCCATAATAGCGCACTTATTTACTTTACAGGGCAGCCTTTTCTATATAGTAAAAATGCCGGACGCCTCTGTTTCAGGCATCCGGCATTGGAGATGAACATGAAGTTCACGAACGAGCCATATTATATAATTTTAAAAGTACCGTTTTCATTCTGTCAATGTTCCCTGTTTCCCGGTCTATCTTTTCCATGTTTTCCCTGCCGTCTTTTTATGATCACAAGAATTACTGCGCCAAGCATTGCTCCAAACCCGATATATGAAAACAGGATCACTCCTGACGAGTCACCGGTTCTGACCGGTGGTTTCTTCCTGTCCCCGGTGTCCGGTTCGGTCGTCAGCTCTGTTGTAGTTTCTGTTGTGATCTCCGTCGTCTGTTCAGTCGTCAGTTCGGTTGTAGACTCGGTTGTGGTTTCCGTTGTGTCCTCGGTCGTAATCTCGGTTGTCTCCCCAGTTGTGGTTTCTGTTGTCAATTCGGTCGTGATCTCCGTCGTCTGTTCGGTTGTAGACTCGGTTGTGGTTTCCGTTGTGTCCCCGGTCGTAGCTTCGGTTGTTGTCTCCGTTGTGTCCCCGGTCGTGGTTTCGGTTGTCGTCTGTTCTGTTGTATCTTCCGAAGACTGATTTTCATATGTACCAAGCTCCCGGATTGTCTCTGCATTATCAATGTCCACGATCTGACGCTGCATTATTACAAATCCCCGGTTACCTTTACAAGGCAGCTCCTCGATCATGTAAGTTCCCGGCAGCAACGCTCCCAGATCCGCTTTTTCTGTTTCTGAAGCTTCTCTTATGGATGTGTTTTCTTCGCTTTTTGTAGCTCCGTCTGCCATAATATCTTCATCGAAAACTTCCCTCTGTGTACTCTCATCTCCACAAAACCAGATCCCGGCTGTCATATCATATTCCTTCCATGCACTTTCTTCCTGCGTCTGGTTGTATTCATAGATAACATCATTGATATTGAATTTACCACTTTCCTTGCGTCCGGCCGAATCAAAACGTCCATTTGCTCCGGTTACCGCAATATGGCTCTCAACAGGATTTCCTGCTTCATCCAGCAACGAAATACGAAATACGATTCCCTGCATGGATTCTCTGGTTCCTGCATTGATCTTGTCAAATGCAATATCCACCCGTTCTGCCTGCTCGTACACCTTTATCAGTTCCGCTTCTATGACATTCCCACTCTCCACAGAAAAAGTCTGCAGCTCTTTATTCGGATTTCCTGCATCCAGATGAAGTACAATTTCATTTCCGGTAATTTGCTGTTTCTCTCCTGTCAGTCCGGTTACTTCGATATACCCCTGTCCATGTCCCGGCAGCATATACCCCTTTGGTGGCTGGTATTCTGTTATGACCACGGTTCCAGCCGGAAGAATTACTGCACCTGTCTTTTTATCCGTAAATAGAGGATCACTCTGTCCGGTAAGATAAGCTGCATCCAGCTTTGCCTCATAACTTCCGGTCTGCTCGTTATATACTGTCTTAATATACCAGGTTCGGTATGCAGCAGATGCTGCCAATTCTGTTTTTTGCAGGAGTCCCTTATAATACCGCACCTGAAAGACTGCATCCGCAAGAGATGCTCCATATTTTACAGTTCCGGTTCCATTCTCTCTGTCATATTTTGTTAGTGACAGTTTTCCCTGATATACCATTTCTTTCTCTGCAAGCTGCATGGTTGCATTAATCTTGTTTTCCACCGTATCCGGGGATATACAAATATAATGCACATCCGCATCCAGTTTGTAATTTTTTGGAGCACGCTTTTCCTTTACTGCATACCAGCCAAATGGCAATCCGGTAAAACAATGCTTACTCTTATCTGCCTGAATGGAAACGACCTCTCCTGATATCATTCGGAATGCATTTCCGGTTCCGCAGGAATTCCTAATCTCCGGTATTCCGATCACGGTATTTGCCGCATTCATTTTTTCTGTCGTAAATATGCCAACCTGATTTTCTTCTTTATATGGAGCATTCTTTCCTGACACCATATAAACACTATATTCTGCATGTAATAACGAATATGCTGTATTTTCATCCGTCCATTCTTCACCGGCGCTCTTCTTTTCCAGATACAGTTCTCCGGTATTTGGCTGATCTGTAACTTCGATCACATGCTCGATCTCTTTTTTTCCTGTTTCTCTTCCGCCACTGGACAGACATTCTTTTTTTACCGGATCTGTATTCAGCCTGTAATAGCGGTTTGTTTTTGTTTCCTTTGCATAATAGCTTCCACATGGTAGTCCGGAGATCGTATCTGTCCCTTTTTTCTTAAGCGAAACGATCGTTTTATTTCCTCCGGTCGGAATAAATTTCGTGTTTATATCTGTAACAATTCCCGTTCCATCCTTTTGCACTGTAAATGTACCTACATAGAGATTTCCGGTTCCCGGCCTTCCATTCTTGTCCGCCATGTATACCTGATACTGAATATCGGCAAATGTATATCCACCCATATCGGAAATTTCTTTCATCGCACTGCTTTTATGAAGCTGAATTCCGATCGTAATCGGCGATTCCAGTACATCGATCTGCTGCTTGGGATATTTCTCCAAATTTTCTGAAACTCCGATTCCACCATCCTCCTTATCCAGATAGATCCACTTCTGATAGTAGGAAGCCGCTTTTTTATCCTCTTTATTTACAATATAACCTCCGGCATAGGAATATTCATTTCCATTCCACCCTTTCTTTTTCCCTGTTTCCGCAATGTAATACCAGCAACCAACCGGAACTCCGCGCACTTCATATATCCGGTTATCAGAACCATATACCGGATAATATCCTGCATCCGAATTATATTTTGTAACAATTCCTTTTCCGGATGCATCGGTTGTAAAGGTGCAGACATAAGCATCGGTTGATGTATCATTCTTTTTCCCAACCTTATACACATTATATCTGGCTCCCTGCAGACTATATGCATCCGTTTTGCCATCTGCTCCTGTAAGTTCCGGAGAGTCACTGGTTTTTTGAAGACTGAGCCCGCCCCGGACATTCTGAATGACAAACTCATATTCCAGCTGGTTATCTGTAATTTCATAATAATGGTCTATCGCGGGCAGATATCCTCTTGCCAGTGCCAGTTCAGCATCCTCATGCAGCATATAATAGCCCGGTGGCAGATTGTAGATATTCCGGCATGTGGATCCATCTATATCCTCTCCGGCATAATTACTTTTTGCTCCATAAAATCTGCCTTTTTCCGTAATATAAGTTGGCACACCTTTTCCTTTGGAATTAACCGTATATGTTCCGATCTTTACCGCTTTCCCCTCTGACAGATCTGCAAATGGCTCGTCCAGTTTATAAAGGTAAAATTTTATTCCTTTCAGATTATTCAAGGAACCATCACCAAGCTTTGTCAGATGCAGTTTTCCGGTTTTTAATTCACTTCCCCAGTTAATCACCATCTCCATTGCATATTCATAAAGCACACCTGCAAAGCAGGTCTGAATCTCTTTGTTGTCCGGGCAGACAGCATAAGCTGTAAACCCATCCCGTTCGGCAAAGGTCTTTGACAGTCTGCTCACACCCTTCTTATCCGTACCGGCAGTAAAGAAATATCTGCTTCCTGCCTTTAATACAGCTTCTTCTCCTGACCGGTATGCTTTCCAGTCCGTATCTGCAATCGAACCTTTCCAGTCCGTACATACCCACAGTTTAATATCTGTATCCGGCACTATGATACGAAACGCATTCTGACCTCCTGTGACCGTACGCATCTTCGTTCTTTTTGCATATACTCCATCCGGAGACACAGTGCTTAACAAACTCTCTTCTTCCATGTGTATGGTATACCGGTATTTCCATCGCGTCTCCGGCTGCCCCGGTGATATATCAATCTGCTCTGTCTTTGGAGTTTCTGTTCCGATCCGGATCTCTGCCTGTGCTCTCGTATATGGAACTTCTCCGCTCATGCTTTTTCCATGATGCCGGATAGCATTCAGATTATCCTGTAATGCGCTTTGAGACTGCCTGTTCTTATATCCCTGATACAATGCTTTCCGGATATCGGCTGTTAACAGTCCGCTGCCTGCATGTATATAACCATCTGTCGTATCATCACTGTATACAGTTGCTGCTGTTCCCTGCAAATGCTTTCCATCCGAAACATATTCTCCATACCACGGAACATCCAGCTCCTTGTCTCCACAATATACGGAAAACAGCTTCTCACAATCCGTAATACTATGATACCTGAAGATCCGGAAATCTCTGCAGGTATCTCCCGCTTTTGTTCTTCCCAGTCTGTATCCAACGACAAATTCTGAATATAACATCGGAAAGGACATTACCGTCGCCAATGCATCTATATTAAATATATACGACTTTTTCTCTTTCTTTATTTCTACTTTCATATCCGGAGTATATACATCTCTCGATATAGCATCTGAGATCGTAGCGATCTGTTTTGCCTGATCTTCATATGATAATGCTATATCCTGCGTGGTCATCGCATCTGCATCTTCCGAGGTTGCTCTGTCGGTATCTTCTGCAGCCACCCCATCTACAGCTTTCGCAGCCACCCCATCTGCATCTTCCACAGTTGCTCTGTCTGCATCCTCCGGAGTTGCCCTGTCTGCATCCGTATCCGTTGCTGTCGCATTCTTTTCAAACAACTGCGTTACCGCCTGCTCCGCATCTCCTCCCATGGATGCTGTCTGAAGGATCGCATGGAATGGCAGATTTATCAGCAGAAGAATTCCCACCAGTACGATCAGTAAAATTTTATTTCCGTATTGTTTCATATATTTCTGTCAGCTTCCCAGAAAAAGCTGTTTCCTCCTTCCTATATTTGAGCCCGCAGCTCATATTCTATATTCCCAAATGAAATAATATCTCCGGGCAATACCACTGCCGGATAGTCCACTCGCAGTGGATAACCATTTACATATGTCCCATTTGTCGAACCCATATCCTCCAGTACATATTTATGATCGACATATCGGATCCTGCTATGAACCCGACTCACAGACTTATCGGAAATACAAAAATCTGCCATATCCCCACGTCCAATCAATCTTGGAAGTGTATCCAGACAGATCACCGGATTCGATGTAGCTTCCGCTTGCCCTCCAACCGGAACTAACATGCATACCGGATCGGTTGCCGGAAGTATGGTTGTCTCCTGTTGTGTATCACCGGCTGTGGGTTGTCCATTTCCATCCGCTGCTGCCGGAAATATAGTTATATCCTGTTCCTGTATACAAGGTTCAACAACCTCCTCTTCTTTTTCAGTCTGATCTGTTAAGAACAGCTCCATCCAGACAAATAATTCCACTGCCAGTAAGATGCATACACCGAATAAAGGTTTCATATGTTGGATCCGTCCATTTGCCCGGTACTGCATCCATCCATAGCTGATCCCAAACAACGCCGTTGCAAGCATACAGGCAATAACGACCGTCTTATACACGATCGTCCGAACCGATGTCTTATCATCGTCAATGTCACTCTGTACTATCGTCCTGTTCCGGTTCGATTTCTTCCATTTATTCCGGTTTGGTTCTTTTCTCAAAAATGCAGCCAGTCCTGCTGCCTCTTCCTCTTCCTCAGTTTTGCCCGTTTCTTCCGTTCTATATATATCTGTATTTCCCGTACCATCTGTATCGCCGCTTTCTTCCGTGCGGAATTCTGTAAAAAAATCTACCAGCTTTTCAAGATCATAATTTGCATCCATGATCTTCTGATACAGATCATATACCCGGTCACTGCCCGCCCGGTCTGCATGATCCATCCTGCATATCATCTGATCTAACAGCCTCCGCATCTGCTCCCGGACCCCACTCTGATATCCCGGAAGATAGATAAAACCAAAGCATTTCTGCGCTATATCATAAAAGATACAATCTTCCACCAGGATCAGATTATTAACGGACAGCAAATATCTGCCAAGCTGGTGAAATACCATAACCAGTTCCTGAAACAGTTGTAATATAAGCACCGGAGTTATCGTGATCGTCTGCTCTATTACTGCAAATTCTGTCAGTCCGTTAACCTCATAACAAGGAATCGCATCTCCATCTATGAACATCACGTTAAATGGAAGAACATATGGGATGAAGTTGTTCTGAAGCATTTTGGTTTCATAGGAGACCTGATAATCGGTGTCGGTAAGCATCAGATATACATTTATCCCATCAGTGTCATAATGTTTTTCCATACAACTGCCACCTCCTGAGATTATTGCTGATATCCCGGATTTCTTTCTCAATCTTTACTTTTCTCTGTGTTGCCTTTTTATCTGTCAGCAGTCCAATTCCCGGGTGCAGCTCTTCATATTTGATAACTGCATCTATGGTTCCTGTTATACCGGAAAGTAACGCATTTCCAGAAGGACGAAAGCGCACGCTTGTTTCCAGTTCATCCAGATGCTGCATGGATGGCCTGACCATCTGATCTAACGCCTGATTCAATGTATCCTCTGCGCTGTTTCCACTTCCAGACATATATCGTTCCCGATTACAGACCACATGATATGCCTCGCCGGTTGCAATTCCGTTATTCAACTGCACAATCATCATATTGATAACAACAAATATAACAGTGATCACGATTGGCATAATAATGCACATTTCGATCACGATCGTTCCACGATCATCCTTTTTCCCAGAATTCATATCTTTCACCTTTCCTGTTCCTGCACCCTTACAAGAATTTCATCCGTTACCACAGTTGCTGCATGGTGGTATGTTTCCAACATTCTTTTGTTTGACACGCATAACCGTTCGTTTTAATCCAGAACAGGAAACAGAGAGATGGTATCGGTCTCCCGTCTCCGTTATATATACCGTTCCATCCGTCGTCCTGCCCTCCGCACACCGCTCACAAGGAGACAGATTCTGATACCTATCAGAAAGCTCTCCATCCGGAATCTGCCGGATCGTAAGTTTTATATGATAACAGGTTCTGCTGGTATGATAGACCTCTCCGGTCTCCGTGATATAAACGTATCTATTTTCTTCTGTCTCATTATTTTCTAATTGCATACCGATAAATGCACGCTGCCGGATCTGTTCCTGAACCTTCCAAGTCAGTTCTCCAAAAAATGGGACATTGATCTGCAGTTTATATCGCAGCTTAAGATCAATGCAGCCATCTGCTTCACTGTAAGCTGATCTTGTAACCAGAATCCCTCCGGTTCCACCCACAATACAGGAAGCATCCACCGGGGATATATCCAGATAATGCTGCAGTCTTTCTTTTGCTGTCAGAACATTGACACCGTTCCCCGGTAAATCCACTGTTTTTTCATCCTGTACATATGAATACGCATATTGATATTCCGCCAGGCACTGCGCAGTGTCCTGCATGGCATCATAGACGATCAACCGTGTCTGCAACAGATTTCCCATCCAGAAAAACACAACTGCTGCCATGATAAAAAGCGGCAGGATCAGGGCTGCCTCCACCGTGGCACTACCCTCCTGCCTGTTCCATATACAAAATATCCTCTGAAAGAAAGGAATGGTCTTATACACTCTCTTACCATACTGTCTGCTCAAATGTTTTCTGTTCAGGTCTTGGAGAGACGGAGAAATTCTTTTGATTTTATTATTTTTGGAAATGGAATATGCCACCGCATGGATAATAGACTGCAGCCAAAATATATAATAAGAGAGCATATAACACCATCCTTTCCATCTGATATTTCTATGTTTTATATTTAATAAACTGCACTGACCGAAGTTGCATACGACCGTTTCCCTTTTGTAATATCAATATCGATCGTAAATGCATCCACACAGTTTGTAATAAGAAATCCATCCTGGACAAGTGCAGTATTTAATTGGATCAGATCACACATCCGATAGTACATTCTGTTATTCTTCTCTGCTAATAACAGCATCAGAAACGCTTCATAATCCAGTCCTTTTTCTGTCTGACCGGATGCCGGCTCTACACTGGTGAGATTCCCTATATGCGCAAGATCCAGCTTCCAGTCTGCTGCCTTCTTGATCAGGGGAATCTTTCCTCCCGCCAACAATGTCCGTATCTCAAGTATCGTTTCTCCATAGGAAAAACAGGCTGCAAGCAGATATTTTGCTGCTCCATATGTAATGCCCGGTACAAGTGCAAGTGTCGCTGCCATACTGCTTATTTCCGCCATTTTCTCTGCATCCGATAACAGTACCGCCATATTAACCGGAAGTCTGTGAAGTATGATCTGGTTTACAACACAGGTCAGATTATCATAGTCATTGTCCTTCCCTGCGATCAGATATTCCACTTCACACTGGAATACGCAGTTATCCAGCTCCGCGTCCGTAACATTTTTAAAGCACTCCATCGCGTAAAGAATCCCATTGATATCCGTGCCTAATTCCGATTTTCCTGTCCCACGAACCTTTCCAAGCTCTGCTTCCAACCGGTCAATATCCGAAAAAGAAGTGTCCATGCTCTCCTGAACATTTTCCTTTCCACATGCAGTCGATGGTACATCCTGCATGGATACTTTCGTTTGTGATACAGATTTTCCGGATGGAAGAACGAGCTGTAGCAATCCGATCCCAAGCTCCTGTTCCAACAGTTTTCTGGGATCCTCTCCCTGCCAGTTACCTTCCTGTTCTGTTTCCTCGCTCTTTCCATTCCGTATCTCCTCTGCTACCTCTTCAGCATCCGCATTGTCATATGCCAGATCTTCACTTATCGTTTCCAGTGCCTTTGTTTCCAAATACAGCGTCATATATTCCTCTATCTGTTTTTTTAAGTCATAGCAATCATCAGCAACCACCGTTCTCACATCTGTCAGGCAGGCATCCTCTACAGCAAATCCATAGCCGGAGAGTGTATAGTCCATATAATCAGATACCCGTTCCTCCAGCATTCCTTCACCATAACCCATATAGCTTTTATCCAGTAATAACAAGTGATACCGATCAAATATCCGGGACTGGTACTCTGCCTGTATATGGAGGGATGCACCACGGGCAGCTTCTGCCACCCGTGCCCTGTTCATGTAGATTCCTGTAATCTCAACTGCTGCCAGAAATAATCCCAGCAGGCTGACCAGCACCAGACTTAAAAATACTGTAATCTGTCCGTTATTTTTCAAATCTGCAGAGTCTCCTTACTAATAAATCTTCTTCGCACTCTTACCGATCGAGGTCCAGATCTTGTTCACAAGACTTGTAATCTTCTCCTGAAAGATAAGTACCATGGCGATCAATACAACTGTGATCAAAAGGATCTCTACAACTCCCATTCCACTTTCATCTAATAAAAAATTCTTCACATTTCTCATACTCTTTATTGTCAGCAATGACTATTCCACTGCCGTTTCCTCCTTCTTTTTGTTCTTTTAAAATCCCAGCAATGCCGGGGCTATCACTATGATCATTACAATTCCTAACTGAAGAATCATCGGAAATAAAAGCTTTGTTCCCGCCTCTTCTCCTTTTCGTTTTGCCAGCTCCTTTTTTAACTGCAATGCAGCAGCCTCCTCTTCTGCCAGCAGATTCAGGATATCCCTTGTCCCTTTTTTGATATTCTGTGACAAAAGAGTAAATATCTTCTGATAAACCGGAAGGCCCAGCCGGTTGCTCAGCCGGTAATAGCCTTCTGTTTCCGGAATTCCCGACTGTATCTCATTCAATGTATAATTCAGCTCCTCTGCCAGAACCGGGCTGTCACTTTGCACCACAGCTCTACTCAGAGACCCCTTCACCGTTAATCCGGCTCCCATATAAAGGCTCATCAGATCCACAAAAGATGGGTACGCCATAAGCAACTCCTCATTTCTCTTTTTCTCCTTCGTCCGTATATCCGAATATTCTTTATAGACGAGCAAAATACTGAATATCCCTCCAAGAACAAATACCAGTACCGGAAGCCGCATCGTACCGGTATGCTGCAGATGATATCCCGCAACTGTCTCCGGAAGAACCAATGATGAAGTATCTGACTTACGCTGTAGCATATCTAACGCCTCCTGAATCGTCTCTATTGCCTTTTCCGTCTCATTCTTTTCCCTGCCTGCAACCTTTACAGGATAGTTTCTGGATGCCGAAAAATCTTCATAAGACAGAGTTGCCACCAGATTTACAAGAACCGGTTCATCCAGCCGATGATCAATGATCTCGCCTCGGTAATCAACAATATCGCTTTCATCTTCAATCTCCCATGAAACCCGGAGTCCCAGTTCATCAACAGAATCGATCAGCTCCAGATCCTCCGTAATATGATCTGCATTCTCGTTTGTTCCCAAATATACGGAATCAATGTAAGCAAATCCTTTATCAAAAGCCTCTTCAATGCTCTCTGCATCATAGGTCAACGGAAGCACATCCACAGATATCATCTGCTTTTCACCATTGATCTCTGTTTCCAACTGCGTGACTGTTTCATCTCCACCGTAGGATTCCCTGTTCAATACAATCGAAGTCTTTGTCCGGTTCATATATACTGCCAGACCAACGGATAAGACCAATGTTCCAAAAAATACCAGCAGACTGTTCGACAGGATTCGGATACAATATTCCTCACATAACCGAGTCAGTTCATCCTCCGGTACAACATGGATCTTTCGCATCCGTTCCCGGATCGTTCTCATATTCAAAAACCTATGTATCTTCCGGTACAGAAAGCTGCCAACCGGTCTTTTTAATTCTCTCATCATCCATCACACTCCAATATTGATCAGTTTTCTGCTCCAGAAATATGAAATGATTCCTGCCAGCAGACATAATGTCATCACGATCCGACCTGCCACTCCTTCATATAAAATACAGATATAACTCTGGTTCACCATACGAAGATATCCAATGATCAGAAAAGGAATGACCAGCATGATCCTCTGTTCATACCGTTTTGCTGCGATCATAGTCGCAATCTCCATTTCCACTTCTACCTTTCGGGCAATTCCAGCCGCAGTCGTTTTCATGATCTGTACCATATTGCCGCCTGTCCTTTTTGCCACAGCAACCAGTTGGGAAAAATTATGGATCTCGCGGATACCGGAGCGTTCTCCAAAATCCGCAAGAACATCTTCTATGTTCTTATGTAAGCGGATCTCATGCATGATCAATACAAGCTCCCGGACGATCAGCGCATCTTTTCCGTATGTCCGTGTCAGCTCCTCATGTGCTGCTATAAAAGCATTCTCAAATGAATATCCGACGCTGAGACTGGCGGCAAGTGCCTGCACCATATCCTTAAACTGAAGATATAATTCCTGCTGCCTCCTCTTCCTTTTGTATTCTTCAAACAGCCTTCGCACATATACACCCGTGGGCAGCATCAGAATCAGCGGAAGAAATGAATCATAAAATATAATGCATACCACTGCTGCCGCAACCAGATATCCCATTCCAAAAACAATGTTTTCCATCAAAGATAACCGGTATCGTGTATAATCTGTTTTCACATCCTGGCCCCTCCTTTCCTATTCCAGCCCTGCCCGTTTCAATTTCTCCTTGTTCTGCAAAGCTGCCTTCTTTTTCAAATATCCCTGAACGGTTTTCCTGCCTTTCTCTGCCTGTTCTTCAAATTCATAAAGTGACGTCAACTGAACCTGTCCATTCTCTATTCCTGTTACTTCACAGATCTCTGTTACCTTTCTGGATCCATCCCGGAGTCTTCCCAGATGAATGATAATATCCACAGCCGAAGCGATCTGCCGCCTAACAGCTTCCATCGGAAGTTCTATTCCCATCAGCACCATAGATTCCAGCCTTGTGATCATGTCATATGCTGAGTTTGCATGGCCGGTCGAAAGACTTCCATCATGCCCGGTATTCATTGCTGTCAGCATATCGATCGCTGCCGAATCCCGGACTTCACCTACGATCACCCGGTCCGGCCGCATACGAAGACTTGCCTTGATCAAATCCCGTATCGTGATCGCATTTTCGCCTTCCACATTGGAATTTCTGGTTTCCATCCGTACCAGATTCTCCACATCACGCAGCTGCAGTTCTGCCGAATCCTCGATCGTGATGATCCGTTCGGTCTTTGGTATATAATCCGACAGCGCATTCAGGAATGTCGTCTTTCCTGCTCCCGTTCCTCCTGATACAAATATGTTGTATCTTGCCTTTACCAGCAGCTTCAGGAATCCGGCAGTTTCCTCATCTAAAGCCCCAAGTTCAATCAGCCTTTCCATCGTCATTTTCTCTTTTGGGAACTTACGGATCGTCATGGTCGGTCCATCAAGGGCGACCGGTGGCAGCACCACATTCACTCTGGAACCATCCGGCAGTCTGGCATCTACGATCGGGACTGCTTCGTTCACTAAGCGGTTACATCCGGCTACGATCTGCTGAATAATCGATGCCAGACGATCTTCGCTCTCAAAGCTCTGGGAAAAGGACTGAATACGTCCATCTTTCTCTACAAAGATCTGATCGTACCCATTGATCATGATCTCCGTTATGCTGTCATCCTCTAACAAATCTGATAACACATCCATCCGTCTGACCGCATTGAACAATTCCTTTCTCAACCGAATCCGTCCTTCCAGACTGACATATCCGATATCCGGATGTTCCAGAAGCGATCGGTCGATCAGTTCCAGAACCTTCTCATCTATGATCTCCTGAGACATATCCAGTTCTTCCAGAACGTGCTCTTTTAATTTCTTTCTGTCCTCTGGGCTTATATCCCCACCAGCCTTCCCGCCAATTGCATCATCTCCGCACTGTCATATGCATGATCCGGTACAACGACCTGCTGCATCCGCATGACTACCTTCTGTAATTCCTGTTTCTCCAACAATCTTTGAAATGCCGCAACCTTTTCTTCTGCATACCCGCCATCCAGAACCGGAACAAATACATGATCGAACTCACCAAGTATCGTAATATCTCCAAGCACGCTGCCATCAATATCAAATACGATCGTTGTGTATCGTCCATATGCAATCAGCTTCTTTATGAACCAGCTCACATCCGACCGGTTCAGTTCTCTGATATCCAGATATACTTCCGGTGACGCGATCATGCTAATCCCTCCTTCCACAACCACACTTTTATCCAGATATTCAAAAATCTGCCCTGATTGTATTCGGATCAAATATGCAAGCTCAGACATACCACAAGTCTTATCCGTTACTGTCTCCGAAGTTTCCTGCTTCCTTTCTCCATATGCTTCCATCCCGATATACAGCCCACCACGTACCTCGTCCATCAGGCAGATGCTTTTTGCCAGTCTGGTCTTACCCGACCTGCCGATTGGGGAGATAACTGCATAAGTCGCAAATAACTCCCATTTTCCTTCTGCCTCCTCCGCTTTTATGATCCTCAACACCCGCTTCAGTATTTCTTCCACACTCAGATACCGGTAAATTGCTTCTTTCTCCGTCTTATCCGGTGCCTGCTCCGCCAGCTTGATCGTACAAATATTTTTTCCTTCCGGAAGTCCTACGATCACAGGCATCATGCTTTCTTCATACAACAGCGCATCTAATGTGTGCTCCTTCAGATAATTTTCCAATCGTTCTTCTGTCGAAAATGCCATTGCGAAGAATGGATTTCTTTTATCTGCATTAATGTAATTCATCAACCCGATCACATAGTTTGATTCCATTCCAACTATGCCAAGTTTTAACTGCCGCACTTTTTCCTCCTTTCCCAGCTTCTTTCTTCAAATATCAACCCCATTGGCAATACAACAGACATCCCAGTAATATTGCCATGGAAAAATGGATCTTATTCCTTCGGTGCCGTCTTCGTCTTCGATGCTTCAGCCATGGGATCCATACATTCTTTACCATATACAGCAAAGACAAAACCCCACCAAACAGAAACGAATACAGAACGATCCGCCAGACCTCCATTCCGATAAATGCACCAAGGGCTGCAAACAGCTTGATATCTCCGGCTCCCAGGAATCCAAATTGATACAGAAGGAACAGCAATGCAACCGGAAGGACAATACCAAGTACCACCTGTATGCCTCCCATTCTCCAGCCCTCTCTCTGGATCGTCACAAATATCCCGGTTTCCATCCCGATCAATACCAGCCAGTTCGGAATCCTCCATGTCTTGAAATCCAGAACTACTGCTGCACTTACCAACAGGATCATTAATGTCTTCTCAAAAACAAACGCTGTATCACTCTCCTTTTTTTCATTTTTCTGATGTCCTGCCATCAGCGTATCCATACGTTACCATCCCGAAAAAACATTGTAAATACGCAGAAAATAAACTAATTTTTACCATTCTTAACTTGACACAATCATTTAATATCTGTCAGTTTTGCACACATTTATCTATCCCTTTTCAGGCAACAAAAAAAGACCTGCCGTAACAGATCTTTTTCTGATTCTTATGTAATTTCTGAAGTTTGTGCTTCTTTTTGTCATATACGCATTTTGCAGATATTTATCTGGATTTTTGCATTTCTCTGACCTTATGCACTCACTACCGGGATACTTCTTCATTCTGCGGAACCGCTTCCGGCTGGGATGTCGGTGCAACTGCAGGTACGGATTCCTGTACAGGTCCTGCCTGTGGAGCAGGTGCAGGATTCTGCTGTGGTGGCATCTCATTCATCTGTGGTGCCATACCCTGTGGTGGCATTCCGTTCATCTGTGGTGCCATACCCTGTGGTGGCATTCCGTTCATCTGTGGTGCCATACCCTGTGGTGGCATTCCGTTCATCTGTGGTGCCATACCCTGTGGTGGCATTCCGTTCATCTGTGGTGCCATACCCTGTGGCGGCATTCCGTTCATCTGTGGATTATACATGCCCTGCTGTGGCATTCCATTCATCTGTGGTGCCATACCCTGTGGTGGCATTCCGTTCATCTGCGGTGCCATGCCCTGTGGCGGCATTCCGTTCATCTGTGGATTGTAGCCTTGTGGTGGCATTCCATTCATCTGTGGATTGTACATACCCTGTGGTGGCATTCCGTTCATCTGCGGATTATACATACCCTGTGGTGGTGTCTGCTGATACTGATTGCCACTGTTCATGATACGGTGTTCCTGTTCTTCTACTTCTCTGTATTCCTTCTCCAGAGCTGCAATATTCTCTAATCCCTTTGCAGCACTGTCAAACAGATGCTTGATCTCCTCCGGTGCTTCTTCCTTGTTCAGGTTGTAATAATATCTTCCGATCTCTGTATAGATTCTGTCAAGATTGGAATTCTCAGATGAGATCTTGCCTTTTATCTTTGTCTTCTGTGCAGCACACTTTGTGCTGTCAACTGCCTGATTAGCTAATGACTTTGTCTTTTCAAATGCATTCTGAAAAAAATTACCTGCCATTGTCAAATGACCTCCTTATGTTAATCATCAATATATTTGTTCAATGTCTCAACAACATCGTTCAGATTATATGGTTTTGCTATGTAATCATCCAGTTTATTCTCAAGAATACGTTCCTTATCACCAAACATGGCTCTTGCTGTTACTGCGATAATTGGAAGTCTCTTTCTCTTCTCTTTCTGCTCGATCTCACGGATCTCCTGTGTAGCTGCGATACCATCCATAACAGGCATCTGTACATCAAATAACGCTGCATCGTAAATCTTCTGCTTGAAGAGTTCAACTGCTTTCTGACCATTCTCTGCAATATCGTAAGAGAAGCCTGCCATACCAAGTAACTTACCGATTACCTGCTGATTAACCGGTTCATCCTCAGCTACAAGGATTCTTGCCTTGCTGTGTGCATTGATTGAAAATACAGCCGGTTCTTCTTCCTGCTCAATCTCTACTGATGCATCATCCGATGCCTTTACAACCTTCATAGGTACTTCTACGATGAACGTAGAACCAATGTCTTCCTTACTCTGAACCTGAATGTTGCCACCCATCAGTTCAACGATCTGCTTTGTGATTACAAGGCCAAGGCCGGATCCACCATATCTTCTTGTATCAGAAGAATCAACCTGGCTGAAACGGATAAACAGCTTGCTCATGTTAGCCTCTGAAATACCAATACCGGTATCTGCAACTGCCATACGGATCTTAACCTTATTTTCCCCTTCCATATCCATGGATGCGATCTTAACACGTACACTTCCCTCTGACGTAAACTTGATCGCGTTTGATAACAGGCAGTTTAATACCTGCTGAATTCTCTGTCCATCGCCCTTTACCAGCTTTGGAATATTGTTTCCAAATGAACAGTCGAGCTGTAACCCCTTATTATTTGCAAGTGGTACCTGAGCAGCAACCGTCTCCTCGATCGCCTGTTTGATATCAAATGTTTCTTCTTTGATCTTGTACTTTCCTGCTTCCAGCTTACTGATATCAAGGATATCATTGATCAGTCGGAGCAGTGTATCCGCACAGTTCTTTGCTGTTACAAGGTTATCTCTGTAATCTGCCTGAAGATCATCAGCCATCAGTGTAAGCTGGAGCATACCCAGAATACCATTGATAGGTGTACGGATCTCATGGCTCATATTTGCAAGGAACTCAGCCTGTGTCTTATAGGCTGCATTCGCATCAACAATTGCCTTGGACAATTTGTTCTCTGTATCTTTCTGATCTGTGATATCAATAACCACCATGTTAATGTAATCTGCTTCTGACTTATACATTACGGTGTTAAATACCTTCTGAAGAGATTCCATTGTGATCTCAACATCCATCAGATCTCCTTCTTTTGTTCCGGAGTTATTATATGCCGTAAACCAGGCATTGATATCCTGAAGGACCTCGATCTTGCTTTCTTTCAGGTTCTTGCCGGTGTAATCACTGACATCCAGCTTGAAATACTCACCAAAGATCTCGTTTGCATCTACGATCTGATAACTGACACCATTTACAGGATCATCTATGATCTTTGCCTGTGCAAAACCGATTGGCAGGTTCATAAATAACTTTTTATATTTATCTCCCTTTCCGCCACTTCCACTCGTACCGTCACCACAGATGATGAATACTCCTCCAAATGTTACAACTGCAGCAAGTATTCCAACGATCAGAGCACCCACTCCTACACCTGCAACACCTAAGATACCTGCCAGAAGACCAAGTACCGCACCGGCTGCTGCGACCGGTTTCCAACCCAACTCCTTAATTTTCTCCATTGATGCACCTCTATTTCTACTTTTTTGAATCTAATACTTTGACTCCACATGTTATTATATTATAAATGAATGTTAAGGTCAACGAGATGATAAAAAAACCTATAGATTTTTCATAAAATCTATAGGCCTTTTTTGATATTTTTTACTAGATATCACTAATGCACTGATTACACTATCTCCAGGAATCTGGCAGATATAAACAAATTTCAAGGTTCCATATGCCCTGTTTTTTATATATGTTATACATCTGTCAATTCCCGGCTCACAAAAGCGTACGCATTATGGTTATAATGCCTGTTTTTTATTTTGGATCGTTATCAAATACATCCTTCAAGATCTCATCTACATGCTTATAATAATCATCATCTAAAGTCTCCGGTTCTGTCTGCTCCACCGCTTCATCTACTGACAGGCTCCGGTCGTCCGGTTCTGGCAGATCACTTGTTGCATCCGACTCCGTTTCATTTATGCCGGCACTCTGTGTTCTGCGTTTTCTCCTGCCTGATGTTTTCTCCGCGTTCCGGTTCTGAAGCTGTCTTCTTCCACACAGGAAGCCAAACAGCAGCCAGCATGCAAAGGTAAGGATCAGTCCAAGTTTCAGACCAGGTGGAAAATATTTGAATTCGATCACATGATCACCCGCAGCAAGCTTCAATGCAATAAATGCATTTCCAACCTTGTCAATCTCATATTTTTCGCCATCGACATATGCTGTCCATCCGGCATCATATGGGATCGATGTGAACAGCAGTCCCGGATATGAGATCGTAATATAACCCTTCACATATCCATCTTCCATCTTTCCGATAAGAAGCTGCTGGCTCTGCAGGATATCATATGCCTGAAGGAAGGATTCCCAGTTCATATCTGCAACGATCAGCCGGGCAGTTCCTGTATTTGCCTGGGTATCGCGGAAACAATACTCAACCGTTACCTTCTGTCCCTTTACCAGATGTCCGACATGATAGGTCTGATTCTGAAGTCTTTCATAATTCTTCTCTTCATTGTCAATATAGATACGAACCTTGTTGATACCGGAGCAATTCGCCATGATATAAATATCATTCGTCTCATCCGTAATATCAAAGCTCAACTGGAAGTTACAGGTGCTGCTATCGGTACGCTTGTATGAATAATACTCACTCAGATCTCCCTGACGCGTTACCTCACAGTTATCACTGTATGTGGATACCTCCGGATATAATTCAGAGAATACTCCCGGCACACCGGTAGACAGCTTCACAAACTGGTTCAGCGTCTCAAACATATTTCCGATATCGCCATCATAATCCAACAGATCATTATTGACCATATAACCAAGGCTCAATGCATACGGATTCTCGTATAACCGTATACCATCCACCTCATTTACATAATTCACATCAAAATAATTATACTCGCCATCCCTCTGAAGCAGATATTTTATACCAAGCAGGGAATTGGATACTGTATTTCCACCATCAAACAGAAACTCATTTGCTCCTGTGTAATATCCCAGATCATGCATCATATCAACCAGATCTGCAGATACTGTCGAGCCAAACAGACAGACGCTTTTCAGATTATAAAAGGTCGGTTCGTCTACGATCTTTGTATTCATCATCTCTACCCGGTATGGCTTATCCTTGCAGTCCAGATAATCAATTGCATTCCGGATCTCCGATTCCAGACCAAAATACTGACTGATATCTACATAACCATTGCTGTCATATCCCTTAATTCCATTGATCGTTGTCTCAACCAGACAGACAATCAGAAGCACATAGGATATGATCCGTTTCCACATACCCTTCGTCAATGTGAAGCCGACCATGCATACTGCGTATGCTGTTATAAAGATCTCTGTCCATAACAAGGTTTCCTTTTCCAGTGTACACTTCTTTGTCGCCAGGATCAGGAATGCATATCCACAGGCAATTCCAAGCATAACTGACAGGATATCCTTCTTCTGAAGCTTCATCAGCACTTCACAGCACATGGCAAGCAGCAGGAAAATGAACAGAAATGAAAAACGATTCGGGATTCCATACTGATCATGGAAGCCATGCCAGATATAATTCAAAAGCTGGTTGTTAAAACTTGCAAATATAACTACAAGTATGATCACATTTTTAACCTTATCCCACAACTTGATCCTACGGTTCAGCAGATATACAAACAGCAGAACAAAACAGATCGTTCCACAGTATATATTCAGCCCGCCGTCAAATTGCTGGTTCTTGATTGGCTTTGTCAGATAAAAAAGCTGTTTGATCTGATCCCAGATGCTTCCATACCATTCTGCTTTCGGAAATACACGATTTGCCGAAGCGGTTGTATTCAGTCCAAGGTACGCCGGGATCAGAAGAAATGCTGCCATTCCGGCCGCCAATAAGGAACAGCCCGCTAAACGGAAACCATCCGTAAAGAATTTCTTTATGCTCTTATGATTGGTCAGCAGGAATTCCATAACGAGGAAAATACAGATCATGAAACAAATATAATAATTACACATCAATCCATAGAACAGGGACAGCACATATAACTTATAATTCCCGGTTTCTGTCATCCGTTCAAAGCCCGCCATAATAAGCGGAAGGATCAGGATGCAATCCATCCACATTAAGTTCCAGGAATAACCGATAATATAATTGCTTAATGCATATGCCGTTGAAAAGATCAGAATCACTGCCTGATATTTCCCCTGTTCCTTACATTTTTCCCGCATATAATAAGCAAATGACATACCGGATAAAATGATCTTGATTCCGATAAACAAGCTCATCACAATATAGATATGCTCCTGCTTGAACAATACCACAAGGAAATTGATCGGGCAGGCAATATAATAGGCAATGATCGACAGCATATTGCTTCCAAGACCGATATCCCAGGTATAAAACAGACTTCCTTCATTTTGAAGCTTATCATAATAATCAGAAAAAAACGGAAGGTACTGATGCAGGCTGTCCACCATGGTCAGACTGTTCCCGCCAAATGGTCCGATCTTTTCTGCTATCCATACTCCCAGCAGGAAACAAGCCGGAAGCAGTCCGGCAAGAAGAATAATATAGTTTTTCTTCATAAACAACCGTATAGACGGCTTTTTTTTCTTAAAGACGAAACATTTGCCAAATACATAATTGATCACAACTACAAAGAACTGAATAATGATCTTGGATAAGAATTCATTACAGCGGAAGGAATCACATAACAGATTCGTTCCAACTACTTCGACCAGCATGGCAAGAAGCCTGGTTCCGACAAAGGATATAAATTCCCGGCTTAAAGTCACGGCATCCTTCTTACTACTCTCCGTAAATACAAAAAACTTATTTGCAAAAAATGCAAACAGGATCGCCAGCGATATCGCTATGACATTCGCTCCGCTTCTGGATAAGCCGGTGAACATCCGCAGAAGATAAAATGAAACAATATTTACAACTGTCGTGGCTACACCCGCTATTACATATCTTACAATCTCTTTTTTTAATAACTTCTTTATTGTGTCCATAACTATAACTCTCTTATATCAGTGCAGCCGAACAGATACCCCTGCCGGCTGCATGTTCATGTGTGTGTATTCTTTTTTATTTTGTATTACCCAGACCTGACAGCAGATAGATCAATGGAGAATTCCAGTAGATTGTTATCTCATTACAGGAAAATGACTGTGCATTGTCTGCATAGCGGCTCTCCGGTGCTTTGCCCAGAAGAACAGCCTTCGCATATGGATCTTCCAGATTACTGTCTGCTCCGCCAACTAACATACCCGGCATTGCTACATCTAATACCTGAGATGGTCTGTGGTGTGGATGAAGCGGAGTTCTTGTACCAAAGCCTGTTACATAACAATAGCCGACTGCATTCCTTCCAAGCAGGTAATCTCTCTGATAGGAAGCATATTTTACATAGTCTGCATCTGGCTTCAGCTTGTTTGCCATCAGAAGTAACATTCCCTTATTTGCAATGTTCATATTACTTCCCCATGCAAATGTCTTAGTTGGTGATACCCATACGCCAAAACCATTGTCTTTGATCTGTTCTACCGTCTTATCTACTTCATTGAAGAACAGTTCGTTTGCCTTAGCTGAACCGCCGTCATACTTAATATAATCGTACAGGGCATAATATCCGACATCTGCCCATCCAAGTCCGTAGTTTACAATATCGTCGCCCTCAATGATCGCATCGGCTGCTTTCTTATAGGAATCATCTCCGGTTGCTGCATACAATTCTACTGCTGCCCAGATTGCTTCATCACGGAAAATGGTATCCGGATATTCACCGGTTACAATATCATCCGGATTGGAGAATCCGTGCGCATCCATGTTGCCACTCAGATATTCGTATGCTTTCTTTGATGCTTCCAGACATTTTGCTGCAAAATCTGCATCGTATTCTTTATATAGAACAGACGCCTTTGCCATAACAGCTGTAAAATCTCCGGTGGCTGTATTTGAGATCGGACATGCGATCAACTGTGCTGTTTCTTTCTCCGGCATAACCGTCTCAGGAAATACATCACAGGTTACCTTGTGATATACACCACCATTGTCATCCTGCATTTTAAGCATCCAGTCCAGTTCATATCTTGCTTCATCTAAGATATCCGGAACACCGTTTCCGCTTTCCGGAATACCAATATCATCTGCCTTGTATTCATTATCCTCGTATGTCATAAACAGATCCTGTACCGTCTTGGCACCGGATACAACATAACGGCCATAATCTCCGGCATCATGCCAGCCGCCTGTCACATCGATCTTCTTATCAGTCCCGTATACAACCGCTTCTCCTGTATGGCAGGCAGGATGTGCAAATTCGCCTGCAATGCTGCTGTCAAGTTCTACTCCACAACGCTGGTTATACAGCATCAGTACAACATCCTTATACAGGTCACCATAGATATCATCACCGATCTTGAACTCTGCGGATTCTTCTCCATCATCTGTCTTGATCTTATAGGTTCCTGCATCCTTTACGGATGAGAAATCTGCCTGCTTGCAGAACATCTCTGATGGTGGATCGTAGGTAGCTTCTTCCGGCAGATCTGCTGAATATACGGACTTGTTTGATGTTACATCTATTACTTCAAATGACTTTGCATTTTTTTCGATCACAGTAGCAACCTTGGAATCGCCGGTCAGATAACCAACCTGGTTCACATTGATAGCCATAGGATCCGGTGTTGCTTCTACCTGCTGTGCGCCGGAAGCATCAACTGCCTCTAATAAGATATTATCAAAATAAATATTATGCTCTGCTTCGTCTCCGGTCATACCTTCCTGCTTTCCCATATTAAAGCAAAGACGAGGTGCAGGATCGGAATCCTCTTCCATCGTAAACTGTGCTGTAATGTGCTGCGTCTCCGGTCCGATCGTGATCACATCACTGGTATATGCATGATAATCTCCGCCATTGATCTGTAATCTCCATTCGATCGTACGCTCAATGTCGCATCTTACATCAAAGGAATATTCATAAACGCATCCCTGATACAGACGAAAGCCATCGTAATAGATCTGGTTTGCATAATCCGCACTTCCTGTCTTTTTGATGTTGATGTGAAGCTCTCCATCCTCATTGGTCATTTCTTCATTTCCACCATTCGTATAGGTGTGGAAACCATCCGTATCCTTATCATCAAAATTGATATTGATGACTTTATCACCATCTGAAACACCCAGTGCCTCTGTTGTTGGCTCCTCTGTTTCCTCTTCGGTTGCCTTCTCCGTTGTCGTTTCTTCTTCCTCAGTGGACTCGGCTTCCGTCGTAACCTCTGTCGTCTCAGCGGTCGTTCCATCTGCATCTTTCTTTGTACCACTGCAGCCTGCAAGCAGTGACATGGTCATCGCCGCAGTCAGACAAAGAACAGCAACTTTTTTCATTTTTCTCATGTTTTATTATCCCTCCATATTTTCTTTATGTACGATACCTTCTCAACTGTACATATATTTATAACACGTCGCCTCCCGGCTCCATATGTCTTTCACTTTTATACCATAACAATTAGCCAGCTCTTACTGCTCCGGATATCGCACGACATCCTGATACCGCATATGTCCGCCAAAGATATCAAGTGCGCTTCCGATTGTAAAATCAACCCGGTTTCTGCCAAGCAGCTTCAGTTTATCCAGATCCTCAAAGGACGCGATCCCGCCTGCATAGGTCACAGGGATCCTGCCCCAGTTTCCAAGCAGCTCGGCAATATGTGTCTCGATTCCGGACGCCTTACCTTCCACATCCACCGCATGGATCAAATATTCATCGCAGTAACCGGCAAGCATATCCAGTGTTCCTTCCGTCATTTTTACCTTTGTGAACTTCTGCCAGCGATCTGTCACAATATAATAACCATCCTCGCATCGTCTGCAGCTCAGATCCAGTACCAGATGATTCTTGCCAACTGCCCGTCGGATGGCTTCCAGATTGTCATAGTTGATCTCTCCATTTTTAAATACATACGATGTAACAATCACATGGGATGCCCCCATGTCAAGAAACCGTCCGGCATTTTCCGCATTGATACCGCCACCGATCTGCAAGCCTCCCGGATATTCCGTAAGTGCCAGCTCTGCCTGATAGCAATCCTCCTCATAATACTCGCTTCCCGCCGGATTCAACAGGATAATATGTCCACCCTGTATACCCGCATCCTTATACATCCGGGCAAATGCTGCGCCATCGTACTCAGATACAAAATTCTCTTTTGCAGCATTTCCTTCATCCTGAAGGCTGCTGCCAACGATCTGTTTCACTTTTCCATTATGTATATCGATGCATGGACGAAATTTCATATTTTCTCCCAGGCAATATGCCTTTTTTCATTTTTATATCGTTACAATGTCTGCAAATACAAAGTGTCCGCAGACATTGTTTATTCTAACACAGAACCTTCTATAATCCAAGTGTCATATAAAAACCTGCGGCAGTTGTCCATCTCATGCAGACTCAGATCATGACTCATAACTTACACAAATAGAAAAGGCCGATGCAAGCTCATCGACCTTCTCCTATACATATCACTCCGACATAGACCTGTTCCACGCCAGCCTCCTGTAATGCTTCCGTACATGCCTGCACTGTCGCACCTGTCGTATAAATATCATCTATTAATAAGACCGTCTTCCATTCCGCCGGAAGTGCCCGGACCTCTAATGCCTGTTTTATATTATTTGCACGTTCAAGCGGTGATAATTCCTTCTGTGGTGTCGTATCCGACACACGGAGCAGATGTCCGTTATCTACCGGAATATCCAGTCTCCGTCCTACCACATCTGCCAACAGCTCCGCCTGATTATATCCCCGTTTCCGTAATTTACTTCTGTGAACCGGTACGGGCAAAATGATCTGCAGCCGTTCTGCAAGTCCCGCTTTCCGGATCCGTTCTGCAACAAGACTTCCATAATATTCCACATATTCCCGTTTATTGTGATATTTGATCGCGAGCACACTGGATGCGACCGGTTCCACATACCGGAAGACCGGATATGCCCGTTCAAAGCTCCGGGTATGCGTCCTGCAGTCTGCACAGTATTCCAACTCCTCGTCATCCAGACTTTTTCCACATTTCATACATGTGGGTTCTGTCACATATGGCAGCAACTCATGTTTTCCGCAGATTCCTTTTGCACCATACGGCATAACCTCATCACAGATCGGGCATCGTCTTGGAAATACCAGATCTATCATTGCCCGGTTCCATTTGTTCTGTATCTGCATATATAGCCCCCTTTATTGCTTTTCCTGTTATATCATGTGCTTCGCACATTCAATGCATTCGGAAATTATCCCTCTCCTGATTTATGCCAGTTCTACCAGTCGTTCTGCAAATGTCGTATACCGCTTCTGTTCGTCGATATTATCAATCATCGTCTTAACCAGACCTATATTGCCTACGATCACAACACCCTTTCTTGCCCTTGTAACTGCCGTATAGAGCAGATTCCTGTTCAGCAGCTTTGCCGGACCTGTAAGAAGCGGAATCACCACGACCGGATACTCACTTCCCTGTGATTTGTGTATTGTGATAGCATATGCATGTTCCAGTTCATCAAGCTGGGAGTAAAGGTAATCTACCAGTCTTCCATCATCATATTCGACAACAATCTTCTGATCAAACTCATCAATCTCTTTTACAAAACCGACATCCCCATTGAATACACCTACCCCCTCTTCCTTCACGAAGCGTCCTTTTGCATCCATGATCTTCCATTCCAGCTTGTAATTGTTCTTGATCTGCATGACCTTGTCGCCCTTACGGAATACAACGTCATTTTTCTCTTTCTCCGGTATGCTTCTGTTCGGTGGGTTCAGGATCTCCTGCAGCCGTTTATTCAGATTCTCAACACCCAGCTCATACTTCCGCATCGGAGTAAGCACCTGAATGTTCATCGGATCGACCTGGAAGAACCCAGGCAGACTGTCTAAGATCAGATGTTTCAATTCTGCGATAATATCCTGTGATCCCTGTCTTGGTATGTAGAAGAAATCCCGGCTTTTATTATTGATCGCAAGCTGTTTTCCCGCATTGATCAGATGGGCGTTCGTGATAATGTCACTGTTCTCGCCCTGTCGGAATATCTTATCCAACACTGTTACGGAAAATACTTCCGAACGAATGATGTCCTTTAATACATTTCCCGGTCCGACAGATGGAAGCTGGTTGGAATCCCCTACCAGCACCAGTCTGGTTCCCGGCATGATCGCCTGCAGTAAACTGTAAAACAGGCTGCTGTCTACCATCGACATCTCATCTATGATAATTACATCCGCTTCTAACGGATTGTTTGAATTTCTTGCAAATGTATAGGTGGAACTGTTTCCTTCTTCATCAATCCCGCCACCGGACAGTTCCAGAAGCCGGTGGATCGTCTGTGCCGTATATCCGGTTGCCTCGGTGATCCTCTTTGCCGCGCGTCCGGTCGGTGCTGCAAGCAACAGTTCCAGATTCAATTTCTCAAACATCTTGATCATGGCATTGATCGTTGTTGTTTTACCCGTACCCGGTCCACCTGTGATCACTGCCACGCCGTTATTGACTGCATTCTTGATCGCAAGTTTCTGCTTTTCTTCCAGTGTAATCTTCTCTACTTCCTCGATCTGTGCAAGCATCTTATCCAGTGGACGATCCTCTGATGTGAAATCCAGATCGATATCTGACAATATTCTTGCTGAATTCAGCTCAATATAATAATTTGCCGCAGCATAGACCGCAATTACAGCTCCGTCAAGCTCCTTTACGATCGCCTTGCCTGCCATCTGAAGCTCTATAATCTGGCTTCCGATCTCATTTTCCAGTTCTTCATTATATGGCACATTGTCATCCACCAGAAGTGAATACGTCTTTGCCACCAGCATCTGCTTCGGAAGATACATATGCCCAAGCTGGCTCGCATTTAACAATGTATATAACAATGCTGCCCTGATACGAAAATCCGAATCACTGCTGATCCCCATTCGTTCAGCGATCTCATCCGCCGTCTTAAAACCGACACCACTGATATCCTCAGCGATCTTATATGGATTTGACCGGATGATTTTATACATCTCCTGACCGTATTCATTGAAGATCTTCACTGCCAGATTGATCGATATTCCATATCCGGTCAGAAAAATGATCGCATCCTGCATCTCTTTCTTTTCATTATAAGAGACTGCGATCTCTCTTGCTTTCCGCTCCGAGATACCCTTGACCTCTGCCAGTCGTTCCGGCTCTTCTTCAATGATACGCAGAGAATCCATCTTAAATTTCTTTACGATACGTTTTGCAAGTGCCTCACCGACACCTTTAATGATACCAGAACCCAGATATCGTTCTACACTTACCATATCGTCCGGCATCTTGATTTCATAGGATGTAAATTTGAATTGGAGATCATACTGGGGATGATTGACATATTCCCCTTCTGCAGATATGTAGATTCCTTCACTGATACCGTGAAGGGTTCCGACAAAAATGTCTTCGCCGTCTTCACCTTCTACAGTGAAAACGGCGTAGCCATTGTCGTCATTTTTATAGATAACTTTTTCAACATAACCTTCTTTTATCACAACAAGTCTCCTGCGTTACTCTGTCTTACTGTTGAGTAATTCGATATATTTTCCTGTTCCGATAGCAACTGCACGAAGTGGATCTTCTGCAGTCATGGTTGTAATTCCTGTCTTTTCTTCCAGAAGCTCTTCCAGTCCATGGAGCAATGCTCCACCACCGGTCAATACGATACCTCTGTCTGCAATGTCTGCTGCCAGCTCAGGAGGTGTCCGTTCCAGAACGGAATGAACGGCTTCACAGATCTGGGATGCAGGCTCACGCAGCGCTTCTTCTGTCTCATCTGATGTTACTGTTACTGTCTTTGGAAGTCCGGTTACCAGATTCCTGCCACGGATATCCAGTGTGATGTTCTCTGGTCTTCTGAAACAGGTTCCGATCTTGATCTTAATCTCCTCTGCGGTTCTCTCACCGATCAGAAGATTGTGCTTCTTTCTCATAAAACGCACGATTGCTTCATCAAAATCATCTCCGGCAACCTTAATGGAAGCACTTACAACCGGGCCGCCAAGGGAAATAACGGCAATATCTGAAGTTCCGCCACCGATATCGACGATCATATTACCACATGGTCTGTAGATATCAATTCCTGCGCCGATTGCTGCTGCCACCGGTTCTTCTATAATCGATACATCTCTTGCACCTGCTGCATAAGTTGCATCTTCTACTGCTTTCTTCTCCACCTCCGTTACCTGCGAAGGCACACATACACTGATACGTGGACGTCTTCCAAAGTAACTTCTTCCCACTGCTTTCTGGACAAAATACTTTAACATCTTTTCTGTTATTGTGTAGTCTGATATAACACCCTGACGAAGTGGGCGGATCGCTACGATATTTCCCGGTGTTCTTCCAAGCATCAGTCTGGCTTCTTCACCGATCGCTACTATTTTATTTGTATCTCTGTCATAGGCAACTACGGACGGCTCTTTTAATACAACGCCCTTGCCTTTTACATATACCAATATACTGGCGGTACCTAAATCTATACCGATATCTGAACTTGCCATGATTGGTCCCCTTTCTGGTTACTGTTAATCCTGTACATCCCTTAATATTACAAGAGATGCCTTTCTTCCGTCAAGCCATTTCATGCTGACTTCGGATAAATCCATGATCTTATCGAACTGTCTGATATAACTTCTCCAGCTCACTTCTTTCCGTTCGGTCAGAAATGGCTTCTGCACCGTTGATACACCTTTAAATGTATCATTCAGATCACGGATCAGTGTCTTACTATCTTTTCCTGTAAAATCATATCCAAGCATATCGTTTAACGGCTGATTGGAGAACAATACCTCTCCGGTCTCTTCATCACGGATAAAGATGCCGATCTTGATATGGTTATATGTATCTACCAGAAGCTTATTTACCATTCGAATGTTGCCATCACCCTCTATTCTGGCAAGGATACCCTGAATGACGTTTCGAATATCCTTCGAAAATTCAATATCATCCTCTGACCATATCTTATCTGTATGATTGTTCGCCATAACAATACAACCGCTGATGATATTATTGATCTCTATGCTGAGTGCGACAAAACTCGTTACACCGATCTGCTCCATATTGCTCTGGAAGTTCTTAAAGTTATGGTTCTTATCTGCTACAATGCAGTCGTAAGAACGTTCCTTGCTGTGTGCAAAGAATTTCTTGCCCCGCTGCCATTCTTCCACATATTCTTCTGCAGACATGTTCTTTTCTCTTGACCAGATATGACTGCACATATACTCTTGATCTTCGTTCAGGGAATAGATCGCCATAACATCGATTCCCAGATAATCACTGGTTCTTTCCAAAATATTGCTGATTGTCTTATTATCATCACTGTCCATGGAACTGAGTGCTTCTGTCAGAATCTTCTGTCTCTGGATCTTCTCTTCTAACAACATCTCAACAGATTTGCTCCGTTCTGCTTCTTTGGACAGGACCTTGTCATTATATGCATATTCTGAGAAGATATTGCACATATTCCACTGGATCTTATAGACCTTCTTCATCTTTGTAACATCTGCTGTATCATATCCGCACAGGATCCAGGTTGCAATGTGTTTCTCTCCAATCTTAATCGGGGCTCCGCAGATAATACTTCCATCTATACCGTCATCCATCTCCATAATGACCGGAACATTGTTCTGAAGGATCACCTCATTTAACTTCACAATGATACTCTTATACTGAGGTTTTTCAAAAAGATCATAAAAGCTTCCCATATGCAGAGACGGTCCTGCCGGTTCTACAAGCTGATCTCCCGCCGGAGATACAACCGTTGAATATAGCCCGCTTAAGCTTGCAAATGCTTTTACAATACTGTTCCATTTGTCTTTATCGATACTCTCGCTCGTATATTCATTCTCATCTACAGTCGTGTTCATAATGTAAGAAAGCTTGTCTTCATACTCTTTCTTAGCCTCCTCTACACTGTTCTGCAGCTTCTTGTTTTCTGTAATATCTGTTATAAAGAACTCAATCGTATAAGAAGAATCCCCTGCCTGTGTGATACTGTTCTGGGAACGAACCCATCTGACATTTCCATAATCATCTACGATACGATACTCGTCCTCATAATCGGATCCACCACTCTTTAACACATTCTTCGCATTCTGAATAACTCTTGCGCGATCCTGTGGATGAATATAGTCTTCTGTCAGTTTATTTCCCGCCATAAGTGCATCCACATTCATTCCAAGTAATCTGGCATTCGGTGTAATGTATTTCAATGTGCTGTGTCCTCTGCTAATGGATTTTACCATCACAAGACTCTTGATCTTGTTCATAACAGATAATATATATTCACCTTTTTCCCCATCATAGGAATGCTTTTTTTCTTTTACAAATAATAATTCAATGCCATCAGCACATCCATCCGGCGACTTTACGATGTGACAGTTCAGCATCATAGTAGTGATTGCACTCTCTGCCGATACAAAACGTACCTTCATCTCAAAATCCGTATGTCCTGTATTCTCCGCCTTATAGAGATTCCCGATCAGAATATCATAGTCATTCTTAACTATAATATCGCGAATCCCTACTGCTCCACTGTAAAAGTCACCTTCTTTATATCCGAATTCCGTTATATTCTTTGTTACATAACGAGTCTGCCATCTGCTGTCCGGCTTGTAGAGATACAGTGCCAGAATGCCCGCATGGTTAATGATACGTTCCAGACTCATACTTCCGATTGCTACATCGGAGCGCAGTTCAAACAGTACCATATATGCCTTTTTCCCGTTATATTCAAACTGATTGACAAATCCACTTACAACCAGTCTTTTTTTCTTATTTATATTCAGCAGAAGCCGATGCCAGATAATCGTTTTCTTCTCATTTAAAATTGGCCAGAACTCATCACTGGACATAAACTTATCCGGCTCCATCGTGATCGAATCGATCTGGTTGCCGACCAGTTTTACTGCCGCATTATTGATACTTAAAACTTCTCCATCCTCGCAGAATACAACTGCGGGATATTCAATATGGCTCAGAAAATCTGAATAATTGCTGATTTTGCCTATCTCCAAATGTATCCCTCTTTTCTCTTATGTAACCCCATAGACACATAAAACTTTTCCATGTCAGCCATAGAAAAGTTTCATGTATGCTAAATATCGCTGTTAATATTATTCCTCTGTTTTGTCGTCTTCCGTTCCGGCAGCTTCTTTATCATCCTCGGATGACACCATTGAAGTTGCTTCACTCTTCAGACCTGTAAATGCCTTATCTGCAATATCCTTTGTTACACAACATGCATCTACAACACCATCTAAGGCAGCCAGAAGTTCTCCCATATATTTGCTGACTGCATCACATTCCTTCTTTACATTCTTTCTGAGAACGTATGCTTCGCTGGTCGCTTTGTTTGTAATAGCTTCTGCTTCCTTCTGTGCATTTTCCTTCTGGGTTCTGCACTCATAATCTGTCTTTGCACTTAAAGCTTCTGCAGCTTCATGTGCTTTATTTCTTGTACGCTCGCTGTCGTTGTAAGCCTGTTCCTTCAGACTTGCGCAAGTTGCTTCCGTCTCATCATACATCTGCTTACACTTTGCATTTGTCTCTGTCTCAAGTGCATTGCAACGATCGGTTGTATCCTTCTCCATTGCTTCACACTTTGCAGTCATCTCTGCATGCTGTGCCTCACACTCTTTATTCGTCTGGGCGATCAGCGCATCTGCGCTCTCTCTTGCCTCTAAGAGTGTTCTTGAAATGGATTCATATCTTCCTGCGGATTCGAATTCCTTCTGCTTATAAGCGTTTACCTGCTCCTTCAGAGATTCAATCTCGCTTTCATATTCTGCATTCTTTGCTTTTAAGCCATCAATTGTCTTATTTGACTCTGTCAGATTTACTTCTCTCATAGTCTTAAGGCTTAATACGGCTTCGCTGAGCTTGTTTACATTTGCCTTTAACTCATTGACTTCCTTTTCATGATCAGCCTTTAACTCTTCAATATAATAATCAACTGAATTCTTATCATATCCACCAAATGTTACTGTCTTAAATGATGCTTCTGTCTTTACTTCTTCCTCATCAAAATTATTGTCTTTTGCCACGATGATCCCTCCAAAATAATCTATTATTTAAGCATCTTCCTGTCGTCAGGGCGATCATTGCGCCTGCCATCGTCGTCTATTTCTGTGTGTTATACTTATGCATTCCAGTACAGATGCTCATTTTCTGTAAGCACTAATTGAAATGATTATAACACACCCTTATAGTTTTGCACAATTATTTTTTCTTAATTTAGTTACAAAGCACATATTTTGTGCTATATTGGACAAGGAAATCAAACCGAACTGTTAGGAGGAATTTTTATTACTATGAAACACACAAGAAAATGCCTGACCACTGCATTTATGATCCTGATCTGTCTTTTTGCTTTTACCGGCTGTGGTCAGAAAAAAGTTACCGCATACCAATCGTATGTAAAAAATCTTCTCGATGTTAATTATAAAGGTGATTACACCAATTATGTGAAACAGAATAAAGGAAATGAAACCGATGCACTTGCACTGTATCAGGACTGCCTTTCCAATCTCGCAAACCAATTGATCACACATTATAATCTGAATACCAACCAGTCTGTTGAAGTAAACCAGACTTTTACCACTGTTGCTGCCGCTATTTACAATGATGCACGATATGAAGTATCGGAAAGCTATAAAGAAAACGGGGACTACTATGTGGATGTAACCATATATCCACTGGCAATCCTTGACCAGTCCTACGATGAAATTATTGCTTATATTGAAGCCTTTAATAAAGACGTAGACGACGGTGTCTATAATGACGTTAAGAAAGAGGAATATGATAAAAAGTTTGCAAACGGTATTGCATCGATCCTTTCTTCTCATACCGAAAAACCACAGTACAAGGATCCTGTAGTCATCAAGGCACTTATCAACGATGACGGTGAATACTACAGCATCTCATCCGACAGTCTGAAGGAGATCGACCAGGCAATGATCGCCACTGAGACCGCTGACGCTACGGAAGCCGACACTTCCAAGGAATAAACGGGCGAAAGACAACAGCACCAATTTTTCATCTAAAAAAAGAACAATACCCTTTCACTACGCAGAACACTCTCGTTCTATTTCTCACGTAGCGGTACTAAACTCCCACCTAACGGTGGTTCGTTAAGGACCGACGTTCGTAACTGAGACCTTAGCGAGGCTCGCCGAGGTTAGTTCGAAGTTATACAGAGTAAAAAGGTCTGCTACATGAAAGATATTGTTCTTTTTTCTATCTATACATACTACACGCTGTTGTCTTTCTGCCTATTGATAAAATACTTACAGAATAGTTATATGAAAAGGCTTCGTCTGTCAGAAACAGGACGAAGCCTTTTGGTTTATTTCTCGCGGAATGTGAATTCCTCGTTTGCAAGTTTGAATTTGCTGCCATCGATCAGCATCATGTCTGTACCGCTGTTGATGATCTTGCCACCAAGATAGGTGTGGTTGGTTGATTTGTTATCACGCAGATAATAAACACCATTGACGTTGATGATATATGCATGACGACGGCTGACAGAATTGTTGTCTGTTACCTGATAATCAACACCCTGTGCAGACTTACCGATACAGAAGATCGGTTTGTCGATCTTAATCCGCTCACCGGTTCTGGTTCTTACGATAACAGGACCCGGTTTGCTCTTGGATGCATTCGTCAAAACAGTCGTTGATGTAATGTCTGAATCATCATCAAATCCGATATCATTACCGGAATAATCCTTAACTTCCTTTGCCAGTTTAAAACTTGGAATTGATACAACGGTTGTCTGTAATGGAACTTCCGTATCTTCTATTGCCTCTGCTTTCTGCGGTCTGACAATGAAATGCTGCTCATCCTCCGGATGAACATTGTTGTCGTTCTTCATATCTGTGATCATCTTGTAGAACTCTGACAGATAGAAAGATGGATTATGATCAAAGAATTTGATCAGTTCATATCCACAGTCTGAAGCTTTCTTATTCGCAAAGTCAAGCTTGTTTACCAGATCTCTGACAAACTTCTCCATATTGCATTTTTCCATCGGTTTATCGATTGGAAGGAATACAAGCTGAACACTCATATCTTCCAGATTCAGATACATGTATCCAATATTCAGGATAACCTTACCGAGTGGCATATCATTCGCCTTCAGGTACATCAACTGGTCAGCTATGCTGAACATAATATCCACCAGTTCGTCCCTGTGAATCTTCTTTGTAATAAACTGATTCATCGTAATCATGGCCGGAATCGAATATGTAAGCGCTCTCTGTCCGTCAATATACTCTTCATGGCAAAAGCTGTTGTTTCCTACAAATGATGTATTGTACAGCTCGACTTCATTATGAAGGATCTGGACATCATCTTCAATCTTAAAATATAATTTGTACTCATCGCACAAATATGTCTTCTCTGTGCTCATAATAACACCCTCCGCAATTATTCTCCAGCCACTCAAGTCCCATTTACTCTACAGTAACAGACTTGGCAAGATTACGCGGTTTATCTACATCCAGCCCTTTTGCATCTGATGTATAATATGCGATCAACTGCAAAATAACAGCCGCTGCAAATACAGTAAATAAACTATCCTGCTTAGGTATTCTTATATGCTTATCACATATCTGGGTGTCAGTAACTTCGTCACCCATACTAATTAGAATAACATATGCTCCCCTGGCTTTTACTTCCCTTATATTTGAAACCATCTTCTCGTATACAGCCGGCTGTGTCGCTAACGCGATAACCGGTACATTCTCTGTGATCAGAGCGATCGTACCATGTTTTAATTCACCTGCTGCGTAAGCCTCCGCATGAACATAGGATATCTCCTTCAACTTCAGAGCCCCCTCCAGTGAAAGAGTATAATCCATTCCCCTTCCGATAAAGAATGCATCCGGAGCCATCTTTATATAATTAGCAACAGTCTTGACTTCATCTGCCTGAAGCAGGGTTTCTTCTATTACCGGAATTGTTCCCAACAGTTTGCTGATAAATTTCTTTGCCTGCTCTTCTGAATAAATTCCTTTTACAAGTCCAAGCCTGCAGCCGATTAAATACATTGCCGCCATCTGAACCGAATATGCCTTTGTACTTGCAACTGCAATCTCCGGTCCGGCATGTGTATATAACACATAATCACTTTCTCTTGCGATCGTAGACCCTTTTACATTTACGATCGAAATAACCTTGGAACCACATCTTTTTGCCAGACGCATTGCTTCCAATGTGTCAATTGTCTCTCCCGACTGGGAAGTTACGATAACCAATGTCTTCTCATTGATCAGTGGTTCTTTATAACGGAATTCTGATGCGATCTCCACATTTACCGGTATACGAAGCTCTGATTCGATCATTGCTTTTCCTACGATTCCGGCATGCATAGCAGTTCCGCATGCAATGACTGTGATATTTTCACAATTTTTAAATACTTCATCATCAATCCCGTCTTCTGTAAAATCAGGGAGTGAATTCACAATTCTTGGTGTGATCGTATTTCTCAGGGATTCCGGCTGCTCATAAATCTCTTTTAACATGAAATGTGGAAATCCACCTTTCTGAGCGGCTGTAATATCCCATGTAATCTCTAACATCTGTGGTTTTACTTCATTGCCTTTCAGATCCTCAACCCGGATTCCTTCCTGTGTCATTGTAAGGATATGATATTCCGGCACAACAAAATAATCTTTTGAGAATGAAATGATCGCTGTCAGGTCTGACGCAATGATAGATCCTTCTTCGCTGTGTGCTGCTACCATCGGGCTGACATTTCTTACTGCATATATGATTCCAGGTCTGTCTGCAAACATAATGCAAAGCGCAAATGAACCCGCAATTATCTTAACCGCCTTCCGAATCGCTGCGATCGGATCACCATCATACAAAGTATCCAGCAGGGCTGCCACAACTTCAGAATCTGTTTCTGATACAAGCTTATCTGCCAGTCCATACTCTCTTATGATGTCACTGTAATTCTCAATGATACCATTGTGGATAAGAGCAACATTTCCACATCTGTGCGGATGCGCATTCGCATCTGTAACTCCACCATGTGTTGCCCATCTTGTATGTCCGATACCGCAAGTCGATGAATAATCTCCATCCTTACACAGTTCCCTGAGTTCGCTGACTCTTCCTGCCTTCTTCCGGATCGTTAATGTATCATCGTCATTTAAAAGTGCAATACCCGCACTGTCATAGCCTCTGTACTCTAACCGCTCCAGTCCATCGATCAGGATATCCTTCGCCGGCTTTCTGCCTGTAAAACCTATGATTCCACACATATATTCAATTATCTCCTTTCGGCTTATGATGCATATTTCTTTTTCTGTTCGTATATCTGTCTTTATCGTCCGCCAGATATTTTACTGCATCATCAAATTATCCGGTCATGCTGCTTTGTTTTGGAATCTCTTCCATATTTGGCATGCATGTGCGCATCCGGACTCTGCGTAGAGGCATCCGCCGAATTTTCGATAACCTCTATCCTCGTCACCCTTTTCGTCGTTGATCCAAAGGGACATGGCGCTAAGATTTCTAAATCTTTCAAAATCTGCTTTCCTCCATACTATAAGCAGACATTAAAATTTTATCATAGACCACCCAATAAATCAACGACTTCATATCTGTAGGGCTGCGTTTTCTATTAATTAGCTGATGAATGAACCACCTGGCAGATTCTTCTCGGTTGTAAGAAGGGACAGATTGCCCTCTGCATCCTCTGCACACAGCAGCATACCTTCTGATACAACTCCTGCAAGCTTGCATGGCTTCAGGTTTACGATCGCAACAACGCGCTTTCCAACCATTTCTTCCGGTGAATAGGAGCCTTTAATTCCCGATACGATCTGTTTCACATTGTTCTCACCGAATTTAACCTGAGAACATAAAAGTTTTCTGGAATTCTGTACTTCCTCACATGCAATGATCTCGCCGATCATCAACTGCATCTTCTCAAATTCTTCGATCGTGATCTGCTGTTTATTCAGAACAGACGGATCATTGTTAAGTGCAGCGACCTTAGCTTCTGCCTGTTTCATTTTCTTCTTTTCTTCGGAATTCTCTTTTTCTTCCTTCTGCTTCTTTGCTTTCTCGTAGATAGTTTCTTCTACCGGAGGTGCAAACTTGGCAACTTCTGCCATAACTTCCTTTACGTCCAGTCTTGCGAACAGGATCTCAGGAGTTTCTGTTACCTTGTTTCCGGATGGATAAAGTCCGAATCTTCCAAGCTCTGTTACCTTTCTCTTTGCAGCATTTAACTGGTTCAGGATCTTAACAGAGGTATCCGGCATATATGGCTCCAGAAGGGACGCACCGATCACGATGCTCTCAACCAGATTATATAATACGGTATTCAGACGATCCTGCTTTGTTTCATCTTTTGCAAGTGCCCAAGGCATGGTCTCGTCGATATATTTGTTGCATCTCTTGAATAAGGTGAAGATCTCTGAGATTGCATCTGCAACCTTTAACTTATCCATGCATTCTGCGACCTTGATACGGCAGTTTAATACGACATTCTTCAGATCTTCATCTACTTCTTCTATTACTCCGGTATTCGTAACTACGCCGCCAAAGTATTTGTTTGACATAGAGATCGTACGATTTACCAGATTTCCAAGTGTGTTTGCAAGCTCGGAATTGATTCTTTCTACAACCAGCTCCCATGAAATGATTCCGTCATTCTCAAACGGCATCTCATGCAGAACGAAGAAACGGACTGCATCCACACCAAACAGGCGGACCATATCATCTGCATACATTACATTTCCCTTGGACTTACTCATCTTACCGTCATTCTGGATCAGCCATGGATGTCCGAAGATCTGCTTTGGAAGCGGTACTCCAAGCGCCATCAGCATGATCGGCCAGTAGATCGTATGGAATCTTAAGATATCTTTTCCGATCAGATGTAAGTCAGCAGGCCAGTATTTTTTATATAATTCATCGTTATTACCGTCTACATCGTATCCAAGACCTGTAATATAGTTTGATAATGCATCGATCCATACATAGATAACATGCTTGTCATCAAAATCAACCGGGATACCCCATTTAAAGGATGTTCTGGATACGCACAGATCCTGAAGTCCCGGCTTGATGAAGTTATTGATCATCTCGTTCTTTCTGGACTCCGGCTGAATAAAATCAGGATTCTGCTCAATGTGCTTCATCAGTCTGTCCTGATATTTGCTGAGTTTGAAGAAATATGCTTCCTCTTTTGCTTCCTGTACCGGTCTTCCGCAGTCCGGACATTTGCCGTCTACAAGCTGTGAATCTGTAAAGAAGGATTCACATGGAGTACAATATTTTCCTACATATTCTCCCTTATATATGTCACCCTGATCGTACAGCTTCTTAAAAATCTTCTGAACCTGTCTCTCATGGTCTGCATCTGTTGTTCTGATAAATTTGTCGTAAGATGTGTTCATCAGATCCCAGATATTCTTAATCTCGCCTGAAATCTCGTCAACGAATTCCTTTGGAGTCTGCATGTTCTCAAAAGCCTTATTCTCGATCTTCTGACCATGTTCATCGGTTCCGGTCTGGAATCTTACATCATATCCTGCGAATCTCTTGTACCTTGCAATGCTGTCAGCCAACACAATCTCGTAGGTGTTGCCTATATGAGGTTTACCTGATGCATATGCAATGGCGGTTGTAATATAATACGGTTTTTTTGCCATTTCAAAAACCCTCCTTGATAAAACTACAAACACGAATGAAATGTCTGCGCTATTTTTTCTGGCAATCTTATGTGCTCAGATAACAAAAATTATATGCCTTTTTTGTGCAAATTGTCAACAGATTCCATTTGTTTTTATACAGTTTTTGCAACCTTCATCTCTAAATAAAATTATGTCTTTTTTTTCGGATTTCTTTTATGCTATAGTATGTCCGAACAGTGCGATCATGTAATACCGCACGACACATCTGTGGATCTGCCGTCATCTGTTACTGTTTAAAATTATACTTTTATTATTGAGGTTATTCTGTCATGAAAAATTTTTTAACGAAAACACCTGTTGTTATCACACTTGCACTCATCTGCTGTGCCTTATGGGGAAGCGCCTTTCCCTGCATCAAGATCGGCTACCGGATGTTTTCAATCGGCGGAAATGATACCGCATCCCAGATTCTGTTCGCCGGCATCCGTTTTCTGCTCGCCGGACTTATGGTTATCCTTATCTGCAGCTTCATATATAAAAAGCCTTTGATCCCACATAACAGGACAACGGTCAAACGTATCTTTATCCTGTCATTGTTCCAGACTATCCTGCAATACGTCTTCTTTTACATCGGTTTGGCAAATACGACCGGAAGCAAGGCAGCGATCATTGAAGCGACAAACGTCTTTCTGGCGATTCTTGTATCGGGTCTGTTATTTAAAATGGAAAAGGTTACATCCAAAAAGATGCTTGGATGTCTGATTGGATTTATCGGAGTTGTTATCATCAATCTGGGAAATGGTGTAGACGCGCATTTCTCTCTCACCGGAGAAGGCTTCATCCTGTTATCAACAGTGGCTTATGCTTTCTCTTCAGTTATCATCAAATATTTTTCCGATAAGGAGAATCCGGTTCTGCTCAGCGGCTGGCAGTTCTTTGTCGGCGGCTTCGTGATGATCCTTTGCGGACTTGCCGGAGGCGGACATATCGCAGGAGACTCCGCTCCTGCTGTCCTGCTTCTGCTCTATATGGCGTTCATCTCGGCCTGCGCCTATACATTATGGAGTCTGCTGTTAGCGCACAACCCGGTATCCCGGATCGCCGTCTACGGCTTCTCGAATCCGGTCTTTGGCGTACTGTTATCAGCTCTGCTTCTGCATGAAACATCTGCCTTAAACATCCGCTGTCTGGTCGCACTTGTTCTTGTCTGTGCCGGCATCATCCTTGCAAATAAAGAAAAAGCCGTATAAAAATACCATCTTTCATTCAACAAAACCTTACACTAAAACTTTTATAATGCTATGTTCTGTCAAATAAAAGATGGTATTTTATAAATTTTTTTATAAATTTCTCACAACGCCGAATATCAGCGCCGCCATGATCAGTATATAGATTAAAACCGTGTCCGCTGAACCCAGCCGATATGCGTCTCCTTTTATGTAGTTCAAATCTCCCCTGACTATCAGATATATGATACATGGTCCTGCAATGTACAAAAACGGATTATAGGAAAAGGATGTCCGTATCTCTCCTTTTAATAAAGACAGGCATGCTCTGGTTATCCCACAACCGGGGCACTGCCATCCGGTCAGTGTCCGGAATATGCAGGGTACTGCCAGACCGGTCAGTCTGACAAATACCGCATACAGGATTCCTGCTAAAAGAATAATGCTATCCCGATATATAATCTTTCGGACACGATTTTTCTTTTCTTCCATATATGTTTCTTACTGTCCGTTATATGGGTTGTTATTATCATTTCCATTGCTGTATGGATTATTGCCGCTCTGGTTGTAACCACCATACTGCTGGCTCTGATCATAGCCACCATACTGCTGATTCTGGTTGTATCCGCCGTTATATGGCTGCTGATTCTGGTTGTAACCGCCGTACTGCTGGTTCTGATTATAGCCGTTATACTGCTGGTTCTGATATCCACCATTATATGGCTGGCCATATCCGTTCGTGCCGCTGTACTTATTAATCGCATCCTGTGCCAGTGCGTAGTCGATAATTCCAAGTCCAAATAACTGAAGAACTACAAACAGGATACCGCTGTTGCTGGATGGCATACCGCCTCTGCTCTTAATGATATCGACCTTTTCACCCATCTTGTAAGCCCAGTACCATCCATAAATACCACAGGTAACAAGTGTAAGCAGCAGTGCCATTCCGCCACCTGCCAGTTCATTCTCACCCGACATCTCATTTGTATCGTCTGTAATACATACAAACCAGTAAAGTCCATAAATACCACAGGTAACGATCGTCAATAAGATACACATACCAATACTTCTTTGTTTCATACTTTCCTCCTTGCCGATGCTCCTTCCGCATCTCTGATTTCATATAATAAAAAGTATAAAATATTTATAAACTGCTGTCAATGAAGTCTGTACCAAAATATTGCTTATTCTGCTATATTTATGCATAATGTACCAGTATCTATCTGTTATCGTCCTGTATGTTTGCAAAATAAATACAAAAAAATTGAAAAAAAATACATATCGTGATACAATTTGTTTTTCCGTTATTATTTCAATAACAATATTATAAATATGCCCTGCTTCTCTATTTTATGTTATATGAATATATGCAATTTTTCTGTATAATTTATGCATATATGCGAAGCAGTGACGGATACATACTATTTTAAAGAAGAGGTGTCAGTTATGAAAAACATGTTAAACTTCAAGGAATTCACAGCAGATGAGCTGATGGATATCCTGAACCTTGCTCTGGATATGAAGAAGAATCCGGAGAAGTACAGCGAATCCTTAAAAGGAAAGAAACTTTATACTTTATTTGAAAAGACATCAACTAGAACCTTTCTTTCATTTGCAACCGGCATTACCGAGTTAGGTGGTACCTACTACAACCAGTTATGGAAGGACTCCAACTTTGTACTCGGCGAGCCTGTTTCCGAGATCAAATATGTCTGCCGTAATGTTGATATCATCATGGCACGTCTGATCAAAAATGAAACTGTTGAATTATTTGGCAAGAATGCTACGGTTCCATTTATCAACGGCTGTGATAATTCCTACCATCCATGCCAGATCCTTGCAGATGCCCTCACGATCCTTGAGAAGTTTGGAACTCTGGATGTCAATCTGATGTACATCGGTGCAAAGAACAATGTATTTAACTCCCATGTTGAATTCTTCTCCAAGATGAAGAAGGGTACGTTATACGGACTGACTCCACTTGTAAATGAGACAGCCTGTGGTCCTGATTTCTATGAAGAAGCAAAGAAAAGCGGCCATTATATCGAGCTTGATCCTGCCATGTCCATGGAAGAAGCAAAGGAATATGCAAATAAGATGGATGTCCTCTACACAGATACATGGGTAGATATGGAATTCTTCAACAATCCTGCTTACCAAAAGCAGAAGGAAGAAACCCTTGCAAAGATGATGCCTTACCAGTTAAACGGCGACTTCACAAAAGACAGCAAAGCGATCGTATTCCACGATATGCCAATGCATGTCGGCTTCGAAATCTCTCAGGATGTCGTAGATAAGAACCTCGATCACATCCTAGACGAGGCAGAAAACCGTCGTCATGCTGAAAAGGCCGTAATGTACACACTCTTAAATTCATAAAACCATGGAATGTTGATAACCGCCTGTGGCGATATAACAGTATGCCCCCCGGCGGTTATTTACATTCCATGGTTTTACCGGAAAAACCGGTTGCATGGCATTCAGGCAGGTGCTATAATCGGGGATAGCAAATTTGTAAGGAGGCCGCCATGAAACATCTGATAGACCCAATGGATTTAAGTTTGGAAGAGCTCGATCACATTTTAAATCTTGCTCAGGATATTATTGATCATAAAGAAAAATACAGTGAGTTATGCAAAGGCAAAAAGCTCGCTACTTTATTTTTTGAACCAAGTACAAGAACTCGTTTAAGTTTTGAAGCCGCCATGATGGAATTAGGTGGTAATGTACTTGGTTTTTCTTCTGCCAGTTCATCATCCTCATCTAAGGGTGAAAGCGTTGGTGACACAGTAAAGGTTGTAAGCTGTTATGCAGATATCATAGCCATGCGCCATTTTAAGGAAGGTGCTCCGATGCTTGCATCCATGAAATCCGATGTACCGATCATTAATGCAGGTGACGGTGGACATAACCACCCAACACAGACACTGGCTGATCTTTTAACGATCAAACGTGAAAAAGGAAGACTGGACAACCTTGTGATCGGCTTCTGCGGAGATCTGATGTTTGGACGTACCGTTCATTCTCTGATCAAAGCAATGTCCCGTTATGAAAATATCAGTTTTGTGCTTATTTCACCGGATGAATTAAAAATTCCTGATTATATCCGCACAGAAGTGATCGAGAAGAATAATATACCTTATAAGGAAGTTTCATCTATGGAGGATGTGATCGGAGAACTGGATATCCTCTATATGACAAGAGTACAGAGAGAACGTTTCTTCAACGAAGCAGACTACATACGATTAAAGGATACCTACATACTGGATAACAGTAAGATGGCACTTGCCCGTCCGGACATGTGTGTCCTGCATCCGCTGCCACGGGTAAATGAGATTGCTGTTGAAGTGGATGACGATCCAAGAGCATGTTATTTCCGTCAGGTATTAAATGGTAAATATGTCCGTATGGCATTAATTGCCACACTGCTTGGTTTAGCATAGGAGGTACAAACAGATGAACATAGACAGTATTCAAAATGGTATCGTACTTGATCACATTGCTGCAGGCAAGGCACTCCAGATCTATAATGACCTGCATCTCGACAAGCTGGACTGCTCCGTAGCAATTATCAAAAATGTCAAAAGCCAGAAAATGGGTAAAAAGGATATCTTAAAGATAGATCAGGATATCGACATCAACCTTGATGTCCTTGGATATATCGATCCGGATATCTCCGTTAATATTATCCGTGACGGAAAACTGGTGGAAAAGAAAAATATTGAGCTTCCGGAACGTCTGGTAGGTATCAAGAAATGTACCAATCCGCGCTGTATAACCTCAACCGAACAGGGAATCCAGCATATCTTTAAGCTTACAGACAGAGCACACCGGATTTATCGTTGTATTTACTGCGAAGCAGATAAATAATTTTACTTGCTATTTACTTTTCGCAAAAATATGCTATAATCTAGAAGTTATCTGTGCGGTAAAGTATCGAAAAAACGACAGAAATTTTAACCGGACTTTTTAAATATGTTTATAAATATTTAGAGGTGCAATATGGAACAATATGTGATCAAAGGCGGTCAGCCTCTTGAAGGAGAGGTAACTATTGCAGGTGCAAAGAACGCAGCTCTCGGAATCCTTGCTGCTGCTGTAATGACCGATCAGGAAGTTATAATAGAAAATGTACCAAATGTAAGAGATACCCGTGTCCTTCTTCAGGCAATTCAGGGTATTGGTGCGACAGTACGCTACATAGACGAACATACCGTATCCATCTGTGGCGCCGCTATCAATCCAAACAGTGATCTGTGCGTAGATGATGAATTCATCCGTAAGATTCGTGCATCTTACTATCTGTTAGGTGCATTACTTGGAAAATACAAGCACTCTCAGGTTGCATTACCTGGTGGCTGTGATATTGGTGCAAGACCGATCAATCTTCATATAAAAGGATTTGAAGCACTTGGTGCACAGGTTGATATTACAAATGGAACCATCTCCACTTATGCCGAAGAACTGATTGGAAGCCATATTTATATGGATGTTGCATCCGTTGGTGCAACGATCAATATTATGATGGCTGCAGTTCTCGCTGAAGGTAAAACCACCATTGAAAACGCAGCAAAAGAACCACATATTGTCGATGTTGCCAACTTCTTAAACAGTATGGGCGCAAATATCAAAGGTGCAGGAACTGATGTCATCCGTATCCGTGGTGTTAAAGAACTTCATGGTACTACTTATTCCATCATTCCGGATCAGATCGAAGCCGGTACATTTATGGTAGCCGCTGCTGCAACAAAAGGTGATATACTGATCAAGAATGTAATTCCAAAACATCTGGAAGCTATCACCTCCAAGTTGAACGAGATCGGTGCTCATGTAATTGAATATGATGACTCTGTAAGGGTTATGTCTGATAAACGTTTGAAACCAACCAATATCAAAACACTTCCTTATCCGGGATTTCCAACGGATATGCAGCCGCAGATGGCTGTAACACTGGCACTTTCAAACGGAACCAGTATTGTAACAGAAAGCATATTTGAGAATCGATTCAAATATGTTGCCGAGCTTGCCAGAATGGGCGCTCACATCCGGGTAGAAGGCAATACCGCTATCATTGATGGTGTAGAATCCTTCTCTGGTGCAAATGTAGCTGCTCCGGATCTTCGTGCCGGTGCTGCTCTTGTGATTGCTGCATTAGTTGCAGATGATTTTTCCGTTATATCAGATATTAAGTATATCCAGCGTGGATATGAGAAATTTGATGAAAAGATCCGTGGTCTGGGCGGAAAGATCGAAAAAGTTGATACTGACAAAGATATTCAGAAATTTAAATTAAAAATCGGATAAATATACACATGAAAAAAGAGATGCCTGCTCCACTATATCGGTCAGCATCTCTTTTTATTTTCAAATCAACAATCACATTTTCGCAACCAAATATTTTTGGCCTGTCCCGCTGTCCTATTTTCTATTCCAACCTATATGTTCTATATTGTACGCACATCCAATTTTTTCTGTGAAATCACTAATTTTTTGACGAAAAAGGGGTTTGTTTTTTCTGAGATTATGGTAAACTAAAATCAGTATTGTATTTTTTAGGTTTATATATTTTTATCACAAAAATCGAATCGTGCATTTATATACAAAGGAGAGCATCATATGAATAACAAACGGCTAAGTAACAGACCATACCGATCCGCCATACTGGCGATCGCAGCACTTATCTGCTGTCTTGTGGTCTGTCTTTTCATGAACAGCGGACTTTCTGATGCCGCAGGAAAATCCGGTCATATCAAAGATGGAGTAACGAATGTTTATTTCCGTGATGCCCCCGGCGGCAATCCTGTAACGGATCACGGCAGTAACATTATGTTAAATGGGGGTCACAAGCTTACAATCCTGAACACCTCAAACAGCTCCTGGTATAAAGTATCCCTTGTTTATAACAAGACAACCTATACCGGCTACGTATCCGCTTCATATGTCACTATCGACAAAACAGACTCTTCTGATAAAAACAATACAACAGCAACGACAGAATCCTCAGGGAAAAAATCCGACAAAGATTTTGAATCCTATATGAATGATCAGGGATTTCCGGAAAGCTATAAGGCACAGCTCCGGGAACTGCATGAGGCTCATCCATCCTGGACTTTTAAAGCTGTCCAGACAGGAATCGACTGGGATGATCTTGTAGATAATGAACGAAACAAATCCGGTCAGATCAAAAATCTTGTTCAGGGAACCAGCAGTTATCCACGCTACAACTGGCGTTCCACGACGATCGGTTACAACATCAAAACCGATACATGGGCATCCTTTGATGGTAACTGCTGGTATGCCGCATCGGATAAACTGGTCTCCTATTATCTGGATCCCCGTGTTTATCTGTATGAACGGTTCGTATTTGCATTTGAGAATCTCTCTTATGAAGATTCTCAGTCCAAATCCGGCGTGGAATCCATTTTGAACGGAACCTTTATGTACAAATCCAAGCCATCCGGTTCCAACAGTACATATTCCGAACTGATCATCAAAGCCGGAAAGGCAGTCGGTGTCAGCCCATACCACATTGCCTCCCGAATCAAACAGGAGGTTGGCTCATCACTCAGTTCTGCCACAAATGGAAAGCATTCCGTATATCCGGGGATCTATAATTTCTATAACATCGGCGGTTTCGACAGCGTAACCGGAAACGCCGTTACAAATGCACTTAAATGGGCATCCTCCGGTTCTACCTACGGAAGACCATGGAACACCGTATACAAATCCATCTATGGCGGTGCTCAATACATTGGAAATAATTACATTCTGCAGAAGCAGAATACTTTGTATACACAGAAATTCAATGTCACAAATACCTCTGCCTTATACTCCCATCAGTATATGACTAATGTGCAGGCAGTTTCCTCTGAAGCCTCTAAGGTATACGATGCCTACAGTGGTGCAGGCACACTGAACAATTCAATCACATTCTGTATCCCGGTATACAAAAATATGCCGGATACCATGGTCAGCAAACCGGCAGACAGCGGCAATCCAAACAACTATCTCAAATCACTGAGTATTGATAACTATTCCCTGACACCAACATTTGCAGTCAATACAACAACCAAGTATTCCCTGATCGTATCAGAGAAAACAAGTTCTGTTACGATTTCTGCAAGTCCGGTCAACAAAAACGCTTCCGTATCCGGAACAGGAAAAGTCAGTCTGTCAAAGGGTACGAATACAGTAAAAATTACGGTAAAAGCCCAAAGCGGCGCAAAACGTACTTATACATTAACGATCGTCCGTGGTAAATCTTCCGGTAATTCCGGCTCAGATCCTGAATTTGACGGTAACTATACTGTATCCGACGGAACCATAACCGGCGTAGCAGTATCAACCACCGTATCTGCATTTGTCTCCAATCTTGGATGTACAAACGGAACTGTCAGTGTAAGGACTTCATCCGGTGAAGAAAAGACATCCGACCGTATCGGTACCGGTGACATTGTAAAAATAACTGTTTCGGGCAATACCAGCACCTATACCGTTATTATTTTCGGTGATGTAAATGGTGACGGAATTATCAATGCACTGGATCTGTTAAAGATACAGAAGCATATTATCGGTGCTTCTACCTTAAAGGATCCATACCTGAAAGCCGCAAATATCAAACGAAGTGGTATGTTATCTGCTCTCGATCTGTTAAAAGTCCAGAAATATCTGATGGGCGCAGCACAGATCATGCAGCAGTAAATGAATAGATGATAAAATACAGGAGATATATAAAATGAAAACAAGAAAAAAATTAGCAGCATTATGTATGATCTTGGTTCTGGGATTAAGCTGTCTGGTATACGGAAACAGCATACACTCCTATGCAGCATCTACCCAGTTCTCGATCTCGCTTTCATCCTCATCCATTCAAAAGGGTGGTTCGGTTACAGTAACCGTATCGATCAGTTGTTCTGAAGCACTGGGCGCTTACAGCTATTGTCTGTCCTATGATTCCTCCTTACTGGAATATCAGTCCGGCGATGGCTATGGCGGAGGTGGAACCGTATCCTGTGCCGGATATGGCGATGGAAATATTACTTCTGCTTCCAACAGCTTTACATTTTCTGCTATAAATACAGGATCTGCCTATGTCAGTACGGGAAGCTCCGATGTCTATACATGGGGCGAAGAACATGCCGGAGCATCAGATGCAGGTGCTACGATCACAATAACAGCCGCTGGCGGCAACAGTACAACAGAAGCAACGACCAGCGAACCAAATACAACAGACACCCCGGCTACAACAGAAACAAATTCTTCCGAATCTACAACAGAAGATACGACAGACACTTCTTCCGAGGACACAACGGAAGATACCACAGAGGAAATGTCTGATAACTGTTATCTGTCTTCGATCCAGATCACACCAGGTGAATTAAAGCCTGAATTTGCAAAAGATACATATACTTATGAGACAACCGTTCCCGGAGATACCACAAGCCTTGTGATCAATGCGATCCCGGAAGACAGCAAATCATCCGTTTCCATTACCGGAAATGAAGATTTTGAACCGGGAAAGACCTCTCATATCTCTATCAAGGTTACTGCGGAAACCGGCGATAATCATATCTACGACATTGCGGTTAATGTGGAAGAACTGGTAGATACAAGAGCGATCATCCAGATTGATGGAAAAGATTATTATTTTACAGAAGATTACAGCAAGCTTACTATTCCTGAAGGATTTGCCGAAATAAAAGAGAAATATAATGATACCGAAATCATTCTCTATCAGTCTCCAAACGGACTGGTTAAATGTGCTTATCTGACAGATAAGGACAGCAAAAACGGAGCATGGTATATCATTGATACTACCGCAAAATCTGCGGTTCCATTTATCAATGTTGCATCTGCTTACAAAAGCTTTATCATTCTGACAGCCGGCGAAGACGTTACAGTGCCGTCGGGTTACACGGCTTTCACCTATAAGTTTAACAAAAATTCCGTAACCGCCTATCACAAATATGAAGATGATACGATCCTCGTAGTATATGCCATGAGTCCGGACGGTGAACCTGGATGGTTCTACTATGATACCGTTGAGAAAACATTTACCCGATTTGTCGCTTCAGCAGTTCCAACAGAAGCAGTCACGACTGCTTCTGCGACAGATGCCAACAATGGTTCTTTCTTTGATCAGCACAAGGACAAGGTTATCACTATATGCATCATCGTGATCGTAGTTATGTTCTTCCTGATCATTATCCTCGGAATTATGCTGATCCGGGTGATCAAGCAGGGACTTCCTGACGATGATCCTGACGATGATCCTGATGGTGATGCAAGCAACGGTTCCGATAACGATACCGACGACAATGCAGGCAATGATTCCGATAACGATACCGCTGACAACGCAGGCAATGGTCCTGATAACAATACAAGCGGCGATGCCGAAAACGTTCCCGACAATACCAGCAATAATGCTGCCGATGATACACCAGACAACACAGATCACAACACAGGCAATGATACAGGTATCGATACTGATAATACCTCGGATGATACTGCTTCTGCAAATGATACAAAGTCAGAAGATACGATAGCCGCTGCTGTTGTTCTGGACGAAACGCCAGCAGAAAATGCCGATGATACAAACAACCAAAAGCCTGCGGACATTCCGGTAACAGATGGCATGACAGAGCTTACTGCTAAGCCATCCGTAAAAGCTGAAGATGTCACTTCCACCAGATTAAGCAGCGAAACTAAAAAAGCAAAGGAAGAAAAAGAAGCAACTCCGGCAGATAAAATCATCAAAAAGGCGGCTCAGTACTCTTCCATGAATACGGCTGACCTGTCAGAGGTATTCAATATGGCAGAAGCGATCGTGAATCACGAAGAGCCAAAGAAAAACACCGGCTCCTTGCAGTTTAAGCCGATCAAGCAGAATGTACCGGATAGTAAAGAAGAAAAATAAGACCTGACGAGAACTGTTACTTTCTGAGTAAGGTTTCTAATCAAGTTTGCATATTATTTGTTACATTAAAACTGTTCATTGTGTACATTATTTTATGCAAATATAAAAAAGCCTGTCGAGAGTTTGCAGCATCTGAATAAGGTTTCATAATCCATAGTGCAGCCGACTGAGTTTCATTCAATTTTGTGCCATGTCGTCGCCGCAAAAGTTTTTATTGCGGCAGAGACATGTGCATATAAAATTGAGTGAAACAAAGGCAGGCAAACGTGATTATAAACCTTATTCAAAAGTTGCAAGCCCTCAACAGGCTTTTTATCTATACCTCTTATAAATATGCCTTCAACATATCAACTTTGTCGAGTCTCTCCCATGGAAGGTCGAGGTCAGTTCTTCCGAAGTGTCCATATGCTGCTGTCTGCTTGTAGATTGGTCTTCTGAGGTCAAGCATCTTGATGATTCCGGCTGGGCGAAGATCAAAATGCTCACGGATGATCTCAACCAGCTTCTCATCGGATACCTTTCCTGTTCCGAATGTGTCTACCATGATAGATGTAGGTCTGGCAACACCGATCGCATAAGACAACTGGATCTCACATTTATCAGCAAGTCCTGCCGCTACAATGTTCTTTGCTACATATCTTGCTGCATACGCTGCGGAACGGTCAACCTTTGTACAATCCTTTCCTGAGAAAGCACCGCCGCCGTGACGGGCATATCCACCATAAGTGTCTACGATGATCTTACGTCCTGTAAGTCCACTGTCACCATTTGGTCCGCCGATAACGAATCTTCCGGTTGGATTGATAAAGAACTTGGTATCTTCATCTACCATATCAGCAGGAAGAACCGGATCAAATACATACTTCTTGATATCTTCATGGATCTGTTCCTGTGATACTTCCTCGCCATGCTGAGTTGAGAGAACTACCGCATCGAGTCTCTTTGCTTTTCCATTCTCATCATACTCTACTGTTACCTGAGTCTTACCGTCTGGTCTGAGATATGGAAGTGTTCCATTCTTTCTTACTTCTGTCAGTTTTCTTGCAAGCTTATGTGCAAGTGCGATCGGATATGGCATATATTCCGGTGTTTCATTTGTTGCAAATCCAAACATCATACCCTGATCTCCGGCGCCAATTGCTTCGATATCATCATCGCTCATCAGATGCTCTTTTGCTTCTAATGCCTTATCAACACCCATTGCAATATCTGCTGACTGCTCATCAATTGCTGTGATAACACCACAGGTATCACAGTCAAATCCGTATTTTGCTCTGTCGTATCCAATCTCACGGATCGTCTCACGAACGATCTTCTGAATGTCTACATATGCTTTTGTTGTAATCTCACCCATTACAAGTACAAGACCTGTTGTGATCGATGTCTCGCAGGCAACACGGCTCATTGGATCCTGCTCCATCAATGCATCCAATACTGCATCGGAAATCTGGTCACAGATTTTATCCGGATGACCTTCTGTTACTGATTCTGATGTGAATAATAATTTTTCCATCATTTCCTCCTTGTATAAATACTATCTATAGTTACTGCCATGCGTATTCGTTCACATAGCTTTTGATTTTTCTTTTTTCAGATAAGTTATCCCCACCTGGTTTTATGCAAAAGAAAAATCCGCTCTGAGCGGATTGATAAAATCAAACCTCTCATTGTTCGACGTCTGCATATCACAGACTCGCTCAGGAAGGCACCTTCCATACAGGTCTTTCTTTCACCTGTTCCGGGGTTGCCATGGCTTCATAGTCCCTTATGACTCCACCATTCTGAATAAGAGCATTTATAAATATTTATTTGTATTCAAACTGCAATGCAGTTCTGAAACAGCTATACTCTAACTGATATATTTCCATAAGTCAATAGGTAATTTCTGTTTTGCGACAAAAAATCATTAAAGCTATCCTATAAAACCGCCTTGCTGAGCAGGTATAAGATGAGCAAATGTGCCGGATAGAACACATAAAATGTATATTTAAGAACTTTATTCTTCCGACCATACTCTCCGTTGTACAGACTGATCGGCAGGATTGCCAAAACTGCATAGAGCTGCCTTATTCCGTAAAACAGGAAATACAGCACTGCCGATACGATTGCAAACCCCATATTCTGACGCAGCTTCCAGCCAAACGGATAATGTCCGGTCACAAGACCGGCATTTCTGAATACTTGTTCCGCCGTGTCATCCTTGGCCGAATAATAAATTAATACGATCAGAAGAATGCCCGCCATTCCATAATCAAAATGCAGAGCCTCTGAAACTACCATAATGACAACAATTCCGATGACTGCGCCCATCTGATTCCATTTTGCGACTTTTCCAAGATAAAGCACAACCAGCCCCGCCGCAAGTGTAAAGAAAATATTCTGCTTCTGCAGATCAAATACCTGTCCGGTCGATGCCAGATCAAATGGAACTTCCGAAATCAGCGCAAACAAAAAAAGCCGGATAAAATATTTTCTGATATCCGACGTATGCCTGTACCCTTCTACCAACAGGAATGCGAATATAGGAAATGCGAGCCGTCCTACAGCCCGCATTATCCAGTTATTATTCATTAGAACAAGTCCTACATGGTCACATAACATAAATATGCATGCCAGAAGCTTTAACTGATTTGAAGTTATCCCTGTCTCTGTCCTTTTATCCATGTTTTCCTTAAATTCTCTTACGAAGTGCCTTTGACAACCGATCCAGTTCCTCATTGTCTGACTGACCCGGAACCCATGTAACTGTAACCGTATCCTTAATGAATCTTGGCACAAGATGCATGTGAAAATGGAATACTGTCTGTCCTGCAGCAGCGCCATTGTTCTGAATAATGTTCAGTCCGTCAGGATTTAATTCCGCTTTCTGAGCCTTGGCAACCTCTGTCGCAATCGTAAAGATCTTTGAAGCAGTATCCGCGTCCATGCTATATATATCATCATAATGTTCTTTTGGTATAATTAAAGCATGACCTTTATTTGCAGGATTTACATCAAGTATTACTCTACATATGCTGTCTTCATAAACTGTTGCTGATGGTATCTCACCATTTGCAATCTTGCAAAAAATGCAATCGTCCTTACCCATAAAAGTTTCCTCCTTAATTGCTTTTTCCATTTTACTCCATTATGTGATATTTTACAAGCTTTATGTGGTTTGGAAGGTTGCATAAGCCTTCAGATCTTCCTCAACCCGTTGTTTGATTTCGTTTATAATCTCCTGACATTGTTTTTTCTTCATTCCTGCCTGCACTCCTACTGTCAAAAGCTCCGTTTCTTCCGGATCTTGTCCATTTCCATCAACAGATGTTGTATGCTCACCATAATAGGTTGTGCTATACGTCAGATCATATGCCGGACTCAATCTCCATGTTTCTGATTCAGTATCATATACAAACGAAAAATTCTTTGAATGATCATCCCTGTTATGTGCAAATACATTAAAACACATTCTGCGAAACATATTTTCAACATCCATTTTATTATCTCGCGTCATTATTCTTGTTAATTTCATCAGGTCATGGTAGTCCAGACTTGGCTGGTTAAAATCAAGTTCTAACAACGCTGCCGCCGTTGCCATATGAACCTTGCTCCCATCCGTTTTTCTATTAAATCTCCGGGTTCCAAAGTATCCTGCATGTCGCTGCGATGGAAACAACCTTGTCTCACTCATAACGATTCCACATTTTTTTGCACAGACCGAATAATCATATTCCATTTGTCCAATATCTGCCCTGTCAACATGTGCTGGAAATTTTATGATCCAATCTTCCCCACGCATCTGGAAGACTATCTGCAAATATTCCAAACAGCCCGCCGAAATAATCTTTTTTCAGCACAAATACCTGCTTTTTCAGCGGCAGCGAAAAAGGGCTGATTGAAAATCCATCTTCCAGCCATTCATCACTATATTCAAAAGCAGCTTTTCGGTCTGCTGTTAACACCATCGTTCCCACCAAACGATCCTCATAGCAAACCTGAAGCATCCTATCTTCTATTTGTCTCATTCATAACCTCCTGAATATCCTTGTACGGAACCCGTGTAAACAATTCCCGAAGCTCATCTGCTATATCCAGTGCAACCGCAATCCGCGTCAATCCCAACAGAGAGATCTGTCCGGTTTGCTCAAATCGTTTGATTGATCCATAGCTTACGCCACTTTGTTCCGCTAACTGCTGCTGTGACAACGATCTACGCTTTCGTATATTGCGAACTCTTTCTGCCAATTTCTTATCTAATTCATCCGGTGTCTCCCATACAAAAGGTTCCATGTATCTTTACCCCGCAAATTATTTATATAGATAATATTTTATCTATATATCCGTCATTTTTATTATAATTGATAATATATTATCCATATTTATTATATACTATTATCTTATCACTTTCAATTTATCTTTATTCAAAAAATGAAATGTACTTATAACCAGTCGAATAAAAACGAAACATATCATGTATTTTTCATGCCGATCCAACTGTCTATAAGCACATTTCATTAATAAAGCATCTTATAAAATGTATTCTTTCTGTCATTTGTCTGTGGAAATTCTGTTCTTGCATGTCTGACTGCCCCGGGATCAATATCTGCGACACGCAGCTTCTCACTAACCCGAACTGATACATCCCGCCCAAGCCAGTCATATACATGAGAGCCCGGAATATAGTGAAACCCATCTCCATCTCCAACCCGGTTGACTGCGATCACATATGCCTGATTCTCGATCGCCCTTGCCTTCAAGAGTGTTTCCCATTGTTCCGCCCTCGTTTCCGGCCAGTTTGCGATCACCATGATAACTTCATACTGATCTCTCATTGCAGAGAAAATCTCCGGGAAACGAAGGTCATAGCAGATATATCCACCTATCCGAATATCCTTTACCTGTGCCTGTGCAAGCTTTTCTCCTGCCCGATATACCCTATCCTCACCACTATATGAAAATGGATGAATCTTCGCATAATCAAGCAACACATTTCCTCCATCCACAAGCACCAGCCGATTCTCGTAAGCCTTTTCTTTCATTTCATCATTCACCAGGCTACCATCTGCCATAACCGCACGAATATACCCAAATGCCATCGGCATCTTATATTTTCTGCTGTTCTCCATAAAAAATGAAACACTGTCCGGGATGTTATCCGCATCCCAGCTTTCCGCATACAACCATGGCCGCATCGTGAATCCTGTCAGTGTCATCTCCGGAAATACCAGAAGCTCTACTCCATTTGCACTTGCTTCTTCCATAACTTCAAGGCAGCATTTCTTTGCTTCTTCCCTATTCTCAAATCCAATATTCAGTTCTGTAACTCCAACTCTAAGCATAGCCGCTGCCTCCTGCCTGTTTTTCTTTATTATATTCTTATATAGTATATTTATATCTGCTTTTTTTCAACCCTTAAGCCTCCCGCTCCAATTGTCAACCTTAATGTTTATTCTATGGTTGACATTTTAGAATATACCATCTATAATGTTATCCAGTGGGTGCCATTTAATAGTTGACATTCAATTTGTTATCGGGAAGCGGATAGCTTAGCCCTGCTATCCGCTTCATATTTTTGTCAATCCCCCTTAACCTCATCCAATCGAGGGATGGCATCCATTGTACCTATATTATTTATTCAACAAGGAGAACACACACATGAAAAACAAATTCACAACCGTGGAGATTACAATGATGGCTGTATTCGCAGCAATCTTATGCGTATCTGCATATTTAAGTATCCCAACTCCACTCCCAAATGCAGCACACATTACGTTACTGAACTTTATGATCATGCTCATTGCACTGGTATTTGAAGTCCGCGACTCAACAATTATCGTTGCCTTATGGATGATCCTCGGTGCAGTCGGTGTTCCGGTATTTATCGGCGGTGGCTCCGGTATCGGTTATCTGACAGGAGTATTCGGTGGATATACATTCTCATTTATCATCGTTACTATCTTTGCAGGTCTGACAAAGGGTAAGAAATACAATCGTATCCGTTATACGATCGTTGCCATTTTAACAGCAGCACTTATCGACATCATCGGTATGTTATGGTGGAAATTCAACGGAAACTTAACCTGGAAAGTCGCTTTCCTTTCAGGCTTTGTTGCATTTATTCCACTTGATCTTGTAAAAGCTATCATTGCTGCACAGATTGTTCCATTATTCAAGAAGCTGATGCCGGAAGCAAATGTAAACACAGACGCAAAGAAAGAAGCAGCATAAAAAATATTATATAGTTATAAAACAAGCAGGAATCTTTAAAAGATTTCCTGCTTGTTTTTATTTTATAATAACTTAACCGCTGCCTCTGCAACAAATATATTATATTACTCTTTCCGACTTTTTTAGATTGCCTTAACCTTTACATTCTTGCTCAGTCCGCACTTACGGAAAAGCTTCTTATATGCGCTAAGCTTGCTCTTTGGTACTTTGACTGTTGTCTTTGAGGTGATACCGGCAAAGGTTTTCTTGCTCAGCGTTTTGGATGTCAGCTTGGTTGTTTTGATCTTTAAAACCTTTAAATCCCTGCTGTTAGCAAAAGCATATGATCCAATTTTCTCAACTGATGTTCCAAGGGTGATCGTCTTTAAAACTTTTGTTCCGGCAAATGCCTTGGATCCAATTGTTTTAATACTTCCTCCCATCACAATATTATTATTTCCATCATATTCAGAGAATGTTGCACCTGCAAATGCTCCGGAATCAATGGAAGTCAGCTTATAAGTCTGATTTCCATATTTTATTCCTTTCATATAGCTTTTCCAGACTTTTGTGCCGAAAGCACCTCCATTGGTCCATGCTCCAAGAGATACTGTCCGGTTTCCGGCCTTTGTACTTGTAACACGGAAGGTACAATATGGATAATTATAAGTATCCTCAACAAAATAGGCTCCATTTTTGACTGGTTTTGTCTTCTTCTTTATGGATACCTTCAAATTTTTATCATAGTAAATTCTATCGTTTTCCATATTCTTTGGTACGATAATTTCTGTCAATTTATTCTCATAGCAAACAACAGAATCACATAAAGGACTTGCACTAAAATCCAGTTTCGTTAACCTGTTATTTGTACACTTTACCCATACTAAGGCATTATTATGACTGGTATCCAACTGGGTCAACTGATTCTTTGCACATTCCAGCTTTACAAGCTGTTTATTATTTGTAAGATGCAACTGAGTCAGCTTATTATCAGAACAGACCAAACATACAAGTTTTTCGTTTTTATCAACATTCAATTTTGTTAGTTTATTGGTCTCGCAATTCAAGTCTACAAGATCAAGATTCTTGGTAACATCAAGCTTCGTAAGTTTATTACTCCTACACCACAGAGTATGAAGTTTTGTATTTTTTGTAAGATCGAGCTTTGTAAGTTTATTACTCCTACACCACAGATCATGAAGTTTTGTATTTTTTGTAAGATCGAGCTTTGTCAATTTGTTTTCGTCGCAAAACAACCCTACCAATTTTGTATTCTTACGGAGATCCAGCCCAGTTAAGTTATTGCTGTCACAAGCTAATATCTCCAGTTTTACATTTTTGCTGACATCTAACTTTGTCAGTTTATTATCACAACAACTCAGTTCTTTTAATTTCGTTAATTTGGATACATTCAATTCTTTTATGCCGTTACGACCACATTCTACGAATTCCAGTTTTGTATTTTTGCTGACATCCAGCTTTGTCAGTTTATTGCTGCCGCAATCTAATTTTACTAACTTCGTATTTTTGCTGACATTCAGCTTTGTCAATTCATTGCCGCCGCAATCTAATTCTACTAACTTTGTATTTTTGCTGACATCCAGCTTCGTCAGTTCATTGCCGTCGCAATCTAATTTTACTAACTTCGTATTTTTGCTGACATCCAGCTTTGTCAATTCGTTATACCTACAAGACAAATATTCCAATTTGGAGTTCTTGCTAACATCCAGCTTCGTCAGTTCATTACCAGCGCACTCCAATGTTTGTAACTCTGTAAATATATTGATACCGGTCAGACTTTTACATGTATAGCCATATTCTTTACTCGTATAACTCAGACATATTGTCTTTACGCTCTTAATCTCTGACTTTGACAATACACCATCCTCATTCAGATCGATATTCTCAGAAATATATTTCCGAAATCCTTCATCCGGGAAATTCGTTGAATTGATCTTCACATCCCCCTGTGCTGCATCAACTTTCCTCATTCCTGGATTTCCCAATAACAGTGGTACTGCTACTAATGCTGCCAGTCCTCCGGCAATCAGCAGACGTTTTAATTTTGTCTGCAAAGCCAATTTGTTCATTTGTTTTTTGTTTCTCATATTGTCTCTCCTTCCAATTCCTTCTTTTTACTCCGGGTTGACACAAGCGCAAAAAAGACCCGAAACAGGATAATCTTCCATTATCCTGTTCCAGGTCTTCTCAACTGCAGTTCTATAATTTACGGTATGCAAAAAAGCGCTATTTAAGCGTGCTGTGCTGTGCTGTGCTGTGCTGTGCTTAAGCCCTTTCCTTTCTGCATCCTTTGTCAATCCCTTTCGCAAAAAATTTACGAATTAAGTGTAGCACACCAAATGGTGAATGACAATTGTTAAAAACGTAGATTCTATATGTGATTCTATATGACATGTTTACTCAAAATGCATTTCATCCATATCCCAGTTTTCATAGAATTTTTTATTTTCATCTCTGAATCTTTCAAATAAAATAATATACGTTTCAACAATCTTCTGGAATACATTTTCCGCCAAAGATCCATCATAATCATGTGCAAGCTGATTCCTTATTTTCAACATCTCAAGCCAGCGATCATCATCTATCAAGCGGTTCGTAAATGCTGTTTGTAAAACTTCCCGTGGTGAGCCAAGTGCAAAATTCGTAATTTCAAGTTTCTTCACCAGAATATCTTTCATTACTTTCCATGAAATATCAAACGTAAGATTGAAGTTCTGAATCGTTCCCTCCAGTACGAAATCCTGTTCCGGATCTGCATTTTGACTTTTTTTCAGATTGTTCAGGCAATTACAAAATGTACGATATCTGTTAATAAATTTGTTTTCCATATAAATCTATATCCTCCAATAATTGCTTATTCCTTATTGAGTCATAATCAAATATGTCTATCTTCCGAAGCGTTTCTACATCCTCCATATCCCGTTCCAATTTCAGTATATCCGGGCATCCATACACAACAAAATCAATATCGCTATACTCCGTTGCTGTTCCTGTGGCAAAAGAGCCAAACAATTTTAAATGCTCTATATTATTTTTTTTGCAAATTTCTGTTACTTTTTCAATAATCCGTTCAACCGGCATCACATTCATATCATTCTCTCCAAACCATGGCATTGCAAGCAAGCGATTTTGCACTCATTATTTCGTGAGCATAGCTCACTCAATGCATTCTGCAAAATCAGCATCCTTGCGAGCAAATAATTTTGCATTCATTATATCATGCATGTAACAAAGTAGGAAATAAAAAATGGATATATCTACCTTATTATGGAAGATATACCCATTTTATCTTAATATTAAGCTTACAGATTCCGGTGCAGCAGACGATGTTCTTTTCCGGCAAGGAAATGATCGTACAACTGGCGGACTGCCGGGTTTTCCTCGGAGAAACGGACATTGGAGCTTGCGTCTGCATTGTACATACCTTCCATACGGCTCCGTCTGGTTCTTGGGCCTGCGCCGGATGGCTGACCGCCACCCATGATACATCCACGTCTGCACGCCATAACCTCAACGAAATCATAGCTTGCTTCGCCGGATCGGATACGGTCAAGCAACCGTCCTGAATTTGCAAGACCATGTACAACTGCAATCTTCACTTCTCTGCCATCTAACTCGATCGTTGCTTCCTTCGTTCCTTCAAATCCCCGGACACCTGTATAACTGATCTCACGGATCGTGTTATAGGATTTGTCCTCCGCAAGACGACGGAGCACCGCTTCCGTTACACCACCTGTCGTTCCGAAGATCTTGCCTGCACCGGAAGCCACCGAAAATGGTGCATCTGCGGATTCATTTTCCAGTTCGGTAAACTGCAGTCCCATCTGCTTAATCATCCGCACAACCTCTGTCGTTGTGATGACATAATCGGTATCCTGTCTGCCATCCGTGAAATTATCCGGTCGGAGGATCTCTCCCTTCTTTGCTGTACAAGGCATGATCGATACAACCATCGTTCTCTTACCATCTTCTTTATCTTTCTCCGCAAAATAATCCTTGATCACTGCTGAGAACATTCCTTGTGGAGAACGGCAGGTTGACAGATTATCTGCAAATTCCGGATATTTTTCTTCACAATATTTGACCCATCCCGGACAGCAGGATGTGAATAACGGAAGCTTCTCATCCGATGCAAGACGCGCCACAAATTCTTTGGATTCCTCCATAACCGTAAGATCGGCACCAAAGCTTGTGTCAAATACCATGTCAAAGCCCATGATACGAAGTGCTGATACCAGCTTACCAAAACAGTTCTCGCCCTTTGGTATACCGAAGTTATCTCCAACTGCCACGCGGACTGCCGGTGCGATCTGTGCAACCACCCGGATGGACGGATCTTCGATCGCATCCCAGATATCGGTTACATTGGTACGGATCGAGATTGCTGCGGTCGGGCAGACAACTGCACATTGTCCGCATCCTACACAGTCTGTCTCTGCAAGCGGCTTGTCAAATGCCGGCTGTACCTTCATTTTCGAACCACGGAATGCAAAATCGATAACACCAAGCCCCTGAATCTCATCGCAGGTACGCACACAGTCACCGCATAGGATACATTTATTTGGATCCCGGACGATAGACGGTGAACTCATATCGATCTTTTCTTCTTTTTTATTATTCAGGAAACGAACCGCATGCACACCAACCTTATAGGCAAGTGACTGGAGCGCACACATGCCATTCTTCTGACAGGTCGTACAGTCTCTGCAATGAGAGGATAACAACAGCTCGATAATAAGCTTTCTGTACTGCTGCACTTTCTTTGTATTCGTATAGATCACCATGCCCGCTCTCGGTGTCTCGGAGCATGCTGCAAATATTTTTCCTCTGTCATCTTCTACCACGCACATACGACATGCGCCATAGATGGATAATTCTGAATGATAACAGAATGTCGGGATGTCGATCCCTGCCTTTCGGATCAGAGACAGAACATTCTTCTCGCCCTCGATCGGCACTTTGATTGAATTGATCGTAATATAATCCATGTTCGTCTCCCTCCTTAATTCTCTGTATATACTGCATGGAACGCACAATTATCGATACATGCACCACACTTGATACATTTGGCTGTATCAATGACAAATGGTTTCCGGATCTCGCCTGTGATCGCACCGACCGGACAGTTTCTCGCACATTTGGAACAGCCCTTACATGCTTCCGGATTGATCTTATAGCGAACCAGTGCTTTACAGTTTCCAGTTCTGCATCGTTTGTCAACCACATGCTCGATGTATTCCTGACGGAAATTCTTCAGCGTACTAAGTACCGGAAGGGCTGCGCTCTTACCAAGTCCACAAAGGGCTGTGTCGGTGATCGCCTGTCCCAGTTCCTCTAACAGATCCAGATCCTCTAACGTACCATTTCCGGCAACGATCCGCTCCAGGATCTCAAGCATCCGCTTGGTTCCTTCACGGCATGGAACGCATTTGCCGCAGCTCTCGTTCTGTGTAAAGTTCATAAAGAAACGGGCTACCTCAACCAGACAGGTATTCTCATCCATAACAACCAGACCACCCGAACCGATCATCGCTCCTTTGCTCTTTAATGAATCAAAATCCAGACTGACCTCCAGATCATCCGTCACCAGACAGCCACCGGATGGTCCACCGATCTGAACTGCCTTTAACGGGATATCATCCTTTAAACCACCGCCGATATCATACACGATCTCACGCAGCTTTGTTCCCATCGGTACCTCGATCAGTCCCGTATTCTTTACACTTCCGGTCAATGCAAATGCCTTGGTTCCCGGACTTTTCTCCGGTCCGATCGACTTGTACCAGTCTGCACCATTTAAAATGATCATGGACACATTTGCATAGGTTTCTACATTATTCAGAACTGTCGGCTTGGCAAATAAGCCCTGCTCTACCGTTCTCGGCGGCTTGGTTCTCGGCATTCCGCGCTGTCCCTCGATCGATGCCGTGAGCGCACTTCCCTCTCCGCAGACAAATGCTCCCGCACCACGATTGATATGTATATGGAAAGAGAAACCGGAGCCTAAGATATTCTCACCAAGAAATCCCGCTTCCTCTGCCTGTGCGATCGCAGTCTTCAAACGGCTGACTGCCAGCGGATATTCTGCTCTTACATAGACATATCCCTCCTGCGCACCAACCGCATATGCAGCAATGATCATACCCTCTAACATCTTATGCGGATCGCCTTCCATCACGCTTCGATCCATGAACGCACCCGGATCTCCCTCATCACCATTGCAGACAACATATCGGATCTTCTCCGCCTGTCTGGCAACCTGCTGCCATTTGTATCCGGTCGGGAAACCACCGCCTCCACGTCCACGCAGATTGGAGTCACTGATGACCTGAATAACTTCCGAAGGCTCCATGGTAAATAACACCTTACGAAGTGCTTGATATCCACCGACCGCAAGATATTCATTGATATTTTCTGCATCGATATGTCCACAGTTTTTCAGTACCAGTCTGGTCTGTTTCTTATAAAATGGAATTTCTTCCTGCTGTCTGTAGACAACACCATCCTTGTGATACATCAGACGCTCTACCGGTCTTCCGTGCAGGATCGTCTCGTTGAAGATCTCCTCGCAATCTTCTTCCTTTACTTTTATGTAGATATAATTATATGGCTCGATTCGCACAAGCGGCCCCATCTCGCAAAATCCATGACAGCCGCTTTTCTTCACGCCGACATGACAGGATTCTTTTATAACTGTATCCTCCGCCTCCGGGACAAATTCTACCTTCACGCCCTCCGACTGCTTCGCCATCTCGCAGAACCGGTCGTATATTTTCTGAGAGCCACCCGCCAGACATCCGGTTCCTGCACAGACAAGGATCCTGTGCGAATCCGCATGCAGCATCTCTTCTGCCTGTTTTACTGCTGCGTCAAGCTCTGATACATTTGTTATTCTATTCATCCGCACCCTCCTTCAATTCTGCTATCAATGCAGTTACCTTCTCCGGTGTCATAGCCGGATGAACAACATCGTTTACCGTCATGACCGGTGCGAGTCCGCATGCGCCAAGACATGATACTGTCTCTAATGTGAACATCATATCATCTGTTGTGTGTTTCTCTTTTGACAATCCAAGTTCTTTATACAATTGATTTAAGATATCCATGGATTTTCTGACATGGCATGCGGTTCCATCGCACACCTTAAGAATGAACTTTCCTTTTGCATCAAATGAAAAGTTCTCATAGAATGTTGCTACGCTGTAAGCTTTTGCCTCTGCGATATTCAGTTTGTCCGCCACATATCGTAATAATTCCGGCGGAAGATACTTATATTCACTCTGAATATCCTGAATGATCGGGATCAGAAATCTTGGCTCTGTCCCATATGCAGCAATAATCTTATCAGCCTCATCGTAGTAAGATTGTTCCAGCATGTATTACCCTCCGTGCTTTGCCCCATTGTTGGGAATTTTTATCAATACCTCATATACAGATGATAACATTTTTCAATAGGATTTGCACGAAGATTTTGGATTGAAAAATAAACCCCCGCCCGTCTCCGGCACGATGGTGGGTAGTGTTTCAACTCGTTGCACTTTCTATTCGCTTCATGCAACTATTTGTCAGCAGTCGCCCAAACTTGCCTTATCAGGCTCAGACATGGGCTTGATGCTGACAGTTAGCATGAATCTCATAACGAAAGTTCCACTGATGTTGAAAACACTACCCACCATCGTGCCGGAAACGGGCAGGGATTTTTATATTGCTAACATTTTACAATTAATAATTTCTCACCCGGTGTTACCTCGTCGCTTTCCAGATGGTTGATGGTTCGGATGGAATCCAGGCTGGAAAAATATTCTTTGGCAATAGACCAGATGCTGTCGCCTTCTTTTACAACATATCCAACCATACCCGGCATGGCTGCCTTCTTATTCCAGTCGATCGGCAGAATATTCATATCGGTAATGACATCCACAGAACCCGGTGCAAATACCGTAACATTCATATTGATCACCGCCTTGATCTCCACCTCATCGGAATTCAGCATCTGGGCTGTAATCTGATCAACGGATGGATTGATGCGGATCGAATCCTGATTGACAAATGGTACGGATTCCACCTGATAATTGAATGGTATCGCCGTTTCAATCTGCTGTAACGGCTTGCTATCCTCTGCTGATACATAGAGTATTTCAGCTTTTACCGCACCTGATATATCAATGCTGTCCTCTCCTGCTTTTACCTCATCGATCTCAACCGTTCCGGTTGCATATACGATCTGCAGGATCTTCGGGAAGCTGCTCTTGATTCGCTCTTTATGTACGACTTTTGTCTTGGCATTATTTTTTATCTGAAGATTCTCAAATGGAAACTGTTCACAGATCGTTTCTACATTTGCCGACGGAGAGAACATATCCCCGATGATAGAAAGCTCCATATCTTCGTAAATCTTCATATCTGTATGGAGATTATATTCAACCTGAAGCACACGGTCTTCTCCGTCATTGTCAGCACGCACACTGACTTCTCCTTTTCCCATCGTGATGCGGTCATCCAGGATCATTCCTTCATTTGCTTCTTCGCAAGGGATCAGACCTTCAAATTCCCGGCTCTCATTCAGATACTGCATCGGTACGCCGGGCTCCTCCGCCAGATAGATTACAAACAGGTCCATCTGTCCTTTCATATTTATTCCCCCATCTACAACCTTTGTCTCGATGCCATAGAAGGACACCCGGCTCCAAAGCACCCGACCGATGTTTGGTTTATTGGCAGCGATCTCGAAATCTTCTTTTACCTTCAATATATCTTTTACAGATGCCACATTATTTGTAAATGGAATCTGCTCATTCCTGCATTCGATTCCCGATCCGTTTAACAATCCGGTTGCCCCGGACAGCTCTACGGAATCCATAGCCCACAGTTTCATGCCAACCAGACCGCGAACTTCAAATTTTCTTGAATTGATCATGGTTATGTACAGATCTTCCAGCACGCAGCTGACATCGACCTTATCACCGGCAAGTATGCCATCCATATTGATGGATTCCTCAAATGGAACATCACCCTCATAGGTTTCAAACCGAACATCTTCACCAACTGTCTGATACAGGACTTTAAATACAACTGTTCCTGATATCCGCACCTTATTTTCCAATGTCTCTACATCATCCAGCAGGACATTTCCTGTACTTGCAATGATCCGTTCCATATCGTCTTTTGCATCCGGTACATTAAAATCATCATTGATCGTAAACTGCGAATACTTAGAAGTCTTTAAAATCGTTGTACTGAGTTTATTTTTTACAAGTTCCATATGATACCCCCATACTATTTTCTAATTTTTAAATACAACCGGTGTCGTTGTCCGTGCGATCCGAAGAACTATATATGGATACGATACCGTATCCTTACTTACTGCATCTGATGGTGTCGCCGTCTGCCTGAGAACCGATTCGATGTAAATAGCATTTTCATCCATATACATCTTATCTACAACCACGCCAACATCATCCCGATTCTGCCTGCCACTGCAGATCACGATATATGTGTAAGTGTTGTTTGAGTATGTCAGATTAAACGGTTCTTCTTTCTTGCTGTTAATGACGCTCAACAACTCCTCCGGCAGCATGGTGTCGTCACAGATATCGTAAGTCAGTGCTTCACCATCTTCTTTCACCTTATAAAAACTGCATCCGGCAAACAAACTCAGCCCGACCACCACAGTCAACAGCCCTGCCAGAATACGCAGCCATCTTTGTCCTCTCATCTCACCGCTCCCTTCCCAATGTCTTTTTTCGGCTCTATCTTTACCCTTGTCAATCTCTATACCATTATTTATATGTCCTGCTTTGCAAGTCTATGCATGGAAATTTTGCCGGAGCTTTCTCCTTTTTTAAGGACATACAAAAAGCACCTTAACGATCATTAGCTAAGGTGCTTATCTCTACATTCCCATTTCTTCTATCTCTTTTAACATAAATTCTTCTAGTTTCTTCTTGTCCGGCAAGTATAACATATAAGTTGAAACAACATATAGGTTTCCGGCGCCAACCCACACTGGACAGCCACAGGCAAACTGTTTATAATGGATTGTGTATGCGTATTTGTGCATTTAAGATGGAGAAAACGATATGAATTTAAGGACTTTAAGACTTTTAGAATATAATAAAATTGTAGAAATGCTGACCTCCTACGCGGCATCCCCGATGGCAAAACGAAAATGTGAACGCCTGAAGCCCCGCAAGGATCCGGCTCTGATCCAGACCTTACAGCAGGAAACAAGAGATGCTCTGATCCGGCTGAATACACAGGGCAATCTGTCATTTGCCGGTCTCCGGGATATCGGCGCTTCGATCAAGCGACTGGAGGTACAAGGAGCACTTGGCATCAAGGAACTGTTAGATATCGGAAGTGTCCTTGATATGGCATTATCCGCCAGACAATATGGCAGCGGCGATGACAACGAGGAAAAGGCACATGACAGCCTCTACTCCCGCTTCATGGAGCTTGTTCCGCTGGAACATTTAAGTCAGGAGATCCACCGCTGTATCCTGTCAGAATCCGAGATCGCAGACGATGCCTCGTCCGGTCTGAAGGCAGTCAGACGGAACAAAAAACTGACAAATGAAAAGTTACATAACCAGTTGAACAAACTTGTAACTGACCAGAGCAAGCAGACGATGTTTCAGGATAATCTGATCACGATGCGTAACGGAAGATACTGTATCCCGGTCAAGCAGGAATATAAGAACAGCTTTCCGGGCATGATCCATGACCAGTCTTCCAGTGGAAATACTGTATTTATCGAACCTCTGGCGGTAGTTAATCTGAACAACCAGTTAAAAGAGCTGGATAATCAGGAGCTGGCAGAAATCGAAAAGATTCTGGAAAGCCTGTCAGCGCAGGCAGCATCTGAATACGAAAATATAAAATTTGACTTTGAGACGTTGACCGATCTGGACTTTATATTTGCTAGAGCGAATTTTGCAAGATCCTATAAGGGAACCGAACCGATCTTTAATACGGACGGCATCGTGGATATCAAGCAGGGACGCCATCCACTTTTAGACAAACATACCGTTGTTCCGGTCGACATCAAACTGGGTGAGGACTACAACCTGCTGATTATTACCGGTCCAAATACCGGTGGTAAGACCGTATCCTTAAAAACACTGGGTCTGTTTACTCTGATGGGACAGTCCGGACTTCATATTCCGGCACTGGATGGTTCCAGACTGAATGTATTTGATGATGTATTTGCCGATATCGGAGATGAACAGAGCATCGAGCAGAGTCTCTCGACCTTCTCCTCCCATATGAGCAATGTCGTATATATCATGAACCATGTGACACCAAACACGCTGTGCCTTTTCGATGAGCTTGGCGGTGGAACCGATCCGGTCGAGGGTGCAGCACTTGCGATCGCGATCTTAAGCAGCTTAAACGATCAGGGCATCCGCTGCATGGCTACCACGCACTACAGTGAACTGAAATTATTTGCCATGTCGACTCCGGGCGTTCAGAATGCAAGCTGTGAATTCGATGTAGCGACATTGATGCCGACCTACCGGCTCATCATCGGTATTCCCGGCAAATCAAATGCATTTGCAATATCTAAGAAATTAGGCTTATCCGACGATATCATCGAACGGGCAAAGACAAATATCGACAGCAACAAGGTTGATTTCGAAACACTGCTATCCGACCTGGAAAACAGCCGAAAAGAGATTGAACGGGACAAAGCGGAGATTGCGCAGTTTAAGGAAGAAGCCAGACAGCTTCAGGAACGGGCAAAAGCAAAGGATGACGAACTCTCTGCCAAGAAGGCTCAGATTCTTGCAGATGCAAGAGAAGAAGCGGCGGATATTCTGGAAGAAGCAAAGGAAATGGCGGATTCAGCCATTAAAAAATATAATAAATGGACAACAAATCCTCATAAAGCAGATGCGAGCACTATGGAGAATGAGCGAAAAAAGCTCCGTACCAAGATGGACGATTACCGGAAGATGACGCCGGAAAAACGCAAATCCATGACCTCCCATCATACGGCAAAGGATTTCAAGGCCGGAGACACCGTGCATGTTATCAGCATGGATACAACAGGAACGGTTACTGCTCCTGCTGATTCGAAGGGAAATATCAAGGTTCAGATGGGCATCTTAAGCTCTCTGCTTCCTGCTTCTGATCTTGTGATCATCGAGACACCAAAGCAGAACAACGCTCAGGTATCGATCAATAATAAACGTGGAATGAGCAAGGCTCTAAACATCCAGCCGGAGATCAATGTACTCGGCATGACTGTAGCCGAAGCTACCTCTTTGGTTGACCGTTATCTCGATGATGCCATGATGGCGCACCTGCACAAGGTAAGGATCATCCATGGAAAAGGCACCGGAGCACTCCGGAAAGGCATCCATGACTATCTGCGCAAGCAGTCATACGTCAAATCCTTCCGTCTGGGTGAGTACGGGGAGGGCGAAGCCGGCGTTACGATTGTAGAGTTATAAAATACACAACAACAAGGAGAACTATATGGACAAAGAAAAAATATTGATCGTTGACGATGACGAAAACATCGCCGAACTGATCTCCCTTTATCTGAATAAAGAATGTTATGAAACACAGATTGCCGCAGACGGAGCTTCTGCCTTGGAGGCATTTGTCGAATTTATGCCAAATCTCATCCTATTAGATGTCATGCTTCCGGGCATGGACGGCTATCAGGTATGTACGGAAATCAGAAAGCAGTCCAATGTACCGATCATCATGTTATCCGCAAAAGGTGAGGTATTTGACAAGGTGCTCGGACTTAAGATCGGTGCCGATGATTACATCGTAAAACCCTTTGATTCCAACGAACTGGTTGCCCGTGTCGGTGCATTGCTTCGCCGCTGCAACTCACGGACGGATAATTTCCAGAACTATAATCCGACAAATGCCGATCATATCGGCACCTATGTCGAGTATGATAATCTGGTCGTTAATATTTCAAATTATACCGTTACATTAGAGGGCAAAAATCTGGAAATGCCGCCAAAAGAACTGGAACTGCTGTATTTCCTTGCAAGCCGTCCAAATCAGGTATTTACCAGAGAACAGCTTCTGGACAAATTATGGGGCTACGAATATGTCGGTGACACCCGTACCGTTGATGTACACATCAAACGTCTGCGCGAAAAACTGACCGATAAATATAACTGGTCCATTTTTACAGTATGGGGAATCGGTTACAAATTTGAGGTTAAATGACCATGAAAAAAACGATTTTTGATAAGATTGTTGTCGGCTTTGTCCTGCTGGTCATTGTAATCTTCAGTGTACTTGCTCTGTATACCGTCAATATGACACAGTCAAAGCTGCTAAGCAACACAGAACAAAATCTGAAAACAGAATCCAAGCTTATCATCAGCACCACCGTAACGGATTATATGAACGGCCTGATCGATAAGGATACGTTTTATCAGAAGCTGGATGAACATGCTGCTGATATGAACGCAGAGATCTGGCTTTCTACTGCAAATGGCGAGATCATATACTGTTCAAACAGTGAAAGTCCTGCTGCAAAAGATATGATGATCACTGATTTTTATGACCGGACGGATATATATTCCCAGACAGTAAAAACCGGTACGCTGAACGGCTGCTTTTCAGCCAAAACCTTAAGCCTCAGTACCCCTGTTTATCAGGATAAATCCTATGCAGGACTGCTGTCCATTCACTTGTCACTGCAGTTTATCAAGGATATTGCGCAGAAAACATTTGCATCCACCTATATGCCATTTCTGGTCATTGTGGTGTTGTCTCTGATCGCCTTAATGCTGATCACGAACAGTACATTAAAACCAATCCGTGAAATCATTGCAACCTCCAAGCAGTATGCCGCCGGAAATTTCAATGCGCGAATTGATGTGCATACCGATAACGAATTTGGTGAACTTGCACGATATATGGAGGAAATGGCAGACGAGCTGAGTCGTTCCAATGAATACCGAAAGTCTTTCATTTCCAATATATCCCACGACTTCCGTTCTCCTCTGACCTCGATCAAAGGATATATTGAAGCCATGATCGATGGAACAATTCCACCGGATAAGCATGAGAAATATCTACAGATCGTATTAAATGAGACAAAACGTCTGACCAAGCTGACACAGGGACTTCTGGAACTAAACAACTTCGACTCCTTTGACCTTCAGCTTGATAAGTCGAATTTTGATATCAAGAGCATTATCCTTCCTACGATCAACACCTTTGAAGGTCGTTGTCAGGACAAAGGCATTTATCTGCATGCAATCTTCCATACCGACAATACCATTGTCTACGCAGATCGTACAAGAATCCAGCAGGTTATCTACAATCTGGTTGACAATGCGATCAAATTCACCCCGGAAGGCAGACAGATTACAGTTCAGGTCACAGAAAAATCCGATAAAATCTTTGTCAGTGTCAAGGATGAAGGTGTCGGAATTCCACCGGAATCGATCAAGAAAGTATTTGACCGTTTCTATAAAACGGATCCAAGCCGCGGAAAGGATAAGACCGGAACCGGTCTCGGACTTGCCATCACAAAAGAGATCATCAAGGCGCATGGTGAGAATATCACCCTCAACAGTAAGGTCGGCGAAGGAAGTGAATTCATTTTCTCTCTCCCTATGCAGAAGGAAATGCAGGTTCCGATCAAAGCCGTGCATGTGAAGAAGGAAGAAGATACACAATATATCTCCAACGGAAAGTTCCGTATTAAGAAGAACTAACAAAAGCCCCACCCGCTCTTGCCTCTATGATGGATAGGAGTTGAAACTCGCTACACTTTCTATTCGGTTCGCACGCTGATTTGTCAGCAGTCGCCCAAACTCGCCTTATAAGGCTCAAACAAGGGCTTGATGCTGACAGCTAGTGCAAACCTCATAACGAAAGTTCCACTGATGTTTCAACTCCTATCCATCATAGAGGCAAGAGCGGGTGGGGCTTTATTTTATGTCTTACTCAAAATGTCTCCATTAATAGGAGGCATTATTTATATCGTTCTGCCATCTCATTTACAGCATCACGGATACGCTCGCGGAGATCTGCAGGCTCTATGACCTCTACGCTGGTTCCGTACTGCATCGCCCAGTGAAACATGGCATTCTGGCTGCAGGTCACACGGATAAACGCCTTATTGGCATCTGTCTCAGGATTAAAGTTATCTGGATAATTGTTCTGAACAAATTTTGGTGACAACACTTCAAAGTTCTTATCAAACCAGTCTACAATATCACCCATATTCCCTTTCTGAACCTTTAATACAATCGTAGCTGCGGGATCACTGAACATGTAGAGATGTTCCGCCATATGCTGTGGCAGATTCAGTCCATGCTCCATCCCTTTTACCAGACTTTTATCCTTGACCTTTTCATCTAATATCTCAATCTCCGTCATACGATCGATCCGGTAATTCGACAGATTGTCATATTTATCATAATTGCAGATCAGATAATATTTGCCCTCATTTGCAACCATCTGATATGGATTTACGATATACTTCGTATCCTTTCTTGGATGAAGCTGTTTATCGATACCATAGGTGTTATAGAGAAATGCAACCTTCTTGCCCTCACTGATCGCATCATCGATCATCTCAACATTTAACATGGTCTGACGGTTATCGGTATGTGATAACCCCGGCAGATTGCACACATGCTGTACCTTCGCACTGAAATACACATTCGAAAGCCCCTTGATCTTCTCGATCAGCTCCTGTGCCTGATTTCTCGGTATCGTCTTTGAAAATAAAATACTGTCGATCAACATTCTAAGCTCAGCATCATCAAATTCATGATTGTAATACCAGTCCTTTGTCAGGATCTCGGCCTCTCCGTTTTTATTTTCACGTTCAATCTCCGTACATTCCAGATTATAACCAAAATCCACCAGATTCATCAGATTGCTCTTGACGGATTTCCGGTCAACCTTCATTCCATATTCGGTTTCCAGCTTCTTTATGATATCCTTCTGATCCATTGTATGTTCGGAATCCGTATATTTCCGAAGAATCTCAAGGATACAGATATTCATCATTTTCTTTCCATCTACCATGTATGTACTCATAAATACTCCTTTTTACCACTCATAATGGTGAAGCTGTCCCTTCGTCTCAAGCTCTGGGAAGCCCTGCTGTCTGAGTGCCTCATATAACACGATTGCTACAGAATTTGCCAGATTCAGGGAACGGATCTCCGGGAACATCGGAATCCTGACTGCTGTTTCCTTATAGTCTAACAGAATCTCCTCCGGAATTCCTGCGCTCTCTTTTCCAAACATGATATAGGCATCTTCCTCATAGTTTACATCTGTATATTTCTGTTTGGATTTGGTCGTTGCCATATAGATCTTTGCGCCCGGATTCTTTTCAAGGAAATCATTGAAATCATCATAGATCGTTACATCTAATTTGTCCCAATAATCCAAACCCGCACGCTTTAACTGCTTCTCGTTGATCTGAAAGCCCAGAGGCTCGATCAAATGAAGTCTTGCACCTGCTGCCACACAGGTACGTCCTATATTTCCTGTATTTGCCGGCATCTCCGGCTCATGAAGTACGATATTTAACATGTTTTTCTCCCTTCGCTCTTATGGTGTCAAAAAGCTTTCCTCTCCGTCATGGATGATCACGCGGTCATGTCCGGTTGTTGTTCTGCCGATCACAGCAGCCTCAAATCCGGCTTCATACAGACGATTACTTAACATTCCACCATCTGCTGTGACAAATAACGCTGCTCCACATCCATCGATCCGGTATGGATCATCCCCGGTAAATTCACAGATCTCAATGGTTTCCTGCATGATCGGTATATGGTCATGGCTGATCCGAAGCCCGACATTTCCAGCCTCTGCCAGTTCCCATAATGCGCCATATACTCCTTCTGTTGAGATGTGGCGTGCATATATACTGCCACATGCCATCGCAATACCTCCCTGATTCTTCATAAGTAATAACCGGTCAAATTGCTCTGCTGTGCGAAGATATTCCTCAGAATATCTGGTCAGAAGCTCTTCTTTTCTTTCCCTTACCCGAAGCAGGGTTCCAAGGATGCCGGTCTGTCCGCACATAACGATATCCATATCCGGCTTGATCTTTGCATTTTTCTCGCCCTGCGATATCTTTCGTCCATACATCGTTACAGTTACCGCAGGCTCCTTGAATATCCCGCTGATCGCGGTATCTCCATACACAACATCCATGTGAAGCTCCTTCGCAAGATCAGAAAGCTCCCGCAGAATTTTTTTCATACGCTTCTCATCATTTTCCGGCATCATAACCGTATCTGTAAGTGCAAATGGCTGATACCCGCCAAGCCGTAATTTATTATATTGTTTGATAACATCCGAAGTCACCGTACCCAGTGCATTTGCAAGGCAGAGTCCTTCCGTTACTGCAAGCTCACTATCCAACAACACAAGCCGGCTATAGTCATCTCCTATGCCGGCTTGTGTTACGTCAGAATGTTCCTGTTTATTCAACGATCTTAAGATTGACCGCTTCTGCTGTATAAATCGAAACTTTTCTTTATTCATCCCTGATACCTTTTAGAATGCATATGCAAGCATACCGATTACCATAGCTGCTACCAGGATTCCAACTATAATTGCAGATGCTACCTTTTTACCCTTTGAACTGCTTAAATTGATCATTTCCCATTTCTCCTTTATATTTTAAACTTATAATTTTCTGATATTATCCGCCCCACATCAGACCTTTTCCCGTCTTATGCAGCGACATCATGTATAGATTAACGCTGAATTTTCACTTTGTCCAGATATAATAGCATTATTTTATAGCAATTTAGCATTTGTGCCAGATTCTGCCAACTGCTTATTCCGTTACATTTGCCGATGGACATACATGGTTCAGCGCGCATTCGGCACATTTTGGTCGTCTGGCGATACAGATCGTTCTTCCAAGTGTAATGATCTGAATATTATATAAGATCCACTGTTCCTTTGGAAGCTTTTCCATAAGCTCATGCTCGATCTTCACCGGATCATCACTATCTGTCAGCCCAAGCAGCCTGGAAATACGTTTTACATGTGTATCAACGACGATACTTGGCTCGTGGTAGATATTGCCACGGATCACATTTGCGGTTTTTCTTCCAACACCGTCTAATTTCGTCAGGCTCTCGATATCACTCGGCACTTCTCCGCCATATTCACTGATGAGCTTCTTTGCACAGCCAATTATATTCTTCGCTTTATTCTTATAAAATCCGGTCGAGTAAATATCCTTTTCCAATTCCTTGATATCTGCATCGGCGAATGCCTGCAAGGTAGGATATTTCACGAACAGATCTTTTGTTACAATGTTTACTCTGGCATCTGTACATTGTGCCGACAGCATCGTTGCGATCAGAAGCTGCCATGCATTTTCATGATTCAGATAACACTTGTAATCTGTTCCATATGTCTCATTCAAGATCCGGCAGATCTCCGCGACCTGCTGCTTTTCTTTTTTTGTCATATTGCATTACTCCTGTTTTCCTGCCAGATAGTTGATAAACTGCTGGGCTGTACGACCGGAGATTCCACCATGCGACAGCTCCCATTTGTTTGCTTCTGCGCAGAGTTCCTCCTCTGTCATATGGATGCCATTCTTCTCTGCCAGACCTACAACGATCTGGAAATATTCCTTCTGTGATGGCTTGCTGTAATTGATCGTAACACCAAAACGATTGACCAGTGACAGCTTCTCCTGCATCGTATCACTCTTGTGCATACCATTATTATTCTCAAGATCGGTACGATCTGTCCATGTCTCACGGATCAGATGACGACGGTTCGAGGTTGCATAGATCAAAACATTATCCGGCTTGATCTCCAAGCCACCTTCGATGACTGCCTTCAGATATTTGTATTCTGTCTCAAACTCCTCAAAGGACAGATCATCCATGTAAATGATGAATCGATAGTTACGGTTCTTGATCTGGGAAATAACCTGAGACAGATCCTGAAACTGATGCTTATAGATCTCGATCATACGAAGTCCCTGATCGTAATATTCATTTATGATCGCCTTGATCGTTGTTGACTTTCCGGTTCCGCTGTCACCAAATAACAGCGCATTATTTGCCTTACGTCCTGCAACAAAGGCTTCCGTATTCTCCACGATCTTCTGTTTCTGGATCTCATATCCGATCAGATCATCCAGACGAACATCCTCTGTGTTATTGATCGGAACAAACTGCATATCTCCATTTGTCGGATGAACGATACGGAATGCCTTGTTCAGTCCGAACATTCCAACACCATATGCCTTATAGAAATCCGTCACGATCTTGAAGATATCATTTTCATCCTTTGCCCCTTCGATCGCACGGCTGATATCCTGTACCTTTGTGCTGACATTCTTATTATACATACGTTCTTTCTTGCCGATGGCTTTATAATTATTCACGATCGTGAAGCAGTCAATATCCAACGCTTCCTCAATCTCAGAGAAATCAAAATCAAACAGCTTCTTGAAGATCTTGAAATCATTTTTTGCAAAATAATTAACGGTTCCGTCATTGGCACCCACTTTTTCACTCGTCATAGAGAATGAATTCTCATTTGTGATAAGAATAAATGCCAGATAATTGTGCCACAGATTTGTGTCAAATCCATAATCGGTAGCAAGATCCAGCAACCGCTTGATCTGGTCGTAGATCCTTGCAACCAGCTCCGCATTCGGACAGTCTCCGCGGTCAAAATCCTCAAATATCCCGGACAGCTTCATCAGAATACTGTTCTCCCCCAGATTTCTATATAATACTAATTTCGCTATATCTCTGTACATCTTAAATTATCCTTCTTTCTTCATTTGTCTATATAAACAGGCATTTGCCCTGTTTTATCCAGCTCGTTTCTCTCAGGCATTTTCCTTGCTTCTTTTCTCTTTCATGCGTCTGGACTGTCGTCTCTGCTTCCGCTTCCGGGGTTTCTCCCTCCAGCCATCATCCGACGAAGCGTAAGGTTCTCCATACTTTTCCCAGGCGACTCCCTTTTCCCGCAATCTCATAAGTACGAATTCCTTCACCAGTGCATATAAGACAGAGGATAACGGTACAAATATCAACATACCGAGAATTCCCATCAGATCTCCGCCAATGATAACTGCAACCAACACCCATATAGATGGAAGTCCGACGGAACCGCCTACCACATGCGGATAGATCAGATTTCCCTCGACCTGCTGCAGTATGATAAACAGGATCAAAAATACCAGTACCTTTTTCGGATCGTCAACCAGAATGAGAAATGCACCAACACCACATCCAATAAATGCACCAAAGACCGGAATCAATGCCGTTACCACAATCGTAACACTGACCGTCAGTGCATATGGAATACTAAGAACGCTCATGGATACAAAGAACATCAAGCCCAGAATACATGCCTCCAAGCACTGTCCGGTTATGAAATTTGCAAATGTCTCATCTGCCATAACGCAGGTCTTGATGATCTTATCTGCTGTTTTCTCTTTAAATAACGCATATATCAGACCCTTTGTCTGACGCTTCAAGTTCTCCTTCTGTGCCAGAATATAGATTGCGAAAAATAATCCAACCACAAAATCGACTATACCGCTGACAACGGAGGTTGCAAAATTAAATGTTGATGACAACAGGCTTCCGCTTCCATTCTTTATCAGATTGATCGCGCTCTCACTCACCTTATCCCATGCAATATCAATCTCCATGATCCGGTCAACGATATCCGGATATCCCGCTGCCAGATTCACCGCCCAATTCTTAATTGCCTCCATCGTAGACGGGAACTGCTGTCCGATCGCTGTAATTGTCCGGCTGACCTCCGGTATCAGCATCGTGATCACAAAAGCAATCACCAGGACGACGCAGATAATGGAAAGCACCATACAGACCGGTCTCCGGAACCGATACCATCTACTTTTTTCATTTCGGAATAACAGATTTTCAAATCCCTTCATCGGCACATTCAGAATGAACGCAATCGCAAATCCAATCACGAACGGCATAAGCAACCCGATGATCCATGTACCGCAGGCATAGATTTTATCAAAACGAAATACGCAAAATACGACTAATACAGTTATAATGATCAGTTTTATGAGCTTTTTCATATTCGAATTATTCAGTTCCAAATTCAATTTCCTCTGCTTTCTTTTTACATTTTTTTGAGCAGGCACATAGAACGTGTCTGCTCAATCATGCCAAGACCATTTATTCCGGCAGATTGATGTTTCCAAATACATCTCCTATGGAATAGGTCATATTCTCTTTTGGTTTATAAGCATTCATAATCGGAGCCATGATCTTCTCAAACTTCTCCCTGTTCTTTGAAAGAACGAATACTTCTGCTGTATTTCTGGCATCCCACAATGCATCATGCTCTTTTCCCTGAAAATCTTCTCCCAGATAGAATACCGCATCTGACAGTGCCAGTCTTCTTCTGGTTCCAAGCATACGTGCAAATTCCTTCTGGAAATCCTTCCATTTGGATGCAAGCTTCTGTGCATCCGGATTATTGTAGGATTTTAACTTGCGTTCCCGGTTAAACTGCCGCAGATCATTCTCACTCCATGCATAGATCACATCCGCGCTTAAGCCCCATGCAATGAACCGATCCATCGCAATCGCAAAATCCGGTGCATCGTCTACCATCTCATTTGTGATCCCGGTAAGATTTGTTATTCTGGATGTCACAGGCGTAATTCCCGGCTTTACATAAGTCTTGAATGAATCAATCTCCTTATATGTATCGTCCAGCTTAACAGCTCCTATTTCAATTATTTCATTTTTGCAAATTTTTAATTCATCGGGATGAGAATTATCGATCTGATTCATCTCAAAATCCACAAATATATACTCCATGTGTCACAACCTTCCTACAGCTGTCTTCCGGATGAAAGCCGCCTGTCGAACATGGCTTCCACCGTCACAATCTTACCTTACAGCATACCATTCACGTCCAAAAAAGTCTATCTTTTTCTTGGTGGAGATTTCCTGTAAATGCCCTGTTAAAAAATGTAGCTATTTTCTACCTGTTTTTTTACACATATGAATCGCCACAAGTATAAACGGCAATGAAAATACCCCTGACAGTACATCGGAGATTCCCTGTGTAAGAGCCACGCCTGTTTCCTGAAAACACATTGGAAGAAGCCAGATCAATGGCAGGAAAAAGATTCCCTGTCTGGTGGAGGATATGAGAATGGCTTTTCCGATCTCCCCTATTGCCTGAAATAACATACCGCTGACCAGACACACCGCCATAAATGGCAATGATACCGCGTGCATCCGAAGAGAAAGAACTCCCAGCTCAAGTGCCGCATTTTCTCCAAATAATGAGATAATCGAGGATGCAAATATCCACACAAGAATACCTGTAACAGCCGATGCAATGACCTGACTTAGAATCGTAAATATGATCGCTTTTCTTACTCTATCATTCTTCTTTGCTCCATAATTATAACCGGCCACCGGTGCAAAGCCCTGCCCATATCCGACCATGACTGCAAATAATATGGCAAATACTTTATTTGATACTGATATCGCAGCTATCACGTCATCCCCATATGCTCTGGCTGCCCGATTCAACAGGATGGTCGCCACACAGACCAGCCCCTGACGGAAAAAGGATGGGATTCCGGTTCTCGTAATATCGATGGCTGTCTGCTTAAACACCGCTAAACCCCGTCTATCCTCTCTCTTTATCTGCTCAATTTTAACTCGCATTCCTGTTGGTTTATATTTGGCATCTGCATTTTGGGACAAATGATCCATTATGTCTGTATTTTTATTAAACCTGATCACACTTTTCCCACTCAGCATCACGATCAGCATAATAATGAGACTTACGCTCTGTCCACAAAATGTGGCAATTCCTGCTCCTCGGATTCCAAGCTCCAAACCTGACACCAGAATTGGATCTAAGACCGCATTTAAGACAGCACCGCTTCCAATTCCAACTAACGCCCAGACGGGCATTCCTTCCGCCCGCAGAACATTGTTGAGTACATACGACACACACATAACCGGCGCTGTAAGCAGGATCCAGAATCCATAATCTAATGCAAATGTCGCGATCGTATCCGTCGATCCCAGGAACTCAACCAACGGTTTCTGCCACAGAAATCCTGCTCCCATCAGTATAAGTCCGGCAATCAGCGACATTAAGACCGCAACCAGTGCATCTCTGCCTGCTTCCTTTTCTTTCTGTTCACCTAAAAATCGGGATATTCTGCTGCCTGCACCCATGCCAAATGTATACCCTACCGCCTGTATCATGGCAAGTACCGAAAATAAAACCCCAACTGCCGCAACTGCACTGTTTCCAAGGTCCGAAACAAAATACATATCTACGATATTGTACGTCGTTCCGGCAAGCATACTGACAATGGTTGAACACGATAATCGCAAAATAAGAGAAGGCACAGGAGTCTTTGTCATTTTCACATGATTCTCCTGTGCCTTATCCTTCGTATTGTCAGTTTTACCTTGAACATTATCATTTTTCATATGCAGACATCCTGCCTTATAGCCATAGTAAGAAACTGACAAATAAATATTTCTGTATCTATCCAAACTCTGATACCAAAATCATAACAATCTTTTTATATCAGCCAGATATTTATGCATTATTTCAGAAATTCAGCCACTTCCTCGATCTTATTCTGTGCATCATACACGCCCAGATCGTACATTGCCTGAATCTTCTTATCATCCTTTTCCGTTCTTGATATGTCGATCTGTACACTCGGACGGATAATAAGAACCTCGCCCTTCTGTTCCAGTTCAGCCAGCTTCTCCAATGTCTTATTATAATACAAATGCCTCATGGCTATTCGTTTCACATACTCCGGATATTCCTTATACCGGATTGCTTCCAGCTTCAACATGCTGTCTTCTTCCTTGACGTAACCTTCCGGTCTGGTCAAAACTACGATATCTTTTCGATATCCCATTCTCCTGAACTGGAAGATCGGAATGCTGTCTGCAGTTCCGCCATCCAATAACTTCTTGCCATCTACTTCTACAATCTGTGACACGATTGGAAGTGATGCTGATGCACGAAGCTTGTCCATATCCTTTCGAAGATCCGTACATTCCAGATACTCCGGCTGTCCGGTTTCTACATTTGTACAGCATACATAAAATCTCGTTGGATTCTCCTCAAATGCATCATAGTCGAATTTGTACAATTCATTTGGCAGTCGATCATAACAAAAATCAACTCCAAATAAATTTCCCGTTTTCAGCAATGACTTCAAGCTCATATATTCCTTATTGTTTCGGTATTCTAGGCTGTATGCAATATTTCTTCCACGCTGCTTGGATACGAAAGAGGCTCCATGAATAGCTCCCGCCGATACACCGATCACGCCATCCACTGTAATATTATGATCTAAAAATACATCCAGTACTCCGGCAGTATAGATGCCACGCATGCCACCGCCTTCTAAAACCAATCCTGTCTTTGTCATATATCTTCAACTTCCTTTCAAAACGAATTTGCTATCTTTTGTTTTTACTATGATAACGCAAATCTGGATTTTGGCAAGGGGAATTTTGGAGGTGGGGTGATGAATAAATAGGATGATGGATAATCTTATATTATCCATTGTTTTAGTAAGTAAGTAGTTCTATTAGAGACCGATAGATTATATGACTTTTGCAATATAAGATAATAACTAATACATATGGAGTACTATTATGAATAAAGATAATGAAATACTATTACAAAATGCAATAAATGATACAACTATTTCACAAGAAGATGTTATAAAGGCACAGATTGAATTAAAAAAACATGTAAAAAATAAAGATTTTTACAGAATAGATCAATATAAAATAAATTTCGGAACTCAGATTTCTAAAAATTATTCTAATTTGAATCAGCGTCGTTCCTTTTATTCTGATTGTTATTTTACAAAATCAAATTTTACAAATACGGGGTTTACTGGTTCTATTTTTTCTAATTGTAATTTTACAAATAATTTATTAAAGCGTACAGTTTTTGATTCATGTAATTTTAGACAATGTAATTTTGAATATTCAATCAGTGGTAATAATACATTAGAAGGCACAGATTTTAACAATGCTGTATTTGTAGAATGTACATTTGAAGGAATTACTTTTGATGCTGGAATGGCTTCTAATGCTATATTTCAAAGCGTAAGTTTTAAAGAATGTGTATTTTTAGGTATGCTTTGGGAAGCTGCAACTTTTGAGGATGTGTATTTTGATAATTGTCAAATGAAAGGACTTAATTTTGAACAGTGTGTTTTTGATAATATCCATATGAATAATACTCGTCTATTATTTCCGACTATTCCATATATAATTAACGGGATAAAATATTTAATGCAGACTGATGATAATGTTCAAATTTCTTCTGCAAATAGTTCAAGTGGTTTAATAAAGAAAGAAGAATATTTAAAACTTCTCCCTATATTAGAAAAATTTTATTATGGTACAAAAAATTATTTCCCATTGGCAAATATTTATGTCGCTCAAAATAAGTATCAAGATGCATACAATGCAATAATAAACGGGGTGCGTGTCGCTATGCAATTAAGGTCGTTTCGAAGTTTACGAAGTTTTTGTATATTGCTGAAAACCATTCCTGTTTTAGAGCCAAAACATTTTAATTTTGTATATGAATGTATACAAAATGAAATTGGATGTCAATTTTTTTCATCGACAGATTATTATATTTTATCAAGATACCTCGGTGAAGTTCGCCAACTACTAGTAAATGGAAAAGATGGTACTGTGGTAGGAATTACTATTAAAACAAATATAGAATCCAATGAATGTGATAAGTTAGGGATATTAATCTCAGTCATAAACTCTATAATTGATTATTCGTCAACAAATGCAAATAATTATATTGAGTTAAGGCATTATTCTCCATATGAAATTTTTTGTCAAATAACAGCTAATCCTGAATGTATTTTTTATATAATAGGCATTATATATTCTGGATTATTAGGTGTAGATACATTATATAAAAAATATAAAGAAAATATCAAAAATGAAATAGATGAAAAAAAATCTCTTGCTCAAATAGAATTAATAAAGGCTCAAACGGAACAAATAAAAATAGATAATTTATTAAAGAAAGAGCAAATAGAAAAACAAAGTAGCGAGAAAATTAAACATTCTCAACAGATTATTCAGGCTAATCAGATTACAATTAATAGCATAAGTCATAATATTACAGCAGGATCAATATTAAATTGTGATCCTATATTTCAAAGTTATTCTGCGTCTAACAATCAGTAAGGAATAGATGTAACATATAAATGATAACCAGCCTTTTGGGAGCTTAAGGCTGGTTATCATTTATATTTATATATCAATAGGATTAAAAGTATTGTTTTGATTATAAATATTTGGTGGCCCTAATTTGATATTATATTTTTTTGTTATCTCTATTGCAGTATTTATATACTGTTTACATTCTTCAAAATTTGGTGGAACATAGTTTGCTAATTTTGTATTTTGCATAGGCCGAAACGGAGATATCATGGGAGATACTCCAATTTTGCATAAGACCTCTATACCTTTTTTAAATGATTCAAGCGGCTCTAAACCTACAATTAGCATACTACGTACTTGTCCATCATTTCCAAAGACTTCTACAGCTTTTTGTAAAGCTTTTAGATATTCATTCCGTGAAATCATTCCTTTACCGGGCATTATTTCCTTTGAAATGGTTTCGTCATAAATTTCGAGATTAAAAGCAATTTCGTTTGCACCCAATTTCTTATATTCTTGAATATCATTTAAATCTTGTGGTGGAAGACTCATGATATAAATTGGTTTATCTGTATGTATTCTAATTATTTTAAGAATATCCTTTATGAGTGTTGGCTCATATATTCTATCGTTTGAAGCGCCACCTATCATAATTTCCTTAAATTCAAAATTTTCTAGATAAAACAAAAAGGATTCCGTTATATCGTCTAAATCAAAATTATAGTATTCTTCATTTTTTGCATGACAAAAATGACAGCCTTTTCCATTTTGTTTAAACAAACATATTGAATTATGACGAATGCGAATACGCATATTATTGCGCTGCACCATTTTTGAATATAATAAACCGGAATGTGTTTTAACATTTGGGATAGAATCTTTTTTATCTACATATACAATACTTATATTTTTTTCAAGATAAAATAAATAAAAGTTTTTTTCTATATATTTTAAAGTAAATGGCGAGAAATCTATAAAAGGGATTTTAAGTGGACAATTTACTATTAAGTCATTAGAAAATCTAATATCAACAGCATCAAATGTTCCTTCTTGAATTCCACCACATTCCGTTAATGCAATCATAGCAGATATATCAATTTTAATTCCTTGTAATAATAAGGCTGTCTTTAGATTATTCCAATCCATATTAGATTTTATTGAACACCGTATTATTTCATTCGAAAGTAAATTTTGATAAATATTAATTTGATGATTTGGATTCAAACTTATTATATTTCTTTTAGAAATAAAACGAAACATATATCCTCTAAGTTGAATATTATTTTGTATATTTAAACCATCCATAAAATATTTATCGATATCTTTACAATTACATAATTTATTGAAATATTCTACAGCTATATTTTTACTATATTTTATCTTGTAATAGCTATAATTAATATTCAAATTTTCTAATTTTTTCTTTTCTATTTTAATTGGTTCATTAGAAAATGCCATTTCATTTAATTCATATAATGATGGAAGGTTGTTTTCAAATAATGTACGATTAATCAAAAAAGAGGAACCTTGAAATCTGGGATTTATTTCAATAAAATATAATTTATTGTTTTGAACAATAAAGTCTAAACCACAGATTCCCCTATAATTCATTTTTCCTAGTTTATTACCTATTTTTTTTGCACAATTATATAAATTATTAATAATTAATTTTGGAATTTTTTGTGCTTCGATATAGTCAGATCCTCTAAAAATCAACGGAGATTGATTTGGGTCAATTATCTGGATTGATGGTGAGAATATTATTTGATTAAATTTACCAACTAATATATGTATATTTATTGAATAACTATTTTTCAATAATGGTGAAACTAAATAAATATTGCACGGATTGAGTATGTTAGCTTTCATATTTTGATCTTTTTTAATTATGAAACTACCTAATCCGCCAGATGAATAATTATCTTGAATTACAAATTCATTTTCTTGTGGAAATAATTTTTTAAAATTAGAAAAGGTACATTCACTTCCAGTAACAGTACAAAATGATGGTACATCAATAAGATTTTGGGCCCATACACGAACTAATGTTTTGTTTGATAGCCAATCAAGCAATTCTCTTGAATTAATATTTAAAATATGCTCTTTGCATTCCGGAAATTTGTTTATGACTTCATATGCATAACTCTGGTTATAAAAAATAAAATTATATTTGTCTAATCTGTATTTTATATTTTTTATAATAAAATTTATAAACACATTTTTGTCATAAACACGTGAATGTTTTGAGCAACAATATATATTGCCATTTGTTCCATCTCCATAGAAGGTAATGGAACCATTAAAATAATGACCTGTATATGCCATATCTGACTGATACTTTCCAATGAACATTAAAAACATTTATTAATCCCTCCGCAATTATTTTGATTATTATTTGGGGCTAAAGAATACCTGTGTAATTTATAAAACTTATAGATGATATAATTTAAGTATTATTCATCCTTTAGATTGATAATATAAGATTATCCATCACTTATTTTCTTATTTTCCTTCCCCTCCAATCTATCCCCAATCCCATGCAAAATCAACCATTTTGCATAAAACGACCATATATTACAGAAAATGACCAAATTTCTCTTATTTTTCGATTGTATTCTTCCATTTTATAAATTCTAGAATATATACTAAGCAAGGCAGAACCCTGCTACGGAGATTCTATGCACAGCAAAATAACCTTGGTAAGATCCATACCGGACTTATATCGGATCTATCTTGAAGTGCATCTAATAAATAATTTTAAGGAGAACAGATACAAATGACTACGACTCTTTTATCTACACACATTCAAAACTATCTCACCTACTGTAAGAACCAGAAGCGATTGGATGAGAAAACATTAAAAGCATACCGGATTGATCTGGCACAATTTGCACATGCACAAATTCCTTCTGACATCACAGATATCACTCCCGATCTTTTAGAGGAATATGTTGCAGGTCTTCACGAACAATATAAACCAAGAACGGTAAAACGGAAAATTGCTTCATTAAAAGCCTTCTTTCATTACCTGTTATATAAGGATTTTCTGCCTCAAAATCCATTCGATAAGCTTCAACTGCGTTTTCGCGAACCTATTATTTTACCAAAAACAATCCCATTAGCTACTGTCGAAACGCTTCTGTCTGTAGCACACAGACAGCAAACACTGGCGCCAACAGAATATCAACGAAAAAATGCATTAAGAGATACTGCCGTACTGGAACTACTCTTTGCAACGGGTATTCGAATCTCCGAGCTTTGCTCTCTTCACAATGATTCCATTGATCTGCAAGACGGAACCATTCTAATCTATGGAAAGGGATCAAAGGAACGCCGCATCCAGATTGGGAATGAATCTGTGCTTTATATTTTGAAAAAATATAAGATAACTTTTCACAAAGAAATATTCGCCTGCGATTCTTTCTTTGTTAATCAGGCTGCGAAACCCTTATCCGATCAGGCTGTACGGCGTATGATAAATAAATACACAGAACTTGCATCTATTGATATGCATATTACACCGCATATGTTTCGTCATACATTTGCAACCAGCCTTTTGGATGCGGATGTAGATATTCGATATATACAGGAAATGCTTGGTCACAGTTCGATCACCATAACCGAAATATATACTCATGTAGCTGTCGCCAAACAGCGTAATATTCTGGCAACCAGACATCCTCGAAATCAATTCATGCTATAAACCATATAGCATATATCAAAAAAGATGATGCAGAATATATCAAACTTCAATATTAGATTTTCAAATCTAACCTTTGAAGCTGGTATATTCCACACCATCTTTTCACATTTCTTCCAGATCATCTCTAGTCTTCTGTCGATTCCTCTATAACACAGTCTGGAAATTTTGAATGAATAAACAATTTTTCTTCTTCCGACAGCTTACGCCATAAATTAACCTTTGATAAATTATTAAATTTGCAAATATCATTTATATGTTTACTTTGAACATCTGCATTCAAATCTATTGTCTCTGGATAAATCTCTGCTATTTCTTTCAAAGTAACGCCCTTCGCTTCTATTATCATTTTTATATCTTCTGTATCTGGATATACGTAGATTTGAAATGTATCTCCCCATCCACTATAAAAATAGAAATATAAATTTCTCTTTTCATTCGTATTGCTATAATATTCCTTTGCTATATTTTCGTATACTGATTTAAGCTCCGGTAAACATTTTTCAAATTTCTTTTTCATCCGAAAATCAATTACAATAGTACTATCATCCTCATCTGATATATACATACCTCTATATGACATCAGCTTATGGTAATCTTTCCAATCAGACCATACAATCAGTCTTAAACGTTTAAAATCCAGAAGAATAAAAATTAACCCTAAGAAAATAACAATGATTGAAAAGGCTGCTAGCCATTCTTTTTTCAATCGCATCCACCTCCACCTCTTATGTCATCTTACGATGTATCATGCAATTCAAATAATAATATACCCATACCTGCCATATAATTACCACGGAACCTTTTCTATTTCCCAATAATTGGATAAGTCACGAATCTCACAATCAGGGAATATGGACCATATATATTCTTTCCAATTTTCCGGCATTGTTTCCCTAAAGCACCACCAATCCTGCAAACTCTCCAACTGTTCAATGGATTTTAAATCATCGAATGACATTACTACACTTCCATCTGTATTTATAGATGTCATATCCGGAAATGCCTCTATAATCCTAGGTAATGTAATACCACGCCCATCTAACTGCGTAAAAGATATCATCTTTTTGTTGCTATCATAATTTGTAACCAAAAATGCTCTTCCTGCATAACCTTTAAACATAAATGATAATGAATATAATTGATATTCTTCTCCCATATAACTTCTTATCTTTGGTGCGAGAATATAGCTTATTTTAGCCATATTGTCTAAATTCCAAGTATCTGTCTTATCCTGGAAACGAACTATAATTCCAGCATATTGTTTATCTGTTTCCGATCTTATCTCTACATTATCCAGTTCCCAATCAGGTTCATACACTTCACTATATTGCCTCACAAAAACATTATATGGATTCTCTTCTTTTTCCGGCTTGTTATTGTTATAGCGAATAATACCACTAACCATAATAAGTATTACTACTACTATGCAGACTGGAATAAGCCATTTTTTTCTCTTCCTTATATTTTTCTTCAATAGATCCTCTCATTTCTTTAATATCTCTCTTCATCCCGAATTACACAATCCAAATAGCAAAGCATGCATGATTTAACCAAATCAATCAAATCATGCATACCTGTTATATAATTACCACGGAACCTTTTCTATTTCCCAGTAATTGGATAAGTCACGGATCTCACAATCAGGGAATATGGACCATATATATTCTTTCCAATTTTCCGGCATTGTATCTGAAAAGCACCACCAATCCTGTAAACTATCCAACTGTTCAATAGCTTTTAAATCATCGAATGACATTGCTACACTTCCGTCTGTGCTTATGGATGTCATATCCGGAAATGCCTCTATAATCTCTGCTAATGTGATATAATGCGATCTTTGATGATCAAAAGCAATCATTCTTTTATTTGTATCATAATATATAAATTGGAATATAGCTCCTGCATACCCTTCAAAGCTGATTACCAATGCATACGATTGATATTCTTCTCCCATATAACTTCTTATTTTGGGTGCAAGCGTATAACAGATATGTGCCATATCAGTTAAGTTCCATACATCATTTTCTCCCCAAAAACGTACTTTAATTCTTGCATATTCATAATCCGTTTCAGACGATATACCCACATTATCCAATTCCCAATCCGGCTCATATATATCACTATATTGCCTTACATAAATATTATATGGATTTTTTTCTTCTATCGGTCTGGTATAACGGACAATTCCAATAATGATTGCTATTATTATCGCACCCGCTATACAGACAGGAATGATCCATTTTATTCTTTTTTTCATCAGAATCTCCTCCCGATCATTCTATAGTAATATGTAAAATATTTGTCGCAACACTTCCCATAGAGGCATATACCTGCATGTAATTCATATATTCTGCATAATCAAGGTAATACTTTTCTCCCCATGACGATACCTGTAGCCAGATCCTATCTTCTATAGAATTTTTAATTACCCCTGTAACCGTAACATAATGATTATTAAATGTTGATCTGACCATATTGTAATTCTTCTCTCTTGGAATTTCAGAATCATTTTTATACATCGCTATATATAATCCATCTTCCTCCGCTTGTGCCTTATACTCTTTCTTTATTGCATTAGCGGACAAAGTCACAGGAATATCACATTCCAGCATTTTTTCTATCCGATTTAGTATTTTATCTGTCCAACTCCCCCAGTTTCCATGTATGCCAACATTATAAAACCAGTTATATTTATTAACACCATTTGCAATCGATATTCCATTAATTCCACTTACTACTTTTTCTCCAGCAAAATCAATATCTCTTACATGAAAAAAATTCTTTTCCATATAACTTATATACTCAATATAAGAATTATATTCTATTGCTCCATTATCAGTCCTGATAAGATCTGTCATATCCGTCGAATACTTACTATCTACACTCGCTAAATACAACAAGATATCACTTATAGAAATCAAACCACACCCATAGCTTCTAATTGTTGAATATTTCTCAATATTATTTTGTTTATATTCCTCTCCAAACCATCCCTGATTTCCACCATATGAAATTTGACTATTACCATCTTCGTCTATATAATTTACCGCTATATAATCGTGCTTCAACTCATAAATATGGACATCACTGAATAATGGATTGGAATGATATGTTCTTACCTCTTCATAATCTGTATAACCATCATTATCAGTATCCGGATTATTTGGGCTGGATTTCATGTAATAAAAATCAGCATTTTTAGGAACATTCAGTGTCATTATATTCGAAAACTGCTTATTTCGTCTTGTCGGATCCATCTCCTCTCCATCTGTCAATTTATCCCCATCAGTATCCTTTTTCTCTGGATCAGTATATACGATCATACCATACTGATTTCTCATTCCTTCTCGTTCTACTACATCAGGAATACCATCTTCATCCGTATCTATTTTAAATTCATCTGGAAGTTCACTACTGCCTCCGGCTAATCCAGACTCATTTTCCGGAAGTTCACCAATTTTCATTTTTGAAATCAACTCATCTACATTGTCACGGTTAACCTCTTCTACTTTATAAAATTGTCCACCTGTTGCCTGTGATGCTTTAATAAGTGGTGCCGCATACGCATAATCTCCTATCATCAGCGTATCAATTCGAATATTTTCTTTTTTTGCTAATGCTAGTGTATTCTCTGAAATATTCCCTATATTGCCACCACAAACCAATATAATTCTTCGATCCGGAATGACAGTATTGCCGAGTTTGGCATCTTCCCTTGCCGTTACTATATAATCCCATACCATTATATTAACATTATCATTTCCACTCATCTGTGCGTCTGCATCATCATATCCCCAGTCAGCCCTCAGATAAACTCCAAGTTCATTTCCATTTATTTTATCTCTAAGATATTTCTTAGGATTCTCCTTCAATTCATTATTAAGAAGATAATCATACATGCCAGATCCCCACTGCTTATTTGAATGGTAAAGACCACAATCACACACATATCCCACCCGATCGTTTTCATGCATGGTGTTAATTGCTGCATTTATAATCTGTCTGGTTTGAGATATATAACTCACATGATACTCTGTTAATTGCTTTCCCTTTATATCTTCTGTATTTCCTGCTGTGTCTTTCAGCACTGTTGGAACCGCACCAAAAAAATACATATATGTATAACATGCATCTGCCCTACTTTGTTGTCTTTCCTCATAGGGGAACTTATGCTTCCATATCTCCGCCCATTTTTTTGCATCTACCAACATATATTTGCTAAAATGTGTTGTCTCCGTACTAACAATCCCCGTCTCAGCGTCATGCTCTGTCTCCAACTCAACCATCTGTTTATTATCCTCATCATACCATAAAAACAGAAGATCATTAAACTCCGTTTCTCCAAGTTTTGTCTGATCAACCTTATAAGAAAGTGTTGCGGTTTCAAATGTACATGTTGTTGTTATCTCAAATGGTTCACCCACCAGACCTGCTACATTTGAACATCCATAATCTGTATCCATTATACTTTCAATTGTTGTTGATGCCGTAAGGCTGCCGGATGTCACCATATCCACCTGAATCTCTGTAACAGCACACTCCTTATTCTCAACCTCATATGTAACACTCTGTTCAATCCGTTCTTTTCCATCAGGGATTCCATTTTCATCGGTATCCGGCTTTGTAGGATCAAATCCCATTGCCGGTTCATCCCCATCGATCAAACCATCTCCATCCGTATCCGGTTTTAATGGATCTGTTCCATATACCAGAACTTCCTCTCCATCGGACAGCCCATCCTGGTCGGTATCCGACTCCCATGGAAGCGTTCCATACATATATTCCTGCGCATTATTCAAACCATCACCATCAAAATCCTCCTCCGCATCGCTAATGCCATTTTCATCGGTATCCGGTTCAGTTAATGATGTTCCAAGCTGTAAAAACTCGTAATAATCATCTAAACCATCGCCATCGGTATCCGGAAGATTTTTGTCACTGCCCAGTAAGTCTTCCATTTCATCCGGTAACCCATCCTCATCAGTATCCAGATAAGAGTTCCAATTATCAAAATCACTCATCAATTCCTCATATCTTTTCTGTTTCGCATCCCAATCCTCTGTTGTCGTTTCCGTACTACTATCTTCTGTTGTATTTTCTTCGGTACTGTTGTCCTCTGTTGTTTCTTCTGAATTATTTTCTTCAGTAGTAACATCTGGGAGCTCTCTTCCCTCCAGATATTTTTTCTCATCATCCGGTATGTCTGGTAATTCAGACTCTGTGCCTATAAACTCTGCCATTTGACTACTATAATTTACATTTACACTACTACTTATGATCGTAACTGTTTCCGCTATTACAATAATGTTATTTAATCCCAGATTCTGTGCCTGTATCTTCACATGTCCAAATGGTGCGTAGATCAAGCCACTCAGATTCACATTTGTACTGTCAATAATGATATCTCCATATTTGGAATAGATAACAGAATTATTTGTATTTTTCACCTCTCCGGTAAGCGTTATGGTTTCCAATGCCTTAATTGCCGTATTCAGGTTAATATTTCCCTCCAGATTCATCTCTCCGGATGCCGCAACCGGAGTACTGATATTGATATTCGTCTCCTCTAAAACATAGTCTCCTTCACATGCCACATAATCGGTATCAGTAAAATATGCATCATCTATTGCATGAAACAAATACATCATAGATTCCTCTGCTGATTCTTTTTTTGTTCCATTAATTTGAAGATTTCCCGATGCTGATATCGTTCCATTCGTCACCATATCACCATTCAAGCAGAAATTATCTGCATTTATCGTAATGGCTCCTTCTTTCTGTGCTGATGCAAATATAGTATATGGATACCTGGTCTTCTCCTCAGCCTTTGCTGGCAATATCGTCATGCTGCCTGCCACCATTGCTCCAGCAGCAATAACCGCTGTTATCTGTTTCCATTTTCTTCTCCAATTCATAATAAATACCCTCCCATGTATTGATCCTTTTTCTTTTGTTACTTAATTATTTTTTGTTTCCTCCTTTTCATGCACTATACTGTTTTATCCCCCTCCAAACAACCCACTTTGCAGAAAACGACAATATATTGCAGAAAATGACCAAACTCACGTAAATCAATATTTATATGCTGTAAATGCTTCCTCTACTTCCTTATATCTGGCTTTCGGTATCGAAATAATATCACCATTATGAAGCGTAACTTCATATCTTGATACCTGCCTGATATGCTGCAAATTTACCAGATAACTTTGATGCACCCGGATAAAATGATATGACTTCAGCTCTGCTTCCAGATCATTCATGGTGCCATACCTGGTATATATCCGAACTTTCCCATTTTCTATAATATGGAACTCCAGTTTATGTAATTTACTTTCAATATATAAAATGTGATTGAATAAAACCTCTGTCTGCCCTTCTTTAAATGTAAATTTCTTTCTGGCAGTATGCGGTTCCCGTTTATCCAGAACTGCATCCAGACATTCTTCCACACAAGTTGTATTGGTATCAAGGAATATAATAGAATTTTCAGGAAGGGATTCTCCCTCACACAGGAACATCTCTCCTGAATCGAATGTATCAATTGTATATAAGATCTCTTTTGTATCCAGATAATTCTCTATGGATGTCCGCATCTGATCGCGGCATTTCTTTTCACCATTACATATGGCAATCTTCATCATATGTCCCCCTCTTTTTCGCATAATGCATTATGTCTGTAAACAATATAATATAAGATTTTCGCCCATAAATCAATCGTCTGCTCTTTTTATTCAACAAAAAACAACATCAACATGCCAGCCATAAGACTACCTTCTGATAATCTTATTTTTAACATATTGATGTTGCTTTTATATGTCCTCTATTCGATTATTTATTACTTATTCTTCGCCCAGATATTTGTCGATGCTGACCAGCTTTACACACAGCACAAAGATCTTGGAAGCTGCTTCCATCTCCTCAACAGATGGGAAGGATGGTGCGATACGGATATTGCTGTCTTTTGGATCTTTACCATATGGATATGTTGCACCTGCGCCTGTCAGAACAACTCCTGCATCCTTACACATTGCTACGATCTTCTTTGCACAGCCCTCTAATGCATCAAATGAAATGAAATATCCACCAACCGGTCTAACCCATGAACCGATCTCAAGTCCTGCAAGCTCCTTATCAAATTCATTCAGAACCGCCTCAAACTTTGGTCTTAAGATATCTGCATGCTTCTCCATATGAGCCTTCATGCCATCGATATTCTTAAAGAATCTTGTATGACGAAGCTGGTTGATCTTATCATGTCCGATTGTCTGAACGGTAAGCTGCTTCTTGATAAATTCAACATTTCTTGGAGATGTTGCAATTGCTGCTACACCGGAGCCAGGGAATGTGATCTTGGAAGTAGAGCCAAACATGTATACCATATCCGGATTTCCGGCTTTCTCACATTCATCTATGATATTTAAAATCTCTGCCTGCTTGTCCTTATATAAATGATGGATGCAGTATGCGTTATCCCAGAAGATTCTGAAGTCTTCTGCAGCAGGCTTTAATGCCGCAAAACGTCTTACAACTTCATCTGAATATACGATTCCGGTTGGATTTGAATACTTTGGTACACACCAGATACCCTTTACTGCAGGGTCGTTATTTACATACTGCTCTACAAGATCCATATCCGGACCATCCTCTAACAGAGGAATGTTGATCATATCTATTCCAAAGAACTCCGTGATCTTGAAATGTCTGTCATATCCCGGTACAGGGCAAAGGAACTTCACCTTGTCCAGCTTACACCATGGAGTAGAACCATTTACACCATGTGTCATGGAACGGGATACTGTATCATACATTACATTTAAGCTGGAGTTACCATATACGATGATATTCTCCTTTTTCACTTCCATCATATCTGCCATAAGCTGACGGCACTCACCGATACCATCCAGATCACCATAGTTTCTGGTATCGTTTCCTAACAAAGTTCTCATATCCGAAGAACTATTGATCTCATCCAACATTCCCATAGACAATGCAAGCTGTGAGAATCCAGGCTTACCTCTTGCCATGTTCAGACTCAGACCTTTTGCCTGTTCTTCCTTATACTCCTCCAAAAGAGCGGCTTTTAAAGTCAATAATTCATCTTTACTCATATCTTTGTATTTCTTCATTCTACATACCTGTGCCTTTCACTTATTCTATTCCGGTTAAATCAGTTATGTCCTGTAAAATTCCTATTAGCTATTTTAAAACATTTTTCAAAAAAGGCAAGCCTATAATTGAAAGTTCTTGTCTATTTCGTTTCAAATATCAACTATTTTATTGAATTTTCTTTATTTTATTCTGTTTTTTCTGCAAAAATCGCATTTTTCTCCATTATTTTCATGTATGACTTGTTTTCATTAAGTAATATGCAAACAAAATAACACCGGTCAGACTCTCTCTCCAACCGGTGCCATCTTATATGTATTTACAAATTGATACTTTTACAAGCTTTCATCTTAGTATATGGAACTAAAATCCAGATACCATTTTCCGCCTCTCTTATAGACATACATAGTGAAATCATTCTCGATATCATCATCCTTGCCCTTTACCTTGACCGTGCCTTCCACGCGTGCAACCTGGCTAACCTTGATATCGTATTCATCTTCATAGTCTTCCTGCTTATCTTCCAGCTTGCTGCCTTTTAACTTCTTAACCTTCTTGAACTTAACCTTGATGCTCTTTACTTTACCAACCTGGTTTTCGAGAGATTCACCTGACCATTCCAGAATCTGATCTAACTTATCGATCATTTCATCTTTATCCATATCTTCTTCGTCCTTCGTATATTTAAGGACTTTCTTATCAATCAGCTTATACAGCTTCTTACCGCTCTGCTTTTCTACTGCATTTACATAAGCCTTAACAACTGCCTTTGGGCTCTGCTTACCGTGACCAGCAATTCCACCGATAATGTTAAAGATCAGGATCAATGCAACAACTGCTGCCGCCGCAATAATAACGATCTTCTTATTATTCACAATCGCATTCTTTACTTTATCAAATCCACCGCCTGCCGGCTTATTACCCTGTGGCTGCTGTCCATACTGTCCACCATATGCCTGCTGGTTCGGATCGTAATACTGCTGTCCGCCGTATGCCTGCTGGTTCGGATCATAATACTGCTGTCCGCCATATGCCTGCTGGTTCGGATCATAATACTGCTGTCCGCCGTATGCCTGCTGATTCGGATCATAATACTGCTGTCCGCCATATGCCTGCTGATTCGGATCATAATACTGCTGTCCGCCGTATGCCTGCTGATTTGGATTCATATTCTGAGCTGCTCCATCCGGCTGTCCGGCATTCATGCCATTTTGCTGATTTCCATTCATATTCTCGTCCATGTTACTCTCCTTTATAATTCAGACTAAATTTCACCTGACAGCCTCATCTGCCAGATAGCCCATCGATAACACAATATATTCATTATCGACAAAATTTATTCTACCATCTAAAATCTCAACAGACAATATATTTCTAAAATTTTTGCTAAAGAAATGCCACACTTGTATATGTTCAAACCCCAAAATTCAGATACAACATTTCTGCTCTGTCTGGATTTCCACGAAAAAAAAGAGATAACATAACTGCTATCTCTCTTTTCTTCGGCAATCTCCTACCAGTCATTCAGGCTCTCCATCTTGTCGAGCTGGTTCTGGATCAGTGAAACTACCATATCTCTTATCTCATAGGTCTTCATATCTGCAAATGTCTCATATGGGATCGGCGGCAGAAAATGAAGCTGTGTAATAACCTTTCGGAAAGATTTTCCTTCGAATGGTTTAAATGAATCATATAATACAACCGGCACGATCGGGCATTTTGCCTTCTGTGCGATCTTGAAGCTTCCCGGCAGGAAGCCTCTCAGAGAATTATGGTTATGGTTATATCCGCCTTCCGGGAAAAGAATATATCGTCTTCCCGCTTTGATCTCTGTCGCAACGTCATTAATTACCTGAACCTGCTGCCTGAGATCGGTTTTATCCAGACGCTTTGCCTTTAACAGCTCACACAACTGCGTGACGATAAACAAATGTGATCGCTTCGCATCCATTACATATGTGCATGGCTTTTCATGTACGCTTATAACACCAAGTGCATCGTACTTGCCCTGATGATTTGCAAACATGATATATCCGCCTTCCGTCGGCAGATTCTCCATGCCGGATGCAACCGTCTCGATACGCCCTCTTTTCTTTACATGCTCGATCATAACCTGTGCCATTCTGTAGCATGTCTCCTCATCATATTTCTCACCATGTCTGGCATAATATGACATCTTCGGAACATAATACAAAATCAGAAAAAAACAGGAAATGATCACTATAAAAAATCTAACCATCTACCTAAATCCCCTGAATTTACAACTCTCTGTCCAAAAGTACTGCAATATCCAACAACTGTTTTTTTGATCCGGTGCGATCCGCACCGGATCCGGCCATTTATAAATCTCTACCCGTTACCTTTAATCGCATTAACGCTCTGGAAAGAGATGCTTCTGTCTGTTTGTACTCTTTCAGACTTTCCTTCTGTCTCAAACGCTCTTTCGCACGTTCAAGTGCCTGTTCAGCACGGACTCTGTCGATATCCTCCGGATGCTCTGCAGAATCCACCAGCATCGTTACACGGTTATTTACGATCTGGGCAAATCCTTCCCCGACAACACCAAGGATCTTCTTTCCATCCGGTGTATCAATTCGGATCTCCCCGATACTGGTTGCAATGATCATATTCTCATGGTGAGGAAGGACTGCCATCTCACCATCTTCCAAAGGCAATACAAACTTCGTAACCTTATCATCAAAAAATACTTTATTACTTGATATGACTCTCAGGTAAAATGTATTCATGTCTGTCTGCCTCCTTTATCCTACTGTCCCTTTGCGGCTTTTTCTTTGACTTCTTCGATTCCGCCTACGTTAAAGAATGCCCACTCAGGATATTCATCCATCTCACCGTCTAAGATAGCCTTAAAGCCCTTTACTGTTTCTTTAAGAGGTACATATTTTCCCGGAACACCTGTAAAGTTCTCTGCTACATGGAATGGCTGTGATAAGAACTTCTGCACCTTACGTGCTCTTGTAACCGTAATCTTATCTTCCTCTGATAATTCTTCCATACCAAGAATTGCGATGATATCCTGTAATTCTCTGTATTTCTGAAGAATCTCCTGAACGCCTCTGGCTACATTATAATGTTCTTCACCGACAACGTCCACCTCCAGAATACGGGAATTGGATTCCAGAGGATCAACAGCAGGATAGATACCCTGTTCTACGATCTTTCTGGAAAGAACGGTTGTCGCATCCAGATGCGCAAATGTAGTTGCCGGAGCCGGGTCTGTCAGGTCATCGGCAGGCACATAAACTGCCTGTACGGATGTAACGGATCCTGACTTTGTAGAAGCGATTCGCTCCTGCAACTCACCAAGCTCATTTGCCAGAGTTGGCTGATAACCAACTGCGGATGGCATACGTCCAAGCAGGGAAGAAACCTCTGATCCTGCCTGTACAAAACGAAAGATATTATCTATAAATAATAACACATCCTGATGATTTACGTCACGGAAATATTCTGCCATCGTAAGTCCTGTTTCCGCAACACGCATTCTTGCTCCAGGTGGCTCGTTCATCTGTCCAAACACTAAGGCTGTCTTGGACAATACCCCTGACTCTTTCATCTCTGTCCAGAGGTCATTACCCTCTCTGGAACGCTCACCAACACCGGTGAAGATAGAATATCCGCCATGCTCTGTTGCTACATTCTGGATCAGCTCCTGGATCAGAACGGTCTTACCTACACCGGCACCACCGAACAGACCGATCTTACCACCTTTGGCATATGGGGCAAGAAGATCGATAACCTTGATACCTGTTTCGAGAATCTCAACAACAGGGCTCTGATCCTCAAATGACGGAGGATCTCTGTGGATGACCCAGTGCTCTGTATCTGCCAGATTCGGTCCACCGTCCAGAGTGTCACCGGTTACATTAAATAATCTGCCAAGGGTATCTGTACCAACCGGAACCTTGATTCCTGATCCTGTCGGAACAACCTCCATATCTCTGGATAAGCCCTCGCTTGCTGCCAGCATGATGCATCTGACGGTATTATTTCCGATGTGCTGTGCAGCTTCCATTATGCATTTCTTTCCATGATTATCAACTTCCAGAGCATCCTTGATGTTTGGTAAATCATTATCCGGAAATTCTACGTCTACAACAGGTCCCATGACCTGTACTATTTTACCGTTTTTCAAAACATCAGACCTCCTATTTCTTATTCTGCAGAGCCTTCGCACCACCAACTACCTCGGTAATCTCCTGCGTGATCGCAGCCTGTCTGGCTCTGTTGTATTTAATACTGAGATCAGCTAACATATCTTTCGCACTTCTGGTTGCAGAATCCATTGCCATCATTCGGGAATTCTGTTCACTACAGAAGGATTCAACCAGTGCTCCATATATGAAACCTGTAATATAATTCGGAACAATTCGATCCATGACCGCTCTCGGAGAAGGTTCAATGATGATCTCCTCATGATAGACATCCGCCTGTGAGATCTTGAAATCCATCTTTCTGAACGGAAGAAGCTGGATCATCTCCGGCTCTGCCGTTACACTGTTTATCATCTTCGTATAAATGATATAGACTTCATCGATCTTACCGCTTTCATAGTTTTCCAGCATCTTATCCGCAATAACCCTTGCTCTGTGAAGACTTGGGTTCTGTGCTGTATACTGGAAATGAATATCAACCGGCACATTCTTCCTTGCAAAATAATGTCTTCCCACCTGTCCGACAACGTATAATTCGCTGTCCGGGTGGTTTGCCAGTTCTTCTTCTGCGATCTTAATGATATTATGGTTATATGCACCTGCCATGCCCTTATCGGCTGTAACTACAATATAACCTCTTTTTGGATTTTCCTTCTTTTCATCGTCTTCATTTTCGAAATAAAGATGATCCATATCAGGAAGATGTCGTAACAGTCGTGCCAGAGAAACCTGTAAAGTATAGAAATACGGTTCCGTATTCTCCAGATCCTTCTTCGCTTTTTTCAGTTTGGAAGAAGAGATCATGTACATGGCATTTGTGATCTTCATTGTATCCTTAATGCTTTTTATTCTGTTTTGGATTTCTTTGGTACTTGCCAATTACTCCACCCTCTTCATAAACTCTTTTCCTGCTTCAAGAATATGTTCTTTCAGATCATCTGTAAGAACCTTTCCTTCTTCAATCTCTTTGATAACATCCGGTTCTGCATCCTTGAAATATGCAAGCATATCCATCTGTGTCTGCTTTACTTTCTTGATATCTACATTTAAGAACAGCTTATTTGTTGCTGCAACCAGTGTAATAACCTGCTCTGCCATACTAAGCGGATGACATAACGGCTGCTTTAACAGCTCCATCAATCCCTTACCATAAGTAAGCTGCTCCTTTGTATTCTCATCCAGATCGGAACTGAACTGGGTGAATACTTCCATCTCACGGAACTGTGCAAGGTCGATACGGACGGTACCGGTTGCTTTCTTCATAGCCTTGGTCTGCGCTGCACCACCGACACGGGATACGGACAATCCTACATTTACCGCAGGACGCATACCTGAGAAGAACAGATCACTCTCAAGGAAGATCTGACCATCCGTGATGGAGATAACATTTGTTGGGATGTATGCAGATACATCACCTGCCTGTGTCTCTATAATAGGAAGGGCTGTGATCGAACCACCGCCTAATGAATCCTTTAACTTACTGGAACGCTCAAGCAGTCTGGAATGCAGATAGAATACATCACCAGGATATGCCTCACGTCCAGGGGAACGTCCAAGTAACAAGGACAGTGTTCTGTATGCTACTGCATGCTTTGACAGATCATCGTATACGATGAGCACGTCTTTTCCCTTATGCATAAAATATTCTGCCATCGATGTTCCTGCATATGGTGCTATATACTGAAGCGGTGCAGGATCACTGGCTGTTGATGCTACAATGATCGTATAGTCCATTGCATCATTCTTCTCAAGTGTGGAAACAATCTTTGCAACGGTGGATGCTTTCTGACCGATCGCTACATAGATGCAGACAACATCCTTTCCACGCTGGTTGATGATCGTATCAAGTGCGATCGAAGTCTTACCGGTCTGACGATCACCGATGATCAGCTCACGCTGTCCTTTACCGATCGGGAACATGGAATCGATCGACAGAATACCGGTCTGAAGTGGTTCATTGACCGACTGTCTGTCTGCGATACTTGGTGCTTCCTGCTCAACCGGCATGTAATCTGCCTCTTTGATCGCTCCCTTACCATCAATTGGTGCACCCAATGCATTGATGATTCTTCCAAGGAATTCTTCACCTACCGGTACGCCGGCTCTCTTACCTGTTCTGGTAACCTTTGTACCTTCTTTTATTCCGGTATCTTTTCCGAACAGGATACATCCAATCTCGGTTCTTCTGATATCCTGTACCATACCCTTGATACCATTTTCAAATACTACAATCTCACCATACATGGCATTATCAATACCATATATCGTTACTATTCCATCTCCTACCCAGATGACAGTTCCTACTTCTTTGTCCCGGGTGTCGAAGTCAAAATTCTCTATCTCACTTTTCAGTATGGAGATAATATCTCCTGAACTTATTGAACTCAAATCTTATCACCTCGTAACCAATCTTTGTGTAAGCCGCTTACATCTGCCTGCCAGACTCCAGTCATATTCCTTATTTCCGACCTTAATAATAAAGCCGCCGATCAGACTGTCTTTCTTCTCCAATGTCAGTTCCACATCTGAGGTCTTATATTCCTTTTTCAGAAAATCTTCAATCCCCTTCTTCTGTGTCTCCGTTGGAGGTGTCACATAATAAAGGGTTGCAAGAAGGACATCTGCCTTCTTCTTTATAAGAACTCTGTATTCCCTGCATATCTCAAAGAACTGATCAAAATCAGAATTGTTGCAAAGTACCTTTAAGAATTTTACCGTAGTCTTTGAACCGTCGAATATCTTATCGATAACTTCTGACTTTTTTTCTCTGCTGACAACCGGACACGTAAGTGCCTCCTGTAATTCAGGATTCTCCCTGACAACTGCTTCCATATCTGAAAGCTCAGCCGCATCAATATTCAGCTCGCACAAAACTTCAGCATAATTAATTGCTTTCTGTGTCATGGGCCTCACCTGCTTTTTCTATAAACTCATCATATAGTGACTGATTTTTCGCGTCATTTGAGTCTTCACCCAGAATCTTAGCCGCTGCCGACATTGCAAGCTCTGCAACCTGAGATTCCATATCGCTCAAAGCCTTTTCACGCTGTACTTCTATAGTTTTTTCCGCATCCTTGATCATACGGTTTGATTTCTCGCCTGCATCTGCCACAATCCTGTTATATTCATTCTGTGCAGCCTGTCTGGATTTATCCCGCATGGTATCACATTCATCCTGAACACCTGCGAGAGTATCTTCATATTGCTGCTTCAGTTTCATGGCATCATCCTTCGTCTGATTGGCATTCGCGATCGAGGATTTGATCATCTCTTCACGTTCTGCCATGATCTTATTGATCGGACCGATCAGGAATTTCTTTAACAGAAGAAACAAAACTATAATATTAATTATGGTTATGGCTATGGACGAGACACTTAAATTTATCATTTAATGACCTCCTGCCTTTCTGTCTGTTTTCGTTATCCGACAATTACGATTCCTTCATATCTATTATGATATAGTGCCGCAATCATCATATTCTTATAAATATTATTTCAGAAGAAGAATGATCAAAAGACCAATTACCAGACCGTAAACGGCTGTTGCCTCTGCAAGTGCTCCACCAATGATCAGAAGCTTTGTGATCTTACTGTCTGCTTCCGGCTGTCTTGCTACTGCTTCTACTGCCTTTGATGTTGCGATTCCAAGTCCGATACCTGCACCAATACCTGTTAATACTGCTATAGCAGCTCCAATTGCGATTACTGTATTCATAATTATTATCTCCTTTTCATTTTCCTTATGTTAATCTTAGTCTTCTCCCAATCCTTCCTGCATGTAGAGTGCAGTTAAGAATGTGAATACAAATGCCTGAAGTAAGCCATCAAAGATATCAAAATAAAGGCTTAACGGAATAGGCACAATGACAGGCGCTACCGCCTCAATTAATTTCATTACAACAAATGCACCTAAAACATTGCCGAACAATCGCATACATAACGACAATGGTTTTATTACAAGCTCCATTACATTTATAGGTGCTACTATTGCTACCGGCTCTGCAAAGCTCTTAAGCCAGCCTTTCGGTCCCCTGCTTCTGATACAGACAACCTGAACCATGACTATACTCATGATCGCCAGTGCTGCTGTTACGTTCAGATCCTTGGTTGGTGGTTTAAATCCAAATATACCTGCGATATTTGCCATTCCGATATACAAAATGACAGTGATCAGATACGGTATATATGCCTTACCTTTTTCTCCCAAAACGTCACTAAACAGATTATTAAATGTCGTAATGATCGACTCCAGAGCAAGCTGTTTCTTTCCCGGATTCTCAACTTTCAGATTCCGGACAAGTATAACGGACAACAGAACAAGTACCGCCATAATGATCCATGTTACCACGATTGATTCCGAGATCGGGATTCCACCAAAAATTGGAATGGTAAAGAGAGTCTCGCAATTCAGCTCCTCTGTTAACTTTTCTGCAAGGTCACCCGTAGGTCTTCACTTCCTCTCATGTAATTTTTTCAAAGGGCATACTAACTGTTAAGGATATTTATTACTTCTCTTGCATCACTCTCGGAAAATCCTTTTACTGTATTCTCCGTATTGATCCAGTAATCAGCAAGTCCAACTCTGTCCCAGTCTGAATCCATGTCATCTAAGATCACCAGCCTGTCTACATCGTGTTGGTCTACATAGTCCTTAACCTCAAAGCACCGTCCATAATCCTCATACTTGCCGGATATATGTTCCTGCGGCGGAGTTACATCGGATATAACGAGACCTTCCTCCTTAAGCTTCAGGATCAGCTCCTGTGCTCTCTCGTCACATACCGGATCTTTCATAACCTCTTTCCGCCAGTTAAAGATCGCTACCAGCTTCGCATCTGTTGCCTTTACAACATCTGCAAGGTTTTTTACATTTTTTCTGTCAACGGTTTCACCCGGATTGTTACAGATGAATTTGTTTGAATTTAACACACCGTCAATGTCGAAAAAAATGACTTTCATTTAAATTTCCTCCTGCATCCTTCCATGTGCTTCCAGTCGTCCTTTAAACAACAACGTATTATAGCACACCATTTTTTATTTTTCACCTTTTATTAATATATTAATAAAAAATATATTTCTAAACTTTTTATAAAAAATCATAACTAATTCTACTCTGTAAAGTAAAATAGCCCCATCCTTTTCAGGCTTTCTTCTGTTTTTTACGTTGTTCATAAAACAGAAGAAACTCTTACCGGAGAATGGGGCTTTATTTCTGAATATCTGTATTCTATTCAGCCCCACCTGTAATGATCCATGGTGCCGGCTGAGCAACAAATACATTTTCTTTATTTGTCTTGGATACGTTGATCTGTAACGCTTCCATATTCTGAATACCGAATTTGTCAAAAATCAGCTTGGTCTCTGCAAGGATACCAAGATCTAATGTGTAAATAACAAACTGCATCTGCGGATTGATCGCAAGCAGGCGTTCAATATCAGATTCCAGATAATGATTCGCAACGATAAATGCAAGTCTTGGTACCGGAATCTTACTTAAGGATTCTTCGCTCATATCTGGAATGATCTGCACGTTATGAACTCCAAACTTCTCAACATTTTCCTCCATAGATCTTCTGGAACCGCTGTCCGGCTCTACTGCAATGATCTGACCTTCACTCGCTGTGATCGCAGCTTCGATAACGATACTCTCTGCCATCAGAGCAAGAATCGTGTCATGCGTATCTACACCGAGAATACTCATGATAACCGCGCGGATCTCATTGCATACATAATGAACCGAGCCCTTTGTAAACAGATCATTCTTCATGCCATACCGAACGGATTCTCTGGTCTTCTCATTTACGATAAAGACAACCGTCGGTTCGGATATCTTCTTATTAATAACATTCTTGAGTTTTGCATTTGTAAGTTCACTTCCCGGCTCTGTTCCCTCGCCGATCCAGATATCATATTCGCCAAATCCCGCTTCCCATAATGTATAGAAGAGATCCTCATGACTGGTATCTGTATAGATCAGAACCCGCTTGTGTGTATCAATCGTTGGCACGACATTTTTCTGTCTGCCGCAGATATTAAGCATCTTTATCTTCTCCGGGCTGACATCCATCTTATTCGCAAAAAAGCCAAGCCAGTTCAACATGCCTGAATTACTGAACGTATTTTTCATTGTTTTCTACCCCACTTTTCTATCGTATTTTCCAATCAGAAACCTTCTCCAATCGGATTGTCGTTTTCTAAAACAGTCTTTATAATTATACAATTTTTCTCGTTAACTGTAAATTCTTTTGTGCGCTTTTCACACATCTATCCACGAAGTGTTTCATCAATTCCGAGTGCGATCGCATTCACGATATCTTCAAACCGGTAATCAAACAGATAATTATCCTTATCACTGTCAATAAATCCAGTCTCGATCAGAATTGCCGGCATCGTTGTCCGGCGCAGAACAGCCAGATTCTTCCGTTCCTCAACTCCCAGATTCTCAAATCCGATCTTTGCAAGCTCTGCATCCACATTTTCTGCCATTTCATATGCAATCCCTGATGTATTATAAACCAAGGTTTCCACTCCGTTATATTTGTTCGGATACGGTGCAGCATTCCTGTGCAGGGAGATAAAATAATCCGCACCGCTCTCATTTCCGATCTGTGCTTTTCTTGTCGGCGAATCATAGACATCTGTCGTTCTCGTAAATTCCACGTCATAACCAAGCTCTGACAACGCATCACCAAGTGCCAAAGCCAAATTCAGGTTGTCATTCTTCTCCGTTCTGCCATTATAAGATGCCCCATTGTCAAATCCACCATGTCCGGCATCGATCATTATTTTTATAGCCATAAAAAACCTGCATACTCTGTTTGCTACAGTATATGCAGGTTCTCTGTTATATGTACTTAATTTTCATGACCTTAATATGCCTTTCTTACATACTGCGTACATTTTTATATGAAAGGACCGATCTTAAGCCAGTACTTTCTTGATAGCTGCGAGCAGCTCATCATATGTCTCATAAGCCGGAAGATCAGGATTGTCTGCTTTGATCTGATCGGTACTCTTAAAGAGGAATCCGGCCTTGCTTGCGCGGATCATTCCAAGATCGTTGTGGCTGTCACCACTTGCGATCGTATCATAACCGATAGACTGAAGTGCTTTTACGGTTGTGTATTTGGATTTCTCACAACGCATCTTAAAGCCTGTGATCTCTCCACTTTCTGCTACCTCTAATGAATTACAGAAAATTGTCGGCCAGCCGAGCTTCTTCATAAGCGGGCTTGCAAACTGTGTAAATGTATCACTGATAATGATAACCTGTGTCATGGAACGAAGCTCATCTAAGAATTCCTTTGCACCGGGAATCGGATCGATCTTTGCGATCGTTTCCTGAATCTCTTTTAAGCCAAGTCCATGTTCTTTTAATATGCCAAGACGCCAGTTCATTAATTTGTCATAATCCGGCTCATCTCTTGTTGTTCTCTTTAACTCCGGGATACCGCTTGCCTCTGCAAATGCGATCCAAATCTCCGGTACTAATACGCCTTCCAAATCCAAACATACAATGTCCATTTCGGGTTCCTCCTGTTATCTACATTCTCGCTTCATTATAATATACCGCCTGCCATTCTGCAATACCCTTGGGCTAACAGAATAGCTGGGGTGGGTTATGAATGGGCTATCCGTATGTATATAAAAGATCCGTTTCGTTCCCTGTGAACTACATATGCCTGATTCGCTCATGCTCCTGTGCAAACTCGTCCTTCGGACTCAGACATGCACCCGCATTCGCTGGCAATATGTAGCTCCCTACGGAAACTCCACTATATATCTTTTATATACATACGGATAGCCCATCTACAACCCACCCCAGCTATTCTTTCCACTTATGTACATTTCTCTCCCTCTGCCTTGTATCTGCTACAGATACAAGGTGATGTCTATATATCAGAAATGTTGCACAGAGAATCCTTCCTATATCAAAAGCTTTGCTCCTTTATCGTTATAAGATACATATGGCTGACGTCAGGGCTGCACCGGGCATTGCAATAACATTGTGAGGATTTCGTTATGAGGTTTGCACTAGCTGTCAGCACAAAGCCCTTGTCTGAGTCCGTAAGGACGAGTTTGGGCGACTGCTGACAAATAAGCGTGCGAACCGAATAGAAACCCGGAACTCGTTATTGCAATGCCCGGTGCAGCCCTGACGCCAGCCATATGTATCGAAGATGGATCAGAAGAATAAAATCTTGTGGCCCTGGTCAATCTGGTAGTAGGAGATTTTGTGCTGTTGGGCAAATTCCTTCTCTGTTTCCATCTCGCCATGGAGGTTGGAGCGAAGCATCCACGACAGCAACAGACCTGCCGCAAACAGTCCGCCACAGACAATGCCCTGTATGATCGGTAACAATTTAAATCCTGCAAGTAAAATATTTATCGAATCCATGTCTTATCCTGCCTTTCTTTTACATAATCAGTCGTTGTTGAGGATGCAAGTCGTTCTTTGTCGTGCTTATACCTGTTGTATTTACTGAGATTTCTGGTAAAAAGTCCCGCCGCCAGCATAAAAAGGAATACAATGATCGACCCTCCATATTCATGGAAAAAGCCATACCCTTTTGCAATTCCCTGATTGATTTCATAAAATACAACCGCTCCGATCGTGCAGCATACAACTCCGGCCATCACCGCATCCGAAATAAAACTCCTTTTATTCACTGGAATATTGCCAACAACCTTTCCGGTCTGCCCATTGACCAGAATCGTATAAAGCTCATGCCTATACCAGAAGGTCATGAACCATGCAGGCAGGAGCGCATACTCAATCTTATCCACACTGTACTGTTCAATGCTCTTCTCTATGTAAGTCGTTCCTGTATCTTCTATCATTGCTTTATCCATAGCATCACTTATCCTCTGATGGATGTCCGGCGCAGCCTCTCTGGACGGCACATCATACCGATCTGCATAGAATCCGGACAGATACGATGGATCAAATGGCTTTAATGCTTCCATATGATATGGTTCCAGACGACTGGATAGCCGATCATCTAATTTTCTGGATGCATCAAAGGTAACCTGTTCAAAATTTCCATATGCATCTGCAAACATATCTGTCTTCTCATTTATACCTACAGAGACACTTCTCGTTTCCGCATCATATTTCTGATTCTGAAATGATCCCGGATACAATCCCATCTTCTTCGATGACTGCAGCATCGTATAAAAGGATTGGTTTCTGTTCATTCCGGCATTAAAGATATTTTCCGGTTCTTTCTTCTCAGCTTCATTACTCGTTACCAGATGCAGATTTGCTTTTTTCCGCATATACACTGTATACAGCCAATATGGAATATAGATTCCACGGATCTTGTCAATCTTCGGATGCTTGATCTCTCTTGGCACATATCTGCCTGTACCGAATTTCTCTTTGATCGCATCCACTGCCTGCTGTTCCGTTATGGAAAATGGAATGATATAATCCGGCCATACTTCCTTCGATTCACGGTCAAATATAACCGTCGGCTGTCCACAAAACGAACAAAAAGTTGCCCGCTCATTTCCATGGATCATAATCTGTGCTCCGCAGGAAGTACAGCGGAATATCTGAACCGACATCAGTCGTTCTCCCTGCATCTCTCTCCGGTCATCTGTATAAGCAGTGTCTTGTGCCTGCTGCTCTGATTTTTCTGATATATCTTCTGCTTCCGTCTGTTTTGATGCAGCCGATATATCTTCCGGTCTGTTATTCCGCATCTCAAATGCCAACAGATCCGCATCCCAGTCAGGATTGATCTGGATTTCCTTCTCTCCATGCCACTTCTGATCTTTATCAAGACCAAACCACAGATTGTCAAATGATCGTTTTCCGTCTTCTTTTTCCTCTGTATCCGGATCTACTTCCTTTAACTTCATATGGAATCTGCGTTCACTTGTTTGACCACATTGTGTACATTTCATTTTTCCGAGATCCGGATCATATACCAGCACACCCCCACATGCCTCACACTTATAGATCATATGTTTCTCCCCTTGAAATTCATCAAATTATATTATGATATTTTTTCGATACTGGACTCGTTGCCTGCTCCAGCCATATGCGTTCTTCCTCCGTCAGATGTGGAGCGATCTTCTCGTACACATTCTTGTGATATTCATTCAATCGTTGGAGCTCACGATCTGTCATCAGTTCCGGTATCAAAGCTTCTGTATCAAACGGAACCCAGGTCAGAGTTTCAAATTCCAGAAATGTTCCATTTGCTTCCGTTTCTTTCAAGAATACCTCCGGAAGCTTGCCTGCCGGTTTTCCTGCTTTCTTACAAAGAACCAGATTCTCATGACGGATGCCAAACCTTCCTTCTATATATATACCCGGTTCATCTGACGTGATCATTCCGTCTTCGAATACTGCTGTCGGTCTGCGTTCTTCCATGATTCGGAAGTGGATCCTGTTTGGCCCTTCGTGTACATTTAACAGATATCCGACTCCATGACCGGTGCCGTGATTGAAATCCAGGCCATACCGCCACAGTGGTTCACGCGCCAGATAATCGAGATTCTCACCACGCGTTCCATGTTTAAATCTTGCTGCTGCCAGATTCAGATGTCCGATCAACACCAGTGTATACGCCCATTTCTCTTCCTCTGTCAGAGTTCCGAGCGTGATCGTTCTGGTGATATCAGTTGTTCCCTCCATGTAATGGCCGCCGCTGTCCACTAATAAGAAGCTCTCCGGTTTTAGTTCGACATTTGTCTCCTCTGTCGGTTCATAATGTACGATCGCGCCATGTGGACCATATGCAGATATCGTATCAAAGCTCGGCTCGATATACCCCTTTTGCTCTTTTCGAAAAGACTCCAGCTTCTCTGCTGCCGAAAGCTCTGTGATCGTTTCTGTTCCGATATGATGCTTAAGCCAGTAGATAAATTTCGTTACAGCAACTCCATCCTTGATATGCGCATTCCGTTCATTTTCGCACTCTACAGAATTCTTCTGTGCCTTCATCAACTGAATAGCAGACGGTTCATCGACTACGGATACAGTCTCCGGTATACAGCTTCTCAATCTGTAATTGGCCTGACAACCATCCAGCAATATTGTTACCTGCTCTGCCTTTTTATGTGTTTGAATGACCTCCGGCAACCGCTTCAGATCCGTATAGATCTCATTATACGGATGAAGTGTGATCCCATCAACGGCAAGTCCTCTGGTGATTTCATCGTTTAAGATTGCATCATTGATATATAAACGACAGTCTTCATCTGCGATCAGCATATATGACAGGAATACCGGATTACAGTCTATATCATTTCCTCGCAGATTCAGAAGCCATGCGATCTCGTCCAGCGCAGAGATCACCCGGGCATCCGCACCTGCGGATCTTATTGACGCTCTGACACGCGCAAGCTTATCCGCACGGGTTTCGCCTGTGTATGAAAATGGTAATTCAAATACCGGCTCATGTGACAGCTCCGGTCTGTCCGCCCAGAGTTCATCGACCAGATCCAGTTCACCATTTAAAGTAACCTTTTTATCGCCCAGTTTGCCAAGCATCCTATCAGCAAAATCCAAGCTGACGGTTCTTCCATCAAAGCCTACAACCTTTTCCGGTTCCAGATGGTCATACAAATATTCTTCGATCGTTGGAACGCCCGGCTGTCCACTCTTCATCAGTTCGATCGTACTGCCTGCAAGCTGTGCTTCCGCCTGAATGAAATACCGCCCATCTGTAAACAATGCCGCCGTATCAGGGAGCACAACCAGTGTTCCGGCAGATCCTGTAAACCCGGACATATATTCTCTTTCCCTGAAATATGCTCCAACATATTCGGATGCATGAAAGTCATCCGTAGTGATCACATAAGCATCTACACCTGTTTCCTTCATTTTCTCACGCAGCTCTGCCAGCTTCTCTATTGTCGTCATCATATTCACCTTCTCATGTTCTAATCGACCGGTTTCAGGTAAATTCCGGAAAATGCCGGAAGGTCAAATCCAAAATCTCCATTTACACCCTTAATCGTTTTCTCTGTATCTTTTGTGCTTCCGCCAAACTTATTCCAGTCGCTGTTGATCAGTACCTTCATTGTATCACCATTTCCATAATTAAAGTGATAATTTTTATATACAAGTCCCGACAGGTTTAATACAACGATCACCTTATCTTCATTTACTTCGCGCTGAAAGATATAGACAACATCATTTTCCTTACCGCAAAGGATCCATGCAAATCCATTCGGATCATCATCCCATGCAGATAATGCCGGCTCTTTCATATAAATCTTATTCAGTGCTTTCATATACTGGTGGAAAGAATCATGGTTCGGATATTTCAAAAGATCCCAGTCCTGCTCGCGCTTCTCATCCCACTCGCGGAACTGTCCGATCTCATTTCCCATAAAGTTCAGCTTCTTGCCCGGATGCGCATACATATAAGCATATAATGCCTTTGCCTGCGGGAACTTTTCTTCATACATACCCGCCATCTTCTGAATGATCGTTGCCTTTCCATGTACAACCTCATCGTGTGACAAAGGAAGCAGATATCGTTCATTATAGTTATACATCATCGAGAATGTCAGGTCATGATAATGCTCGCCGCGGACAAATGGAAGTGTACGGAAGAAATTCAGTGTATCATTCATCCAGCCCATATCCCATTTGTAATCAAAGCCCAGTCCACCATATTTTGTTTCCTTCGTTGTACCCTTAAAGTCTGTCGAGTCTTCGGCACACAGGATGATCGAAGGATGACGATCCTTTAACCCCTGATTCATATTCCGGATAAAATCAACCGCCCGGTCATTTACACCACGGCTCTCATCGCCCATCCAGTAAATGATACGGCTGATCGCATCCATACGAAGTCCGTCAAAATGATACTCTGACAGCCAGTAATTCGACGCAGACTGTAAGAAGCTCCGCACTTCTCCTTTGGAATGAATGAAGTTCATGCTTCCCCACTCACTGTATCCCACATCGTTGCTTGGATATTCATACAATGCCGTGCCATCATATCTGGCAAGTCCATAGCCATCAAGTGCGAAATGAACCGGAACAAAATCAAGAATTGTGCCAATATTATGCTGATGCAGAATATCAATCATTTCCTTCAGGTCATCTGCTGTTCCATATCTGGATGTCGGACTGAAAAATCCGGTATTCTGATAGCCCCAGGACTGATCGGACGGATGCTCGGAGAGCGGCATGAACTCTACATAATTATATCCCTGCTCTTTCACATATTCCGCAAGCATCGGAGCGATCTCCTTATAGGTATACCAGCTCTCCGCTATCCGGTTGCTTTCTGCGATCTCCTCCGGTGTCAGCGGATTTCCCTGTTCATCAAAGACCGGTTTTGTGCGCCAGGAACCCAGATGAACTTCATAGATGTTAAGTGGACTTCCCTGACATACACTACGGTTCTTCATCCATTTGGCATCATGGAAACGATAAGTATCCATATCCCGAATAATGGATGCAAATGCCGGACGCAGCTCCATGCCGAAGCCATACGGATCACAATGCTCCATGCTGCTGCCGTCTCTGTGATAGATCTTATATTTGTACATCATGCCCGGTCTTGCTTCCGGCACAAATACCTTGAAAAAGCTGCCGTCATAACAGCGTTCCATGACCGTCTCGTTCCAGTCGTTGAATTCACCGATCACATTTACCCCCAGAGCATTCGGTGCATATGTGACAAATTCCACACCACTGACAACCGTCTTCTTTCCTGTGACCTCTTTCTTCACATGCGCCCCCAGTTCTCTATATGCATCAAAGCTTCTTCCGGAATAAAATTCGTAAATATCCATGTCATTCTCCTTTTGTATTTATACAGATGATTCTTGCACGGGCAGTTCGACCTTGCCAACTAGTGGCATTTGAAGCCGCCGGTCCTTAGATGGCGCATATGCGGCATCTTAGTACCGTTGCAGGCTGAAACGAGCGAGAGCGTCCACATGTTAGCAAGGTCGAACTGCCCGTGTAAGAATCATCTGTTTTGTTTCTTTATTGACTATAGTAAATTTATAGATTAAAATAGACATGTTTATTATATGAGATTACAAAAGCTGACACCATAGCCAATAATTGAATAACGTCAATTTATTGACCATAGTCAACAAATAGTAAATCAGGAGATTGCAATGGATTTAAGAATACAGAAAACCAAGAACAGCATTTTCAGTGCTTTTATAGAATTACGTGCGGCAAAACCGCTCGAAAAGATTACGATCCGGGAGCTGACCCAGAAAGCAAATATCAGCAAACAGACATTTTATCTTCATTTTAAAGATATCTACGATCTGTCGGAATATCTGGAAAATGACGCGATCACGTCACTGGTTGCAGACATTCCAAATCCGGATCTTATCATCACAGATCCGGCTGCCGCAGCCAGACTGCTCTGTACCGCATTTATCACACAGGGACATCTGTTCAACATTCTTTTCCCGGATGATGACAGAAGCTGTGGCGTGCTCACCAACAAACTGGAAGCCCGCATTAAGGAACTGATCTTTATCACGCATCCGGAATTCAAAGACAATCTGGAGAAAAATATCACAATTTCTCTGCTGATTCAAGGAAGCGTACATACTTTCTTAAAATATAAGGAAGAAGATACCGAGCAGGTGATTGAGATTCTTGCCGATACCATCGGAAGGATTGCCGACCATTCCTAATCATTCCTCGAACACTTCTCTGCATCAATCGCCAGAACAAACATAAGTGCAATAAGTGCATTTTGTGGATCATATACATCGATCACATATTGATCTGTCATATGAAACAGTTCCTTTGATATGGATGCAACCATACCACCTGCAGCATCTGTGATCTTGTAATCCCATTCCATAAAGCTTCCATCAATATGCCATCCATTATAATCAATATCATATCGGGGCTTAAGAAAGGAAAACTCTTTCTTAATGCATCCCAGATATTGATTTCCCTGATAGATCTCAAATTTTGGAAGAAATGTGAATATCTGCTCCTTTACTGTACCGACTTCATTCCCATATGGATCGAAAATCTTCAGACAATGTCCCCAGGATATCTGTCCCTTTACCACATATATCGGATTCCCCTGTTCATTATAAATATCATAACTGTCAAACCACGAAAACAATCTCTGTTTAAAATACATTCTCATACTGCCACCTCCGCTCATTTCGCCATATTTACTTATATTATCATTATCATCGCTTCATTGCCTTGAGTGCAGCTTTTTCCTCCGGTGTGATACGGAAGGATTCCTGCATCTTCTGGATTGCTTTGTTAAATGTGAAATCATCCAGATGGTTATTATTTAAAAATACCTTCGTCGGCTCCGGACATTTTACATAGGCTTCTGCAAGTCCCCATGCAACACCCATTTTCAGATAATAGCCATCATTCTTCATATGATCGTATGCATATAACACCTTATCAATATAGGCATCATTCAGATAATAATTCAACATCATAACTGCTACAAACCGCAGTTCAAACTCACGATTTCTCTCGTTAGCAGGCTTGCCATCGATTACTCCCTGCTCGTCCAGATATGGCATCAGGAAATCCCACACTTCCTGCTGATACTGGTTTGCGATCTTAAAGGTATTACAGCAAGTATCGCAGATCGACCAGTCATCGATCTTTGGTATGAACCGTCCCATGTATGTGAGAATGTCGTCGATCTTTCCTCTGGCATAGCCTAGCACGATGCCCTGTAGCATGACTTCTTCAAAGGTATCATCCCTTGCACCATCCAGATACTCCTTCCAGTTTACAGACGCGATCTCTTTCGCCATTTTGCGCAGCACCGGAATCCGAACGCCGATGATATTTCCTGCTCCCGGTGACAGACTTGCTGTAAATTTTCCATATTCAACATCCATATTTTTATACAACTCATCCCGTACCAGATCGTGAACTGTATATTCATTCGTATCTCCCATTTTTCCTCCTGCACCTGCACCCATATCGTTTAAAATTTAAACACCTTGCCAACCTCCGGTGTATAGCCATCCAGATAAGAAAGGATCTCATCTATATCTGTCATCACCTGATAGATCTCGTTTGTTACATGGTTCATAAAACCCTTCTCGACACATTCATCCATCATCTGAAACAGGGAATTAAAGAATCCATCCTGGTTATAGACAATGATCGCCTTGCCATGTCGTCCAAGCTGCTTTAAAGTCAGCACCTCAAAAAATTCCTCAAATGTTCCGATTCCACCCGGCACCATGATAAATGCATCACTCTGATCCTCCATGATCTGTTTCCGCTCACGCATCGTCTCTGTCCGGATCAGCTCTGTACATTTGTCATATATGATGCCGTCCACATTAAAAAATGTCGGTGCAACGCCAACGATCTCACCGTTTCCGGCACTTGCTCCTCTGGCGGCAGCCCCCATAAGACCTCTTGCACCCGCGCCAAATACTAATGTATGTCCTCTCTCTGCCAGCTTTTTTCCAAGATTAAAAACCGCATCCATGTATGCCTGATCAATGTCATTACTGGATGCACCAAATATACATATATTCATACTGCTACTCCATTTTCCTTTTATCACTGTTCATCGCTCTGTAAGCAACCTTATCCTATAGTATGCTATAGAGTTCACTGAAATTCAAATTATATTCTTATAAACCAGTCCAGTTCTTCCACCCGGTCGAGATTCTCATCCGAATGTTCGATCTCTCTGGAATACCGGTACACCAGTTCGATCAGATCAGCCATCTCTAACTTCTCACTGCACTTTATCCATCTGGCGAGAAGCAGCAGGAAGATTACTGTCACATGACCCACCGCGGAATCTATTTTACCAAGAATATTCCCATCATAGACCGCACCTAACAAATAGATCGAGATAAAATAAACAACGATCTGCTCCAGCACGATTTCAAGTGAAGGCAGGCTGCTGTTTCCCCACCATGACAGAAATCGTTTCTTATTCGCTGTGAAACCGGCTTCCCCCAGATCAAACAAAAGCACTTCGGATTCCACCAGCACATCGTCCCAGTCCTGATATAACAGCTCCAGCTCCTCTGACAGGAATCTCATATGCTTCCGGAACAGTTCATATTCATCTTTCACGCAGACTTTATCTGTATCCTCACATTCATCCCAGTCGATCAGATCCCCTTCTTCATAATGTCTCTGTGCGGAAGCACCGATCTGCAATACCTTTCTGATCCTTGCTTTCAGACTTTCTTCCCGGTTCTGGGTAATCTTCAAAATCTCCTCCCGGATATCCTCAAGATTGGAAAACAGGAAATAATCATAATCCTCAAATACTTCTTCCTCATCGTCTTCTTCACAGACAAATGTTACCGGTTCTGTCTTCTGCATCAATATCCTTGCCACCTCCGGGCAGGAAAGCGATAATGAAATCTCTCTTATATTTTCAAATTCTTCCGTATGTCTTGGATATTCCCGACAGGTCGTGCATAAGCTGTCTTTTCCCATATGCTTATACATGTCGCACAGTCCATCATCCCGCAAAAATGCACATTTGCCCTTCCGGTTATGTCCGAATACGCCTTCTTCCCACTGTATATTCCGGTGAAGTGTCTGCCTGTATTCTCCTGCGTAATTCCGATATTTTTCCAGTGATTCATCATCGATCACGATCTGCCAGTCAGAACAGCAAGTGTCCGGGCATTTGTCCGCTATACATCTAAACTTTTTATAATAATCCGGATAAGAATAAATCATATCTCTGCCTCACAAACATTTATATATCGTCACTGAGAATATTGCTCTCCCATTTTCCCTTATGCCGGTGCCGAAATGCCAACGATCATTTTATCCTTCAATCAAATGATACGAAATCTGAACACGGCAATTTCTATTATATTAGACCTGCATAAATGAATCAAGCTCGCAATCCATAGAAATTATTGACAAACGATAATTTTAATGATATTTTGAAACTGTAATTATTGTTTTTCGATAATTTTTAGATAAAATCAGCTATCAGAAAGGATATAACCATGAATCAGATTTTTACAACTCCGTTTGAATGGATCGCAGTATGGCTTCGAAAGCTTTCATTATCCGGAAACTCCGGTAACTGTATCGCGGTCATACTTTATATCATTATCTGCTGTCTCCCGGCAATCGCATTTCTGCTTCTTTGTCTGAGGAAAAAGAAGATCCGTGCAGACTATCTGTTACTCGTATGCTCTGCTGCCCTCTTTATCGGCATTTACCTGATGATAAATCCGGGGCTTATGACCCCCTATTTTCGTTATTCGATACCTATGATCAATCTGGCAATATCGACAACCCTGTGGTCCATCTTTATCTGTTACATCATTCTCCGGGTTCTTGCCATAATCCGGTATGCAAATGAGATCAATCTGGCAAAGATCGCACAGGTTTTCATCATTCTTGTAATGATCATATCAATCATTAATATCTGTTTCATAAAGCTTCCAAAACTATGGGCTTCTGCAAATCAAACAGGTCCTGACCTGTATTCCCGGATCATATCATCAGAAGATGGTGCTGTTATGCTTGATAATGGCAGCATGAGATCATTTCAGCCTGACCGCATTCCGTTACTCCTCTGCGACCTGGTTCCATCCCTGTTATTCATCTGGGTATTGATCGCATCCTTCCGGCTGTGTCGTTCTCTGAAAGACAATCATTTCACCGATCAGACGATCCAGGATGCAGGGGCACTCTCCCATCTGTGTGTAAGAGTTCTCTGCATTACGGCAGTACTTGAAGTTGTTCGAAATATCCTGCAGCTTCTTATGCTTCCGTCACTTTCAGATACGACCTTTACCGTATCTCTTCCTATTATAGAGATACTTCTGACCGTAACGGCATTTATCCTTGCAAAGAAATTCGAGACAGCACACACGCTGGAAGAAGAAAATGAAGCATTCATTTAACACGGAGGTTTCATATGGCAATTAAGATCAATCTGGAAAAAGTCTTAAAAGAAAATAATATGACTTCTAAAGAATTATGCAAAAAGATCGGCATAACCGAAGCAAATCTTTCCATTTTGCGAAGCGGAAAAGCAAAAGGTGTCCGATTTACAACCATCAATAAAATATGTTACTACCTGCACTGTGATGTAGGCGATATTCTGTCATTTGACGGAAATCTTGATGAGGAGGAAGAAGCATGAAGAAATTTTTATCTATAAGTATACTGACCATTTTAGGTCTGACTGTCCTTTCCGGCTGTCAGCTTGCAAAGAAAGAAAATACCCCATCTGCAGTTACCAGGCATCTGATTGGTATCTATTGTACAGCAACACCTCTGGATGATCAGGAAGAACCGATTTCCTGCACATATGATCAGAAAACAGATACTTTCAAACCGGATAATCCCGATATCTCCGGCTGCTATCTTGCTGCAATTAAAGTTGATGTATCCGAAGAAGAAGGAGGTTTCTATTATTCGTTCTGTTCCGATATGATGGCTGAACCATCTATAAACATTTCCGGTTCCGATGGAACGAGCACTACCTCCTATGAGTCTTCATCCCATACACTAACCGGTCAAAGCAATTATATATATCCGCCTGATGGTACCACAGAAGCTTCCTTATCCCTTTCCGGCACTCTCTATGTTGATCCGGACAAAACAGATTATTCCACAGATTCAGATCTTTATTATATCTATCTGAATCTAATCTATCAGAAAGAAAATGGTGATCTCTTTATAACACCCGGCTCTCCTGTTTCAATCATGAACGAAGGCGAATCAACGACTCAAACCTTCTCTGAAAGCTACACAGAATCAGGCATCGATTCCAATGCCACTACAACGAATACGATCTCCCTTACGGTACGATCCATTTCAGATCCTGTAGACAGCTACACCTTCTATGGTATGTCCGATGACAATACCATACTTTGGAGCGACACACAAAAAGCAGCCACCCTCACCGATGAACCGATATCCTTAAAAGGTGCTTCCTATCTGCTCATAAAAGAAGTGTCCACCAAAGGCACTGTTTCCTACGACGTCCTTACCCATACAGATGATGACGCAGAAACCACAGATCCTGACTACCACAACCGCTATATCGCAACCGACAGCTTTTACTATCAGCCTTCAGAGATCCATATTGTAAAGTAACCGGACGAAAAATATAGCCGGCTGTCCGGCACAGATACTTTTCATTCCGCAAGACGCTCTCGCTCTATTCTCATGTAGCGGTACTAAGCTCCCACTTCCGTGGATCGCTAAGAACCGACATTCGAACAGGCTTGCTTCATGAAAATATCTGTTGCAGAACAGCCGGCTATATTTTTCTGTCTTTGGTTCTTCCTCAAACAGAAAACACCACGGTATATATTCAAGGAACAGAACTCGGGCCGGGCTTATACTATTATGAAGCAAACCTTTCCGAGCGTCGGTACTTAGGCTGCGTCTTGCGCAGCCTTATGTACCGCTACGCCGAGGAATAGAGCGAAAGCGTTTTGCGTAATAATAGATATAAGCCCGGCCCGAATTCGTCACTTGACCATACACCGTGGTGTTTTCGTCTGCTACTTTAAAGTCTCTCGACAACCTTGTTGAGGACTTCAATCTCTTTGGCCTTTGCGGTCATGATATACTTCTCAAAACGATCAAGGCAGTTCACATTTCCTGTGATGGATGTCTTGATCAGAAGGTTTCTTGCTGTCAGCATATTGTTGACAACCTCCATGTACTCGTCAAGAATCTCATTATCATAAGCCAGCACACCTTTTGCCATCATATACTTCAGACGTTCATTCATCAGAACTTTATGATCGTATAACAGGTGAAGTGCACGGATATCAAAATCAGGTTCATCTCCTGAAAGCTGCTTTTCGATCTGCTTATATACTGCATCGTATACATTTACACCGAATACTGTATCTGAGAAACGGTTTCTCATCATACGGAAATGATTCTTGGAATCCTTTGCTTCCAGATATTCAACCAATGTATCCTTGATATATGCCACATCCAGATCATAATACATCTCAGCGGTATTCTTCTGGATCACATATAAACCACGTCTGCCTTTATAATCATCCTTAAACATATGATCTTCGGATGCTGTTATGATATCGTAACCCCGCTTAACATCCTCAAAAGATACAGTTGAATAAGAATAATGCTCACCAAATGTGAAATCACCAACATGGAATTCTTCCTTATCCTTATCATAGCCAAAAATAAATAACTCATGTGGGAATTTGTAATCTGCACCGGAATCGCACAGGATCTTTGCCTCGTCAAATACACCATAGACATATCCGTTCAGGTCGATCGTTTTAATAATGAAGTTAATGATATCTCCACAGTAGCTCTCTACCTGCTCTTTTGTCATCAGTGAGAACAGAAGATATGGACACTCCTTCAAAGAACTGCTTCCCGGCATCATATCTGCCAGAAGCATCTCATCTCCTGTGAAAATCTCCTCAATATTATAACATCTAAGCTGGATGTAATTGCTGAAGATCCAGTTCTTAGCTTTTTCGTCATCCCCCAGAATTGAGAATAATGTTGCATGCCACTGCCATGATGTAATCATCGGGTAGCTGACTGGCAATATCTTTTTATTGCTCATGATTATACCTCCCTTATCTTCTCTAATTCAACTTGGCTGCAACAGCGGCAACCACATCATTCATATCATAATACAAGCCCAATGCAAGTTCTGAATCCTGAAATTCAATATTAAAATCATTTTCAAGCTCTACGATCAACTGAATAATTGATACAGAATTAACCCCATATTCTTTTGTCAACTCGGCTGTCATGTCAAGCTTGCTGATGTCGATCTCCGGCATAACACAAGCTACAGCCTGTAAAACCTTTGCTTCCAAATCCTTTCTGTCCATTACTGACCTCCTATCTGATATTTTGGAACCCGGCATATTATATCGTCAGGTTCTTTTTGTTAATATTTACCAAATACTGTTATTAACATTGTATATGTTTTAACACTTTTTTTCAATAACTTCTTACTATATTAATAGCTTTTATTCTTTCCCCGCATCCAGAATCATCTGCCTGACTGCCTCAACTGCGGTCTTTACTGCCATGTCCGTATCGTATGCCAGTGGATTTTCAAGCCCTGCTGCCTTCCGCTCCTGATTTCCAACCACCAGATAACAGGCTCCGACCTTCACGCCCAGATAAGCACCTACGATAAATAACGCCGCTGACTCCATCTCGGATGCCAGACAGCCCATCCGCTTCCATGCCTCCCATTTGGCTTCCAGTTCATAGGACACCGGCTTGGTTCCCGGCTCATGCTGTCCATAGAAGGAATCCTTGCTCTGAACAACTCCGGTATGGTATCGAACTCCGGTCGTCTCGCAGGCTTTTGTCAATGCCTGAATGACCGGATAGCTTGCAACCGCCGGATATTCGATCGGAGCATATTCCTTTGATGTACCCTCCATCCGGACAGCACCGGTTGCCACCACGATATCTCCTCCCATGATATCTAACTGCATCGCGCCACAGGTTCCAACCCTTATAAATGTATCCGCGCCACAATGCACCAGTTCCTCCAATGCGATCGCTGCTGATGGTCCGCCGATACCTGTCGATGTTACACTGACCTTCTCGCCCTCCAGATATCCGGTATATGTCACGAATTCCCGGTTGTCCGCAACCAGCTTTGCATCATCCAGATAAGCTGCAATCTTCGCTGACCGCTTCGGGTCCCCCGGCAGGATCACATATTTTCCGATTTCGTTCTTCCCTGTCTTTATGTGATATTCCCGTCCTGATTCTTCCTGATAGATCATACTGCCACCTCCGTTTCTGTCTGCTTTTGTTCCGGTCAATCCCTGTTTTTTTACAGCTATTTACAAAAGCAGATACATATCAACTGCTATTTACCTGTATTATACCGAAAATATACACCAAAATCACCAATTTCTCCTATTTTGTACAAATTTTTCATAGCAATTTGTAACACCATTACAGTTTTACTACATATAAATGAATATCCTTAACTTAAAAATGCCGATTTTTGAATTTCTTTAGGATAAAATTTCTATCCGCTTTAAAAAATTTTATAAATTGGTAATAATTTTGCTTTTTGTTCACACTTTCATAATTTGACTTTAGCAAAAAAAAGGATTATAAATTGTTCAACAAATCAAGGAGGCGAGTTTTATGGCTAAATCAACTGACATTAAAGTAAAATTAAGCAGCGTTGATGAAGTAAAGCAGTTTGTAGATGTAATGAGAGGATATCATGGTGATGTCGATATATCAGCTACAAACAAAAACTATATGGTAGATGCAAAATCTATTCTTGGTGTTATCAGTCTCGATCTGAGAGATGAATTAACCGTAAAATTCTATGATGGTATTTCCGATTCATACATGTCAACACTGAAGCCTTTCATCGCTGAACCAGCAGTCGCATAAGGCAACTTACATTTAATAAAAGGAATATACGACAAACAGAAGCTATAAGAGCAGTCGTAAAAAAGGATATCCGGTCATGATTACCGGGTATCCTTTTTTCATTGTAAGGAAAAGGGTTATTGACGTAGCTAGAAAACCATCATAAAATGGATAAGTAAATTTGAATAATGATTTGAGGAACACAAATGAACTTATTAACAATGAAAAATATTCATAAAGCCTATACAGACAAGGTTCTCTTTAAGGGAGCCGATTTTTCTGTCAACACCGGTGATAAGATTGGTGTGATTGGTATAAATGGTACGGGAAAATCCTCCTTGTTAAAAATGATTGCCGGTATCGATACCTGCGATGCCGGATTGATCGTGAGAGGCAATAATGTTGTTGTCAATTATCTTCCACAGAGTCCGACTTTCCATGATGATGAAACAATCTACGAACATGTTATCACGGCAAACAGCACAGAAGAAAATAAGTGGAGCATTGAAGGAGATGCACGGGCACTTCTGGATAAGCTTGGATTCACAGATACCAGCATCTCGGTTTCCAGTCTGTCCGGCGGTCAGAAGAAAAAGGTAGCCCTTGCCGCTGCCCTTCTTTCAAGCTGTGATATTCTGGTTCTTGATGAACCAACTAACCATCTGGATAATGATATGACCGAATATCTAGAGGACTATCTGAACAACTACAGGGGTGCACTGGTCATGGTCACACATGACCGTTATTTTCTCGATCGTGTAACAAACCGGATCGTTGAGATCGACAAAGGATACATCTACAACTATGATGCCAATTATGAAGGCTATCTCATGTTGAAAGCCGAACGTGAAAATATTGCGCTTGCCACCGAACGCAAGCACCAGAATATTCTCCGGAAAGAGATCGCATGGATCCGCCGTGGTGCGCGCGCAAGAAGCACCAAACAAAAGGCTCATATCAAGCGCTATGAAGCCCTTGCAGCCGAAGAAATGATGGAAGCTGATAAGACAGTAAATCTCAGCTCAATTGCCAGCAGACTTGGAAATAAAACGATAGAACTTCATAATATTTCAAAAAGCTTTCCGGGACTTACTCACCCACTCATCGAGAACTTCTCTTATAATTTTCTGCGTAATGACAGAATCGGTATTACCGGACCAAATGGCTGTGGTAAATCAACCCTTATGAAGCTGATCACCGGCAAGCTGGAACCCGACTCCGGTATCATAGAGATCGGTGAAACCGTAAATATCGGATATTTCTCACAGGAAAATGAAATGCTGGACGATAACAAGATTGTACTGGACTATGTGAAGGAAACCGCAGAATATATCCGAACCGTCGATGGATATATGTCGGCATCTACCCTTTGTGAGGAATTCCTGTTTGACTCCACCCTGCAGCACCAACGGATCGGCAAGCTGTCCGGCGGGGAAAAGCGCCGCCTGTATCTGCTTAAGATCCTTGCCGGCTCGCCGAATGTTCTGATCCTGGATGAACCAACCAATGATCTGGATATATCAACACTCTGTATTCTGGAAGATTATCTGGATACCTTTCAGGGCATTCTGATCGCAGTTTCCCACGACCGGTATTTCCTTGACCGTGTTGTAAAACGGCTGTTTGTCTATGACGGCTATGGACAGATCAGGCAGTTTGAAGGAAGCTATACCGACTATTATCTGGAATATGGAACATTTGCAAATTCTGTAAAGTCCGGTTCCGGTTCTGCAAAGCCTGCTCCGGCTTCCAAGGGAAAACCTGCAGCAGATATTTCAAAATCAGAAACAGCAGAAAAGGATACCGCACCGAAACGTGCAAAAACCAAATTCACTTTTAATGAACAGCGTGAATACGATACCATAGAAGACGACATTGCTGCCTGTGAAGAAACCATTGATGGACTGGACAGGGAAATCGCAGCTTCCACAACAGATTTTACAAAGCTGAATCACCTGATGGCAGAAAAGGAAAATGCCGAACTGAAGCTGGAACATCTGATGGAACGGTATGTTTACCTTACAGATCTTCTGGAATCCTTTAAAAAATAGGTATAATCATAATAAATAAGAAAATGAGGAGACAGGCTTACATCTGTTTCCTCACTACTTTATACTCATCATCTAACTGAAAATATGGACAGCTTTCATATGAGCTCGTTATAAATCTGGCATAATCATCTTCATCCATATTCACCATGCATTCCGAAAAATCATCTTCTTCATCATACACATAGTGTGCGCATAAATCACAACTCGCTGCTCCCATAAGCACCTTCCTTCTTGTCATTTTTCCAAATTAATTTCCTGTTTTCAGTAAATATTACACATATTATTTCCAATTTGCAAGTCCTATCCCATAATATATTGTTCATGCCTACAGAAAAGAGTTTTTGACTGGCAATACTTTCCATATTGTGATATTATTAAGAAAGTATAATTTTATAACTTTTCTGATATAGAAAAGAAACTGGGGTGCGTAATTATGAGGAAAAAACTACTATTATTTATAATAGCTGCTATTTTTACTTTTTCAAGTATGACAGTCCTCGCCGCAGAGGATACCGCAGACAAAAATGCAAAAGATAAAAAGTCTGCCGCAGCTACCATCGATACTTCTTTATACTATTATAACAATTTCGATAACGATGCTTACCGGGATGCTTATAACCAGTTAAAAGAAGCAGCAGATGCATTTCACAATTCAAACCAGAATGCGGAATACGAAAATGCGAATACCGAAAACAGCTACTATAAAGCATTTTCGATCAATGTTACAAGCAAAACATGGGAAGTTATCGGTCCGACAGGTATGCAGGCAGTTATCAATGCCTTTCTGGCAGATAATCCTACATACTTCTGGATGTCTCCTTCCTTTAATTACAGTACCAAGTCTTTAGATGGCGGTGCTGTATGCTATAATGTCGAGATTGTCTGTTATAATGATTATGCAAATGGAAGTTCCAGACAGGTCATTAAGAATAACATTGATATCTCCGTATCAAATCTTGCTGGCAATCTGGAAAAAGATCTTCCTGATTACCAGAAGGAATATCTGATCCATAATGCGATCATTGAAGATACTTACTTCCAGGTCAGCAATGAAAACTCACATTCCGGATTAAGCTGGTCCTATACAGTAGATGGTATTTTCAACGCAAAGCATAAGACAGCAACTTCATTTGGATATGCCAAAGCATTCAAGGCAGTTATGGATGCCACCGGTGTAAAATGTATCTATGTAGAAGGAAATACCAAAGAAAACGATGATTCTACCTATAATTCACATGCATGGAACATGGTTTATCTGGATGATGGCTGGTATATTGTAGATCTTGCGTATGATCATCCGGAAACAACCTCCGGCAAAAATGTTCTGATCTATGATTATTTTAACATTACCAGTGATGAAGCATCCGATCTGAATCCTGCATCTGACTGGCTGCCTGGTATTCCAACCTGTACCGGTACGGCTCACAGTATCGACAGCATCCAGTCTACACTGGAAGCTGAAAACATCTGGCAGGAAGACAATTACAATTTTTTCGATAAAATACTGGATAAATACGGTGTGTCCGTTGTCCTGATCAGCCTTGGTGTTATCATAATCCTGATCGTCACTTTGGTTAAACGGATTCACAAAAGACGGAAAGCAAGACGTGTCGAAAAGATTAAGAATACAAAGACCGTAACGATCGATCATTCCGAACTGGATGAGGAACTTCGTCGTCCACCACTGTCATAATAAAAAAGTGGAACTATACCTATGATAACAAAGGTACAGTTCCACTTTTTTTCTTATTAATTTCCTATGATCAGCCAGGAGGTCAGGATTCCCAACAGGCGTTCATCCGGGTGTCCTGTCTCTGTTAAAAAGATCAGGCCAATCCTTTCATGATCTCTTCTGCTTTCTTCATAGTATTTCTTAACATTCATAACTTTTTCATCATATGCAACAAAGCGGAAACGTTCAGACGGATGTTTCTCCAGCTCAATATATTCCTGAAGATCCCGAAACCGGGTTTTCTCATCAATATGACAATTTGTGTCTCCCAACAAATACGGAAAAATACAGTTGTCACTGAAATCTCCCACTACCCTTTTATCTTTCAGGATTGGCACATGAGAAATATTTCTGTCATTCATGATCCGGATAACCGGCATAACCGGATCATCCAACGAACGCCATACCAGATTATTAAAGGGTACTGCAATATCCATACACCGCACCGGATTCTTAATACGATCCAGCACCATTTCCAGAAGCTCGATCATCTTCTTGCCCGGCTGTACAGCAAATTCCTCATCCAGCCGTTGATTATGCTGCAGCAGATTTCTCACTTCTCTGCAATAATTCAGTTCAAACCGGATATCCTTGAATTCACTCCGTTTTTCCAGCTTGGCAACCGCCGAACCATCCGGCGGAAGTTTGAATTCATTGATTGCTGCATTTTCCAGCTCCTTGTATTTATCAAGGAAAATTTCCGTATTATCCATAATGACATCCTCCCAATTTCTGATCTGATATCAGCCAGCAAGCTACACCCGAAAGTGTTTATTTTAAATAATTAAAATCACCCAGATTATCAATGGATATCCAGGTTCCTTCGTTTATGATCGTCTGAACCAGTTCATCATTTTCATCCATTTCCTTACTGCTGCAATCATCAGAAACTTCATATAGTATACTGTTATTGATCAATACATTTGCTGTTTTCTTATCTTTATCCGGATAGTATACATATACTCCATTATCCGATACCGCATATCCCTTATCCCGGTTATATGCACGGATTGCCAGCGCCGCATTCTTCATATCCCCTTCAAAGCCATATACGGTAACTGTAATATCCTTTGATGATGAATTATTGCTCCAGTCTGTAACACGAAGTGTACAGTCCAGATCTCCGGTCTTTGTTGTATCGATCTGACGGTTGATCGTAAGTTCATTGGTCAGATCCGGCTGTGAATCCTCTACTGAATAGTAATCCAGCAGATCGACCTGCTCATTTATGAAAACGCCCAGATTATCCGGTCCGATAATTTCCGGGAAATCTCTGTCAACTACTTCAAGCGTAAGTTTTTTCTTCTTTTTCAGCTTTCCGCATTTTACTATATAGCTCACTTTATAGGAACCAATCTTCTCCGGTGCAAAATCCGCTGTATCGCAGGTAACAACCGCCTTACTGTTCACCGGCTCTACATATGCCGTGATATCAAATTTCGAACCCAATACATATTCGCTTGAAATCTGCTTTACCTTGAGATAGCGGCCACGCATAATGCCATTTACCATAAAAAGCAGAATAATGCCTACAACAACTGCAAGCAGCAATGTAAACTGATTTGCCGTTATTCTCCTGCGTCTTCTTTTTTGTGGCTGTGTCTTTCTTCCTGATGTATTGTTTGAACGTACGCTGCCAGTGTTGGCACTCTTTGTTCCGTTACCTGAATGTGCGCTGGTGTTTCTTGCGCTGCCTCCATTGCTTCTGGCTGCGATATTTTTTACACCACTGCCTGTTCTATTTGAATGCGCACTACCAGCACCTGTACCACTACCCGGACGTGTACTGCCAGTGCTTTTTGTCCCGTTACCCGGACGTGTGCCGCCAGTGCTCTTTGTTCCAGTTCCCGCCGATCTTTTCTTCACTACTGCATTTGATACTGCGGGCTTCTTTACATTTTTATTTTCCTCACCCATTTTATTACCTGCTCCTTTTCTTTTATATATCAATATCCCTTTGTTTTTAAATCATGAACCAGCTTCACATAAAATTCCCGGACATCAAATCCCGGAATATTTTCCCGGTTTAGATCGATCACATCTCCATGCGAGATTCCGCGCTTCCCCTCCACTGTCAGGTATTTGAAATCTGCTCCCCATGGGAATGATTTTTCGCCTACCAGTCCATCATTTGCTCCATCAAAATATTTTACCAATCGATATGTATAATTCAGCGGAAATCTGCCATTTCCTGCCACATTCTGCCTCGAACCAACGCTCTGATATAACACGCCCTGTGCATCATGTAATTTATCATTTAGGGCTTTACATGCCGAAGCTGTCAGATCTTTTACTCCCAACAGAAAATCCGGCGAATCATCGCCCAATTTTTTAAATACTGCATTATACGCTTTTGCCACGCTCTGCTGCTCTTTTTCCGGAACAATATTTAACAGATAATCTGCAAATTCACATCCCCGGTGCGGTGTATTTATCGTTGTTAGTGATGCAACATACCGATCTGTACCAAGTTCTGATAAGGCATAGCGCATATCCAGACCACCTTTTGAATGTGCGATCACATTTACTTTTTCACAGCCCGTTTCAGCTACGATCTCCCGGATTCTTGCATCCAGCTCCTGTGCACATGCCGGAACCGATGCTGCCGACTGGTGATTGCCATAAAAAAGAACTGCACCATTTGTCTCCAGTTCCTTTGGAATTCTTCCCCAGTAATTTAACAATTTGAAATCCCGGAAGAAGATACCATGCACCAGCAGAATCGGGTATTTTGTTTTGCAGATCTGCTCTTTATTCCGTTCCCGATTCAATCGAACCTTATCATTTTCAAATGAAACCTCTCCTATCGTCAAGCGAAGTATCTTCCCAAGTACGACCAGATTTACAACCGGTATCATGCCACATACAGCTCCGATCCCTCTCCATTTGATACCAAGCTGTTCTGACGTCAGATATATCCGGATCATTCCATTCCAGAACACAACTGCTTCCACAAGAATCGCTGTCAATATATGAAATACCCACATTTTCCCATTTGTCGGTATATATTCAGCCGGAAGAACTTTTGCCATACATAAAACGGTATATATAATTGTAAGCACTGTGGATACACAGAATACAAATAGCTGCATACAACCGTTTCTGCATTTGCTAAGTCTTGGTGTTTCCAGTTTTCCGCACAATACCGTCGGTATTACACAGACCATCCCCGTAACAAGCCATGGAACAATATCGTACAACACGCTATTATAAACTCTGCCTGACAATACCGTACAGGCAGCAAGCCCAACTGCAAGGCTTCCAAAGACTGTAACAACCGCCAATCTCCCTTTTCTCATGTATATCCTCCGTTTTATACACTCTCCTTTTTTGTAACCATACTAATTATACCAAAGCATGTGCTGCCATGCTACAATTATTTCATTGCATTCTCTATAAAAAAATGCGATAATGACTTTTAGTATTATCCTATTCACAGGAGGAAATTGAAATGTCAATTAATAATATCGGCCCTTTCACAAAGAGCCATCTGGATATGTGTATCAAAAACAACAGCATTGATGATGCCTTATATGAAAAATATGGTGTAAAACGTAGTCTCCGTGATTTAAATGGTATCGGTATCAATGCCGGAATCACGAATGTCTCTCTTAGTAAATCATTTACAACAGATGAAAAAGGCAATCGTGTTCCATGTGCCGGAGAGCTCTACTATCGTGGCTACGAAATTCATGATCTGATCAAAGGATTTTTCCTGGATAATCGTTTTGGTTTTGAGGAATGTACATATCTCTTGTTATTCGGCGTTTTGCCGGATGAAAAGGAGCTTCAGAACTTCAAGCAGGTTTTAAATATCAGTTATGATCTGCCGCATCATTTCATTCAGGATGTGATCATGAAGAGTCCGACTGCCGATATTATTGCAAATATGACAAAGAGTACACTGGCTCTTGGTTCATACGATAAAAAGATGGGTGACAACTCTCTGGAAAATGTATTACAGCAGTGTATCCAGTTGATCAGTATGTTCCCTCGTCTGGCTGTTTATTCCTATCAGGGATACCGCCATTACGAGCTTGGCAAGAGTTGTTATATCCATAAGCCGCTTCCTGAATTGTCATTTGCCGAAAATATATTAAGTACCCTACGTTCCAATCGGAAATACACCCGTCTGGAAGCCCGTGTACTGGATCTGGCACTGGTACTTCATATGGAACACGGTGGCGGAAGCAACTCAACCTTTACAACACGTGTTGTAACCTCTTCCGGTTCCGATACATATGCAACAATGGCTGCTGCCCTCTGTTCCTTAAAGGGACCTTTAAACGGTGGCGGCGACTATCAGGTTATGGGTATGATGAAAAATATCCGTGACAATGTATCAGATATCACAGATGAGGAAGAAGTTGGCGAGTATATCCGTAAGATTGTCAACCGGGAAGCATATGACAAAACCGGTATCGTATATGGTATGGGGCATCCATTCTATTCCATATCCGATCCCCGTGCTCTGGAATTCAAAAAATATGTAAAGCTTCTGGCAGCCGAAAAGGGTATGGACGAAGAATATGCGCTTTATGAGATGATCGAGCGCATTGCACCTAAGATCATTGCCGAAGAACGTAAGATTTACAAAGGTGTTTGTATCAATATTGATTATTACAGCGGACTTCTCTACAAAATGTTAAAGATTCCTGCTGAGATGTTTACTCCGTTATTTGCAATCGCACGAGTAGTCGGCTGGAGCGCACACCGTATGGAAGAGCTTGTTAATTCCTACAAGATCATCCGTCCTGCCTACACCAGCATTGCAGAGATCAAAGAGTATGTTCCTATTAATGAGCGATAAAACAACTACAGCTACAGCCTTTTCTCCCTGTCTCCAGCCATCTCGATCCTATACTTATTATTCCGCAAAACGCTTTCGCTCTATTCCTCGACGCAGCGGTACATAAGGTTGCAGAAAACGCAACCTAAGTACCGGCGCTCGGAAAGGTTTGCTTCATAACAAGTATAGAACCAAGATAACTGAATGACAGGAAGAAAAGGCTGTAGCTGTTTATAACTTACAAAACTAACGCCCTTGTCTCAAGACATCAGCGAGGATTCCGTTATGAATTGCATATACCGGCAAATATGAGTGCTTGTCTGAGCCGTCGGGCGAATTGGCACGAGAACATTTGCGAATCAGGTATATGCAGTTCATAGGAACCGCAGGGAGTCTTGGCACAAGGTCGAATCTGGTATCGCACAGGTGACCGTCGTTTAGACATTTTCTACCACTCAAGTACGATCGCGCCATAGGTTAATCCAGCGCCAAATGCTGACATTGCAACCTTGTCGCCACGTTTTAAGCCGCCATCACGCACCAGACTGTCGAGCATGACAGGTACACTGGCAGCACTCATATTTCCAGTATATCCAAGTGTCATCGGGAACTTCTCGATCGGTGCTTTTAACCGCTTTGCTACTGATTCGATGATACGGACATTTGCCTGATGAAGAACGAAATAATCAATATCATCGGCTGTCATATCTGCCTTTTCCAGTGCTTCGAGCAGGCACTTCGGGCACTGTCTGACTGCGAATTTGTATACTTCCTGTCCATCCATATGCAGATAATCATGTTCGATCCCATCTTCCGTAAATATATTGTGAGTACGTCTGCTCTCGCAGTTCAGAACCATTCCCTTCTTACCGATCGATCCCTGTACTACACTGATAATCCCCTTGTCGGATTCTTCCAGATACGCTGCACCTGCTCCATCTCCAAACAACACGCAGGTTCCACGATCGTTCCAGTCGAGGATCTTGGATAATGTCTCCGCACCAATTATCAGTGCATTCTTAACAAAGCCTGTCTCGATGTACATTTTTGCCACATTGAGTGCAAATACAAATCCTGAACATGCAGCATTTACGTCAAATGCAATGGCTTTGTCTGCACCAAGTTCCGCCTGAACCTGACATGCAGCACTCGGTGTATAATAATCCGGTGTTACTGTTGCAAGCACGATCAGTTCTACATCAATTGCTTCTTTTCCTGCCATCTCCAAGGCTTTCTTTGCAGCCTCTGCTGCCATTCCTGCAGTCGTTTCATGTACTGCGATTCTTCTATTCTTAATTCCGGTTCGGCTGGAAATCCACTCGTCCGAAGTATCTACATATTTCTCAAGGTCTGTATTTGACACATTTTTTTCCGGTAAAAAGCTTCCGGTTCCCATTATTCTTATTGGCATAGGTTTTCCCCTTTGTATTTTTTAGTTGCACTCATTATAGCATACATTATTAATTCCAGCAATTTCCTTGTGAGCCTTCCATTTTATAAGCCACCGGAACGAAGGTTTTGAGCAAACGCATTTTCAGGCATGCCACCCACTACAAGATAACTATAAAAGAGCTTGCTTAATGTTTCATGAACCGTATCCGAAACCCTTGAAGCATTATCATAACATTCTTTTAAATAATCAAATGTTGACTGCTGTATTCCATTTGCCCACATATATTCCTCAAAATCAAGCGGATACACTGCCACGAAAAAAAGGGCTGCTGCCCTACGAATGATTCTTCGTAAAGCAACAGCCCCATTTATGATTATTCATATCTGACATTTCTATCAGAAGGAGACAAAATGATTTACTTTAATAATTTTCATACAGGAAGTGAAAGAATTATCCTTCAATTGAGATATATTTGCTTTCCTCAACCTTTGGCTTCTCTTCTTTCTTTGGTACGCTGATCTTTAAAACACCATCTTCAAATTTTGCCTTGATATCTTCCTTTTCAACTGCCTTACCAACATAGAAGCTACGGCTGCAAGAACCACAATATCTTTCACGGCGGACATATTTGCCTTTCTTGTCCTGATCGCCTGTTTCTTTCTTCGTTGTACCTGTGATGGTCAGGTAACCATCCTTCAACTCTGCCTTTACATCTTCTTTCTTGTAACCGGGCATATCAATATCCAGTTCAAATGAACCTTCGGTCTCTTTTACATCTGTCTTCATAATATTAGCAGGCTGTGTATAACCTGTTGTCACTTTATAAGGACGTGCAAAATCATCAAATAAATCATCAAATAAATTTTCTCCAAAAATACTAGGCATCAACATAAGTCATTCCTCCATTCAAATACATACATTTTATTCTTTTGTGTGCTGACCATTGTCAGAACACGTAATTGTTATTTTTCCGGAACTCCGGAACCTCCATCAGTCTCTATCTGATGTCCTCTCCTTCGTTCTGATTATGTTATACCACTTGTATTAGCACTCGTCAATAGAGAGTGCTAATAATTTTTGTGAAAAATCTGTGAAGTCTTGTAGATTATTCTCCTGCACACATTCCCCGCTCTGCCTTAAGCTTTTCATTTGCCGCTTCCACATTCATTCTGGAAAGTATAAGCAGGATTAGTATATCAAATATCAACGGCAGCCACAGATACATGAACTGCATCATATCAAGAGCCGACTGTGGCTGAACCGCCATCGTTCCTTTATAACCGGACAGTTCAAGGAGCCAGCCGACAACCGCCGTTCCGATTCCTCCTCCGATCTTTACACCAAGCGAAGTACAGGAGTACATAGTTCCGTCAACCCGCTTTCCCTGTGTCAGGTAGGTATATTCGGAACAGGAAGCAATAACCGCATTCATATCTCCCTGCCAAGGTCCCTGGCCTAGCGCTGCAAGAGCTGTAAATGCCAGCATAAGCGGGATGCTTCCAATATAGCCGGCAACAACAACCAAGGCTCTGCCAATAACCGCTATGATATATCCTCTAAGGTTCAGCTTATACATGCCCTTCCATTTGCCAACCAGCGTCGGTGTAAATATCAGTGCTATAATGAGGGGAATATTTACTGCCCAGGCAAACTGCCCGAACAGATTCTTATTCTTAAGAACCCATGTCATATAGAACAGACCCGCACCGATCATGGCACTGTAAAGCTGCTGCAAGATGTAAGTTCCACAGATCATAATATAATATTTGTTCTTAATAAGGAGCTTAAATGCCTGAACCAGACTATACTTCTCCTCGGTTTTCTTCGGTTCTCCATCGTTTAATTCTTCCTCCGGAAGCTCCTTCACAGACAGACCGGAGATCGTATTTACCACAAGACCAACTATCGCATAGATGATTGCTACTAATCTCCATGCCGCCGCATCTCCACCGCACCAGTCCACGAATCCGACCGTGATCGTCTGGATCAAAAGGCTGGTTGAAAATGCAAATATAAACCGATAAGAACCCATCTGAACCCGTTCTTTGCTGTTCTTTGTGATCAGTGAGGTAAGTGCCGAATACGCAATATTATTTGCTGTGTAAAACACACCATTTAACAATGTGTATGCAATGAAAAACCATGTATACTGTGCAGCCTTACCCATACCGGCTGGAACTGCAAAACATGCAACCAGCGTGATTGCACAGCCAATATATCCATAGATCATCCATGGTCTTGCCTTTCCCAGTCTGCTGTGTGTCTTATCAATCAGGGATCCGAAAAATACATCCGTAAATCCATCAAATAATTTGGATACCGCGATCAGTGTGCCGACAATGCCTGAAGCAAGTCCGACCGTATCCGTCAGGTATACCATGACAAAGGATGTCAGAAACGCATATACCACATTTCCCGCGATATCTCCCGAACCATAACCTACTTTATTATACCATTTTAAATATTTCTTCTCTTCCATCCGTATCTCCTCCTAATTAACCCCTCACAAACGGTACCAGCGTGAAATCAAACCGGAACTCATTTTCACTGAACCTGTATTCATCCGAAACAACCGGGCCACAGCTGTTCGAACCGATTCCATTCTGTGCATGATCAATACAGAGCACCGTACTGTCGGCTTCCGTAAGCTCATAATTGTGTTTCGTCTGCGTAAGCACTTCCTGAGTGTAATAAGAGGCATTAAATGAAAATGTATGTTCTGCTGCAACAGCCATTCCATATCGTTGATTTGTCAGTTCCACATAATCACAGTCATAGTGGCTTCCATTCTCCTGCGGCATGATATAGTCCTCATGAAGCTCCTGCACAGAACTTCTGAACAAGCCGTGGCTGGCAGCCCTGTGCTTGTCGCGGTAGCTTTCCTGTGGCCCCATGCCATAATAGGCAGCCTCAGAAAGCTTCTTATCCAGAAACATTCTTATACCAAATCTTGGAAGATCCGGGAGTTCTTCATCTTTTACTGCTGTTATTCCCGCAGCAATTCTGCCTGCGCCATCTATTTTCCACATAATCTCTACATCGATCAGCTTTTGAACGGTTGGAGCTACCACACCTGCATGGCACATGATCATTACTCCGAATTTGTTCTGAAGGATCTGTTCACTATATGCTCTTGTGTATGCCTCATCATAATGAGCCTTCTCCCATTCTGCCCGGATATACATATCGTTATCTGTAGGTGCACGCCAGATGTTAAGCTCCATTGGATGATTCAGATATTCCCTGCCTGCATACTGAAGTCCGCTAAACAAGCCGGTACGCTTATCCAGCCGATATGTGAAGCCATCACCATTTAACACGATCCATGCATCGTCTTCCTCTACCCTGATATCGGATACTTCCACATCCGAAGCCGTCCATTTGGCAGCTGTCTGGTTTCTTCCATCTTTATTCTCAAGCAAAAGTTCATCAAAGCCCAATACATGACCCGCAGAAACTAACGGAAGCTCTTTCTTTAACTGATAAGAAAGCTTCAGATATACTCTGCCTGCCGCAGGAACATCGATATCAAGCCCCACGGTGCAATCACTGTGCGGAGCAGCCGAAGCACCCACTACCTTGCCCTTCTGAACACTTAAGCCATCCTGAGTTACCTCATAACAGATATCCACAAAATCCTGAATATCATCAAAATCCATATAGTTATGAAGGGTAAGCGTTCCTCTCTCCTGATCAAATGACCGAACTCTGACCGGGCGGTAGACATTTTTGTATTCGAGCAGTCCGGTATGCGGGGTTCTGTCCGGATACACAAGACCATCCATACAGAAATTACCATCATGTATCGCCTCTCCATGATCTCCGCCATAGTAATACTTCGTCTTTCCGTTTTCCGCTTGATCATGTGCAACTGCATGGTCGCACCATTCCCATACAAATCCACCGCACATGCGGTCATCACTGTGGATCATTCGGAAATAATCTTCAAAATCTCCGGGACCATTTCCCATGCTGTGGCAGTATTCAACCAGCAGAAATGGTTTGCTTCCATCCTTTTCCAGATATTCCTCGATCTCTGACAGCGCTGGGTACATACGGCTGTACAGATCCAGATTCTCATAATTATAGGTCACATCATAATTTCTGTATCTTGCACTTTCATACTGGGTAATACGGGATGGATCATACTGCTTCGTCCATGCAAGTGCCTTTTCAAAATTGCAGCCATATGCACTTTCATTTCCCATCGACCACATCACGATACAGAAACGGTTCTTATCTCTCTCGACCATCCGCTTCACCCGGTCAAGAATAGCCGCCTCCCATTCCGGATTGTCTGCAATCTTCTCATTCCACTTTTTGAACCGGTTGTAGTCAGTATCCTCTTTGCGATATAACATATATGGGCCATGTGCTTCTATATCCGCCTCGTCGCATACCATGAAGCCATATTTGTCACACATCTGATAAAAATACGGTGCATTTGGATAATGACTGGAACGGATCGCATTGAAGTTGTGCTGTTTCATAAGGGTAAGATCCTTTTTTATCTTCTCCACATCCACTGTAAAGCCGGTTACCGGATCAGAATCGTGCCGGTTGACACCGCGGAATTTGATCTTCTGTCCATTGAAGTAAATAACTTTATCCTTTATCTCTATCGTTCTGACAGCGATATGATCAACGATCGTCTCATTTTCACTCTGCAAAATGAGGGTATACAGATATGGATTCTCGGTGTTCCAAAGTGTCGGCTGTATAATCTCAAATGTGAAAGCTCCGTCATGCTCTGCCTGTCCTTCCGCTACAACCACACCATTCCTGTCTTCGATCGTAACCTTAACCGCTGTCTCCTGATAAAAGCTCAGATCGAGCTTCACCTCAGCCTTTTCCTTTAAAACAGAGGTCGTGATACGGTAGTCGCGAATGGCGCACTCCGGTCTTTTCAGAATATAGACATCACGAAAAATTCCACTCATCCGAAATTTATCCTGATCCTCCAGATAAGAACCATCACACCATTTCATGACAAGGACAGCGATCGTATTTTCTCCCTCTTTTAAAATGTCTGTCACATCATACTCACTGGTCATATGGGATACCTGACTGTATCCGACATATTCCCCATTTATCCACACATAGAAGCAGCTATCCACACCTTCAAAATTCAGAAATGCCTTTGCCGCATCCACATCCTTTGCATAAGAAAAGGTATGCACATAAGCTCCACACGGTATATCCTGTGGGACATATGGTGGGTCAAATGGAAATGGATAGCGGATATTTGTATACTGGTGTGTATCATATCCTGCCATCTGCCATACGCCCGGAACCTCGATCTCGTCAAATGCTCCGGTGTCATATCCCATCTCATAAAAAGCATCCTTCACATCATAAATACTTTTAAAATATTGGAATTTCCATTTTCCATTTAATAACTGTAACCGATCTGATCCTTCTCTGTGCTCGACCAGATCATCCATCCTACAGGAAGCCGGTACATAGTATGCTCTTGCAGGCTGTGTATTTTCATGTAATACATTCAAATTCTCATAATAACGTGGCACTATCATAAGTCATCCTCCCTTATATGTACTTTTTTGTTTTCGACTATTCTTATGTTTTTGATATTATTTGCAAATATTATCTTGTTATTTCGTTTTATCTGTATTTATCATACACTTTAACAGCATTTCTGTCTATGAACCGGAATGGACAGAATATGGACAAAATGATACAATATCAATAAATCTTTTTATATTACAATCCTACAAATAAAGGAGAGCTTCATCATGTATATAAATACCGGATACCTGAATCATTCCTATCTTGACTTCAAGGACAAGCGCAGGCCGCTTATTGTCGGAAGCTGCGGAACATACCGCTTAAGTGGCGACCCGAAGATGCCTACCTATCGTCCTAAGGGCAGACAGGACTACCAGATCATCTATATCGCATCCGGGCTTGGACATTTTCATTTTGATAAAGCTGAGAATGAGACGATCGTTCCTGCCGGCAATATGGTACTCTACCGCCCGAAGGAACTACAGAAATATGAATATTACGGTGCAGATAAAACAGAGGTTTACTGGATTCATTTCACCGGCTCCGATGTGAAGAATCTTCTGAGGAAATATGGATTTAAAGATAACCGGAGAGTATTCCCTGTCGGTTCCTCTCTGGAATATGAACATATATTTAAACAGATCATCCTGGAGCTGCAGCGTTGTCAGGATGATTATGAAGAAATGCTGGCTTTACTGCTAACACGCCTTTTAATCGTATTCAAACGGGAGCTGTCACGCGAGCATATCCTGAAAAATGAATATCTGGATCGTGAAATGGACTATGCAGTTTCCTACTTTAATGAAAACTATAATAAAGACATCAGCATAGAACAATATGCCGAATCAAGAGGAATGAGCGTGAGCTGGTTCATACGGAATTTCAAGAAATACACAGGCATGACCCCGATGCAGTTCATCGTATCCCGCCGGATCAACAACGCCCAGCTTCTCTTAGAACAGACGAACTATTCTATAAATGAAATAGCCAAGGTCGTAGGATATGATAACCAGTTATATTTCAGCCGGCTGTTCCGGAAACAGAAGGGCTTCTCCCCCTCTCAATATCGGAAAAGAGAGATAGAAGCTATTAAATAAAAAACAAATATTTCTCTACTTCCGTCAGTGAATCCAGAATGACATCCGACAGCTCCTGCATTTCTTCCGTGACCGGTGCAAGATCCGGCACCATGATCGGATGCAGTCCCGCCGCATGTGCAGAACGGATACCATTATAAGAATCCTCTATGGCATATGCCTGCTCCGGCATCACATGGATCTGTCTGCATGCTTCCAGATAGATATCCGGTTCCGGTTTGCTCCGCTTTACCATATCTCCGCAGATTACCCGATCGAAATACGGAAGGATACCTGCATCCCGAAGCTCCTGTTCGACAACTGCTTTCCTGGTAGAAGATGCCAGCGCAACCTTTCTTCCATTCTTTTTTAATGTCTGCAACAGACCGGTAACTCCCGGTTTCATCGGAAGCTTTCCTCCTGCCGCCTGTTCATGGAACAGTGCCGACATCTCCGCCTTATACTCATCATAAGGGAAATCTGCCCCATACACCCCAAGCATCAGTTCTTTTGTCGCATCCTTATTCAGTCCCAGACATTTGTGACAGGTGTCTTCTATATTTTTGATTTCATATTTATCTGCAACGACCTGCCAGCACTTTATAACCAGCAGCTCCGAGTCGAATATAACCCCATCCATATCAAATATAACCGCTTCAAATCGTTTCATTGTTTCAATCATGCACCTCCTTTGCTTCAACATATCACAGCTTTTATCACCCGTCAATGCATTGTCATTATGTATTAATTTTAATAACACACAGCATAAACATTCCTATAACACAACGAAAAAAACAGACAAATATGTAAATTCCACATACTTGTCTGTTTTTTATTCGATCGGCGACAGTTAATTACTGCGCCTTTGCTGTTTTCTTCTTCTCTACCGCTTTCTTGCTGTTCTTGCCATTTGCAGCATCCTTCTTCTTACCAAATCCGGTCTTGAAGTAGTACCACAATGGACCAGTTACACAGATAGAAGAATAAGCACCGATTACGACACCGGCCATCAGAGTAAATGCGAACTCTTTGATCGCTGCTACACCCATTACATATAATACGAAGATCGTAACAAATGTTGTTAAGGATGTATAAATATTTCTGGTGATCGTCTGGTTAATACTTAAATTAACGATATGCTTGTAATCTTTCTTTGTTCCTGCATTTGCGATATTCTCACGGATACGATCGAATACGATGATCGTTGCATTGATCGAGTAACCGAAGATTGTCAGCATACATGCGATACAGGTATTACCAACGGATAACCGAAGTAAGATATACAGAACAAATACCATAGCTACATCGTGGCAAAGGGCTAATACCGCACTTACACCAAACTTCACATCCTTGAAACGGATTACAATGTAGATGAGCATCAGAACGGCTGCAAGTGCTACAGAAAGGAATGCATCCCTTGTCATATCGCTGCTGGCTGAACCACTGATATTATCGGAATTTGTTACTGTCGCACCGAGCTTCTCGCTGAGTGCAGCTGTTACCTTTGTCAACTGAGAATCATCACCCTGAGTCGTAAGCTCTGTGGTCTTGAATACGATCTCATTTGTACCGGAAACAGTCTGAACAGAGATATCTGCCTCACTGATGCCTGCTGCCTCAGCGATAACAGGAACAATGTCTTTCTCTGCCTCAGATAATGAATATGCTTTGTCAAATTCTGCTGTGATTGATGTACCACCTGCAAAATCAATACTTAAATTCAATGCACTTCCCTTTGTCTTTGCAAAGATCGGCATGAAACAGAAGCCGATCACGATGACAAGAACAGAAGCGATAATACAATATTTACCACCCTTTACAAAATTAACCTTACCAGGCTCTTTTGCTTTTCCAAAATATTTTACATCTGTTACGCCAAGTGTTACAAGTGCATTCAGTACCATCTGAGAGATAACAAGTGCTGTGAATACAGATAATACGATACCGATTGCCAGTGTGATTGCAAATCCCTTGATCGTACCGGTTCCGAAGATACCAAGCACAAGTGCTGCGATCAGGGTTGTCACGTTACCATCGATGATCGCTGATAACGCATTATGGAATCCGGCTTTTACAGACTGCTTAACAGAAGCACCTGTTGCCAGTTCTTCTTTAATACGTGTAAAGATAACGACGTTCGCATCGACCGCCATACCTACAGAAAGGATGATACCTGCAAGACCCGGAAGTGTCAATGTAACATTGAACAGGTTCATAACAAGTAAGATCATAAATGTATAAAGTGTCAATGATAATGATGCGATCAGACCCGGAATTCTGAATACGCAGATCATGATAATGAAGATACAGATAATACCAATGATACCTGCTTTGATCGTTGTTGATACTGCTTCTGAACCAAGAGTTGCTCCGACAATATTAGAACGTACCTGCTTCAGTGTCAGTGGCAATGCACCGATACGGATCGTAGTAGCAAGGCTGTCTGCCTCTTCATATGTTGAAATGCTGTTGATAACAGCATTTCCGTCTGTAATTGCCTGCTGTACAGTTGGTGCACTTACAACTTCACCATCATATACGATATAGACGATCTTTCCTACATTTGCTGTTGTTACATCTGCAAACTTCTGAGCACCTGCTGTTGTGAATGACAACTGTACTACATTGTCATCACCGGTCTCTGTAGAATCAATCTTGGCATCTGCACCCTTAATATCATCACCGGTAAGAGCTGGAGTATATTCCTTGCCCTGTGACCATAATTCATAATTCTCAGGATCTAAGAACTCTAACTTACCTTCGATACTCAGGTCTTCCAGAATTGCATCTGCATCTGTTACACCCGGAATTTCGGCAGTGATCTTACCATTTCCCTCTGAATATACGTTATGCTCTGTTGTATGGGAATCAATACGTTTCTGCAGCTTATAGATCGTATCCTGAACATCCGCATCACTGTAATCCTCATCCTGAATCTCATAGGTTACACTTAAGCCACCCTTCAGATCAAGTCCAAGGCTGATATACTTTGCTTTTCCTCTGTCGCCTACACCAAACAATGCAACGTAGATGGAACCCGCAAGCACAAGCAGGAACAGGATCAATACCCATATGGCTTTTTTTCTTGCTTTCTTCATCTTATTTACCTTTGTCCTCCTTATTGATTTTCTTCTTCATCTGCTAATGCGGCTTTGATCATGATCGCACATTCGATACGCTTCTTCTGAAGTTCACATCCGATATCATACGCATCTAATATATTTCCATGGAATTTATATGAGTTCGCCGCACAGCCACCGCTACAATAGAATCTTGCAAAACAGTCCTTACACTTGTCCTTTGCATAGACATTGCAGAGCTTAAACTCATCAACAAGTTCCGGCTTCGTAATACCTTCATTTACATTTCCAATGCAGAACCCATCCTCACCGACAAACTGATGGCACGGATAAAGGTCGCCCCATGGTGTAACTGACAGATATTCTGTACCTGAACCACACCCCGACAGACGTTTGGCCACGCATGGTCCCCCTGTCAAATCTATCATAAAGTGGAAGAAATTGAAGCCCCTTCCTTCTTTATGTCTTTTGATCATCTCTTTTGCAAGGATATCATACTGATCTAACAGATATGGGATATCCTCTTCCTTTATCGCATAAGGCTCGTCCGGCAGAGATACAACCGGCTCAATGGAGATCTGGTCAAATCCAAGATCTGCCATGTGTAATACATCCTTTGAAAAATCCAGATTGTTATGCGTATAAGTGCCTCTTACATAATAACTCTTTCCGGCACGCTTCTTTGCAAATTCCTGAAACTTTGGAAGTAACAGATCATAGCTTCCCTTTCCATTTCTGGTCGGACGCATGTAATCATGAATCTCTTTTCTTCCGTCGATGGATAATACGACATTTGCCATCTCTTTATTGGCAAATTCCATTACCTCATCATTTAACAACACACCGTTTGTTGTCAGTGTGAAACGGAATTTCTTATTATGCTTCTCCTCCAGGCTTCTTCCATATCGAACGGTCTCTTTTACGACATCCCAGTTCATAAGTGGCTCACCGCCGAAGAAATCGACCTCAAGATTTACACGGTTACCGGAATTGGCAACGAGGAAATCCAGAGATTTCTTTGCTATGTCAAGTGGCATCAGACCTCTGTCACCCTTGTACTCACCTTCTCCTGCAAAACAATATCTGCATGCAAGATTACAGTCATGTGCAATATTGATACACAGAGCCTTTACCACTGTTTTTCTCTTTTTAAAATCAATGATATAATCTTTGAATATGTCTTCTGTAAATAGTGTTCCGTCTTCTACCAGGCCGGTTACCTCGTCATAGGCTTCCGATACTTCATCCTTATCATAGGATGGCAGCAATTCTATTACCTGTTCTTTTGTATGATTTTCGTAATTTGCAATAATATCATACACAAGGTCATCCACTACGTGAACAGACCCACTACATACATCGAGTACGATATTATATCCATTACTTTTGTACTGATGTACCATACAAATTCTCCCATCTTGTGAATTAATTTTTCTGACACGCAACGAAAGAGGACTGTCATTTGTTTGACGGTCCCCTTTGTGGTTGTCTGTCTACAATGATCTCTTACTTGTTCTCAGCATTCTCACAGCTCTGATTTCCGACTGTGCATGATGTCTTACAAGCTGACTGACATGATGTCTGGCATTCGCCGCATCCGCCCTTAACCATTGTGTTCTTCATTGTTCTGTTTGTGAGTGTCTTTATTCTCTTCATAGGTACACTTCTCCTTTTTATGTCATATAGCGAAATTATAACACAACATGCTTTAAAGTCAAAGTATTTTTACGAAAAACTTGTCTCTAACCTAGCATTCCGCCAAGCATTCCGGCCGCCAGACACAGGATCACATTCGTCAATGTCCCTCCGGCAGAGATATGGATCGTACCATTCATAATGAAAGATACAATACCGATCACCAAAACATAACACACTCCAAGCATTAATCCCCAAATATATTTTTGCTCCTTTACCATCTTGCCGGTAAGAAAACCACCAAGGAATACAGAGATGCCATGAATGATGATAATACTCAGATGAATCACCGTATCACCCAGTCCCAGCTTGTACATGAGGAATGCCGTTATAAGCAGCAGGATTGCCGTTATTATGTAAGATACCGCAAGTGCCTTTAAAAGGCTGAAAATTTTCTGTCCTGTAATCATAGAAAAACCTCCTGACACTACTATATGCCGGAAGGTTTTCTTTCATTCCAGAGATCATTCTCTATTCTGCTATATCAATCATTTTCAGATGTCATTTTCGAAGTCAAACTGCTTCATCAGTCTTCAAATAATTCCGTCAGCTCAAATATATCGTTGCTGATACGGTCTGCTTTCTTCTTCGTTTCTTCATCCGGTTGGATCAGATCGATCACCATAAGGGTATACAGCCCTGCATCGTGGGAGGCTGTCACACCATTAATGGAATCCTCTACTCCAACTGTCTCCTCCGGCTTCGTACCAAGCTTCTCACAGGCTTTCAGATAGATGTCCGGGTATGGTTTTCCGCGCTCGATCTCATCCCCACAGATCACATCATCAAAATACGGAAGCAGTCCGCTTCGAACCAGTTTATCCTCTGCCCGTTCCCGATCCGTCGAGGTTGCAACCGCCATCTTGATCCCTCTTGCCTTTAAAGTCTTTAGTGTCTCGATCACGCCATGCTTTAATTCAACGCCATGCTCATTCATATATGCTTCGACCATATCCACTGTACGTTGTCTGAATGCAAGATAATCAAAATCCTCGCCCATCTTTTCTTTCATCACATGTGCATTTGTCTTCTTGGTTCCACCTGCCATCCGGTCACAGATCTTCGACATCTCATTCTCCGAGATACCGATGGACAATCCATTCTTCAACCAGCACATTCTGTATACCTTCTCGGAATCGATCAGGACTCCATCCATATCAAATGCTACCGCTCTTAATGCCATTTATGTCACCTCATTGAAAGACCACGCCTGTTCGGGCGTGGTCCCTTTCTTTCTATAGTCATGTTTTATTTACTACTGTGGCTGTTTCTTCTTTTTTTCATGATCAGAAGAAGGATCACTGCCACAACTGCAAGAATTGCAAGAATAATGATAACGATCAGGATCGGTGATGTCTTTTCCTTTAACTGGAAGGAGAATACCTCATCTGTTGCACTGTCATAGGTCGATGTAACATTTCCCGCTGTATCTCTTGCAGATACCCGAACCTTATAATTACCATAGTTCTCAACCTGGAACTCATACGAATTCGTATCCTCATACAGTGCCGGATCAATAGTATCTCCGTTGATCACGATCTCTGTCAGCATATCATCTGCATCTTCCAGACCGATCTTCATGGTAAACGGATTTCTTACAACGCTCTTATCATCAACGCCTGTGATAATGATACGAGGTGCTGTTCCATCATAGGTAAAGTCAAATGTTTCAGTTGTCACATGACCAACCTCATCGGTAACGGAAATCGTCATTGTATGATATCCATCTGTCAGATCTGAGAAATCTACAAAATCAATACCATCCAGCTTTACACTTGCCTTAAATACAGATGTATCATTAACTGACCAGAGTGCATCATATCCCTTTTCCTTGATATCCGCAAAATCCTGACTGTTCAGAAGAAGTTCTCCATCTTCTGATCTTCTCTCAGTAAATTCAGCCATCTTTGCAGTCTTGTCAATTGTTGGCGGTGTATTATCTACCGTAAATACCATGTTGTAATCATCTGCCTTGTTGCCAAGTGCATCTTCTGCTGTAACTGCTATGGTATATACACCATCCTCATCAAATCTCTGGCTTCCACGGCTGACTGCCGCATTACTGCCAAAGTTTGTAAAGTAAGAGGAAGATACGTCCTCGCCATCCTTCTGTACAGATATATTTACCTTATTCGAAGCAAAGAAGGACTCTGTTACTTCTATGTTCATATCTACATAATCTGTGTTGTTTACAGAGCTTCCACCAACTGTCTCATACTCATTTACGACACTGTTCTTGCTGTTCACTGCTGATACCTTAAGCTCTGGTGCTGTCTTATCTACCTTGAATGTCTTAGTAACAGCCGTTGCAACATTACCTGTCATGTCCTTTGCATTAAAAGTGATTGTATATTCACCATCTTCATCAAAGGTATAGGTCGCAGTATGCGGATTACCGGATGAAAAATTACCGGTATTTAAGGTTGCAACTGTTGATGCTCCTGTTCCATCCGTCTTTTTGGTGATCGTTGCCGTAATGTCAGCACTGTTCATTGCTTCTCCATCATAAGAGAATGCAAATGCCTCATTTACTGTCAGTGTCGCCGTACAGGATGTATTCTGTGAATCCGCAACGCCTGTTATCGATAATACAGGTGCTGTCTTATCAATCCGGAAGGATACATTCTCTGCGATCTGTTCATTACCAGCCTTATCATCCGCAGAAACAGTGATCTCATAATCGCCCTCATCTGAGAATACGATCTCCGGATTTACAGAAGTGTTATTCCATTCTACTGTTCTGTAATCTCCGTCATATGCAACTGCACCGGAAGCATCCTTCCGTTTTACATGTACGGTATAGGACTTTCCTTTATAATTATCTGCAAGGTTCACATTAAGTGCTACATTTCCATTATTCAGCTTATTCACAGTTGCAATTCCGATCGTAGGCTTTGTCTTATCAATTACAAATGCAGCCTCATCCTCTGTTACATTTCCAAATGCATCCGTAACTGTAACCTTCAGATTATAAATTCCCTGTGCATTCCGTTTCACTGTATAGGTTCCGCTCGTTCCCTTCATTGTGAAAGTGTCATCTGCATCACCATTTGTATCTTTATTCTTATCGGAAACCACGATCTCGTGTGTTTCGGCAAACTGTTCTTCTACTGCTATGTCAAATGCGATATCTTTATTGTAATAACCGTCATTTGTCTGCTCCAGCCGTGGTGTGATCGTTACCTTCGGCTTTGTTGCATCTACCTTGAAGCGGGAACCTGCTACATCGTATGAAACCTTATTGCCTGCCTTATCCGTTCCTGTTACCTTGAAGTAATAGGAGCAGGCTTTTCCCTTCTTCTGACCGCAATATGCAGAAGCCTCCAGTGTCTTGCCATCCACCTTCTTGATCGCCAGCTTCTTCTGTGTATATTTGCTTTCATCAAAGCATTTGTAATACTCTGTGATCTGGAAATCCTTCAACAACAGCTTCTGATTATCTGTAACTGTGATCTTCACATTTGTACCCTGTGTCAGACCATTCTCCGGTACACCTTCAATTGTCGCTACCGGGCTTTCCTTATCGATCACAAACTTAATATCTCTTACATAGTTTACATTTCCAAATGCATCCACTGCCTTGATCGTCAGGTTATATACACCAGGTGTTTTTCTCTTTACTGTGTAAGTTCCGGTTGTCTCATTCAGAACGTATGTCTCATCTTCGTCTCCATTCACGTCCTTGTTCTTATCACTTACTGTGATCTTCGTTTTTAATGGAAACTGCTCTGTTACTGTGAACTTGAAGCTTACGTTCTTGTTGTAGTAACCATCATTCTCAGAATCCGGATAGCGATCCAGCACGATATCCGGAAGTGTGGAATCGACCTTGAATCTGGAATCATTGATTTCATATTCCACATCATTTCCGGCTCTGTCTTTACCGGTTACCTTAAATACATAGGAACATGCCTTGCCGCTCTTCTGTCCGCAGTATGCAGATGCCTCTAATTCCTTTGCACCTACCTGCTTGATCTTGAGTTCCTTCTCAATGTATTCTGTACCATCAAAATATTTATAACACTCAACGACTTTAAAGCTTTCCGGATCCAGTCTCTCATTATCTGTGATCACAACACGGATCGTTGTACCGGTTGACTTCTTGTCATCCGGAACACCTTCAATCTCGACCAGAGGCTTCTCTGTATCGATCGTGAACCGGATATCGGATACTGTTGCTGCATTTCCGGATGCATCTACTGCTACAACCGTCCATTTATACCGATCAGCCTTTGATACAGTGAAACCAAATGTTTTCTGCTTTACATCTTTATAAGAAAATGTCTTATATGCTTTTGCAGCATAATCGGCTTCTGATTTGCAGTTCTTATAGTCGTCTGTATTTAACACATATACATTTGCGCCAAGTTCAAACTGCTCTGCCACTGTAATATTGAATCTGACCTTGTCATTATAATACTTTGTTCCGGTACCCGCGATTGCCGGTTCTACCGTTACTTCCGGTTTATATGGATCATAATAGAAGGTCTTGCTTCTCTTTTCTGAGCTGTTGCCGGATCTATCAGTTGCACTTACCGCAATGTAATATTTCATTGGCTTTCCATCAATAACCTTACAGTTTTTGATCGTAGCTGTAACTGTCTGATCCGAGCTGTTCTTTGCTGTGATGATCTCTTCACCCTTTACTCCGGCACCTGTCGTTGCATCATAGTCGTAAGTTTCATACACTACCTTCACAACCACATCGGAAGCTGCAATGCCATAATCATCTGCTGCCTTAACTGTAATCGTCTGTGTACCATCATTTTTATAAACACCACTTACCGGAATACCGGAGAAGCTGATATCTGCCAGTTCATTGTCGATAACAAAGGTACATTTTGCAGTCTTTGTGTTGCCAACCTCATCATATGCTGTTACTGTAACTTCATATACACCGGCTTTTTTGTAAATAAAGGATGCATTCATGGTCTGACCGATCGTTTCGGTCTCCAGATCCATCTTCTGCTCCTGATCTGCAACAGCCTTGCCGTCACAGGTTGCTGATGCAGTAATCCTGCTGATCAGAAAATTATCAGATGCAGACGCCTTTACTGTTACATCTGAACCATTCCAGTACTGCGTAAGCTTCAGACTGTTTGTGGATTCTTTATCTGCAATATCAACCGCTGGCTTTTCAGTATCAACCGCAAACCGGTATGCAACCCCATTTTCATTGGATTTTGTTGCAATATTTCCTGATTTATCACTGATATAGAATATGATCGTATAAATCTTATTCTCTTCAATTCCATTTGTTAATACAAGTGTTTTATCAAATGTTTTATCCCCATTCGCAGCTATATTTCCTGTAAGAATGGTATTTCCCACCTGATCTGTGACCTTGTAATCACCCAGTGAAAACGCATCCTCAGCCGTTATATGAATGGAAGGATCTTTACTGAAATAATAAATACCATCTGCTGATGCCTTTGCTCCGGCAAATTCCATTGCTGCTATTGATGGAGCTGTCTTGTCATATAACACCTGAATGGATGCATCCGTTGTGTTTGCATCTTCATTCGCAGCCACATAATGATGCTTTGATGTAAAGTGGAATGCATACACACCCTCTGTCGTCAGATCATAGGTCAGTGTAACGGTTTTCAGATTTCCATTTGCTGATATATCTGTTCTGGACGGTGCTACTTCAATACCGGCAGCAGACGCTGCGGCATCCGGAGCCTTTCTTGTTACCGTCTTTACAATATCATCGGCATCCAGATCCAGACCTGTTACTTTATATGTAACCGTTGTTGCACTTCCATTATGTCCGGCATATACCAGTGCCTGATCCTTTGCATCTATTGTTTTCCCCTCGGAGGAAACTGTCAAAGAATCCTGTAATGTTTCTTTATTCACATAAACGGTTACCGTTTTCTTTGTTGTATTTCCGGCACAGTCATATGCGTCAAGTGTTACTTTATACACACCAACATCCGGCAGTGACAGTTCATCTCCGGTCAATGTAACTTCCTCACCATTTACATAGACCTTTGTTTTAGCCGTATCGATCTGACTGTCAGCATCAGAAATCCGGAATATCAAAGTCTCTCCTGTCTTGGCTGTTACAGTATATTCTGCCTGATCCTGCAGTGATACACCACCATTTGCCTGACTCAGGATAAGTGCCTGTGGAGCTTTTGTATCCAGATTAAATGTGATCTCTTTGGTACCGGTCTGACCAAGACGGTTTACTGCCTCATATAAGACTGTATGTTTTCCTGATTTATCTACCAGAGCGGAAATCGGAATATTATCATATGTATAAGAATACTGATTTGCATCTGCTGATATATCTGTTACAGTTTCAATGATCTCACCATCAAGGCTGATCCTTGCCGTATCGATCGGTGCATAATCCTCAACTGCCGCTACTCCTGTCAGTTCTGCACCACTGAACCATGTATCTGCATCATATGTATAATTCTGGATCGAAATCGTTGCACTATCGTTTCCCTTTATGCCACGGAAAGAGCCCTTTGTAATTTCTGGTGCTTTTTCATCGATATATACAAATGATCCATTTTCATCAAATTTGTAAGTACCGATAGATTCATATATATGATCTGTGACTCTGAAGATTACTTTATAATCCGCACCTGCTACAGACGATTTCGGAATCAATACCGTTTTACTGCAGATACCGGTATCTCCATCTTTATCCATACATACCGACTGCCAGTTATTCATGGTCGTTCCATTCACAAAACAATATTCCAGATCCAGATCTGCAAAATTACTGTCGCCTATATCCTCAAGCGCCGATACCGTTACACGAATACCATCACCCTTTTTATTCAGGAACTCACCAAGTATCCCTTCCGTAATCTTTAATTCAGAATCTTCATCTACCGTTACATCCTGAATCCGAATATCTGAAGTATACCGGATCGTCACCGGAATAAATACCTTTTTCCCTTCCCTGCTATATGCTGTAAATACATATGATCCGGATTCCGGAACCTTTACATCAAAGGCTCCACCATCTTTACCGATTGGTATTTCTTTCTCATTTCCACCATTTAATGTATATGTAAGTTTAACAATATCCGCCGGATCTTCCGGTGTCTGTTTTATATATCCGTCAACCTGTTCCGTTCCATCTGACACATACCCCTTTACAGACACAACATCCCCTTTTTCAGCATAATAAAAACTATCTCCATTTTTATCATTTATCTGTGGAATGCTTTTATTTCCCGCCTCTGCTGAAATATGCATAGTTGGTCCAGCAACAGATAGATTATCCCCATTTTCAGCATTTTCTCCATATACACGTATTATCCCCGCAAATTCATAAGTATCCTTCTCATCTGCTGCTTTATACACTGCATACTGATATTCATCCTCTGAATCTGTGATCCGAATCTCCTCGATCTCCGAAGCCTGCTTTGTGGTCTTCTTATCCGATGCATCACAGGATGTTGCTATAATCTGCTTCTTATCAGATGCATCCAGTTCCTGCATCAGGTAGTCACCCTTAAATGTGACAGCAGTCTCTTCCGGAACAGAAATCTCAACCTCTTCTACACTGCCTGTCTTTACGCTTCCATCTTTATTTTTCTTATATGTAACTTTTTTGGGAATATACGTTTCAAGATTGATCACTTCTTTTGTATATTCGTCTTCTGCTTTCATTCCGATTCTGTTATCAATTACCACCAGTGATAACAGCATAACCGCCGTCATGACCAAAGCCACAAAACGATGTAAATATTTGTTTTTCTTCATTTTGGTCACTCCCTTCTATATCGATTCATCCGTATGAACTACAACAACATCAACTAACAGTGGGAATTTCTCAGCTTCTTCACCCTGTATATCGGTCTCACTACTGTCAGAAGCTTCTGTATCCATAGTGAGAACATCGGTTGCATCATCATCGGTGCTTAATACGTCTGTTGCATCACTGTCTGTACTTAAGACATCCGTTGCCGCATCTGCTTCATCCTCTGATGTCAGAATATCAGTCTCACGCTCATATTCATCATCCGCCCGAAGAACATCGGTCTCTTTTTCATAATCCTCCTCTGATCTCAGGACATCAGTTTCTTTCTCATAATCCTCTTCCGGTCTCAGGATGTCGGTTTCTTTTTCGTAATCCTCTTCCGGTCTCAGGATGTCGGTTTCTTTTTCGTAATCCTCTTCCGGTCTCAGGATGTCGGTTTCTTTTTCGTAATCCTCTTCCGGTCTCAGGATGTCGGTTTCTTTTTCGTAATCCTCTTCCGGTCTCAGGATATCGGTTGCTTTCTCAGAATCTGCTTCTTCCGGTCTGGTATGATGATGGCTTCTGCTCTTATTCAACTCATCCACAGCCTTCTTATATCTCTCATTTCCTTTCCTGGAAACTTCTTCGGATGCTGACTTGCCCTTGATATCACGCACCTCGATCTTACTGGTACTGCCCTTTGATTTGATCGCATCTTTTTTGGAAGCACCGCTTCCCTGTAAGCTTTCATAACCCTTTTCGCGGATCTCTTTGATCTGTTTTCTGGCTGTGCTTCCGGAAAGATCTCCGATCACCTTCGGGATATCCAGTTTTACAAATAATATAACTGCTATCACTGCAAAGACAACTGCAAGAGCTATACCGCCGAATAACATTACATTACATATCGTTTCATTCATTGTTATCACTCCTCACTCCCTGTCACTGCAGTATTTCCATTTATAATATCAGAAATTGCAGAGTTTACGATCAACGAGTTCCATTCATTATTACCACGGGAGACAAGAATATTGATCTTACTGCCCGCATCGTATACCGCTTTGATCTTCTGGATGCCATCCTGCTTCCAGCGTTTCGGATTGGATCCGTATTCTCCGGAATACCGGTCATACAGATATGTCAGATGACTGACATAAATATCGGCTGCATTATCAACCGTTCCCATGCTGCTCTCTGCGGAACTGTATACCTTTTCAGCCTGATCATAATAATCCTTATTGTCGCTGATCTTTTCAAGCGCTATGTAAGTTTCCGCTTCTTCCTTCATATATTTTACATATGATTTCTTTGTTGTATCCGGAAGATTTGGATCCGTGATATCGATACTTGCCAGATAACGGTTAAGTGAGTCGATTGCACTCAGATAATAGGTTTCCTTCTCTGCATCTACATTTGTATTCTTTGCCTGATAGGAATATACGGAATACAGGATTCTCGCATACTGTGCCGTGTAATATTTTACATTACGATCCTCCGGAAGTGCATTGGAAAGTGCTGTACTGTTTTCATCCAGCTTTTCGTTTGCCTCCGTCAGCAATGCAATCGTTCTCTGCGGCATATCTGCCGTATCACTTCCCAGATTATCAACATAGATAGAAGCGATATTCAGATAATTTACATATTTGCTTGGATTTGTATCTTCCAGTTCCTCACTGTTATAAGTTTCAAAATTAACCAGATTCTCTTTACTGTTTGCAAAATTGGAATTCTTCTTGATCTTATTCTCGCAAATTGCCGAATAGTATGCAGCCTGTGCTGTCTCATCCGGGAAGTTTGCCGAATCATTTACCTGATTAAAATACTGCATTGCAGCTTTGTAATCCTGGATTTCGTTGTAATAAATGATCGCAACCTCATAGACAACATCTGCATTTACCTTGTCAATATACTTGGTGACGTAACGTGCACCTAATTTTGCTCCACTGTCCACGTTCTCGGACACAGTGTCAGTGTTCTGATCCATATCATAATAATATGCATACGTATCAAGAAGTCCCAGATAGGCATCTGAGGATGATTCATCCAGAGCAATTGCTTCTTTATAGATCTTGATTGCTCCATTTATATCATTATCCTGCAGCGCATCCTCTGCCTCCAGTATCTTGTTGCTGTAGTTCTTCTCCTTGATCTCATTCTTCTTTACCCCGCCAAAAATGGCACAGCCAACAGACAGAAGGGATAATCCTGCCATCACGCCAAATGTAACCAGCTTTTTCTTTGCCTTTGCTCTGTACTCATTGTCCAACTCATTGTAATGATCCAACGCATACAGAAGTTCTGAACAGGACTGATATCTGTCATTTGGATTTGACTGGCAGCACTTGATAATGATCTGCTCCAGACCAGATGAAAGCATTGGATTCCACTGACGGATCGGTTTAATCTCATATGGTGGCTCACATGGATTCTTTCCGGTTACCAGATGATACAGCGTCGCACCCAGATTATAAATATCCGTTCTGGCATCAGTATTATAGATACCACGTCCCTGCGCATCACCGAACTGCTCCGGTGCTGCATATCCTCTGGTACCCAGCGCTGTCGTATCTGCGTTATTTTCAATTATGTACTCTTTTGCTGTTCCAAAATCGATCAGCTTTACTGAACCATCCGGCTTTAACATAACATTGGATGGTTTCATATCTCTGTATATGATCGGTGGATTCATGGAGTGCAGATAATCAAGTGCACTGGCAAGCGCACGACCCCACTCAATTACATCGGACTGCTTCTGTGCACCCTCTGCCTTCAGAACTTCATTTAACGGCTTACCTTCTACGAAATCCATGATTACATAAATCGTTCCATTCTCATTTATGATATCAACGATTCGAGGCAATACCGGATGATCCACATTTTTCAGGATATTTGCTTCGCGCTCCAATCCTTTTAAAAGTGTTTCTACACTCTTGGAACCATCATTCTTTATCTCTTTTACAGCCCACTGTTTATTCAGACGGTTATCCATCGCCAGATAAACAATTGACATTCCACCCTGACCAACTTTTTTCAGTATTTCATATTTTCCATCTAATACTGTTCCTAATTCTGTCATCTTATCTCCCCACTACTCAGCCTTGACCAGCAATACTGTTATATTGTCTGTTTCCTTCCTGTACTTTACAAGATCTGTTAAAAAAATACAGCCCTCTTTCATCTTATCTTCATCTGGTGCTGCCAACGGACTGAGTTTCGCCATAATCTCATCTCCGCTTATCTTATGTCTGAATCCATCCGAACATAACAAATAAGATGCATTTTGTGTAATATAACCTCTGATGAAATCAGGTTCCACTACCGGTGATGCGCCTACACACTGTAACAGTATGCTTCGTCTGCTGTCTGTTTCTGCCTGCTCCGGGGTCAGTCTTCCTGCTGCGATCTCCCTTGCAACCAATGTCTGATCCTGTGTAAGCTGCTCCATTTTATCTGTCAACTCATATACCCGGCTGTCGCCCACATGTATAATATAATATCTGTCCTCATACATAAGAATGGCTGACAACGTGGTTCCGATCATAATTCCCCGACTTTCACCATATGCTTTCAGCTTTTCATTCTCTGTTACAGCTATGCGATCCCACTGCTCCTTCAAGATCGCTGTATTAAATGTTCCTGTTCTGACCAGTTTTACAAAATCATGTTCAAACCAGCCACAATATGCATTTATGACCTCTTTGCTTGCAAGCTCTCCTTTTGCCAGTCCGCCCATGCCATCACAGATAATCGCAAAGGCAGCCTGTCCATTCGGAGTCTCTGCAATCTTGATTGCAAGAGAGTCCTGATTATTTTTCTTTTTTATACCCACATCTGTGTGATATGCCGCTCTATATTTCATACGCTTCTCCTGATTATTATCCCCATATCCTTATCTGACAAAATAAATGAAACCTTCATCACCCAGAGAAACCTTTGCATTATTTGTCAAAAATACATTTTTCTGTCCAGCTATGTTCTGTCCATTCACAAATGTACCATTTGTGGAGGCATTATCTCTGATATAGCTGACACCATTCTTTCTCTCAATGATGCAGTGGATCCGGCTGACATCTGAATTGTCTGTTACTGTATAATCTGCTTTGGTTGCAGATCTTCCTATTGAAAATTCAGGTTTATTTATATATATTTTTTCATTTGTTGCTATTCTTAACAGATATGGCACTGGCACCTGAGGCTTCTTCTCCTCAACCGGCGGTACCGGTGCTGTCTCCGGTTTCTTCTCCGGCATCGGTGGTACCGGTGCTGCCTCCGGTTTCTTCTCCGGCATCGGTGGTACCGGCGCTGCCTCCGGTTTCTTTTCCGGCATCGGTGGTACCGGTGTTGCCTCCGGTTTCTTTTCCGGCATTGATGGTGCCGGACGATTTGGGATTGGCGGCACGATTGGTTTGCCATCCGGTCCCATCTGCATTGGCATTGGCCGTCCCGGCATTGGCTGTCCGTTCATTGGCTTGCCATCCGGTCCCATCTGCATTGGCATTGGCTGTCCCGGCATTGGCATTGGCCGTCCCGGCATTGGCTGACCGTTCACTGGCTTGCCATCCGGTCCCATCTGCATCGGCATTGGCCGACCGTTCATTGGCTTGCCATCCGGTCCCATCTGCATTGGCATTGGCCGTCCCGGCATCGGCCGACCGTTCATTGGCTTGGCCTCCGGTCCCATCTGCATTTGCATTCGCCGTCCCGGCATCGGCCGACCGTTCATTGGCTTGGCCTCCGGTCCCATCTGCATTTGCATTCGCCGTCCCGGCATCGGCCGACCGTTCATTGGCTTGGCCTCCGGTCCCATCTGCATTTGCATTCGCCGTCCCGGCATCGGCCGTCCGTTCATTGGCTTGCCATCTGGTCCCATCTGCAGTGGCATTGGCCGTCCCGGCATTGGCTTGCCATCCGGTCCCATCTGCATTGGCATTGGCCGTCCCGGCATTGGCTGTCCGTTCGGCATCGGTGGTACCTGACGGTTTGGCATTGGTGGCACTGATCCTCTGGCAGAAGCACCAGGCTGTACCATCTTTGCATTATTCTGCATAACACCAATACGGCTTACCTTGTCGTTTGCAGTTTTTTCTTCTTTTTTCTCTGTTTTTTTCTTTTCTTCCTCTATGTGGATTCCCATATCAATCAGAAGCTGATTGACAAATTCTTTCATATCACCAACTGAGAATGTTCCAAGTTTATTCGTAAATGTGATCAGTCTTGCTACATAATTATCCCGATCCATCTCAAAATAATGTGCATTACAGATAACATCTTTTACAAAATTGCGAACCTCATTCAGATCCGTGATCTCCTTATCGACACCTGCAACAATAAAATAAACATTCAGGCTCTCAGGAGCAACAAACACATACTGGATATCCTTGGCAACATAGCTTAATGAGATCATGTTCATTCCAAATGCTTCCAGACCGCTTAAAAGGTTATACAGTAATGTCAGCATCTGCTTCTTGTTGATCTCTTTCTTGAGGAACTCAGTCAACTGTACCTTGTTGCCAATCTCATAAATAAATTCTCTCTGATTATCTTTCTCTTCCAGTCTGCACGGTATGATCTGTGGAAATTTTCCACTCACACCCTTATCTACCTTTTCATCAATAATATCAGTCTGATCCAGCACATATCTGCAGTTATATGTATCTCCCGTTTTTGTAAGTAATACTTTGTTCTTCTTCATGTCCCTCTCTCCATTCATGATCCGGAAATTCCAATACTGTCCGGATAATTATTTTCCATGTATACACCAAAAGCAGGTATTCCTACCTGCTCGTGTTCACCCGATCCGGGTGATAATATATATTAGCTTAATTTGAAAATGAAATCTTCTCCGCCGATTGTGATCGTCGCATCATTCTTAAGCTTAACTTCCTGACCTTCTTCCAGCTTCACGCCATCTACCAGTGTAGCATTTGTCGCTTTGTTATCTTTCAGGTAACAACCGTCATCTCTCTGATAAATAATCGCATGTACTCTGCTGATCGCACCATTTCCGTCAATTGTGAAATCAACACCACGGTTTGCCTTACCAAGCTTAAATACTGCCTTATTTACCATAACACGTTCCTTTGTGTTTACACGGATAATATATGGCATTGCCTTCGGCACACCCGGTGCAGGCTTCTTCTCTTCCTCCGGTGTCTGATCCTGTACAACACTCATGCCACCTGTAAGCTCAACCGTTGTTCCGGTCGCTCCTGTTTCAGGCTCTTCCTTTTCTTCAACAGGAACCGGTGTTGTAAGGGTTTCAGGCTCTACTGCATTCGCCTCATCTACGTCACCCGCTCCCCGGATCTGCTCCGTTGGATTATCAATAACCTCATCATCCTCCATCTCAACAGAAGCCTTCTGAATGATCTTTGCACGGTTGATTCTTATGTTCTTCATAACCGGTGGTTTCTCGATCAGATTATCCAGATCCTGAGTATCGATCAATACCGGTTTTTCTTCCATCTTGCTTTCAGCAGAAATTTCTGTCACACCCTCAGCAGTATGTGCAATCTCCTTGATATTAAATGCATGTGGCTTTTCTTCACCGATGTCCGCCAGATCAGCACCCGTCAGCATCTCTGTCATACCTTCTGACTCTTCTGCCTCCTCCGGTGTCTCTATCGGAATCTCTGCCGCAGGCTTAATATCTTCTGCCTCTGCTTCTTCTGTTTCCGGTTCTGCCTCATCATGAGCCGTTTCTTCTAACTCTGCATCTTCATCCAGTGTAAGCTCTTCCAGATTACTCTCATCGAACAGATCCATATTTACAGAATTCAGTGCGCTGTCAACATCTGCATTCAAATCCAGATCTTTGAAGATCGTATTCTCTTCTGTCGGTTCTTCCTCGTACATCTCAAGGCCATCATCGTCATCATCGTCAAATGATATATCCTTAAATTCCGGAAGATCATCCAGAGAGGTATCACCCTGTGGAATATCCACACCCTGAGAAACCTCCACGCCGGAATCTCCAACATCCATAAATTCTTCTTCTACCTGTAATCCGGCAGCCTCCATCAGCTCTGTGATCTGACTTACAAAACCACGGATCGTGAACTTCTCTACATTCAGCATATTTATAAGCTTAGCAACATAATTACAATCTTCATCGTCCGCATATGTTGCATTCAGAATCAGGCCTTTTACAAAAGCCTTAAATTCCGCATTTGCTGCCACATCCGATCCTACCGGAATACAGATCATCTTTACATCAAACGTTACAGGATTTACATATGTAAAATCCTTATTCAGAATAACATATGAAACAGGGATTCCCAGATCACGCATATTCATAATTCCTGATGCAACCCCTCTGATTATACCCAGCATCATCTCTGCATGTACCGTGCCTGAAAGGAGTGCTCCAACTGTTGTTCTGTCCGTTATATTGTATGTAAGATAATCATTCTCATCATCTTCTTCATAAATGATATCAATGAGTTCTGCAATTTTATTATCATCAAGGTAATCAAGCAACTCTTCATCCAGATCTGTCTCATCATCCAAAACATAAGACAAATACTTTTCAGAGCCTATATTTCTTACTTTGAAATTCACTTTTCTCATCAAACAATCCTCCTATCACACGTTCTGCTGTGCATATAAGGTAACAAATTATCCCATTGTCCATGCATACTCTATAAGTATATATAATTTCACCATATATCGCAAGTCTTTTTAAAAAGAAATCGGCAATCTGACCAATACATTACTGCGTATTAATATGTTCATCATATGTGGATGAGAAGATATGGCTTCCATCTCCGGCATTACTGGTATGATAATACAGATAATCGTTCTCATCCGGATATAATACAGCCTCTATCGATGCCTGACCCGGATTGCAGATCGGTCCTACCGGAAGTCCGGTATTTTTATAAGTGTTGTATGGTGATTCGATCTCCAGATCATCATAAGTAACCTCTGACTTATCATACATTCCGTCTGTCAGAGGGTACAGAACCGTCGGACACATCTGAAGCATCATATCGATCTTTAAACGATTATAGATAACACCTGCAATGATTGGTCTCTCACTGTCAATCTTTGCTTCACGTTCCACGATTGATGCCATGATCAGGATCTGATAATCTGTATATCCAAGATCTGCTGCCTTGGCACTGTATTCTGAGGTATAAACGCTCCGGAATTTTTCCAGCATCGTATCAATCAGACTTGCCGCAGTCGTATCTTCATAAATATCATAGGTTGCCGGAAACAGATATCCCTGAAGGTCGTACTTCGCACCATCTGTATTCATGTCTCCGGTACTGAACGGGATCTGATGATTTCCGTTCTTTACTTCATTCAGGAATTCCTCCGAGCTGCAAATATCCTGCTCCTCGCATTTTGCTGCGATCTGTTCGATACTGTATCCTTCCGGTATCGTCAGTGTATCAACAACTTCCTTGACAGGTTCTACATAACAAAGTTCTTCTATCATCTCGAGTGTACTCATTCCGGTGTTCAGTGTAAATGTACCGGGCTGGATCCGTCCTCTGTATTCTGATTCTTTCACTCGTAATACAAATGCATATTCATACTTGATCAGTCCGGCGTCATGCAGGATCGCTGCCACCTTCTTTGACGATGCTCCTTCCGGAATCTCGATCGTTACATCTGTTCCCGATGCGCTCTCCGTCCCCTTGTACTCACCCATAAATCCATCATAGACATTTTTAATCTTTAATCCGCCTATCACAACAAGGGCAATAACGACGACCAATACAATAATTACCTTAATACCTTTTCCGTTCTTCACTCTGCGTTTCTCCTTTTTCTGTTTGTAACTTTTTATTCCCCAATAAAAAATATACCCCAACCCAAAACAATGCATCCAACATTGACTTTGTAAAGCCTGTAATGATATGATAGCCTCATCATAAATGAAAGGATGCGATTTATTTTGGCAAATCCAATAGTAACAATTACAATGGAAAACGGTGATGTTATAAAGGCTGAGCTGTACCCGGACATTGCTCCTAATACAGTTAATAACTTTATCTCACTCGTAAAAAAAGGCTTTTACAATGGTTTGAACTTTCACCGTATCATCAATGGTTTCATGATTCAGGGCGGATGCCCGGAAGGAACCGGAATGGGCGGACCAAACTATAGCATTAAAGGTGAATTCTCACAGAATGGCTTCAAGAACGACCTGAAGCACACTGAAGGTGTTCTCTCCATGGCTCGTTCCATGCGACCGGATTCTGCAGGTTCCCAGTTTTTTATCATGCACAAGGCCGCTCCTCATTTAGACGGTGCATACGCTGCATTTGGCAAAGTAATCGAAGGAATGGATGTTGTAAATAAGATTGCAACAACCCGAACAACTTACGGTGATCGTCCTGTAAAAGAACAGAAAATGGCTTCCGTAACTGTTGACACATTTGGTATTGATTACCCGGAACCTGAAAAAGCCTGACTAAAATTCAGTATAAACTAAAACAGCCATTTTGGGAACAAATATTTCTCCAAAATGGCTGTTTTTTTTGCTTTTTTCTATAACCCGGCACAACGATTCTCAAGCGTCTCAGGTGAACTTATTTTTCGTTCAGATCCACATTCCAGAAGCCGTCTAATGTAGCAAAATAATCATCCGGTGTCTCTGCCCTGCGGATCAGTTTGGTACTGCCGTCTTCACAGAGGAGAACCTCTGCGGATTTCAGCTTGCCGTTATAGTTATATCCCATTGCAAAGCCATGTGCACCTGTATCATGAATTACCAGAACATCTCCCATATCGATCTTTGGAAGCATACGATCAATCGCAAATTTATCATTATTCTCACACAGCGAACCTGTTACATCGTATTTGTGGTCGCATGGTTCATTCTCTTTACCAAGAACTGTAATATGGTGATATGCACCATACATGGCAGGCCGCATCAGATTAACTGCACATGCATCTACACCGATATATTCCTTGTGTGTATGTTTCTCATGAATCGCTGTTGTGATCAAATGGCCATAAGGAGCCAACATGAATCGTCCAAGCTCTGTGTAAAGGGCTACGTCACCCATTCCTGCAGGAACCAGGATCTCCTCGTATACCTTTCTTACGCCTTCGCCGATCGCAAGGATATCATTCGGCTCTTTATCCGGTGTATACGGAACACCTACGCCGCCTGACAGATTGATAAAGTCAAGCTTTACGCCTGTCTTTTCCTTAATCTCAACCGCTACCTCAAATAAGGTTCTTGCAAGAACCGGATAGTAGTCATTCGTCACTGTATTGCTTGCAAGAAATGCATGCATTCCAAATCTCTTTACACCTTTGCCCTTCAGGATACGATACGCCTCAATGATCTGATCCTTGGTCATGCCATACTTGGCATCTCCGGGGTTGTCCATGATCGTTGTAGAAATAGAGAATGTTCCACCCGGATTATATCTGCAGCAGATCTTCTCGGGAATTCCTGCTGTCTTTTCAAGGAAGTCAATATGTGTGAAATCATCCAGATTGATCGTTGCACCAAGCTTCTTTGCAAGGATGAATTCCTCTGCCGGCGTATCATTGGATGAAAACATGATCTCGTCTCCGGTAAATCCCAGTTTATCTGACATCATAAGCTCTGTCAGTGATGAGCAGTCTGTACCGCATCCTTCTTCCTTTAAAATACGAAGAATAGTAGGATTTGGGGTTGCCTTTACCGCAAAGAACTCCTTAAATCCCTTATTCCATGAAAATGCCTGATATAACTTTCTTGCATTTTCTCTGATTCCTTTTTCGTCATAAAGATGAAATGGTGTTGGGTATTTCTTAATCATCTCATCAACCTGTGCTTTTGTTACAAATGGTGTCTTCATGATCATCTTACCTTCCTGTTGTATTTTGTAATTCCGACTATATATTTAAGCACACACATCTGGATTTGTAAAGAATACATATCAGATTCTGCATTCTTTATCTGTATAATACCACGATCTGTGATCTCTTTATGCATTATTCTCGGCTGCAACAAGGTTATCGCTCTTATGCTTCTTACGAAGCAGCGGCTTCTCGATCTTACCGGTTGCATTTCTCGGTACATCCTCAAAAATAATTCTTCTCGGTCTCTTGTATCTTGGAAGCTCCTTGCAGAATTCATTGATCTCATCTTCGGTACATTCCACACCGTCCTTTGTCTCGATGATCGCTGCCGTGATCTCACCAAGTCGTGGATCTGCAAGTCCTATAACTGCTACGTCTTTGACCTTTGGATATTTACTCAGGAAATTCTCGATCTGTACCGGATAAATATTCTCACCACCGCTGATGATAACATCCTTCTTACGGTCAACCAGATAGATGAAGCCATCTGCATCCTGCTCTGCCATATCTCCGGTATACAGCCATCCATCCTTTAATGTCTCAGCCGTTGCTTCCGGATTCTTATAATAACAGGTCATAACGCCAGGTCCCTTTAATAGCAGTTCTCCAACATCTCCCTGCTTCACATCTTTACCATCTTCATCTACGATACGCACCTGCCAACCATATCCCGGCACGCCGATCGCACCAACTTTATCGATATTCTCTACGCCCAGATGTACCGCACCCGGTCCGATAGACTCTGACAGACCATAGTTTGTATCATACTGGTGATGTGGAAAATATTCTTTCCAACGTTTGATCAGGCTCTGTGGAACCGGCTGTGCTCCGATATGCATCAGTCTCCATTGATCCAGCTTATAATCTGATAATTTTACTTCCCCTGATTCTAATGCCAGCAGCAGATCCTGTGCCCATGGTACTAACAGCCATACAATGGTACACTGTTCATCGGATACAGTTTGAAGAATCGTCTTTGCATTAACACCCTTTAACAGAACTGCTTTTCCGCCTGTGATCAGGCTTCCGAACCAATGCATCTTTGCACCTGTATGATATAAAGGCGGAATACATAAGAATACATCATCCTTTGTCTGTCCATGGTGCTTCTGCTCAACTGTAGCTGCATGCATCAAGCTCTCATGGTTATGTAAGATTGCCTTTGGAAAACCTGTTGTTCCTGATGAGAAATAGATCGCTGCATCGTCACTGTCTTTAATATCTCTCTTTTCAAAGGTACTGGAACAGTTTGCTGTCAGCTTGTCGTAGTCCTCTGCAAATGTTGGGCAGTTGCCACCGGCATATAACAGAATACGCTTCTCTGCGATCTCATCTACAACTGTCTCAACTCGCCCGATAAATTCAGGTCCAAATACAAGTACATCCACATCCGCAAGCTCTACGCAGTATTTGATCTCCTCTGCATCATAACGGAAATTAAGCGGCACTGCCAAAGCTCCTGTCTTTAATGCTCCAAAATAGATTGGAAGCCATTCCAGACAGTTCATCATCAGGATACCGATCTTATCTCCTTTCTGGATTCCCCTGGAAACCAGAAGATTTGCAAAACGATTGGCTTTCTCGTTAAATACATTCCATGTGATCTCCCGTCTATACTGACAGGTTGGATTCGCCTCGATCAGCTCATATTCTCTCCATGTCACTCTTCTCGTCTCTGTGACATCCGGATTAATCTCAACCAGCGCTACATCATCCCCAAATTCTCTGGCATTTCTTTCCAGATAATCTATAATTGGCATACCTATATTCCTCCGTATATTACAACTTTTTCGCTCAAACGCTTTAACGCGTTAAACATCCATACCCTTTAGTATACTCAATCTCATCCGAATACACAAGCAGTTTTTTCTATAAATAATATCAGCTCAGGATTTATCTCTTTATATCTCCGGGTTCATTGCTGCTTTCAAGAAATCAATATACCGGTTCATGAGATTATTTCCACAGAATAATGTAATAGCCAGACCTACGCTTAAGAAAGGGCCAAATGCAAAATGATCGTTTTTACCATGGCTTCTGCGAACCAGACAGATCACGCCATAGATTCCGCCAAGGATCAGTCCGATAAAGAAACCAACTACTGTTGCCTTCCAGCCAAGCAAGAAGCCGGCAGCAAACATCAGCTTGATATCTCCGCCGCCAAAGCCTTCCGGAATAATAAGAACGATCAGATATAACGGAAGACTGATACAGATCATACCGATCAGTCTGGATACGATCGTAACCCCATCCATTGCAAGGAACTCAGATCCCGGAGCTGCATCGGACACGAACTGAAGGATCAGAGATACCACACCCATCACGAAAATAATGACATTCAGTATAAACGGGATCTCCATGGTATCCATATCTATAAAGGTCACTACCGTAAGAACCGCCAGAAACAGGAAATAAATAATCCCCTGTAACCCCATTCCGAAAAATCCGGTAAATAAAACTGCTGCCAGACCACCAAATATAATGATCCCTGCATTTCTGAACTTTCCCGGTTCATGCAGCCGCTCTAACTGCTGTTTCTCCGGTATCCGGTAGATCACCTTTGTCAGCAGATAGAAGATCACCATACCTGCAATAAAAAATCCAAGGCAGGCTGCCACCCTGCCAACTGTTCCTGATATCTCCAACCACGTCATATGCTTATACCCCTTTCACCTTTCATCTGTTTATAATCGCCTGCAAAACACCATTTTCATCTCACATGAATCATTCCGGCATGAACTTTACAACTATTTATTTCTATCGCATAACCACATTATATACTTCACGCTTTGGAACGCCACGGTCTGCTGCCGCCTGTTTGATCGCATCCTTCTTCGTCATGCCCTGTTTCTCATACATGGCAACATGTTCTTCTATCGTCATCGAAAGAAATTCCTGCTGCTTTTCTGCTTTTGCTGCAGCCACATCCATGCCCTCGATCACCATCACATATTCACCTCTCGGCTCATGCTCTGCATAATAGGCGATCGCTTCCGACAACAGAAACTGTTCGATTGTTTCATGCCGTTTCGTAAGTTCCCGGCAAAGTGTGATCCTGCGGTCGCCAAGTGTATCAAATAATTCCGCAAGTGTCTTCTGCAGCCGGTGTGGTGCTTCATAGATCACCATCGTTCTGGTCTCATCCTTTAATCCTGCAAGAACCTCTGCCTTTTCTTTCTTGTCCTGTGGCAGAAATGCTTCAAATGTAAACCGTCTGGTCGGCAATCCCGATGAGATCAGCGCCGTGATACAGGCGCATGCCCCTGGTACAGCTGTTACGGTTACTCCTGCTGCAAGTGCCTGCCGTACCAGCTCCTCGCCCGGATCCGAGATACCCGGCGTTCCTGCATCGGTTATAACGGCAATATTTGTTCCTGCAAGAAGCTTGTCCACCAGAACCTTCGCCTTATCATATTTATTAAATTCATGGTAACTGGTCATTGGCGTTTTAATCTCAAAATGGTTTAACAGCTTGATACTGTTTCTCGTATCCTCTGCTGCGATCAGATCCACTTCGGACAGTGTACGCACCGCCCGGAATGTCATATCCTCGAGATTCCCGATCGGTGTAGCGACCAGATATAATATACCCGCCATGTAGATTCTCCTGTTCTGTCTGTTTTATTTCTTTGCTTCTCCTTCATACGTGGCAAGAAGCTGTTCCGTGTAAACGCCCGGTTCTTTATAGACGATCAGCGGCGGCTCGATCTTGATTCTGGAATTACCGCCCTTTACGCCCTCTACGATCACCATATTCGGTTCTTTATCAATATATGGATGAATGAGCTGCATCCGCTTCGGTTCCAATCCATTTGCAAGCAGCCCTTCAAAGATCTCCGCCAGCCGGAATGGTTTGTGTATCATATAGAAACTGCCGCCCGGCTTCAGCAGATATGCTGCTGCTTCGATCACATCCGAAAGCGTCACGCAGATTTCATGTCTGGCAATATTCTTCGGTTCATCCGGATTCGTCAGTCCATGATTTCCGCTGATATATGGAGGATTCGATGTCACAATATCAAAAAAGGCCTTCCTGTAATTACAGGAGACCTCTCTGATATCTCCATGATCGATTCGAACCTTCTGTTCCAGATCATTTAATCGGACACTTCTTCCAGCCATCTCTGCACAGGCATCCTGAATCTCCAGACCGATAAATTGGCAGGTGCCGTCAGACGGCTCTTTTGCCGCCAGCAGGATCGGTATCACACCGGTTCCTGTTCCCAGATCCATGTACATGCCATCCCGTCTGTGCTTTACAAAATTTGCAAGCAGCACCGCATCCATACCAAAGCAGAACATATTCGGATTCTGTATGATATGATGTCCCTTGCATTGCAGATCATCGATTCGTTCATCAGGGAGAAGATCAATCATCAAACTTGGATTTCCCTCCCTTATCTTCCAGTGCTTCCAATGCCTTATATTCTTCGTCGCTGATACGCTCTGTACTTCTGCGTTTCTTCGGCTTGAATTTTAATTCACTGACCGGATATTCCATAACCTCTTTATTGTCATCCTTATCCGTAACAACAATCCTTACCTTCTGGCGAAGAACGCTTACAGATAAGACTTCACCTTTGTTTCCATCTGTTGTACGGACAAAATCGCCAACATTTGGAAGTTTTTCATTCAAATATTCATATGTGTCCTGTTCATGCTTCAGGCAGCACATCAGTCTGCCGCACACACCGGATATCTTTGTCGGATTCAGAGACAGATTCTGTTCCTTTGCCATCTTGATCGATACCGGAACAAATTCCGAAAGATGCTTATGGCAACACAGCTCCCTGCCGCAGATACCAATACCGCCGACCATCTTGGTCTCATCACGGACACCGATCTGCCGGAGCTCAATCCTGGTCTTGAATACAGATGCCAGATCCTTTACCAGCTCACGGAAATCAATTCTTCCATCTGCTGTAAAATAAAACAGCACCTTGTTATTATCAAATGTATACTCCGCCTCGATCAGCTTCATATCAAGCTTATGCTTTGCGATCTTTTCTTTACAGATCACAAATGCTTTTTTGCTCTTTTCCTTGTTATCTTCATTTTTCTTCTTATCTTCATCTGTAGCTACTCTTATGATGGTCTTTAAAGTAGATACGATCTTGCCATCGTCTATATTTCTCTTTCCCAGAACCACTTTGCCGAATTCAACGCCACGGGCAGTCTCCACGATAACAAACTGTCCACATTCTACATCATGATCTCCCGGTGAGAAGAAATAAATCTTGCCGTTCGGTCTGAACCGGACTCCTATGATCTCTTTCATTATTTATTCTCCTTTATAGTCAGAAGCATAAGTTCCATAGCCACATCAAAATTAACATTTGCTTCCAGACGGATCTTCGCCTTATCCATCGCCTTTAAAACATTCTCGATACCCTCATAGGAAATGTGAGCTGACTGTTTGCGGATATCTGTATAATATTCCTTAAACATCAGTCGTCCGGCATTTCCTGTGATCTTTAACATCAGGATGTCACGATACCACATCATCATCAGATCAATATAATCACTGATCTTCAGCTTATGATGGTTCATATTCTTGATCGCAAATATAATATCATCGACTGTCATATCCGGGATCCTGCGGAGAATGCCTGTTACATCCTCTATGATCTCTTTATATTCTTCACTGGTCGCAAGCCGGATCGCCTTACCCAGATTTCCCTGCGCAAAGTCCATACAAAAATCTGCTTTTTCCTTTGGAAGCTTCAGCTCATTCATCAGGTAATCCAGTACATCCCGCTCTCTGACAGGCTTGATATTCAGTACGATACATCTGGAAATGATCGTCGGAAGGATCTTGTCAATATTGCTGGTCAGCAGGAAAATGATCGCATACTCCGGTGGCTCCTCGATTGTCTTGAGCAGAGCATTCTGTGCATTTGCATTTAAAAGCTGTGCATCGTCGATCACATAGATCTTGTACCGGCTGCTATACGGTTTGATCGTTATATCTTTATTTACCTGATCACGAATCTCCTCTACCGAGATCACATTTGGCTTGTCATGTGTGACCCATGTAACATCCGGCTGATTATCCGTATCCATCTGCTTGCATGATTTGCACTTGCAGCATGGTTCCGTTCCGCCTTCTTCACACTCCAGAGTCTTGATTATGGCACGCGTCAGAGTCTTCTTTCCGCTGCCTTCCTCTCCATTTATGATATAGCCCTGGGATACCTTTCCCATCTCTATACTTCTCTTAAAATGCTGGATTATATCCTCATGTCCGATAATTTCAGAAAATTCTATCATGCTATTCTCCTTGCTTATGCTATGGTCTTGCCAGCCATTTTTCTACATACGAAGTTATTATATCATGTATTGCCTCTTTTGGCAAAGCTGCATCGACTTTTACGATACGATCGGGACTCATTTCTGCAAGACTTCTATAACCCTCAACAACCTTCTTATGGAAGTCCAGACTTTCCTGTTCCATACGGTCAAGCTCTGCCTGATTTTTCTTTCTGGCAATACCGACTTCTGCATCCAGGTCCATTAAAAATGTCATATCCGGCAGGATGCCCTGCAAGGCAAATTCATTTACTTTATAAACGGTATCAATTCCAAGTCCCCGTCCGATTCCCTGATATACGGCTGATGAATCCACAAAACGGTCTGCGATAACTGCTTTGCCTGCAGATAATGCCGGCTTGATATTCTCCTTTACAAGCTGTGCTCTCGCTGCTGCATATAATAACAGCTCTGTCATATATCCCATCTCTGTAAAATCTTTATTCAAAATGACCTCACGGATCGCTTCACTGACAGCATTTCCGCCCGGATCTCTGGTGATAAGTACATCATATCCCTTTTTATTCAGATAATCCTTTAACAGTTCGATTTGTGTTGTCTTACCGGCTCCGTCCGGACCTTCCATCGTTATAAATATTCCCTGCATATATTCCATGCTCCTTTATGTGTTTAATCATATTTGTAAATGAATGATCGTCATCTAAACACCTGAACTTTTGATGTTTTCTTTACCGCACAGGTTCTGTAACCGGAATATAGATCCCATCCGTCTGATATTCGACTCCGATCATATTCAGACCGGTTTCCACCATCTGCGTAATATCCCGGATCACCTGCCCGTCGATCTTCTCGCCCGGTGTTATAACTGCAATTCCAGGTGGATATGCATATACATAATCTGCCGCTATGCTTCCTTCCGCCTCTGCCAGCTTCTCTCTGCTGCTATCCAGTCTCCACGCTGCTCCCGGCGTCATAACCTGCTCCGGCAGATGAAACCCTGTACTACATAAAACGGCATTCTCCATATCCGGTAGCACCGACATGGAATCTGCATGGTTCATCTGATCTGCATTTCTTCCTGCTTTATCCGCTGCTTCTGTCAGCTCCGAATCTATATGTTTCAATATCTCATAGAGATGCTCAAATGCCTTTTTCTTATCTGCAAATGAGGTCATCAGGATCACATGATGCGTTCCTGCCATCTCAACCACCTGCTGATATTCCGCCGCTAATACATGCGCAAGCCACGGTCCTGTAGCCGGAATGTCGTTCCGGCTGTCCGTTCCCGGTTCTGCCGGGTGCACACCTGATACAGTAAATACAAGCTTACCTTTATCATAAGCATAACATGTCTGCTTCGGTTGTAACAGTCTGATATGCCTCAGTTCCTTACATTTTTTTCGAAAATGCTTTAGTCGTTTTCTATATGCATCAAATACTTCCGGATGATTCCCCGCATATACGACTGCTTTCTCCATGCTCTGTGTGAACAGATAAGAGGGTGATGATGTCTGAAAAATATGCAAATACCTCTCCACCTTCGGAATCAGCTCCTTCCGGTTCACATGAAGAAGTGCTGTCTGTGTCAGTGAAGGAAGCGTCTTATGCGTACTCTGTATGACCAGATCTGCTCCTGCTGCGACCGCTGACAGATTTCGTTTCGGCATAAACGGGAGATGTGCTCCATGTGCCTCATCTACGATCAATGGAATATTATATGGCTCAAGCACATTTTTAATCCCACAGATATCTGATATCACGCCCTCGTACGTTGGGGATGTGATAACAACCACAGCCGGCAGCCTGTCCGTTTTTTTTAGTTCATTTAATGCCTGTTCCATCTGTTTCGGTGTGATATCTGCAAATATATCCGTTCCCGGCAGCAACTCCGGTACGACATATTCCGGCTTCAGATTCAGAAGACTGACTGCATGGCAAACCGATTTGTGACAATTCCGTCCCATCAACACAGATTCCCCCTCCGGTGCACAGGCATACAGGGCTGTCAGGATGCCTCCGGTGGCTCCATTTACCATCATATAGGTTTTCTCCGTACCATAAAACCGCTGCATCTGCTCCAGACTGTCCTTCATGAACAGCTCCGGTTCATGAAGATCGTCCAGCCCTTCTGCTTCCGTAAAATCCCGGAGAAACATATTTTCCCAGAAATCATCTTTAAATACATCCTGCCTTTTATGTCCCGGCATATGCCATGGGTAATAATCCCCTTTCCTGTATCTGTCCAGATATTGATTAATATATTCTTTCAAGCTGATCTCTCCTGTTCTATAAGAAGAAAGACCGGAGAATCTTATCTGCAAAAAAATCCCTGTTCTCTGCAAATAAAACCATCCAGTCTCCATCCTTCATCTTTAGCTGCCAATTATATTATGTATCATTTCCAGCTGACTGCGAAGTGCTTCTACATCGATCTGCCCCGGTGCAGAAGGGATTCCCGCAGTTGCGAATGAGATACAATTTCCGTACATTTCTCCGGTCGTTCTTGTGGATACGCCAAGCTCACCCATCGAAATAACGATCAATGGTGTCTGATTTCCAGATTCCTGAAGCTCCTTTGCAGCCTGCATCATATCAACAACCTGCGAGCCATCTTCCGGCATCATTGCAATCTTTGCAATATCTGTTCCGGTATTGATCATATCTTTAAACCGGTTTACGATCTGCTCCATCGGTAGCGTAGTCTTAAAATCATGATTCGATACGATAACCTTTACGCCATGTGCATGTGCTGTCTCGATCACTTCCGTCACGAATGGAATATCATAGAAATATTCTACATCGATCAGATCCGCATATCCGCTTTTGATCACATGCAGAAGCATTTCCCGGTACTGATCCGGTGTAATATCATGACTGCCGCCTTCACTTCTGGTACGAAATGTGAAAATGATCGGGAACTCAGATAACTTATCCTGAATCTTTTCCAGCGTCTTTGTTAATATATCCATATCCAGACAGTCCTCAAAGCAGTCTGCCCGGAATTCTACCAGATCTGTCTTAGATCTTTTGATCGTACGGATCTGCGCATCTACATCATAGTCTGTCGGTGCAACCATCGGTACGCAGATCTTAGTTGCGCCCTCACCGATCCTTACCCTTTTCACTTCTACTACATTCATATCATCTGTGCTCCCGGAATTCTTTTCTCCTGCTATTTCTGTATATCAATGACCTGATCATTTACAAGCTCATCTGCTATGGCTGTTATATCTGCCTTTACTTCTTCGCCTTCTCCGTCTGCCCATACATTGACATTTACAACCAGGTAATCCTTGTCGTTGACAGGATAGAAGTAATAATAATCACGGATATTTGTTCCGTAAACTTCTGAATTTATTACATAGCAGTCCAGTGTCTGGCCATTTGCACCTGTAACCTGCTCCATCTTCTTATCAACTACTTTGCCATCTTCTCCAAGATAATCAAAATATGCTTCAAAGTTCTCGCATTCTTTTTCTTTATCACAGTCCGGTGTCAGTGTGTAGTATACATTGTACTTATCATTGTAAATATCAACTTCAGAATCATCTGCATATCCACGGTCATAGCCGGACGGATCCTTGATCGCGATCGTATAGCTGTCGCCTGACATCTTGATGCCGGAATAGTCCTGATCATCAATATCAGCACTGTCTACGACCATCTCAGAATCATCCTCAATGTCTGAGATATCTCCAAGATCAATATCAGAAGATGTCAGATCTCCAAGACTGATATCATCCTTTATATCTGCTGATGAACCAAGTGCCTTTTTCCATGCAGATACGATCTTTTCCAGATTGTCTGTGTTCATATTATTCTGCATGTAATCATCTGTCATTTCTGTATAATCGATCACATTCTTGGAAGAATCCGGTGTCTTAATCTCAGTACCAAGATCACCTAATTTAATCTCCCCGCTCAAATCTGCATATACAGTAGAATCACCGTTTGTTACCTTCAGGGAATCTATAGCAACTGTATAAGACTTTCCTTTGTTGATATCCTTCAGGCTTCCTGTCAGATCATAAGCAAATACAGGCTGTTCTGCTACTGAAACTGTCATATGGCTCTCAAATGCATTTGTTGATTTTACAAATGAACTGTTCTGTGTAAGGGTTGCAGTCGTTTCTCCATTTACAACAACTGTCTCTTCCAGCTTCTTTGTATATGAACCCTTGCCATTCTCACTCTTGTCACTGATCGTAACAGATGCAAGTTCTTCTTCATCCTTTGTAACAGAAAGTGCTGCATAGATATCATCAGCCGGACTGTCTGTACCCATAAAGTCAACTGCCAGTGAGGCCTCTGCATTAAGTACAGTAAACTTGTAATCCATACCCAGTTTAACAACTTCATTATGCTTTACATATACATTTAATACAAAATCTCTTGAGAACAGCATACCATAATAGGTTGGTACATAATTAAATATCTGTGCAAGATCTGATCTTGTTATGTCAGCAGACTCAAGCTGCTCATCTGTTATAAATTCAGATGCATATGCATTCAGATAATTACATAATGCGGTAACATATGCCTTTACATCTGCAGTTGGAAGTGTAACTGTATACTGTTTACAGGAAACAGAATCTCCATTGTGATTCTCTACTGTTGCATTTCCGACCTTATCAAAAGAAATTGCCTTCTTAAGATCCTCATTTGCAGGAGTCATATATTTCTCATACAGCTCCTTCACTTTATTCTGTGCATCTGTATCAAGATCAGATGTATCAAGTGCATCCATCATAGATGCCAGATCCATCTTAAACACATCATTGTATAATTCCGGCAATTCAAAATAAATCACCCGGTCAACACAATACACACTTGCGGATAATGCCTGATCTGCGATTGAAAGAGAACCATTCAGATTCATATTATATGAATTGTCACTCTGCTTCTCAAATGCACCATTCAGATCCAGATTAGATCCTGCGATACCATCCATCTGATAGATACTATTGACTGTCATATTGACATCAAAATCCATCTTGTCATCACTGAATTCTGAAATACCGGTTGCTTCCTCCACCGGAGATTTATCTACCGTATCAGTAATTGTTTTCTTGATCGAACTCTTGATCACTTCTTCCGGTGTTTTTCTTACAAGGAAGAATACAACAGCAACAATTGCAGCAACTAATACCACTGCGATAAGTGAGATCAATGCGATCTTGCCGCCTTTTTTCTTCTTTGGTGCAGGAACCTGATATGGAACCTGATCTCCATATGCATTCATTTCCGGCTGTACATAACCGCCATTGCCTGCGTCTGCATTATAGTCTGCATAGCCACCCATATTCGGATCCGCATTATAACCGCCATATGCATTTCCATTTGGATCTGCGTTGTAACCGCCATATGCATTCCCATTTGGATCTGCGTTGTAATTGGCATATTCCCCATTATTCGGAGCTGCCTGATAACCGTCTGGATTTTCTGGAAATCCCTGATTCATATTATTTTCGTCCATTTGTCTTTCCTTTCATAATAAATATGTTACAGAAATCAGCTTTCTGTTTATATTTGTCTTAAGCCCTGACAAATCTTACATTAGTAGATATCTCCGGATTTGTCAAAGCATTTGCCTGATTTTAATTTACTTTTAATACCTCTATATTCCTTTAATCCTCATCAGACAAGCCAAGCTGCCCGATCAGGCTCTTCGGAACATACGCCTCCACGAAAATGCCATCCTCCAGATATTCTTCTGTGATCATTTCGCCATATTTTCGGATAAGCCCCGGTTTTCCCGCTTCCTGATAGGAAAATGTATGGCGGATATAGGTTTTCTGATCCCGGAGAACTTCTTCGATCACCGACAACAGCTCCGGTATACCTGCTCCGGTTCTTGCCGACATATAAACCATACGATCCGCTCTCAGATCCTTGATCGATGACTGATCGGCATCCTCCGGCAGCTTATCGATCTTGTTAAATACCGTGATCACCGGCCGGCCTTTCTCGTCATCAATATTCAACTGTCTGAGCGTTGTATATACTGTAGCAACATGATCATCCCAGTTCGGATCCGATGCATCCACCACATGAAGGATCACATCACTGTATCTGGCTTCTTCCAGTGTTGACTTGAATGCCTCTACCAGATGATGCGGAAGTTTTCGGATGAATCCGACTGTATCCGTAAATAACACCTGCTGCCCCGCCGGAAGCTCCGCATTCCTTGTTGCAGGATCCAGTGTTGCAAATAGCTTATCTTCCTCCAACACTCCGGCATCCGTCAGTTTGTTCAACAGGGTGGATTTTCCTGCATTCGTATATCCTACGATGCTGATAACCGGGATTCCGGTCCGGCTTCTCTGCTTTCGCTGTTCCGTCCGTCGGTTTTCCACCTGCCGCAGATCCGCTTTCAGCTTGGATATACGGTCTCTGATCACTCTTCGGTCAATCTCCAGCTTTTTCTCACCAGGTCCTCTGGTTCCGATTCCGCCACCCAGACGTGACAGGGAATCCCTCATTCCGACCAGTCTGGTCGCACGGAACTTCAACTGTGCAAGCTCGACCTGCAGCTTGCCTTCATAACTGCCTGCATGTGCCGCAAATATATCAAGGATGACCATTGTACGATCCATAACCTTGATCTCCAATGCATCCTGCAGATTCATCAACTGTGCCGGCGACAGCTCATCGTCACACACCACTCCGGTCGCATCATACATTGCGATCATGCTCCGAAGCTCTTCTACCTTTCCTCTTCCAAGATACAGGTCACTGGCTGCCCGGTCCCTGCTCTGGATCAGACGTCCAACCGACTGTGCTCCTGCTGTCTTTAACAGCTCCTCCAGTTCGTCCAGCGACTTTTCTGTTTCAGAAACCTCCACACCATCCATCGCTGCAGCAAACAGGATAACCCGTTCCTCTGTTTCCGCCAGAACCTCGTAGCCGGGTTTCTGTTCATTTTCTGACTTAATCTCCAATTATGCTTCTCTCCTTTATATCAGGATATCTTCAACCATTGTTTATTCCAGTTCGATCCATATTGTATAACTTTCGGATCGGTTGCCTGCCGCATCTTCTGCGTAACAGGATATCTCATAGCTTCCCGGTATATCCTCCACCCTGGAAAGATCTATAACAAGCTCTGCATCCTCTGTTGTATCCTTCTCTGGTGTCCATCTGTATTGGATGATCTGTTTCTCATTGTCATAAGCAGTAATATTTCTGGCGATCAGGTCTGCCAGTTCTTCTTTATCTCCATGATATCCGGCCAGATATAACCGGTCTGGCAGCATCGTAATAACCGGAGCTTCTGTATCAACAACCCGGATAAATATATCCCGCTCTATTTTCTTTCCATTGTCATAGAAAGAATACGCTAACTTATATTCCCCCGGTATCTGATTATCCACCGTACCATCTACCATAAGCCGGTCTGTTACATTCTGTCTGTCCGATGAAAATGCCATGACACCTGTTCTGCTGTCAAACGGTTCACCAATCTTGATCGTATGATCCTCTGCGCCATAGATCGCTGCCGTTCCTTCATACGGGCTGCCATCTGCCGTATCTGTCGGATCCCATCCGGTTTCAGACACATCTGCAAATGTATATGGCTGCTGCGGTCTGCCAAGCGGTCCCGGATAGTCACTGTTAAACAGATAAACCTGTGTCCCCGGCAGACAGTTCTCATAGATCCACTTGACATCTGCCACACATAACCGGATACAGCCAAGGGATGCACCCTCACCAAGCTTGTTATATTCCCATGTTTCCAGCTTATCATGTTTATTTTCTGTATATGGCACAGAATGGAAATAAATTCCTCCATGAATCTGATATGCATATTGTCCATATACATTTCCCTGCAGAAACGCCCATTCCAGACGCTTCTCTGTCGTCGTAAACAATCCGACCGGTGTTGTATCATCCAGTGAGATCGAGCACCGCATTGCTCTTACCGGCACTGTATAATATCCCTCATCATCCAGACTGTATACCGTTACGATATTCAGTGTCCGGTTGATCCTGATCGCATAAGGCATCCCGTTATCATCCAACCGCAGACCATTATATTCCTGTTTCTGCGGAAGCTCTGCAACTTCAAGGATCTCTGCCTCTCTTGTCAGATGAAGTACCTCCTGCAAGGTCTCTGTTCCCTGCCCGGTTCCATCCTCCGGTGTTGCCTCTTTATATATGGATATCTTTCTTCTGCTTGTTTCTCCTGCTCTTGTAACAGCCATCACTCCGATACCCACCAGTACCAGAATATAGACTACAAAAAATAAAAAGCCTTTTTTCTTCATATGTGACCAGACCTTCCAGTTATTTTATTCTAGCATATAACTATTTTATCAAATCTAAATTTATCTTACATATCCGGTTACCCGGTTTTGCTGCGCATTTATTTTCCTGCATCAGAAATCATTTTCTTCCGCAAACCGTCATTTTCACTAAATTACCTCAATCATTTTCTCCATACCTTTTTGCCGTATAAGCTATTTACACTTTTACAAAAATGTATATAATTCTATAAAGCAGAAAGGAGGATGCAGCAATTTTAAATGCTGCCGTTTATATATATGAAAGATTTAACCGAAGGAAAACCAATAAAAGTAATCTGGCTCTACGCTCTTCCAATGATCCTGGGTCAGATCGCACAGCAGCTTTATAACTTCTGTGACTCCGCTATCGTCGGAAACTGTATCAATCCGGAAGCACTTGCCGCAGTTGGAGCGACCAGTGTTATTTCCAACACCCTGATCGGCTTCTTAAACAGTGCCACTCTGGGTCTGTCCATACCGATTGCCCGATATTTTGGTGCGCAGGATAAGAAAAATATGAGAAAATGCATCGGTGTTTCTGCCATTCTCACACTTGTCTCCGCCATTGTACTTACCATCGTAGGATTACTGTTTATCTATGACCTTTTGGTGCTTCTTGATACACCTGAGGAAATTATACATATGGCTGACAACTACGTCAAATATATTTTAGCCGGACTGATCTTCTCCGCTGTTTATAATTTTGGTGCAAATCTGCTGCGTGCTGTCGGTGACAGCAAAACACCGCTTATCTTCCTGAGCATATCCGTTGTATTAAATATCGGTCTGGATCTGCTGTTCATTCAGGTCTTCCAGTCAGGCGTTGCTGGTGCTGCCATCGCAACTGTCATCTCGCAGGCAGTCGCAGGAATTGCATGTTTTATCTATATATTTACAAAGTGTCGTTTTCTGATTCCGGAAAAAGACGAATTCCGTGTTGCCCGTGCAGATTTTAATGATCTGGTACAGTCGGCTCTGGCTATGGGCTTCATGAGCTGCATCGTTAATTTCGGTACTGTCACCTTACAGAGTTCGATCAATAAATTAGGAACAAATATCATTACCGCACATACGGCTGCCAGAAAGATCTTCGACATTCTGGATGTCGTTCTCTATATCATCGGAAATGCAGTTACAACATTTGTCAGCCAGAATCTGGGTGCAAAGCGGATCGACCGTGTAAAAACAGGTGTCCGTGCCGGCATCATTATCAATACGATCGCAACCACGATCATCATTCTGATCGGATTCCCTGCTTCCCCGCTTCTGATCCGGTTGATCGCAGGAACAAATGACCCGGCAGTCATCAATCCGGCAGTTATGTATATAAGGATCAGCGTCTGCTGCTTCTATGTCCTTGGGCCTTTGTTTGTTCTCCGCTGTGCAATGCAGGGTATGGGAAGAAAGATCGTACCGGTTCTTTCCAGTACCATGGAAATGGTAGGAAAAATCCTTGCTGTTCTGTTCCTTGCTCCTGCACTTGGCTATCTCGGTGTTGCGATCACAGAACCGATCATCTGGGCAGCCTGCACGCTCATGCTTACGATCATGTACCTGTCCAATCCTCCGGAGAAAATGTTTGCTTCTATTTCAAGATCTTCTTCAGCATATGAACACGATTAAATGGGAATGAGAAATAATATCCGTCTGCAAAATCATCTGTCATCGCCATGAATTCTCTGGCGATCTGGACACCACAGGCTTCTCCTTCTTCCCGGCTCATATCTTCCCGGTATCGTTCTATGACCGTATCCGGTATCTCAATACCGGTCATTTCATTTTTCATAAATACCGCATTTTTACGGCTGACAAGGGGCATCAATCCAACCAGGATCGTTGCCCCGGTTTCTTTTTTCATCTGCCTTATAACATCTGCCTGCTCGGCTGAAAAGATCGGCTGTGTCATAAAGAAGGTCGCTCCCGCTGCCATTTTTCTTCTGATCCGTTCTGTTTCTGCCTTGGTATTCATCCGGTTGTGATTGATCGCCCCGCCATAGGTAACCGGATGGTCGGTAAATGTATCACTGTTCATCTCCTGAACAATCTTCATCATTCCAACCGAATCAAAGTTAAATACACTCTTTGTTGTCTGACGGAACAGTACCGGAACCGGATCCCCTGTCAGCAAAAGGAAGTTCGTGATGTGGTTCAGACTTGAACCAAGGATCGTAGAACGGATCGCAATCGCATTCTTATCCCGACAGCAGATATGCGGCATTACACATAATCCGGTCTCCAGCCTGATCTTCTCTGCCATCAATACGGAATCCGCTCTGGTTCTTCCGGATGGGGAATCCGGGAAAGTTACAACATCGACCTCTGCATTTTTTAATATATGCGCCGCATCTAATAGCTTTTCATCATTTGCATTCAATGGTGGCACCAGTTCAACTGCGATCAGTTTGTGGGCAGGCTCTTTCACCCGGCGTTCCATAAATCCATATACCGGATGCTCAGAGACAGTAATCTTCTCTGCCTCTGTTTCTGTTTTCCTAACCGGATGATCGGCTGATATGCCTGCTGCGATCCTTCGGATATACTCCGGTGTTGTACCGCAGCAGCCGCCAAAGATACCGACATCAAGAGCTGCGATCTCTTCCATCTTCTCAGTAAAATATTCTGCATTATCTGTGAATGTCAGACGATTGTTCAGATACTTCGGGTATCCGGAATTTGGAAACACCGACAGAAATGTCGTATCGTCCGGTGCGATCTTCCGGATCAGCTTCTCCATATGTCCGGGACCGACACCACAGTTTAAACCGGTACCATCAATATACGGGCAGGCATTTGCCTCTGCGATCAGACGTTTTGCAGACAGCCCTGTATTGCTGTAACCAAACTGATTCACGCTGAAATGTACCAGGATTGTACAGTCATGGTTTTCTTTCAGATATGTAACCGCCGGAAGGATCGTTTCGAGCTCCGGGAAGGTCTCAAATAACAGGATATCGATTCCCTGACTGAGCAATGTTTCTCCAATCGCAATATATTCCTGTGTCAGCCGGTCAGAATGCAGCATACCTTCGACAGGAATCGGTCCGATATCACCTGCAAGATAAATTTCCCGATCCACTTTGCCCGCTGCCATTTTTGCACACATAACCGCTGCACGGATATTCTCTTTCACTTTTTCCATATCAGCAGAAAGACTCTTTGTATTTGATGCAAATGTATTCGTCCGGACAAACTGTGCGCCGGCCTCTATATATTCTGTATGGATCCCGATAACACGCTCCGGCGCTTTTATATTAGCAAGCTCCGGAAGATTGGAAAGTCCTGCACCATTTTCTGCCCTGCTCCCATCCCCATATAACGATATATAATAAGTACCAAACGCTCCATCTGCAATGATACGTTTTGTCTGTATGTATTCCTTTAATTTCATAAAAATCTGCTTATCTCCTTGTTCGTTTCAAAATCCGACTTGCACAACATTATAAATCAAAAAATGATCTGCATGCAAGTCTGTCATTTCTGACTATCCTGCCTACAGATCATTTCATTTAATCAGAACATTATGATACCTTTATCATCTGCTCTTTTTCAGCAACGTACTTCATCATCCGAAGCACATAGGATGGCATCTTTCTTTTTCCTGCCTCCCAATCCTGCACGGTACGATATGGAATTCCATAATAGTCACAGAACTTTTTACGGTTCATTCCCATACTGTCTCGAAGTTTCCGGACTTCATTTCCATATACTTCTCTCTCATCCATTCTTGTTTCCTCCTTAACCCATTTGTATTCGTCCCCAAAACCAATACAGCATCAGTTTACAAAAATACCGGTCAATTTGCAATAGTCCCTGCAAAAATGTCCCGTTTTCTGTCTTATTTTACCGTTTTTTAGTCGTTTCAGGAATATATTGAACCCAGACTCCCTTATCAGAGTCAGATCAACTGTCTGTTTTTTGCTTCCAGTACTGCACCAGCTTTATCTTTTACACCTAACTTTTTATACGCCTGTGCCATATGATATTTTACATTTGCTTCCGTCATATCGAGCTGCTCTGCAACCTGTATTCTGGAATATCCTTCTGCCAGAAGTTTAATGATACGGATACCGGTTTCATTTAACCGGACCTCAGCCTTTCCTGCTTTGAGATACCCCGGATACGACTTTGCAACATTCTCCGTTTCCTTCATTACCTGTCTGTAATACTGGCGGTGTGTTTTCACCAGTTCTGCATCCTCCTCTGCCTTACCCTCGTCATCCGGAAATGCCTGTAGCAATGGATATATAGCCGCTCCTTCTCTGGATATTGCCCTTACAAAATGGTACTCTTCCGCTTCTGCAAGACCTTTCTGAAGAACCACTTTCCAGTCATCATTTCCCATCCGGTACAAAGTAACCGCCATCAACAGATTACATTCTATCCGGATATAAGTACGCTTCATGACATCTGCATAATATTGCAGCTTTACTAGCAGATTATATGCCTGATCATATTTTCCACGCTGGATATATACCCGCACCTTCGTTATATATAAGAAACGCTCATAGATCGAAAATTCCACATTTTCATCTGCCGTCTGTTCCATCCATCGGTTCACTTCTGACCACTCGCCCTTGTACAATGCACACCGGATCAGAAATGCCTGTATATTCGGAAGTAGCTTTTCTGCACCTTCCTTTTCTGCTTTTTCATAAAAGCTGCACAGAATCTCTTCCGCCTCCTGAACTTTTCCATTTATGATATGCAGCCATGCCAGGATTCCATCTGCTACAAAGCACTGCTCGATCTTGCCGCCTGCTTCTGCCTGCATCCGTCCTTTATTTGCAAGGACAGCAACCTCGTAATTGTCTTCGCCTTTTTCAAAAAAGCTCTCTGCCAATGCCAGATTGACCAACCCTTTGCCGTATTTGCCAAGGACAAATTCCACAAGCTTACCTATCTTGCCTGCCAGTTCGCGGTCTTTTTTGCTCCATTCACAGAAATCCTTGCCGCCGTTCATCATTGATGGCTGGTTGGATGTAACTGATAATTCTCCAAGCGTTGCCTGCCGGTCAAATACCAGCCGGTATGCCTGCTTCATAATATTGACCATATCCACAGAACCTCTGTGCGGCAATCCGATCTCCAGATACAACAGATTATTTTTTGCGATTCTCCGGCTACTGCCCTGATGACTGTCTGCATATGCCTGCAGTTCCTGATACCACCGTTCACTTTCTTCCGGATTCAGCAATAGCGATTGCAGCATACTCATGCCACACATAAGCTCCGGACTTTTTTTCACGCTCTCTTCCGGCAGTGCGAGATAATATTGCTTCAATTCATAAAAATATGCGCTGTTTGGTGATTTTCTTGCATTGTCGATCAGGATAGAAAGCATCCGTTCTGTTGAACCTGCTTTCTCATACATTGTAAGTGCCTGCATTGGATCACCAGCTAACTGATAGAACAGTCCAGCATTTTCATATACATTTTTTATCTGTTCCTTTGTGTACTTTCTGTGCATCCTGCGCTGCATGGATAACCGCATATGATCTCGAAGCTTATAGATTTTTTCTCCATTTGCTCCCATCTGTTCATCTAAGAAATTACCCATCCATCTTGCATGTTCGATCAAATTTTCTGCATCATTTGTTCCTGTGATCATCTCTGCCAGACGAACCGTAAATGTATCCACGATCGATATCTTCATCAAGAATTCCTGCATACGGATATCCCACTTGTCGTATACATGAAATTCCAGATAATTCCACATCTGCTCTATTACTTTTCTGGAATATTCATCATACTCTGAATCAGTCAGTCCATTTGTATATCCCAGTTCATAATACATGGACATTGCCACGCACAATGCAAATGCCATACCTCCGGTTTCGCGTGACAGACGCTGCTTCTGGGCTTCTGTTAAAACCATCTGTGTCTGTTCCACATATTTTAATATAGCCTGCATGTCCATAATAAGCATGGTTTCATCTATGATATAGAAGCCTTCCCGAAACCGGATCGTGGTAAGCCACGGCGGAACCGGACATCGTCCTGACAAGATCACCCAGACATCTTCCCTCACGATCAACCGGAAAATAGCATCCTGGATCGCATCATCTTCTTCCCAGATCAACTCATGCAGATCATCGATCACTATGATCTTCCGCACCGCTCCTTCCGGAATCTGAAGTTCCTCCGGTGTTATCGTTCCTGCATGAAGCATTTTGTATTTTCTCTTTCCCAGATAGCGAGTGATCAGGGTGCTTTTTCCTGTTCCACTGACTCCATATATGTACGCGGTTACATTCTCATCATCTGCTGTCTTTAATAACCGCCACGCTTTTTTCGGTTTGATATAACAGTCTTTTTCTATTGATCCAGTTCCGTTCATAACCGCTGTCCTTTCGTTTGTTTCTTCTTCTCCGTGAATAACTGCGATTTCTCCGTTCTTCGAACTCCCGAAATCGCCTCAGCCATTCGCTTTCCGGACTTTCGTCCTTCTTGCTCATGTCTGTTTGCCCGGCAAATAATTACACAGCTTCGCCTGCTAGCAGGCATGCTGTCATTCGCTTATTTCTTCTCCGTGAATAACTGCGATTTCTCCGTTCTTCGAACTCCCGAAATCGCCTCAGCCATTCGCTTTCCGGACTTTCGTCCTTCTTGCTCATGTCTGTTTGCCCGGCAAATAATTACACAGCTTCGCCTGCTAGCAGGCATGCTGTCATTCGCTTATTTCTTCTCCGTGAATAACTGCGATTTCTCCGTTCTTCGAACTCCCGAAATCGCCTCAGCCATTCGCTTTCCGGACTTTCGTCCTTCTTGCTCATGTCTGTTTGCCCGGCAAATAATTACACAGCTTCGCCTGCTAGCAGGCATGCTGTCATTTGCATATTTCTTCTCCGTGAATATCTGCGATTTCTCCGTTCTTCGAACTCCCGAAATCGCCACGGGCATTCGCATTCCGGACTTTCGCCCTTCTTGCTCATGTCTGTTTGCCCGGCAAATAATTACACAGCTTCGCCTGCTAGCAGGCATGCTGTGTAATTGCTTGCCGGGGTTATTCACTCATTATATCACTTGTTTTGGTACACTGTACACTGGACAAACGGCTAGTGTTGCACGCTTTTTTATAATTTTTAATTCTTTCTAACAAAACACTTGCTTTTTTCAGGAGAAATATTTATACTAATACAGGTGTTGGGAACCATACATTTGAGTATGGATTTTCTTTCGGCGCGTGGCTCAGCTTGGTAGAGCGCTTCGTTCGGGACGAAGAGGTCGCAGGTTCAAATCCTGTCGCGCCGATTTTTTTGTGCTCTTTTTTACGCACAGTTATAAAACAATCCGTTTTTCCGAATCTTAAAAATGGAAGAACACATTACCCATGCGCTCAAAAACAAACCCTCCTGCCTCAAGTTGTCTAATTAAATCCGATCTTTTCACCCAGTATTATCCCTCCTTATCCGGCTCCACGATCTATCTTGCAAATAAACAGACCCAGATGGTCGGAAGAAATTATCTGGATGATGTACGAAAAGCATTGCTGCGAATCGCACAATAAAACAGCACCCTATAAGCATGATACCCTTCAAGCAGTCAATGAAAATAACCAATGTCTGCTCAAAAACGTATCACTGCCCACAAAGTGCCTGAAATAATACATCTTCTACTGCTTCTTCACATTCGCCACAAATCTCAGGATCTTCTCCCGGTCTTTGCCGATTCCGGTGTCGTTCTCCACACCGGAGCTGGTGTCTGCACCATCCACATGAGTTGCGGCAAATGCCTCTGCCACATTGTCAGGATTTAAACCTCCGGCAAGAAGGGCAAACTTCTCATCGTGCGGAATATCGGAGAGCACAGACCAATTAAAGGTCTTCCCGCTGCCCGGTGTCTGTGCATCAAAGATATATCCTTTTACTATGTCCGCCTGATGATATCTCTCATAAGAAGACAGATCATGTACATTAAATGCTTTGATAACAGGAATACGGATCTCCTGCAGCAGTTCTTCGCTGACATCCCCATGAATCTGGATCATCTGGATTCCGGCCGCTTCGATCTCCCGTATCTGATCGAGCGTCGGTTCTACCGTTACCGCTACGGATGTAATCTCAGGATTCAGTATCTTTATAAGGGAAGATGCTTTTTCTACTGTGATATTCCGCTTGCTTTTCGGAAAGAACATCACCATTCCCATAAAGTCCGCACCGGCTTCATTTACATATTCAACTTCCTGTTCTTCTGTGATTCCACAGATTTTTACCAGACTCATAGCTTCTCCATTCTATCATTTATATGTACGACCTCTTTATCATAGTGGTAGAACAATACTTCTATATAAGAATCGATTATTTACACAGTTCATCTGCCAGTGCATCGATCTGTGCAAGGCTTGCGTCATTTAATGCCGCCTTGATCTGAACTGTTGTATCAGTAAATGTCAGATTCTTGCTGTTTTCAAACATACCCTTCATAACCTTTGCAGCCATCGGAGCCCATGCACCATTCTCAATCAGACCGATCGTGCGGTTCTGGAAATTACGCTCTGTCAGGTGATTAATGAACTCTCTCATAAATGGGAAAATGTCACCATTATAGGTCGTTGTTGCAAGTACCAGTTTGCCATAACGGAACGCATCCTCTACTGCTTCTGCCATATCACAGCGGGCAAGGTCATTGACTGCTACCTTTGGACATCCCTTTTCAGTCAGCTTCTTTGCAAGAAGCTCTGCTGCTTCTTTTGTATGTCCATAGACAGATGTGTAAGCGATCACTACACCATCCGTTTCTACTCCATAAGATGACCATGTATCATATAAACCGATGTAGTATCCGAGATTCTCTGTCAGAACCGGTCCATGAAGCGGACAGATGATCTGGATATCCAGTCCTGCTGCCTTCTTCAACAATGCCTGAACCTGTGCACCGAACTTTCCTACGATTCCGATGTAGTAACGGCGAGCCTCACATGCCCAGTCCTCCTCTACATCCAAGGCTCCGAATTTGCCGAAGCCGTCCGCGGAGAATAATACCTTATCTGTGCTGTCATAGGTCACCATAACCTCCGGCCAGTGTACCATCGGAGCCATGACAAATGTCAGCTCATGCTTTCCAAGTGATAAGGTATCTCCCTCTTTCACCATCATTCTTCTATCAGCATAATCTTTTCCAAAGAAGTTCTTCATCATGTTAAATGCTGCCGCCGTTGCAACAACTGTTGCTGTCGGATACTTCTCCATGAAATTTGCAAGATTCGCCGAATGATCCGGCTCCATATGCTGAACTACGATGTAATCCGGTGTCCGGCCTGCAAGCTCCGTTTCCAGCTTTGCAAACCATTCGTCTGTAAAATTTTGATCCACCGTATCCATAACGGCAATCTTCTCATCCATGATCACATAAGAATTATATGCCATGCCATTTGGCACAATATACTGTCCCTCAAACAGATCAATCTCATGGTCATTCACACCGATGTACTTAATATCATTTGTAACTGTCATTCTTTTCTTCCTCCTGTCATTTCATTTATATATTTTCTGCCTGCAATCACTCTATACACCTGCAATTTTCTTATAACATATGGTATCAACACAGAACCCGATACAATATGTTCTTTGCATTTTTATCTTATCCGCTTTAATCCACAGACTTCAAGGACTCCGCCATATTGATCCGCTCCAGTCTCACCGACATAAACAGGTTGACACAGCCATTAAAAGCAAACGTCAGGATAATGCTGTACACATAACTAAGCGGTGAAATGTAAGTGTCAAATGAAACCATATCCACACGAATCTGATCCATAACAAAGCTATGCAGAAATACTCCGAGCACCAGACCGACCGCTATTCCGATTGCCGTCAGCACCCAGTTTTCACGGAACACATAAGATGAGGTTTCATTTCTGAAAAATCCAAGCACCTTTACGGTTGCAATCTCCCGGATTCGTTCTGTAATATTGATATTTGTCAGGTTATACAGCACGATAAATGCCAGTGCTGCCGCCGACAGGATAACGACCAGAACGATATAGTCCAGACTCTTCATCATATTGCTGATACGTTCGCGCATATCTCCATTCACGACTACTGCAGAAACTACATTTTCTTTCATAAGATCGGCAGCCACTTCATGTGCATCCATATCAGGCTTCAGATTGAAATAGACGGAATGATATACCGGAGCTTCTCCCATCTGATCCATGTATGTTTCCGGCGACAGATATACATAATTATATACATAATTTTCAAAGATGCCGGAAATCTTTGCCTTGATCTCTTTCATATCACTGTTCCGGATCGTAATGGTATCTCCAACGGACAGATCATACCGGGTTGCCAGAGCACTGTTGATAATCGCCTCATCCTTGCCCGGATAAGCGACCTTCTTATTCTTACTGTTGTGAAAATCCATATATTTGTCCGAATGCTCCGGTTCCTTCATAATAACCAGATTAATGCTCTTAATGCCATCGGACTCTATCAGATCCCAGCTTGTCTCACCAACAAAATCATAGTCCTGCATATATTTGTCTAATTTATCATACAGATCACCGGCTGCCGCTGATTCCGAACCCGTCTGCGTTGCTTCCTGCTGATCCTTCTGATTTTCCTCAGAAGCTGCATTCATTTTCTTTACATCATCAACACTCTCTGCAAGGGTCATCGTTCCGTCTAAGATCTGGATCTCATCATACTGACGATCTGCAAAGCCGGCGATCGAATCATTGATACCAAATCCGGTCAGAAGCAGGGCTGTGCATCCACTGATTCCTATTACCATCATAAAGAAACGCTTCTTATAACGGAAGATATTTCGAACCGATACCTTATGCAGGAATTTTAACCGTTTCCATACAAATGATATTTTCTCAAGAAATACACGTTTGCCCGCCTTCGGTGCCTTCGGCCGCATCAGACCTGCCGCAGTCTCCGACAGCTCATACCGGCAGGTAAACCATGTCGTTCCTACCGAACATGCCAGAGATACCAGCATAGCAATTCCTGCCAGCTTCCAGTCTACAATATATTTTAAGCTAATATTCAGATACATCATATGATATGCTTTCCAGATTACCCGTGGGAATGCATACGTTCCAGCAAAAAAGCCTCCTATACATCCGATAACTGCTGCCAGCCCTGAATAGATCATATATTTGCTCATGATCGTATGCTCACTGTATCCAAGTGCCTTTAGCATTCCGATCATTGTTCGCTGTTCCTCGACCATACGATTCATCGTCGTCATACAGACAAGCACAGCAACCAATACGAAAAACACCGGAAATACCTTTGCTACACCATCTACGATATCGGAATCACTCTCAAAACAGACATAACCGACATTCGTCTCCCTGCCAAGAATATAATAACTGACATCCGGTGCATCATCTATGGTTACGCCGGCAACCATATCTTCGGTAAGCCCGGTCTGCATCAGAAGCGCCTGATATCGTTTCGTAACACGGTCATGACAGATAGCATCCCAGTCATCCTTTTTCTCGTCCATATAGGTATCGTACGCATCATCGTATAACGCATAGTCCTGATCAAACCTGACATAGACGTCAGTGTAGCATTCACAGTCAAATGCTTCCGGCTTCATATATACAAATCCACTTAATTTACCGGTCCCGAGAGTAGTCGTTCCACGTTCAAAATTAATATAAAGGGAGGACTGTACGGTTCCGGTAACCGTAAATTCCCTATAGCGGAGCTTTGTCTCAGTGGCATCACCATTCGTATCTGCCACGGTAATGACATCACCGATTCTCACATCTGTCAGCTTGTCATCCACTACGCATTCATCATCCGCTTCCGGCAGTCTGCCATCCACCAGACGGATGTCATTCACATGCTCCGGCAATGACAAGGTTTTGAGTGCACGTTCATTATCACCCATACCATCATAAAGCACATCAAATGAATAGCTGCCCTCTGCATACCGGACATCATCCTCACCCGCAAATGCTTCCACATCCTCATCTGTATAGCCAAGCGTAGACACCAGATGCAGATCATAGAATTCCGAATCACTGAGGAAATCCGTAATCGTCTTTACCATAGCCGGCTTGGTCATCTTCAGGCCTGAAAAGAAACCAACACCTAACGCTATGATCGCGAGAATCGCTGCAAACCGTCCAAAACTGTTTTTAATTTCTCGAAATGTCGTACGACGCATCATTGATTTCATAAGACATACCTACCATTCCAGATCTTCTACATTTTTAATGTTATCATTCAGAACAACCTTCTCTACTGTTCCGCTCTTAACTGTGATCACACGATCTGCCATTGCTGTAAGTGCCTGATTATGTGTGATAACGATAACCGTAGTTCCGGTGTTCCTACAGGTATCCTGAAGCAATTTGAGTACGGATTTTCCTGTATTATAGTCCAGCGCACCGGTCGGTTCATCACATAAAAGCAGCTTCGGATTCTTTGCAAGTGCTCTGGCGATCGCTACCCGCTGCTGCTCTCCACCGGATAACTGTGCAGGGAAATTTGCCATACGATCCTCAAGCCCTACCTGCTTTAATACCGTTGCCGCATCTAACGGGTCCTTACAGATCTGTGCCGCAAGCTCTACATTTTCCAGTGCCGTCAGATTCTGCACCAGATTATAGAACTGAAATACAAATCCTACATCATATCTCCTGTATGCCGTAAGCTGCCGCTTGTTCAGCCCGGAGATTTCTTTTCCGTCCAGATATACACTGCCGCCGGACAGCGTGTCCATTCCGCCCAGGATATTCAGAATCGTTGTCTTTCCCGCTCCTGACGCTCCAACAATGACACAGAATTCTCCTTTTTCAATCTCGAAGTTCACATCCCGCAGAGCATGGATCTCAACCTCGCCGGTCTTATATATTTTCTTAACATCCTTAAACTCAACATATGCACTCATGCCGCCTCGCTCCTTTCTGTTATTCACTTCTAAGTGCTATTACAGGGTCTTTCTTCGCTGCCATCTTAGATGGGATAAGACCGCCGATCAAAGTAAGCACAACACTAATGATCACAAGGATCACCGCACCCTTTACCGGAAGTGAAGATACATTTGGCACATTTACAAATTTCTCTATCACCTTGCTTATCGGGATATTTAACAGCACCGTAACCAGAATACCGATCGCACCGGATACCAGTCCGATAATAAATGTCTCTGCGTTAAACACACGGGAAATATCCTTTTTCGACGCTCCGATACTTCGAAGAATACCGATCTCCTTCGTTCTCTCCAGTACAGAGATATAGGTAATGATTCCGATCATGATCGATGATACGATCAACGAGATAGCTACAAATGCGATCAATACATAAGTGATCGCATCGATGATCTTCGTAACGGAAGATAGCATCAGCCCGATATAATCGGTATAAGTGATCTCGCTGTCTGAATGTGAATCATTATATTTGTCGATCAGATCTGTCAGCTTATCCTTGTCCGCGAATTCTGAACAATACAGGCTGATAACGGACGGCTTTGCCAGATCCGCAAATCCAAGCTTCTCGATATTATCATCATAGGTTGCGGTAGACTGTGCAAAATAGCCCTGTTCCTTTAACATTTCAAATAACTGCTCATCAGACATCTGTGAAATATATGCCTGCTGTTCCTCTGACAGGTTCATGGATGCAACGATCTGCTGCATGTCCACCTGACTCATGTCGATATCTTCTCCGTTTGAAAACGGAAGTCCTGTAAATACATCGGTATCCGGATTGTCAAGCTGCCGTTTTACGATCTCCGATTTTTCATTTTCGGATACAACATACTCTGCAAGTTCAGCGGTATAACCGATCATTCCCGCATCGATCGATGCTGCATAAGAGGATTCGCTCTGACGGATGATACCACAAACCTGAATATCCAGACCTTTGCTGATCACATCTGCCATATAATCTTCATCGGAACTCTTGTCTGCCCATGTTCCGTCTGCATTTTTTTGATAAATGTCACTCGGCAGAATGAGCTTGAATTTGAGATTTAAAAGATCATCATAGGAGAAGCTCATTTCCTCCGGTGCATCGTAATCTTTACCTGCCATGATCTTCGGAACCATCTCTCCAAGATCAGAAGCATTTCTGACACCTAATGTATATAAGGTAAAATCACTGATCTCGTTATTCTTATCAACGACCAGTACAACTTCATTTTTATTCTGAGGCCAGTGTCCTGCAAGCACATCGTACTGCTGTTCCAACAGCTCCCGATTACTCATTAACTGCTTCCACATATCCATGGAATTATTTCCGTAACTGAATGCCGACATGAAGCCTGACAGGGATTTCTGGGATTCTTCCATATCGCCAAATCCCATCTCTCGCATCATGATACTTGGATTTACCTGCTGTGTACCGCCTGCTGCATTTTCGTTAAATACATACATCGGAGTATCATAGGTATACTTGATATCACTCACGATATCCTTGAATCCATTTGTATCATCTTCAATATATTTCTTAAATGTTTCCAGATCGTTTTCCTTTACCTCTGAGAGCATGGACACCATCATATCGCCCATGACATCACCAGAGTATACACGATCCGGGTCATGATCACTCAGATCTTCTTCCTTTGTATTACCCGCCATTTCCGAGATCAGGTCAGAATAATCCATTGCCTTTTTCTGGATCTCGATTGGATAGGATGACAGGGTTTCCTCCTGCACATCATTGATATAGCCCTGGAATCCACTGGATAATGACAGAATCAGCGCGATACCGATGATACCGATACTTCCGGCAAATGCCGTTAAAAGGGTTCGTCCTTTCTTCGTCAGCAGGTTATTAAAGCTGAGGGAAAATGCCGTAAATACAGACATAGATGTCTTTCTCGGTGCATATGCTTCTTCTGATTCTTTCGCTTCGTCTTCATCTGAAAATGGTGCGGAATCATCTATGATCTTACCATCTAACAGCTTCACGATTCTTGTAGAATATTTGTCTGCAAGCTCCGGATTGTGTGTTACCATGATGACCAGCTTTTCTTCTGCGATCTCCTTTAACAGCTCCATGATCTGGACACTGGTTTCGGAGTCCAGGGCTCCGGTCGGCTCATCTGCAAGCAGGATATCAGGATCATTGATCAATGCTCTGGCGATCGCTACTCGCTGCATCTGTCCACCGGACATCTGATTCGGCTTCTTATAGATCTGATCGCCCAGACCAACCTTTTCCAACACCTCTTTTGCACGTTTTCTACGCTCGGATTTGGATACACCGGATAAGGTCAGCGCCAGCTCGACATTTGCGAGAACCGTCTGATGCGGAATCAGATTGTAACTCTGGAATACAAAACCGATCGAATTATTCCGGTATGAATCCCAGTCTCTTGCCTTGAATTCTTTTGTTGATCTGCCATTGATAACCAGATCACCACTCGTATACTGATCAAGTCCGCCTATAATATTAAGAAGCGTTGTCTTACCACAGCCGGACTGACCAAGTACCGATACGAATTCATTCTTTCTGAAATTAATGGAAATGCCTTTTAACGCCTTTACCACTTCATCTCCGGTCTGATAGTCCTTCACAATCTTCTTTAACTGAAGCATATATTGTTTCCTCCACGAATTATATTATAAAAATTTTACCATCCCAGTTTTAGCATTTCAAGGAAATGGCGGATTCTTTTATAAATGTTTTACATAATGATAAAATACTACGCTGCGACATCAGGGTTATTATGGCGCAGTATTTTTTTATTTTTATCAAGTTTTTGTAAATGGCTTTTATTTTGGAAATAAATAATGTATAATGGCGACAGAGTAGGGTTATCTAACCGGATTTTTACATTATAAATGTGGACAATTCGGGCAGATGAAAGCCCAAAATAATTTTTATAATGGAGGAATTTATAATGTTAGTTTCAGCAAAAGAAATGTTGGAAAAGGCTAAGGCTGGAAAATATGCCGTTGGTCAGTTTAACATCAATAACCTTGAATGGACAAAGGCTGTTCTTCTTACAGCTCAGGAACTTCAGTCTCCTGTAATCCTTGGTGTTTCAGAAGGCGCTGGAAAGTATATGACTGGATTTGAAACAGTTGCAGCTATGGTTAAGGCTATGCACGATTCTTTAGGAATTACAGTTCCTGTAGCTCTTCATCTTGATCACGGAACATATGAAGGATGCTACAAGTGTGTTAAGGCCGGATTCACATCTATCATGTTCGATGGTTCACACTATCCATTCGAAGAGAACCTTGCTAAGTCAACAGAGCTTGTTAATGTTGCTCATCAGCTTGGTCTTTCTATCGAGTGTGAAGTTGGTTCAATCGGTGGTGAAGAAGACGGTGTTATTGGTATGGGCGAGTGCGCAGATCCAGAAGAGTGTAAGATCATCGCTGATCTTGGCGTAGATATGCTTGCTGCCGGTATCGGTAACATCCATGGTAAGTACCCAGCAAACTGGAAGGGTCTTTCATTCGAAACACTTGATGCTATCCAGCAGAAGACAGGTACTATGCCATTAGTTCTTCACGGTGGTACAGGTATCCCTGCTGACATGATCAAGAAAGCTATCTCACTTGGCGTTTCAAAAATCAATGTTAACACAGAGTGCCAGTTATCATTCGCAGATGCTACAAGAAAGTACATCGAGGCTGGTAAGGATCTTGAAGGTAAGGGATTTGATCCTAGAAAGCTTCTTGCTCCTGGTTTCGAAGCTATCAAGGCTACTGTTAAAGAAAAGATGGAACTTTTCGGATCAGTTGGCAAAGCAAATGACTAGTATATAGTACGAATATCGTAACATAATACAAGCCGGATATGGCTTTATGTAGCAGATTGAGGTTCTGTATAACAGTTGCCAGCTGATACATTTCACATATTATTCCGCAAGGCGCTTTCGCTCTATTTCAACGTAGCGGTTCTAACCTCACTACCTGTGGTAGTTCGCTAAGAACCGACGTTGAAAAAGGCTTGCTTCATAATAGTGAATGTATCAGCTGACAACTGCCTTACAATCTCGTTCTGCTTCATAAACCATATCCGGCTTGTACTATGTTACGATATTCTGTGCTATGGATTTTTTTAACATATTTTTTCAGAGTTTTCATGTAGGAACGTCCTCGAACACAGCTGCCAGCCGGCATGATATCAGAAAAACATTGCGAGGATTTCGTGATGAACTGCATATATCAGCAAATGTGGGTGCCTGTTTGAGCCCGACGGGCGAGTTGGCACAGGAACATTTGCGAATAGGATATATGCAGTTCATAGAAACCGCAGTTGTTTTTCGGGTATTATGCCGGCTGGCAGCTATGCCCGGGGACGTTCTCCTGTACCTCTTTACCAGATGCCCATGATATGCTGCATAAGCAGGCTGACCAAGGTAATGCCAATCCAACAGCATGCACCTAACAAAATCGGCTTGCCACCGGTTTTGATCAGCTTAATAACATTGCTGTTTAACCCGATCGCCGCCATAGCCATGATAATGAAGAATTTGGACAGCTCCTTTAACGGCGCAAATACATCCGCATTTACGCCCAGACTGATACAGATCGTTGTGATTATAGATGCGATCACAAAATACAGAATGAACATAGGAAATGCTTTTTTCAAGCTGAATCCATTTGTCTTCTGCTCTGTCTTTGCCGCCTGTCTTGCACGAACTGCCGCAAGCACTAATGTGATCGGTATAATTGCCAGTGTTCTGGTCAGTTTTACCGTTACTGCCTTATTGAGAGTCTCACTTCCAAGATTCCACATGCTGTCCCATGTTGATGCCGCCGCTGTTACAGAAGATGTATCATTGATGGCTGTTCCCGCAAATATTCCAAATGCATCACCGGATGCCGTGTCAAATCCTATTACTTTTCCAATGATTGGGAAGAAGATAGCCGCAAGCACGTTAAAGAAAAAGATAACAGAAATAGCCTGTGCAACTTCATCGTCATCTGCATCTATAACCGGTGCTGTTGCTGCGATTGCGGAACCACCACAGATAGAAGATCCAACACCGACAAGAATCGAAGTATTTGCCGGAACCTTCATCACCTTTCGAAGGATCCATGCGATCAATAAGGATGTACCGATCGTACAGATAATGATCGGAAGCGACTGTTTTCCTGTCTGCAGGATTACTCCGAGATTCATGCCAAATCCTAATAATACAACGGCTGTCTGCAAAACAATCTTTGATGTCCATTTGATACCGGCTTCTGCCTTTCCCTTATCCGTCCATACAAGTGCGATCAACATACCGGCTAATATCGCAATGATCGGTCCGCCGACAACCGGAAACCGTTTTCCAAGTAACCATGAAGGAGCTGCTATGATAAAACACACCAGAATTCCTATCCAGTTTTTCTTAATAAAATTCATTTATTCCTACCTCACTGTGTTTTTTGCGGATGCTATTATAACACCCGCATACTAAAAATGCCATAAAATTGATTGACATTTTCTATCAACTTGGTATAATAGGCACGAATCGGACGGTATATATGATATACCTTGCAAGGTGTTCTGAATGTTATTCAGGATTCCCGGATGGACATGAATGTTATGAGCCAGATAAGATTATCTTATCTGGCTCTTTTTTTGTGAACAGCACAGCATAGGAGGACTTATAATGGATTTATTAAAAGACAATCTGAAAAAATTATACTTCAAATTTCTGATACCATCACTTGGAAGTGCCATGGTTATGTCTATTTATACACTGACAGATGCGATCGTCATTGGAAAAGGTGTCGGCGCAGATGCTCTTGCTGCCCTAAGTATTACAACACCACTTCTCTGCATCCTGATGTCAACCGGAATCCTGTTTGGTGTCGGCGGCTCTGTACAGATGAGTGTTCACAGGGGAAGTGGTAATCATCAGAAATCCAATCGTTATTTTACGATCTCTTTTTTCCTGATTACGGCTGTTACTACCCTTTTATGGCTGATCTATGCCACCTGCATGCCTAAGCTGCTTCATCTGATGGGAGCAAATGACACCTTATTCCCATACGCCATGTCCTACATGCGTTATATCAACATTTTCCTTCCGGTTGCTGTATTTTCAAATTATGTAGCAATCTTTATCCGTGCCGACAATGATCCAAACCGTGCAATGGCGGGAGTTCTGCTTGGCGGCGTCATAAATATCGCACTGGATATCATTTTTGTATTTCCTATGCATATGGGAATGGGCGGTGCCGCATTCGCTTCCGTTCTCGGTATGACTATCCAGGTAATTGTCGGTGGCTCACACTTTTTCTCACGCAAAAACGGTCTTCATTTCATCCGACCGATTCACACGATTCCCAGTATCCGTCATATTATTGTCGGTGGTATCCCAAGTTTTTTCAATGAATTTGCAAATGGATTCATCGTACTGCTGTTTAATATCCAGATCCTGAAATACTGCGGTGAAAATGCACTCTCGATCTACAGCGTGATCTCAAACTGTGTAATCCTGTTCAACTCCCTGTTTACCGGAGTCGGTCAGTCGATCCAGCCTGTTATCTCTACTAATTATGGTGCAGGAAATGGGGTCCGAATCAAAGGAATAAAAAAGATGGCATATACCACTATCCTTATAATGGGTGCCATCTTCTCGCTTAGTGGAATCTTATTCCCGACTGCGGTCTGTCGTATTTTTATTAAAATGAATCCAACACTGACTGATATTGCAAATCTGGGTATACGAACCTACTTTTTTGCATTCCTGCCATTTGGTATTAACCTGCTGACTTCTTACTATTTACAGGCGATACTGCGATCTGCACAATCCCTGTGCATCTCACTGCTCCGAAATATCATCTTAAGCAGTATCTGTATCCTTGTATTTCCATTGTGTCTGGGTGCATCCAGCCTGTGGTTTGTTATGCCGATCGTTGAAGTCGTAGTGTTATTTGTCAGCCTTGGCTACCTGAAAAGCAAATCTATATAGAACATAAACGCTAAGATATAACTGTAACTCTATCTGCAGTTCTGCTCTTAAACAGTTTCGGCTATATTATGGAAGTCGCTCATTAAAGACTCGTATGCAGCTTCGTCCATGCCATAGGAAAAGCATGCAAGTGCACGGAAACAGACCTCAGGTAATCTCTTAAGATTTCCGCTGTTATACTGTTCTGCCACCTGCTGTAATTCATTGATTATGTCATGCTTACGCTTCTGTTCTTCCAGGCTGCCATTCCAGAAACAGCTCATATCATAATCAGATGTATTCCCGCATGGAGCCGTACAGGTGGAACACCCGGGAGAAAGTCGGTATTTCTCCCGGTGTATTTCCTCTATTGTCTCATCATTGTCTTCCTGTAATAACGCACTTGCGATCGTCTGATCTGTTTTCTCTGTCCAGCCGGAATTACCGGCCGCACCTACAAGGCCGATCAATGCGCCAATGATCTTATCATTCCTCATGTTGCTAATTCCTTATGTTTCCAAATTTCTATATCTCTAATTCCTCTATATCAATTCTACACATTCTATAAAACTGATATCTATATAAGAGCTTAATTGTATTCTCTATCTTCACACTTTATAAATACCGCTTCAGATATTGTCCGGTATATGAATTCTCACATTCTGCGATCTCCTCCGGTGTTCCCTGTGCGATCACTGTTCCACCGCGAACACCGCCTTCCGGTCCCATGTCGATGATATAATCGGCAGTCTTTATAACATCCAGATTATGCTCGATAACAACTACGGTATTTCCACTGTCACTAAGTCTGCGAAGAATATCCACCAGACGATGAACATCGGCGAAATGAAGTCCGGTCGTCGGTTCATCCAGAATGTAGATCGTCTTTCCGGTTCCACGTCTGGCAAGCTCCGTCGCAAGCTTTACTCTCTGTGCCTCTCCTCCGGATAAAGTGGTAGATGGCTGTCCCAGACGGATATAACCCAGACCAACATCCTTTAACGTTTCGATCTTTCGCAGAATGCTTGGAACATTTGCAAAGAACTCGCAGGCTTCATCCACAGTCATATCCAGAACATCATAAATGCTCTTACCTTTATATTTTACTTCCAGCGTCTCACGATTGTACCGCTTGCCACCGCATACCTCGCAAGGAACATAGACATCCGGCAGGAAATGCATCTCGATCTTGATGATACCATCACCACGGCAGGCTTCGCATCGTCCACCCGATACATTGAATGAAAATCTTCCCTTCTTATATCCTCTTGCCTTGGCATCCTTTGTATTTGCAAACAGGTCACGGATCATGTCAAATACACCTGTATAGGTTGCCGGGTTCGATCTCGGACTTCTTCCGATTGGAGACTGATCGATATTGATCACCTTATCAAGTGCATCGTAACCCACGATATGATCATGACGCCCTGGTTTGATACGGCTCTTATTCAGTCTTCTCGCCAGCTTCTTATATAAGATCTCATTTACAAGTGAGCTCTTGCCCGAACCGGATACACCAGTCACGCATACCATAATACCCAGTGGTATATTCACATCGATATGCTTCAGGTTGTTCTCATAAGCATTCTGAACGGTCAGCCAGCCCGTTGGCTTTCTTCGTACCTCCGGTACCGGAATCTTTTTTCTTCCGCTTAAATAATCACCGGTGATCGAGTTCTCATTTTTCATGATCTCCTCTGCCGTACCTTCCGCAACGACATAACCACCATTTTCACCGGCTCCCGGACCGATATCTATAATATAATCCGCAGCACGCATCGTATCTTCATCATGCTCTACTACGATCAGAGTATTTCCAAGATCACGCAAATGCTCCAATGCTCCGATCAGCTTATCATTATCTCTCTGATGCAGACCGATACTTGGTTCATCCAGAATATAAGCAACTCCCACAAGCCCGGAACCGATCTGTGTCGCCAGACGGATTCGCTGTGCCTCTCCACCAGACAATGTGCCTGTAGAACGATAAAGTGCCAGATAATCAAGGCCTACATCGATCAGAAAATGCAGTCTCGCCCGGATTTCCTTTAAAACTGCCCCGCCGATCAGCATCTGCCGGTCTGTCAACTTAATATTATCCATAAAGTTTGTAAGATCCTCGATCGACATTCTGGTCAGATCATCAATATTCTTATCGGCGATCGTAACAGCCAGTGCTGTCGGTTTCAGACGTTTTCCCTTACATTCTTCACATGGCGTGATCGTCATAAAAGTCTCATACTCTGCCTTAGTCGTCTCACCTCCGGTCTCTCGGTACCTTCGCTGGACGTTCTTGATCAGACCTTCAAATGTAATATCATAAACGCCTTCTCCACGCTGTCCTTTATAATGAACCTTTACCGGACGACTGTTCTTGCCATATAATAACAGATCTTTGATCTCATCACTGTAATCCTGAAACGGTGTGTCCAGTGAGAAATGATATTCCTCTGCTAATGCACGAAGCACTGCATTTGTAAAACTCTTTCCATCATTACAGGACTGCCAGCCCAGCACAACAATTGCCCCTTCATTGATCGACAGCTTGGTATCCGGTATCATCAGATCCGGATCAAATTCCATCTTAAATCCCAGACCGGCACAACATGGACATGCGCCAAATGGATTATTGAATGAAAAGCTTCTGGGCTCAATCTCATCAATGCTGATTCCACAATCCGGGCAGGAAAAGCTGTCAGAGAAATTCAAGATTTCATTTTCTCCATCTGTATTTATAACCTCAATCTTCATCAGACCTTCTGCCATCCGCAGAGTTGTCTCTACAGAATCTGTCAGTCTTCGTTCCATATCAGGACGAACGACCAGACGATCCACAACGATATCAATATTATGCTTCTTATTCTTATCCAGCTTGATCTCCTCGGATAACTCATACATACTGCCATCAATGATCGCACGGACAAAACCGCTCTTTGCCGCCTTCTCCAACAGCTTCACATGTTCCCCTTTTCTGCCTCTTATAACCGGTGCGAGTACCATGAATTTTGTCCGTTCCGGCAATTGCATGATATCGTCTACCATCTGATCCACGCTCTGTTTGCTGATCACTTTTCCACATTTCGGACAGTGTGGGATTCCTGCTCTTGCATATAACAGACGGAAATAATCATAGATCTCTGTTACTGTTCCGACTGTGGATCTCGGATTCTTATTCGTCGATTTCTGATCGATCGATATCGCAGGCGACAGGCCCTCGATCTTCTCGACATCCGGCTTCTCTGCCTGTCCAAGGAACTGTCTTGCATAGGAAGATAAGGACTCCATATAGCGTCGCTGACCTTCGGCATAGATCGTATCAAATGCCAGTGAGGATTTGCCCGAACCGGACAGACCTGTCACAACGACAAATTTATCTCTCGGAATCTTCACATCTATATTCTTCAGGTTATGTTCTTTTGCACCTTTAATCGTAATATACTTAATATCACCCATTTCGGTTGACCTTCTTTCTGCTCATTTTATTTGAATCTTATAAACATGTATGATCATTATATTTATTATTACTTTTATACAATATGAAAGATACATTACATATTATTCCGTAAGACGCTTCCGCTCGTATCCTCGTGCAGCGGTACATAAAGTTGCAAAAAACGCAACTTAAGTACCGGCCTCGGATAAGGCTTACTTCATAATAGTAATGATATCTTTCATATTAGTTTAACAACTAATATTCAAACAAATAATATTATGATCATACATGTTTATACACTTTCAATTAGTACGACAGCATGATCTGTATTGTATTTTCTACTTATCATAGTCCCGAAGTGCTTCTTTATACTTCTTCAGCTCATCACGGACGATCGCTGCCATTTCAAAGTTCAGGTCCGCGGCTGCCATGTTCATCTTCTTTGTCAGCTTATCGATCATTGCTTTCAGCTCTTTCTTCGTCATGGATTCAATATCTTTCTCTGCATCCACAACCGGTTTATCTTCTGTGACTTCATTTGTAATAAGATCACGGATACTCTTCTGGATCGTCTTCGGTATGATCCCATGTTCCTTATTATAAGCATCCTGAATCTTTCGACGACGATTTGTCTCCGAGATCGCACGTTTCATGGAGTCTGTCATCATATCTGCATACATGATAACGTGACCTTCTGAGTTTCTCGCAGCACGTCCGATCGTCTGGATCAACGATGTCTCCGAACGCAGGAAGCCCTCTTTATCTGCATCCAGGATAGCCACCAGTGTGATCTCCGGAATATCAAGTCCCTCACGAAGGAGGTTGATACCAACTAATACGTCAAATACACCCATTCTGAGATCACGCACGATCTCTACACGCTCCATTGTATCAATATCGGAATGAAGATATTTGACCTTAATGCCATTCTCACGCAGGAAATCTGTCAGATCCTCTGCCATACGTTTTGTAAGTGTTGTAACCAGAACCTTGTGTCCCTGTTCTGTCTCTTTCAATATCTCTGACATCAGGTCGTCGATCTGTCCTTCTACCGGACGGACATCCACCGGTGGATCCAGCAATCCGGTCGGTCGGATGATCTGCTCGGCCCGGAGCAGCTCATGTTCTGCTTCATATTTGGATGGTGTCGCCGATACAAATAATACCTGATCTAACTTCGATTCAAATTCTTCAAAGTTTAACGGACGGTTGTCCAATGCGGATGGCAGACGAAATCCATAATCCACCAGATTCTGTTTTCTGGAACGATCACCTGCATACATTCCTCCGACCTGCGGAATCGTCATATGCGACTCATCTATGATCAACAGGAAATCATCACCGAAGAAATCCAGTAATGTGCTCGGAGTCTCCCCGGATTCTCTGCCGGATAATGGTCCTGAATAATTCTCGATACCGGAGCAGAAGCCTGTCTCCCGCATCATCTCTATATCAAAATTTGTCCGTTCTTCAATCCGCTGTGCTTCGATCAGCTTATCATTTTCCTTAAAATACTGTACCCGTTCAGCCAATTCCGCTTCGATCTTTGTAAGTGCACGTTCCAGTTTCTCATGTCCGACAACATAATGAGAAGCAGGAAAGATACAGGTAAAATTCAGGCTGCGCCTGATCTCCCCGGTCAACGGATCAAATTCACAGATACGGTCGATCTCATCACCAAAGAATTCAACACGCACAGCATCTTCAAATGTCGATACCGGAAGGATCTCCAGCACATCCCCGTGTACACGAAATGTTCCACGGTGGAAATCCATATCATTTCTGACATACTGGATATCCGTCAGTTCATCGATCACCATATCCCGATCCTTGATCATGCCGACACGGAGCGACAGCATCTGCTCCCGGTATTCATCCGGATCACCGATACCGTAAATACAGGATACCGAGGATACGACCACAACATCTTTTCTGTCGATCAAGGCCGCTGTTGCACTGTGACGCATCTTGTCAATATCATCGTTGATCGCAGAATCCTTCGCTATATAAGTATCAGTCGATGCCACATATGCTTCCGGCTGGTAATAATCATAATAAGAAACAAAATATTCTACCGCATTTTCCGGAAAAAATTCCTTCATTTCCGAATATAACTGTGCCGCCAGCGTTTTGTTGTGCGCAAGCACCAGCGTCGGTTTATTCAGTTGTGCTATTACATTTGCCATGGTAAATGTCTTACCGGAACCGGTTACACCTAACAAGGTTTCAAACTGGTTTCCCTCTTTAAATCCATCCACCAGCTCTTTGATCGCCTGCGGCTGATCACCGGTCGGCTGATATTCTGATACTAATTTGAAATGATCCATTATGTTCTCCTGATATATCTATCTAAATACAATCAATATTCTTATTATTGTTCTCTGTCTAATATATCATTCCATTTAAAAAAAGTACAGAGCAAATCGAATATTTGTTCTTTATTCTATAAGAACCTTCCGCTTCCCACTGTGTCATCCGCAAAGCGGATTTAAAAACCATGCCATCCATGGTATACTATGTCTTATCAAAAAAATGAACGAGGTGTAACATGAGCGCAATCGTAACATTAAAGAAGGGCGAGGGCAGAACCATCAAAGCCGGCGGCGCCTGGATTTATGACAATGAAATAGATACCATCATGGGGAGCTTTGAAAACGGGGATATCATCATTGTAAAAGACTTTGACGGATATCCGATGGGAAAGGGATTTATCAATACGAATTCCAAGATCACTGTCCGTATGCTGACACGTCACGTCGATACCGAGATCAATGAAGATTTCTTCCGCATGCGTCTGCAGGCAGCATGGGATTATCGTAAGAAAACCGTGGATACAAGCAGCTGCCGTATCGTATTTGGTGAGGCAGACTTCCTGCCCGGTATTGTGATTGACAAATTTGAAGATGTGCTGGTCGTTGAGTCACTTGCACTTGGAATCGACAGAGTTAAAAATTTGTTAATAAATATTTTAAAAAATATCCTTAAATCGGATGGTATAATAATCAAAGGTGTTTATGAGCGTAGCGATGCTAAAGTTAGAATAAATGAAGGGATGCAGCCATTCAAGGGATTCATTGGGGATGAATTCGACACGAACGTGGAAATTATTGAAAATGGCGTACACTATATTGTTGACGTAAAAGACGGTCAGAAGACCGGCTTCTTTCTTGACCAGAAATACAACCGACTTGCGATCCAGCGTCTTTGTAAGGATGCAAAAGTTCTTGACTGTTTCACACACACAGGCTCTTTTGCGCTGAACGCCGGAATTGCCGGTGCCGCAAGCGTACTGGGTGTAGATGCTTCGGCACTTGCGGTCAAACAGGCACAGGAAAATGCAAAGCTGAACCACCTGGAGGATTCGGTTACATTTATCTGTAAAGATGTCTTTGATCTGCTCCCTGAACTGGAAGAACAGGGCGAGAAATTCGACGTTGTAATTCTGGATCCACCTGCATTTACAAAATCACGCAACTCAATTAAAAACGCTGTAAAAGGTTATCGGGAAATAAATCTGAGAGCCATGAAGCTCGTTAAAGATGGCGGCTTTCTTGCCACCTGTTCATGCTCCCATTTCATGGACTATGAACTCTTTACAAAAACCATCGGGCAGGCTGCTTCCAACTCTCACAAACGACTGAGACAGGTTGAATTCCGTACTCAGGCTCCTGATCATCCGATTCTGTGGGCTGCAGATGAATCATATTATCTGAAGTTCTACATATTTCAAGTAACCAGCGACAAATAGCTGGAGTTTCAGAGATTGGTCCTCTGTCATTTATCTTACTTGTAATACTTTTGGGAGGTAAACATGAAGCTAATACAGAGAAATAGGGATGCAGCATATCTACAGTATGATAAATATGTCGATTTCGACAATCCCATGGTTATGGAGAAGGCTATGGATCTTACCAAAAACTGCAGATCTGTTTACGAAAAAATAGAAACCATATATTATTTTGTCAGAGATGAAATTGATCACACCTGGGACGCCAAAGATTCCACGATCACGATCTCTGCATCAGATGTTCTGGAAAAGAAAACCGGTATCAGCTATTCAAAGGCAAATCTGTTAGCCGCACTGATGCGTGCAAATGGTATTTACACCGGATTCTGCTACCAGAGGATCAAACGATTCACATATGATAACAAGCTGGCACTTCATGCACTGAATGCAGTATTTGAACCGGATGTCAAGAAATGGATCCGCTTGGACGCCAGAGGAAACAATTACCAGTTTCAAGCTGATTTCTCGATCAACGAACGAAATCTTGGATATGAGATCCGACCGGAGCTTGGTGAATTTGAATTCGACGATCTGATCGCGGTTCCTCTTCCATCGACAATGGCAGTTCTGGAAAAGAGCACAAATGCGATCAAAATGTACTATAACGATCTGCCGGACTACAACGATTAATATTATATTTTACAAAATCATCGGTCCTGCCGACCGACAGTTTTTCCTGATCATTCTAAAAACTGTTCTGTTGGCGCGGTCGATGATTTTTTATGTCTGTCTGAAATGATTTCCGTTGATTTTTCCGGTATCGCAGGGTTTAATTTCCTGTTGTCTTATGGTAGAATTATACACAGTTAAAAATTTTACGAAAAGGGGTTACCGATATGAGTAATGTCACAATTATGAATCATCCTTTGATCAAACACAAAATATCAATGTTAAGAAACGAGAACACCGGAACAAATGAATTCCGTACACTTGTAGAAGAAATCGCTATGCTTATGGGCTACGAAGCACTTCGTGATCTGCCTACAGAAGATGTAGAGATCAAGACTCCGATTGAAACCTGCAAATCTCCTATGATCTCAGGTAAGAAGATGGCAGTTGTACCGATCCTCCGTGCCGGGCTTGGCATGGTAAGCGGCATCCTTGCTCTGGTTCCATCAGCAAAGGTTGGACACATCGGGCTCTACAGAGACCCGAAGACACACGAGCCGCATGAATATTATTGTAAACTGCCGGATCCTATCGAGCAGAGAACAATCCTTGTTGTTGATCCAATGTTAGCAACCGGCGGTTCCGGTTCCGAAGCTGTTTCATTTATCAAACAGCACGGCGGCAAGAATATCAAATTCATGTGTATCATCGCTGCTCCCGAAGGTCTGGAAAGACTTCAGAAGGATCACCCGGACATCCAGATCTATGTTGGTCAGCTTGACAGATGCTTAAATGAAAATGCTTACATCTGCCCGGGTCTCGGTGATGCCGGCGACAGAATTTTCGGAACTAAATAACAGGAAGGCTTACATTATGAGATATATACACGAGCTTCGCGAAGGCGAAATGGTTTCAGAGGTTTACCTCTGCAAAAACAAGATCACAGGAAAGACAAAATCAGGTAAATCCTACTATTCTCTGCAGCTGGTAGATGCCAGCGGAACAATGGATGGTAAGATCTGGGAACTAAACAGCGGAATTGGACATTTTGAATCCATGAACTATGTTAAGGTTGACGGTCAGGTTACCTCATTTAACAACACTCTCCAGTTGACAATTAAGAAGATCCGTATCGCTGAAGAAGGGGAATACGATATCAACGACTATATGCCATGCACGAAGAAAAATGTCGATGAAATGTTTGACAAGCTGCTTGGCATTATCGCAACGATCGAAAAGCCTTACTACAAAAAGCTTCTGGAAAGCTTCTTTGTAGAGGACAAAGCTCTTGCAAAAGAATTCAAAAAGCATTCGGCTGCCAAATCCATTCATCATGGATTTGTCGGTGGTCTGTTAGAGCACACTCTGGCAGTTACCAGCATGTGTGACTACTACACTACATACTACCCGATCTTAAATCGTGACCTGCTCCTGACTGCTGCCATGCTTCATGACATCGGCAAGGTCTATGAGCTTTCAACATTCCCGGAAAACGATTACACAGATTCCGGTCAGTTACTTGGTCACATCGTAATGGGTACTATGATGATCCGCGACAAGATCCGTGATTCTGTTCCGGAATTTCCTGCAAAGGAAGCAAACGAACTGGAGCACTGTATCCTCGCCCACCACGGCGAACTGGAATACGGCTCTCCAAAAAAGCCTGCCCTGATCGAAGCACTTGCATTATCATTTGCCGATAATACAGATGCCAAGATCCAGACATTCATGGAAGCATTAGACAGCAAGGACGAGACCGGCTGGCTTGGTTACAATAAAATGATAGAAAGTAATATCCGCAGATCTACAAAATAAAGGATACGATATTTATTTTATGGAACTTAAAAAGAACAGTATATATACAATAGAAATAACGGACATGGGAAATGAGGGAGAAGGCATCGGCCATCTCTCTCTTTCTGATGTAACAAATAATAAAGCAGGCACAGACATTTCCACGAAAGCTTCATCCGAAGATGGAAATAACGTGCAGAATATCACTGTATTTGTCAAAGATACAGTGATCGGTGACGTAGCCGAGATCTCGATCATGAAAGCAAAAAAATCGATCGCCTACGGACGGCTGGTTCGCCTGATCACACCATCCCCTTACCGCGTAACTCCGGTCTGCCCAGTCGCAAAGAGCTGTGGTGGATGCAGTCTTCAGCACATTTCCTATGAGAAGCAGTTAGAATACAAATGGAACAAGGTAAGAGAATGTCTGCGCCGGATCGGCAAGATTGAGAATCCCGATACTCTGATGGAACCGATCTATGGTATGAAAGAACCATACCACTATCGAAACAAAGCACAGTTTCCGGTTGGCAGAGACAAAAACGGCAATATCGTGATCGGCTTCTATGCCGGCAGAACCCATTCGATCATCGATTCCGATACCTGTGCGATCGGTGCAAAAGTAAATGATCAGATTCTGCCGATCATCCGCGCATTTCTCACGGAATATAACATTTCCACTTATAACGAAACAACCGGACAGGGTCTGGTACGTCATATTCTGACTCGTGTTGGGTTTACAACCGGCGAAGTTATGGTCTGTCTCATCGTAAATGGAAAAAAACTACCTCATGCAGATGAACTCATCTCCCGTCTGACAAAAATTTCCGGAATGACTTCAATCTGCCTGAACATCAATACAGAAAAAACAAATAAGATTCTTGGACCAACCTGCAAAACACTGTGGGGCAGTCCATACATCACAGATTATATCGGCAATGTAAAATACCGGATCTCACCTCTGTCCTTCTATCAGGTAAACCCTGTGCAGACTAAGGTACTTTATGAAAAAGCATTGGAATATGCAGATCTGAACGGCGAGGAAACCGTCTGGGATATGTACTGCGGCATCGGAACCATTTCCCTGTTTCTTGCTCAGAAAGCAAAACAGGTATACGGTGTGGAGATCGTTCCTCAGGCAATCCTGGATGCCCGTAAAAATGCGGAACTTAACGATATCCATAACGTCGAATTCTTTACCGGAAAAGCGGAGGAAGTCGTTCCTGCCCTTTACGAAAAAGGCGGCGATGGTTCCCATGCAGATGTCGTCGTTGTCGATCCACCAAGAAAAGGCTGTGACAAGATACTCCTTGACACCCTGATCCGGATGAATCCAAAACGACTCGTCTATGTAAGCTGCGATCCCGCAACCCTTGCCCGTGACATCGCCATCCTCACTCCCGCCGGCTACCACCTCGAAAAAGTCGCTGTCGTCGACCAATTTGGCCATACCGGGCATTGTGAAAATGTTTGCTTGCTGTCGAAGAAACTTTGAGCTTATGGGGGTTAGCGGGCTTTTTTGAAGATTATGTATCTGTGTTTTTAACAGAAAAAATGTAGATAGAAAATAGAAATTTAAGAGGGGTGCCAAAATTTGCGAAAACACCAGACATGCGCCGGAATAGTATAGGCCTCCAGACGTGTGCGAATAATATATGTTTCTTTAGAAAAAATCGAATGAATTAAGAAAGGCCATAAGAAGGATGAGTAAGAAAAAAGAAATTATTTCTTTGATAATAGGTTTTGTGGGAGCTGTGGCTGGATTGTATGGTGTTATGTCATTTAACCGGTTCGTATTGATGTCATTACCGATAGGAATAAGAATGGTATGTATGATTCTGACTTACTGGTTAATTGCATTGATTCCAGCCATAGTTATGATTGTTAATAAAGACAAGTTGACAGATTATGGGTTTAGCAAAGAGAAAATAGGAATGCAGATTATTGTTGGCATCCTAATTGGAACTGTAATGTCGGTTTTGCTGACATTAATACCACATCAAATTGGTTTTGGTGAATTTGTAGATAGTGGAAAAAGATATAAATACCTATGGCAATTCATTTATGAATTCTTTTATTGTATATTTGCAATTGGTCTTGTTGAAGAGTTTGTATTCAGAGGATTCATTTTTGAAAAAATCAAACGTGTTGCTGGTAAGGATATCATAGCAGTTATTATTTCATCAATCTTTTTCGGGGTGTTTCATTTCTTCAGTGGAAATCTTGTACAAATGGTTATGACAGCGTGTATAGGAGCATTTTTCTGTTTTTGCAGATTAAAGATTAAAAATAGTTCTACTTTATCCTTGATCATTGGACATGGTGTATATGATGCATTAATTACTGTTTTCGCATCTGCTTTGTTATGAGGTTTCCGACCATTGCCACATGGTTTTTGGATTTGGAATCTCTTGATTCGATTATAGCTTTATGATAAAATATCCGAAAATGCGGAAAATATAGAAGGATATTATAGTATGAACATATATGAAAAAATCTTTGCCAGACTAGAAGAATTACATATGAGCCAAATTGAATTATCACGAAGAACTGGTATTGCTACCAGTACAATCAGCGACTGGCGTAAGAAAAAGATTAATCCACAGGCAGATAAATTGGTTTCTATTTGCAAGGCTCTAGATATGTCACTTGTGGATTTGCTTTGTGATGAGAAAGTAGTAGAGCAATCAATCGAAACAGACTTTGTGTCTGATGGTCAACATATTATTGAATTATTTATGGACTCAGATTTAGAAACAAAAAGAAGATTACTAAGATATTTTGAATTGATTGAAATCTGCAGAGAAATCAATCAGGAAAATGAGTTAGAAAATATTAAGCGAAATGTTTCAGTTATTCAGGATGCTGACGGCAACAATATTGTTATGATTAACGATATTGCATTTAAAGGAAAACGTTCTGTAGAGTGGAGTGATGTTGAAAAATATCTTAGGCAGTATGTGGGAGACATTTATCGAATAGCTGAAACAGAAGATATTATTTATATCGGTACAGATCTTCCTGATGAATATTCTGGCTCAAATTACACAAAGCATATAAAGGGAACTATTGCTAAAGCGAAAGCCAATGCTGCGCAGGCTATCCCAGAGATGATAGAAATCGCAACATCAAAGACTTTTGAAGATAATAAGAAAAATAAGCACAGCAGACACGCAAAAAATGGATGGTACCGTTATGACACAAGATTTGCATTGCCAGTATATGATGAAAATGGAGATGTTGAGCGATACAATGTATTCAGTGCGAGAATATTAATTAGACATGCATCTTCAGGAAAAATGTACTTGTATGATGTCTTGAAAATAAAAAAAGAAACGAGCAAGTCCTGTCAGGAATAATCCCTACCCGGTGAAAACCCATTTCCTTTATGATGCTATGGTACAATAAGAAATGCTATTTGTCAATCCGAATATTCAAATGAACCACAGGAGATACAACAATGTTATACATCATGCGACATGGAAAAACAGACTGGAATGCCATGCGGAAACTACAAGGTCGGACAGACATTCCATTAAATGAAGAAGGACGCCAGATGGCGGAGCATGCCAGAACAGAATATGCCGATATCCATTTTGATATCTGCTACTGCTCTCCCCTTATCCGAGCAAAGGAAACAGCCGAGATCGTATTAAAAGGGCGGAACATTCCGATCATAACGGACGACCGGTTAAAAGAAATGAGCTTTGGCAGCTATGAAGGAACTGCAAACTGCATAACTACTCCCGGCTGTCCAATAAAAGATCTCTTTCTTGATCCGGCAAACTATAAAGTTCCAAAGGATGGTGGAGAAAGCTTTGAACAGTTATTTGCGAGAACAGGAGAATTCCTAAAAGAGGTTGTAAAACCACAATTAGACGAAGGAAAAGATGTCCTGATCGTCGGACATGGAGCTATGAATTCCAGTATCATCTGTCAGGTCAAAGGGATCCCGCTGTCAGAATTCTGGAGCGCAGGAATCGAGAACTGCAAACTGAAACGCATACTATAAATATCATTTATAAATCCAAACAAAAGCAACACATTTCATTCAATAGCAAATGAGGAGATATTTGAAAATGAAGACCTACAACTTCTATGGTTGGGAACAGGCAACCGTTCCTGCCATAACAAACAAGTATAAAGGAATCCATACACCACAGGATCTGTATGACAGATTATCTGATATCTGGTGCGCTGATACTTGCGCACCAAGACTGCGTGATGGCTGGACACCGGAGAATAAAACCTTGGGGCAGTGTTCTATCACAGCATTTCTGGTTCAGGACATCTTTGGCGGCAAAGTGTATGGCATCCTGCGTCCCGGCGGAAACTATCATTGCTATAACGATGTCAACGGTCATATATTTGACCTGACCAGTGAACAGTTTGGTGATGAGACTCTTTCTTATAAGAACAATCCTGAGCAGTTCCGTGAAGTACATTTTGCAAAAGAAGAAAAACGTTTAAGATATGAATATCTGAAACAACAACTGGCACGCTTAAACCAGCAATCCACTTGCTGATTTTCGTAAGATCAGGTATGCTGAAAAATAAATATGACATCTGAGAAAGGAACCCATACTATGATAGGATTAATCGTCGCTCGTTCAAAAAATAATGTAATTGGAAAAAATGGACAGATCCCATGGCGGATCAAAGGAGAACAGAAACAGTTTAAAGAACTGACAACAGGGAATACTGTGGTTATGGGACGTAAGTCATATGAAGAGATCGGACATCCTCTCCCGAACCGAATGAATATCGTTGTGTCAAATACTGCCAATTACTCCGGTGAAAACCTGCTTACCGTTCATTCTTTACAGGAAGCTCTTGATGCTGTAAAAGAGGGAAATGTCTATATCTCCGGTGGATATGGGCTGTTCAAAGAGGCACTTCCACTGGTTGATATGATGTATATCACAGAAGTTGATACTGTCGTTGAAGACGGAGATGTCTTCTTCCCTGAATTCAATGCAGATGAATTCGATATTACAACCGGCGAATCCGGTGGTGACGACATTACATTTATCCGCACGACCTACACCCGCAAGAAACTGTAAACAAGGACAACTCACATGAATACACAGACAACGAATGAAAATCCTCTCGGCACTCAGCCCGTAAAAAAATTATTAATGCAATTTGCCATTCCAAGTATAGTAGCCATGCTGGTCAGCTCTCTTTATAACATTGTTGACCAGTTTTTCATTGGGCGAAATGTCGGTGAACTCGGAAATGCCGCAACCAATATTTCATTTCCACTTTCCATATCCTGTATCGCGATCGCTCTGCTGTTCGGCATCGGCGGCGCATCTGCTTTTAATCTGGCTATGGGAAAAGGAGAAAAGGAAAAAGCAGTTTATTATATCAGCAATTCCGCTGTCATGCTCTTTGGCTGTGGTGTAATTTTAACCACGATCACCCTGCTGTTCTTAGAGCCTCTGCTCCGTTTCTTTGGATCTCCCGACAATGTACTTTCCTATGCAAAAACTTACACAGGCATTGTTGCGATTGGATTTCCTTTTCTGATCCTCACGACCGGAAGCGGTCATCTGATCCGGGCAGATGGCAGACCGAAGATTAGCATGATCTGTAACCTTACCGGAGCCGTGATCAACACCATCTTAGATGCTCTGTTTGTATCCGTTCTTCAGATGGGTATGGCAGGCGCAGCCATCGCAACCGTTATCGGTCAGGTAATATCCGCCGGTCTTGTCATCTGGTTTTTATCCCACTGTAAGACTGTAACGATAAGAAAAGAACATCTCCGCATCAGTAGACCGATCATAGCGAGAGTCACATCCCTTGGTACTGCTCCTTGCAGCAATCAGCTTGCCATGATGATCGTACAGATCATTATGAACAAATCTCTCAAATACTATGGCTCCCTTTCTATCTATGGCGAAGCAATCCCTATCGCCTGTGCCGGAATTATCACAAAAGTAAACCAGGTATTCCTATCCCTGATCATCGGTATATCACAGGGCTTACAGCCGATCACCAGCTATAACTATGGTGCAGGGAAATACAAACGGGTGAAATCTGCCTATCTGTTTGCTTCTACCTGTGGATTTGTGATCGCGCTTATTGCATTTCTGCTGTTCCAGTTTGTGCCAAGGCAGATCATATCCATTTTCGGAAACGGCTCCGAAAGCTACTTTCAGTTTTCGATCAGCTATTTTCGTATTTTTCTGTTCTTTACGTTTATAAACTTTATGCAGCCGATCACTTCGAACTTCTTTACATCGATTGGCAAACCGAAAAAAGGAACATTCCTGTCATTGACCAGACAGATCCTGTTCCTTCTACCATTATTAATTATTCTGCCGCTTTTTATGGGCATTGATGGCATTATGTATTCTGGTCCGATTGCCGATGGACTTGCCGGAGCGGTCGCCATTTTCATGGTCTGGAATGAATTCCGCACCAAACCTTTCCGCTAAAGAGGTTGTTGTTGTTCAACCTCTACTTTTTGCCATGATATTTTGGCTCTGCTGGTATGGACATATACAAAGACCGTTCCGTTTTCTGCTCGGATTTGCACGCTTATTGCCAGCAGTCGCCCAAACTCACCCTTACGGGTTCAGACATGGGCTTGGTGCTGACAGCTAATGCAAACCTCACAACGAAAACTTCACTGATGTCTTATGTATATATCCATACCAGCAGAGCCAAAATATCACAACTATAAATAACACAAGAATCATCAACAACCTCTTTTTTACTCACACATCGGGAAACGGACAATAAAGCGGGTGCCGATCTCCGGACGGGAAACGACCTGAATCGTGCCGGAATGAGCATCGATGATCCATTTGGCGATAGACAAACCAAGGCCGGAACCGCCGGTCTCGCCATTTCTCGCTTCGTCCGACCGGTAAAATCGTTCAAAGATATGAACGACATCTGACGATTCCATTCCGATTCCCTCATCCTGTATCATATAACTGACATAACCGGATTCCAGCATAACTCCTAATATAATATCCGCATCATCCGAAGAATACTTTGCCGCATTCTGTACAAAGATCCGGATGGACTGTTTGATCATGGCTATATCACCTGTCATATATGCAGGATCTGTTCCACGGAACAGATAGCGGTGCTTCCCATCGATCATCTGGGATTCCTCCCAGACCTCACTGACCATCTGATTCAGATCCAGTTTCACTTTATTCAAGGTATTTCTTCCGCTGTCACCCCGCGCAAGGAACAGAAGCTGTTCTACCAGTTCTTTCATATGCTGGGACTCATTCTTAAGGGCTTCGATGGATTCTGTCAGAACCTTTTCATCCTCTTTTCCCCATCGATCCAGCATATTCACATATCCCTGGATCACAGCAATAGGTGTCCGAAGCTCATGTGACGCATCCGATACAAACCGTACCTGCCGCCTTTCATTTTCTTTCATATTCCGAAGCAGATTATTCAATGCGATCTCGATACTTTTCAGTTCCTTGTCACCGGTATGGATTCCCTGTTCGGCATCATCCGGAGAAATATGTGATATTGCCTGTTCCAGATGAGCCATCTGGTCCCGAGCGATCGTTTCTGTCGTCTTCGAATCAGAATGCTTCTTCCGATCCTCCATACCATTTTGCTCAAATGACATCTTACTGATCTGTTCTGCTTTTACCGCCAGATCATTTAACGGCTTCAGCTTTCTTCTGACAACAGAAGTCCGGAATAACGCAAAAAACAACACAAATCCTTCTGCCGATAACAGTATGGTTCCCGGTACAGCTGCCAAATCCCTTACATCCCGGAAATCATATGCATATGATTTCCGGTCATTTCCATCGATCACATATTCCAGTGTATGCTTTTCTTGATTGACATTAAAATAATAATGCTCACCTGTTACCTGATCCGGAAGCTTTGTTGTACACCAGTACATCCATGTTCCCATAATAAGAAGGGCAATGATAATATTGATTCCTATTACATTGCCCACTTCCTTCAGCCAGAAGCTGATATTTATTTTTCTCGCAATCGAGGTCACTCTCTTATTTTCATTCATCTGTGATACCTTTTCTTCTACATTCTTACATCCATACATGCACAGCTCTGGCTCGCGCCCTGCTCTCAAAAACAAATATTTCATGTATGCATTGCAAACTAATCAAGATGGCAATTGCACGCACTGTATTCAAAGCAGACATCCGACGATATCCTGCAGCCTTTATGCCAGTCTGTATCCTTACGATTCCCGGATCACATATCCAACCCCACGGACAGTTGTGATCAGCTTGATCCCAAACCGGTCATCAATCTTCGTACGAAGATAACGGACATATACGTCTATGATATTTGTCTCACCGACATACTCATAACCACAGACAATATTCATCAGCTTTTCCCGATCCATGACGATATTCTTATTCTCCATCAGCGTATGCAGCAGTTCAAATTCCCGATTGGTAAGCTCCACCGGTTCTCCCGCCACCATAACCTCATGCCGGTCAGTATCCAGGCTGACTCCATGGATCTCTAGCTTATGTGTCTCCTGCCGGTCTGTGCTTTTCCGCTTCAGCGCTACACGGATACGAGCCAGAAGTTCTTCGATCGCAAATGGCTTCGTAATGTAATCATCCGCTCCCGCATCCAGCCCGGACACCTTGTCCATTACCGCATCCCTTGCAGTAAGCAGCAGGATCGGTACATTATTTCCTTCTTTACGAATACGGCGAAGAACCTCCAGACCATTTAGCCTTGGAAGCATAACATCCAGCACGATCAGGTCAGCATGTTCTGATAGTGCCAGATCCAGACCTGTCCGCCCGTCAAATGCCTTTATTACTTCATAGCCTTCATGAACCAATTCCAGCTCTACAAATCTGGCAATCTTTTCTTCATCCTCTACAATCAAAATCTTCCGGCTCATCTCTACTCCTTGTTGTCACGATTTATTTTAAGGAATTATCCTGATTACCTGCGTCCATATTCTGACATACTATTATTCCGCAAGACGCTCTCGCTCTGTTGCTCATGTAGCGGTTCTAACCGCTCCACTCCGTGGATCGCTAAGTACCGACATTCGCAAAGGCTTGCTGCATAATAGTATATCAGAACATGGACAATGTATTTTCGTTTCATGTCCCTTAAAATAAATCTGTGTATTGTAAATTAATCTCTCACATTAGTTCTTGTTAATGTCTGTCTTAATAGTTTCTACCGTATCCGCAACCTTGTCACAGGCACTGTTCAAATCTACATTGATATTGTCGATTCCTGCGAAATGGTATCTACATTCACAGAATAAACCGACCACTAATAATGGAATCGTGATCCAGAATGCGAAGATGATCGCAAGTATCAACACCAGAACAGGTACATTCACCATAGTGCTGCCGCGTCTTTCTATGATGAACTTGGAATCCACGCTTTTCTTTAAAAGTCTTCCACACCAGGAAAAAAATTGATCCATCATCTGACCAAAGGTCTTTTTATTGCAGTCTCTGGTATATTCCTGCTGTGCCTGTTCGAATTCTGTTGATGTCTGCTGTGCCTGTTCCGTCGTGTAACTGGTTACCTCCGGTGCTTTCACCTTACCGTTCTTTTCCAGATAAATGATCGCATCCAGCACATCATAATTCGTTGCTTCCAAAGCTGCCTTGGCTTCTTCATAGCTGACACCTGTTTTTTCTCTTATCTTTTCTACTTTTTCTAAATTATCCATATCTTTTTCCTTCTTTCTCTATTCTCTCCTCAGCTGATAGTTTTACTATACCAGCCACGAATTAATCTAAAATAGGAGAAAGATTAAAATCAGATTAATAAATTAACCTTCTATTTCAATGCAGCTTTCTCGATCGAATAGCTTCCGATCAACTCATCATCTTCATCATAAACAGCAAATTCACCAGTCAGCGTTGTCATTGCTTTCACGTCGGACACGTCACAGAATAAGGTTGCATATGTATGCCCCATTGCATCTGCCACATAAGAAATTTCCTCTTCTTTTCCATTTACAAGAACTGTGTCAAATGTTGCCTGTATCTTTTTATCCGTTTTATTGTAAACCTCAAATGCCAGTACTTGTTCTGCGTCATCGCCATCACTGTCATTCTCAATTCCAATATAAGATACTGTAACCTTGTCATTATCAAGAATCGTTACAGCTCCCTCTTTTACGGTATATTCCTTTGTATTATTTTTTTCATTTGAAAGGGCAACGTCATCGATCTCATATGTACCGATCGTATAACCTTCCATGTCATCCACGCATACAATACCAGTCAAAGCAGCCGGCGCTGCATCACAATCCACCAGACAAATCTGATCCTCACTTGTCTGTGCTTCCACATCCAGTCCAAACATTGGCTGAAGCGTCTCTCCATCAACCACTACATCACTGAAATACACATTTACCATCTGATCATCCGATTTATTTGTAATCGTAAACATCATTCCATGAACTTCCGGATCATATCCATTATATACCAGTGCAATCTGATCATTATCCAGCACTTCTACTGCAACCGTTCCATCCTCTGCCGTTGTTATCTCTTCGGAGGTCTGCTGCTTTTTATCTCCGCATCCGGATACAAGCCCTGCCAGAATACACAAACCTGCCGCCAGAATACAATGTCCTCTTTTCATAATCATTTATCCTCCACATTTCTTTCAAAACCAGAACCCATCCGCTTTATCTTTAACCGATGCGCCCTATTATAAAACAAAACCGCACCCCGTATATCCCAGGCAGTCACCATAACCCGGTACAAACACAGGTTCTGGTTCGTTGCTTACACACAATAAGGATATACAGTGTGCAGTTTCATTATTTTTTATTCTTCCGTCTTCTGTTCGTCTAAAACTGTAATGTCAATACCAAGCTCTTTGAGCTGAGCCTCATCCACATAGTCCGGAGCATTTGTCATCAGGCAGGATGCATCCTTTACCTTAGGAAATGCGATCACATCACGGATAGAATCCTGTTTTGCCATAAGCATGACCAGACGATCCAGTCCATAAGCCAGTCCTGCGTGAGGTGGTACTCCATATTTGAATGCGTCTAACAGGAAACCAAATCTTTCATACGCCTGTTCCCTTGTAAATCCAAGACATTCAAACATCTTCTCCTGAATATCATCCTGATGGATTCTGACAGATCCACCACCAATCTCGTTACCATTTAATACGATATCATAGGCCTTTGCACGAACCTTACCCGGATCTGTATCAATGATCGCCAGATCCTCTTCCATCGGCATAGTAAATGGATGGTGCATAGCTGTGAAACGGTTCTGTTCATCTGACCACTCAAGAAGTGGAAATTCTGTGATCCATACGAATTCAAATACATTCTTGTCAAGCAGTCCCATCTGGTCTGCAAGGTGGCAGCGGAGTGCTCCAAGTGTATCCCATACAACCTTGTTCTTATCTGCTGCAAATAACAGCAAGTCTCCCGGTTCACCGGAAAGTGCTGCTACGATATTGTTCATCTCATCTTCAGTCATAAACTTTGCAAAAGATGACTTGTAAGTGCCATCTTCATTAATGGCAATATATGCAAGACCTTTTGCTCCGTATGTCTTTGCAAATTCAACCAGAGCATCAATCTTCTTACGAGGCATTGCTCCCTGTCCCTTTGCATTGATACCACGGACAGATCCGCCATTTTCAAGTGCACCTGTAAATACGCCGAATCCACAGCCCTTAACAACTTCGCTGATATCCTTTAATTCCATACCAAAACGAAGATCCGGCTTATCAGAACCGAAACGGTTCATTGCTTCGATCCATGTCATACGGCGGATTGGAAGTTTTACATCTACATCCAGAATCTCCTTGAATAATTTTGCAAGAAGTCTTTCATTTACATCAATAACGTCATCCACATCTACGAAGGATAACTCCATATCCATCTGTGTGAACTCCGGCTGTCTGTCTGCACGAAGATCCTCATCACGGAAACATCTTGCGATCTGGAAATAACGGTCATAACCGGAGCACATCAGAAGCTGCTTGTAGATCTGTGGAGACTGTGGTAATGCATAGAATGTACCCGGATGGATACGGCTTGGTACGAGATAATCTCTTGCGCCCTCCGGTGTTGACTTACATAACATAGGTGTCTCAATCTCAAGGAAACCTTCATTTGCCATGAACTGTCTGGCAATAGTCATAACCTTGCTCTTCATAACCAGATTTCTCTGAAGATCCGGTCTTCTCAGATCCAGATATCTGTATTTCAAACGTAATTCTTCTTTTGTCTTGCTGTTCTCTTCGATCGGGAATGGAGGTGTCTCGGCCTCTGATAAGATACGAAGGGAAGTTGCCACAACTTCAATATCTCCGGTTGTCAGATTCTCATTTACTGCACCGACACGCTTGCAGACGGTACCTTCGATCGCTGCTACAAACTCACTCTTAAGCTTTGTTGCTTTCTCAAAGCACTCGTTTCCGCATTTGGATTCCTCAAATATAATCTGAAGAATACCGCTTCTGTCTCTGAGATCGACAAATATGATTCCACCTTTATTTCTGCTCTTCTGAACCCAGCCCATTACGGTTACTTTCTGTCCTTCAAGAGCGTTTGAAACCTCTGCACATCTGTGGGAACGCTTCAATCCCTGCATTGATTCTGCCATTTTTCTATATCCTCCTATGGTTCTTATCTTTCTTCTAATACACTTGCAAGCTGATCCAGCGCAATCTCGGTCTGCTCGCCCGTTTCCATATTCTTGATACGACCGGTATTGGTCTCTAATTCATTATCACCAATAATGATCGTGTATCTCGCATTTAATTTATTTGCATATTTCATCTGCGCCTTTACGCTTCGATTCATGTAATCTGTCTCTACGATATAACCGGCCAGACGAAGATCATATACCAGCTTGTACGCTTTTGCCTTTGCGGAATCACCCATGATGCCGACATATAAATCAATCGGTTTTTCCGGCGCGAGATTGATATTTTCTTTCTCAAGGAAATACAGGATTCTTTCAATTCCCATACCGAATCCAACAGATGGCTGTGCCTCTTTTCCATCAATCTCATATACCAGATTGTCATATCTTCCCCCACCGCATAAGGTGAAGCCCTCTTTATTTACGAATTCAAATACTGTCTTTGTATAGTAATCCAGGCCACGAACGATTCCGGTGTCAACCTCAAATGGAATCTCAAGCTCTGTCAGAAGTCTCTGAAGCTCCTTGAAATGAGCATCGCATTCCTCACACAGATAATCAATTGTTCTTGGAGCATCCTTTACGATCGCCTTACAACCCGGCTCTTTACAGTCGATTACACGAAGCGGATTCTTAACCATACGCTCTTTACAGGTATTGCAGAGTCCTTCTTCATGACCTTTCAGATAAGAAATCAGTGCATCATTGTACACTTTCTTACATTTTGGACATCCGATACTGTTAATGTGAAGCTTTGCATCTGACAGACCAATCTGTTTGATGAGAGTTGATACCAGTGTCATAACCTCTACTTCTGCCATTGGATTTGGAGATCCGACAAACTCAACACCAAATTGATGATGCTGACGAAGTCGTCCGCTTTCCGGCTTCTCATAACGAAATGCCGGTGTAATATAGAACATCTTGACCGGCTGTGGTTCTGCATATAATTTATTCTCAACATAAGCACGGATCGCACCTGCTGTACCTTCCGGCTTCAATGTGATACTTCTTCCACCCTTATCAACAAAGGTGTACATTTCCTTCTGTACTACATCGGTTGTCTCTCCAACACCACGCTGGAACAGCACCGTATGTTCAAATACAGGTGTGATTACTTCCTTTATATTGAATTTCTCACACAGATTTCTCGCCATTGCTTCTACCTGTGTACGTGTTCTCATCTTGTCACCGAACCAGTCACTGGTTCCTCTTGGTGCCTGGGTTATCATATTCCATCCTCCATCTATTGTTCATATTTTTATACTATACATCAACTGATCCGTGATTCATAGCTCCCTTTTAAAATTAACTGAACCTCATCTAAAATATCAGTTGTATTTATAATTCTCTGAAATGCGAGAAATACTTTCATGTCAAAATGCCGCACCTCATCGATCACCATCAATAATGCGATCTTTGGTTCAAATGCTTTCCGGTATGCACGGTCACTGATCAGCGCGACAAATACATCACACACACGAATAATCCTTGCTCCGATCGGGATCTCCTCTCCCTGAAGACAGTACGGATAACCGGAACCATCATAGTTCTCGTGATGATACAAAATAATATCTGCAATATCATCCCCGTAGCCTTCTTGCCTTGCGATATCTGCCCCAAGCTTCGCATGAAGTCTCACATACCGCATTTCCTCAATCTTCATGGAATTGCCACGGCCATATATATACGGTGTGATGCGGAGCTTTCCGATATCATGGATCATACCGGCAACTGCGATCTTATGAATCTCTTCTTCCGGGAGCCCCAGTTCTCTGGCAAGCTCCGAAGACAACCGGCTGACACACATTCCATGACGGATGGCATCGTCCAGATCCTGTTCATAGTATTCTATTTCTTTATCTGTGTCTAAGTTTATAACTTTATCTGTCATTTTGCAAACGCCTGCTTTTTTCTGTCAATCATTTCATCAATTCTTGCGATATAATCGTCTACACTCTTACAATTTTCCACACGGTCGATCCGGTTTCCTATAACCGTCTCTCCTGTAACCGGATCCAGATCTCCCTCCCGGCGGATCAGCTTGCTGGAGCTTCCCGCACCGATTCCTATAATGTCTGTCCGTTCTTCCATGATCAGAATATTATAGAGACATTCCAGTCCATGTCTTGCATATCCGACATTTTCCAGATTTCCCGCCATATTCTTCTGTCTGTACAGATAATATGGTGCAAGTCCCAGTTCTTCTGCGGCCTGTCCAACCAGTGATAACTGCTCATCTACATCACCTGCAAAGCTGTATTTGTCCATCTCCTGTTTCAGATGCGCTGCCCGTTTGATTGCAAGTGTGTGAACCGTAAGGCTCTCCGGTGCAAGCTTCTTCACCTTTTCCAGTGTCCGCTTCACCATCTCTGCATCTTCACCCGGAAGACCTACGATCAAGTCCATATTAATATTGTCAAAGCCAGCTTCTCTGGCTCTCATAAATGCTTCTTCTGCCTGCTCCGGTGTATGTGCTCTTCCGATCAGCTTCAGTGTCTCTCCATTCATCGTCTGCGGATTGATACTGATACGATCAACGCCATGCGCTTTCATCACCTGCAGCTTATCTGCTGTTGTACTGTCCGGACGACCTGCTTCGATCGTATATTCCCGAACCTGCGACAAGTCAAAATGCTTCTCGATCATGCTGCACAGACGATCCATCTGCTCTGCACTGATCGAAGACGGCGTACCGCCACCAATATAAATGGATGCCAGTTTCTTCTCGGTATAACTTTCCGCAATATACTCCATTTCCTTTTCCATTGTATCCAGATAAGCATCGACCTTATCCTTATAAACACCGATCGGATAAGAGGTAAAGGAGCAGTACAGACATCTCGTCGGACAAAACGGTATGCCGATATACAGGCAGTATTCATTTCGCTCATCGATCGTCTCGATAATTGCTTTCTCACGTCTGGCGATCTTCACACAGGCTTCTGCCTTTTCCCGGCTTGCCACATAAGTTTCCTGATACAGCTTTTGTATCTCCTCATCTGTACATCCACGTTCTACCGCTTCCATTGCAATCTTCACCGGACGTACGCCGGTCAGACTACCCCATGGCAGAACTCTTCCGGTTCTCTCTGACAACATCCGGTACATGGCACGCTTCAGAACATTACGGAATACCTTTCTGTCATGATAATCCTGATCGATCACGATATCCGGTTTTCCACAGACTTCTCCCGCAGACCAGTCCTGCTGTTTATCCTCAGAAGCTCCTTCTGATTTCACATCCAGACCGCCGTCCTTCATCCAGATCTTTGTCTGACCTTCTGCAAATTCTGCCACAAGGGTTGCAGCAACATCTGCCCCAAGTTCAGGCTTCTTTTCTATATTCTCCGGTGTGATGATCTTCACACCCATGTAAAACGCCATGAGGATCACTCTCAGGTCATTATTATAATCTTCTACATTCTGAATCAGACAAATCATGTCAACCAAGTTCCTTATCGTTATTTATGAAAAAAATGGATTGAATTTTCTTTCTCTGCCAATCCTTGAAGTTCCGTTATGTCCCGGATACACAGCTGTTTCCTCCGGTAATACAAGAAGCTTCGTCTCGATCGCCTCTAACAGATCCTGTTCATTTCCGGTTGGGAAATCCGATCTGCCAACTGACGATGCAAATAATGTATCTCCGGTAAACAGCAGATGTTCTTCTGCGAAATAATAACACATGCCACCTATCGTATGTCCCGGCACACTGATACACCGTACCACAGTTCCTAAAACTGCAACCTCCTGTCCATCCTGCAGATAAATATCCGCTGATGTTTCAAGCGGATGGCCAAACACCGCAGACAGATTTCCTGTCCTGCTCTCAAGCACCTGCTTCTCGTTCTCGGAAGCATATGCCTTTACTCCTGTCAGTTTTCTCAGATCATCCAATGCTCCGATATGATCATAATGTCCATGTGTCAGGAAGATTCCTACACAGGCAAGTCCTGCATCTGTCAGACTCCTATAAATAAAATCTGCATTATCTGCCGGATCAACTACGATTGCTTCCTTTGTTTCTTTATTACTTACGATATAACAATTGGTTCCCAAATCACCCAACTGATATAATTTCACTTCTAATTCTGCCATCCGGATCTCCTATCCCACTGTTCTCTCTATATCAATAATGCTCTCCACATTTCGTATCTTTGCAATGATCGTATTCAACTGGTCGACCGATTTGATCGAGAAGCTGATCGTGATTGTCGCCTTACCCTGCTTGCTTGTACGGCTGTTAATACTGTTTACACTGATATTTGCCTCACTTAAGATTTTCGTTATATCAAAGAGGATTCCGCTTCTGTCATCCGCATAGATATTGATCTCTGTGAGATATGTGTTCTCCGCAACCGCATCCTGCTGCCATTCCGCATCAATGATCCTGTTTCTATCTTCTTCGCTCATACAGAGTACATTGACACAGTCTGTACGATGGATCGAGATGCCTCGTCCTCTGGTGATAAATCCGATGATCTCATCACCCGGTACCGGTGAACAGCATTTGGAGAAACGAACCGCTACATCATCTGCACCCTTTACGATGATTCCACCCTGTCCGTGGGAGGAATGCGGTGCCCGCTTCAGTGCATATGCCTCCAGAATTTCCTTGTCATCCGGCTGTTCCGTATGATCCTTGTTGTATTCCTCGATCAGCTTGTTGACAACCTGACCTTCCTTGATTCCCCCATGACCAACAGCCGCCATTGTAGCTTCCCAGTCATTGAAATTATATTTTTTATAGACACGTTCCTGATATTCCGGCTTGGAATACAGGGAGTAATCCAGTCCCTTTGATCTACAGTATGCAAGGATCAGTTCCTTACCGCGGCTGATGTTCTCATCCTTAAACTGATGCTTGAACCACTGATTGATCTTCGTCTTTGCCTGTGCACTCTTTACGATATTCAGCCAGTCTCTTGATGGTCCTGCCGAATTCTGGGATGTTATGATCTCTACCCGGTCACCATTATTTAACTTGGTATCGATTGGAACCTGTCTTCCGTTAATCCGCGCACCCACCATCTTATTACCGACTGCCGTATGAATGGCATAAGCAAAATCGATCGGTGTCGATCCACTTGGCAGATTCTTGACATCACCTGCCGGTGTAAAGCAATATACCTGTTCTGCAAACAGATCCAGGTCTGTCTTAACGAAGTTCATGAACTCCTTATTATCTGAAGTATCTCTCTGCCACTCCAGAATCTGACGAAGCCATGATAACTTCTCCTCTTCCTTCTGCATAACCGTACCGGTTATGTTCTCTTTATATTTCCAGTGTGCAGCAATACCATATTCAGCCGTCCGGTGCATCTCAAATGTACGGATCTGTATTTCAAATGGCTGTCCCTCCGGTCCGATCAGTGTTGTATGAAGGGACTGATACATATTGGACTTTGGCATTGCGATATAATCTTTAAAACGTCCCGGAATCGGCTTGTACATCTCATGGATGATTCCCAGTGCCGAATAACAGTCCCGAACGGTCTCCACTTTAATCCGGACTGCAAAAATATCATAAATCTGATCCAGTGTCTTGTTCTGGTTCTTCATCTTCTTATAAATACTGAACAGATGCTTTACACGACCGTCGATCTCTGCATCCAGATGTGCATTGTCAATATGCTTCTTTACATCCGCAACGATACGTTTGATATAGGCTTCCCTTTCATGCATTCTCGCATCGATCTGTGCTGTCAGATCCTTATATACCTCCGGCATCAGATACTTCATGGACAAGTCATCCAGTTCTACCTTGATCTTACTGATACCAAGACGATGTGCGATTGGTGCATAGATATCCATTGTTTCACGCGCTTTTTCCACCTGTTTCGCAGGAGACTGATACTGTAATGTTCTTAAGTTATGCAGTCTGTCTGCCAGCTTGATCAGGATAACGCGAATATCTTTTGCCATCGATAAGAACATTTTTCTCAGGTTTTCTGCCTGTACCTCAATCTTATCCGTTGTCATCTTCAACTGGGTCAGTTTGGTAACACCTTCCACCAGAAATGCCACTTCTTCCGAGAACTCTGCTGCAATCTCCTCTGAAGTCATGACTGTATCTTCTACTACATCATGAAGGATTCCGGCAACGATCGTCTCCTTATCCAGCTCCAGTTCTGCAAGAATAATAGCAACACAGAGTGGATGCATGATATATGGCTCTCCTGACTTACGAAGCTGTCCTTCATGTGCCTTGGATGCCACCTTATATGCCTTCTCAATCATCGAAATATCTGTTGATGGATGATAGGTCAGGATCTTTTTGATCAGCTCCTTATACAGATCCTCTGGCGGAGTAAAATCCGCAGGTGTAGACAGATCGATATCCCGTTTTTCCCGCATTGGTTTATTCTCCATTGCACCCGCCTTTGCCGCAAGCTCTTTTAATTCATCCATGCTTCCTGCTTTATCTTTTACGTTTTCCATGATCTTCACCACTTTTCCCAATTCGAATTTTTCTATTTCAGACTCATCTGTGAATCAAATGATCGTTTTTATTTGCCATCATAGCAGATAACAGAAGCTACATCATATTTGGCAAGCTTCTCTCTGCCCTTTAAACCTGCAAGTTCGATCAAGAATATGATCTTTACCACTTTACCACCAAGTTCTTCAACCAGCCTTGCAGCGGCTTCCATGGTTCCTCCGGTTGCGATCAGATCATCTACAAGGACAACCTTCTGTCCCGGTTTGATCGCATCCTTATGCATCTCGATCGTTGCACTGCCATATTCCAGATCATAAGATGCTTCAATCGTCTCCCTTGGTAACTTGCCTTTCTTTCTTACCAATGCAAATCCTTTTCCATTCTTATATGCAAGAGGTGTTCCAAAGATAAAGCCTCTGGACTCTGCTCCGGCTACTACGTCGTAATCTACGCCTTCAAGCAGGTCATCTAATGAATCAATCGCCAGCTTCAATCCATCCGGATCTCCGATCACGCTTGTAATATCTCTGAAAATAATTCCCGGTTCCGGAAAATCCGGTATACTTGTAACGTATTCTTCTATCTTTTTCATAATCTTCCTCCTGCATATATATGTATATTCTACAATTATTTACATTTTCCTTTTCTGCCCACATGATATCAAACGATCAGCAAAGCCTTTATTCCTCATGTTTCCGATATTCCAGCAACCGAATCTGCAAAGTTCTTCTTCCCGCAAATTCATTGATATCCGGATAATAGGCAACATCCAACACCACATGACTGGGCATTCCTTTTAGTATTTTATCACATTCATTTGTTCCAAACCACTGTTTTATGTTAGAAATAAACACTTCCGGGTCAAAACTTATGCCTTCGATCGTACCACCGTTCTCCATCAGGAACGAAACCCGCAGAACATTCTGTCTTTTTCCCATGATCCTTGCGCTTTTTACACGCACACCACTCTGCGCAAATACCGGCTTCTCGTTGCCTTTTCCAAATGGCTCCAGAACCTCCAGTTCTTCGGTCAGTGGAATACTTACATAATCGAGCGGCATCGGCACATCGATCCGGAGCTTCGGTGTCAGAAGTTTTTCGTCAAGCGTACAATTCGCATTCATTTTTTCCCGAAGTCTGGCCAGATTCCGCTTCTCCATGGAAAAGCCCGCTGCCATCTCATGTCCTCCGAACTTCGTGAAATAATCACTGCATTTATTGATCTCATCATACATATTATAGCCTTCGATCGAACGACCGGAGCCCTTGATGATTCCTTCTTCTTCGCTGTCCGTAAATAACAGCACCGGACGATAATACCGTTCCTTGATCCTGCCTGCGATAATCCCGACCAGACTTTCATGCAGTTTCGGAATATACATAACAAGTACCCGGTCCGACAATGCCGCAACTCCTGTCTCCGGAACTGCTCCCATAAGCAGATGATCCGAAGTTTCAAGCAGCCCGATTGCCGTTTTTGTTCCCTGCTCTGTCATATCTTTTCGGGTATTATTGATATTTAACAGCTCAATCGCACGCTCATTTGCCTTAAAGCTGTCTGTTTCAAGCAGGAATTCCAGGCTGGTCTTCGCATCTCCAAGTCTGCCCGCTGCATTGATACACGGTCCAATGATAAATCCCAGATCAAATGCTGACAGCTTCTTACCATCCCTGCCGCTGTTTGTGATCAGTGCCTTCAAACCATAATTACTACTGTCAGATAACCGGTGAAGTGCCTCTCTTACAATGATACGGTTCTCATCTACCAGATTCATAACATCACATACGGTTGCAATTCCAAGGATCTCTATAAATGCCTCACACTCCGCTTCCAGTATCCCGCACATCCGATATAACAACTGGATAAATTTGTATGCCACACCCGCTCCGCACAATTCCTTGCACGGATATTCACAGCCCGGCTGCTTGTGATCGATCACCGCATCCGCTTCCGGTACTTTGTATACCCGAATATCATTTTCATCTGTATCATATGGAATATCATGGTGATCCGTCACGATTACCCGCATCCCATATTCTTTTGCTTTTCTCACCGCATCAAATGCCGCAATCCCGTTATCACAGGTAATGATCATACTGACCTGATCGGCTGCCGCCGCATCTACCATACGGATATTGATTCCATATCCATCATAGATCCGGTGCGGAATATCATAATCGATCCCGTCTCCTGCAGGCAAACCATTTTCATGCTCCCACACACGCTGTAAGCCTTTATACAATATGTAGTTTGAACTTACACCATCCACATCATAATCCGAAATGATCCGTATCCGGTTCCGACTCCGGATCTCCTCCAGCATAAGGCTGCAGCCCTTCTCCATATTCTTCATCATCACAGGATCATGCAGCCGGTCAAGCCCCCCATTCAGATAGGTATCAATCTCTTCATCTGTTATCACATCCCGGTTCCGAATCACCCTTGCAGTTACCGGATCAATATGAAAACGCTCTGCGATCCCAAAGAAATCAGCCCGCTTTCCATACATTGTCCACACCATATCATATTTTATCGGAGGTTTTATCTCTGTTGCCATTTACTCTTACTCCCATCCATATCTATTCTTCCGCTATTCCTGATCGCAAAGGAATTATACACCAGTAAAAAATCGACCGTCAACTTCTTACATTCCGCCGCATTGCTGTAATACCGTAATTCACCTTTCAGGTTGTGTTCTTATACACCTCACAGGTTGTTTATTTGTTTTTTTATTCAAAATATAATGTAGTTTGGAGGTATTTTTATGGAGAACTTATACGCACAGATCGGTCAGAGGATCGTACAAATCCGGCGCTCAAATAACCTTACGCAGTACCAGCTTGCAGAGATGCTCGATATCTCTGTCAAACATTGCAGCGCCATAGAACGGGGAAAATCCAGTCTGTCCCTTGAAAAAATGATTGATTTCTGTGATCATTTCGGCGTAGATCTTGATTATCTGATCCGCGGGATCAAAAAATCGGATACAATTTTATCCTGCATTCCACATACCGTAGTCGAGATCATGACTTCTGACGACGAAAAAAGGAAGCAATTATTTATAGAATACATAGAAATGTTCAATTCCATTTCCAATTCTGATTAACAGCTATTCCTATTGATATAATGGCATATTTCCATATCATAACAAAAAACGAATCTGAAAGCCTTTTGCTTACAGGTTCGTTTTTTATATCTGTTATTTGAAATATTTGTTGATGATCTCGTTTGCCTTATCCGTATCATCTGTTACACAGTATACAACATAATTTCCGTCCTCTTTTATGATCGCCTTGTCAAGACGTCCGGTTTCGGATGGCTTGTAATCTGCATATGATGTTGTCTGTTTTTCTTTTCTGTCTTCACAGGCTGTTTTTACCTTGTCAGCCGCATCTGAATCTGCTGCCTCGAATACTGCAATCTCCTCAGCAGTTGCTCCGGTCGATACGATTATCACGCTGTCTTTTACGCTGTCTGCATCAATTCCGTAATATGTGAGTGCCATGCCTGCATCAAGCTCTGAAAGCGTATCTTCAAATGTCAGCCCGCTCTTCAGTTCATTTGCCATGTCCTTAACATTTATATTCAGGTCTTTCTTTGAACCACCTGCTCCACCAACCGTTGTTCCACAGCCTGCAAGCATTCCTGCCAGGCTAAAAATTGCACATAACTTTACTAATTTCTTCATCTTGTTTATTCTCTCCTGTTACTTCTATCTGATACTGTTATGATGATCCGAATATCTCTATCCGGGCATTTACTTCTTTATATATACATTCTGTCGGATGTAATCCAGCCATTTCTCGCAATATTCCTGATTGCAATGTCGTCCATCGGTACTGGCATCTGCCGGGAGAACTCCGTCTACCGTCACACTACTTGCAACATCCAGATAAATGATATCGCCATAATCCTTACACATCCGTTTCAACAGCTTGTTGAATGCCTTAATGTTGGAGTTATTATAAATCTCATCTTCATCTGATAAAGCCTTGGATACCGGAAGAATATTCTCAACATAGATCGTTGCATTTGGCTGTATCTCTCTTATTGCATCAATAAATGCTTTATAGTCTTCAATGAATACATCCTCATAGATCCATCCAAGCTCGTTAATACCAAATGAAATGTATATATTCTCATAATCCTTCTGCTTCAGTGCTTCCAGTGCCGTCAACATTCCGTCACTTGTAGAAACAATCGGCTCTGTCATGACCTTTTCGATATTCAGCCCCTTGGAACAGAACGCGTCCAGATTCGACATTCCGGTATAAAGACTAAGTCCCTCGGTTCTTGAATCACCGATCAGTACCGCTGTATCAAAATAAGCATCATCCGTTACATTTCCCGGCGTATACAGTTTCTTATCGTACCAGTCATTTCCCTTAGATGATGTATCCGGGTCCTCGATATTCACATATTTTACTGTTGAACCGCCTTCCTCGGATGATGCGGCAGTCGTTGTTTCTTCCGTTTCCGATGCTTCCGTTGTTACCTTTTCCGTAGTCGGTTTCTCTGTTGTCGCTGCTTCCGTTGTTATCTTCTCCGTCGTTTTTTCCTCGGAAGCCTCCTCTGATGCATCCGATCCGGTCGCAACATTTTCTATCTGATGGTCATTTCCATTTTCTCTGTCAAAGTTCCATATATCCTGTCTGTATCTTGTCGCAAATATCGCTATCGAACATACCAGAAATACGGCAGCCACACTGCTGATCTTTATCTTATCGCACCGCTCACTTTTTATCCTGGTGCTATATCTTTTCTCATTGTCCATTCTCTTATTCATTCCTCTTTTTGCCTTACATTTTATAAAAGGAAAGGGTCTTATCCCGTTAGCTTCGATTATAGCATACCACTTTACATAAGTGTACAGATTTTAAAATTTCTACATAATTCGCAGTTTTAGTCGTTTTTCGACTTTTCTGATTGTTGAAATTAACAAATCTTGTTTCATTTTTATGGACACTTTTTAACTTAAGTGTTACTATTCTATTAGATTTTTGAGATGGGTCTGTTTTCACACTTACACATACATAATATTATCTTGCAGACTTTTTCCGTTTTATGTATCTTAAATACAAATACTTATCACTTTATATGGGAGGCTACTATGAGTTTTAGCGCAAAAAACTATGATTTTAAAGGCGAAACCTGTATCGAACTTATCGCAGGAGATTTTCGTGCATTGATCGCACCTTTTAACGGAAGTAATGTAATGAAGCTTGAAAACACAGCTCTTAATATTGATATCTTAAGAAATGATCTGTCACTTTCACCGGAAGAACTGAAGGCTGCTGCCGAGGTATACGGTATGCCTACTTTATATCTTCCAAACAGATTATCTCATGGAAATCTGAAAACCTCAGATGCCATGTATCATTTTCCTTGCAACGATCCGCTGGGCAACCATCTGCATGGTTTTCTTCACAAACGCTGCCATACAATTGATGACATGTATGTAGAGGGTGAAAGTGCTGTTGCAAAGACTTCTTATGTATATGATGAAAATGATGAATTTTTCGAAACTTTCCCTGTCAGCTTCAAGGCAGAATTTGTCTTTACACTGACAGCAGACGGACTGGATTATTCCTTTACACTGACCAACCTTTCCAAGGTTCAGATGCCTTATGGTGTATGTAACCATATCGCATTCAAAGCACCGTTTACAAATGGCGGAAGCGGCGCAAATGTGCGTCTGCAGGTTCCGATCGGTGACAAATGGGAACTCAGCGACACCTGTATTCCAACCGAGAAAACACTGCCGCTTACCAGATATGATATGATGTACAAAGAGGGCGACATGGTTCCTGTTCTTCAGGACATCGACAACGACCTCTATACCGCTGAAATGAACGAATTAGACGGCAAACCATTCTATGGTGTCATCGTAACCGATAAAGTTACAGGCGTTCGTGTCTGCTACGAAGTATGTGATGTTATGAAATACTGGATCATGTGGAATGATCACGGCATGAAAGAATTCTTCTGTCCGGAACCTATGAGCTGGAACATTGATGCTCCAAACCTTTCCGGTGATCCTGCCGTAACCGGCTACACCGAACTGGCTCCCGGCGAATCCAAAACCGTAACCGAGAGAATTTTTGTAAGATAAAAAAGTCTATCGGGATATGTTCTTTCAGAGAAACGGCTCTGCTATAAATGACTCGCTGCGATTTCTGTTCGCTGCACATGCCTAATTTGTAAATACTCCTGTGCTAACTCGCCTTCGGCTCAAACAAGCACCCGTATTTACTGGCAATGTGCATCTTACTACGAAATCCACGCTAATGTCATTTTATAGCAGAGCCGTTTCTCTGAAAGGACACATCCGGTAGACATAGATTTATAAAAAACACGGCATATGTATTCTGTGTAAAGAATAGCATATGCCATGTTTTCATATAAGGCTCGGTCTTATTCGGTCTCTACCGTTCCACCGAGATACCATTTGCCGCCCTTCTTGTAACAGATCAGTGACATCTTGTCATCCTCTGTCTCTTTCTCTCCAAGGTAGTTTATTGTCATGGTATAATCAACATCACAGATATAAGCACATCTTACTTTGCTTGCTACAGATGTATCACCATACAGACCTTCGCACATATTCTTGATAGTTGCTCTGTTTGCCTTCTCTGTTGATGTGATCTTGTAATCAATAGAATACTCAACCCCCATAGAGGTCAGAAGCTCGAAGCTGCTGGATAATGTTGCCACATCATTGTCTGCAACACATTCTTTATCAACAAGTGATACGATCTTATCTGTATCTGCTTCTTCAATTCCGGTCATAAACTGATCTACTAATTTCTTGCTCTTCTTGGCTCCCCCAAGCGAACCTGAAAACAGGAATATAACTGCTGCTGCAATTACTGCAAGTGCAACAATGATTCCAATAACTGCTCCTGCGCCGGATTTCTTCTTTTTTGGTGGCTGCTGATAACCTACGCCATTATCAAATCCCGGTGTACCATATACATTTCCCGCATAACCATTCTGCATTGGATCTCCCTGATACTGTGGTCCACCATACTGTGGATCCATCCCCATTCCCTGCTGTGGTTGTGCACCATATGCTGCATTTTCCGGCTGCTGTGGCTGATCATTCCCTGCAAGTGCGAATCCACCACTTGTACCTACTGCTGCCCCACATACAGGACAAACAGATTCATTTGTCTCTGCTCCGCAATTTGGACAATTCATAATCTCTCCTCCTAAAAGTAAAAAATAATAAATAGTATTTGTGAACTTTTCGTGTCTGCTCACATTTTGAGTGTATCAGATGAGGCTTCTTTTTACAATGATTATTTTTCCACATTTTATCATGGGTTTTGTTGTCAAATATCCTATTTTATTATATAATATGCCCATATGGCTGTTTTTATAAAGGGCGTGTTATGTCCTTTGTAAGGGAGAGATCATGGAGCAGCGGATACTGCCTGATAACGGCAGACACTACTTATCTTAATACACATGAAAGGAAGGTATATATTACATGAAGTTTGGTTATTTTGATGATGCCAACAAGGAGTATGTCATCACATCTCCTAGAACTCCTTATCCTTGGATCAACTACCTTGGAACACAGGATTTCTTCTCACTGATTTCAAATACAGCGGGAGGTTACAGCTTCTACAAAGATGCTCGTCTTCGTAGAATTACAAGATACCGTTATAACAATGTACCTATCGATATGGGTGGTCGTTATTTCTATATTAACGAGAATGGTACAATCTGGAATCCGGGCTGGTCACCGGTTAAAACAGAGCTTGACGAATATGAATGCCGTCATGGTATGGGTTACACAGTGATCACCGGTAAGAAGAACAACTTAAAAGCAGAGGTTACCTTCTTCGTACCTCAGAACTACGCTGGTGAGGTTCAGCAGGTTGTTCTTACAAATGAAAGCTCAGAAGAGAAGACTTTCTCATTCTTCTCATTTGAAGAGTGGTGTCTCTGGGATGCACAGGATGACTGCACAAACTTCCAGAGAAACTTCAGTACAGGTCGTGTAGAGGTTGTTGGTTCAACAATCTACCACAAGACAGAGTACAGAGACAGACGTGATCATTTCGCATTCTACACAGTAAATGACGAGATCGACGGTTACGATACAGACAGAGATTCATTCATCGGACTTTACAATGGGTTCCACAACCCACAGGCTGTTGAAGCCGGCAAGTCAAATGATTCATTTGCAGATGGATGGTCACCAATCGCTTCACACTACAAGAAGATCACTCTTGCTCCGGGCGAGACAAAGACTCTTGTATTTATTCTTGGATATGTTGAGATGCCTGTTGACCAGAAGTTCGAAGCTGATGGCAAGACGATCAACAAGGTTAAGGCTCTTGAGATGATGGAGAAATACAACACTCCTGAGAAGGTTGCAGCAGGTCTTGCAGAACTCAAAGAGCACTGGAACAACCTCTTAAGCATCTTAAATGTTAATACTCCTGATGATAAGGTTAACCGTATGGTTAATATCTGGAATCAGTATCAGTGTATGGTTACATTCAACCTTTCACGTTCAGCATCATACTTCGAATCCGGTATCGGCCGTGGTATGGGATTCCGTGATTCCAACCAGGATGTACTTGGATTTGTTCATCAGATTCCTGATCGTGCAAGAGAAAGAATTATTGATATCGCTTCTACACAGTTCCCGGATGGTGGATGCTATCATCAGTATCAGCCACTTACAAAGAAGGGTAATGCAGATATCGGTGGTGACTTCTCAGACGATCCATTATGGCTGATCCTTTCTGTATCTGCATACATCAAGGAGACAGGCGACTGGGGTATTCTTGATGAGATGGTTCCATATGACAACGATATGTCCATCGCTAAGCCAATGCTTGACCACTTAAAGGTTTCCTTCTACAAGATCGTAAACAACCTTGGACCACACGGACTTCCACTTGCAATGAGAGCTGACTGGAACGACTGTATCAACCTTTCATGCTTCTCCGATACACCGGGTGAAAGCTTCCAGACATACACCAACCCTAAGTTCGCTGCTGAAGGCGGATACTCAAAGGTTGCTGAGTCAGTTATGGTTGCTACACTCTTTACATATGCAGGTCCTAACTATGTTGCTATTCTTAAGCACCTTGGAATGGACGCTGAAGCAGAAGCTGCTCAGGCTGAGATCGATAAGATGAAAGCTAACATCATGGAATCCGCTTGGGATGGTGACTGGTTCTTAAGAGCATACGATGCAAATGGTGAGAAGATGGGATCTAAGGAATGTGAAGAAGGACAGATCTTCATCGAGCCACAGGGCTTCGCTATTATGTCAGACATTGGTAAAGATCAGGGCTGCGACAAGAAGACACTTGCTGCTATTGATGAGCGTCTGAATACACAGTACGGACTTGTACTTAACAATCCTGCATTCACAAAGTATTACATCCAGTATGGTGAGATCTCAACATACCCAGGCGGATACAAAGAGAATGCCGGTATCTTCACACATAACAATGCATGGATCATCTGTGCTGCTGCTTACGCAGGCGCCGGCGATCAGGCATTCAAATATTACTCAGAGATCGCTCCTGCTTTCACTGAGGAGACATCCGATATTCACAAGACTGAACCATATGTATATGGTCAGATGATCGGTGGTAAGGATGCCGGTTCCGATATTGGAAAGCCGGGTAACCACTTTGGTCAGGGTAAGAACTCATGGCTTACAGGTACAGCAGCCTGGAACATGGTCGCTATTTCACAGTACATCTTAGGTATCTCAGCAGACTTCGATGGTCTTAAGATCGATCCATCTATTCCTGCTGCATGGGATGGTCTGAATGCTACACGTCAGTTCCGTGGTGCTACATATGATATCAAGGTTACAAATCCGAATCATGTAAATAAGGGTATCAAGAGTGTTACTGTAGATGGCAATGCTATCGAGAGCAATGTTCTTCCAGTATTTGGTGATGGCAAGACTCATACTGTAGAAGTAGTAATGGGGTAATCCATATATCAGATATTGATATAAAAAACGAGACACATATGACTGTATATTGCAGATCATATGTGTCTCATTTTTATTTCTATTCATCTTCCGTTTCTGTAATCTCAACTGCCATTGGATCCAACCGGCTTCGGTCATAAGCTTCCGTATTGATATTGGTCTGATCGATCTCTTCATATCCATCATCCAGATAATCATCTACAACCCCATCTGTTCCAAGATCTCCGGCAAAGGAAGATACCCTGTAGCGAATCTTTCGATATATCTTTTTAATTACCTTGATCACTAATACGATGCACCAGTTAATGATATAAGCCAGAATGATACTGATAACTATATCCTTACCACTGTCTCCAAATCTCTTCTGGATCGGAGTTCCAATATAACGGATCACAAAATACTGGGTCAGGTAAAAATCAAATACCATAGAGCTTAAGATTCCAAATGGTGATAATGTAAATATATGAGAAATCATTCCACCGTCATAAGAAAATACCATCACGATCAGCACATACAACAGCAATCTCAGAAGTGCTGCAGGAATTCCATATTTCCCAACTGTTCCCAGATAAATGAGAACCGCTGCCACAAGCACTACCAGCTCTGCTCCGGTCAGAAGATTTCTTCCAGCGGAACGATCTGTCTCGATCCGAATATTCAGTCTGAAATTTGCAAGCCAGACACCAATACAGAATAAAATAAGATTCATCAGAAACAGATATGGCATATCCTGCTTCAATACCATTGCATCAGCAAGTGGTCCTGCAACAATTATATATACAACGATCAGCCCGACTATCACCAATCCGCTTCTTTTCAGATCCCGCTTCATTCTTGCCGCCAGCATACCGATCACCGGAGCCAGAAGATAGATCAGAAAGATTGCTGATACAAACCAACTGACCGGATTCAGTGCCATATAATATCCAGCCTTCGGTATCATTGCCTGAAGCATCGGTATACTGATGATATACTTCACGATCAGTGTTTTAATTTCCTGTGAACCGGGATGGCTGCACAATGCGAGGATCAGGAATACTGTCTGCATGATCATATAAAGCGGATACAGAATCCCCAGCTTCTTTCCAAGAAATTCCAGATAATTCTTCTTGTTCAGATTGATAAACTTCTTATGATAATGAATACCGATTCCAAATCCTACCAGAACAAAGAAAAATGCCATTCCAAATATCCCATTATCCAGATATTTGTCATAAACTGCCTGCGCTTTTTCTCCTGGCATCATCCCCACACAATATGATAAAAAGACAAGGGTAATCATGATAACCTTCCATGCCTCAAATGATTTTGCTTTTACCTTCATATTCCTTCTCTCCTGTGCAATAAAACTTTTTTTGCTCATTTGGATTTATTATAGCATCTAACAACATACATATGCAAATCTTATATTTTCAAAAGCACTGGCAGATTCCTTGACACTCCATTCTCCCTGAACTAAAATTAAAGAATACCGTTTTGCCAGTTCATATGGCAGCGGCACAAGGAGAAGTTATATGAAAAAAGTGAATCTGATCGTTCCCTGTTACAATGAAGCGGAAGCACTTCCTTTATTTAAGGACGAACTAAACAAAGTAATCCAGACTCTGGATCAATATACATTTGAGATACTTCTGATCAATGATGGTTCTACAGATACAACCCTTTCCGTCATGAAAGAAATCTGTGATACGGATTCTCATTACAAATACATATCATTTTCAAGAAACTTTGGAAAAGAAGCTGCCATGTATGCCGGCTTCTATAATTCAGATGGTGACTATGCCGCCATCATGGATGCAGATATGCAGGATCCCCCTGCCCTACTGCCTGATATGCTCCACTGTCTGGAAACCGAGGATTATGACAGCGTTGCCACCCGGCGGGTATCGAGGATCGGAGAACCAAAGATCCGTTCCTTCTTTGCAAGGAATTTTTATAAGCTTATCAACAAGATCTCGGACGCAGATGTTGTCGATGGTGCCAGGGATTTTCGTCTGATGAAGCGTGAAATGGTAGACAGTATCGTCGCCATGTGCGAATACAACCGATTCTCAAAGGGTATCTTTGGCTGGATCGGTTTTAAGACCAAATGGCTGGAATATGAAAATGTAAACCGCATTGCCGGAGAAACAAAATGGAGTTTCTGGGGCTTATTCAAATATGCGGTCGATGGAATCATCAATTTTTCCGAAACCCCGATGTCCCTTGCATCCGGGCTTGGCATTTTTCTGACGATCTTTTCCTTTCTTATGGTTATTTTCATTATTATAAGAAAAGAAATATTCGGAGATCCGGTTGCCGGCTGGCCATCTCTTGCCTGTATCATCATCTTTATTGCTGGACTTCAGTTCCTGTGCATGGGTATTATGGGTAAATACATTGCCAAGACATATCTGGAAGTAAAAAACCGGCCACATTACATCGTATCGGAAACAAATAAGGATCATGTAGATCCGATCCATTAGGAATAAAAACAAAGAAGGCGTATATATAATGAAGAAACTTACATATATTATTTTGCATCTGCTGATTCTTCCATTGCTCCTCTACGGATTTTCTTTTTCTGTATCTGCGGAAGAAACCAGTTCCGAAGACACTGTTATACAGGTTACTGCGGAAGACGGCAGCGACATATCCCAAAAGCTGAACGAAGCGCTGATCAATGCCAGAGATCTTGCCGAAAGCTCCGGGCAGATTGTTACAGTCAGGGTTCAAAAAGGTAGTTATCTTCTTTCCGCTGCGCTGCATATTTACAGCAATACAACGCTGGATGTCACGGATGTTCACTTTACATTTGCCGGTTCCCATCGGTTCAATATGCTGATCACCGGTCCATCATCAACAGAAAATTACAAAGACTATGACGATTACAACAACAGTGAAGCCTGCTCCGGCTATGATGCCTATAAGAATATCACGGTTCTGGGCGGAATCTGGGAAAGCACCGAAGCCAATCTGAGTTGTATCGTTCGTATCTTTCATGCTACTAATATTACCCTTGACGGTCTTACTTTCACGGGCGGCGGATGCGTACATCAGCTAGAGGTTGCTGCGATCGACGGCTTTTATGTCAGAAACTGCACATTTAAAAACCACGGCAAACGTGCTGACGATACCAAAAACTTTGAAAAAGAAGAAGCCATACAGCTCGATATGCCATACAGTGAACTGGTATATCCCGGCACTTATCCGGACGGAACCCCTATGAAGAATGTGGAGATCACACACAATACATTCCAGAATATTGCCCGTGGTGTCGGAACACACACCATGCTCTGCGGTGCATATCACGAAAATATCAAGATCAACAATAACACATTTATCAATGTGCTGGAAGAATGTGTTGTCTGCTTAAACTATGTAAACTGTGAAGTAAAGAACAACACGATCACCAACTGCGGCGGCGGTATTCTGGTTCAGAATGCCAAGGAATACGAAGTATCCATGAACACAACGGTTTTAAATGGCGCAAAGAAGATCGACAACGCTGTTATCAACAATGCAGTAACAGAAGTCAGCGGCAACACCTTGAAGCTGACCTACCATCCGACAACATTAAAAACTGCCGGAATCTTCGTTTATGGAAGAAAGCTGAACAGCAACATCACAGGAGGAGATGGATTTCCTCTGCCGGATGAAGATTTCTATATCAGCTCCGTTATTATACGAAACAATACGATCATCACACCGGGAGACGGTATCACCTTATCCGATGCAAGAGATTGCGAGGTATCCGGTAATACGATTAATGGATATAATTTCTCGCCGGATGACAAATTACGAACTTCCAGAGATGGCATCCGTATTGATCAGTCCAGTAAGAATATCTCCGTAACCGGAAATGAGATCAAGAACATGCCGCGTTATGGTCTGTATATTACGGACAACAGTACCGCCTCTGCGATTGAAAATAACACCTTTAAAAACTGTACCGGAACCGGAATCTTTCTGACAGACTCCAGTGCATGTATCTATGATATTGCAAACAACATTGTAAAAAACTGCAAAGCCGGCGGTATTCTGGTTGGGAACAACAGCCGTGTCACGAACATAACAGGAAATGCCTTTGGTGCTGTCAGTGGCAATCCGGCGATCAAAGTATACAGCAACAGCCGTACCGGGCTGATCTCGACAAACCGGGTACGTGACATGGGTGATAAAACAAAAGCAACCGTTGCAAATGCAATTGAGATTACCGGACGCTCTTTTGCAAAAGAGATTTCATCCAACCGGATCTATGCATCAAAAACGGACGTCTCCTCCGGAATGGGAATTCTGGTTGATAAGGCCTCCAAAATTGCAGGTTCCGTAAAAAACAACACGATCTCGGATGTAGCCCTGTATGCCGTATCTATTGCCAATCATTCCAAGGTTGCAGAGCTGGTCAGTGAAAATGTGCTCTCTTCCATTGGCAAAAGTGCGATCGCAGTAAATGGAGCCAGCAGCATCGGTCAGAACATTGAGGGAAACTCTATCAATGGAAGTGGAACCAACGGTATCCTTCTGGAAAAAGAAGCAACGGTCTGTGGCGGCATCAACAATAATACAATCAGTGAGTGCAGCAATTACGGCATCAATGTCCAGAGCATCAATAACGATACAACTATCTCGTATAACTATATTTCCGCAAAAGGCAATGCCCCAATCAACATTGCTGCACACAGTAATTACCTGCTGACAGTTGTCAAAAATACCTTATGTGGATCTGCATCATTAAATGGTATGCAACTATCCAAATGTAATGTAGCTATTTCTGACAACGATATTACTGATTTCAAATATGGTATTGCTGCTTCCTCATCCGTATCCGGTGCGATCAGCAATAATATATATAACGATATAGCAAATAAAGATCTGTCGATTAATGACACTGACCAGAAAATATGCGGTACGGTAACGGATCTCACCTGTTCTATGAATACAGCACGCAATCAGGCAACCTTATCATGGAAGAAGGTCAAAGGAATCAGTGGCTATGAAGTACAATACAGTACAACCGATCATTTTTCCGGCAAATCGACAAAACAGCTTGGCAAGGGACAGACATCCTATGCTTTACAGGATCTTCCAAAGGGCAAAACAATCTACTATCGTGTTCGTGCCTATCGTTCCTTTGGAAATCTCAGCATCTATGGTTCCTATACAAGCGGAAACTTTACCGCCTGATCCTGTCAGGCAGATACTTAGTGGCATCTGTTTTTTTAACAGTCAACCAGAACATCTGATATTTTTGAAAGGGGAAGTTTTATGAAAAAACATCTTATCTCATGTATGGCGGGAGCAGTCCTTGCATCCGGTCTTATCTTCGGAACTGCATTTCGCTCAAATGCTGCAATGCCGGCTTCCGGTTTTACAACAGCGCCGGTCTTTGCCGCCGCATCGAATGACGACATGCTTATCTCTGACAGTGTGATCACACTGACTGTTAAAAACGGAACTGACATTACAACAGAATTAAACACAGCTTTAAAAACTGCCAGAGATATGGCAGATCAGACGGACAGTATCATTACTGTAACCGTTCCTTCCGGTTCTTATACCCTGTCATCGACAGCCCGTATTTTCAGCAACACCACATTAAATCTGAAAGGTGTTACACTGACCTGTGCAGACAATGGTAAATTCAACATGATCATATCTGGTACTCCCGGCTCCTACAAAGACCAGACAAACTACAACAAAAGTGATCTCTGCACCGGATATGATGGATTTAAAAATATAACGATCAATGGCGGAACGCTGATCGGAAACAGTGAGAATACTTCCAGTATGATCCGTCTCTTTCATGCAACAAATGTGAATCTGTCCGGTATCACCCTGTCGGGCGGCGGCTGTGTGCATCAGATGGAGGTCTGTGCGATCAATGGCTTCTATGTAAAAAACTGCACTTTCAAAAATAACGGACGGGAAACCGGTGTGACAAATGCTCACGTCAACCAGGAGGCCCTTCAGCTTGATACTCCGTGTAAAGAAGCCGCATTTCCGGGTGTCGTTCAGGATGGCACAACAATGAAAAACGTTGAGATCACCGGATGTAAATTTCAGAATGTCATCCGTGGCATTGGCAGCCATACACTTCTTCTGGGTGCTTACCATGAGAATATCAAGATCAATAACAATACCTTCAATAATGTTATGGAAGAATGTATTATCGGACTTAACTACCGCAACTGTGAGATCAAAAACAATACGATCACAAACTGCGGCGGCGGTATCCTGTTCCAAAATTTCAAATCCTACGAAGGCTCTGTTATTTCTACCATTCTGGACAGTAAACAACCATACAAAGGAAAGATCATCTACGATCTGAACTCTGTCATCAGCGATAACACAATCACCTTAAAGTATTCTCCATCCTGTGAAAATCCTGCAGCTATTAAGGTATTTGGCCACAACCAGTTGAAAAAAATGAAAGGTGCGGACGGTAAATATTTCCCTACCGGAAATTATTACATTACCGGTGTAACCGTATCCAATAACAATATCACAACAGCCGTTACCGGCATCCACATCACTGATGCCTGGAACTGTACCTTTACAAACAATACCGTTACCGGAAAGGGATTCAGCACAAAGGATCCTCTGAAAAATGAACGAGACGGCATCTTTATTCAAAGCTATGCAAAAGGACTTGTCCTGTCAAACAACAAGGTCTCCGGAATGACCGGACACGGTATTGCCATTCATTTCTCATCAACGGCTAAGAATATTATCAGCAACACAATTTCCAACTGCGGCGGTTATGGTATCCACATCTATCAGAACAGCGGTTGTACCGGTTTATTATCCAAGAATAAAATAAAGAAATGTGCAAGCGGCGGCATCAGTCTCAGTACAAACTCTACGGTGGCAGATATTCTATCCAATACCATCACCGGCGGCTGTACAGATACAGGTATCAGCCTGTACAATAACTGTGAAGCCGGAAAGATCAAAAACAACACGATCACAGCCATCGGCAAAAATGCTCCTGCGATCAAGCTGTCTCAGAAGTCAGCCTCTAAAACCATAACCGGAAACAAGATTCAGGCAGGAACTGCAAAATATTCCTGTGGAAGAGCAATCTTCCTTTATAACGGTTCCAAGGTTCGCGGTTCCATTATAGGCAACGCTATGGAAAACAGCAGCGATACTGCGATCTGCATCTCCACAAAGTCAACCGTAACCGGAGGAGTTACAAACAACCAGATCCTGTCAGCCGGAAAATACGGTCTTCAGGTCTTCAACGCATCGACTATAAAGAAAACGGTTTCGGGGAATACGATCAAGAAGGCAGCAACAAGCGGTATTAATATATGCAGTACCAAAAATGTGCTGACCATCGATAAAAATACAATATCCAGAAGCTCCAAGGCAGCCATCTATGTACAACCGGCTTCCACACAATATAAAGTGACAGTTAAAAACAACACTATTACCGGCAATAAAAAAGGTCCTGGTGTCTCAGCTCTCCAGGCAAATATCAAAGTGACCGGCAATAAAATATCCAAAGTGACCTTCGGTGTATATGCAGACCAGAAGTGCAAAGGCAACATCTACTCAAATAAAATTTCCAAAGCCTCCCGCCGCAAGATATACACTGCCACTAAAAAAGTGAAGCTAAAAAAATAACCCCACTGAAAATGGAGATATCACTTATTGAAAGCCCCCTATAATACATTTATTCCGCAGAACACTTTCGTTCTATTCTCACGTAGCGGTACTAAGCTCCCGCCATTTGGCGGGTCGCTAAGGACCGACGTTCGAACAGGTCTGCTACATAAAGTATATAGGGGGCTTTTCTATAAGTGATATCTCCATTTCTTATAGAGCAATTAACTCCCATTCTTTATATATTAGTTCTACTCCATAAAAGAACACCGCCTGCCTAAAACAACATAAAAATATTACTATTCCTATATGTAAAAACAGACCGGCGATCAATATATAAATACACTGTTATGTAGCAAGCCTTATCCGAGGCCGGTACTTAGGTTGCGTACTTTGCAACCTTATGTACCGCTGCACGAGGATTAGAGCGAAAGCGTCTTGCGAAATAATATGTGTATTATATACTGGTCGCCGGTCGTTCGTATATTATATATTAGTCTAATGTAACTTTAACCTTTTTGAGGTTCCAGATCTCTTTTGCATACTCTTCGATTGTTCTGTCTGATGAGAACTTACCGGAGCATGCTGTATTCAACATAACCATCTTAGCCCAGTTCTTCTCATCTCTGTAAAGAGTATCGATCTTTCTGTGAGCTTCTACATAAGAAGCAAAATCCTTAAGGATGAAGTATACATCTTCGTTGATAAGTGAATCATACAGATCTCTGAAACGATCCGGATCATCAGAAGAATACATACCATTGATAAGCTGTGTAAGAACAGTTCTTACTGCTGCATCATTGTTGTAGATATCCTTTGGATTGTATCCACCTTCACGCTCATACTTCATAACTTCTTCAGCTCTTAAACCGAAGATAACTGCATTTTCTTCACCAACTTCTTCAACAATCTCTACATTTGCACCATCCATGGTTCCAAGTGTAACTGCACCGTTTAACATGAACTTCATATTACCTGTACCGGATGCTTCTCTGGAAGCTGTTGAAATCTGCTCGCTGACATCTGCTGCTGCGAAGATCAGCTCTGCATTGGATACTCTGTAGTTCTCGATGAATACAACCTTGATCTTACCCTTGATAGATGCATCATTGTTGATAACATCTGCAACAGAGTTGATCAGCTTGATGATAAGCTTTGCTCTCTTATAACCGGCGGAAGCCTTTGCACCAAAGATATATGTTGTTGGATACATATCATATGATGGATTTGTCTTCAGCTCGTTGTACTGATACATAACATGTAAAATGTTAAGAAGCTGTCTCTTGTACTCATGAAGTCTCTTAACCTGTACATCAAAGATAGAACGAGGATCTACATCCACGCCATTATGCTCCTTGATATAATTTGCAAGACGGATCTTGTTCTGGTACTTAATATTCATGAATTCCTGCTGATACTTCTCATCAGTAGCATATACTTTTAACTTCTTCAGATTTGAAAGCTTAACGATCCATTCATCACCGATCTTATCTGTGATCCAGCTTGCAAGAAGCGGATTACCATGAAGAAGGAAACGTCTCTGTGTAATACCATTTGTCTTATTATTGAACTGCTCAGGTCTCATCTCATAGAAGTCCTTCAGCTCTCTCTCTTCCAGAATCTTTGTATGAAGTGCTGCAACACCATTTACAGAGTAAGAACCTGCGATAGCAAGATGTGCCATCTTAACCTGACCATCATAAAGGATAGCCATGTTCTTAACCTTATCCTGGTTGCCCGGATACATAGACTGGATCTTCAGTACAAATCTTCTGTTGATCTCTTCTACGATCTGATAGATACGAGGAAGTAATCTTGAGAATAATTCGATCGGCCATTTCTCAAGAGCTTCAGCCATGATCGTATGGTTAGTGTATGCACATGTTCTGGTTGTGATATCCCATGCGTCATCCCACTCAAGACCTTCTTCATCCATAAGGATTCTCATCAACTCTGCTACTGCAACTGTTGGATGTGTATCATTCATCTGGAACGTGATCTTTTCCGGAAGCTTATGGATATCACTGTTCTTCTCCTTGAATTTCAGGATTGCTCTCTGAACAGACGCTGAAATGAAGAAGTACTGCTGTCTCAGTCTTAATTCCTTACCTGCATAGTGATTATCATTTGGATAAAGAACTTCAACGATCGTCTTAGCAAGGTTCTGCTGCTCAACAGCCTTTTCATATTCACCCTTATCAAATGAATCAAGACAGAATTCCTGATCTGCTTCTGCATCCCAGATACGAAGTGTATTTACAACATTGTTGCCATAACCGACAACCGGAACATCATATGGTACGGCACGAACTGTCTGATAACCATCCTGAATAAAGTAATTTCTTCCATCTCTGTTCTCAACTCTTACATAACCGCCAAATTTAACTTCTACAGCATACTCCGGGCGCTTGATTTCAAATGGGTTGCCATCCTTTAACCAGTCATCCGGCAGCTCGATCTGATAACCATCCTTGATCGCCTGCTTGAACATACCATAACGATAACGGATACCACATCCGTATGCTGGATAACCAAGTGTTGCAAGAGAATCCAGGAAACATGCTGCAAGACGTCCCAAACCACCGTTACCAAGTGCTGCATCCGGCTCCTGATCCTCAATCAGATTCAGATCAAATCCAAGTTCATCTAATGCTTCTTTTACTGCATCATAGTATGTCAGATTGATCAGATTGTTTCCCAGGGCTCTACCCATCAGGAACTCCATGGACAGATAGTAAACTGTCTTAACGTTCTTCTTCTCATATTCCTTATGTGTTGCTATCCATCTGTCTATTATGTCATCCTTAACAGCGTAGCTGACAGCCTGGAATACCTGCTGTGGAGTTGCCTCTTCGATTGGTCTTCTGTACAATGTTTTCACATTTGTAATAACCTCTTTTTTGAAGCCCTCTTTGTCGAAATCAATCAACTTTTTCATTTATCGTATCCTCCTTGAAAATTGCACGCCAGAATGCATCCCTGACGATTTTTCTATTATCAGATGCCGGTATTATCCGGATCCTTTATATCTCTTTCGTCCTGATTCATCATAATAACCGATTTTACCATGAGAATTTTTGGAAGAAACCTATATTATTTTAACAAAAAAACATGTATTTCTCAATACATGTCTTAATTTTTTGTAGAAAAATACATATTTTTTAGACCAAAGTCTAATTAATCTTGCAATTTTACAATGATTTTTCAATTATTTTCTGTTTTTATAGTTATTTATACGCTCTTGCCCTATGCAACATACCAATATCTTAACAGTTTCATAAGGGTTTTCCCTTCTAATAACCGCCTGAATAATAGCCGCCACAAGGGAAACAGCACATATTTCCACCACAGCAGGAGAGACAAAGCAGGGTAGTGCAGAATGTATTACAGCATTTTGTCATATCCCGGCCTGACATATCCATGCCGTAGCCCTGTCCCTGATCCATATACCATTTCGATCCGCTCTTGATCTGTTCGTACGCCTGCTTGTATTCCATATTATCCGGCTCTAACTGTATCGCTCTCTGAAGCATCTCAAGCGCCCGGATCTGATTACCAAGTCCGGCATTGCACACACCGGAATAATAATGCCATTTTGCATTATGATCCTGAATCTGGTTCAATACTGTTCTTGCTTCCTCATAGCTGCCTGACCGCAGATAATTTCTGGCTGCCTGAAAATATCTGGAATCCTGATCGTTTGGATCATATTCCTCCCGTCTTCCGCCGGTATAACCGCCGAACCCACCAAACGGTCCAAAGCCGCCATAGAATCCGCCAAACGGATCTGACTCATCATAAGTCGTTCTTCCACCGCTGTTGCTGTTTCGGTAACTGCCTGAACCATATGAACCATTTCCATATGGGCTGCCATATCCACCTGCTCCGTATGAATTTCCATAACCGGTATCACCATCCATGATCGCCTTATATGCCTGCTGGATCTCTTTGAACTTCTCCTCAGCCTCGGCTTTATTTGGATTGTTGATATTCGCATCCGGATGATATTTTCTGCTCAATCGTCTGTATGCACTTTTTACTTCATCATTACTGGCACCATGCGGCAATCCCAGTACTTCATAAGGATCTTTCATTTATTCTCCATTCTGCCTGTTATCTGCTTTGCTACCGCATCTTTCGGCAGTTGCTTTATAATAATTATTCCATATGCCAGAATACACGATATTCCTGAGAATTTCCACATTTTTTATAATCGGAAGCTTCTCAAATTCTCTGGCACATTCTGCCGCCTGCATCATCAGGACTTCTTTTACCCAGTCTGCAAGCTTCTGCCATTCCTCCACCGGAATGTCCTCTGTCTTCATTTCTTCACTACATGTAAGCTTGTGTATCAATGGATTAAAGCTGTGTTTTTTTCGGTCCTTTTCAATATCATCGTAAGCGTCCAGAATATATACAAATCTTCCAAGATAATAACCGATCTTTCTCAGATTTTCTTCCCATGCATCAGCTCTTACGGCAAATATCTCTGCCAGCACTTCACCAAAATATCCTGATAACCGATCCAGATCTTCACTGTTTTCTTTCTCAAGCCCGCTGATCTTTGCAAGCCGATCTGCAATAGTATCAATCTTTTGTCTGTAATCATATAATCGGCTGTCTTCCTTTTCCAACTCTTTCTTCGGTATTAAAAGCTCCGCATACAGCTTACGAAACAGCTTCTTATCATCTGTCCAGTCATCCATGCATTTGTAATATGTAAGTATACGGTTCATATCCGCTGCATAATCGGAGTACAGATTTCTGGCATATTCATGCTTTGTCATCGGATGGACCACACACCTTTTTGTACCCCGCTCCTCTGACGGCTCATACAATCCGGTAAGCAGCAGCACCAGAAATGTCATATCGTAGCTTAATGACAACTGGCCTTTTGCGCCCTGATCTTCTTTTAATGCCCTGCACAACCCGCAGTAATACCTGTGGTATTCGTCAAATTCTTTAAATTTCATTTCCTGCTGGTTTACTACTATATATCCAAACACGCGCCTGTCTCCAATCAGCTTTTCTTAATAAAAGTATTCCCACATTTCGGACATCTTATCTCGATCCTGCCCTTGCCTCGTGGAATCCGGATCATCTGCTCACAACGTGGGCAGGTGAAGATCTTATAATCTTTTCCGGCTTCTTTGCTTTTCTTCATCCGTTTAAATACATTTCGAACGCCTGTCGTGTGGCTTAGAAACCACTTATTTTCTGCCGCACGTTTGTCATATTTCTTAGAAAAGATGCGCACATATCCATAGATAAAAGAAGCAAGTCCAAGGAAATACAAAACTCCTGTCTTCGCCCAGACATCTATGATGATCAGGATCAGTCCCATCCAGGTCAGAAATGATGAAAACTGATCATTTCCATATCTTGTTCGCATAAAGTTGTAAATCTTATCTCTCATATAAGCACCACTCTTTCTTTACCCTGCAGATCTGCTGCCATTTCAGCACCTTCAAATCATGTATTCTATCTATATATTTCCGATCCGACGATCGTAATATTCTGCCTATCCAAGGATCATTGCAGATTCCTGTAACTGTCTGTAAGCACCCTTTATATTGCCCGCTTCTATATCCGTGATCCGGTCAGCATCCGTCCGACATACCAGTTTCTTTAAGTATTCCAGATCTCTCCGAATCTTCTTGATCTGAGCCTTATCCAGATTCTGACTTTGTACCTCTAACTGATTTTCTACTTTATATACATATGCTTCAGCTTCATTCCAGATATCCATATTTTCCTTATTGCCCTGAGTTTCTTCCTCATACCGCATGGCATCTTCTCTTGCCCGGCGAATCTCTTCCTCTGAAAGATTCGTGCTGGATGTGATCACGATCTGCTGTTCCACGCCTCTGCCAAGATCCTTTGCAGATACCTTTAGGATACCATTTACATCAAGGTCAAATGTAACCTCGATCTGCGGAACTCCTGCAAGTGCTCGCTTGATCCCACTCAGGCGGAAGTTACCAAGCAGCTTATTATCTCTGGTATATTTGCGTTCGCCCTGATACACCTTTACCTCTACATCACGCTGGAAATTTCCGGCCGTCGTAAAGATCTTGGATACCCTGGTCGGAATTGGTGAGTTTCTTGGGATCAGTACATTTGCAATACCACCTAAAGTCTCGATTGACAGAGACAATGGCGTTACATCCATCAGCAAAATATCATTTACCTTATTCGTAACGGTCAGACCACCACTGAGCTTTCCTCCTTGAATCGCAGCTCCCATCGCAACGCACTCATCTGGATTGAGATTTTTTGAAAGCTCTTTTCCGGTTATCCTCTTAACCTCGTCCATAACGGCAGGGATTCTGGTTGACCCACCAACCAATAATACCTTATCTAAACTTCCGGCTGATATACCTGCATCCCGAAGTGCCTGATTGACCGGACCGTCTGTCCGTTTTACAAGATCATCTGTCAGCTCATTGAACAACTCTCTGGTTATGAGCATATCGAGATGCTTCGGCTCGTTCTTTACGACCGTGATAAACGGAAGATTGATATGAGTCTGCAGCGTACTGGATAATTCCTTCTTTGCCTCTTCGCATGCTTCCCGGATACGCTGTACCGCTGTTATATCTTTCTCCAGATTGATTCTTGTTTCTTTCTTAAATGACTTTATCACATACTGCACCAGACGCTCGTCAAAATCATCACCACCAAGATGATTGTCGCCTGCAGTTGCAAGAACCTCGATCACATGATCTCCGATTTCGATCACGGATACATCAAAGGTTCCGCCACCAAGGTCATATACCAGAATCTTCTGTGCCTCTCCGTTATCCAGACCATAGGCAAGTGCCGCTGATGTCGGCTCGTTGATGATTCGAAGTACATTTAACCCTGCGATCTTTCCGGCATCCTTCGTCGCCTGTCTCTGACTGTCATCAAAATACGCCGGAACCGTGATGACCGCATCATGAACCGGCTCACCTAGATAGTTTTCTGCATCCGCTCTTAACTTTGACAGAATGATCGCCGATATCTCCTGTGGTGAATAATCTTTTCCATCTATTCTTTTTCTATACGCTGTTCCCATTTCTCTCTTGATCGATGCAATGGTTCTGTCTACATTTACCGTAAGCTGTCTCTTTGCAGCATCCCCCACCAGTCTGTCGCCATTTTTCGTAATGGCTACTATCGATGGTGTGGTACGGTTGCCTTCGACATTCGGTATGATTGTCGCCTGTTCGCCTTCCAGAACGGCCACGCAGCTATTTGTCGTTCCTAAATCTATTCCTATTACCCTGCTCATGTATGATCTCCTTTTCTATCCGGACGAAGATATCTATACTGATATATCCTGTATTGTGTAATATCTATATAAATAGTATCTACTTTGTTTTTTCTAAAAGTATGATAGACAAGTTTTTTGAATAAATTGTGTATAGTTTATAAAGCAAGTATAAAGTGTTTCATAAAACTTTGGCTGGCTTTTGAGTTAAGAAAGAGCTATGATATCTAAAGAGTTTTACAGAAAGTGGTGTTTTTATATGCGAGAGAAAACAAAAGCAATTCTTTATATAATTCTGGCCGGTGTCGGTTTTTCTTTTATGAACGTATTCGTACGATTATCCGGCGATCTTCCTACGATTGAAAAAGCATTTTTCCGCAATCTGGTCGCAGCATTCATCGCGCTTGTTGTCCTGATCCGAAGTGATCTCGGACTGCATTATGAGAAACGGCACATTCCGATGCTGTTTATGCGGTCGATCTGCGGCACACTCGGTATCATGTGTAACTTCTATGCAGTCGATCACATGAACATCGCCGATGCTTCGATCCTGAATAAGCTGTCACCGTTTGCCGCCGTTATCTTCTCGATCTTCCTGTTAAAGGAAAAGGCAAGTCTGAAACAATATGCTGCTCTGATCGGGGTATTCATCGGTGCTTTATTTGTTATCAAACCATCCCTGAACTTCGCTGATTTTGCTCCGGGTCTCATCGGTTTTACCGGCGGTATGGGTGCAGGCGCTGCTTATGCGGCAGTAAGATATCTAAGCAACCACGGTGCAAAAAATCCACAGATCGTATTCTTTTTCTCCGCATTTTCGACTCTGGTCATGCTGCCATTTGTGATCGCCTTTTATAAACCGATGTCATTTTTCCAGTTGTTCTGTCTGTTCATGGCAGGTGCCTCCGCTGCTGTCGGTCAGTTCTCGATCACGGCTGCTTATTCACATGCTCCGGCAAAGGAAATATCGATCTTCGATTATTCGCAGATCATCACCTCGGCAATCCTTGGTTTCATCTTCTTCAGCCAGATACCGGATGCATTGAGCTTTATCGGGTATGCCATTATCATCGGCATTTCTTATCTGAACTGGCGCGCAGGATTAAAAGCAGATGCAGCCGGCAAGTAAATTTAGATACTTTTTTATAATTATTACTATAATATTTCTTATTATTTATATGGCTAACAGATTTGTATTAAACGAAACATCTTATCATGAAGCAGGTGCGATCGCTGAAATCGCTACAGAGGTCATCGGCCGTGGCTTCAAGAAAGCATTTGTCTGCTCTGATCCTGATCTCATTAAGTTCGGTGTTACTAATGTTCTGGACAACGCTGGTCTTGCATATGAGATCTATTCCAACATTAAACCAAACCCAACCATCGAGAATGTTCAGTCAGGTATTGCTGCTTTTAAGGCTGCAGAAGCTGATAACATCATTGCGATCGGTGGCGGATCATCCATGGACACAGCAAAGGGCGTTGGTATCGTGATCGCAAATCCGGATTTTGCTGATATCAGAAGTCTTGAGGGCGTTACTCCTACCAGGAATAAATCCGTACCTATCTTCGCTGTACCTACAACAGCCGGAATTCCTGCCGACTTAAAAGATATCGTAAAACCGGAGGATATTCCTTTCCTTGCTCAGTCTGCATATGATGATGCATGCCGCCCAGGCAATCCAAAGGAGACAAGCGTTGAGGATATCACCAAGCTGTACGAGTCATTGATCTAGGATTTATATAAAAACAGGGATGTAACATCGAGGGCACCATAATATTATTTCGCAAGACGCTTTCGCTCTATCCTCATGTAACGGTACTAAGCTCCCGCTTATCAGCGGATCGCTAAGGACCGACATTCGGACAGGCTTGCTACATAATATTATGATGCCCTCAATGTTACATCCCTGTTTTTTATTTTATTTACATCTCACGGAATCTCTTATATCTTGCAGCAGCAATCTCCTCGCCGCTCATTCCATCGAATTTCTTCAGGAATTCCTTGGCATTCATTTTAATGAATTTACCGATATATGGGACAGATTCTTTATCTGCTCCGCCATACTCAGGAATAACCTTCTCGATCACACCAAGTCTTGAAAGATCCTGTGCGGTAAGCTGCATAACCTCTGCCGCCTCCTCTGCACGATTGCTGTCCTTCCAGAGAATTGATGCATAGCCTTCCGGTGAAAGAATGGAATATACTGCATTTTCAAGCATCCATACTTCATTACCAACTGCCATAGCAAGTGCTCCACCACTACCGCCTTCACCGATCAGGATACAAAGTACAGGAACTTTAAGGGCTGACATCTCGTAAAGGTTTCTTGCGATTGCCTCACCCATACCACGCTCCTCTGCTTCCAGTCCACAGAATGCACCAGGTGTATTTACAAATGTGATGATAGGACGATTGAACTTCTCTGCCTGTTTCATCAGACGAAGAGCCTTACGGTATCCATCCGGAAGCGGCATACCGAAGTTACGCTCCATACACTCTGTCATGCTGGAACCCTTTACCTGTGCGATCACGGTTACAGGTTGTCCATCGATATGACCGATACCACCAACGATCGCTTTATCGTCATTCATTGTTCTGTCTCCATGGATCTCATGGAAATCTTCACAGATATAATCAATATAATCAAGTGCGCAAGGACGAGTCATCTGTCTTGTACCACGAATTTTCTCCCAAGGAGTCTTATTCTCAACAGAAGTCAATCTCTCCTTTAAGATCTCGCTGATATCAAACTTCTCGTCTTCTTCCTTATCGAAGTTTGCATAACCGGTTCTCTGTTTATGTGTAACGATCAACTGATACATGGTATCCTTCATCTTATCTCTGGTGATAATACCATCAATAATACCATGCTCTACCAGGAACTCTGAACGCTGGAAGCCTTCCGGAAGATCCTGTCCGATCGTCTGCTTGATAACACGAGGGCCTGCAAATCCAACCAGAGCACCAGGCTCACCTAAGATGATATCGCCAAGCATTGCAAAGCTGGCTGTTACACCACCGGTTGTAGGATCTGTAAGGATCGATACATATAACAATCCGGCTTCCGAATGTTTCTTCAATGCTGCGGAGGTTTTTGCCATCTGCATCAGGGAAATGATACCCTCCTGCATTCTGGCACCACCGGAACAACAGAACATGAATACAGGAAGCTTTTCTTCTGTCGCACGCTCAACCGCTCTGGCAATCTTCTCACCAACAACATAGCCCATACTGCTCATCAGGAATCTGGCATCACAGATACCGATCATTGCCGGCTCACCATTGATCAGAGCCTTACCGACTGTAACCGCTTCTTTCAGTCCTGTCTTTTCCTGCGCAGCCTTAACCTTATCCTCATATCCGGCTGTATTTAACGGATTTGACATCGGCATATCTTCAAACCATGGTTCAAATGACTTTGGATCTGTTACCATCTTAATACGGTTCTTTGTCTTAACACGGAAATAAGAACCACATTCATAACAGATATATTTTGCCTTTACAACTCTCTGCTTATCAAGCTCAGCTCCACATTTCGGACATTTTACAGTCTCCGGTTTTGGCTGTTCTGCTTCGACAGCCTTCATTTTTTTCATCTCGGCTTCTTTTGCCTTTTTCTTTATAAATAACATTTCTTTTTACTGCTCCTTATATTTCTGTAAAAGAATACATGCATTATGTCCGCCAAATCCAAGAGAATTGCTGATCGCACAGTCAACCTCCTGCTCATATGGCTCTTTACAATAATCAAGATCCAATTCTTCTTCACTCTCATGAAGGCCACGGGTTCTGTGGATATAGCCTTCCTCGATCGTCTTTGCTGTAACGATACATTCGATCGCACCTGCTGCGCCAAGAAGATGTCCTGTCATAGACTTTGTAGAATTAATCTTGATGTCCTTTGCATGATCGCCAAATGCTTTCTTGATCGCTCTGGTCTCAACCAGATCGTTTAAATGTGTACTGGTTCCGTGTGCATTGATATATGCAACATCCTCCGGGGATACGCCTGCATCTTTTACAGCATTTAACATAGCTTTTGCAGGGCTCTCGCCTGAATCTTCCGGTGCTGTGATATGGAATGCATCACTGGAGCATCCGTATCCGCTGATCTCTGCATAAATCTTTGCGCCACGCTTCTTAGCATGTTCCAGTTCCTCAAGAATAACGATACCGGAACCTTCACCAAGAACGAAACCATCTCTCTCTTTATCAAATGGAATTGAGCATCTGTCCGGATTATCAGATGATGACAACGCTGTTAATGCATCAAATGTCGAGATACCGATCGGTGAAACTGCTGCTTCTGTACCACCGGCGATCATTACATCTGCATCTCCATACTGAATTGTACGGAATGCTTCACCGATACTGTTTGTACCGGATGCACATGCTGTAACAACATCAATACTCTTTCCCTTGCAGCCAAGCTGAATCGCAATATTACCTGCTGCGATATTGCTGATCATCATAGGTACTGTAAATGGGCTTACACGATTCGGTCCCTTTGTCATGATCTTCTCATATGCACTTTCAAGTTCCTGAAGACTTCCTACACCGGAACCAACACAGGTTCCAACCATGTATGGATCTTCTGCTGTCATGTCAAGCTTTGCATCTGCAACTGCTTCCTTTGCTGCTGCAACCGCGAACTGTGAAAATCTTGCCATTCTTCTTGCAGCCTTTGGATCAATATAATCTTTTGCTACAAATCCTTTTACTTCACCTACAACCTTGCACTTATATTCTGATGCATCAAACTGTGTAATCGGTCCAAAACCATGTCTGCCTTCTTTTAAGCCGTTCCAGAACTCATCCACATTCAAGCCAAGTGGAGTAACCGCTCCCATTCCTGTAATCACTACTCTTCTACTCATATTCAATAATTCTCCTTAATATAAAGTATGATTTCCATTTTCTTCCATATCTATACCATCCAGATTATCTGTGAAAGATATAGAAGAAATCCTGCATTGTTAAATTCTATAAAAATTTACTTTGTCAGCTTATGTATAAACCACACATACTGCACAGAATGCATGGTTACGCCGATATTGTACTACATTTTACAAAAATATGGAAATAAATCTTGTAAAGTTTTTATTAATTATCTCACGATTTCACGACATACTTCGTCTTCCGACAACATTTCTCCACTATTTTTCTTTTCGTATTGAATAGAAAAGATAAATTTCTTACTGATGAAATAATTCAAAAAGATCACAAGGATCGATGTAAACACCTTAACGCCCATCGCATTCCATTTCAGTCCGGTGACAAGCGCAAAGATAATTCCCGTTTCGATCAGAAGTGTAGATACCCGGCTCAGATAGAATAATGCCAGTTCAATAAAATATGCCTTTACCGTGGCTGCCTTTGTGTGGAATACAGATTTGCGGTTTGTCGCAAATGACACATAGTTGTACAAAATCCACGACATATAATTGGCATAGATCTCATTTATCCCGCACTTGTACATAAAAAACCAGGCAGACCCTAAGTTCACTGCCCCTACGAGTATGCCCCATGCGATATATATGTATATTTCCTTTGGTATTTTGCGTAAAAGTTTCATACCATTCTCCCTATAGTCCTGATATCGGAAGCTGCTTGAGTGTCGTCTCTTCTTCCGGAAATTCCCGGACGATGCGATCATACATTTTATGGTTAAAAGCTTCCCTTTCTTTATAATTGAATTTCAGAATGTTCTTATAGCCCCATAAATGTGTGAAGATATCCTGGTTCTCGATCTGTGCCGAACCGGGAAAAAAAGATGATATCTGCTTTCCCTGCTTCTCTGCGCACATCGCAAGAAGCCGCTGTTCCGCAAATACCATATGGCAGAGATTCTCCTCTGTCTCCAGACAATTCTCCATAAATGTGATTGAACTGTCAACATAATAATTCTTAAACGCTTCATCCGCGATATATAACATACAGGTATTGACCGGAAGAACCTCAAAGCTCCAGTCCGGGTCAAACCGATACTCCGGCTTCATATGGAAAAACTCTTTTCCCGGATACACATCAGGGAATATCCCTTCTCTGTGTATTGCACAGATATCCGTATCTTTTATAATATTCCGTATATCCTTCCAGATGATCAGATCCAGATCCACCATGACCGCAGGCATCTGCATTTTTTTCAATGAATATAATTTGCCGGCTGCCCAGAACACCTTTTCCGGTACCGCTTCCGGCACTGTAATTTCCTCGATTCCGAGATTCCAGATGTGCGCAAGTCCCAGCTTCTCGATAAATACTCTTGCCTCTGCATCCGCACACAAACGAATCCCCCCATTGTGTTTTCTCCACATCAATGCCGAAAGAATCATCGTAAGGACTTCATAGTCCTGCATCCAATATTCGTCCGCTTGTTTTCCCGCCATATATGGTTTTGACCATAAGGAATGAAATCCGTCCATATGTTGTCCTTTCAAGATAATTGAAAATCGACTAAATATTGATTAGTTACAGTCTCTTGACCTTCTCAGCCAAGGGACGCTTCCGCTCTATATTAAATCCAGCCCATAGCCAAATGTGCTGTTTCCGCCTTTTCTGCTGCATGGTCGTTTTGACCGGTTTATAAGCTGCCATTCCGGCGGCATATAATACCAATGTGGAATGTCATAATCATCTGCCCCGCCATCTGTTACCTGATAAAATGTCGGTGTGTACCGGCTGTCTGCTAAAAATCCACACTGGCTGCCATTCTCGTATTCCCACTCATACATCCAAGGTCGATTACTGCTTGTCCAGAATTCACGATTGCTGCCCGTCAGATAGCCTCGGTTGCTGCCATAGAAAAAGCCGTTCCGGCTTCCAAAAAAGAAGCCCCGATTGCTACCTGTCAAAAACTCCCGCTGACTTCCAAAAAGGAATCCCTGCTGACTTGTCCCCCAAAATCTACCTTGACTTCCAAAGAAATTTCCACGTTGACTTGTACTAAACAAACTTCTCTGACTACCACCGAATAGACTTCTCTGGCTACCATTCTCATATTCCCACTCATACATCCAAGGTCGATTACTGCTTGTCCAGAATTCACGTTCACTACCAACAAAAGTTCCATGTTGACTGCCTGCTAATATTTTGCTCTGGCTTGTACCGAATAAGCTTCGTTGACTGCTCATCTGGCTTCCAGATACATCCGTACGATTTCCTTTACCGCCATTCTGCGAACCCTGTATCCTCACGTTCTCTGCTTTCTTCTTATAATCAACCGGGATTAATATATTTCCGTTAAATTCCACACTAAAAGGCCTGCCATTCCACATCACATATGTGCGATACGGATACAGCCTGCCCTCATGTGCGATCAACTTCATATAAACAGGAATTCCACCTGTTTTTTCTTCCAACTGTCTTGCCTGTTTTCCTGTTGCCTTTATAAAATAACCACCCGAAGGCAGTCTGTCATTCAGGATGGAATTCAATTCCTCATTCCACTCTATATAAACATTAAATTCCCCATTATCATTACGATAGTTTCGCATATCAAAAAAAACCAGACCGGCAGCCACTGGAAGCATGTTAGAAATTCTGTTATCAAATTGTGAAAGTTCCTCTCCGGTTCTCTGCAAAAACAATGAATATACGAAACTCATTCAAATCTCCATTCTGACACCCACAAATATGCTGTCCCAATTTTTCTGTCTCACAGGCGTCATTTGTTCGCCCTTCACGCTAAAAAAACGCTACAATCCCATACTAAATACTCATGATATTATGGTAAACCATTTACCCATTTATTTCAAGAAAAATCACACTTTCTTGCAATGAAAAATCAGCAGAATCAGGACTTCAAAAGCCACAAATATTAACAGCCGCAGAATTCCTGCAAATAGAATAATCATCTTTAGACAATAGACAAAAGCCGGACACTATCTCTTTAAACCAAAGATAGTGTCCGGCTTTTATCTATCTACAATTTATGCATCTTTATTATCTGCTAATGCTGCTGTGATGATCGCCATAGAATAAACCTCATCTGCTGTACATCCTCTGGACAGATCGTTGATAGGAGAATTAAGTCCTAACAGGATCGGGCCATATGCTGAGAAGTTACCCATTCTCTGCGCGATCTTGTAACCGATATTTCCTGCATTGATGTCAGGGAAGATAAAGGTATTTGCATTTCCTGCAACCTCTGACTGTGGACATTTCTTCTTTGCAACTCTAGGTGATACGGCTGCATCGAACTGGATCTCACCGGAGATTGGAAGATCAGGATTACGCTCCTTTGTCTTTCTTGCTGCATTTCTCATCTTATCCACATCTTCGCCCTTACCGGAGCCATAGGTTGAATAGCTTAAGAATGCAACCTTTGGATCTACACCAAAGATTCTTGCACAACGAACAGTCTCCTCTGCGATCTCAACCAGCTCATCTTCATTTGGCTTGATGTTGATACCACAGTCACCCATAGCGAACACTTCATTACCACCTGTTGCAAACGGACGTACCAGAATGAAGCAGGATGAAACCAGTGTGTTGCCCGGTCTTGTCTTGATCAGCTGTAAAGCAGGTCTTACTGTATCTGCAGTTGAATATGTAGCACCACCGAGAAGCGAATCTGCAATTCCCATCTTAACAAGCATCGTACCAAAGTAGTTGTTCTGATACAGGATCTCTCTTGCCTGCTCCGGTGTCACACCCTTGCTCTTTCTGAGTTCACAGAACATCTCAACCATCTCATCCATACGATCAAAATTCCTTGGATTGATGATCTCGGAACCTCTTATATTAAAACCGCTTTCCTCTGCAACTTCATAAATCTTATCAGGATCTCCTACAAGAATCGGATGCAGGAAGTTACTTGCAAGAAGTCTTGAAGATGCTTCCAGAATACGGGGATCAGTACCTTCAGTCAAAACAATTGTTTTTGGATTTTTCTTCAAAATATCGATCAATACACCGAAACCAAAATTTTTACGTTCTTCCACGATTATAGTCCTCCATTGATTATTTATACGAATCATATATCATGCATTATATACACGTTCCGTATATTTTCAGTATTAAAAGCTATACTTGCGCATAGCGAGTCATCTTACTTTTATTATAGTGATTTTTAACGAATAAACAAGGTTTTCCATCGAAATAATTGTACCTTTTTTTGAACAATTATAAAATTAGTTCTTGACAAATATATCATACCGGTGCAATATGAATACAATAAAACAAACCAATGAGCAAGAAGAGTAGCTTATGAACAACATGTCCAGAGAACTGCAGGTGGTGAGATTGCAGTGATGATTTCTTAAGTGAATGGACTTGCGAGGGCAAACCGAACGAGCGAATCTAGTAGGGGCGACGGAGACTTCCCGTTATAGAAAGTACATATATGTTAGTATATGGTTGAGTGCATCAGATTTTGATGAATATAGGTGGCACCGCAGGAGTGTTGTATTTGTATCTTGTCCTATAAGCGTTTTGCTTTTGGATGAGATTTTTTTATACAATCTTCTGACGGTGCTTTTTCTTTTTATAAAAAGCAGATCAGGCAAAGCGCACCTCACCATACATGAACAATTTCAAATAACTTATTAAACTATTATTTATGAACGAGGTGAAACATATGATACGACCAACACTTAGCGAAGCAAAAGAATATGCGAAACAGGGATATCACATGGTTCCGGTCTGTTATGAGATGCTCTCTGATATCATCACTCCGATCAATCTGTTGAAGAAACTGAAAGCGGAAAATGAGCATTGCTACATTCTGGAAAGCGTGGAGAATCAGGAGCTCTGGGGAAGATACACTTTCCTTGGATACAGTCCAAAACTGGATATCACCTGTATGAACGGAACCCTGACATTAAAGGATGAGAACGGAGCAGTCATCAAAGAGACCTCCGGCATCCATCCGGAAATCTTCATCCGTGAGGTTTTAAAAGATTATAAGAGTCCGAAGATCGAAGGCTTCCCTACCTTCACCGGCGGACTGGTTGGATATTTCTCTTATGACTATCTGAAATACAGTGAAAAGAAGCTGGTGCTTGATGCAAAGGACGAGGAAGGATTTCAGGATGTCGACCTGATGTTATTTGACAAGGTGATCGCATTTGACAATGTAAGATCCAAGCTGATCCTGATCGCAAATGCCGACACAGCAAATATCGAAGAAGGATATCAGAAAGCCTTACAGGATATCAAAGAAATGAAAGAACTCATTCTCCATGGCGCAGAAGCCGATATTCCTGCTCCTGTTCTTAAGACAGAATTCAAACCATTATTTGACAAAGAAGCCTACTGCCGGATGGTAGAAAAGGCAAAGCACTATATATATGAAGGAGATATTTTTCAGGTCGTGCTTTCCAACCGACTGGAAGCCGAAATGGAAGGAAGCCTGTTCGATACCTACCGGCTGCTCCGAAGCACAAACCCATCTCCTTACATGTTCTACTTTGACGGTGACACGATCGAGGTTGCCGGGGCTTCCCCTGAAACTCTGGTCAAGGTAGAGGATGGCGTTCTCCACACATTTCCTCTGGCAGGCACAAGACCAAGGGGAAAAACAAAGGTCGAAGATCTGGAACTGGAAAAGAGCCTGATGGCAGATGAAAAGGAACTTGCAGAACACAATATGTTAGTGGATCTCGGAAGAAATGATCTCGGAAAGGTCAGTCAGTTTGGAACGGTCGAAGTCGAACGATATATGTCCATCCAGCGTTATTCACACGTTATGCATATCGGCTCTACCGTACGCGGAACACTCCGTGAGGATCTGGATGCGATCTCCGCTGTCGATGCGGTTCTTCCGGCCGGAACCTTATCCGGTGCACCGAAGATCCGGGCATGTGAGATCATCAACGAGCTTGAAAATAACAAACGAGGTATTTACGGCGGCGCGATCGGTTATATCGATTTCTCAGGAAATCTGGATACCTGCATCGCGATCCGAATCGCATACCGCAAAAGAAATAAAGTATTTGTCCGTTCCGGTGCCGGCATTGTAGCCGACAGTGTACCGGCAAATGAATTCCAGGAATGCATCAACAAAGCAAAAGCCGTAACGGATGCATTGATTAATTCTCAGAAGATACGAGGTGACGAAGCATGATATTACTGATCGATAATTATGACAGCTTTTCCTACAATCTGTATCAGCTTGTAGGAAAGATCAATCCTGACATCAAGGTAATACGAAATGATGAATACACCTGTCAGGAGATTGAAGCAATGAACCCGGAGAAGATCATCATTTCACCCGGTCCCGGAAGACCTTCCGATGCAGGTATCTGTGAAGAAGCCATCTCCTATTTTGCCGGCAAGGTTCCGATCCTTGGTGTCTGTCTCGGACATCAGGCAATCTGTGAAACCTACGGTGCAACGATCACATACGCCAAAAAGCTGATGCATGGCAAAATGTCCGTTGCAAATGTCGACATCAACTGCAAACTGTTCAAGGGACTTCAGAAACGGATCGAGGTTGCCAGATATCATTCCCTTGCCGCTTCCGAAGAAAACTTCCCGGATGTTCTTACCGTTATTGCCCGAACCGACGATGATGAGATCATGGCAGTCAAACACAAGGATTATGAAATATATGGTGTCCAGTTCCATCCGGAATCGATTCTGACACCAAAAGGAACAATCATCTTACGAAACTTTTTAGAGGCATAACCTGACATTTGCAGGTTGCAATACACTACTTAGATTAAACATTTTTGCCATTACCAACCAGGAAACGCTTCCGCTCGTTTCCACTCTGTGTAACTTCGAACTAACCTCGGCTTAAGCCTCGCTAAGGTCTCAGTTACCCCTGCAGCGGTACTAAGATGCTGCTAATGCACCATCAAGTACCGGCGGACTCAAATGTCCCTGTCTTGGTAAGTCAAAATGTTTAATCATAACAATTCTATACAGAACCTGCAAATATCTTATTAAAAGATAATATCAAGGAGGATTTCAATATGATTACAGAAGCAATTGCTAAAATAGTTAAAGGCGAAAATTTAGATAAAGAAATGGCTGCAGCCGTTATGGATGAAATTATGAGTGGAGAAGCAACACAGGCACAGATTGGAAGCTTCTTAACAGCACTTCATATTAAAGGTGAAACGATCGATGAGATCACAGCATTTGCTGAGATCATGAGAAAACACTGTGGTGAATTTACACCGGATGTCGATGAGGAGATCGACATCGTAGGAACCGGTGGAGACTGCGCAGGAACCTTTAACATCTCAACTGTTTCCTCATTAGTAACAGCCGCAGGCGGTGGTAAGGTGGCAAAGCATGGCAACCGTGCAGCATCCAGCAAATGTGGAACAGCCGACTGCCTGGAAGCCCTTGGCGTCAACATCGCAGCAGACTGTAAAGTCAGCGAAGCCTGTCTGAAGGATCTTGGTACCTGCTTCTTATTTGCACAGAAATATCACACAGCCATGAGATTTGTCGGCGCTCCAAGAAAAGAGATCAAGATTCCTACAGTATTCAATATCTTAGGACCTCTTGCAAATCCGGCAAAAGCAAATCTTCAGTTACTCGGTGTCTATGATGCCTCCCTCGTTGATCCGCTTGCAAAAGTACTCAGCAACCTCGGTGTAAAACGTGGTATGGTCGTTCATGGAAACGACGGTCTGGATGAAATCTCAGCGGTTACAACAACAACTATATGTGAATTCAACGATGGCACATTTAACACCTATACCTTAGACCCAACCGCATACGGCTTCACCCTCTGTGACAAAGCCGAACTGGTCGGTGGCACACCGGAAGAAAATGCACAGATCACAAAGGATATCTTATCCGGCAAGATCACAGATGGCAAACGTACAGCCGTTATCTTAAATGCCGGTGCAGCTTTGCATATCACAAACCAAATCTCACTTGAAGAAGGCTTCGCCCTTGCAGCCGATATTCTGGCAAATGGAAGCGGTCTGAAGAAGCTGGAAGACTTTATAGCAGCAACAAACGCTTAATTATTTGTAAAAGCAAAACACATAACCGACCCGGAACCTTTAATCTCCGGACCGCTATGGAGGAATATATATGATCTTAGATGAAATAGCAGCAAAAACAAAAGAACGGATTGCCAAATGCAAAGAGCAGATCTCATTTGAAGAAATGAAGGCAAAAGCTCTTGCGATCGTAGAAAAGGAAACAGAGAACGGAACAAAACCTTATACCGTTTTTCCTTTCCGTGACAATCTGGCAAAGCCGGGAATCTCCTTTATCTGCGAAGTAAAAAAGGCTTCCCCTTCCAAAGGACTGATTGCACCGGATTTCCCATATATCGAGATTGCGAAAGAATATGAAGCCGCCGGTGCATCCGCCATATCCGTGCTGACCGAACCATTTTATTTTCAGGGAAGCAACGAATATCTGACAGCGATCCATGAAGCAGTATCCACTCCGATCCTGCGGAAGGATTTCACCGTCGATCCTTATATGATCTATGAAGCAAAGGTGATCGGTGCCTCTGCGATCCTTCTGATCTGTGCGATCCTTACCGACGAGCAGCTCAAAAGCTATTACGAGCTTGCAACAAGCCTCGGGCTGTCCGTTCTGGTAGAAGCACATGACGAAAAAGAAGTCAGACGTGCGATCGCGATCGGCGCAGACATTATCGGTGTAAATAACCGCGATCTGAAGACCTTTACCGTTGACATCATGAACAGTGTAAGACTTCGGACATTGATCCCGGATTCGATAAATGGTAAACCGGTCGTCTATGTATCCGAAAGCGGCATCCGCACACCGGAGGACATCGACCGTTTAAAGGGAAATGGCACAGATGCAGTATTGATCGGAGAAACCTTTATGCGAAGCCCTGATAAGAAAGCCGCATTTGCATGGTTACGGGGTGAAGATGTAGAACAGAACCCAATCCTGTTTCTGCAGGAACAACGAACTTTATTAGAAAGCATTGAAGATATTTTATAATATAGAAACAACATATACAGGAGGAAACATATATGTCAAAAGGACGTTTTGGAATCCATGGCGGACAGTACATACCGGAAACACTGATGAACGCCATGCTTGAGCTTGAAGAAGCATATAAGAAATACAAAGATGACCCGGAATTCAACCGGGAGCTGACAGAAATGTTAAATGAATACGCCGGCAGACCTAGCCGTCTGTACTATGCCAAGAGAATGACAGAGGATCTCGGTGGTGCAAAGATCTACCTGAAGCGTGAGGACTTGAATCACACCGGAGCACATAAGATCAACAATGTTATCGGTCAGATGCTCCTTGCAAAACGAATGGGTAAGACAAGAGTTATCGCCGAGACAGGAGCCGGTCAGCACGGTGTTGCAACTGCTACAGTTGCTGCCATGATGGGTATGGAATGTGAGATCTTCATGGGCAAGGAAGACACCATCCGTCAGGCTTTAAATGTCTATCGTATGAAATTATTAGGAGCAAAGGTTCACCCGGTAGAAACCGGTACCGGTACATTAAAGGATGCCGTTTCCGAAACCTTCCGTGAATGGACTTCCAGAATCGATGATACCCATTATGTTCTGGGTTCTGTTATGGGACCTTATCCTTTCCCTGAAATGGTTCGCGATTTTCAGGCTGTTATCAGCAAGGAGATCAAGGAACAGCTTATGGAGAAGGAAGGCAGACTGCCGGATGCCGTTCTCGCCTGTGTCGGCGGCGGTTCCAATGCGATCGGCGCATTCTATAACTTTATTCCGGATAAGAGCGTTCGCCTGATCGGATGTGAAGCGGCCGGACGTGGAATTGATACATTTGAGACAGCTGCAACGATCAATACCGGAAGACTTGGTATCTTCCATGGTATGAAGTCCTACTTCTGTCAGGATGAATTTGGACAGATCGCACCGGTTTATTCTATTTCCGCAGGTCTTGACTATCCGGGAATCGGACCGGAACATGCATACCTGCATGACATTGGCAGAGCAGAATATGTCGCTGTTACAGATGATGAAGCTGTTGATGCATTTGAATATCTGTCCAAGATCGAGGGTGTTATCCCTGCGATCGAGAGTGCTCATGCAGTTGCCTATGCAATGAAGCTTGCACCACAGATGGACAAAGACCAGATCATGGTTATTAACATTTCAGGACGAGGCGATAAAGACGTTGCCGCCATCGCCAGATACAGAGGGGAGGATCTCTATGAGTAATATTAAAAATGCATTCAAAAACGGAAAGGCGTTCATCCCATTTGTTACATGTGGTGACCCTGATCTTGAAACAACAGAACAGATCGTATATGCCATGGTAGAAGCAGGTGCAGACCTGATCGAACTTGGTATCCCATTCTCAGATCCAACCGCAGAAGGCCCTGTTATCCAGGGTGCAAATATCCGCGCACTCGCAAACCATGTTACGACAAATGATGTATTTGACCTTGTAAGAAAGCTCCGTAAGACAGTTACCATTCCTATGGTATTTATGACTTATGCAAATGTTGTCTTCTCTTACGGCTCTGAAAAATTTATCGGCATTTGTAAGGAGATCGGCATTGACGGACTGATCCTGCCGGATATCCCTTACGAAGAAAAGGATGAGTTCGACGGCATCTGTAAGAAGTATGATCTGGATCTGGTATCCATGATCGCACCAACCTCCCATGACCGGATCAGCATGATCGCAAAAGAAGCAAATGGATTTATCTACTGTGTTTCTTCTCTCGGTGTTACCGGAACAAGAAGCAAGATCACGACCGATATCGGTGCTATGACCAAGCTGGTCAAAGCCGTAACGGATACTCCGTGTGCGATCGGCTTCGGAATCTCCACACCGGAGCAGGCGAAGGAAATGGCTGCTCATGCTGACGGTGTGATCGTCGGCTCCGCCATTGTTAAGCTCTGCGCCAAATATGGCAGGGACTGCGTGCCTTATATCAAAGACTATGTCGCAAGCATGAAGGACGCTATCCGATAGAAGGACACCCATGTGAAACTATACAATCTATATAAAAGAACTGCCTTACTAAGACATTAGTGAGGATTTCGTAATGAGATGCATATACGAGCAAATGTGGGTGCCTGTCTGAGCCTGAAAGGCGAGTTGGCACAGGAACATTTGCGAATCACGTATATGCAGATCATAGAAACCACAGCGAGTCTAAGTAAGGCAGTTCTTTTATATAGTCACATGGTTTCACATGGGCTGATTTTTTCTCATCTCCTTAAAATCCTATATTGGTAGTCTTAATACTGCTGTATATCTGTATATGCCTGCCGATATTGTAACTATGCACACAATCTATATATTTTCCCGTTTCTTAGCCGGTTTCTCACAAATATTTAATATTTAATCTGATTGACACTACCATACGTTAACTTTATAATTGTTACGGCGACAGAAGTCGACATAATAATGAAGTTAGTTGGGGTATCACATGGTCTTTTCCAGTTTGACATTTTTATATATATTTTTACCGGTTACACTGGTTATCTATTATATTGTCCCGAAGCAGTTACGGAACCTGTTCATCCTGATCAGCGGACTGTTCTTCTACGCATGGGGCGAACCAATCTATGTATTTGTACTGATCGCATCGACAATGATCGATTATTTTGCAGGTCTGGTCATTTATAAGGCAGGCGACCGTCAGGCACTTCGAAAGCTTGCACTGATCGTATCGATGGTCATGAATCTGTCCTTGCTTGGCTTTTTCAAATACAGCAATTTCATCATTGAAAATATTAATAACCTATTCGGAACACACTATGGTTCACCGACCTCTCTGCTTCCGATCGGTATCAGCTTCTTTACCTTCCAGTCCATGTCATATACGATCGACCTGTACCGGAAGAACATCTCTGTTCAGAAGAATCCGATCACCTTTGCAGCCTTTGTCACGCTGTTCCCACAGATCGTAGCAGGTCCGATCGTTCGTTATGAAGATGTAGCTGCCGAGCTGAATGAACGTGTGATCGACATCGACCTGATCTGGGATGGTATTCTACGCTTCGCGGTCGGTCTTGGCAAGAAGGTTCTGATCGCAAATAATATCGGTGTTGTCTGGACAAATGTCAAAGCTATGGACTTATCCGAGCTTCCGATTGCAACCGCATGGCTAGGCATTGCCGCTTATACCTTACAGATCTATTTTGATTTTTCCGGTTATTCTGATATGGCGATCGGTCTGGGTAAGATGCTCGGTTTCCATTTCCCGGAAAACTTCAATTATCCCTATATGTCCAAGAGTATCAGCGAGTTCTGGCGCAGATGGCATATGACACTCTCCGGCTGGTTCAAGAGCTATGTCTATTTTCCTCTCGGAGGAAGCCGCAAGGGACTTGCCCGTACAATATTCAACACGGCAGTTGTCTGGTTCTTAACCGGTGTCTGGCATGGTGCAAGCTGGAACTTCATTCTGTGGGGTTCTCTGTACGGTGTTCTGATCATTATAGAAAAGCTGGTTACAACTGCTCTGACAAAAGCAGGAAAGCAGGATATCTTTACAAAGATTCCTTCTATTATAAAACGTATTTATGCGATCGTCCTCGTCATGCTTGGATGGGTACTCTTTGATACATCAACGATCGCACAGGCATTCTCCTATATGGGACGGATGTTCCGCTTTGGCAGTAACTTCTATGACAGTTATACCGTATATATCCTTGTAAACTTTGGATTGTTATTCATCATTGCGATCATCGGTTCTACGGATCTGCCAAAGAAGCTGGCTGTTAAGCTCGCAGACAAAGTTCCGGCTGTCGGCAATTACGGAAGCGTCATTTTGATGGCGATTCTGATGCTGCTTTCCACCGCCTACCTTGTCAACGCAAGCTATAACCCATTTTTGTACTTTAATTTTTAGAGGTGAGCCCTTATGCATAAAAAAATCGGAATTATCATATTTGCATGTATCATCATCGCACTTCCCATTTTGACACTTGTTAAACTGCCAAAAGAGAAGGCACCTTTTTCCGAAAATGAAAATCGCTATCTGTCGGAATTTCCAACCGTCAGCCTTTCGTCCATCAAGGACGAGACATGTATGAACGGTTTTGATGCCTGGTTCTCAGACCGGTTCTATGGCAGGGAACAGTGGATCTCAGCCATGAATGATTCTGAACGATTGATGGGTAAAACAGAGATTTCAACAGTATATACAAAAGACGATCGGATGATGCAGGTGCTTTCAGACTATGATGACATCGGTGCAGCATATGATGCTGATAAGATCCATACAAATCTTGCTGTCATTAACAGCTTCGCTGCAAAGCATCCGGAGATTCCAACCTACTTCATGTTGTGTCCAACCTCTGTCGGTGTCTATGGAGATTCCCTGCTGCCTGCAGCAGTTAAGAATGTATCGGTTGACGAAAAAGACATGATCGAATCCTGTTATAACGAACTATCCGATGTGACACCGATCAATATATATAATGCATTAAAGGGACATGATAGCGAGTATATCTATTATCGTACCGATCACCACTGGACATCTCTTGGTGCTTATTATGCATACCAGACTGCCGGAGCAGAGCTTGGATATACTCCTTATGAATTGAAGGATTTTACAAAAGAAACCGCAAGTACGGAATTTCAGGGAACCCTGTTCTCAAAGACCTTAGATCAGTCTGTTACAAAAGATGAGCTTGATTTCTATACACTGGCAGATAACAGCGTTGCACCATCCATGACGACCTCGAATGGATTTGACAAAGAAAATTCCTATGACTCCATCTTCTTCCGTGACTATCTGGACGTCAAAGACAAATACGCATCCTACACCGGACAGAATGTTGCTGTTGCTACGATCAGCCGCAACAAGGCATCCGATGCGGCAAATGATTCAAATATTTCGGATTCTGAAAAACGTTCCATCCTTGTGATCAAGGACAGCTATGCGAATTCAATGATACAGTTTCTGATCAATAACTACGATACCGTGACCATGATCGACCTGCGGTACACGAATCAGTCGATCAGCAATCTGGTAAATGTCGAAGACTACGATCAGGTATTATTCTTATATAACTGCATTACTTTTTCTGATGAAAACGACCTTATAAAAGCAGGCTTATAAAAATAAAGGTACTTCAGAATGTCATACAAATTATGTTAAACATTCTGAAGTACCTTTTACTTTATGAATAAAATATACAATCTGTTTCTAAATACCAAAGTTCTGAACGTAGTAATATTTATATCCACAATTATCACTGGATACTGCTACAAATACACCAACACCAATTTTACTGAATAGTGAAAATTTCATATTTGCATCATGTCCCGGTGAATTTTTCCAGGCTGTCATTGCTGCATCTGCAGAAGGATATCCGGCTGCAATATTTTCGCCATTCATTTCTGATGAAGCAGTAAAACACCGAGTACCATCCGGTCTTGTATGTGAGAAGGAATAAGAGCACTCATATGCACGTACTCTTGCAGAATCCACCAGGCTCTGTGATCTTGTCAATTCATTAAGACCATTTGCCTTTCTGTATGCATTTAACTGACGAATGATCGTATTTTCTGCATCATAATCAAAATATCCATATACCTGCTTTGTACTGCCATTACTGAGCTTGATCGTATACCAACCGGTTGCAGAATGTCCGGTTGTTTCTTTTACAGGTGTTCTGGAATCCGTAACAACTCCCTGTGAATTTACGTAGATCTCTTTATCTGATGATATCTTATACCAACCGGATTTGGTAACACGTACACCGTCGGAACCAAAATACAACAGATATTTACCAATATATTTTGTTGTATTTCTCCACATTACATATTTGCCATTTTTGTATTCATAGCATTTCATGGACTCCACATAGTAGATTCTGGATGCCTTTCCGGTTGCATCAAAGTAATAGATCTTGCCATATGCCTGTGCCCACTTGCTTCTGAACTTATCCCAGCCTTTCTTTGTGCTGACATAACATTTCCATGCACCGCCATCCTTCTTCAACAGATAATCTACGGTATCGGAACCCTTTTCGCCGACCAGAACATGACGATTATCATTGATCTTATACCAGCTATGTTTCGTCTGACGGATACCATTTGCACTGAAATAATACATGTTTCCATTTGCCAGACGAAGGGTATCATTCTTCACATACTTCCATTTACCACCGGAATACCGCTTTGCCTTTTTGCTGGCACCATAATAGATCGTGGTGACCTTGCCTTTTGCATTCGCATAATACTGGTTATGTGAGATTGTCACCCAGACCTTTTTCTGCGCTTTCCATTTGCCATTCTTTTTCAGATAATAACGGAAGAACCCATTCTTCTTCACCAGCTTCTTCGTTACCTTGCCTGCCTTGCTGTAATATTCAAAACGGCCGGAACTCTTCTTTACCCAGCCTGAACTTGCAGCAAGTTCTGCACTTTCATCTGAAACAACTGTACTGTTTTCTTTTGTCTCTCCAATAAACTCTGTCGCTGCCATTGCAGGTGTTACACAGAAAGAACACACCAGCGCAACAAGTAAGATACTCATTGCCGCCTGCTTTAAGATGTTTTTCATACTCCCATCTTCCTTTCCTTTTTTATTTAAACCAGATATTTCCATCTGATCTGTTTCAACTGTTATACCGGACATTTCTGCATCTTCTGCATCATACCCCTTCATTTGTAAATGGAGGTATAAAACTCTCTGATGCCGTTTCCCCTTCCTGAATGAAACCATTCTCTACACCGATTGAAACCGCATAATCAACCAGTTCATCATATTCCCGTTCCGTCAGTTTGCGGTTCAGTTCCGGGAACTTCTCACCGATACCCTCCATCGGCGTATACTGGTTCATAATGCTGATGTAAATATTATTTCCATATGTTTTATATAAGTAACGAATGACAGCCTTGGAATCCTCGATACATCCCGGAAGCTCCAGATGACGGACAATAACACCACGCTTCATGATGCCATCCTCGTCAAATGTCGTCTGATCTCCTCCAACCTGCCGTACCATCTCCGCCAGTGCCGTTTTCGCCACCTCCGGATAATCCGGTGCGTGACTGTATCTCGCCGCCAGTTCTGCCGACATATATTTAAAATCGGGCAGGTAAATGTCAATGTATCCATCTAACAGCTTCAGGGCGTCGATCTCCTCATATCCACTGCAATTATAGACAAACAGAAGATTGAACCCCTGCTCCTTTGCCATATCGATTGCCTCTATGATCTGAGGAATAAAATGATCCGGCGTTACCAGATTGATATTATTGGCTCCCTGCTCTTTTAACTCAAAGAAAATTTCCGATAAGCGCTTTATCGTGATCTCTTTTCCATTCAAGCCCCCGGATATATCATGGTTTTGGCAATATGCACATCCAAGTGAACAACCGGAAAAGAATACCGCGCCCGATCCGTTCTCTCCGGAAATGCAAGGCTCCTCCCACATATGCAATGCCGCCCTTGCGGCTGATATTGATAATGTTTCATTACATGCCCCTGTCTGTCCGTTTATGCGGTTCACCCCGCATTTTCTCGGACACAGGTGGCAGCTTTCCAGTAATTTTCTAAGTTTCATCCTATCTTTCCCACGATCGTCTGTGCGAATTCCTTCAGCTTTGATTCCGGCATATCCTCGATCTTACCTTCATCCATCAGACCGGCAAGTGCAGGGTCGATTGGAAGCTTTACGACCGTCTCGATACCGAAACGATCCTGTATCTCCTCTACTTTACTCTCACCGAAGATGCTGTGTTCTTTGCCGCAATCCGGGCATTTGAAATATGACATATTCTCAACCAGACCTAAGATACGGATTCCCATATCGTCTGCCATACGGACTGCCTTCTCCACAATAAGAGACACCAGATCCTGAGGTGTTGTAACAATAACTGCGCCATCAACCGGCAGAGACTGGAATACCGTAAGCGGTACATCTCCGGTTCCGGGCGGACAATCAACCAGCATATAATCAATATCTCCCCAGACAACATCTGTATAAAACTGTTTTACTGCTCCCGCGATGATCGGACCACGCCAGATAACCGGTGCCGTCTGATCTTCGATCAACAGATTGATCGACATCATCTTGATTCCGGTCTTTGTTTCAACCGCATACAGGAAATCATCGCCTCTCTCCGGTTCTTCATTTATTCCAAATGCTGTCGGAATCGAAGGTCCGGTAATATCTGCATCCAGAACCGCCGTTTTATAACCAAGACGATTCAAGGTAACTGCAAGGGATGTCGTTACGGATGATTTTCCAACACCGCCTTTTCCACTGATAACTGCTATGATATGTTTGATCTTTGTTCCTTCATGTGGTGTTTCAAGTAAACTCTGAGGAGCAGTTCTTGATGAACAGCTCTCTCCACAACTACTACAATTATGATTACAACCTTCTGCCATTTTCTTGTACTCCAAATTTCATTTCATATTTTTTCAAGTCTTACAAATACATATACTTTCTATATGAACCGCCATGTACTTATTCATACTGACGGAACCATGCACATTCTTCCTCATTGCACTGTACGCCTTCCGGGTTTTTCAGATTAATGTGAAATACATGTCCGCTGTCCGGATGTTTCTCTCCAAATGACCGGATCACATGCCGGACACCCAGCTTCTCCATTCGTTCATCCAGATGAATGGTCTGAAATCTCAGATCATCATTTACACTGTACATCAGATATGCCGGTGGAAAATCTTTCGTCAGATACTCAAGCTGTGAAAGGAACAACTTTCTCTGCTCTTCAGATACTACATAACTTCCATCTTCCTTCTTCATATACCAGTCAGAAATATTATCCTCCCGCTTGTCCATCTCATATGCTCCGCAGTTCAGGCACACAGCCTTTGGAAGTCTGTCATATGTAAAGAAATCCAGCTTGCTCCGATACGCTGCATTCCCGGCAATAATACAGTAATTTGCCGTAAGCTGCGCTCCTGCTGAATCCCCCAGCATATAAAACTTTTCCGTATCCAGATGAAGCATCCCTGCATTCTCGTGAATATAATGGATAATGTATGCCACATCCTCAATCGCTGCCGGATATTTGTTCTGAGGTGCCAGCCGGTAATTAAAATTCACAACCGCAAATCCCTTTGATGCCAGATGGCAGCAATAATAACTATACAGCTCTTTATCTCCATAAAACCATCCACCGCCATGAACGCTGACGATCACCGGATATGTTGTCTGCGCATCCGGCTCAGCCGGATAATATATATCAAATAAACTGTTTGATGCATAACGTTCAGAATCAAGATTCGAAGCATCGTCCGGTTCATTATAATAAATGATTCTTTCATTATCTTCTCTCTGGAAAGATTCATTCCATTTTTTAACGTCTATCGCTTTCTTATAATCCAAATTCTTGATCTGAATTACATTATCCGGATATGCCAGTCCTTCATCCCGCTTTGCATCACTGGCACTCCATGCATGCCGCATATTTAACCACGCCGGAAGCTCTGCATTCTTATTTCCCTGCTCTATAATTTCCGAAACATTTTTCATATTATTCTATTTCCTCTAATATCACATAATATATAAGTCTATCTTACTCTCTGACAAATACGAATGCAAGAAAACAATAAACTTCCAGTAAAGATTTAATTAAATTAAGCACGATTCTCTTGTAATCAATGGTTTTCTCGTGTAATATTTGACCATAGTAAAAAATGTATATGACAGAACAGGAGGCTTTTATATGAATAAACTAAAAACCATCTTTCGTTCCCTACACTGGAAAAATATCCTCGGGCTGACCATTGCCGGGCTTATCAATGCCTTCGGTATTACGATATTTTTAAGTCCTGTTAATCTCTATGACAGTGGCATATCCGGTACTTCCATGCTACTAAGTCAGATCACTCCGGAACACCTGTCACTTTCTGTTTTCCTTATTATTTTAAATATTCCACTATTCTTATATGGCTGGAAAAAGCAGGGATCTACCTTCACCATCTATGCGATCTATGTAGTTGCGATCTACTCTCTGGGTGCATGGTTGATTACAGATGTCCTTCCTGTCGATGTCCGATTTGTATCTCCGCTTGCAGGCTCCGATCTGCTTCTGTGCGCACTCTTTGGCGGTCTGATCTCCGGTGCGGGAAGCGGACTTGCGATCCGTTTTGGCGGTGCAATGGATGGTATCGAGACACTTGCAATCATATTTGCCAAACGCCTTGGCATCACCGTCGGAACCTTTGTTATGGCATATAATGTAATGCTTTATATCATCTGTGGCATTATCCTGAACAGTTGGATCCTGCCTCTCTATTCCATCGTTACATATATGGCTGCACTTAAGACTATCGACTTTATCGTAGAAGGTATTGACCGTTCCAAAGCCGCCTATATCATTACAACGAAGCCACAGGAAATCTGTCAGGAACTCTCGGATACATTTTCCTGCGGTATAACGATGATCGATGCAAAGGGCTTCTATTCGGATCAGGAAAAGACCATGATCTACATTGTTGTAAACCGTTTCCAGATTGGAAAGATGAAGAATATTGTCCATGAACTTGACGATAAAGCCTATGTCTCCATCAGCGAGATTGCCGAAGTTTACAGCTTTAACAAACAATAATAACATCCTGATAACTTATCTACATAATCGAAACAGGCACCGGTAACAATACCGATGCCTGTCTTGTGTAAATACTTATGTGTTTATATGCCTGTGAATTATTCAGCAAGCTTTTTTAAAGAGATATTTGATACTGTGATTGTAGATGCAGGGGTATCAACATCCGCAATCTTACCCATAGAGAGGAAGAATCCAGCATCAGTATCTGTCTCTTCATTCATTGTGAATGTAATGGTTTTTACAACCTCTTCATTCTTTGGAAGAACAATTGTTTCTCCACCATACCATTTATAAGTGTTGCTCATGAAATTCAATAATACCGTTCTTGCTTCGGTTGACTTTAAAGTAATACTTGCTTCATAGGTCTTTCCATTTTCCAATGCCAGTCCCGTCTGCTTCAACTGTACATTCCAGTCAGCAGTTCCAACATCTGATAATTCATAAGTGATAACACCCTTATCAACTGTCTGTGTTCCAACAGCATCACCCATAATACCACCTTCCCAGTTTGAAAGTCCATTGTCTCCCTCTGAGAAATCTGCGTTCTTGATCAGATTCACATCTGACTCCGTCTCATCAACCTTTGGAGCATCAATTTTCTCAAGAATAATATCATCAATACAGATTCTATGCTGCTGTTTGATCTGAACACCGCCTACAGCACCCATAGAAATACTTAAAATTGTTCTAGGATCACTCTTGTTCTTCATCTTGAACTCAACAACAATAGACTGATATTCATCTGTAAGATCAACTGTCTTTGATCCTGAATATGGTGTCCAGTCATCATCAGATGAACCATCTCTCTGAAGTGCAACCATAAGCTTACGGTTCATATCTGATTTTGCCTTTAATGATAGTCTGTACCACTGACCTTCTTCAAGACTAATATTGTTCTGCTTTAACTGGATCATCCAGTCCTGAGCACCTGTATCCTTGATCGTAAAATCTGCTGCACAATCTTCTGTCTGACTGTCGACTACATAAGATACATCTGTGCTGCCTTCTGCATATACTTCGTAACCAGAGAAACCTGCCTTAAAACTTCCGTTCTTAATCAGTGTATTTTCAACAACGCGAACATTGTCCAAATAGATCGTTCCCTTATTTCCAAGGAAATATGTTATCGTCTTAAATGCATCAGTTAACTCTTCCGGTGTTTTAAATACATAGTTAAATGTCTGTTTGTCTGTTGTTACATCTGCAGTAAATGTTTCACCTGCAATAACTACATCAAGCTGCATATCTGTATCTGCCTGTGCGTCAAAGCTCAATGCATATTCTGTCTCAACGTTAAGTGGAAGACCATCCTGTGAAAGGATTACATCCGCTTTATTCTTTGTATCAGCCTTTACCATAAGACGACGGCCATCTGCCAATCCTGTTACGCTAACTACTGCCTGGCAGTTATTTGTCACAGTCCAGTCACCGAGACGATTCTTACCTTCCTGAAAACCACCATTGTAAATATAGTTACCATCTGATAAAGGTTTTTTACTATTATCAATTTCCTTCTGTGCTGTCTTTTTAATTGATACATTTGTAATGTATACAGTAGCTGTTGAATCTGTAGCACCGAAATTGAACTCCAGACGTGCATTTGCATCCGGCTTATCCGTCATGGTGTATGTATAAGTATAGGTCTGCTTCTCTGTTGTAAGATCAACAACCGTATCATTCAGATAACGCTTGTAGGAACGATCTGGTGCAGATACATCTACTTTCATAGTACGTGCTTCATCTGCCCATGCATCAAATGTTACTGTATATTCGCCGCCTTTTTCTGCAGGAATTGATGGCTGAACAAGCTGAATACTGTAATCAACTGTTCCGGCTTTATCTGTATGTATTTCAATTGCCTTGTTTTTAATAACTGCATTTCCTTCTCCTTCTAAAGTGGTAAGGAATTTCCAGTCTATGTCATCTGTGAGATCTTCTGTCTTAGCAAAATCTCCATTGTTTACATAGTTTCCATTTGCATCCGGATCACGGATAATTACTTCGTTAACAGGTTTTTCTACATCTTCATTATAGCTGTCCTTCTGATATACTTTTACATAATCAATACTATAACTCTGAGTATTGATATAATCTGCATCATCATCCGGATATCCAACCCATGATCCACCAACTGCAAGATTTAAGATCATGTAAAATGGCTGATCAAATGGTGCAGGATAAGCAACCTCTGTTTCACCCTCAACGGCTGTGAACCAGTCACTTGTCTCATGATATTTTATTCCATCTACATACCATGTGATCTTACCCGGCTGCCAGTCACATGAAAATGTATGATATTCATCTGCAAAATTTCCATTCTCTAATGTATATGTTCCCTGCTTTTCCGCATGTGGACTTCCATAGTGAATCGTGCCATAAACCTTATCTGTTTCCTGCCCCATAACTTCCATAGCATCAATCTCACCACATCTTGGCCACTGTCCATACAGATTTTCATCTGTTGGCATCATCCAGAAGGCCGGAAGGAAACCTTTTCCACTTGGAACCTTAGCTCTTACCTCAAACAATCCATATGTAAAATCATGCTTACCCTGTGTATTGATTCTTCCTGAAGTAATAGAATATGAACCATCTTCATTCTTTGTCTTGACAGGCTGGATAACCAGCTTTCCATCCTTTACATATACATTCTGATCAGACTTTACATATGCCTGTAATTCACTGTTTACCCATCCTGGTGCATGCTCTTCATAATTCCAGTCATCCTCATTTAACGCATCACCATCAAAGTCATCTTCCCATTTCAGATTATATCCATCATAAGAAAGCTTGTTGTCTTCATCGCCCTTGTTATCCTGGTCGTCTTTATCATCCGGCTTGTTTGGTGTTACCGGCTTGTTTGGTGTTACCGGCTTGTTTGGCGTTCCCGGCTTGTTTGGCGTTCCCGGTTTATTGGATGGCTCAGTTTTCTTCTTTTTAATAGTAATTGTACATTTTGCCTTCTTTGCACTTCCATCTTTAGCCGTAGCTGTAATTGTAACTTTTCCAGCCTTTTTACAGGTAACAACACCCTTTTTACTTACTGTTGCAACCTTCTTATTGCTTGAAGTAAACTTTACACCCTTTACACTGGATTTTTTAGGTGAAACTGTTGCTTTTAATTTTACCTTCTTGCCAACCTGTGTTTTCACCTTGCTTTTATTGAGCTTTACAGCTTTAACAGGTGTTCCAACAATAACCTTCAAGGTTGTCTTTTTCTTCTTATTTACCTTGCTTCTTACTGTTATAGTTGTTTTTCCCTTTTTCAATGCCTTGATTTTACCGTTTTTACTTACGGTAGCAACCTTTTCATTTGAAGATTTGTAGGTTACTTTCTTACTGATTTTTCCATTTACAGTTACTTTTGTTTTCAACTGGTATGATTTCTTTGCTTTTAAAACAAGCGTTTTTGTCTCAGGCTTTACAATCGATACCGTCTTGATTGTTGCTTTTTTTGTTGTTGCAGCCATAACCGGCATCTGGATGGTGCTTACTAAAAGTGTAAGAGCCATTAAAAAAGCAATAATCTTTTTTGCATTTTTCATGAATACATACCTCCCGTATAAATTTTTGTTATGCAAATAGTATAAGAAGACTACTGTTTTCTTTATATCGTTTATATTACTTTTATATCGTTTTATTGACCATAGTCATGTTTTATGATACAATTTATACAAATTTACTAATAGTCTTATTGTTTTATCTGTCATATTTACTATATAGTCTTATGACTGTTTTATACGAACGGGGATAGAATATGCAACTGAAAAAAGAACTTGTATACCGAGAATTTGTTCAAAGGGAAAATAATCTTCTGCGGGCTCCATACAATCCGGAGGTTTCCTTTTATACAGCGATAAAAGAAGGAGATGTAGCAAAGGTTGAACAGCTGTGTCAGGAATCCTTATTAGATAAAGAAGGATTAGGCACCTTGTCCGACCACTATCTTCAAAACATAAAATACCATTATGTCATTACAACAGCAATTATTGCACGTTACTGCATTGAAGGTGGTATGGAATTGTCAAATGCCTACAGTCTGAGCGATTTCTATATCCAAAAAGCGGACCGTTGCAAAACGCCAGAGGAAGTTGCAGCACTTCATCCTGCCATGTGTATGGATTATGCGAAACGAATGCGAAACCTTCGAAAATCCAAAATATCATCACTCCATATTGCTGTCTGTCTGGATTATATCTATGATCATCTTCATACCCATATCACAGCAGAACAACTTGCTAAGCTGACAGGATTAAATATCTCCTATCTATCCCGGCTTTTTAAAAAGGAAACCGGTCAGACAATCAGCAACTATATTCGTGATAAAAAAATTGAAACAGCGAAAAATATGTTACTTTATTCTGATTTCTCGCCTTCTGAAATTGCCTCAATTCTGGCATTTCCCAGCCAGAGTTATTTTACAGAAGTATTTCGAAAGACAACTGGAGTCACTCCAAGAAAATATCAGGAATCTTTTTTACGAACAACTGCCCTTGGAAAATAATACAACAACTATCTGTGCATATCTTGTGTTATACTGGATATGCATATTTTATTTTATATTATAGTGTAAGCATAGCTCACTCAATGCATTCGAAAAATCATCCCTTGCAAGCAAGTGATTTTTCAGCATTATATCGTGAGCTTATTTCAAGGAGGCACATATGTCTATATTATCATCTATAGAACCGCAAAATGTATTCCATTATTTTGAAGAAATCTGCTCCATCCCACACGGCTCCGGTCATACCGATGCGATCAGTAATTATCTGGCTGCATTTGCCGAAGCACATGAACTGAAATATATCAAAGATGCTTCCAACAATGTCATTATCTTTAAGCCGGGAACATCCGGCTATGAAACTTCCGCCCCTGTCATGCTGCAGGGACATATTGACATGGTTGCTGTGAAAGAAAAGGACTGCCCGATCAATATGGATACCGACGGTCTGAAACTCAAGTTGGAAAACGGCATTATCAGCGCAGAAGGCACGACCCTTGGCGGTGATGATGGAATCGCTGTCGCATTTGCACTTGCAATACTCGACTCTCACGATATCCCACATCCACCACTGGAAGCAGTCTTCACGGTTGATGAGGAGATCGGCATGCTCGGTGCGGTGGCTCTTGACTGCACACCACTTTCATCCCGTATCATGTTAAATCTTGATTCCGAAGACGAAGGCTATCTGCTTGTCAGTTGTGCAGGCGGCGCAACCGCAGATGTTCAGATCCCTGTTAAATGGGAAAATACGAACGAAAAGGCATCTGCCTATAAGCTCTCTGTCTCACATGCCTGTGGCGGTCATTCCGGTGTCGAGATCAACAAGCAAAGTGCAAATGCCAGCAAGGTGTTAGGACGTGTTCTGAACGCACTTGCAAACGATTTTGATATGAAATTATCTACACTCTCCGGTGGCTTAAAGGATAACGCCATTCCGACCGATGCAGAAGCTGTCGTTATCTTTTCTGATACCGATATGTCTGACATAAGCACACCAGGCCATGCAGATATTCCAGCAAATTCTGCGCACGCAAGTCTTCAGGATCTCATCTCCAAGTGGAATCAGATCATCCGTCATGAATGCACCCATACAGACCCGGATATCTGTATCACCTTAGAGCCTGTTGATCTTCCGGCAGCCACAATGGCGGATACATCTACCCATACCGTGATCGATGTCTTAATGGCTTATCCAAATGGTGTCCGGAAAATGAGCAAGGATATCGCAGGACTGGTTCAGACTTCCCTGAACCTCGGTATCCTGTCAACGATCAAACCAGACGATCAATCAACAAATGGCATGGTATCTTTTAAAAGCTCCGTCCGAAGCAGTATCGGAAGCGAAAAAGATGCTCTGCTTAACAGCCTGAAATCTCTCGCCACTCTTGCAGGCGGAACACTGACAGTAACCGGAGATTATCCCGCATGGGAATACCGGGAAGATTCTCCGCTTCGCGATCTGATGGTAAAAATATTCAAACAGCAGTATGGAAAAGAACCTGTAATACAGGCACTCCATGCCGGTGTAGAATGTGGAATCTTTGCTTCTAAACTTCCGGGACTTGACTGTGTATCCTTCGGACCGGATATGGACGATATCCACACAACCAACGAATCCATGAACGTGGAAAGTGTCCGCAGAACATGGAAATATACCTTAAAGATATTGAAAGAATTGAAATAATATATCTTAAAAAAAGGAGCTGACACCTAACAATTCTATTGTTATCGTGTCAGCTCTTATCATAAAAGAATCTGAGAGAAATTAATAATATTTTATCTTACTTAGTATATAAATGTTATTTGTTGTTTGTCATCACTTGTTTGACTGCTTCCAAGCCCTACAACCCTCAAACTAACACTTTTATTCTTATCTATTGTGTTAGTAAGATTCATTGTAGTGTTTTTATTGTTCTTGTATAACTTAATTGATGATGAATATGCCGCCCAACTACCTGATATATTAGAACGGACTTGTCCATAACAGTACTCCATTTTACCAAATCCAGATGCATTCTTTGCATACACTATTTTTCCTGTTGATGTTTTTGTATATATACCATGAACGCTCCAGATAGATGGATGTACATACATTGTCTTTAAAGTTCCAGCCGCCTCTGCCTTTGGAACACTCGTAGGAGCTATACAAAATATTGCCATTAATGCTATAACAAGAATTTTTACCTTCATTTTCATAATTACCCTCCCTTATTCCTCTCTCAGATCCTTTAAGATTCTTTGTCTTTTTAATTGAATAACATCCATAAAAATTGCCACTATCTGAATAAACAGAACAAATGCAAGCACCAGTGCTATGCTTTTCCAGCCATCAACCAACACAATATTTTTTGTTATTTCTGGCAAATATAAGCGGCACAAAAGTGTCACTATAAAGACAGCTACAATAGATACAACAATTCCCTGACCAATCTTGGTCAGAAGCATCGGCAAAATAATACTGCTGTCTGTGCGGCCAATTGCCTTCAGGATGGCAAAGTTATGTCTGCGTCGAACGAATGTCAGTGCATGGATATATAAAACTGCCAGGAAATTAATTACCATAATGATTACAAAAATTCCATAAGTACCACCCTGAATCGTTTTCTTATTATCCTGATCCCGGATGTAATCTGTCAAAGTATCAAAGAAAGAATATTCATATACAGGTGCATGTGTATTCAGAAACTCTGCTGCCTTTAACTCATAACCCGACTTTACATTTATATTAATAAGTACATTTGTATAATCGAATTGTTTTTTAAACAGCTCTTCAGGAAGAATGATAGCGATTCCATTCTGATCCTTCCAGTTTAAGAATCTGCTCCTTCCGAAAACCGGGACTTCTCCCCCTGAAAATACCGGTCCTTCTTCCTCCTGACGACCCGCATACCTTAGTGTATCCGGGATATCATTTAAAATACAATCTTCTGTATTCTTATAATTATCAATTATGATCACTCCCCCAGATTGGACAAACTTATTATAGCTGACCTCCTGTGACATCTCTATTTTTCGGTTATATTGTTTTTCACTGACACCAACGATCTCACACCACACACCCTTTTCATCATCTGAAAATATCAAATCATCTGCATAGTCCATATTGATAAGAGAAGGATCAATGAAAAACTCACCCATAGTATCATAAACCTCATCATAGTAGGAAACGCCCGGTATGAGATTTTCAAAATCATCCATATGGCTGACATCATCGGATATTAGTGAAAACTGTACATCCTGACTTTCCTCAGACAATAACTGATATGATACATAACGATTTACCATAAGAACCAGCATCGTTACCATTCCGATCAATACAAGAGACAGGAATGAAAATACCTTTTCATAATCTCCGGTATCCCGAATGGAATACCGCATCATGATATTTCCTTTTTCAGATCCACGTTTATCCTTTACCTTATAATTGTTTCTGCCGCCTTTCATAATATCGATCAATTTCATTCTGGAACGATATATTAATACAGGACAGATTCCAACTACAAAATCCAAGACACAGATTCCCAAAATGACCAAATATGAAATTGGCTGGAACTGTGGAGCAAAATGCTCCAGTGGGATGGTTCGTAATGACTGTATAAGTTTAAAGATCAAAATGGTTATATATCTTCCAAGTATAAGTCCAAGCACACATCCAATGATTATTAGAATGAAACCCTCCAGGAAATATGCCGAAAAAATATAGCTATTTGAAAATCCAAGACTCATAAGGATTCCCTGCTGATTATTTCTTTCACTCATATACGACAGGAAAATATGAATACCAAGAATGAGTGAAGTGAGTATGATCAGTATGATAAAACCCATGAGGAGTTGTCCAATATTGGTATCCTCCAGTCCGCCTGATCTGTCAATCTCTATCGCGTTCAGATCTCCATTTGTGATCATATGGTATCCTTCCATAAATCCATGGGCGGTATCACCATTAAAGATCTGCTTAGTACTCAGATCCAAATATTTTTTTATTGCTTTATATCCCGGTTGATAGTCCCGTCGATCATTAAAATGAATATAGATGTTGTATAAATTTCCCCGTGTACTTCCATTTACGATCGCAACCTTATAGACATCCTGTGTACTATAATCATAATCATTTAAAATTCCACTGATCATATAGGTCTGATCCTTGAAGGTAACTGTGTCTCCCAGATCAAATTGTTTTGCAATATAAACATTTTTGTATTTGGCTGTTGCCGATATAGCAATCTCATTTTCTTTTTTGGGAAAACTACCCTTTTCTAATTGGTAATGATTCATAGTGATCGAAGCTGCATCACTATCCACGATACATAATTCATTATTTACATTTGCAACTATTTTTTCTACACCAAGTGTTGCCTGATCCTTATACTGCTCCAATATCCAGTCACGAACCTTATATGTTACATTATGTAAAGTAATATTGTATTCTCCATTTGTCTGATACGCATTTTGCAGCCGCATATCCTGAAATGATATATATGCATTGATCGAGGAAAAGATAAGCATAACAGAAAAACAAATACTTATAATTGCCCGAACCGCTTTTTTCCTGTTGTGCAGGATATTGTGAAATATCAATCGGCACTTCATATTGTTTCTCCTCCTTAATTCTGCTGGATTCTTCCGTCAACAAGATGAATACAGTGATTTGCCTGCTTTGCAATATCAGCATCATGCGTCACCATGAGCAAAGTCATGCCATATTCATTTGTTGTCTGTTTCAACAGATCAATGACACGTCTGCTGTTCTCCGAATCCAGATTACCGGTTGGTTCGTCTGCCAGTATGATCCTAGGCTGATTGATCAACGCCCTCGCGATCGCAATCCGTTGTTGCTGTCCACCTGATAACTGATCCGGATATTTATTTAAAAGATCTTTTATATCTAATTGTTCTGTCAATGTATCAAAATAATCCTTCTTACATTTCTTTACACATTCATTTGCGATCATAATATTATCCCGACATGTAAGAACCGGTATTAACTGAAAAAACTGGAATACCATTCCAATCATTTCCCGACGATATCGTAGACAGTCTTTTTTACCATAGGCCAATATATTCCTGTCTTCAACCAATATACTTCCGGAATCCGGCTTATCAATCAATCCGATCATATTTAATAATGTTGTTTTTCCACTTCCACTTTTGCCTGTAATAACTGTAAATGTATTTTCCTGAATATCTGCACTAACGTCATTAAGCGCCAGACAACAGGAATCTCCTTCTCCATACTTTTTTGTCAAATGTTCTATTTTTATCATGATATCCACCTCTCTGCGCTCAATATTTTTATTTAACAAAAGCACGTCATATTTTCCATTTACAGTCGATTTTTCTTATTATAAATAACATGGAAAATATAACGTGCTTCATTATTTGAAGAATCGCTTTCTGCTTTTATCCCCTCAATTTAGATCTCTGACTATCTGCAAATGCATCTAATCCTTCTGGTTCTTCTGCCTGATAATACTTATTCTTACATACATCAGATACCAGTGGTGCAATGACCATAGCTACAGCACAAAGCTGTGTTCCAAACTTACAGATCAGTCTGGCTATTGCCTTCTTCATAAGCATCTCCCCCTTTCTTATTATTTAGCCTTTGTTTATCACGGCTAAAACCCAAACCGTAGTTATATTCTAGCATATTATTTGCAAATTGTGTTGATTTAGGAGTGAGTGGTCGAAATTAAGGAGTGAACGGTAGTAGTTATACCATTTACTCCCTAATTTCGACCGTTCACTCCAAAAAAATGCACTTTTTTTAAAATCATGTTATACTGGCTTTATCTATAAAAAGGGGGACAATACACATGAAACAACTCGGAACATATCTGGCAGATACCTTAACCGAAGATGGACAGATATCAAAAGAACAACAGGCAATCTATGCTTATCTGTTTGATTATCTGATTGAAGCCCTACTATATGATATAGTTGTTCTTATTATCGGTTTACTCGTACACCGCCTCGACCTAACGCTCTGCTATCTTCTGGTCACCATTCCTCTCCGCCACTTCGCAGGTGGATTTCATGCAAATACCAGACTTGGCTGTACCATACTATCCTATGGGATTTATCTTATAACTATTTTTTCTTGTTCGCTTATTCTTAAACATATAAAGCCTGTCTGGATATTTATCCTATATCTGCTCACCTGGTGTATGATACTTCCGGTTGCACCAGTAGATACAAAAAACAAGCGTTTATCTGAACATCAGAAAAAGAAATTATTTCACCGATGCCTGATAACCTGTTTCATTTTAACAATCTTAACAGGTTTTCTATATCTACATCACCAGATCACCTATTGCGGAATTATTATGCTGTGTATGGTCGAGGGTGTAATAAGTGTATATATTGGCATCTGGAAAAACAGGAGGAATTTATGATATTACGAATCGGCATCTGTGATGACACACAAACAGACATTATTCATTTGGAAAAACACATTAAACATTATATGGCATCTTATAATATTGAATTTGAAATCGAATCCTTCCGTTCTGGGGCAGCCCTTCTGCAGGCACAAAAGGAGCAGCCATTTCACATTTTACTGCTTGATATCGAATTGCCTGAAATTAATGGTATGATGGTCGCCCGATATCTACGTGATGAATTATATGATGATGTTTTCATTGTCTTTGTAACATCCTATCCACAATACATGCAGGAAAGTTTTGATGTACAGCCTTTTCAGTTCCTTACAAAACCTGTTAGTTATACAAAAATAGAAAAACTACTTTCCGATATCATCCATCGATATAAACATTCTCATATAACTAAAATTGTAATTGACTCACATGGAAAAGAACATTTGATCCCTGTAAACAATATCTTATATATTCAGGCTGTTAAAGGAGAAAAACGATATCTGGAATACCATTTAATTGATGCCATATTAACAGGAGAAGGAACGATTCAGGATTGGGAAAATCGCTTATCTGATCATGATTTTTGTTCTCCTTACCGTGGATATCTGGTAAATATACGGCATATTCAAACAATTCAGCCTTCAAATATTGTAATAGCTAATGGGACTTTGATTCCTATAAGCAGAAGAAAAGTAACAACTTTACAGCAACTTTATGCCAACCGTATTATTCACGTTTTAAAATAGAAAGAAGAGGAAATCAAACATGATAGTTCTAATAAGCGTGCTTAGTTTTATATTTGATAATTCATTATTATATATCTTTTTTCAAACTATGTTTGAAAAGAAAAAAAGAGATTACAATCCATATTATATTTTATTTGCCTTTATAATAGCTGACTCTATCTTCTGGATAATTTCATATTCACTGGTAGGAAATGTTTCATATTGGGCTTCTGCTACAAGGACAATGCTTACAAATATTATAAATTTATGTCTCTCTTTATTTTTTACTTCCGGAATTATTTATAGAATTTCTGTCATTTTAAGTTATTCTATAATAATTTCCATCTGCGAAGAAATGGCATATTATATTATTTCACATTTTACAGATATAACCATACAATTTGACTCCTTACCTGAGATCGTATTCACGTCTATTTCTCTTGTTAGTGATTTATTAATTCTGCTTATCATTATAATTCTTCATGTCATTCGAAAGCAAAAGGCTGGAATCAAATCTAAAAAATATAGCATTTTACTATTGATCATCCCATTACTTTCCTGCACACTTGTATTACTTCCTACCTTTTTCAGTTTGAATAAAACCAACCCAAACACTTACCTGATCCTTGTTATCTTTCTGCTTATTATTAATATCGTAAACTACATTCTTCTTCAGAGCGTCTTAAAAGCTGAATCACTTGCCCAGGAAGCAGGACAGCTTACCGAGCAGGTAAACTATCAGCGACAGAAATACCAGCAGCTTGGAGATGCCTATAAAAACATTCGTGGATTCATGCATGATATCAAGAAGCATTTATTCTATATTGAGACCTGTGTAAATGAAGAACACTATGATCGTATCATTCCATATGCCAGAGAAACCATGTCCGATCTGGAAGCCAGATATTGTACTGTAAATACAGGGAATCTGGTCATCGACGCTTTTATAAGCAATCTGATGCTTCGGACTGCCCGCCACAACATCAAACTCACAACCAAACTAAAAATCGACAATGACCTTGTTCCATGTGACGATTATCATATGACTATTATTCTTGGAAACCTGTTAGATAATGCATTAAATGCCTGTCTGGAAGAACAGAGTGGCGAGATCAATATCAATATTCAGACGATCGAGCATACCTTTACGATCTATATTACAAATACCTACCATTTTCCTATCGGAGAAAAACCACCGGAAGATATAGAAAATCTGGACTTTATTCATGGATATGGTTTGAAGAATGTAAAAAAATCTGCTGAAGCCTGCGGCGGATTTTGCCTGATCAATTACGAAAATGGAATCTATTCTGTAACGGTTATTATTCCTGAAAAAAAGAGAACTACCTGAATCAAAAATATATATTCTTATACCGAAAAAAAGCCCCAACCCAGCAGCTTCAAATATCTGCCAAATTAGGACTTTTGTAGTGGGCCGCCGGGGGCTCGAACCCCGCACACCCTGATTAAGAGTCAGGTGCTCTACCAAATGAGCTAGCGGCCCGAAGTCGTTTTTATTTTGTTATCTCGCCGACAACGAAATTGATTATATAACATAGTTTATCCAAATGCAAGCATTTTTTTCAAAAATTTTTAACTTTTTTTAATATCGGTTATTTGCATAGATTTTATGCGCATTTTTGTACTATTTTCCTATTGATTTTTATCTTCTTCTATTGTAGCAGCGCGGTTTCTTTTCTCTCTTGCAGCAATCCTGATTCAAAATTTTTTTCACTTCCTCATATCCCCTGTATAAACAAACACACCATTTGTTAAATCCTTTTTTGCAGTAACAGCATGCAGTCACCTTTTTCTGAAATTTATGATCTCCCATTCACAAAAACACCTCCGCTTTTCATCCAACTTCTGACGGACAAAAATCTCTTCCCCACCAAAAAAAAGCCTCCTATACCATATTATATGAAGAAACCAGAATAAGTTCCCGGTAATTCTTGATTTCACCATCAAAACCCACGAAAAAACATAAAAAAAACAGCCCCGCTATTTACTTTAAAACCCTAATATTGATATAATGGAACAATGAGCAATGCAGAATTATATATATGTAGAACGAGCGGAAGCTTGCTTACGGCGAGTTCTATATATATATAATTCTATAGTGCGAAGCACTACAACGAGCCGTCAGGCGAGGTGGGCATTGCGAATTGACCACATGGTAGGCATTGCGAATTGACCACATGGTGGGCATTGCGAATTGACCACATGGTGGGCATTGCGAATTAAGATTATTTTGGAGGAACACCCTCGTGAGACTTAGAAACGTAAAAGGCTCCAGAGAGACAATCGCCGACAACAAATACGTCGTACACGACGAAGAAAGCATGAAAGGCAAATGGAGCGAATTTTTTGGAAATACAAATCCCATCCACATCGAGATTGGTATGGGAAAAGGACAATTTATCATGGAGCTTGCCAGACGGAATCCGGATATCAACTATCTCGGCATCGAGAAATATTCCAGTGTTCTGGTACGTGCCATCGAGAAACGTGAACAGGAAGAAGACATGACCAATCTTTATTTTATAAGAATGGATGCTGAGTACATCGAGAATGTCTTTGCAGAAAATGAAGTAGCAAATATCTACCTGAACTTCTCTGATCCATGGCCAAAGGATCGCCATGCCAGGAGACGACTGACTTCAACTCACTTTTTCGAACACTACGATCATATCCTTGCGCCGGACGGACGTGTTATGTTCAAGACAGATAACCGCCCATTATTTGACTTCTCCTTAGAGCAGGTTCCGGAAGCAGGATGGACACTTGAAAACTACACATATGATCTGCACCATTCCGAATACAACGAAGGAAATATCATGACAGAATACGAAGCAAAGTTTTCTGCTCTTGGTACTCCGATCAACCGGCTGGTTGCATATCGAACAAAGAAATAGCATTGGAGAATAACCGTTCATGAAGATAAGAAAGAACCCGAAGAAAAACAGGACAAGACATGCAATTCCTGTCGTTATCCTGTCCACTGTTCTGTTATTTACCATGAGCGTTTTCTATATAGACAGCACGTCATCCTCTGCTGCCGGAACAGACCATTTGTTTCTTCCAGACAGTACAGTTACGAATACGGCATCTGATGACTCTACAAACGAAGGATCAGATAACAGCACAGATGAGGATGGAACAACTGAATACTTAGTTACAACCGAGTACCCTGATGAACCGGGCAAAGCACCGGAGCTTGCGTCCAACTATGCCATCGTACTGGACGCAAATACTGGGAATATTCTATATCAAAAAAACGCTTTTGATAAACAGTACCCGGCAAGTATCACGAAGATTATGACCTTCTTACTTGCCATTGAAAATACAAAGCTGACCGATACTGTAACAATGTCACACGATGCCGTCTTCGGCATTGATCGAGGAAGCAGCCATATCGGTCTGGATGAAGGTGAACAGATCTCTATGGAGGATGCCCTCTATGGTATGATGCTGGAATCCGCAAATGAAGTTGCATGGGGCATCGGAGAATTTGTCTCTGGTGGGAGCATCGAAGATTTTGCTAAGATGATGAATGAACGTGCAGTCAAGCTTGGCTGCCTTGGCACTCATTTTGTAAATGCAAATGGTCTTCCGGATGAGAACCATTATACAACCTGTTATGACATGGCATTAATAACCAAAGCCTGTCTGAAACACGATGAATTTCGTAAAATAACAGGTACCAGAAATCATGTCATTGGACCGACAAATATTTGCGAGGAAGAACGCCAGCTCTGGCAGCACTGTAAAATGACAAATCCCGACAGCAAATATTACTATGAATACTGCGAAGGCGGTAAGACCGGTTATACAAATGATGCATTAAATACCCTTGTTACCTGGAGTAAAAAAGGTGATACCGAACTGATCTGCGTTCTGATGAACTGTAACGGTGCAGCAAATACCTACACTGACAGCAAAGCCATCTATGAGTATTGCTTCCGGAATTATAGTCTCCAGACACCTCTGGCCGACTATACCTTTGACAGCACCCAGACATCACAGACGCTTGATTATTTGAACTCCTATTACAAGACTGATTCCGGTTCTGATATTACATTACAGGTTGATAAGGACTATAAATTGAATTTCAATAAAAATGATGATATTAAGAAATTAACTTACAGTATCGAATACAACAAAGAACCGGTAAAAGATGGAGATACTTATACCGTGGGGCATCTGATTCTCTCCTATGGCGGAAATATGATAGGAACAACAGATCTTACCGTAACCGGCTATAACCCGGATGGGAAACAGATTTCATCAAATAACACAGAACATGCAGCCGATGCAACAGTTGCAGCCTCTGCAGCAAAAAAGAAGCTGTCGATCCATCCATTGTGGATCATTCTTGCAGTTCTGCTTCTTCTTGCCGTATTGTTTGTGACCTATCTGATCCATATACAGAAAGCAAGAAAGCATCAACGCGCGCTTCAGGCAGCAAGAAAAAAACAATATGAAGAACGCCGACGACAGCTTCAGGAAACATTTGATAATGACCTTGACGAGTAAGGTACAATAGAAACAACAAAACCTCTTAACAGATATAGAGGAGAATGGAGAATATCATGGATATTTCAACAACGGAAAATCTGAAAACAGTGCGGGATTCCAATCAGGAAATTCTGGACTACTTCAACGAACTGTATGTAGAGAAACTGGAACAGATCCAGGCTCTGAAAACAGAACAGTTTGAATTAAAGATTAAAATTGATGAACTTATGAAAACACTGGAGGTCTACTCCTTTAAAAACAGTGCCGGACATAATGTCTTTTCTCCATTTTCTACAACGACAACAACGCAGGAAGAAAAAGCTGCACAGATTGAACAGGAATTAAAAGAGCTGAACGCTTCTAATGCTGCTCTTACAACAAAGATCCACTGCTTACAGGCAGATGCCGACGAGCTGAAGGGCAGGATCACACGCATTCATACAGCAACCAAAAAGCTGGATGCTTTTCTGGATGAAATGGCAGAAGAATTCACAAAGGAAGCGGTTGCATTGGAAAAAGAGCCGGTTGAAGAAGACCTTCCGGTTATCAATCATGGCTTCAATATTCTTCGTCTGAAAAAATACGATCAGGATAAATTAGTACAATCCTTACATACCGATATTCTGGAGCAATTAGATCGAACCAGACATACTCTGGATTCCCTGTCATGGCTGATCAAGTCGGATGTCAACCGGGCAAAGATCACACTTGATGAACTCATCGACTCAACTGCATCCATGGAAGATTCTCTGAATGCTATCCTTTTGGGACTTACCGGTGACATTGATGCAACTGTACCGATTGAAACCTTATTAGAAGATACCATTTTCCGATACAAAGATGCTTATCCAGAATGTGTCATTGAATCTGACATTGACTGTCCGGATGCTTCGATCGAGATTCCGGAAATTATCACGATCAGTCTGATCCGTATACTGTGTGAATGTCTGGACAATGTATATAAGCATGCAAATGCAAATCGTGTTGGTATCAACATTCAGATCTACAGTGATCAGATATCGGTACATATCAATGATAACGGCATCGGCATTGATGAGAATTACAGTCACACCTCTCCATGGAACAGTGGACTTCACCGCATTCAGGAGATTATTTATTTGTTAAATGGACAACTTAAGATAGAAGGTGATATCATCAGTGGAACAGATATCCGTTTTTCTATCCCGATTGAAATAATGTAGATTATGGGTTCTCCCCCTTAATTATGAAATGAAAGAAAAATAAGGACATTTCCTTAATATATAAGAAAGAATTTGAAAGGACAACCTTAATTATGAAAGAAAAAATCGTAAATCTGATTGCAAATCATGTAGAAGGCATGACTGCTGAAGAAATTGCAACTTTTATTGAGATACCACCAAAGCAGGAGCTTGGCGACTATGCATTTCCTTGCTTCAGACTGGCAAAGACTATGCACAAAGCACCAAACCTGATCGCAGCCGATATCAAAGAAGCTATTGGTGATATTGATTTTCTCGATAAGATCGATGTTCAGGGCGCATATCTGAACTTCTTCGTAAAGAAAAATATCTTTGTCCAGACCATGATCGAATCAGCATTAAAGGACAACTTCGGCGGTTCCGATGAAGGTGCAGACAAGGTTATCTGCATCGATTACTCCTCGCCAAACGTAGCAAAGAACTTCCACGTTGGACACCTCAGAACTACTATCATCGGTAATTCCCTCTATAAGATCTATTCCAAACTCGGCTATAAAGTAATCCGTATCAACCACTTAGGTGACTGGGGTACACAGTTTGGTAAGCTGATCGTTGCATATAAGAACTGGGGAACAAAGGAAGCAGTTGAGAAAGATGGCGTTGCCGAGCTTATGCGTCTCTATGTGAAGTTCCATGAAGAAGCAGACCAGAATCCGGAGCTTGTAGATGAAGCAAGAGCATGGTTCAGCAAGATGGAGCATGGGGATGAAGAAGCACTCTCGATCTGGCAGTGGTTCAAGGACATCAGCCTTGTAGAATACAAACGTACCTATGACCTTCTGGGTATGGATTTTGATTATTATCTCGGTGAAAGCTTCTATCGTGACAAATGTCAGGAAGTTGTTGACCAGTTGACAAATGCGAACCTGTTAAAGGAAAGCGAAGGTGCTATGATCGTAGATCTGTCCGACTATGATATGGCTCCATGTATCGTTACAAAGAAAGATGGAAGCTCCATCTATGCAACCCGTGATCTGGCTGCTATTTTCTATCGTAAGAATACCTATCATTTCACAAAATGCTTATATGTAACCGGACAGGAACAGAAGCTGCATTTTGCACAGGTATTCAAGGTAGTTGAGCTTCTTGGAAATGACTGGGCAAAGGATTCTCTGGTTCACATTCCTTATGGACTGGTAAGCTTAGAGGGTGCAAAGCTTTCAACCAGAAGCGGAAATATCATCTATGCAGAAGATATTCTGCATGATGCAATTAAAAAGAGTTTTGAAATCATCTCAGAAAAGAGCCCGAACCTTCCTGATAAGGAAGAAGTTGCCAAGATCGTCGGCGTTGGCTCTGTTCTGTTCAATGACCTTTATAACCAGCGTATCAAGGATGTATCCTTTAGCTGGGATAAGGTATTAAACTTTGACGGTGAGACCGGTCCTTATGTTCAGTACACACATGCAAGATGCTCCAGCGTTGTAAGACTTGCTGAGAATTTCGATCCTGCAAAGCCGGTTGATTACAGCACGATCTCTGAACCGGATGCTATGAATCTCTTAAAAGAGATCAGCCGTTTCCCTAAGGTTGTATCGGATGCAGCAGAGAAATACGAACCATCTGTTGTTGCAAGATTCGCTGTCGATGTTGCTCAGGCATTTAACAAATTCTATAACTCCACACGTATCAACGTACCGGAGGAAAATGTAAAGAATGCCCGTGTCATGCTGACATACCTTACAAAGAAAACTCTTCACGATGCATTAGAGCTTCTCGGAATCAATGCACCGGAAGCTATGTAAATCAGGTGATCTTTCATGTCGAAACGATTAAATAAGACTATTAAATGGGATAAACTCGATAACACTGCCAACCTGTTTCCTGTCATTGTAAGCGAAAATGTAAGCAACGTTTATCGTATTTCCGTTACATTGACAGAAGACATAGATGCAGAGCTCCTGCAAAAGGCACTGGATAAGATTCTTCCATTTTTTGATGTGTTTAATCACAAACTAAAAAATGGGATCTTCTGGTATTACTTTGAAGCAAATGAACGACCTGCTCCAAGGGTAATGCCAGAAGACACATACCCTTGTCTGTATATCAATCCCTATACAAATAATGAATATCTGTTCCGTGTTACCTACTATCAGAAACGGATCAATCTGGAAGTCTTTCATGTCTTAACAGATGGAAATGGTGCTCTTATTTTCCTGAAGGAACTGACTTATCAGTACCTCCGGTACAAATACCCGGAACTTGCTGAAAAAGCAGGTAATACCTTAAATGCAGATTCCTCGTTGGATATCGAGGACAGCTACAAGAAGAACTATATAAGACCTGCCAAACGTTCCTATAAAACGGAAAAAGCAGTTATCTTAAAAGGTGAAAAGCTGCCTTTTAATCATTTTGCTATCCTGCACGGCTATATCCCGGTTTCCGAGATCAAACAGGCGGCAGCAAAATATGGTGTAACCATCAACCAGTATCTGCTTGGAACATTTACATGGGCAATCTACAAAGAATACCTGAAAGGGCAGCCTTCCAAGCGTCCGATCAGCACCGTTGTTCCTGTAAATCTTCGCCCATATTTTAATTCCAATACAACGAAGAACTTCTTTGCCGTTGTCTCTGCTTACTTCAAGCCGGAGAAGGATACTTATACATTTGAAGATGTTCTGCACATCATCGCAGATAGTCTGAAGGAACAGATCAATAAAGAAAATCTGGAGAAGCTGTTATCCTATAACGTTTCCAATGAAGTGAATTTTATTATCCGTGCCGTTCCGCGTGTCTTTAAGAGCATCGCCATGCGCCGTATTTATAAAGCTTCATTAAAAGCAAATACATCAACGATCACCAACCTTGGAGTTGTATCCGTTGATGATATATATAAGGAATATATCGACCGCTTCCATGTCGTTCTGTCGATGTCCAAAGGACAGTTCATCAAAGGAAGTGTCATCAGTTATAAGGATACACTGGTCTTCACCTTCAGCTCTGCCATTCGTGAAACATTTATACAGAAAGAATTTTTCCGCCAGATGGTTCGGGATGGGATTCATGTATCGATAGAAAGTAACGGGGTGTATTATGAGTAAATGTAGACGTTGTAATATAGATGTTCTGGATCACTCCCTTTCATGCCCTTTATGTAACGGAGTTCTGGAATATGATCCGGTGAAAGATCCGGAAAGCGAAAAAGACTTTCTTGACCATAGTCAAGAAACTGGTGAAAAGTCAAAATCTGTTATGTATCCGGACATCACACCTGCAATGCGTCGTATGCGATTTGTTATCAAACTGACAATTTTTTGCAGTATTGTTGTAGAAGGAATCCTGATCCTGATCAACTACCTGACATATTCAAAGGTCAAATGGTCAGCTCTTTGTGGAATCGGACTTGCATATGCCTGTTTTTCACTGATCTATTCATTTAGGCACAATAAGAGTCATCGAAAAAAAATGCTGGTACAGGCAATTTTCATCATGCCCGTTCTTGTATTGATTGATTATATCCTTGGATATACCGGGTGGTCAATTGACTTTGCAATACCTTGTGTTATTGCAATGCTTGACATTGCAATTCTTGTATTGATGATTATTAATACTGAAAACTGGCAATCCTATATTTTATTACAGGTATATATCATTATTATCTGTGTGATCCTGACAATACTTATGCTTACCGGAAAGTTCTTCAAACATGATTTCTTTATGATCATTGCAGATATTATGAGTGCTCTGTTGCTCGGTGGTACACTGGTGTTCGGAGATCGACCTGCAACAACAGAACTAAAACGTAGATTTCATGTATAGAATTATATTTCAGGCATAGATATTATTTTATAAATGACATCACAGATAATATTCTACAAATATAAATATCTTAAAATACAAATTATCTTATAGTAAAAGCAGTGCCAGCAATTATTTTTCGTTGTGCACTGCTTACTATTAACTAAATTTAGAAAGAGAGATTTTATTAAATGGCACTTTTAGATAAATTAACCTCTGGTTCTTCTACTCCTCCTGATACTTCAGGAATGAGCAAACAGGCAAAGCTTGTATGTGAACTGGTCGCTGATTTTAACAGCAATAATCTTCTTACGCAGATCAGAAATAACAATCGTTCCAAAAGCGACATTGATAAAACATACAAATATCCCGATCACTTTACCAGTGAATTGATTGAAACTAAAAACTTCAAAATGGAACTGTTAAAGTGGAAAAATTCTCATAATCCATATGTTGTCCTGCAACTTCATGGTGGTGGTTATGTTGGAGCTTTTAAAACACAGTATCGTATGTTTGCCGGATTATATTCGGAACTTGGAAAAGGTACATCCGTCTTATCCATTGACTATAGGGTTGCTCCTGAAAATCCATATCCTGCAGCATTAAATGATGCTTTATATGCATATGATTGGCTGCTAAATCATGGATACTCGGAAAACCATATTATTCTTGCTGGTGATTCTGCAGGTGGCGGACTGGCTATGGCTCTCTGCCATTATCTTACAGACCGTGACCGTATTCTTCCTGCCGGAATCGTAGCTATGTCACCATGGACAGATCTGACTGCAAGCGGATCATCCTATACAGAAAACTTTGAGATTGATCCTCTCTTTGGCAATACAAATGAAAGTCTGATCTATAACAGTGTATATCCCGGAAATCACGATCTGACAGATCCATATATTTCACCATTGTTTGGAGATTTCACCGGTTTTCCTCCAATGCTGATTCAAGTTGGATCAAATGAGATGCTTTTATCCGATTCTGTTCTGGTTGCTGAAAAAGCCAAGTCACAAGGTGTAAAAGTGCGCCTATCGATCTACGAGAATATGTTCCATGTATTTCAAATGGGTATGACTCTTATGCCGGAGTCCAAAAAGGCATGGGTGGAAGTTTCCAAGTTTTTAGAGCAAATGATGATATTATAATCTTGATATGTCACACACATAAAACAGGATTGTCTTAATCTAAAGGGGCAATCCTGTTTTTATGTTTCACGTGAAACATAATCTTAATTAATAACTTATTGTTTCATGTGAAACATTCCTTGTAAATTTTTCAACATTTTTCAAAATAATAGTAGATATTTCTACACAATGGTGTTATAATAAGAACATCGAAGACGCAGTCTACGTTTCGATAAGATTGATGTGACTACACATGATATAGCAAAATTTAATCCCCCCCTTTTTTTAAATTGCTCTTTCCGGAGCCGCTATATTATGTTAAGTCACATCTTTCCTTTTTTATTAGACTATTACAAAATTCCCGTTCTACTGATTATTCAATAATTAGTGTAACGGGATTTGTAATATATAGAGATATTTTCATTTCATTAATCCTATTATAGTGATATAATGGAACACGGAATCAATAAACAAACATTTAATCTGTTGGCATAATACAATAAAATTACATATTATGAAAATCATATATATTATATGAATAAAAGAATATAGGAAATAGCTACATATCTTCTTTAGCTAATAATCACTTTATTTTATTATTATATAATATATATGTTCACATATGTAGAGAAAACAATTATTGGAAATATAGAATGTTTCACGTGAAACACAAAAAGGAGAATATCAAGTGGGAAGAATTATCGCAATAGCCAACCAGAAGGGTGGCGTAGGAAAAACTACAACTGCAATCAATCTTGCGGCATGTCTTGCAAAAAAAGGAAAGAAAGTCTTAGCAATTGACATGGATCCACAGGGAAATATGACCAGTGGACTTGGAGTTGATAAGAATTCCCTTGAGTACAGTGTTTATGATATGTTAAACGGTGACTGCAATTTAGGCGAATGTATGCTTATCGACGTTTACCCTGATATCAAAGGACTGAATCTTCTCCCAGCCAGCAGAGAGCTTGCAGGTGCAGAAGTAGAATTTGTTACAGTGGAAGATCCACAGTATATTCTTAAAAACCATATCAAGAATGTAAGACGTAAATTTGATTATATTATCATCGACTGCCCTCCTGCTCTTGGAATGTTAACAGTAAATGCCTTAACAGCAGCCAATACTGTATTAGTTCCAATTCAATGTGAGTTCTTTGCATTAGATGGATTATCCCAGTTAATTTATACCGTTAATCTGATACGGAAACAATTAAACAGACTACTTACGATTGAAGGAATTGTATTTACCATGTACGATTCCCGTACCAATCTGTCAATGCAGGTTGTAGATAATGTAAAACAAAATCTGAATCAGCATATTTACAACACTATTATTCCAAGAAATGTTCGTCTGGCTGAATCCCCAAGCTATGGAATGCCAATCATTGCATATGATCCACGATCTGCCGGAGCTGAACATTATATGATGCTGGCTGATGAAGTCATAGCAAATGATTATTACAAATAGAAAGAAATCAAATGACTCACAGGAGGAAATAAAATGCCTGTAAAAAAAGGCTTAGGCAGAGGTCTGGATCAGTTAATTCCTACAAATGATCCACCAAAGAGTAAATCAAAATCTGCTTCCAGTGGGACAACAAAAACTGTCACAAAAGAAGTTGTGAAGGAAGTTGTAAAAGAAGTAGAACAGAAAATTAAAATAACACAGATTGAACCAAACCAATCACAGCCAAGAAAGCAATTTGATGAAGATGCTTTACAGGAACTGGCTGATTCTATCAAACAATACGGAGTGTTAGAACCTCTTATTGTAACAAAAAAAGGAAAATTCTATGAGATTATTGCCGGTGAAAGAAGATGGCGTGCTGCCAGGATGGCCGGAATAAAGGAAATACCTGTTGTAATCCGAGAATACACAGACCGTGAAATTATGGAGATCTCTCTCATAGAAAATATTCAGCGTGAGGACCTGAATCCGATTGAAGAAGCAATGGCATATGAAAGTCTTATCAACGAATATAGTCTTACACAGGAAGAAGTAGCTGAAAAGGTTTCAAAGAATCGTTCAACGATTGCAAACTCTCTTCGACTTCTGAAATTATGTGATGAAGTTCGTCAAATGATCATAGAAGACAAGCTGACAACCGGACACGCCAGAGCGTTAATTCCGATTGAGGATGCTGCTCTACAGACAGAAGCTGCAAACTTTATATTTGATAATAAATTAAGTGTTCGTGATACAGAAATCTATGTCAAGAAACTACTTAGTGCACCAAAAGAACCAAAACAGAATAATGTGGACACAAAAGATCTTTCTATCTTCTACAATGATATTGAAAGCCGTCTGAAAAATATTTTGGGTGCAAAGATTGAAATCAAATCAAAAAACAATGATAAAGGAAAAATTGAAATAAATTATTATTCTCAGGAAGAATTGGAAAGAATAACAGAGATGTTATATTCTATTCACAGAGAATAATTGGAAAGGAAATATCAGAATGAACAGTTCTTTACTAGATAAGATTGGTATTGACCCTGCCATTATTTTAATCATACTTCTTGTACTCGTCATCGTTTTATTTGGACTTGTATTCTATCTTATGGCGAATATAAAGAAAAGAAATAAAGATATCAAACGCCTTTTAAGTGGTAAAACGGCAGGTGATATGGAAGAAATTATATTGGATCGATTTGCTGAAATGGATGCTGTGAAGAACAATTCCAAGCGGCTTACAAAAGAACACAAAGAGATCCAGGAAACACTTGCAGCATGTATCAGCAAAATCGGACTGGTCAAATATGATGCATTTGAGGGAATGGGCGGAAGTCTAAGCTTCGCAGTTGCATTTCTAGACAGTCGTAACAATGGTGTAGTTTTAAATTGTATGCATTCCAGAGAAGGATGCTTCGCTTATGCAAAAGAATTGATCAAAGGTGAATCCTATGTAGCTCTTTCTGATGAAGAAAAAGAAGCCATTGAACGTGCAAAAACGCTTGATGAAGAGATTGCTGATATTATGGAAGAAGAATAATAAATCATAATAAAAAACAATTAAATATAATAAAAAATAATTATAATTGACTATAGTCAAAAAAATATAAAAGCATGTGAGAATAAGTATAAACAACCTTATTCCATATGAACCAGGAGGAATATCAAAAAATGATAGACATTAAATTTTTAAGAGAGAATCCAGATGTAGTAAAACAGAACATTAAGAACAAATTTCAGGACAGCAAACTTCCACTTGTTGATGAAGTAATTGAACTTGATGCCCAGGCAAGAGCAACTCAGCAGGAGGCTGACGATCTGAGAGCGAATCGTAATAAGCTCTCCAAACAAATCGGTGCATTAATGGCACAGGGCAAAAAAGAAGAAGCTGAAGGAGTAAAAAAACAGGTAACAGAACAGGCAGAACGCTTATCTGAATTACAGGAAAAAGAAACTGAACTTCAGGCAAAAGTAAAAGAGATCATGATGGTAATTCCAAATATCATTGATCCATCTGTTCCTATTGGTAAAGATGATTCCGAAAACGTAGAAATTGAACGTTTTGGTGAGCCGGTTGTTCCTGATTTTGAGATTCCATATCACTCAGAGATCATGGAACATCTTCATGGACTGGATCTTGATTCAGCAAGACGTGTAGCAGGAAATGGTTTCTACTATCTGATGGGTGATATCGCAAGACTTCATTCTGCTGTTATCTCTTACGCAAGAGATTTCATGATTGACAGAGGATTTACCTATTGTGTTCCTCCTTTCATGATTCGAAGTAACGTCGTTACAGGTGTTATGAGCTTTGCAGAAATGGATGCCATGATGTATAAGATTGAAGGCGAAGACCTCTACCTGATTGGTACATCTGAACATTCCATGATTGGTAAATTCATCGATCAGATCATTCCGGAAGAAGAACTTCCAAAGACACTTACAAGCTATTCACCTTGTTTTAGAAAAGAAAAAGGTGCTCATGGTATTGAGGAACGTGGTGTATACCGTATTCATCAGTTTGAGAAACAGGAAATGATCGTTGTCTGCAAACCGGAAGAAAGCAAAATGTGGTTTGATAAATTATGGCAGAACACCGTTGACCTCTTCCGTTCACTTGATATTCCTGTACGTACATTGGAATGCTGCTCCGGTGATCTTGCAGATCTGAAGGTTAAATCACTGGATGTAGAAGCATGGTCTCCACGTCAGAAAAAATACTTTGAAGTAGGAAGCTGCTCAAATCTGGGTGATGCTCAGGCAAGAAGACTTCAGATCCGTGTAAAGGGTGAAGACGGTAAGAAGTATCTTGCACATACCTTAAACAACACTGTTGTTGCTCCACCTAGAATGCTGATTGCTTTCCTTGAGAATAATCTTCAGGCAGATGGCTCTGTAAGAATTCCGGAAGCACTCCGTCCATACATGGGTGGAAAAGATAAGATTGAAGCTTAATTCCATATTTATTAATTAAATATACTTTTTTGACCATAGTAAAATAAGTTAAGAATCAGAAAGGAGGTGTCTGTGTGCACAGTTATTTACGTTCCATTGGATTTTCCGACATTAAAAACAGACGGCAGTTAACTCCGATCACAAAGGAGATCATTGCCAACCCAACAACAAAAAACATTGTAACTGTTGATGCAGACACCCGTCTGGTTCAATTAAATAAGGACTTTGGAAAACACTTCGGTATCTCTCTTGTCGGAGAAATGGACATCGATAATACCATTTCATTTGAATACTATTTTCCCTATGTCCGCAGTTCTTTCATTATGAATCAGGAACGGATCTATATAGAAAAACATGGTGATAAAGAATCCTATGCCGGTGTCTGTGAAGACTATAATCTGGGCATGACACTCATCTTCTTTCTGACAAATATTTCTGATTATACAAATACAAAATGGATGAACTATTCCAACCATCTGATCACTAAGGCTTATATGTCCGGACTGTCAACAAGCGGTAAAGTTATTCTTGATATTGAACAGCTTCCACCTGCAAACAGAGAACATAAATGTTCCTCTGTTAATCGAAACAAACTGATCGAAGCTGCCAGACAAGGAGACCGTTCCGCCATGGAAAGCCTTACATTAGATGATATGGATATCTATACACAGGTAAGTCGCCGTGCACATTACGAAGATATCCTTTCTATCGTAGAAACGAATTTCATGCCATATGGCATTGAAACAGAACATTATTCTATCATAGGAAATATTCTGGACTGCAGCCTGTGCGAAAATGATTATACAAAGGAACCTGTATACCTTCTGAATGTGGAAACAAATGAAATGCTGATGGCTATAGCGATCAATGAAAAAGATCTGCTCGGTACACCTGCTCCAGGTCGCCGGTTCAAAGGCGAAATCTGGCTCCAGGGAAATGTTATTTTTTAAGAAATTGACATTTCTTACATTCTTGGGTATCATAGTAATGTTGGGTTTATTATATATTTTCCCCTTCTGCATTTGTAGCTCAGCAGGATAGAGCGTCCGCCTCCTAAGCGGAAGGCCGTGGGTTCGAATCCCGCCAGGTGCATTTTAGTGCATATAAATTAATTTGAAAGTATACGACAGTTATTTTCATATAACAAATCAAAGGATCAATACACATGAACTATATCGTAATGGATCTTGAGTGGAATCAAAGTTATTCCGGTCATATCGGAGAACATCCCCGAATGCCGTTTGAAATAATCGAAATCGGTGCGGTTAAAGTAGATAAGAACTATCGCATCATTGATGAATACTCCAGTTTGATAAAACCCCGGATCTATAAAAAATTACATTCAAAAATCAGAACCATTTTAAATTATGATGAAACGGATCTGGCAAAAGGAAGAGGATTTAAAGAAGTCTGTACGGAATTTCTGGAATGGTGCGGTAAAGATTATATCTTCTGTACCTGGGGTCCCATGGACCTTACCGAATTACAAACAAATATGGCTTTCTACTATATGGACAAGCTTCCTCGTCCTTTGAAATTTTTAAATCTTCAGCAGATATATGCAAACATGGTCGACCCAACCGGTTCTACCGTCAGTAAACTGGAAAAAGCAGTTGCAGATTTTAATATACCGGAAGATGAACCTTTTCATTCTGCTGTAAACGATGCCAGATATACCGCTCTTGTTTTAAAAGAGATGCATCCAAGAAATTTGAAAGATTTATACAGCTTCGATCTGTATATTCATCCTACAAAAAAGGAAGAGGAAATTGTAGCCATACATAATAATCAGTATGAATACATTACAAGAGAATTTTCAAGCAAGCAGGAAGCAATGGACGATAAAGATATTGCCTGTATAAGATGCTACAAATGTAACAAGAAGATCAATAAGAGGCTTGAATGGTTTTCAAACAGTCCGTCTTCTTACATCTGTGCAGGGAAATGCTGGCACCATGGTTATTTCAGTGGAAAGATAAAATTTAAACCACTTGATAACGGAAAATACTATGTTGTTAAAACAATTAAACCAATAGATAAAAACGGTGTTGAAGCTATCAAACAAAAACAGACAGAAATTCGAGAGAGACGTAAAGAAAAACGGCACACTCGTGCTACAAGATAATATTCTAACATTTGATAATAAAACGAACAGATCATTTTTCTGTATATTTTCCTAATAAAAATGGAGCAGGTTTACAAATACCTGCTCCATTTTTATATAATGTCTTTCATTGATATTATATATATTTTTCATTTCTACTATACTTTTTTATTTTTCCTTCATTCCAAGAGGCTTCTTTGTCGCTGTTCCTGCTTTTCTTGGATACTCCTCCGGTGTTGCTGCCATCTTCTTTACAAATACAAAGCAACGCTCCATATCCGTATCAGGTATCGTTGTATGAAAGATATTCTCTACCTGTCCTCCAAGGATACGAATCGCCTTTTTTCCTGCATGTATCTCTTCATCCAGTCCGGATGCCTTATATGGAATAAAATATCCACCTGTCTTAACAAATGGCATACAAAACTCTGATAAAGAGGATAAATTTGCAACCGCTCTTGATACCGCAAGATCATACTTCTCACGATACTGTGCATTTCTTCCACCATCCTCAGCTCTGCTGTGAATAGCTTCTATATCGTCCATCTCAAGTGTCCGGATAACCTCATTTAAGAACTTTACACGCTTATTCAGGGAATCCATTAATGTTACCTTTAAACCCGGAAAAGCGATTTTAAGCGGTATTCCGGGAAATCCTGCTCCGGTCCCTACATCTATGACTGATAAAGATTCATCCAGCTTTTTATATTTTGCAAGCAGAAGACTATCTGCAAAATGCTTTATAATGACATCTTCCTTCTCTGTGATGGCTGTCAGATTCATAACCTTATTCCACTCTACCAAAAGCTCATAATATCTCTGAAACTGCTCTAACTGATGATCATTTAATTCAATATCTATCTTCTTTGCTAATTCACTTAGTCGATCCATATTGTGATATCCCTTCTATTATTTAATTTCAGGCTCTCCGTCATGCTGCTTCATCTTCAGATAAACCAGCAGCACAGATATATCTGCCGGTGATACACCGGAGATTCTGGATGCCTGACCGATATTTTCCGGCTTGATATCCTTTAACTTCTGTCTGGCTTCTTTTCGAAGATTCGATACATCATCATAATTCAGATCAGCCGGGATCATCCTCTTTTCCATCTTTTTAAACTGATGTACCTGTTCTGTCTGTCTCTTGATATATCCTTCATACTTGATCGATATATCAATCTGTTCGATCACATCCGCAGGCAACGGATGTCTGTCCGGATCAATCGGTACAATCTTCTCATAAGAAAGCTCCGGTCTGCGGATCAACTCTGCAAGACTTACTGCTGTCTTTAACTCCGTTGTCTCCATAGAACGTAAGAATTCCTGAATCTTACTGTTTCCGCCAACCATCGTTTCATTTAAACGCTTTGTTTCTTCTTCGATCATTGTACGTTTCTGACAGAATTTCTCATATCTCTCATCGTCGATCAGACCGATTTCATGACCGATATCGGTCAGTCGAAGATCCGCATTATCCTGTCTTAACAGCAGACGATATTCTGCTCTGGAAGTCATCATACGGTATGGTTCTTTTGTCTCCTTTGTAACCAGATCATCGATCAATACACCGATATAAGCCTGTGAACGATCCAATACAACAGGCTCCTTTCCAAGTACCTTTCTGGCTGCATTGATACCTGCCATAAGACCCTGCGCTGCTGCTTCCTCATAACCGGAGCTTCCATTTAACTGACCTGCGCCAAATAAACCTTCCACATCCTTAAATTCCAGTGAATGTTTCAAATTGATCGCACTGATACAATCATACTCGATCGCATAAGCATTTCTTACAATCCTGACATTCTCAAGTCCTTTCATGCTCCGTATCATCTTATACTGAACATCCTCCGGAAGAGAGCTAGACATTCCACCCATATACATCTCATTTGTAAATTCACCTTCCGGCTCTATAAAAATCTGATGTCTCGTCTTATCCGGAAACTTCATAACCTTGTCTTCGATTGAAGGACAGTATCTTGGTCCTGTACCCTCAATCACACCGGAAAACAATGGAGAACGGTTGATATTCTCACGAATTATCTCATGTGTCTCCTCATTTGTATAACAAAGCCAGCAGGATACCTGATCCCGCTTGATATCTTCTTCTGTATTTGTAAAGGAAAATGGAATGATATGCTCATCACCCTTTTGTTCCTCCATCTGAGAGAAATCGATTGTCCTCTTATCCAGTCTTGCAGGTGTACCTGTCTTAAACCGGCGGATACCGATTCCGGCTTCTTTCATGGAATCAGACAAATAATTGGCTGCCATAAGTCCATTTGGTCCTGTATGATTTACGACATCTCCATAGATACATCTTGCTTTCAAATAAGTACCTGTACAGAGAACAACTGCCTTTGCATAATAAGTTGCACCGGAAAATGTCTTAACACCCTTAACAACGCCATCTGTTACCATCAGCTCTGTTACCTCAGCCTGACGTAATACCAGATGATCGGTATTCTCTAATGTATGTTTCATTGTACGGGAATAATTTGACTTATCTGCCTGTGCACGAAGAGAATGAACAGCAGGTCCTTTTGATGCATTTAACATTTTGGACTGAATATAAGTCTTATCAATATTCTTACCCATCTCTCCACCAAGTGCATCCAGTTCTCTTACCAGATGTCCTTTTGAGCTTCCTCCTACATTTGGATTGCAGGGCATCATGGCAACACTGTCCATACTCACTGTAAACAGAATTGTTTCAAGTCCAAGACGGGCAGAAGCAAGTGCAGCTTCACATCCTGCATGACCGGCACCCACAACTACCACATCATAATTTTCTTCAACCACTGGCATTTATCCATCCTCCTATTTACCCATGCAGAATTCTTCAAATATCTTATCTGCAAGATCATCTCTGTTCGTTTCTCCTATAATAAGCCCCAGATGTTCATAAGCATCCATCAGGTCGATTGAGAAGAAATCCTCCTCCATACCCATATCAATGCTTTCTCTTACCTTTAAAAGGCTTTCTCTAGTCTTCATCAGTTCTTCTTTATGTCTCGCATTTGTAATGTACAACTGGTCATTATACTCCAATTCGCCGGAAAAAAATTTGTCATCTAACAGATCATATAATTTTTCTTTTCCATCTCCTGTAGAAGCAGATAACTCTACAATATCACAACCAAGCTCGCATGTTATCCACATTTTATCCACAACTGTTTGTAAGTCATTTTTATTCATAATGGCAATAACATTTTTGCCCTTAATCTCTGATATTATCTGCTTATCGTTGTCATCTAACGGTACAGATCCATCGATCACATATAAGATCAGATCTGCCTGTGATGCAAATTCCAGTGCCTTATCCACACCCATCTTTTCCACAATATCTTCGGTATCCCGGATACCTGCTGTATCCACAATGTTCAGTATAATACCATTTATGTTGACAACTTCCTCTAAGGTATCTCTTGTCGTTCCTGCAATATCCGTAACGATTGCTCTGTTTTCTCCCAGAAACATGTTGAGAAGTGAGGATTTTCCTGCATTTGGCTTACCTACGATAACCGTCTTGATTCCCTCTTTTAAGATCCTTCCATTATCAAAAGTTTGAAGTAATTTATCCACATTATCACCCAACTTATCCACAATTGTCTGTAGTTTCTGTGGGTAACCATCCAGACTGTAATGTTCCGGATCATCAAGTGCTGATTCTATAAACGCTACATTATATAAAATCTGTTCTCTCATATCTATGATCTGATTCTTCAGATCACCACGAAGCTGCATAAGAGAAGATTTCACCGCAAAATCATTCTTGGCACTGATCAGATCCATGACGGATTCTGCCTGTGACAGATCGATCCTTCCATTTAAGAATGCCCGCTTGGTAAATTCTCCCGGTTCTGCGAGTCTTGCACCATTTTTAATTACTGCAGCAAGTACATTTCTTAATACAACCATTCCGCCATGACATTGTAACTCACATACATCTTCACAAGTATAAGTATGTGGAGCACGCATCAGAAGCAGAATACCCTCGTCCAGCTCTTTATCGCCATCATATACCTGTCCAAATGCTGCTGTGTAGCTTTTCATGATTTCTATTTTTTTCTCTTCATTTGCCGGCCTGAACACCTTTGAAGCGACTTCAACTGCATTCTTACCACTGATCCTTATAATACCAACCCCGGCATTTCCCATACCGGTTGCGATTGCTGCGATCGTATCATTTACAAGCATATGATTTCTCCTGTTTCTATCTGATCAATATTCTATATATCATTCACTGACATAACAAATAACATATATTATCATATCACTTTATTTATACTAACATACTTTTAGATAATACACCTATACATACTTTTTTTCTATCCCTAAAAAAAATTTCCGGAAGCCGATTCATCAGAGCCGTTACCCTGATTCTTCATTTTCCGGAAATCATATTTTTCAGAAATTCATATTTACATATGTTTTTCTGTTTTTATACAAGTATCTGTTAGCAAAATACTTTATTATTTGTTATTTCTGTCGTATTTCTTTAAATATACAATAACCTTACGATATGGTTCTTCACCCTCGCTTCTTGTAGATACATACTTATCATTCTGTAAAGTAGCGTGGATAATTCTTCTCTCATAAGGATTCATTGGTTCAAGTGCAAATGAACGCTTTGTTCTCTTTACCTTGAATGCAATGTTCTTGGCAAGATTTTCAAGAGTTTCTTTTCTTCTTGCTCTGTAATTCTCTGTATCAAGCTTTACTCTGATATAAGAGTCGCTCTTCTTGTTTACTGCGAGGCTGATCAGATACTGAAGTGCATCTAATGTCTGACCTCTCTTACCGATCAGAATACCCATCTCAGGACCTTCTACATCGATATCAAGAAGATTTTCTGTCTCGTTAAACTCGATCTTGATGTCAGCCTGAATATCCATAGCCTTGAATAATGTTTCAAGATATTCTCTTACATCATCCACAAATGTTTTCTTCTTTCTGGCACTGATGACAAATGGCTTTGAACCGATCAGTCCAAGAAAACCTGTGCTTCCCTCACTGACTACATTATATTCCAGGTCTGTACTGGCACATCCAAGCTCAACGCTTGCCTGCATAAGTGCCTCATCTAAAGTTTTACCTTTAAATTCTACAAACTCCATTATTTATTTCCTCCCTTATCATTACTCTTATTCTGATACTGAAGCATGATATTTGCTTTGGAACCAATGCTTCCAGATTTGTAATGAACATTGTTTTCTGACTGTTTCACTTCATCAACTGTCGGATTCGTATAACTTTTCAGTCTTGAAGATGCCATTTTGTTAATACTTTCAGACTGGGTGCTATCTGAACTTACATTACCATTCTGAGCGTCCATCATTTTCTCATAAAATGACTTCTTACCGGGATGCTTTGCTTCTTTCTTTGCCTGCTTCTTAGCTGCTTTTACTCTACATTTCTCAAGAACTGCTTCTTTATCACACTTCTTATAATAATTGTTGATAATAAGCTGTGTAATAATCGTGATAACAGAACCTATGATCCAGTAAAGACCAATAGCGATTGGCAGATTAATACAGATAAATAATGACATAAGCGGCATACCGTAAGTCATCATATTCATCATACTGTTTGCCTGTGCTGCTGTAGGATCATTTGAATTTGTGTTAGAAGCACTCATGCTGATCTTTGAAGATACAAACTGCAATACTGCTGACAGGATTGGAACGATCAGTGCTGCTGAAAGCTTCAGTCCGGGAGCATCTGCGATATTCAGATTAAATAAAAATCTGTTCATATTTTCAAAGTTATGAATATAATCTGCTTCTTTTCCACTTGTAAATCCAAAAATATCCTGTAACTGCGACCAGTCATGTGTGGATATCTTATCCAGTACATCGATAACTTTATTATCTGTAAGATTACCTTTTGATACTGCATCCATCATCTGATTGGAAGCTGTAACAGCTGTAGATACCCTGCCATCTGAATCACTTGCTACTGCATTGATGATATCATAATAATTTGCACTAGAATCAAGCTTAATTGAACTTAATTTAGAAGCATCAATCTTATCAATAGCCACTTTCTGCATACTTTCTACAATATACTGGTACTTATCCTTCATATCTCCTACATAAGCAGGGATATTCTGGATAACACGGTACAAACCATAGAATACAGGAAGCTGGATCAGAGTTGGCAGACATCCGGATGTAAGACTTACACCATACTTCTTCTGGATTTTCTGTGTCTCCTGCTGCTTCTTCATCAGGGATTCCTGATCTGTTTTATTGTTATACTTCTTTGTTGCCTTATTAATCTCCGGCTGGATAAAACTCATAATCTTAGAAGATTTCTGCTGCTTGAAATTCAATGGAAACAAACAAGCTCTTATGAAAAACGTAAATAAGATAACGCAGATACTAAGATTAACATATCCTATTCCCATGCTGTTACTGATAATCTCGATCAATTTATACATCAGATCGAAAATCTTACCGAATAACCAACATATCGGTCCTAAGATCATACCGTCTTCTACTGTTAGAAACATCTTGTCCTCCTTTATGGAACGGGATCATATCCTCCTTTAGAAAAAGGATTACATCTAAGTATTCTCCATACAGCCAGGAGGCCACCTTTTATCACTCCATACTTTTCCAAAGCTTCGATCGCATATTGTGAACAGGTTGGAAAATACTTGCAGGTAGGATGTCCTTTTAACATGGACAAATACCTCTGATAAAATCTGATTAAACCAATTAACATTCTTTTCATTTTTAATTTTCACCATCTCTGACTATCGTCAGCTTCTTCAGCCTGAACAGATGCATCATAGCACTTTCTATCTCATGATACCCCTTGTCCTTCGCTGTTACTCTGGCAACGAACACAATGTCATAACCACTGCAAATACAGTCTTTGTTTAATCGATAAGCTTCTCTAATCAATCTGGTTACCCTGTGTCTTACCACACTGTTACCAACTTTTTTACTAACAGAGATTCCAAGTCTATTGTATTCCAAGCTGTTGGCTCTCAGATACATAACTAAATATTTATTGGCCACCGAATCCTTTGTGTTATAAACACTGCCAAACTCTCTGCTGTTTTTTAACGTAATAAAATTACTCATAACATAACCACCAAATCATTGATTGAAAATTAGAAAAACTAAAAAAGGCCACAACCTTGTGACCTATGCTGATAATTTCTTTCTACCCTTAGCTCGTCTAGCGGCCAATACCTTTCTGCCATTAGCAGTGCTCATTCTCTTTCTGAAACCATGAACCTTTGATCTCTGTCTCTTTTTAGGCTGGAAAGTCATCTTCATATCTACACACCTCCTTTATTTATTATGACCATTATTTATCCACATCCATTCGTTTCCTCTGTTTATAACAGACTCAAACGAACACATACAGATACCTACAAAGTCCTTGCATATTATAAATAAATAACCCCATACAGTCAAGTTTTTTTTGAATTTTTCCTTTAAAATCAAGGGTTTTCATATCATAAAACACTTAGTTAGAAAAATGTGATTTTATATTTTTCAAAAATTGGTGTCTATATAATTTTCAAATACAAAATCTAGTGGTTTTTCTTTTTCTCCACATTTATCCATTGATATGAACTTTACCATAATCAATTTACATAATGTTATCCACAAATTGTGAATAACTTGTGGATAACATCTTGATTCATTGTTTTCTTTCTTCCATAAATCCATATTTTATCTTATTTTTTGATGTTCACAATTTATAAGGTAACATTTTTTTTACTTAACATAACAATACTTTTTCATAATTATTATGTAACTTATACACCTTCTTTTTCAAAACAGTTTTTTAACATATATCAAAATGAGTTTCTTCCTATTATATAAAAAATTTTTCTCATATGTCTGTCAGAGGGTAATAAAACTTGAAAAAATGGTCATTTTGTTATAAGATATAAATACGTGGTTCTATGCCTATAACTCCATAGACACAACGACTGGACGGAAAGGATTTTCGGAAGAATGGAAGAATTAATTTTATCAAAATGGGACGAGATACTCTCTCTTCTCGAGACAGAACATGGATTATCCCCTATTGTTGTTAAAACATGGATCAAACCTTTGAAGTTATATTCTGTCGAAGGAAAAAAACTGTATTTTGCAGTTGATGATAGTATGGGTTCAAGAGCCATCGATTTTATTAATAAAAAAATGTACGATATGTTCCTGGTTACTTCTATAAAAGAAGTGCTGGATGACGATTCTATCGAGATTGTAATTGACGTAGAAAGTAATCTGAACAAAACCTCCAAAGAAGAGGTTACCAAAGAAGAATACAACGAAGCGATCACCAAGAGCAATCTCTATCCAAAATATACATTTGATACATTCGTTGTAGGTGAGAGCAATAAGCTCGCTCATGCAACATGTCTTGCTGTCGCAGATTCACCGGGACTGGACAAATTCAACCCACTGTTTTTATATGGTGGAGCAGGTCTTGGCAAAACACATCTGATGCAGTCTATTGCACATTATATTTTACAGCATAATAAGAATATGAAGGTTCTCTATGTACCTTCCAATAAATTTACAAATGAAATCGTAGAAGCGATCAAGAAAAACAAAACCGACGAGTTCCGGGAAAAGTATAGAACCGTTGATGTATTACTGATCGATGATATTCAATATCTTATCGGTAAAGAGAGTACCCAGCAGGAGTTCTTTGATACCTTCAATGCACTTCACGATGAAGGAAAGCAGATCATTCTGTCATCGGATAAGCCTCCTAAAGAAATTAAAACTCTGGAAGAGCGTTTCCGTTCCAGATTTGAATGGGGAGTGCCGATCGATATTCATGCTCCTGATTATGAAACCAGAATGGCAATTCTCAAAAATAAAGTTGAGATGAACGGATACAAGAATATCAGTGACAACATTCTGGAATATATTGCAAATAACGTTACCTATAATGTAAGAGAACTGGAAGGAGCATTAAACAAGATCAGTGTATATGCCGAACTTGGAAATGTTACGATCACAGAGGATCTTGCAAAGAACATATTAAAAGATATGATATCCAAGGAAACCAACGTTACGATCACACCTGATCTTATCATTAATACCGTTTCCGAACACTTAAATATCAGTGTTGATGATATCAAATCTTCAAAACGTAGTCAGGATGTAGCCAATGCAAGACAGATATCCATGTATCTATGCCGTAAGTTTACAACAAAGGGATTAAAGAGCATCGGAGATGTATTTGGCGGTAAAGACCATTCGACTGTTTTAAGTAATATCAACAAAGTAGATAAGAGGATTGAAAGTGATCCTGAATATGCAGAGACGATTGATGTCATTATCAAAAAGCTCAGTCCTCACAGCTAATGTTATTTATATGTGGATGAATGTCTGTACTATTGTTATGAAATGTTAGTATCTGACAATTCAATCAATTCAGACGATTTTCAAATGTTTATAAGTCCACTTACAATAACATTGAATATCAGGAAAATTAACATAGACACATAATTGATTTCATAAGAATTAATAAGGATATTTTGAAGTTTCAACAAATCCACACCTACTACTACTGTTATTACTACTTTTATTATTAAATATATATCTACAGACAACCGGGAAAGGAGTTTATAAACAAAATGAAGATTTCGTGTATGAAGGGAAAATTGATGCAGGGAATTAGTAATGTATCAAAAGCTGTATCTACAAAAACCACACATCCAATTCTCTCATGTATTTTCATTGAAGCTGAAAATGGAAATATAAAACTCACAGCAAATGATATGGAAATTGGAATAGAATCTTATGTTGAAGGAACTGTTATCGAAGAAGGAAAGGTTGCGATCGAAGCAAAGCTTTTATCGGATATCGTAAGAAAGCTTCCGGATAGTGAGATACATATGGAAACAAATGAAGATTTCAAGACAACTATCAAATGTGAGAAATCATTATTTACCATTGCAGGAAAATCAGGAGAGGATTTCTCCAGTCTTCCGGTTGTTGAAAAATCCAAATATATTACAATTTCACAGTTTACATTAAGAGAGATTATCAACCAGACGATCTTTTCAATTTCAGACAGCGAATACAATAACGTTATGACAGGTGAATTATTTGAGGTTTCTAATAACAGACTTCGTGTTGTAGCTATTGACGGACATCGTATCGCTATCCGTAATGTAGAATTAAAGGATGAGAGTCAGGATGTGAAGGTTATCGTTCCTGGCAAGGCACTCAGTTATATTAGTAAGATTGTAAATGGTGGAGTAGATGATGATGTAAATATCTACTTTGCAGATAATAATATATTATTTGAATTTGACAGAACAAAGGTTGTATCTCGTCTGGTAGAAGGTGAATTCTTTAGAATTGATAATATGTTAAATGTTGATTATCAGATCAAGTTCACTATCAACAAGAGAGAATTTCTTGACTGTCTGGATCGTTCATCTCTTCTAATCAAAGAATCAGATAAGAAACCGATCAAGCTCACGATAGAAGATAACATGTTATATCTGAAGATAGATTCTCTGATCGGTTCAATGAATGAAGAGATAGAGATTCATAAAGAGGGAAGCAATATCATCATTGGATTCAATCCAAAATTCTTAATGGATGCGATCCGTGCAATTGACGATGATGATATTACTATATACATGAATAATACAAAATCACCTTGTGTAATCAAGGATGAAGAAGAGAATTATATTTATCTGATCCTTCCAATGGGTATCGGAAGCAGATAATCCAGGATTGGAGATAAGAAAAAATGGAAATAATCAAGCTGAGAGATGAATTTATAAAACTAGGTCAGGCATTAAAGGCAGCCGGTTTTGTAGAGTCAGGAGTAGAATCAAAAGAGGTTATATCTCAGGGTCTTGTTATCGTAAATGGTGAGATTGAGACCAGAAGAGGAAAAAAACTGTATGATGGAGATGAAGTAGAATTTGATGGAGATAAGATCAGTATCCAGAAATAATTCTATACATGTGGCTGGTAGATAGTATGTATGTTGAATCACTGAATATTAACAACTATAGAAATTATGATGAGTTATTCATTATGTTTGATAAGAATACCAATATTTTATATGGCGATAATGCACAGGGAAAAACAAATATACTGGAATCTATTTATATGGCAGCTACAACTAAGTCCCACCGTGGAAGTAAGGATCGGGAAATCATAAAAATAGGTGAAGAAGAGTCACATATACGTCTTTGCATCAAAAAAAGTGATATAAGTCATCGGATTGATATGCATTTGCGTAAAAGCAAGAATAAAGGAGTTGCTATAGATGGACTGCCTATCAGACGTACAACTGAACTTTTTGGTTTATTAAATGTGATATTTTTTTCGCCGGAGGATTTATCTATCATAAAAAACGGTCCTTCTGAGAGAAGAAGATTTCTGGATCTGGAGTTGTGTCAGTTAAGCAGATTGTATTATCAGAATCTGTCTTCCTATTCCAAGATATTGAATCAGAGAAATAATCTGTTAAAGCAGATTGCTTATAATAAAAGTCTGATGGATACTTTAGATGTATGGAACATGCAGCTTGTGGATTACGGAAGAAAGGTTATAAAAGAAAGACAGAATTTTATAACGATGTTAAATGATCTGATCGGAGAGATCCATTTGAAGCTGACTTCCGGAAAAGAAAAGCTGGAGATCATCTATGATAAGAATGTTGGTGAAGATGAATTTGAACAGGTGTTGTCAGATAAGGTTCATGTAGATATGAATTATATGAGCACCCAGACAGGACCTCACAGAGATGACATCATGTTTATGATAAACGGAATCGATGCAAGAAGATTTGGATCACAGGGACAGCAGAGAACAGTCGCTCTTTCTTTGAAAATCGCAGAGATAAAGTTGGTAAAGAATATTATAAATGATAATCCGATACTTCTCCTGGATGATGTTATGTCAGAGCTTGACAGCAGCAGAAGAGAAGCGTTGTTAGAGGAGATCAAAGATATACAAACAATTATAACCTGTACAGGTTATGATGATTTTATAAAAGAACAAGTAGTGATCAATAATGTGTATCATGTTACAAACGGAACCGTTACGAAGATATAAGTTTTGTTTGTTATGGAATATTAAGGAGGAAAAAAATGTCAAATAATTATGATGCTGAACAGATACAGGTTCTGGAAGGACTTGAAGCTGTCAGAAAAAGACCGGGAATGTACATAGGAAGTACGTCTACAAGAGGATTGCATCATCTTGTTTATGAGATTGTTGATAATTCTGTAGATGAAGCTCTGGCTGGTTATTGTAATCACATAGAAGTTTTTATTAACTCTGATAATTCCATAACGGTTGTTGATAATGGACGTGGTATACCTGTAGGTATTCAGGAGAAGACAGGAAAATCAGCACTGGAAGTAGTATTTACCGTTCTTCATGCCGGTGGTAAGTTTGGCGGTGGAGGATATAAGGTATCCGGTGGTCTTCATGGTGTAGGTGCTTCTGTTGTAAATGCTCTTTCTGAATGGTTAGAGGTCGAAGTTACAAGAGATGGTCATATATATAAGCAGACTTATAAGCGTGGTAATGTAGACAGTGCATTGCAGATCATTGCCGATGCACCGGAAGATAAATCAGGAACAAAGGTAACATTTCTTCCGGATAAGACGATATTTGATGACTGGATCTATGATTATGATACATTACGGACAAGACTTCGTGAGACAGCATTCCTTACAAAGGGTCTGAAGATTACATTAACAGATCTTCGTGTAGATCCTCCAAAGGAGAGACATTTTCATTATGAGGGCGGTATCAAAGAGTTTGTTGAATACATGAACAGACACAGAGAAGCGCTCTATGACAAGGTAATCTACTGTGAGGGAATCAAGGATGGTGTATATGTAGAAGTTGCTATGCAGCATAATGATTCCTATAACGAAATGATACACAGTTATGTAAATAATATTAATACACCGGAAGGTGGTACACATTTAACAGGTTTTAAGGCAGCCATTACCAAGATTTTCAATGACTACGCAAGAAGGAATAATCTGTTAAAAGAAAAAGAGGATAATCTGTCCGGTGAAGATCTGAGGGAAGGTATGTCTGCGATCGTATCTGTAAAGATCGGTGAACCTCAGTTTGAAGGTCAGACAAAGCAGAAGCTTGGAAATTCAGAAGTAAGACCTGTTGTAGAAAGTATCGTAAGTGAACAGCTTACTTATTTCTTAGAGCAGAATCCGAATATAGCAAAAATAATTATAAATAAATCTGTAATGGCTCAGCGTGCGAGAATTGCAGCAAGAAGAGCCAGAGATGTAGCAAGAAAAGCAAATCTTGCAGATAATATGGCACTTCCCGGAAAGCTTGCAGATTGTTCCGATAAAGATCCGAAGAATTGTGAGATCTACATCGTAGAGGGAGATTCCGCCGGTGGTTCTGCAAAGAAAGCAAGATCCCGTGCAACACAGGCTATCCTTCCACTCCGTGGTAAGATATTAAACGTAGAAAAAGCAAGAATCGACAGAATCCTTGAGAATGCCGAGATCAAAGCAATGATCACAGCATTTGGTACAGGTATTCATGAGAATTTTGATATTGATAAGCTCAGATATAATAAGATCATTATTATGACGGATGCCGATGTAGATGGTGCTCATATCGCAACCCTGCTTCTGACATTTTTCTATCGGTTCATGCCGGATCTGATCCGAAAAGGACATGTATATTTGGCACAGCCACCACTTTATAAGTTGGAGAAGAATAAAAAAATCTGGTATGCCTACAGTGATGATGAACTGAACAGTATCTTGAATGAAGTTGGACGAGATCAGTCAAATAAGATCCAGCGATACAAAGGTCTTGGTGAAATGGATGCAGAACAGTTATGGGAGACAACCATGGATCCGGAAAAGAGAATTTTATTAAAAGTTGCGATTGATGATGATGATGAATCAGAGATTGATATGACCTTCAATGTACTGATGGGAGATAAAGTTGAACCTAGAAGACAGTTCATAGAGACAAATGCCAAGTTCGTTAAGAATCTTGACATTTAAACGAAAGGGAGAAGAACATGGATGACGATAAGATTTTTGACAAAATAAGTGAAGTCGGGCTCAAGAAGACCATGGAGCGGTCTTATATAGATTATGCCATGAGTGTTATTGCAGCACGAGCACTTCCTGATGTAAGAGATGGTTTGAAGCCTGTTCAGAGAAGAATCCTTCACTCAATGATAGAACTGAACAACGGTCCGGATAAGCCACATCGTAAATGTGCCCGTATTGTCGGTGATACCATGGGTAAATATCATCCACATGGAGATAGTTCCATCTATGATGCTCTCGTAAAACTGGCTCAGGACTGGAATACAAGATATCCATTGGTAGATGGTCATGGTAACTTCGGTTCAGAAGATGGTGATGGCGCTGCTGCGATGCGATACACAGAGGCAAGGTTATCAAAGATAAGTATGGAAATGTTAGCTGATATCAATAAAGATACAGTAGATTTTGTACCAAACTTTGATGAGACAGAAAAAGAGCCAACGGTACTTCCATCACGTTTTCCTAATCTATTGGTAAATGGTACAACCGGTATTGCGGTTGGTATGGCTACCAATATTCCACCACATAATTTAAAGGAAGTAATCGGTGCAACCGTAAAAATCATTGATAATCGTATAGAAGAAGACAGAGAAACCTCCATTGATGAGATCATGCAGATTATAAAAGGACCTGATTTTCCTATGGGAGCAGAAATCCTTGGACGTCGTGGAATTGAAGAAGCATACAGAACCGGTCGTGGTAAGATCAAGGTTCGTGCCGTTACAGATATTGAAGCAATGCCAAATGGCAAGCATAAGATTGTAGTAACGGAGCTTCCATACATGGTAAATAAAGCTTTACTGATCCAGAAAATCGTAGAGCTGGTAAAGACCAAGCGTGTAGAAGGAATCACGGATGTAAGAGATGAATCCTCCAGAGAAGGTATCCGTGTTGTCATCGAATTAAAGAAAGATACAAATGCAAATGTACTTCTGAATCAGTTATATAAGCATACACAGCTTCAGGATACATTTGGTGTTAATATGCTGGCACTTGTAGATGGTGTTCCAAAGATCTTAAATATTAGCCAGATGCTTGGATATTATCTGAAGCATCAGGAGGATGTAGTAACCAGACGTACAAAGTATGACCTGAATAAGGCAGAGGAACGGGCACATATTTTAAAGGGATTGTTGATCGCACTCGATAATATCGATGAAGTTATCAACATTATCCGTAGTTCTAAGAGTGTACAGGATGCGAAGAATTCATTGATCGAAAGATTCGGACTGACAGAGATTCAGGCACAGGCAATTGTAGATATGAGACTTCGTGCTCTGACAGGTCTGGAACGTGAGAAATTAGAGGCAGAATATAAAGAACTGATGGATAAGATCAGTTATCTGAAAGCAATTCTTGCAGATGAAAAGAAATTACTTGGAGTTATCAAAGATGAGCTTCTTGTTATTTCTCAGAAATATGGTGATGAGAGAAGAACCGCTCTTGGCAGAGATGTTGACGAAGTAACAGACGAAGAACTGATCGAGAGAGAAAATATTGTCATAGCCATGACAAAGCTCGGTTATATCAAGCGTATGCCGGAAGACCTCTTCAAGGCACAGAATCGTGGTGGTAAGGGTATCCGTGGTATGCAGACGATCGATGAAGATTACATTGAGAATCTGATCGTAACAACGACACATAATTATCTGATGTTCTTTACAAATACCGGTAGAGTATACCGTCTGAAGGGATATGAGATACCGGAAGCAGGAAGAACAGCCAGAGGTGTTGCAATCGTAAACCTTCTTCAGCTTCAGGCAGGTGAGAAGATCACAGCAGTCATTCCGTTAAAGAGCTACGAGGATGGTAAATATCTGTTCATGGCAACCAGAAATGGTATGGTAAAGAAAACAGATATCTTAGAATATCAGAATGTGAGAAAGACAGGACTTACAGCTATTGTTTTGCGTGATAATGATGAATTGATCGAAGTGAAAGCAACAAATGGAGATGATGATATCTTCCTGATTACAAAGAAGGGTATGTCGATTCGTTTTAATGAAAAAGACGTCAGACAGACCGGAAGAACTTCCATGGGTGTAAAGGGTATCCATCTTGGAAAAGATGATATCGTAATTTCCATGCAGATGAGTTCACAGGGAGAAAAAATCCTGCTTGTTACCGAAAATGGTATGGGTAAGAGGACATTAATCTCAGAATTTAATGCCCAGAATCGTGGTGGTAAAGGTGTAAAATGCTACAAGATCACAGAAAAAACAGGTGATCTTGTAGGTGCGAAGATCGTTACCGATGAAAATGATGTTATGATCATCACCACAGAAGGAATCATTATTCGTACAAGTTGTGATGGAATATCTACACTTGGACGAGTAACCTCCGGTGTAAAGGTTATCAACCTGAACTATGATAATAATGTCAAGGTAGCATCCATGACAGAAGTACAAAAAGAAGAATTTGACGATGAGGATCCGGAAGGAGAAAATCCGGAAGAAACAGAAGAAACAGAAGATACAGAAGTATCAGAAGAACAGTCATCGGAAGAAGATTCAACAGAAGAATAATATAAAGGATACCGGCTGAATAAGATCAGCCGGTATTCATAAAGAAGGTAAAAAGTTACTAAAAATTGGAGGTGGGATATGCCAGCTAAAATATATTTGGGGTTATATAATGCTATCAACGGCATTGTATTTAAAACAGCAACAACAGAGGCAACAACGGAAGCACAGAATATTATTACCAAAAATGACAGATTAAGTAAATTTTTGGAATCATCCAATAATACGGCAGGTCTTTCCAGTTATATTATGGATATCCTGTATATAATGATCGTACTGGTCATTGCACTGGCATTTTTGACACTGATGGCTCATATATACAGATATATGAAACGAAGAAAAGATCCATATTACAAAAAGAATGATGATGATTTTCTGGATAACTAAAAAAAGAGGATAAGAAAATGCGTACAATTAATACAGATGAGATTATTCAGACTGTAAAAGAAATGTGTATTGAGGCAAATCTGAAGCTGTCAGAGGATATGGAACAGGCAGTCAGAAATGCTGCAGAAGAAGAGGACAGTGTACTTGGAAGACAGATTCTTTCGCAGTTATGTGAAAATTTGGATATAGCAGCAGAGGATCAGATACCAATCTGTCAGGATACAGGAATGGCGGTATTTTTCATTAATGTCGGACAGGATGTTCATGTAGAAGGCATGAATCTGACTGATGCAGTGAACGAAGGAGTCAGACAGGGATATACAGAAGGATATCTTCGTAAATCTGTTGTAAGAGATCCGCTGATCCGTGAAAATACAAAGGACAATACACCGGCAATCATACATTATGATATTGTACCGGGCGAAAATATAGAGATTACGATCGCACCAAAGGGATTCGGAAGCGAGAATATGAGCCGTGTGTTCATGTTAAAGCCTGCTGATGGAGAAGAAGGCGTAAAAGCAGCCGTTCTTCAGGCAGTCAAGGATGCAGGTCCCAATGCATGTCCTCCGATGTTTGTAGGTGTAGGTCTGGGCGGAGATTTTGAAATGGCTGCAAAGCTTGCAAAGAAAGCTCTTACCAGAAAAGCCGGAGAACATTCACCATATGAGCATATTGCAAGAATTGAGAGTGAGATTCTGGATGCCGTTAATCATACAGGAATCGGACCGGGTGGTCTGGGCGGTAAGACAACAGCACTTGCAGTTAATATCGAGACTTATGCAACACATATCGCAGGTATGCCGCTTGCAGTAAATATGTGCTGTCATGTCAACAGACATGTAACGAGGATTCTGTAATGAATCTCAAAAGCTGTCATTAAGGTCAATATATGGCAGATATGAATTACAGAATTTATTTTATAGAAGAATAAAAAGAGAGAGATGAGAAAAATGGATAAGCATATTACAGCACCATTTGATAAAAAACAGGTTGAAGACCTTCATGCAGGAGATTATGTATATATATCAGGTGTGATCTACAGTGCCAGAGATGCTGCACATAAGAGAATGTATGATACATTGATCGAGAATGAAAATGATGAATCAAAGCTTCCAATCCAGTTGGATGGAAATGTGATCTATTACCTGGGACCAACACCTGCAAGAAAAGGTCAGGTCATCGGATCGGCAGGACCAACAACCAGCAGTCGTATGGACAAATACACACCACTCATTCTTTCAAAAGGTTTGAATGGAATGATCGGAAAAGGAAAGAGAAGTCAGGCAGTTATTGATGCCATCGTAGAAAATAAGGCAGTATATTTTGCTGCGGTAGGCGGTGCAGGTGCACTCCTTTCCAAATGTATCAAGAAATCAGAGGTCGTTGCATATGATGATCTGGGAACAGAAGCCATCCGTAAGATGACAGTTGAAAATCTGCCTGTTATTGTAGTAATTGACAGCAAAGGAAATAATCTGTACGAAACAGCGGTTGCAGATTATCTGAAACAGCAGGAATAATATAGAATAAAGCTGTTTTCGTTCTATTATATCAAAATTGATATATTAAAGAATTATAATAGGGATATTCACAGCTATACATAATTATGTGCATCAGGTTACAATAGCATTGTGATGTTCAAAGCCATTTAAATAGTAAATGTTTAAGAGAGATGCGCTGGGATGTTCCTGGCGCATTTTTTCCGTAAAAAAGGAGAGTGATGGATATGGGTAAGAACAAAAAGAAAAAAGAAAGTTATTATGATGCAGACCAATCCGGCAGAAAATTTGGTAAATGGAATTTTATCATGCTGGCAGTAATCATCGTAATAGAAGCAGTATTATATTATGTATTAACGCCGACAATCAATCTTCACAGTGTTGAATTCTGGATATGGATGATCGTAACAGTTGTTGCACTTTTTATTTGTACATTGAATTTAAAGGCAGAACAGATGGATGATATGCCTGTATCACCAAAACTGACGAAGATATTTGGTATTGTGATCGGAATCATGATTCTGGCAGCACTTGTTGGATGGATCGGATCATCTAAATTATTTGCATCTTCCAAATATGCCGGACTGATACAGATCGAAGATGGTGATTTTGAGACTGATATCGTAGAAAGCAAAGAGATCAATGATATAGCACTGATGGATACAGATACCGCAGTTATTATCGGTGAACGTGCGATCGGTTCTTTATCTGATGTAGTCAGCCAGTACGAAGTAAGCAGTGACTACAGTACGATCGATTACAATGGAAGTCCGATGAAGGTAGCAGCTCTGGAATATGCCGGATTCATCAAATATATGAATAATAAAAAGAGCGGTATACCGGGATATGTACTCGTCGATCCGGTAAAGAATGAAGCAAAATATGTAAAGCTTGAAAAACCAATGATCTATTCACCTTCTGCATATTTTAATCAGAATCTGTACCGTCATGTGCAAATGGCATATCCGACGGCTATGTTTGAAGGCTTTTATCTGGAATTGGATGATAACGGAAATCCATATTATATCTGTCCGGTACTGACAGCAAATGCAGGTCTGTTCGGAGCAAAGGATGTAAAGGGCATCGTAATCTGTGATCCATGTACCGGTGATACTGAATATCATGCAGTCGGTGATGTACCAAAATGGGTAGACCGTGTCTATGACGGAGATCTTGCATGCAGAAAATATGACTGGTACGGAAAATTATCCGGTGGCTACTGGAACAGTGTATTTGGAAATAAGGGATGCAAAACGACAACAGATGATTATGGTTATAAGGTCATGAACGGAGATGTGTGGGTATACACCGGCGTAACTTCCGTAAATGGAGATGAATCCAATATCGGTTTTGTTATGATCAATCTTCGTACCGGAGAGAGTAAATATTATTCAATCGCAGGAGCGGAAGAGCATTCTGCCATGGCATCAGCAGAAGGTCAGGTACAGCACCTTGGATATAAAGCATCCTTCCCTTCATTAATAAATATTGGTGGTATTCCTACTTATATCATGGTATTAAAGGATAACGGTGGTCTTGTCAAAATGTATGCACTGGTTGATGTCGAGAAATACAACATCGTAGCAACCGGAAATACACAGAAGGAAACACTGATATCTTATAATAAACTGCTGGCACAGAATGGATTAAAGACGGGCAAAGATCTGTCCGACGATCTTCCAAACAAGCAGATCACGGTCAAAGACATTCAGTTCATCCAGTTAGAGGATAGTACCTATGTGTATATTACAGATGAAAAACGAAATGTCTACAAGCAGGATTTTGCTGAAAATGAAAGTCTGATCCTCATTCAGCCGGGAGATTCTATCAAAGTATTTTATCAGGAAGGAGAGGATGCAATCAATCAGTTGATCTCGTACGACAAATAAATCATTTAGAAAAAAATACTGTATAAAAAGGAAATGCTTTGAATGCGTACACTTATATAAAGTATATGCAAGATGTATTTAAAATCTGTGTAAATGTGTACAAACTGCATAAATAAAATTGGCAGTATTCACTAATCAAAACAAATTGACACGAGATCAAATATATCGTAAATTATTATTATAGGCTGATTCTTGGGCTGAATCAGCCAGAGCAAAAAGTTTTAAAAAGTAAAGGAGAGTTCTATGGAAAAGAAAAGAGTATTCAGTAAATCATTACTTTTACTGGCAATTACAAGTATTATGCTGTTTGCGATGAGTATTACATCTATGGCAGCGACAAATGTTACAAATATCAGGCAGACAGAAGTAGGGCAGAATAGAGCCAAGATAGAATTTAATGGTGCTGATGGCGCAAAAGGATATTACATCTATTATTCATCAAATAATGGTGCTAAATGGAAAAGAGTAGATGATGATATTTATCCAGATAGTTATAAACCAGAGTATACTTATACTGGCTTAAGTGTGGGATGTACATATAAAGTAAAAGCCGTGCCTGTATATGAAACATATGTAAGTGGCACTGGTTATGTTTATAATGCAAAAGAGAATTTGGCAGCTACAGGTGAAATTGTTACAGCACCGTCATCAGACGCACTGGGCACAGTTAAACAGATTGGTGCAACATATAATTCAGTAACAATACAGTGGTCACCTTCTTATGGTACTACAAAATATGTTATATATCGTGATAATAATATGACAAATGGTGTAAAAGTAGCAGAAGTTAAGGGCTCACAGACTTCTGTAAAGCTTAAAGCCGAAGCAGGAACACAAAGCACATACTATGTATATCCTGTAAGAGTATCTTCAACAGGATATGAAGCAATCTATAGTTATAATTATGAATCGATATCTGGTGTTAAAACTGCACCTAAGGCTCCTGTTAAAGTTGCAAGTTTAGCCTATCATAATATAAGTTGGGATAAATATAGCAAAACTAAAGTAACAGTTGGTTGGGATAGAAATGATAATAATGAGTTCTATGAACAGGGATATAGAATTGCTGTTTATTCAGTTGATGGTAAGAAAAAGCTGAAAACATATAATATTACCAATTCATATACAAGAAGCAAGACATTTAGCTTGAAGGCAATAAAGAATAAAGGATTCAGAGTAAAGGTTTCAAGTTATGTTGTAGTAAATGGTAAGAAGTGTTACAGCAAATGGTCAAAAACTAAGGTTGTAATTCCTCAGGCAGATGTTAAACTTACAAGAAAGTCAAAGACTTCTGTAAAATTATCATGGAAGAAAGTTTCAAATGCTACAGGCTATACTATCTATGCATGCAAGAATGCAGGTTCATTTACCAGCAATAAAAAATGGTATAAGGTTGCAAAAGTAGGAAAGAAAACAACATCATATACTGTTAAAAAGCTGAAAACCGGTAAGTATGCAGGATTTTATGTTATACCAACTGTAAAGATCGGTAAGAAGTCATATAAGGCAGATGCCACATGGTATATGAGTATGTACATGAGCAAGTATTATTAAAATTTTACTTTAATAATCATAAAAGTATTTAGTTGAAAAAACACTGGAGAAATCATAAGTTTTGATGGTTTTTCCAGTGTTTTTTATAATTTCAATCTTATAATCAGGGACTAGGATTCAAGACCAGAATGATATATAATAAAGACCATAAAAAAGACTAAAATGAAATAAATATTGACTATGTATCAGAAATTTGATATTTTTGTAATATAATTTTAACAAAAAGGAAATGATTGGCATGAAAAACAGAAACTTATCAATATTAAAGGCATTTATATTTGTTATGATGGCAGTATGTTTTTTTTCAAACGGAACATTGAAGGCATCTGCAGCAAGCGAAGTAAAGGGACTCACACAGACCCGGTCAGAAGAGGATTCGGTTACGGTGAGCTGGAAGAGCCTGAAAAATGCATATGGTTATGATGTGTTTATTTCATCAGGAAATGGAAAATATAAGCGCCTGACAAATAAAACATGTGATGTTGTAGGAAGTAAAAATACAAAGAAAAAAATTAGTAACCTTACGTCAAGCAGAACATATTATGTAGTTGTAAAGGCTGTTTATAAAAAAGAAAATGGAAAATATAAGATCGGACCTGCAGGAAAGAGATTAGAAGTAGTAACTTCGCCATCTAAGACAGCAAAATCTACGATCAAGCAGATCAAGGCGACTCCTCATTATATCAGATTTAAGTGGGATAAGGTGAGAGGTGCAAACCGTTATATTGTATATGTAAATGATAAGAAAAAAGCGGTTGTAAAGAAAAATGCGGTATCGATCCGTGTCAGAACCGGATCTGTTAATAATGTCCGTGTTGTACCTGTAAAGCGTTCCAGCTCCGGCTTTATGGCAAAGGGTGGAAATATCGAAGCATATGATTTCTATTCATCACCAAAAAGACCAAAGAGAGTAGCGGCATTCCGGTATAACAATTTATTGTGGCAGCCAACAGAAAGCAATACTGTAACAATTGGATGGACAAAAGCGGCTGGTGATAAGTATGATCCAACCGGATATCAGATGGAAGTATATTCACTGGAAGGAAGAAGATTGAATTTGTATTATTCTACAAAAACAAAGCTCAGTATCAACATTCCTTCCGTTGAAAATAAAGGCTTCAAGGTTCGTGTCAGAGCCTATGTCAAGATCAATGGCAAGAAGTATTTTGGTAAATGGACAGATATGCAGACTGTGATCCCACAGGCAAAGATCAGTATGAAGCGTACCGGAAGAAATTCTGTAGAGATCAACTGGGAAAGTGTAAAGAATGTAACAAAATATCATGTATATGCATGTAATGATATCAAGGCAGAAAAGCCGGAATGGTATGAGGTTGCAACGGTTGGTGCCGGAACAAATTCCTATGAATATAATAATTGTATTGAGGGAAAATATACAGCAATGTATGTTATTCCAGAGGTTCAGGTTGGCAGGAACACATATAAGGCATCCTATACATGGCATTTATATATGAATATTGAGTAAAAAAAACTTGACAAACAATATATCCTTTGTTATCATGTACTAGCGTCAAAATTTAATATCCCTGGTGGGAACATTTCATTTAGGCATTTTGCAGAAGTACTCAAGTGGCTGAAGAGGCGCCCCTGCTAAGGGTGTAGGCCGTTCGCGCGGCGCGAGGGTTCAAATCCCTCCTTCTGCGTATTTTATCTAAATGATAGAATTTGTAGGGAGATGGCATTGCAGGAGCCCTGCTGGATGGATTTTGACGAAGGATATTCCTCGATAGCTCAATGGTAGAGCACTCGGCTGTTAACCGAGGGGTTGTAGGTTCGAGCCCTACTCGGGGAGCTTAAAGCGAAAGCTTTAAAATTTAATAAATGGCGCGATAGCCAAGTGGTAAGGCCCCGGTCTGCAACACCGTCATCGCCGGTTCAAATCCGGCTCGCGCCTCTTGAAAAGAGATTGGAATGTTTCCAGTCTCTTTTTTGTTGTGCATTTACTTTTACAAAGTGGTTTGTTATAATAACTCTGGGAGTTTGTCCCATTTTCTGAAACTATTTTTGAGTAACAGAAAAGGGGCGTTCAGGAGACATATAAATGAAAGATTCCTTTGTGGAGGAGGGCTTTATGACGCAAAAGAGCAGGGAACAGAGAGTTCGTTACAAATTAGATGAATCAATGACACTGAACCAGGAAGAGATAAAGATATATAATGTGCCTTTTGCGGGAAATACAAATACCTGTAAAGAAACATTTGTAAAAGGTGAAAGAATACTGGAATACTGTATTGAAGGTGATCTGACGATGGAACAGTTGATCGGGAAGCCGATATTCCGGGATGAACTGGTAGAGTATTTGTACAGTATCAGCAGACAGATGGTGTCTATGGTACATAACGGTCTGAAATTGGGAAAGATCGTATTTGACCTGAAATATATGTATGTAAGATTGAATGATTTCAGTGTACAGTTGATATTTCTCCCATTTGATAATCCATCAGATATGACAGGTGTAGAAGAGTTTATCAGAAGTTTTCTGTCAGTGCTTGTCTATGCACATACACCGGCGATCGAATGTGCAAATCAGATCATAGAGTATCTGAATGGACACAAGGAATTCAATGCGATCCAGTTCAATTTGTTTATCCGGGAGTTACGGGCGCAGAGCCAGTTGCTGGTAAATACGGAGAAAACATCATCAAAGACCAAAGAGATTGCAGCAAATCATGCGAAGATGGAGATTAATATTCTTCGTGCCGAGGAAGCTGCCAGAAATGCCGAGATCGCAAGGCTCCACGCCGAGAGTGAGGCAAAACGGCTGGCAGAGTATGCAAAACAGCAGGCAAATGTTGCCAGATCTGCAGAGGAGATGCGGATGCTCGCTGAAGCTGCCAGAATACAGGCAGAGATTGACAAACAGGCCGCAGAAAAAGAATATAATAACAAATCACAGACCGCAGTTTTATATGCATGTAAGATGCGGGAAGCGGAGGATGAGAATTCTAAAAAAGAGATAAATACAGCCAGATTACTGGCAGAGGAACAGGCAAGTCAGGCGGAAGAAGAATTCCGGAGAGCTTCGGCAGAAGCAGAAAGACTGGCAGAAGAAGTTCGGTTGGCACGGGAAGAAGAGATGCGCGCAGAGGAAGCCAGAATGCGTGCAGAATATGAAGCCAGAAAGAACAATGAAGAAGCCAGAAAACTGGCGATGGAGGTTCGAAGAAGAAACGAAGAGATTGGCAGACTGTCCGAGGACAGACAAACCAGAAAGCCGGATGACAGCGAGGATGAGACAACAGTATTGTCGAAATCATTAAGTGATGGTCTGAAGCGTCCAATTCTTGTCAGAAAAAGAACCGGAGAGAAGATTTATATTAATAAGCAGGTATTCTGTATGGGTAAGGCAGACCAGGGTGTTGATTTCAAGATTACAGACAATAAATCTGTCAGCAGAAGACATGCTTATATCACAAATATAAATGGTGTTTATTATTTAAGGGATAATAATTCAACCAATCACACATACCTGAATGGGGAGATGCTTTACAGCAATATTGAGGTTGTGATCCCGGATAATAGTACGATACAGCTTTCAAATGAAGAATTTTTCTTCAAGATTAAATAAGGAGGAACTGTCATGTATTGTGATAATTGTGGTTGCGAACTTGGACCGGATATGAAGGTTTGTCCTGTTTGCGGGAAAAAAGTTGAGGATATGGCAGCTGACAACGGTAACAGTGTCGGAATGGAGGATGTAGCTTCCCAGGTAGCAGATGTATCAAAAAATGAGGATATAGGAAAGGAATTGCCGGACATCAGCAAAGAGGCAAATGCTGCTGTTGTTGATACAGATGAAATGGAAGAAGAAGGGACGACTGTATTAAAGGCAGTTGATCTGGATAAGAAGGTTGAAGAAAATGAGGATGAAGAAGGTACAACGGTTCTGTCAGCCGATATGCTGAAGAATCAGGGAATGCCGATGCCGGGACCAAACGGCCGCCCAATGCCGGGACCAAATGGCCGTCCGATGCCGGGACCAAATGGGATGGTTCCGCCATTCCAGCCAAGACCAATGCAGGGTCAGCCGGGTGCAGCACCACAGAATGGGATCCCGCCATTTCAGCCAAGACCAATCCCTGGCCAGCCAGGTGCTATGGGTGGTATGCCTGTAAATGAAAAGGATGAAAAAAAGAAAGATAAAAAGTCAAAAAAGGAAAAGGCTCCGAAACAGCCGAAAGCTCCAAAGGCTTCAAAAGAACCAAAGGCACCAAAGCAGCCAAAAGAGAAAAAAGGCAAGGGTGGAAAAGTAGCACTGATCATTATTCTGATCGTAGTTGTTCTTGCTCTTGGCGGTGGAGCTGCTTATGTTGTTCCAAAGTATCTGAATTATAACAAGGCAGAAGAGGCTTATAAGGATGGACGGATCGATGATGCAGTTGAACTGTATAAGAAAGCCGGCTGGATGAAGGATGCAGAGACTAAGGTAAATGGCGGCGTATATTATGAGTATGCAGCAAGTCTTGCAGAAGAAGGCAATTATATTGATGCGGCGGCATCTTATGAGAAAGTAATTGCATTGGAAACAGTTGCAGATGAATATAAGGATGCAGCAGATAAGGCAAAAGAGTGTTATTTCAATCAGGCAGAGAAGCTCTACGGTGAGAAGAAATATACAGAAGCTGCTGAGTATTATACAAAGGCAGGAGATTATACCGGAGCGGCAGAAAAAGTAAAAGAGTGTTCTTACATGAATGGTGAGACACTTGCAGAGCAGAAGAAATATGATGAGGCAGTCAAGGCATACGAGACAGCCGGAGATTATAAGGATGCCGCAGATAAGATCAAGGAATGTTACTACAATAATGCATCTGACAAAATGGAAGCTAAAGAGTATGCGGCAGCAAAAGAGCTGTTCCTGAAATCAGAATATTCCGATTATTCCGATAAGGCAAATGAGTGTCTGATCAAGCAGGCAGAGACATATCTGGCAGATAAGAAGTTTGAGGATGCGATCAAGACTTACGGTGAGGTGGATTCCAAGTATAAAGATTGCACAAAGAAGATTGACAGTGCTTATACAAAATGGGGAAGCTCTCTTTACAAGAGCAAGGATTACAAGGGTGCTGTTGAGAAATACGAGCAGGTTACAAAGAAAGATGTAACGGATAAGATCAACAAGGCAAAAGCAGCTTATGTAAAGGATCATAAGGATCGCAGTGATGAGACAACGATGAGTTATCTCTGTGATCTTCGTTATGCAGATTATGGTTCGGCAGAAGATGATTATACAAAGTTGATCGGATGGACAGTAGAATCATTTGTAAATGATAAACTGGATGATTACAAAAATAAGAAGACATCTGCGGATTCCAGCAAGACGATCTATGTACATACTATGTATCTGAATGAAAATGATGCATCTATGAGTCTGAAAGGGTATGTAATATATTCAGATGGTACAAAGAGTAATGACATTACATTTGGAGAGGTAAAGAATCGTTATACAACATGGATGAGCATTGATCCGTCATCTGCGATCAAGGGAGATGCAACCTTATATGTATATGATGATACCGATAAGCTGGTTGAGAAATTTACATTTACTATTAAATAAAAAATTCGTTAAAGTGAGAAAGGGGTAACCATGGTTTCAAACGGACAGGATATGAGTGTTCGGGGAAAAGTGGAACAGAACGGACAGACAGAGAAAAAAGGATATACCTATACCCCAGGAGTAGAGATCAAGATCATAGTTGCAGTTGTGTTCCTTATGGCATTTGGACTTATTATGATCTTCAGTGCGTCCAGTTATACATCGTCGATCAGCCGCGTCACGAATTACGATTCGGCATATTACTTTAAAAAGCAGTTGAAGGTAATGGCACTTGGAGTTATTATTGCTGCATTCCTTAACTGGGTTCCGTATAAGCTGATCAAGAAATGTGGAATCCTGGCGTATGTTATATCTCTGGTTTTGATCGTTATGTTAAAGACACCACTTGGTATTAATTCCGGTGGTGCGACCAGATGGCTGAATCTGGGATTTATGCAGCTTCAGGTTGCGGATGCAACAAAGGTCTGTATGATCGTTTTTATGGGCTGGTATGTGAACCGTTTCTGGAAGGAATTTGATAAATTCAGATATACCTTGATCTTATGGCTGTTAGTTGCACTTCAGGCGGGACTGATATTGAAGATATCATCCAATCTGAGCAGTTGCCTGATCCTTATGCTCATGGTATTTATTCTGACATTTATTGTTGGAAAACATCCAAAAATGCATCTGATCATTGCAGCGGTTGGTATTGTAATGATTGTTATCTTTATCATGTGGTTAAAGGCGAATATGCCGCTTGACAGTGAGATGGACAAATACCCATATCAGATTCGGAGATTCTTCGGATGGCTGGATCCGGAACGGTATGCAGGTACGCTTGGCTATCAGCCATTACAGTCTCTGTATGCGATCGGAAGCGGCGGATTGCTTGGCAAGGGACTTGGAAATGGTACACAGAAGCTGAGCAACATTCCGGAAGCACAGAATGATATGATTTTTGCTATCATCTGTGAGGAGCTTGGACTGATCGGTGTTATTATTATGTTTTTGATGTTTGGATATCTTTTGTATCAGATGGTTATTGTTGTGAAAGAGTCCAGAAATATATATGCAAGTGTGGTTGTGATCGGGGTGATCTTACATATCATTTTCCAGATTATAGTCAATGTCTGTGTGGCTGTGAATTTCTTTCCGAATACAGGTGTATCGCTGCCATTTATCAGTGCAGGTGGTTCTGCCATCATATGTACATTAATGGAGATTGGACTTGTGATCGGAATACGGAGACAGCAGGTGAATCGAAAATATTCAAGAATATCTTAGATGAGGAGAGAACAATGAAAAAGATACTTAGAGGTTTACTGGCGGTGATGGCATTTGCCGTATGTATGGCAGGAGCAATATCAATACCATCCAGAGCGGAAGAGGCTTATACATCTGAAAATGAGGCAGAGGCTACGGATGCAGAATTACAGACAACAGCCGGTGCAGAACTGGCAACAGTGAAAAACGGCTGGGTAAATGTAAAAGGCGGACGGAAGTATTACGAGAATGGAAAGGCAGTAAAGGGCTGGAAGGTTCTTTCCGGAAAGACCTATTATTTCAGTAAGAAAAATGGTCAGGCAGTTACCGGTAAAAAGAAAATCGGTGATGCCAGATATTTCTTTGATAAGTATGGCAGAATGCAGAAGAAGGTCTGGAAAGTAGTCAATGGTAAGAAATTCTTCTTTGGCTATAACGGACAGGCAAAAACGGGATTCTGTACGATTAATGGCAACCGGTATTACTTTAATGATAAGGGTGAGCTGCAGAAGAGCAAATTTTTCAAGGTAAATGGAAAGACTTTTTTTGTTGGATATAAGGGACATACGTTTTCCGGCCTGAAGAAGGTAAAGGGAACTTATTATTACTTCAGCAAAAAGGGCAGAATGGCAGTTAAGACCTGGAAAACGATCAACGGCAAAAAGTTCTACTTTGGCTATGATGGAAAGGCAAAGACAGGTTTCTGTACGATTGACGGACATCGTTATTTCTTTAATAAGAATGGCGTACTTCAGAAAAGCAAGTTCTTTACAGTAAATGGAAATATTTATTTTGTTGGATATAAGGGATATACATTCTCCGGTCTGAAAAAGGTAAAGGGAACGTATTATTATTTTACAAAATATGGAAGAATGATCCAGAATGAATGGCGCACGATCAATGGCAAGAAGTTTTATTTTGGCAGTAACGGAAAGGCAACAACCGGACTTGCAACTGTCGATGGACATACCTGTTATTTCAATAAGAATGGTGTGCTCTACAGAAATCAGTTCATAACATATAATGGAAAGCTTTATTATATGGAGGATACCGGATATGCGGCAACCGGACTGAAACAGATCAATGGCAAGTATTATTATTTTGAATCTGATGGTGCGGCTGTGAAGGAAGCATGGAAGACCGTTGACAAGAATACATATTATTTTGACAGGACCGGAACTGCATATACAGGTCCACATACGATCAGCGGTAAGATCTATATTTTCCGGACAAATGGAAAACTTGCAAATGCGACAGGGCTTGTCACTATAGATGGAAATACATACTATTGCGATAATAACGGACATCCGCAGACAGGTTATAAGAAGATCAAGGATGCCTATTATTATTTCGGTACGGATGGTGTGATGTATCGCAAGAAATGGGCATATGTGGATGGTTATAAGTTCTATTTCTGCTCAAACGGAAAACGTGCGGTAGAAGTGGATGATGTTATTGGCAAGCAGGATTCTTATGAGATCATTGTAAATAAGTATTCAAATGTTGTTACGGTATATGCGAAGGATGGAGATAAGGGTTATATCATTCCGGTCCGTTCCTTTATTTGTTCTACAGGTCAGAGCACACCGCTTGGAACCTTCCATACACAGAGTCACTACAGATGGCATGAACTGATGGGACCTTGCTGGGGACAGTGGTGTACCGGTATCTATGAAGGATATCTGTTCCATTCCGTATATTATAATGATGTAAATAATAATAACGCACTCAGTGTATATGCATATAACAAGCTGGGGACAACCTGCTCTCACGGATGTGTCCGACTGACCGCCGGAGATGCAAAATGGTTATATGATAATTGTGAGGTCGGAACAAAGGTTACGATCATAAATAAAAAGGGCAGTGATCCATTTCCAAAGCCAACTGCATATAAGCTGCCATCCTGGCACACATGGGATCCAACCGATCCAAATATGCAGTATAAGTGCAAGCAGAATGGCTGCCATTAGGAGGAAATAACGTGCAGAAGTTCAGAAAATGGATTTATAGTCTGTGCATTTTAACAGGATTACTTGCGGTCTGTACTGCTTGTGGAAAAGCCGACAGTCAGCCAAAAGAAGAGACAACAGAGGTTGTAACTGACGGCCCGGTCAGTGGTCCGGAGGATTTTAAGCGGCTTGGCATGATCATTGATGTTGCTTCTTCAAATATGGTTAAGGATGTTTCATACGAGATCAAAAATAAAGAGATCGCCTGTATAAAATTTGTTTATAACGGAATTGATTGTCAGTTCCTTGCGTCTGCGGTATACAGTGATTTTGATCTGGCAGGGGTAACGAATACCGGTACCGGAGATATGCTGGTATCAGGGGTTCAGGGATACAATGCAACGTATTATAAGCTGAATCCGGGCAGGGTTGTTTTCTGGAGTGATACGAATATTCATTATTGTCTGTACATCTATGTAACAGCAGAGGATTCAGTTGTAGACAGTATCCTTCCGTTGCTTTCATTTGAGGATCATTATGATGAGAGAGAAGATGTAATTGAGCATGCAGAGGCGGAAAGTAAAGCATTTGCACAACAGATCATAACGGTGTTCCAGAATAAGGATGTCAATGGCTTGTCTGAGATCCTGAACTATCCGCAGGAACTTGGAAGCGGAGAGTCCATTGCAAATATAGATGAGCTGATGGCGATCCCGGCTGATCAGATCTTCACAGATAAGCTGTTGGAGGCAGTAGGAACCGATGCAATCGATAACCTGCGGAAGAGTAGGGATGGTGATGCATGGCTGATCGGTTCAGCAAGTAAGAATATTTATTTTCGCATGACATCGGATGGGGTTTATAAGATTGTAAAGATCAATAATTAGCCTGCAAATATATGATATTACATCCCGGTTGGAGATGTTGCCCGGAAGCTGAAAAGGAATCCGGATAACGTTCTGACCGGGATGTTTTTTTATGTAGAAAGCTGTAAAAAGAATGCTCACGATAAGAATTGTAGAGAGGGGAAGATAAATGTAGAATTATTTTGTGAAGTGGACAGGCCTTCTGGGAGGTTCACAAAAAATATCAGGAGGGTGCTATTCAAATGGGAAATAAATATCTGATAAAAGAGGCGGCAAAAATGGTGGATGTTGAACCACATGTGCTTCGCTACTGGGAAGAAGAACTGGATATGAGGATCAAGCGAAATGATATGGGACATCGGTACTATGATGAGCAGGATATCAGAATTTTGAAGAAGATAAAGGAGCTGAAGGATCGGGGGATCCAGTTAAAGGCGATCCATGAACTGGTGCAGAAAATGTATGATATTCTGGAAAATGGAGTTCCGGTTGAAACGGCATCGAAGGAGGTTGAAACAGATTTCACCTCGGAACTGGTCAATACAGTTACCCAGATCACGGAGGAGCCGGGTGAGGATCAGGAGCGGATTGTTGATTTTAAGCTGGTACAGTTCCAGTCGATGATGACGAAGATTGTGGGAAATTCGATAAAGGAGAATATCAAGCCGATCAGTCAGGCAGTAACTGCGGAAGCAACAGAGCAGATCGCAAAGCAGATGGATGTTATTATGAAGGAACAGGATGAGCGGGCAGAGGAACGGTATCAGAGATTGGATACCGTGATCCGGGAAATGCAGCAGACCAGACGGGAGATCGCGGCAGCAGAAGCCGGAGGAAAAAAGAAAAAACGATTATTTGGTAAGAAGAATAAATAAGAACAGATGCCAGCTTCATCCATCTGCTAGTCTTTCTTTATAAAAACTTCATATAAGAGAAATTGAATCCGTGATATAATGAGCGTATGCCGAGCAATGCCAGATCATAAAAATAAACCAGGTTGTGCTTGCACAAGACCTGATTTATTTTTATGATCTGATAGTGCGAAGCACGGACATCGAGTAATCTGAAAGATTACGAGATGAGCATTGCGAGAGTAATCCGAAGGATTACGAGATGAGCATTGCGAGAGCAATCCGAAGGATTACGAGATGAGCATTGCGAGAGCAATCCGAAAGATTACGAGATGAGCATTGCGAGAGTAATCCGAAGGATTACGAGATGAGCATTGCGAGAGTAATCCGAAGGATTACGAGATGAGCATTGCGAGAGTAATCTGAAAGATTACGAGATGAGCGATGCGAGAGAAATCTGGAGCAATGCGAGGAAAAACAATTATAAAGGAAAACATATGAAGATCATAAAAAAAGTTAAATGGGCGTTGGTTTCCGTCTGGATCTTTATCGTGCTGATCATGTTGGTAGGTACGATCGTGATTGGACGAAGTTATTTGTCAGAAATGTTTGGTGACGGTTACAGTATACAGTCATTATATTCGATCAGCGATCCGATTAAGGAAACATATCGGAATCTGTCGATCATCATGTCGGATGTGCAGGAGGATCTGCAGACAGATCCGGGCAAATTCTATGATAAGAAATATCTGGACAGTCTGAACCAGAAAGCCGGAAATTACAGGACATCGGTGCTTGTCTATATTGATGGTGAATTTACATATTCCGGTATAAAAGATGAAGTAGAAAAACTGGAAGCGTCTTTACTTACCAAACGTGCAATCTATATAAATGGTGAGAAGGGAATCAAGCAGGAGGAAGTAGAAAACAGTTCATCAGAGTCCGGTTCCGGGGAAATGGGTGATCAGGGTTCATATGCATTTGGAAAATATGGAAAAACTTATGAATATATGCTGACATCTCCACAGGCATATCTGTGTAATGAGATCGATTATCAGATCAATGGCAAATCGATCAGTATTTTCCTGGTTACATATTATGGTAATTACGTCAGCCAGTTTAAGAGTGCGCTGGTTGGATTTATCCTTATGATGTTCTTGATCATGCTGGTTCTGACAACTGCTTTGTCGACACTGGTATATGTACAGTTCATCCGTCCGCTGGTTCGTCTGAAGGAGGCAGCAGAGGAGATTGGTACCGGGAATCTGGGAGAGCCGGTAGAGGTCAGTGATGGAAGAAAAGATGAGATTGGAGAATTGTGCCGGTCATTTAACGACATGAGAGAGCGCCTGAATGAATCGGTTGAGCTTAAGATGCAGTATGAGGAAGAAAACAGGGAGCTGATCAGTAACATTTCTCATGATCTGAAAACTCCGATCACAACGATCAAAGGATACGTTGAGGGTCTGATGGATGGTGTGGCAGACACACCGGAGAAGCAGGATCGTTATCTGAAGATGATCTATAATAAGGCAAATGAATTGGATGCGCTGATCAACGAATTGTCGCTATATACCAATATCACGAACAATGCGATTCCGTATGAATTCCACAGAGTATCGGTAAAAGACTATTTTAATGACTGTATGGAAGAGGTTCGGGCAGATCTGTTATCACATAATATGACACTGAACTATAACAATTATTGTGCGGAAGATGTAAAGGTTGTTGTTGATCCGGATCAGTTGAAGCGTGTTATCAACAATATTGTGACAAATGCGATCAAGTATACAGATAAAGAGGAAGGTCATATTGACATTTCTATAGAAGAAAGTGAGAAAATGATCAAGGTATCGATCAATGATGATGGACGGGGGATCGACAAAGAGAGCCTGCCGCATATATTTGACCGAACGTATCGTGCAGACAGTGCAAGACGTTCCAGAGGTGGAAGCGGACTGGGGCTTGCTATCTGCAAGAAGATCGTGGAAGAACATGGTGGAAAGATCTGGGCGACCAGTAAGAAAGGTGAAGGTACAACGATCTATTTCACATTGAAGAAATACATCAAGGAGGAAAATAAAGATGAGCAGAATACTGATAATTGAAGATGAACTTAGCATAGCAGAGCTGGAGCGGGATTATCTGGAGTTGAATGATTTTGAGGTTGAGATAGAGACAAATGGAGCAAAGGGTCTGGATAAGGCATTAGAGAATGATTACAGCCTGATCCTGCTTGATCTGATGCTTCCGGATCTGGATGGATTTGAAATCTGTCGTCAGATTCGTGAGAAGAAGGATATTCCGATCATCATGGTTACAGCAAAGAAGAATGATATTGATAAGATCCGTGGACTTGGACTTGGTGTTGATGATTATGTAACAAAGCCATTCAGTCCAAGTGAGCTGGTTGCCAGAGTAAAGGCACATATTTCCAGATATGAGCGTCTGATCGGTTCAACCGCATTGCAGAATGATGTCATTGAGATCCGTGGATTAAAGATTGACAAGACCGATCGTCGTGTCTATGTGGATGGAGAAGAGAAGGTATTTACAAATAAGGAATTCGATCTTCTGACTTTCCTTGCAAGCAATCCGAATAAGGTATTTTCAAAGGATGAACTGTTTAACAAGATCTGGAATATGGAGAGTATCGGAGATATCGCAACCGTTACGGTTCATATCAAGAAGATCCGTGAGAAGATCGAATTTGATACATCTAAGCCACAGTACATCGAAACTGTATGGGGCGTTGGATACCGATTCAGAATGTAGTGAAAAAGTGTGAGGACAGAGCCTGCACAGATGGGAGAGTGTGCATCAGAGCTTTGGATTTTGATAGGTTCTGATAAGGAGATAACAGATGAAGATAGAAGTATTATATGAAGATAATGATATATTGGTTGCGGTGAAGCCGTATGGGCTGCCATCCCAGCCGGACAAGAAGAATTCTGAAAATATGGTCAGTATGTTGAAGCTTCGCATTTTTGAGAAAGAGCATCGGACAGAGGAACCATATCTGGCTCCGATCCATAGACTGGATCGTCCGGTTGGTGGCATTATGTTATTTGCCAAGAACAAGGAGGCTGCTTCGAAGCTGTCAAAGCAGAGTGAAGATGGCGAGATGGTCAAATATTATCAGGCAATCTTAACCGGAGAACTTCCGAATGATGCCGGAACGATTACGAATTATCTGATTCACGATAACAAGACAAATGTCACAAGAATTGTGGATAAAGATACGCCGGGAGCCAAATTAGCGGAGCTGGATTATGAAGTGTTAGATGTCATGGAGACAGATGATGGAATCTTAAGTTATGTTCTGATCAATCTTATCACAGGCAGAACCCATCAGATCCGTGTACAGATGGCTGGTAAAAAAGCCGGAATCTGGGGCGATACAAAGTATAATCCAAAGTTCCAGAAAACAAAGAAATCTTATAAGCAGATCGGTCTGCATGCATCCAGACTGGAATTCGAGCACCCGGTGACGGGTGAGCATATGATCTTTAAGAATGAGCCGGAGGGCAAAGCCTTTGAGATCATCGAGCTGGATGAATTTTAATATTATTTTGTAATTGGAATGGTATTCGGAATAATGACTTCTTCAAAGCCATTATAGCTGTGTACCCATTTTACGGTTCCATCTGAACTGGTTTCCAACAGATAACTCAGATCTTCTTTTTTGAAATGCATGATCAAAATGTCGTCATCTGTTACTTCATAGGTTCCAGTTTCGGTGGAGCCTTTCTTTTTGATCACTTTGTTGTCTTCTGTGAATGTGAAACTGCCAAGATCTTCTATTGTCCATTTTGATTCACAGAGAAGCTCCTGCATGGATTTGTCATCGTGTGGCTTCAGATTCCGGAGATGTGTGGACAGGAAGTAGATACCGGCAACCAGGATCGCAAAGATTACAACAAGTGTTATGGTTTTCCGGACGATTGCAAAGGTATGGCGGTTCTTGCGATGCCTTGTCAGAGATGCCTGTTGTTCCCGAACTGCCTCGTGGTAGGAGGTGCTGATGCTGTGCGTGGCACCGGAGATACCATTTGACTTATTTGCAAAAGTTTGCTCCGCTTTTAAACGAAGAATGGCTGTCTCGGTCAGACCTTCTGTTGATATATCTGTCTGATTTTTTAATTGTTCTGTCTGATCCTGGATTTCCTTATCTTCCAGATATTGTTCAGAGACCGGAAGTTTTCCGGTTTTTGTTGATTTGTCTTTCAAATGGAAAGATGTATTTGACTCCTGTTTATTCATTATTTTACCCTCATTATTTGTTTGGAATATGGAAAGATCATTCGTTGCAGACAAATGATTTTTCATTCCTGTGTTTAGTGCTTTTCATCATGGATAATATATACAGAAACAGTGCAAATTGCAAGAAAAAATGTTTTACATTCTGGCAGAACCGGCAAAAATCCCTTGAAAATATCAGGTTATATCTATATAATGACAGAAGGTATGTAACTTTTTAAAGGACAGGTATAGATGTCAGACACATTTAAAAGGCTGCACGATAGAATTATTTTTATAAGTATATAAAGGAGAAAATTGAGATGGCTAATGAAAAGAAATTAGTAGAGGCTATTACTTCCATGGACGAAGATTTTGCCCAGTGGTACACAGATGTTGTAAAGAAAGCAGAGCTTACAGATTATTCAAGTGTAAGAGGATGCATGATTTTACGACCGGCCGGTTATGCCATCTGGGAAAATATACAGAAGGAACTCGACAGAAGATTCAAGGAAATAGGCGTAGAAAATGTATATATGCCATTGTTCATTCCTGAAAGTCTTCTTCAGAAGGAGAAGGATCACGTAGAAGGATTTGCACCTGAAGTTGCATGGGTAACACAGGGTGGTTTGGATCCACTTCCGGAGCGTTTATGTGTAAGACCTACATCAGAGACTCTGTTCTGTGATCTGTATTCGAATATCATTCATTCATATAGAGATCTTCCAAAGGTTTATAACCAGTGGTGTTCAGTTGTTCGTTGGGAAAAGACAACCAGACCTTTCCTTCGTTCGATGGAATTCTTATGGCAGGAAGGTCATACGGCACATGCTACAGCAGAAGAAGCAGAGGAAAGAACCATCCAGATGTTAAATGTCTATGCTGATTTCTGTGAGCAGGTTCTGGCTATTCCTATGATCAAGGGACGTAAGACAGATAAAGAGAAGTTTGCGGGTGCAGAGGCTACTTATACGATCGAAGCTCTGATGCATGATGGTAAGGCACTTCAGTCCGGTACAAGCCATAATTTCGGAGATGGATTTGCCAAGGCATTTGGCGTTCAGTATACAGACGCAAATAATAAATTACAGTATGTACACCAGACTTCATGGGGTATGTCAACCAGAATTATCGGCGCGATCATCATGGTTCATGGTGATGACAGCGGCCTGGTGCTTCCACCAAGAATCGCTCCTACACAGGTTATGATCATTCCGATCAACCAGAAGAAGGAAGGCGTTCTTGAAAAGGCACAGGAGATCAAGGCAGCTCTTTCTGAGAAGTTCACAGTTAAGCTGGATGATTCTAATAAGAACCCAGGCTGGAAATTCTCTGAGCAGGAGATGCGCGGCATTCCGGTTCGTATCGAGATCGGACCAAAGGATATCGAAGCTGGTCAGGCAGTTATCGTACGTCGTGATAACAGAGAAAAGACAGTTGTGTCATTAGATAATATTACAGAAGCAGTTGGAGAGATCCTTGAGAAGATGCAGGCAGACATGCTTGCAAAGGCAACTGCTCACAGAGATGCCAATACACATGAGGCTCATAACTGGGAAGAATTCACTGACATTCTGACAAGAAAGCAGGGATTCATCAAAGCTATGTGGTGTGGCGACAGAGCCTGTGAGGAAGCGATCAAGGATGAGACCGGTGCAACAACCAGATGTATGCCGTTTGAGCAGGAGCATTTGTCCGATGTCTGTGTACATTGCGGTAAGCCAGCAAAGACTATGGTATACTTTGGCAAGGCATACTAAGAGGAACATCGGCTATTAGCAGATGATAGATAAGTAGTGTATTTGATTTTGCGGAATTTATGATACTTGCAATAGGTGATAACAAACATATTAATAGATTGTTATCACCTATTTTAATGTAATATATATTTGGAATGGAATATGCTGTTTTCAATTGATATCATGAAATATATGGCATAGATGGTGGCGCAATCATGAAATATGGCATAGATGGTGGCGCTTAAGGGTATATTGGATGAAAAATCTTGTTAATACCCCGCCGAAGGGTAGGCGCGTGGGTATGACAGCTAGAAAACAGAAGTGATACCCAAGTGAAGGATAGATCATAGGGTATAATAGAAGAGAAGATGAGAGATACCCTATCAAAAAAATAAAGTAATGGTATTGTGTACAGAAAGGCATAGAAATACCCAAGGAGGAGGTTGTGATATGGAGATCAGGATGCCGGAGAATGCGAAAAAGGTAATAGAGACACTGGAAGCTGCCGGGTATGAAGCCTATATTGTTGGTGGATGCGTGAGAGACAGTATTCTTGGCAGAGAACCGGGAGACTGGGATATTACGACAGCAGCAAGACCGGAACAGGTAAAGGCGTTATTCAGACGGACGATCGATACCGGAATTAAGCATGGTACGGTTACGGTTATGTTTGGTAAAGAGGCATATGAAGTAACTACCTACCGGGTGGATGGAGAATATTCCGATCACAGAAGACCGGATTCTGTGGAATTTACTGCGAATTTAGAAGAAGACTTGAAGCGTAGGGATTTTACGATCAACGCTATGGCATACAGTCCTTCAGCAGGTGTGATCGATCTGTTTGGTGGAATGGATGATCTGGACAATAAGGTCATCAAGGCGGTCGGTGATCCGCTGGCACGATTTGATGAAGATGCTCTGAGAATCCTTCGGGCGATCCGGTTTGCAGGACAGCTTGATTTCACGATCGAGAGGGATACCAGAAAGGCGATGATCCTGCGGGCACAGTTCTTACAGGATATCAGTGCCGAACGTATCCGCGTGGAGATTGACAAATTGCTGACTTCAGCGCATCCGGAGAAATTGATGGAAGCATATGTGACAGGTATAACAGCATATATCCTGCCGGAATTTGACCGAATGATGGAACAGCCGCAGAACAATCCATACCACAAATATAACGTAGGAGTTCATTCGATGGAAGCAGTTAAGGTTATTGAGCCAACTACAGTATGCAGATGGGCTGCGCTGCTTCATGATGTGGGAAAGCCGGAATGTCATACTGTGGATGAAAATGGTATCGACCATTTCTATGGACATAATGAGAAGGGGGCAGAGATTGCCCGTAAGGTGCTTCGCAGACTGCGGTTTGACAATGAAACGATAGATCTGGTATGCAAGATGGTGCTGTGGCATGATTATGGTTTAGGGGAGATGTTGAAAAAGACAACCTTCCGAAAAGCACTCAGCAGGATGGGAGCAGATTTCTTCCCTTATTATATCAAGATCCGCCGGGCGGATATGGCGGCACAGAGTGATTATAAGTTAGAAGAACGGAGAGGCAGCATCGAGCATCTGGAGAAATTGTATCAGGAGATCACGGATGCGAAAGATTGTCTGACGATTAAACAGCTTGCCATCAATGGAAAGGATTTGATCGCACTTGGCGTAAAGCCGGGAAAAGAGATCGGCGATATCCTGCAGGAGCTTCTGAATCAGGTGCTTGGCAGTCCTGAGTTGAACAACAGAGAAACGCTGCTGTCTATGGCAGAGTCATATATTAGAAAATAGAAAAAATAAAGGTGGAGTTATAACTGCATCCGGTTAATTATATATTGACATTACCAAAGATTTCGTAATGAGATGCATAGTGCCGGTAAATACAAGTGCCTGTTTGAGTCCGAAGGTAAATGTGACTTTTTATGTGAAAGACCGGAAATCATTTAAAACAGATAAAAATATGGAGGTGTGGAATGAGACTGAGGAATGTGTTAATTGTTGTGAAAGATATTGAACGGTCAAAGCAATTTTACCATGATCTGTTTGGACTCGAACCAATATTAGATAATGACGGAAATCTGATCCTGACGGAAGGACTTGTATTGCAGGATGAGAGGATATGGAAAGATTTTCTAAAAAGAGATGTGATATCCCACAATAATTCCGCCGAGCTATATTTTGAGGAGCGGGATATCGAAGCTTTTGTTGAAAAGCTGGAGCGGTTATATCCATCGATTGAATATGTAAATCCACTTATGGTTCACAGTTGGGGACAGAAGGTGGTTCGTTTCTATGATCTGGATGGAAATCTGATCGAGGTTGGGACGCTGACGTAACCGGAAACAGACAAGGAAGCATTTGCAGATGCCGCATATGGAGATGTTAAAGCAGATAAAAGAAAAATATGTCCTTGATACGGCAGTAACAAAAAGATAGGGTTTATATAATGGGGAAGGGGAAATTACTATGTGGAAAATATTTATAATTATATTCGGAGTGCTTTTCGGCATATTTATGCCAAGATCAATATATGAGAATTATACAGATGCAGATCTGGAAGACAGTACTTATGAAGAAGATTCGTATGTAAATTCAGAAGATAGTACTTATGAAGAATATCCATATGTAAATTCGGAAGACGGTTCTTATGAAGATTATCCATATCCGTATCCAGATCCGGAATATGCTGCCGGACGAGGTAACTTGAAAACCTATAACAACAAGGACTATGATCCGACAAAAACAGACTGGGAAAATTATGGGGATACCGGCTCGATCATGGAGATTGCGGACACGGACTGGGCATTAGAAAATGCTCCCGTGTTTCATGTAGAAACAAAGGAACAACTGGCTGGAGTTGTGTATTATGTCAATGCAGTCAAAGGGTATAATGATTCCGTGGAACTCTACCTTGAGGCGGATATAGATCTTGACGGTCTGGAATGGGTTCCGATGGGCGGATGGTACAGACCAGACAGATATCTTGAGCACACTACATTTGTGGGGATTATAGATGGACAAAATCATATAATAAAAAATATGCATATAGATACAAAATACGGTGGACATTGCGGATTTGTAGGATATTCTTATTCCTTGCAGATGAAGAATATCACTTTTGAAAAGGCATATGTGTCCGGAGGAACGTATGTAGGAATTGCAGGCGGAGAAATTTATGGTTCTGAAGACTGGATAAATGTAAATGTATCAGGTATGGTTGGAACACCCGGACCTGAAACCGGCTCGATCGTTGGCAGGGAAGCCGGTATTAATTTCAGAGACTGCGATGCGACGGTTGTGTATAAAAAGGAAAACGGAAGATTTGGAAGTATCCGGTATTTTTCACACAGATATCAGTTAATTGCAGAAACACCGGTTGTTGAAGCATTTACCCTGACTTATGAAAATGGCGTGATCACAAGAGATGAGGTCGAAGGATATGATAATCTGGGCTGGCATATTGAGCGGGATGGTTCGCTTCTTTTGGACAGAGCAGCAGAAGGTGAATTGCAGCTGCCGGCAGAATATACATATCCGGATACATCGATCTGGCTTGAGGCATATATAAATGGAACGTATATCAGAGTCAGCAATATAATCGAAGTGCCTTGATCAGATAGCGTTATTTTGTCCGGTATTTCAGGAGAAAGGGAAGTATATTATGTGTTTGCGGAGTGGTGATGTTTCAGATATTATAATAATATACTTAAATTTGGAGAGCAAAAATGGTTGTATATAAATATGGTGATCCAGAAGCAAATATTGTATTGATCCAGCCAGTGGGAGATCATGATGTGCATGATATAGAAAATGAGGTTTCAGAGATAATGAAGAGGATTTCTCTGGAATTTCGGATGATTGCAGTTAAGGTGGATAGATGGAATCAGGATCTGTCTCCGTGGAGAGCACCTGCTGTATTTGGAAATGAAGACTTTGGCGAGGGTGCGTCGGCGTTACTGGCACAGATATTGGAATTGTGTAAGGATGAAAGTAAGACTTATTATCTTGGTGGATATTCCCTTGCGGGGCTGTTTGCACTTTGGGCATCCTGCCGGACGGACAGGTTTGCCGGGATAGCGGCAGCATCCCCGTCGGTTTGGTTTCCGGGATTTCTTTCGTATGTGAAAGAATATGGGATTGCAAGCCCTGCTGTTTATCTGAGTCTTGGCAATCGGGAAGAAAGAACGAAGAATCAGGTTATGGCTGCGGTAGGCGATTGTATCCGGGAATTGTATGGATGGCTACAGGAGCAGGAGATTGACAGTATACTGGAATGGAATCAGGGAAATCATTTTAAAGAACCGGGAATCCGGACGGCGAAAGCATTTGCATGGGTGATGGAAAGAACAAAAGGAACGATCAGAGGAAGGTGATACTTTATGAATGTTACGATGCTTGGAACAGGAAGTGCACTTGTTACGGAATGTTATAACACCTGTTTTGTGTTGCAGGAAAATGAGGAATATTTTATGGTGGATGGTGGCGGTGGAAGTGCCATTCTGCATCAGTTAAAGCATGCCGGAATTGACTGGAAAGAGGTTAGAACTATTTTTGTGACACATAAACATATCGATCACATTACGGGTATCATATGGATGATCCGTATGATATGCCAGCATATGAAGCAGGGCGAATATGAAGGCGAAGCTGTGATATATGCACATGATGAAGTCATTGATCTGCTGCTTGATCTGGCCAGAAAACTTCTGCCAAAGAAAGAGACAGATTTTATCGGTAAACGGCTGCATCTGATAGCAGTTAAAAATGGAGAGTCTGTTGAAATTTTGAATAAACGGGTTACATTTTTTGATATCCAATCCACAAAAGCGAAACAGTTCGGTTTCTGCATGGAACTGGGAGATGGAGAGAGATTAACCTGCTGCGGAGATGAACCATACAATCCATGTGAAAAGAAGTATGCAGAGAACAGTACATGGTTGTTGCACGAAGCATTTTGTCTGGATGGTCAGGCGGATATATTCCATCCATACGAGAAGCATCATTCAACAGTGAAAAATGCCTGTGAGTTTGCAGAAGAATTGCATGTGAAAAATCTGCTGCTGTATCATACAGAGGATCGGAATCTTTCACATCGAAAAGAATTGTATTATGAAGAAGGAAGAAAATATTTCAGTGGGAATCTTCTGATCCCGGATGATTTGGAAACGTTTATAATTTAATATGGTGCTCCGGACGGCGAAAGCATTTGCATGGTTGATGAAGAATATGCTAATATAGTTAGCAGAGGCTAACTGCATTGGCATAATTTTTTTATAAAGGAGAATAGATATTATGTTACAGTGGAAAATATTTATGGTGATGGCATTGATCGGGCATATATTGTGTGGGATTTCAGATGGATTTCTGACATATGCTCCAAATGGAAAAGTCGATCTGACAAATTTTAAGGATTATGAAAAATCCAAGGTAGCCTTTCATGGAATGCCACTGAAGAATCTGTCGGTTGCGATGTTGTTGGGCGTGTGTGCAATGACGCTTGAGATATTCGGATACATAGCTCTTTGTGACTGGATGCAGCAGTATTTTTTATTGCTGTTGTGACAGGAAAAACTTCACTTCCGGCATGGGCATGTATTTTTAATCTGCTGCCGCTTGCAATCGTGATCCTGCCAACAAAACTTCCGGCAAAAGCAAATGTAATCGGGGTGATCATGTTTGCCGGGTTGCTTTTTCTTATATAATGGTTACGTTCGAGAGCCGGGAACTATCGGCGTTCTTACTTTATAGAAATTATCTTGTAAAAAAGTATAAAATAAAGGAAAATATAAAAAAAGTATAAAATGAGGTAATATATGCAGAAGCCATTTACAATTACATTTAGTAAAGCACCGAAAAACGCATGTATTCATACAGATAAAACAGCATATTATCATTTGCCGGGACTGTTCGAATTCTATGAGCTGTATCGTATCTTTCTGCCATTGTTCCGTGAGCACAGAGAATATTTCTATGACTGGTGCGAGATCGGTTCGATCTATGGTGCTCCGGCGGACTGCCTGTGGGGTGGCGGACGTGTTGGATATGGTGATTGTGATCCGGAGGATGTTCGGGAATTAATGGACGAGTATGGAATCTCAGCCCGGCTGACCTTCAGTAACTCGCTGCTTTGCGAGGAGCATCTGGCAGATAAGAGATGTAACGAGCTTTGCAGATTATTTGAGAAAAATGGAAAGGCAGAAAATGGGGTGATCGTCCATTCGGATCTATTGTTAGATTACCTAAAAAAGCAGTATCCGGGTTTTTATTTTGTATCATCAACTACAAAGGTTCTGACAGATTTTGAGGAGTTGGTAAAGGAGACAGATCGGGAAGATTTCCGTTATGTTGTGCCGGATTTCCGATTGAATAAGGCATGGGACAAATGGGAAACACTGACACAGTCGCAGAGGGATAAAGTGGAATTCCTGTGTAATGAATGTTGTTCCTTTGGCTGTAAGGACAGACGCAAATGTTATGAAACGGTCAGTCGCAAGAATCTTGGAGAGGACTGCCCGGAGCATGAGTGTACGGCTTCGGATGTCATGGGCGGTTATCGTTTTTCAAAGGCAATGACAAATCCGGGATTTATCGGAATCAATGATATAAAAGAAACATATCTGCCGATGGGATTTTCTCATTTTAAGATTGAGGGGCGGAGTCTTGGCAGTGCGTTGGTCCTGGAATTTTTGCTTTATTATATGACAAAACCGGAATATCAACTGCACGTCCGGGAGGCTGTCTATCTGGATAATATGCTGGATCTTTTTTAGCGAAGTAATTGCGAATCAGAACCTGTAATGTTAATATAAGGCTATATGGGTAAGACAAGGCAGGTGACATTCGTGAGAGCAGAAGAAGTTATGCAGGAAGTTGCAAAGCTGTGCAGAAGTTTTCATGCAAAAGAAATAATATTATATGGTTCAAGGGCAAAAGGTACAGCGATGGAAAGAAGCGATATTGATATTGCTGTTTCGGGTGTGGATAACTTTGAATCACTTGTTGAAAAAGTGGAAGAATTGCCAACACTTTTCAGTGTGGATTTAGTGAATATGGATACCTGTAGGAATCAGTTATTATTGGAGGATATCAGGCAATATGGACGAGAAATTTAACAGACGGTTTTTATCTTTCTGCAATTCACTGGATGCATTGTCGGAGGCAAGGCAGAGAGATCTTTCGGATTCTTTTGTGTTAAGCGGAACCAGTGCAAAGTTTAGTATTACATTTGATCTGGCATGGAAGGTCATGAAAGATATATTAGTGCAGTATTATGCGATCACAGGATTTGTAACAGGTTCACCAAGGGAGGTACTAAGGGAAGCTTATAAGGCAAATCTGATCTCGGATGATGACTGGATGGAAATGCTGAAAGTGAGAAACGAGCTTGCGCATGATTATGATTGTGAGATTGTAAAAACACATTGTGATAAAATTGTAAAGACATACATTGATCTGTTTTATGATTTTGAAAATGTAGTAAAGCAGTTGATCGGGTAAAATATAGAAAAAGAGTGCCAGATGAAATAAATAAAATTTATATTTGTCTGGCACTTTATTTTTTATTATCTTGAAAAACTATCGCTGTAGAGATACAATATATGCAGTCGAAAACGGAGAAATTTAATATAGGGAGATGAAATAGATGTCTGTTAGATTGTATCATGGTTCGGAAAATATAATAGAAAAGCCTGAGTATGGAAAAGGGGCGCGCCATAATGATTACGGAAAAGGATTTTATTGTACGGAAGATATAGAACTTGCAAAAGAGTGGGCATGTGCAAAACAGAAAAATGGATATGCCAATATATATGATCTGGATATGACAGGGCTTAAAGTATTGCACCTAAATGCTCCTGAGTACAATATTCTTAACTGGCTGGCAATACTTGCAGATAATAGGACATACTGGCAAAATGGCAGTATTGCAGAGCAGGCAAAGAATTATATAAAAGAGAACTTTTTACCGGACATTTCAGAATATGATGTGATAGTTGGTTACAGAGCGGATGATTCTTATTTTTCATTTGCACAGGATTTTGTAGCAGGGGTTATTTCTTTACAGAAATTATCAGAAGCCATGCGTTTTGGAAAATTGGGAGAACAGATTGTATTAAAGAGTCAAAACGCATTTGAGCAGATAACATTTGTCGGCTATGAAGATGTGGATGCAGTAAAGTATTATGTCAAAAAGCGTGCGAGAGAGCAGGAAGCGAGAAAGGAATATAGGGCAAGAAAGCAGGATCAGGCAAATGTGAATGATCTGTATATATTGGATATCATGAGGGAGGAGATCAAAGATGGAGATGCGCGCTTATTCGTATGATTATCTGATAACGGCACAGCGGATCATGGGAGATATGCTTGATTTTGCGGTGAATACCTGTGATATGGATGTAGACAGGTATTTTGCTATGTTCCTGGTGTCGGATATTTCTGTGCAGTTTCAGAATGGAAATCCAACCTATATAGCTGGAAAGACAGGATGTGAGATTGTAAAAGAAGTTGTTGAAGAATCGGGAATCCAACCTGTCATTGTTGAAGATGAAATGTATCTGGACAAATCGCCGGAGTATTGGACAGGCTGGGCACTCGCATATTATCAGTGGTTCACCTGCCGACCGTTTATGAAGATTAATGAAGCGGTGCCTATTCATAGGATTGTACAAATGTATGATGTATATCATGAGATGGATATTACACATTTTGTTGATACTATGAATGAATTATGGGATCAGTATTATAAGGAGACGAATCTCAAGAGGATTCGGAAGATTTCCGGTTTATCGCAAAAGGAACTGGCAGAAGCGTCCGGCGTTCCTTTGAGACAGATCCAGTTATTTGAACAGCGGCAGAGAGATATTAACCATACACGGGCGATCGACGTTGTAAAAATGAGTCGTGTGTTAGGATGTAAGGTAGAAGATTTATTACAGATATAAGGCGCGAGAGGTCGCAGCCGTGATGGGGTATGACCAATTTTTCGTTTGACTTTTTCGAAAATGAGAAATATAATAACGTCTTGAACGAGTAGCAAACATGCGTAAATCCAGTTTTGCTGCTCGTTTTTTTAATTATATATTGTCATTAGAAAGTGTGTAGCTTATCAGCGTAAGTCCAACTTATAAGATAAGTACACACTTTTTTTTGTGTGAAAAAGGAGGATTAAATTAAGATGGCAGAAAGTAATAAGATGAGGGAGACGCCGGTAAATAAGCTGATGGTTCAGATGGGAATACCGATGATCTTATCGATGGCATTGCAGGCGGTCTATAATATTGTGGACAGTGCATTTGTAGGCAATATGGAGGTGGGGAGTGAAGCGGCATTAAATGCACTCACACTGGTATTTCCGGTTCAGATGCTTATGGTGGCTGTAGGAATCGGAACAGGTGTAGGAACAAATGCACTTCTTGCCATGACACTTGGGCAGAGAGATATGAAAAAAGCAGCAAAAGTCGCAGGCAACAGCTTATTTCTTGGTGGAATTATTTATGTGGTATGTCTGTTATTTGGTATCTTTGGAGTGAAAGCCTACATCTCATCTCAGACCGTTGATCCGGAAGTTATCTCGATGGGAACAACATATTTGCGGATCTGCTGTGTGTTGTCCTTTGGCATTATCTTCTTTTCATTATTTGAAAAATTATTACAGGCAACAGGACGTTCCCTTTATTCAACAATCGGTCAGGTTGCGGGAGCTGTTATAAATATTATTCTTGACCCGATCATGATCTATGGTATTGGACCTGTTCCGGAAATGGGAGTAGCGGGAGCCGCATATGCTACCGTCATAGGACAGATCGTATCTGCCGGTTTGCTTCTGGTATTTCATCTGAAGTTAAATAAGGAATTTGAACATGGAATAAAACATATGAAGCCGAGTGCCAGAACTATGAAAGAAATCTATTCCATTGGTCTTCCTGCAATCATTGCACAGGCACTTATGTCAATTATGGTTTATGCGATGAATCTTATTTTAAAATTCAATCCTTCCGCCCAGACGGCATATGGATTGTTCTATAAGGTGCAGCAGTTTGTATTGTTCCTTGCCTTTGGACTGAGAGATGCGATCACACCGATCATAGCTTTTGCATATGGCATGGGAAGCAAGAAAAGGATCAAAGATGGAATCCGCTATGGTCTTATTTATACCATAGCATTGATGATCCTGGGCGTTCTCATCACAGAGATTTTTCCAAATGCCTTTGCCTCGCTGTTCAATGCAGGTCAGTCAAGAGCGTATTTTATCGGTGCAATGAGAATTATCTCGATCAGTTTTGTATTTGCCGGAATCAATGTGGCATATCAGGGCATCTATCAGGCATTGAATGGCGGTCTTGAGTCGCTGATAATATCACTTCTCAGACAGCTTGTGATCATATTGCCATTGGAAGCTATTTTTTCTGTTTTTGTAAGAAATGACCAGATGGGTGTTCCGTTGATCTGGTGGGCGTTCCCGATTACAGAATTTGTCTCATGCTTAGCGGGATATGTATTTTTGAAGAAAATACAGAGAAACAAGGTAGAAAAATTAGGTTAAACTATGAATGTGGTATCTGTAAGCTCGGTAAGAGGGAAAACTGTTTTGAATTTGTTCCGTGTCTGTGCAATATGGATGAGCGGAACTCAGGACAGGTGAATGAAAAGTCTAATCCTTCAGCTTTGTAAGATTGACAAAAACAATACAATGCAGTATATATAGAACAATATAAATGCTTGTCTCGGCGTTAAAGAAGACTATAGATTTTGCTGTTTCTGAACACAACAGTATGCTCTATAGTCTTTTTTATTTATGTAATTACAGAAGATGGAGGAAGAACATGATGTCATCAAAGAATTGGTTGAAAAAAATAGTGATAATTATAGTAGGTTCTGTTATTGCAGCTTATGGAATCACACTTGCCTTGTATGCGGGATTTGGAGGCGCAACACTTGCAGTTTTGTGGCAGGGTATTTCAGAAACATTTCATATAAGTATCGGAATGGCTTCGTTTGTTGTAGCTGTTGTGATGATCTTATTTGCGGCTATTTATGACAGGTCGCAGATTCATATAGGAACATTTTTGTATCAGGTTGTGTACAGTGGGTGTGTGGATTTGTTTGCAAAATGCCATATATACAGCAAATATATGTGGATAAATTTCTTCATTATGCTGGCAGGGGTGATCTTATTTGCAGTTGGAACAGGTTTGTATGCATCTGCATCTCTTGGCAGAGGTTCTTATGAAGCAGTAACCTTTGCATTGGCAGAGAAAAATAACTGGCAGGTTAAGATCGTTCGTATGATATTAGATATTTTAATGGTCGTGACAGGCGTGCTTTTGGGAGGAAAGTTTGGAGCATGTACGATCATCACAGTTATAATTTCAGGACCGGTTATACAATTTACAAATGGCAAGGCAAAGCAGATTTTGATCTAGCAGACAGCAATGCTATATATCGAATGGGTGTTACCGTTCAGGTTAATCTGACTTTTGAACTTGCCTGGAAAGTATTGCAGGTTTTACAGATCTTGAGGAGACATTGCAGGAAAAACTTATAGAAGTAGATGAGTGGTAATCGTCTTTAATAAACTCCGGTTTGCAATAGTGAAATGAATAAGTCCTTGCACAAACACCCTGCATAAGGTAAAATGATTTCATATGAATATTTGTGAACTGGGGGCACCACTTTTCACAAGGAAGATAACAGGCGCCGGATCATACGTTATGGTTGTATGATCCGGTGCCTTTTTGTGTTACAGGGCATATGTCCTGTAGTGCAGAAAATGTGTAATTATGAAAGATAGGAGAAGATACATGGTAAAAATCAATGGTGAAGAAAAAGAGATTGCCGGTAAGAATCTTCTGGAATATTTGAAGGAAGCCGGATTTGAGCCGGAACGTGTCGTTGTAGAACGGAATCTCGACATTATTCCAAAAGATGAACTTGGCAATACGATCATTCAGGATGAAGATGTGATCGAAGTATTACGATTTGTTGGCGGAGGTTGAGACATGACAGAGATGCAGAAAAAAATGCAGGAGCTGATCTCACAGGAAGAACTGGATCGTGCATTTGATGCACGATTTCCGAAAGAAATGCAGGTGAAGTTACGTGCGGCGAAGGTGGCTGTTGCAGGTATCGGTGGACTGGGGTCAAATATTGCAGTCATGCTTGCAAGAAGCGGCGTCGGACATTTGCTTCTGGTGGATTTCGATGTGGTGGATGTGACGAATCTCAATCGTCAGATGTACTTTATATCCCAGCTCAGGAAGCCGAAGACGGAAGCCCTGCTCGAAACCCTGTATCAGATCAATCCATATCTGACGTATGAGACAGTGCAGACGAAAGTAACCCCGGACAATGTAAAGGAATTATTCGGTGGATATCCGATCGTGTGCGAAGCATTTGACAAACCGGATCAGAAGGCAATGCTGGTGCGTGAACTACTGATGCAGTGTCCGGATGCAACTGTTGTATCAGGAAATGGCATGGCAGGGTATGCAGATACGAATGCGATAAAAACGCGCCAGATGATGCGCCGCCTGTATGTGTGCGGGGATCAGAGCACTGATGTCGGCGACGGTATAGGACTCATCGCTCCGCGGGTAGCTGCCTGCGCAGCTCATGAAGCAAACAAAGTATTACAGCTGATTATGGAAAATTAAAAGGAGACAACATGGAAGATAAATTCATCTTAGGCGGCAAGGAATTCAAGAGCCGTTTCATTTTAGGATCAGGCAAATACAACCTGAATCTGATCAAGGCAGCAGTCGAACAGGGAGGGGCAGAGATCATCACCCTTGCATTACGACGTGCAAATACACAGGAAAGTGAGAATATTCTGGACTATATTCCGGAAGGAGTTACCCTGCTTCCGAATACTTCCGGTGCAAGAAATGCCGAAGAGGCTGTCCGCATCGCAAGACTTAGCCGGGCAATGGGCTGTGGTAATTTTGTAAAGGTAGAGATCATGCGTGATGCAAAATACCTTTTTCCGGATAATTATGAGACTGTGAAAGCAACCGAGATCCTTGCAAAGGAAGGCTTCGTGGTACTGCCATATATGAATCCGGATTTAAATGTAGCAAGGGATCTTCAGAATGCAGGTGCGGCTGCTGTTATGCCGCTTGCAGCTCCGATTGGAAGTAATAAGGGGCTTGCGACAAAGGCTATGATCCAGGTATTGATCGATGAGATCGACCTGCCGATCATCGTGGATGCCGGCATCGGAAAACCATCTCAGGCATGTGAAGCGATGGAAATGGGTGCGGCTGCGATCATGGCAAATACAGCCATTGCGACAGCAGGTGATATACCGGAGATGGCAGCAGCATTTAAACTTGCGATCGAAGCCGGAAGAAAAGCATACCTGACCGGAATGGGTCGTGTCCTTGCAAGAGGCGGAAGTGCTTCCGATCCTTTGACAGGTTTCTTGCGTTAGGAGGCAGTCGGAAATGAACGAAGAAAATCAAGTATATTTTGTTGACAGTGACAAGCTTCCACAGGAAGCGCTAGCGCGTAAGCATCGTCTGGAACAGGATGCATCGTTCCGGACAAATCATATGGAATATATGGAAGGCATGCAGGTGATCGATTCGGATATCAAGGACAAAGTACTTGCGGCTATGGATGCATATGACTATGATTCCTATACTGCGGCAGATGTAGAACGTGCACTGTCACATGAGAGCTGTACGATCGAGGACTTTAAGGCATTGCTGTCACCGGCAGCAGCACCGTATCTGGAACAGATGGCAAGGAAAGCAGAGGAGATCACGAAGAATCATTTTGGAAATACGGTCTATATCTTCACACCGCTTTATATTGCAAACTATTGCCAGAACTACTGCATTTACTGTGGTTTCAACTGTTATAACAACATTCGCCGGAAGAAGCTGACGATGGAGGAGATCGAGCATGAGATGCAGGTTATTGCGCATACCGGCATGGAAGAAATTCTGATCCTGACAGGCGAGAGCCGGGCATATTCGGATGTTACATATATCGGGGAAGCGGTGAAGATCGCAAGAAAATATTTTAAGAATATCGGAATCGAGATCTACCCGGTAAATGTGGATGAATACAAATATCTGCATGAATGTGGTGTTGATTATGTGACTGTTTTTCAGGAGACATACAACACGGACAAATACGAGACCTTACATCTGATGGGACACAAGCGCGTCTGGCCATATCGTTTTGATGCACAGGAGCGTGCGCTGATGGGCGGCATGCGTGGAGCCGGATTTTCAGCACTTCTGGGACTGGATGATTTCAGAAAGGATGCACTGGCAACGGCACTTCATGTCTATTATATCAATCGCAAATATCCACATGCAGAATTATCATTGAGTTGTCCGCGCCTGCGTCCGATCGTGAATAATGAGAAGATCAATCCAAGGGATGTAGGAGAGAAGGAGCTTTGTCAGGTGCTTTGTGCATATCGGATGTTCCTGCCGTTTGTCGGAATCACGGTATCGAGCCGTGAGAGCGCAACATTCCGAAACGGAATCGCAAAGATCTGTGCAACAAAGGTTTCTGCCGGAGTATCGACCGGAATCGGTGATCATGAGGAGAAATACGAAGGTAAGGAAGATGCGGATGTAGGAGATGAGCAGTTCGAGATCAACGATGATCGTTCCTTTTCATCCATGTATCAGGATATGGAGAAGGGCGGCTTGCAGCCGGTCTTAAACGATTATATCTATGTGTAAATGTTATGAGCACGCGATTGTGATCACCAATCGCGCGCTGGTAAACGGAGATTTTCTGGAACAGCTTCAAAAGGTCGCTCAGGTGCATCCGCATGCATTGATCCTGCGGGAAAAAGACCTGCCGGATACAGAATATGAGAAGCTTGCAGCGAAGGTTTTAGAAATATACAGAACGGCAGGCGTACCTGTCTTTCTGCATTCCAGAATGGAGATTGCAGCACGGCTTGGCTGTGAGAATATTCATTTGTCGATTCCTGTGTTGCAGGATTTGTCAGATGTCTGGCGTGATGCACTGACAACGAATTTTAAAGAGATCAGTGTGTCCTGTCACAGCATGGAGGATGTCGAGCTTGCAGTTAAGAGCGGAGCGACACAGATCGTGCTTGGAACGATATTTGAGACAGAATGTAAGAAAGGGCTGAAGGGCAGAGGGTTGGAATTTGTTCGTGAGATCTGTGCGAATTGTCCGGTCCCGGTATATGCGATCGGTGGTATCAATGAAGAACGCCTGCCGCAGGTGATGGAAGCCGGTGCGGCAGGCGGTTGTATGATGTCCGGATTTATGCGGATGTAGGGAGATATGCCATGGTATACAGCGTGATATCATGTGCCATCTTCTTCTCGGCAGTTTTCGTCATGCCGCAATGTTCGTATTTGACAACCTTTTGGATGTTGTCGGTGTCAAGAATGCAGGGGCAGCCACGTTTGGCGGCTTCTGCAAATGGCAGCTCCAGAACCTTCTTCATGAAGCCCTGTCCCTGGTAAGCCTGTAAGACGACTACCATTGAGACGGCGATATAATCTTTTTCTTTGCGGTATAATTTCTTATATTGCTCGTTTGATCCGGTTGCGATATTTAATAATGATTTAAATGGAATCTCGCACAGCATTCTCCAGATCATATGTAGGGCAGGCCCGAGTGGCTGTCTGGTATTCTTATCCCAGTATGCAAGGAAGCCTTCATATTTTTCGGAGGTTGCATATAATGTACCCATCCGGTAGTAGAATTCAGTAATGATCTCGAAAGATTTGATGAGGTCATCATGTGGTATCGTCTCGGCGATTCCGGGAGATGCGGCAAATGCTTCCCCGATCCGTCTTCCGTATTTTGCTATGTCTTCTGGTGACCGGTTTTCAATCTTTATCATATCTTTTTATACCTCCCCAATTTTTATTCAATATGTTTGAAAAGTCAGCATGATTTTCCATAATCTGAAAGTTTGCTGTTTTTTACTTCACATATCGTTCGTTTAATGTATTCTAAAAAATAATATCTCTGCAAACACATAATATTATATTAATAAAATGTGAGTTATAACTCATATTATGTATGGCTGTAGAATATCACGCCGGGATTTTGCTGTCAATAGAAATGTGAGTATATACTCATGTTTTATTGACTTTATTTTTTTATATGCTTATACTGGAAACAGTAAAACTATATGAACGGAATTGTTTTTTACATAAAGGAGTAACACATGCCGGAAGAAATTCGTATCCCAAAACAGAAAAGAAGTATTGAGAAAAAAGAAGCACTGAAGAAAGCGGCGGTCGAGCTGTTCTCGACAAAAGGGTTTCATAACACCAGCAGCAATGAAATCGCAAAGAAAGCAAATGTGTCGATCGGTACATTTTACAGCTATTTTGTTGATAAAAAGTCGTTATATGAGGAATTGATCACAGATCTTTATAATGAGTCTTTGCAGGAGATTATGGTCATTGATGTGTCCGGGTTCACCTCTCCACGGGAATTTGTCAGAAGATACGTTGCTCTGATCCTACATAATCATGAATACATGACAGCATTCCAGAAGGAGATATCCGCCTTGTCCCTGCAGTATGATGACTTGCACGAACTGGAAGCAAGGGCGCGCGCGGGTGCATTTCGGACATTTTTCTCACTGCTTGAGACGAATAAACAAATGCTCAGAATCTCTGATCTTAAGACCACATCCCTGATTCTTCAATGTGCATTGGAGTCCGTTGTGCATGAGGTGACTTTCTATGAAAATGACTATGATAAAGAAAAAGTCATCGATGCGCTTACGGATCTGATCTGCCGATATTGTATTGCAGATGAATATGATAAGAAAATGTAAGAAAGTGTGGAATCTGGCAGTCATTTAGAGTATACTGTCCATGGACGTTAGAATATACTAACTTGTGTTAGAGACAGGAGAACAACATGAAAAAACAATTTTTTGAAAACGAAAAAGATGGATTTTATGGAACGTGTTACGAAAATCCCAAAGGGGCGGATTGTGCCGTGATCGGATTATTTGGGGATGATCCGAATGATTATATGGCGAAATGTGGAGCAAAATGGCTTCACAGACAGGGTGTAAATGCTATGTGTGTATCTCCGGGCAGAAAAAATTACAGTCATGTCAATAATCCGCTGGAAAGAATTCAGACCGCAATAAAGTGGTTACAGGATCATGGAAACCGGAAAATCGGTATTATGGGGATGAGCACGGCCGGAATGGATGCGATCGTTGCAGCATCTTATTTCCCGGATATTACGATGACGATTGGGCTTACTGCCAGTGATTTTGTATGGCAGGGATTTGAACAGGGAGAAAAGGATGGCTGTAAGGAATGGCCGATACCGAATGCATCCACACTTTCATGGCAGGGAAAGCCGCTGCCTTATATGCCATTTGTCTATGAACATCCGGTGTATTGGCAGAAGATTGAGGAAGAAACAAAAGGCTCCGGTGATATCACACGGTCGACCTGCTTGTTTATAGATTCGGAAAAGGCAAGATCGCATACAGAGGAAGAAATGGTAAAGGTTGAGAATATAAAAGGCCGCTTATTCCTGATCGGTGCGGATGATGACAGCTTCTGGGAGGCTGGCAAATATGTCCGCCGTATGGATCAGCGTTTGAAGGAACATCCACATACATGTGAATACGATGCTCTTGTTTATGAACATGGTACTCACTTTGTATTGCCGGAAACTTTGCTTCGGATCGCACTTCCGGTTGGACTCAAATTTGTATTGAAATTTGTCTTTAAGGCTGCAAAAGATTATCCAAAGGAATGTGAGGCAACCAGAAAAGATATTGACCGCAGACTGTCCGCAGCGTTAAAGGAGTGGACAGCGGATTAATATCCGTATTTGCTCTTGTTTTTTACCAGGAAGGTCACAGTGATAATAAGGGTTACAAGCTGAGATAACACCATTGTTAAGACCAGTGAAGAAGCCCGAACCAAATATATTAAATCCACAGAACAGGAATGAGGTAGAGTAAAGCATCATTCCTGTTTTTGTCATTTCACAGAGTTCTGCCTCGTAGCCGACAAATATCTTTGCGATAAGCAGGGGATGCTTGTCTGATAACACTATACTGGAAATCGTATTTCGTCAAGAGATAAGTGAACAAGATAGTAAGCAAGATAATAACCTGAATGGTTCCCTTCATTTATGCCAGATGCTTTTTGCTGAGGAGAATTTGGATATGTCAGAGACGCAAATGGATGCTTATCTGAATTATGTATATCAGGAAGAAGAAAAAGGTGTGCGTTTTGCAGTTGTGGAAGAATTGGTGGAGGACATATCAGAATTTACAGGCGATGTTGTATTTCCGGGAGATCCGGTCTGGCATGGAGGTGTTCGCTGGATATCGAAAGCGTTATCACTGGTCTTATGGGGAGTGCTGATCATCTGTCCGGTTATCCATGTTGTTGAAGTAATAAATGGAAAGAGATCATTGAGCATTCCGCTCTTATTGATCTACGGATTTATCATTGCTGTATATTCGTATGGGTTTGTTCGATTTCGGAAAACGAAGAAACGAAGAAATCCTGCAGGCAGTAAAACACATTGGACAAATAGACATATTATGATATAATTTGCATATAATATAAACGGAGGTGGTTTTTATGTTAACATTAAAGGAATCAATCAGACCATCGGCTGATTTAAGAAACCATTATAATGATATTTCAAAACAATGTAAGGAAAATAAAGAAGCGGTAATTATTACAGTAAATGGCAGAGGTGATACGGTAGCCCTCTCATATGAAGAATATAAAAATATGAAAGCTCGTATAGAGTTACTTGAAATATTAGCTGAGGCAGAGGATGATATAAAAAATAATCGTGTTGCACCGATAACTGAAACATTTGATGATTTGCGTAGAATGCTTCAGGAGGGCTAAGTATGGAATATGAGGTAATACGAACTGATACTGCGGATGCAGGGATCAGAAAAATAATTTTATATATAGCTCAGAATTTTGGCAATGAAGTAGCTTTGGAACAACTTGATTATATAGAGAAAAAAATTCTTGAACTTGGAAATGATCCATATATTGGAACAGATCCAAGATACCTTGTTCTTAAACGACAAGGATATAAAGTCCTTATACTAAAAAAGGATCTGGTTTTTTATAAAATTAATGAAGAGAAGAAAACGGTTATTGTATATGCGGTAGTGGATGGCAGACAAGACTATTTGAATATAATACGTGGATTATAGAAAGTGCGCAAATTTTCTGGACAGAAATTAAGAATGAATTTGAAGGTTCCCTCATACAATTACTTATCGGGATTTCCGATTCATACAAAGTATGAAGACAATTCAAGGAGGGGATTTTTTGTCTGAGAAAATGAGTGAAGTCTACGAAGCATATGACATGGAAATACTGGGTGCCGTCAGAGGCCGGGGATCTATGATCCTGAAAACGGATCAGGGAATCAGGCAGATATCTCCATTTGACGGCAGCGAGGAGCGGCTGGAGCAGGAACGGGAATTTAAGGAAAATCTGTATGAGACAGGATTTCACCATATTGACCGTTGCGTGCCGAACCGGGAAGGAGAGCTGATCACCTGCGACCGCTACGGGAATCCATATGTGATGCGGGAATATTTTGAGGGACGGGAATGTAATCCCGGAAGTATCTGCGATCTGAATCAGGCGGCTGCAAATCTTGCGATATTTCATATCCGGGGGCGTGAGCTGTATGCAAAAGAGGGGAGAACGTATGCGTACCGTGAGCCGGGCAACTTCAGACGAAAAACGCAGGAAATGAAAAAAATCCGGAGCTTTATCTCAAAGCGTCCGACGAAGAATGATTTTGAGCTCTTATATATAGAAGCGTATGACGCATTTTACAGACAGGCAATCGACTGCCAGGCGATGATGGATGCCTGCGACCGGACAAATATTGCCGGGCATATCGGATATTGCCATGGAGCATATAATTACCATAGTGTGTTATTTTGCGGTGGGTATCTGGCGACTGTGAATTTCGACCGGTTTCATGTCGGATATCAGTTGATCGACTTATATCAGTTCATCCGGAAGGTCATGGAAAAGAATAATTATAACTTCAATATGGCGGTGAAGATCATAGAAGAATACGATCGTATCCTGCCGCTTACCGGAGAAGATTATCGATATATCTACATATTATATAGTTATCCGGAGAAGTTCTGGAAGGTCAGCAATCGTTATATGAACTCCAGAAAATGCTGGATTTCCCCTGCAAATCTTGAAAAACTTAGTAAACTTATAACAGATGAACAAGAAAAGCAGAAATTTTTAAGTGATTTTTGCAATCATTATGGGTTCACAAGTTAGGAATTTGAATGTATAATGTCATGTGTGAGAAAATCTAACTTTGGGATTTAGGAAATATATTAAGTGTAATGTTTTAAAGGAACGCACAGGAGGAAATATTAAAATGAGCGAACGCAATTATATGGAAGTATATGAGCAGTGGGTCAACAATCCGTTATTTGGTCAGGAGACCAAGGATGAACTTCTTTCAATCAAGGATGATCCAAAAGAGATAGAAGAAAGATTCTACTGTGATCTGGTATTTGGTACTGCCGGACTTCGTGGTATTATCGGTGCCGGAACAAACAGAATGAACAAGTACGTTGTCCGTAAAGCAACACAGGGTCTTGCAAATTATATCATCAAGCAGGGCAAACAGGATAAGGGTGTTGCTATTGCATATGATTCCAGAAGAATGTCACCGGAGTTTTCCATGGAAGCAGCATTATGTCTTGCAGCAAATGGAATCAAGGCATACAGATTCGAGTCTTTACGTCCGACACCGGAGCTGTCATTTGCAGTTCGCTATCTGGACTGTGTAGCAGGTATTAATGTAACAGCCAGCCACAATCCACCGGAGTACAATGGTTATAAAGTATACTGGGAAGACGGTGCGCAGATCACACCTCCACATGATACGGGAATCATGGCAGAGGTTAAGGCCATTACAGATTTTGCAGATACCAAGACAATGGAAATGATCGATGCGATCAAAGCAGGACTTTTGGTAACGATCGGTGCAGAAGTTGATGATGCATATATGGGCGAACTGAAGAAGCTGGTTCTTCATCAGGATGCTATTGATAAATATGGTAAGGATCTGAAGATCGTATATACCCCACTTCATGGTACCGGAAATATTCCTGCAAGAAGAATTCTTTCTGATCTTGGATTTGAAAATGTATATGTTGTTCCGGAACAGGAACTTCCGGATGGTAACTTCCCAACAGTTGATTACCCAAATCCGGAAGCAAAGGAAGCATTTGCCCTTGCTCTTGATCTTGCAAAGAAAGTAGATGCAGACCTCGTTCTTGCAACTGACCCGGATGCAGACAGACTTGGTGTATATGCAAAGGATTCCAAGACAGGCGAATATAAGGTATTTACCGGTAACATGTCAGGAAGCCTTCTGTGTGAATATGAAGTAAGTCAGATGAAAGCACGCGATGGCAAACTGCCGGAGGACGGTGCAATCATTAAGACGATCGTTACAACAAATATGGTTGATGCGATCGCAAAATATTACAATACAGACCTGATCGAGTGCTTCACAGGTTTCAAGAACATCGGACGTGAGATCTTACGTTTCGAGCAGGAAGGAAAGGGAACTTACCTCTTTGGTTTCGAAGAGAGCTACGGCTGTCTGATCGGAACACATGCAAGAGATAAGGATGCCATCGTAGCAACAATGGCACTTTGCGAAGCTGCTGCATTCTATAAAGGACAGGGTAAGACTTTATGGGATGTTATGATGGATATGTATGAGAAATACGGCTACTATGTAGATGATATCAAGACTGTAACTCTGAAGGGAGTAGAAGGTTCCAAGAAGATCGGACACATCATGAATGTACTTCGTGACAATACACCGGCAGAGATCGCCGGATATAAGACAAAGGTTGTCCGTGACTACCGTCTGGAGACGATCAAGAACCTTGAGACAGGCGAAACTGTTAAGACCGGTATGCCGAACTCAAATGTTCTCTACTATGAATTAGAGAATGATGCATGGCTTGCAGTAAGACCATCCGGTACAGAGCCAAAGATCAAGTTCTACTATGGAATCAAGGGCAGCTCATATGATGAGGCTCAGAAGATGTCCGCAGAAGCAGGCGACAAGATCATGGATCTGATCTATGATATCTTAGAGAAATAATAAAAGCTTAATTTAAATATAAAACACAGGAATTGCCCCTGTACAGACTATAAGCCCCATTATAAATGACTCGCTACGGTTTCTGTTCAATGCATATGCCTGATTCGTAAATACTCCTGCGCTAACTCGCCAACTAAACGTTGGCTCAGACAAGCGCTCGTATTTACTGGCAATATGCATTTCACGACGGAACCTTCGTTGATGTCATATTATAATGGGGCTTATGGTCTGTACAGGGGCAATCCCTGTGTTTTCTGTTAAAAAAGAAGGGCACAATGTCCCTAAAATATCAAAATGAAAATAGCCTTGATCTGTAAATGTTAGATATCGATATCTTAGAGAAATAATAAAAGAAAAACTTAATAAAAGACTGAGGCTCTATATAATTTATGAAGCAGACCTGTTCGAACGAAAGTGTTCTGCGGAATAAATTGATATAGAGCCTCAGCCTTTTTATTCAAAGTAGAAAATTATTTAACGATTACAACGTTAGTAGCTCTTGTTCTTGAACCACCCTTAGGATCTTCCTCTGTGTCGAATGTAACCTGCTGACCTTCAACAAGTGTCTTATATCCTTCACCCTGGATAGCTGAGAAATGAACGAATACATCTCCGCTTCCATCATTGTTTGAGATAAATCCATAACCTTTTTCTGCGTTAAACCATTTTACTGTACCGTTGTTCATGTGGGTACCTCCTTATATATTTCTTGCTTGTACCCAATGAAAACGTGCATCATTTATGAGAGAAATACGATTAAAACCTTAATCCATACGTCCGCTTAAAAGCGATTACATAGTTAATCTTGAATACGCTCTCATAATAGTATGGGCGCACCTATTTGTCAAGAAAAACAAGGTAAAAATAATGATCAAATCCGGTAAAAAATGATCCATGGGTTCTTGGCAGAAAAGGAAAAGTAGGATACTATAAATACAGGAAAAATGCAAAAACAGGAGGAGAGCGTATGAGAAAGGGAAAACGTCTGATTGCATGGATCATGGCAGTTGTTATGCTGTTTACAATCTGTGTATTTGGTGGAAATGGAACGGCGGAAGCGGCAGCTACAACACCGGTTGCAAAGCATGGAAGACTGTCTGTAAAGGGAGCAGACCTGGTCGACAGTAAGGAAAATAAATTCCAGCTTCGCGGTATCAGTACACATGGAATCAACTGGGATGTCGGATCGCCATATGTGAATAAGAAAGCATTCAAGACACTCCGTGACGATTGGGGCGTGAATGCGATCCGGCTGGCAATGTATACTGAAGAATACAATGGCTATTGCAGTGGCGGAAGTCAGGCAAAGCTTCGGAAACTGGTGGATAAAGGTGTCGGGTATGCGACTGATCTTGGTATGTATGCGATCATCGACTGGCATATCTTAAGTGACGGAAACCCGAATAAGAACAAGTCACAGGCGAAGAAATTCTTTACCACGATGGCAAAGAAATATAAGAACAATAAAAATGTTATTTATGAGATCTGCAATGAGCCAAATGGCTGTAGCTGGAAAGAGATCAAATCCTATGCGACAGACATTATCAAAACGATCCGCAAATACGACAAGAAAGCAGTTATTATCGTGGGAACACCAACCTGGTCACAGCTTGGAACGGATGGAACGTCAAATGAAGTTGCAGACAGCCCAATCAAGGGATATAAGAATATCATGTACTCCCTGCATTTCTACGCAAGTGAGTGGGCGCACAATGAATATCTTCCGGCAAAGGTTGCTTATGCAAGAAAGAAGAAGCTTCCGATCATTGTATCTGAGTTTGGTTTATCACCGGCCAGTGGCGACGGAGCCATTAACAAGGCATCCGCAGACAAATGGATGAAGCTGCTTAACAAATATAACATCAGTTATTTCTGTTGGAGCCTCAGTAATAAGAACGAGTCGGCATCTTTGCTTAAACCATCAACAAAGAAAACCTCCGGCTGGAAGTCAGGTGACTTATCCACAGCAGGAAAGTATATCAAGAAGAAATATCTTGCGAGAAAGAAAGCTCTTGGCAAGAAAGCATAGTGATTATGTATATGAGATAAACAGTAATATCGGCAAACAGCCGGATGGTCTGTTTGTATAATGAATCAATCATATTTTGCACCTGTGCATCATAGAATAAATAATACAGGAAAATCGTATGAAGCGAATCGGGTTTTTCCGGAATGATGACAGGACAGGATGTGATGGTATGAAGAAAAATAACAGGATTCTAGCCTGGTTCACCATGGTTTTGTTAGCATTTGCAATTCCATATGTGGGAACCAGGCTTTTTGTGCGTTATCGGGATGTGTCGGATGCACGGATCGCGGCACTTAGTAGCAGCCGGGATGTGTGTATCCTGCAGAATGGCAATTACAGGCTGATCGACTGTGAAGAATATATTTTGTATGTCCTTGCCGGATTGTATGATCCGTCGTGGAATGTGGAGATGGCAAAGACAATGGCAGTTCTGACCCGGACTGCGATCTATTATGAAATGAACGATCAGGCGGATACTGCTAATGGCGGAGGCAAGATCATCAATGAAGGAGACTTGAAAGAGATCCGGATAGAGAAAGATGAATTAAAGCAAAAATGGGGGAAAGAATATAAGCAGAATATGGAAATGGTATATCAGGCTGTGAAGGATACAATGGGACAGGTTATCGTTTATGATGGCAGGCTTATTATTCCTGTCAGTCATGCAGTCAGCATCGGTGTGACCGTCAGTGCAGAGGAATTATATGGTACTGCGATTCCATATCTGGTATCCGTTGACAGCAGCCAGGATATCCAGTCACCGGAATTCTCATCGACAAAGATCTACAGTGCGCTTCGTATAAAGAAAGAATTTGGCATGAATGGAGAGGGGAAAGCGTTCGACGGATCGGAAAATCTGGGTCAGACCGGCGTGGATGGTGAAAAAAACAAATCAGAGACGGCTGGTTCAGCACAGAACGAGGAACAGGCAGTGGATGCGGATGCACTGACTGTGCTTGAGGCGACGAAATCAGGATTTGTCCGAAAGGTAAATGTATTCGGTACGGTCGTGACGGGAGAGACATTTGCACAGACCCTGTCACTTGGAACGACAAATTTTCATATCGATCAGGTCGAGGAGGGATATCGGATCATCTCGATCGGTAAAGGCTCATCCCTTGGAATGTCGATGTACGGAGCCGGATGGAAAGCCGATCAGGGCAGTACATATCGTGAGATCATCACATATTATTACCCGGAAACTTCGATCGCAGATGGGGCGGCATATTAAATATCCGCGAAAACATATAAGGATAATTACCAATATATTAAGGATATTTGAAAGCATACAGATGGAATTGCAAAAGTGGTTGCTTTGCAAATCATTTCATTTCGCTGGTGGCAGGATACGACAAAATGCATAAGATATAAATAAAAAGCTTGTGGAAAATATTTGCCTGTGTATATAATCCGGAAGTTCAGGCAACAATATCCATGAGGTGATAAACATGAAGAAATTTTTGAATGTTATTAAGAGAAATATTTTCTACATTGCCCTGATCGCCGGAATGGTGGCACTTGTAGGACTTGTAGCTCTATATAATGTGAAAACCCAGTCAGATGATGAAAATGCTGTCAGCTCGGAGGCAGTAGAAGAAACCGCAGACAGAAGTAATCTCGGAACAACAGAAGCAGTAAAGGAAACACTTGGCGGTACCGCCAAAGCAGAGGACAAGACAGAAGCAACAACAGAGAAAAGCTCAGAAGTAGAAACCGGAGCAAATGCTGCCAAGGTGGAAGAACAGATCGAACTGAATTATGACGGCAGTACAGCTCTTATGTGGCCACTAAACGGAAATGTGATCATTCCATTCAGCATGGACACCACAGTATTCTACGAGACATTAAACCAGTACAAATGTAATGCCGGTATTGTATTGGAAGCAGCCGAAAATGATAAAGTATCAGCCGCTTACAAATGTAAGATCACAGAGATCACAAGCACACCGGAATTTGGAAATGTGGTAAAGGCATCCCTTGGAAATGGCTATGAAGTCATGTATGGACAGCTTAAGGATATCAATGTATCCGTTGGTCAGGTGGTAGATGCCGGCTGCACCATCGGCACTGTAGCAGAACCAAGCCGTTATTATTCAAAAGAAGGAACAAATCTGTATTTCGCAATCACCAAAGATGGCAAACCGGTCGATCCTGTATCATTGATCGAAGGGGAATAATCAGAACAATCCATATAAAGTATAAGAACAGATGCATGTCGTGCCGCAGGGTAGGGTGTGTGTCTGTTTTTATTTTATCTCCTTCCTCTGGAACACCAACAGGGAAATAACAGTTGGCAGGATCAGAAGTACAGCGGCGATCTCCATAGCGTGAACAATCAGGCTGGTGGTTAGTGTCTGCCATGCAACAGCGGTCAGGCAGACGGTAGGAAGATTGGTGTAGATGATACGGAGTGCTTCTACTTCCGGGAAAATAGCATAGAAAAGCATGATGCCATTTGGCAGCAGGGCAACGACTACAGCATAGATACCGCACCACAGAAGGTCTGTGGAGAAGAACATGCACAGGGAGGATGCCATTGTCTGTCCGGCGATGATCATAGGAAGCATGATCACAAAACGCAGAAAATAATTCTGATATGCCGAAGCGGTCAGACTTCCATCATGACGGAAACAGATGTAATTCGTCAGCAGATAGGCTGCAGATACCACAACGATTCCGATAAGCAGCAATAGTGTATTCACGATACATTTGCCAAAAAAAATTGTGTTTCGGCTGGTTCCGAATGACACGATATTCTTCATCGTATTATTTCTCCATTCACCGGAGAAACCGATATCGGTGGTGAAAATAATGCAGTACCAGACGATCGTTGCCATCATATACAGACCGGCATTCATAATATCTGCACCTTCAATCGTAAATGGGATTCGGATGACATGGATGGCATACCAGACAGATACGTTGATCAAAATAGCAATGACCACTCCGATTATGAGCAGGGTATATGGATAAGCCCGATGACTTACTTTGTAACATTCGCTTTTGAGGAAATTATTCAATCGTTGTCCCTCCTAACAGTTCAATAAAGAAATCTTCCAGTGTGGTTTTCACAATCTCCAGTGAGTACAGATCATATCCCTTTTCAAATAAGAAACGGCTGATCTTCTCAGTTGGGTAAACCGTGTTGTTTTCAAAATAAATATAAATGGTATCATCATCTGCATTGTAGGATGCGTCGAGTTGGAGCTCTTTTGAAAGACATTCAGCAGCTTTTTCACCATTACTGGTACGCATCTTTACATAGCTTTTTTCTTTTGCTTCTAGTTCTTCAGCAGACATTTCCTGTAAGATCTGACCATGATCGATGAATCCGTAGCAGGTTGCCATATTTGCAAGCTCGGATAGAATATGGGAGGAAATGATGATTGTGAGTCCGTTCTCTTTGTTTAGTCGCAGCATCAGCTTTCGCATCTCGACGATGCCGGCAGGATCCAGACCATTGATCGGTTCATCTAAGATCAGAAATTCCGGATCGTGCATGAGCGACAGGGCGATTCCCAGACGCTGCTTCATGCCGAGAGAGAAATTTTTGAATTTCTTATCCTTAGCTTCATAGAGTCCCGTTTCTTTCAGAACCGTTTCTACAATGGATGGATCGTCGATTCCACGCTGGATACGATAATATTCCAGATTGCGTTCCGCAGAGAAAAATGGATAAAATGCCGGAGTTTCGATGATAGCACCGGTTCTTTTCCGGGCTTCATTTAACCCATGTGTACCTTTCTTTCCAAAAAGTTCGATGCTGCCATAATCAGGGGCATTCTGTCCGGTAAACAGGCGGAGAAGTGTCGTTTTTCCTGCACCGTTTTTACCGATCAGAGCATAAATGTCGCCCTTTTTCACGGACATATTTATCTTATCAAGTGCAGGCTTATCACCGTATATTACTTCTACATCTGTTGCTTTTGCAATGACTTCTGCCATGGAACAGCACCTCCTGATTCAACCGAATTTTCCTATAATCAGCATACTGTTTTGCCGCAGGAAAGTCAATTCATGGAGCAGACTCCAAGTTGAAACATTTTTAATTTTTTTCAAAATTAAAAATGTGCAGTTTGTAAGTTTATATATGTGCTGGTACAAGGTAACAATTATACAGAATCATCTAATGAAAGTGCATAATGAAAAATAGTGAAAATTAGTGAAAAAATAGTGAAGATATAATGGAGAAAAAAGCCCATATTTATTATAATAAAGAAAATGTCCTGCCAGACAGGACGACAAGGGGAGAGCTGCAAATGATGCAAATGTTAAAAATCATGTTCATTATTCTAGTGGGAATTGGCATGTTGATCATGGGGATATACACATTTATCCGGTTGAAAAAACGACGCAGGAAATTAAAGCGGCTGTTGGATAATATTGCTTCGGGATCAACGGTGGATCAGTTGTTAAAGGAAAACCATCCGAAGCTGTCAGCTATGGATGAGATGGAAAAATATATCTATATCATAATGGGACTTGGAGCCGGGTTTGTTTTGTTTGGAGCATTTTTCATGGCGCAGGAGCTGATGGAGAGAAATGTCATACCGGATATGACAGGAACGACCGGGTGGATGCTTGTGCAGCGGCTGGTTGCATTTGCATCTGGCATCATTCTCCTTTTTACAGGAAGTGGCATGAAGAAGAAACAGGTAAAAGAAAATGATTACATGGATATGATGATTCCGGGGAAGGTAGTCGGAGAAGTGCCGGGTGCTAAGACGCTGACACCGGGAAAGGCGATCCTTACGATCCAGTATACCGATCCTTATGATAGCAGTGTGCATAACTACCAATTGGCGCAGGAATTAAGCCGGAAGAAGCATCCGGTTGGCAGCGAATATCCGTTGTACTATTCCAGAGAGCAGCGCAAGGTATATGATCCGGGATCAAACAAAGTGAACCGGAAAACAGAACTGTTTCTCAAATGGCTGGGGATTATCATATGTCTGGTGTCCGTGTTGAGTATGTTCACGGCATTTTGACGAGGATAAGATAATATGCTAGAATGACATTGGTTAGCAAACACTAACCGATGCCATTTTACGTTAAAGGAGAGAAAATTTATCATTATCTGAATGCATTTGGTCTGACACCATGGATGTGTCTGCACTTGTTCTATATTATGATCCTGTATCTGTATACATGGATGACCGGATATGGATATGCCGATGCTGCACTTCCGGCATGCGAAGCCTTATTTGATCACCTGTCATGGGTTATCATAGTAAGCGAAGTCGTTATGCTTCCGGTATTCTTATACTGGTTTTATGTGGTCGTGTGTGGCAAAACCACATTGCCAAGATGGATGGCAGCAGGAAATGTACTTGTATTCTACTGCATTCTCTATGTTATAAAATCAATACTTCCGGATACAGCATTCCGCCTTGGTTTCACAAACGGCTTGATGAGCGAAAGCATGATTTTCTTCTTCATCCTGATATGGATTCTGGGAAGCAAAACTGCGGAGAAATAATAAAAAGGGATTGCCCTGTTAATCAGATTTACTGCTGTCTCTGAAATGACTAACTGCGGTTTCTGTTCGATGCACATGTCTTATTCGTAAATACTCCGGTGCTAACTCGCCTTCGGCTCAAACAAGCACTCGTATTTACTGACAATGTGCATCTCTCAACGAAATCCTCGTAATGTCATCTACAGAGACAGCGGTAGATCTGTTTTAACAGGGCAATCCCTTTTTCGTTTTTATAGACTTTTTTTTAAAATAATATTCACTAATATTACTTCTGTCTGATGCTAATATCGCCGCTGGTTGTGCTGACGCCACATTCATATTCGGAATAATTTGCGCCATGTGGAATATCAACATCGCCATTTTGTGTATCTGCTAAGAAACTGTAGTTTCGGTCAGAAGCAAGAGCCAGATCAATGTCGCCGCTCGTAGCAGAAATGCTGATCGTATCAGCGGCCGTGATGGACATATCAATATCGCCACTCGTCGTATTACTGGAAAGACTGGTATTAGCAGTAATGTCACTGGCTGATACATAGCCGCTTGTGGTATAGAATTCTGCCTGATCTGTTGTTATGCGGTTCAACTGGATATCACCGCTTGAGGCATGAAGCTCTAGCTTAGTTGTAAATGAACCATTGCTGATAGAGATATCACCCGATGTAGTTTTGACTGTGAGGGTATTAGCTTCGATATCTGCGATATGGATGTCACCGCTGTTTGTCTTAAGACTGGTATATGAAGAGTTAAACACTGGCTTGCTATCAGTCTTGTGAGAATACAGATAGTCGATATCTCCACTTGCTGTGGTTACCTGGATAGATTCGTATTCTTTATCTGCCAGATAAACAACGGTAGTAGTATCCTGACCAAATCCGAGTGAGATTGTCGGATGGTGGGTACGTTTGTCTTCGCAGCGGAAGGTGAGCACGCCGTCAACAACCTCTGCATGGTTGGTCAGACCATCTGTATCATAATATTCGATGTAATTCGTTCCGTTGTCGGAGTTTTTGATTATGACGTCGGTAGATGCTTCGCCTGCGATGTCAACGGCGTTGAAATCATCTTTGATCTGAACTGTTTTCTTCACATAGTCCGGCAAGGCTTTCATACCGAGCAGGTCGACAGAACCATTTGGAAAATGGAATCCGTTAATTGCAAAACTTAAGAATGCGATAATGACGCCGACCACTATAAATATAGAAGCAACAATAACTGCTTTTTTGGATTTACTCATAATTATCTCTCCTTTACAAACATTCTCTTAATTCCATTGATGGATGCCTTGTACAGCTTGAAAATGCCGATCGTAACAGGCTTCACGGCTACGACGAACAGGATCGCAAGTCCGATTCCGGCAAATGCAGCTCCAAGCATGAAAAGGGCAGCCGGAACATTCTGTGTAATGAAAAACGGAATGACGCCCAGCAGTCCGCCGATACCTGCAACTGCCATCGAGAGTACGATCGCATAGAAGGACAGAAGAAGTGCCAGTATGACAACCGCCATGGTGATGATCAGAACGATCGCGGTCAGTAACAGTGGAGCCCATATAGGAGAACCAAGAATCAGCAAAATGATCTCCCATGCTTTTAACCGGTGGGATGGTTTGATCTTTTCTTTTACAAGTTTCGTCAGTGGCATATCTGCCAGAATCTGATCAACGACATCGTCCGGGGCATCCATATCGGCAACCGCATCTTCCTCCGACAGACCATCTTCCATACGGTCATCGATCATTTCACTATAATAATCCATAAATTTATCAATATCGTCTGCCGGCATTTTCCGGATCTTTCCCCGGATCGCTGACAAATATTCCTGTTTAGTCATTGTCATTCTCCTCTCTGATAATAAAACGATATATAGATTCAAGTTCTTTCCATTCTTCTTTAAATTCCTCGATTCGTGCTTTGCCTGCATCGGTAATATGATAGTATTTCCGAAGTCGTCCGTTGTGTTCTACGGAGCGAACGGTGAGGAATGCGCCGGTTTCCAGTCTTCGCAGGATCGGATACAATGTAGATTCTGATATCGTTACAAAGGGTTTCATGTCCTTGATGATCTGATATCCATAAGAATCTTCATCCTTGATCGCAGCCAGTACACAGACATCCAGCATACCGCGTTTTAATTGAATATCCATATGTATACCTCCTTATGCACTATACTATATGACGTATAGTATAATATGTCAAGAGGTATTTTATAAAAAATAATTTGACAAGAACGCTCATGGTTGCTATACTCAAGGTTGATAAAAATAAGAAGAAAAGCGATGACAGAGACAGTAGATCATGTTTGAAAGGCAGAGCGAGCCGGAGATGGTGCAAGACCGGTGCGAGTAGAAGATGATGGAAGATCACTCTTAAGCTTCAGACCGAAAACGACAGCCAGTAGGCTCTGACGTTATTCCCTCGTTACGGGAAGCACATATGTTAGTATGCAAGTAATAGGTGGTATAACGAGAACTTTGAGCCTTCGTCCTTTTTGCGGCGGAGGCTTTTTTTACTTTATAGAAAAGTTTGTCTAATAATATTTTGCATACATTGAATAAAAAGAAAGGAAGAACAACATGTACGAAAAAGTATCGACCAAATTGAATTTCGTAGACAGAGAACAGAAGGTTCTGGATTTCTGGAAAGAAAATCAGGTATTTGAGAAGAGTGTGGAAGAAACAAAGGATCTTCCGACTTACACATTTTATGATGGACCTCCAACAGCAAACGGTAAGCCACATATCGGCCATGTGCTTACACGAGTTATCAAGGATATGATTCCAAGATATCAGACAATGAAGGGTCATAACGTAGTAAGAAAGGCAGGATGGGATACACACGGCCTTCCTGTAGAGTTGGAAGTTGAGAAACTTTTAGGAATCGATGGCAAAGAGCAGATCGAGGAATACGGTCTGGAGCCATTTATTCAGAAATGTAAAGAATCCGTATGGAAATACAAAGGTATGTGGGAAGAATTCTCCGGCAAGGTAGGATTTTGGGCAGATATGGATGATCCATATGTAACATACCACAATGATTTCATCGAGTCCGAGTGGTGGGCACTGAAGAAGATCTGGGATCAGGGACTTTTATACAAAGGCTTCAAGATCGTGCCATATTGTCCACGTTGCGGAACTCCACTATCAAGCCACGAAGTAGCACAGGGTTATAAGACTGTAAAGGAACGTTCCGCAGTTGTAAGATTCAAGGTTATCGGCGAAGATGCATATTTCCTTGCATGGACAACTACACCTTGGACACTTCCATCAAACGTAGCCCTCTGTGTAAATCCGGATGAGACTTATGTCAAAGTAAAGGCAGCAGACGGATATACCTATTATCTGGCAGAAGCACTGGCAGACAAGGTGCTCGGCTCTCTTGCAAAGGAGGCTACAGAAGATGCACCTGCTGTACCTGCATATGAAGTTCTGGAGACATACAAAGGAAAAGATCTGGAATACAAAGAGTACGAACCATTATATGAGTGCGTAAAGCCTGTATGCGAGAAGCAGCATAAGAAGGGTCACTACATCACATGTGATTCTTATGTAACTATGACAGATGGTACAGGTATCGTTCATATCGCACCTGCATTTGGTGAGGACGATGCAAATGTAGGAAGAAAGTACGATCTTCCATTTGTACAGTTCGTAGATGGCAAGGGTGATCTGACAGAGGAAACCCCTTATGCGGGAATCTTCGTAAAGGATGCAGATCCAAAGGTATTGGTTGACCTTGACAAAGAAGGACTTCTGTTCGACGCACCAAAGTTCGAGCATGAATATCCACACTGCTGGAGATGTGATACTCCGCTGATCTACTACGCAAGAGATACCTGGTTTATCAAGATGACAGCAGTCAGAGATAAGCTGGTTAAGAATAACGACACCGTAAACTGGATCCCTGAGAGCATTGGTAAGGGACGTTTCGGTGACTGGTTAAAGAATGTACAGGATTGGGGACTTTCCCGTAACCGTTATTGGGGAACTCCGTTAAATATCTGGGAATGTGAATGCGGATGCCGTCATGCGATCGGTTCGATCGAAGAATTAAAGAGCATGAGCGACAACTGCCCGGATGAGATCGAGCTGCACCGTCCGTTCATCGACGCTGTAACGATCAAATGTCCGGAGTGCGGTAAGCAGATGCACAGAGTATCTGAAGTTATCGACTGCTGGTTCGATTCAGGTTCCATGCCATTTGCACAGTGGCATTATCCGTTTGAGAATGCAGACATCTTCGAGAAGCATTTCCCTGCTGACTTCATCAGCGAGGCAGTTGACCAGACAAGAGGATGGTTCTATTCTCTGATGGCGATCTCAACCCTGTTATTTGACAAGGCTCCGTTCAAGAATGTAATTGTCCTCGGACATGTACAGGATAAGGATGGACAGAAGATGAGTAAGTCCAAGGGAAATGCAGTAGATCCAATGGATGCACTGAACAAATACGGTGCAGATGCGATCCGGTGGTATTTCTACAGCAACTCTGCTCCATGGCTTCCAAACCGTTTCCATGAAGATGCGGTTATCGAGTGCCAGAGAAAGTTCCTCGGAACCTTATGGAACACTTACGCATTCTATGTATTATATGCAAATATCGACAACTTCAATCCACTTGAGCATGAGCTGGATTACGAGAAGCTGTCACTGATGGATAAATGGTTATTATCAAAGCTGAACTCAACCGTAAAGGCTGTTGATGAGAACCTTGCAGCATACAAGATCCCTGAGACAACCAGAGTATTAGAGGAGTTCGTAGATGACCTTTCCAACTGGTATGTTCGTCGTGGACGTGAGAGATACTGGGCAAAGGGTATGGAGCAGGATAAGGTAAATGCCTACATGACACTGTATACAGCCCTTGTTACGATCTCCATGACAGCAGCTCCGCTGATTCCGTTTATGGCAGAGGATATTTACCAGAATCTGGTAAGAAGCATTGATAAGGATGCTCCATTATCTGTTCATCTGTGCGAGTTCCCGAAGGTAGAGGAGAAGATGATCGACACAGACCTTGAGGCAGCTATGGATGAGATCTTAAAGATTGTTGTTCTTGGACGTGCAGCCAGAAATACTGCAAATATCAAGAATAGACAGCCGATCGGAACCATGTATGTAAAGGCAGCAAAAGAGCTGACAGAGGATGAGACAGCGATCGTCAAAGACGAGCTGAACATCAAGAACGTAGTATTTACAGAAGATATCGCAAGCTTCAGTTCTTACACATTCAAGCCACAGCTTCGTACCGTAGGACCAAAGTACGGCAAGCAGTTAGGCGGAATCAAGGCATATCTGTCATCTGTTGACGGAAATGCAGCTATGGCAGAGCTGAAGGAAAAGGGTGCTCTGACATTTGACGTAAACGGCACAGAGGTATCTCTGGCAGAGGAAGATCTGCTGATTGATATCGCACAGACCGAAGGCTACGTTACAGAGGCAGACGGTGCGGTAACAGTTGTTATCGACACAAATCTGACAGAAGAACTCTTAGAGGAGGGATTTGTCAGAGAGATCGTATCCAAGATCCAGACCATGAGAAAGGAAGCCGGCTTCGAAGTAATGGACAAGATCACAGTCTATGCAGAGGGAAGCGACAAGGCAACCGGACTTATGAATGCAAATGCTGACAGCATCAAGTCTGACGTTATGGCAGATGCACTGGTAACCGGAAGTGTAGATGGCTATTCCAAGGAATGGAACATCAACGGCGAGAAGGTAACACTTGGTGTAAAGAAAAACGCATAAGTAATACAGGGCGATGACCGATGCCGAAAAAAGCAAATTTATACTTGCTTTTTTCGGAAAGCGTCTGTATTATAGATAGCATATTAAAAGGTGCAAGGAAGTACTGGAGATAGCAACTTCCCTGCACCTTTTTCTCGTTAATGAAGTTGTCAATTACACAACAAGAAATAGGAATGAATATGGAGGCGATGGGTATGGAAAAACTCAATCAGATTGTAAGCGCAGTTGATTCATTTGTGTGGGGACCGGTGATGCTGGTGCTTCTCGTAGGAACCGGTATCTTTCTGACGATACGGACGCGATTCCTGCCGTGGAGGAATCTCGGATATGCGATCAAGAGCACACTTAGTAAAGAAGCAAGAACAAAGAACAGAGGAACCGGTGATGTATCCCCATTCTCGGCACTGACGACAGCACTTGCCGCAACGATCGGAACCGGAAATATCGTAGGTGTGGCGACAGCAATGGTATCCGGTGGTCCGGGTGCTCTGGTCTGGATGTGGATCTCGGCGTTGTTCGGAATCACATCGAAATTCTCAGAATGTATGCTGGCAATCAAATACCGTGAGGTAAATGCCAAAGGAGAGATCTCAGGTGGACCGATGTATACGATGAAGAAAGCATTGAAACACAAAAGATTCGGAAGTGTGCTCGGTTGGCTGTTTGCATTCTTTGCGGTTGTTGCATCCTTTGGTATCGGAAATATGACACAGGCGAACTCGATCGCATCTTCCATGAATGAGACCTTTCACATCAATCCGATCATCATCGGTGTGATTCTTACGATCCTTGCCTTAATGATCATTATCGGTGGTATCAAATCCATATCAAAGATCTCCGCGATCGTTGTTCCGTTTATGGCAATATTCTATGTGCTTGCAGGACTTATAGTAATTATCGGAAATATATCGAATGTGCCGGAAGGCCTGCGTGAGATCTTCACAATGGCATTTTCCATGAAATCCGTATCCGGCGGTGTGCTTGGTACCGTAGTTGCATCTATGACAAATGCAATGCGGTTCGGTGTTGCCCGTGGTTGTTTCTCAAATGAAGCAGGTATGGGATCAGCAGCGATCACCGCAGCAGCAGCTACAACAGATAACCCGGTTCGTCAGGGATATATCAACATGACAGGAACCTTCTGGGATACGATTGTTGTATGTACGATCACCGGTCTGGTAATCGCAAGCTCCGGTGTGATCGGTAAAACATCGACAACGACGGAAGGTTCATATGTGATCACTTCTGAAGCCGAAGATACACTGGCTCTGACACATGAAGAAAAGGGTAAGATGGTGACGATAGAATATACCGTTACATACCAAGATGGAACATTGACTTTGTCCGGTGGAGCAGAGGATATCGTTCTGACACCATATGCAGACGCTTCCGATAGTGAAGCATTTGCAAAACTTCAGCATCAGCCGGATAGTCTGGAAGCAGTTTATGAGAATGGCGCGATCACAGGTGCATGGACCTCTGGCTGCAATGCTTATATTTTTGATGAAGATGGTACATATTATTATGAAGAAGCCTATACAGGATCGGCGCTGACGATCAAAGCATTTGAGACAGTTCTGGGTAAGGCGGGAGCATGGCTGGTAACGATAGGTATTGCATTATTTGCATTCTCGACAATTCTTGGTTGGGAGTATCATGGAGAGAAAGCCTTTGAATACCTGTTCCATTCCCACAAATACAACATGATCTATCGTATCATATTCTCCCTTGTAGTATACATCGGTGCGACGACTTCGCTGGATCTGGCATGGAACTTCTCGGATATCGCAAATGCACTGATGGCGATTCCAAACCTGATCTGCCTGCTTCTGTTAAGCAAAGAGATTGCAACCGATATGCAGGAATTCCAGAAAGTACTCGCAGAAGAAAAAGCAGCAAAGAAGCGTGCGTAAATAGTCGACCTGCCGGTAAGTTTTTGGAACAAAAATGAAAGATAAAAGATACATTATTAAGATGAAGCAAAACCTGTTTATGTATTGATATATAAAGCAAAAATGGGAAATAGCATTACTATTATGTAGCAAGCCTTTTTCACCGCCGGTTCTTAGTGAGTCGCCACAGGCGAGGAGCTTAGCACCGTTGCGTTGAAATAGAGTGCAAACGACTTGCGAAATAATATGTAATGTATTTTCCATTTTGATTCAAAAACCTACAGACAGGTTTTGCGTCATAATAATGATGTATCTTTCATTTTTTAGTAGCAAAATGACAGTTTATGAGTATAATTATAGTAAACGCGCAGACGGAATAATGAGAGAAAGATGCCGGAATGTGAAGCACAGCCGGATATGAGAGCGCATGAAGATGCGAGACTTACTGATGAAGTACAGGGATCTGTCTGCTTTATTATAATGGATTCAAAAATGAGTTCAGGGGAAAGCTGCCGGAGAAACTCCGGCGGCATACCCGGATACATAGAAAGTCGATATCGGCTTTGGATAAAAAAGAAAACATGTGGGTAAGAACACAATGAGTACGACAGAAGAAAAACACAACTATACTTACATAGTCCGGTGTAAGGACGGAACGTATTACACCGGATGGACGAATAATCTGGAAAAGCGGATGAAAGCACATAATGAAGGACGAGGGGGCGCCAAGTATACCAGAAGCCGGCGTCCTGTTGTCCTTGTTTATTATGAGGAATCAGAGACGCCGGAGGAAGCGATGAGCAGAGAGTGGCACATCAAGCAGATGAGCCGGAGCCGGAAAGAAGAATTAATCAGAAATTTTCAATCAGATAGTATACAGAAGCCATGAAAATAGTATAAAATATAAGAATTGAGAAAATAAAAGTCGAACACCAGGAGGTTATAGATGGGAAGACAATTATGGAAGCCGGGAAATATGTTGTACCCGGTACCGGCAGTTATGGTAACATGTAAGCGGGAAGGTGGACAACCGAATATCATCACGATCGCATGGGCAGGAACGATTTGCAGTTCTCCGGCGATGGTTTCAATATCTGTTAGACCGGAACGCTATTCTTATGATATTATAAAAGCCAGTGGAGAATTTGTGATCAATCTGGTGACTGAGAAGCTGACATTTGCGACCGATTATTGTGGCGTAAAGAGTGGACGGGATATAGACAAATTCAAAGCAACAGGACTTCATACCTGTCCGGGACTTACAGTTGCCACACCGGGTATCGCGGAGAGCCCGGTCAATATCGAATGTAAGGTAAAAGAAGTGATCCCACTTGGAAGTCATCATATGTTCCTGGCAGAGGTGACCGGCGTACAGGTGGATGAAGTATACATGAATGAAAATGGCAAATTTGAGCTTAACCAGCTTGGACTGGTGGCTTATTCCCATGGAGAATATTTTAAACTTGGAAAGAAACTGGGAAAATTCGGATATTCAGTGAGGAAGAAATAAGAAACATGAAGATAGAATTACAGGCATATGGTAAAGTAAATCTGGGGCTGGACGTGCTCAGAAGAAGACCGGACGGTTATCATGAAGTAAAGATGATCATGCAGACAGTAAAGTTACATGACACATTGACATTTGAGACAGTGGATGAGGATGTGATCGTTCTCAGCACAAATGCGGACGAGCTTCCGGTAAATGAAGATAATCTGGTATATAAAGCATGTCGGATGTTGAAACAGGAATATCAGATCACGCGTGGAATCCGAGTATTTCTTCAGAAAGAGCTTCCGGTTGCAGCCGGAATGGCTGGCGGAAGTGCTGATGCGGCAGCAGCGCTGATCGGAATGAATAAGATCTTTGATCTTCAGATTCCGAAACATAAGCTGATGGAATATGGAGTGAAGCTTGGTGCGGATGTTCCATACTGTATCATGAAAGGAACTGCATTATCAGAAGGAATCGGCGAGAAGCTGACGGCACTTGCACCGATGCCGGACTGCTATATCCTACTTGCAAAACCGCCGATCGCGGTATCGACGAAGATGGTATATGAGAACCTGCATGCAAATGAATTAGAAAAACATCCGGATATAGACGGCATGGTGATGGCACTGGAAGAACAGAGTTTACAGGGCATCACGGAACGTATGGAGAATGTGCTAGAGACAGTAACTGAGGTACGGTATCCGGTTATTGCAGAGATCAAAGCTTGCATGAAAGAATGTGGTGCAATGAATTCACTTATGAGTGGAAGCGGTCCGACTGTATTTGGTATATTTACAGAGAAGGAAAAAGCGGAGAAAGCGGCAGATGCGATCCGCAGCCGGAAGCTGGCAAAGCAGGTATTTGTCACACAGCCATATAATGTGTAAGATCAGGCAGGACAGAGGGAGTTGTTCTGCAGAAGAAATAGAGAGAAATGGGGTAACTTATGGAGTTGAAGTTAAATATGGATGAGTATCTTCCGCTTCGGGAGGTTGTATTTGAAGCGTTGCGGGATGCCATCGTACATGGAGAATTTGAACCGGGCGAACGGTTATTAGAAGTGGCACTCGCAAAACGTCTGGGTGTCAGCCGGACTCCGGTGCGTGAAGCAATCCGGATGCTGGAATTAGAGGGCTTAGTCGTGATGGTTCCAAGGAAAGGTGCAGAGGTTGCCCGTATCACGGAGAAGGATCTCCGGGATGCATTGGAGATCCGTCTGAGTCTGGAAGAACTGGCAGTCGAACTTGCCTGCAAGCGGATTGATGAAGACGGCAGACTCAGATTAAGAGAAGCCTGTGAGAATTTCCGTGAGGCAGTCCGTTCCGGTCGTGTGCCGGATATCGTAGATACAGATGTTGCCTTTCATGAGACAATCTGTGAATTAAGCAACAATCCAAGACTTGTGAGTCTTACCAAGAACTTCGGAGAGCAGGTGTACCGATACCGTGTGGAATATGTGCGGGATACCGGATATCATGGCAAGCTGCTTCGTGAGCATGACGAGATCACGGAGGCGATATTGCATGGAGATGTAGAGAAAGCAAAAGCAGTTATGCATCAGCATATTTACGATCAGGAACAGATCGTGATTCAGAATATCAAACAGAAACAGGATACTATATAAGACTGAGTGGTCAAAAACAGGGAGTGGACAGTAAGAAATTTACCGTTCACTCCCTGTTTTTGACCACTCGGTTCATTTTGCAGTTTTTTCAGGAACAATCTGTTATAGTAGAGGTGTTCTGAATACATCAAGCGTGTAAAATAAATTGACAAATACATATGTATGCCATATACTTGGTATTACTAGGTATAAAATAATAGGAAGAGAAATTATGGCAAATCAAAGTATAAATCAGTTTAAAAAAGGCATACTTCCCATGCTTATCCTGCAGATCATAGCAGATGAAAAGGATTATGGTTATAACATTGTCAATCGTTTTAATGCACGATGTGTTGCCGGAATGGATATCAAAGAAGGAACACTGTATCCGATCCTGCACAGATTAGAAGAAGATGGTGCGATCGTTAGTGAATGGGTGATGGCATCCGAGAATGGAAAACCAAAGAAATTCTATAAGATTACAGAAGAAGGGAAGCTTCTATTGGAAGAACAGTGGAGTTGCTGGGCGCAGATAGAAGGAATGGTACGAGGCTTTGAGAAAAAACATATATCTGATTAAAATATTTATTTTACTGCATGCACCATTTGGACAGCGGATGCAGTTTGTAAAAGAGATAAGACGATCTATAGATGATAAATTGGACTCGGGCATGACGATCGATGAAGTGTTTGAGGAGCTTGGTGAAGCTTCCGCACTGACAGAAGAGTATAACGATATCGGTATGCGGCAGCAGACAAAGGAGTATGTATGGATGATGCTCTGGATCCTGGTTGGAATCTGTCTTGGTGTTCTGTTGGTGATTGACGGATATACATTATATACCGGATATCATGAGATCAATCAGTATATAGCACCGACAGGATATGAGTGGATTGATTTTAGACCAAAGGCAGGGGGAACGTGGGGCAAAGTGATTGTGGAAAGCATAGGTTTTTGTATTTGCATGGGAAATGTGATCTATCATTATAAAAGACGAAGAAAAGCAAAGAAAAAAGATAATGAGCTATAAATAAAAAGGGGAACAAAAGAAATGAAAAAGAAGAAATATCTTATGAAGATATTCATGCATCTGCATGCACCATTAAAGGAACGGATACAGATGGTAAAGGATCTGGGACGATCATTAGATGATAAACTGGCAGAAGGAGAAACCATAGAGGAAGCAATCGCAGAACTAGGAGAAGCCTCAGACATTATTCAGGAATATGAAGATCTCGGAATGAGAAAGCGAACGAAAGAATGGGCGCTTGCTGTGATCTGGATATTGATCGGAATCGTGGTGGGATATCTGTTGTTTACGGAATGTAGGATACTGTATAGGGGATACAATTATATATATGTTAGTCCGGGACCTGGAATGCTAGTATATACGGAATATGACCTTAACATAAAGACAGCAATAATAAAAATAGTATTCGAGTCAATGTGTGTTATTGTATGTATAGGAAATGTTATCTGGCATTTTATAAAACAAAAAAGAAAAAAGGAGATGTAAGAAAATGAAGAAAGTAGTGCGAAAGATAATAAGTATGGCATTAGCATGTATGTTAATATTGGAACTTCCAATGTTCGTCCATGCGAAAACAACGGAATCTATAGTAGTGGAAAAAGAAACAGAAAATACAATGGAGCTGATAGGACAGGAAGTTGTACATATAAAATATGATGGAACAGTAGTTTATGAATCGGATAACCAAGAAGAAATTAAAATAATGCCTCAATCAATAGCGAACGATAAGATTACATGCAGCTTTGCATATTATTATTTAGGCAAAAATTCTAAGAAACAACCACAATATCAGGTAGTAATGTCTATATCATCAAGTGTGACATTGAAATCAAGTGTATTAAGTACGCAGGCAGAAGGAATATCAACTTGGCATAATAATGCTGCAACACATTCCGGTAAGACAGGGAAAAATACTAGAACTTTTGTGTATACAAGCAGTAATCCACCGTCAAATCCGTATTGTAATGTGAAAGCAACAATTAAGACAATAAATAGTACACATAATCTTTCTGTAAGAAAGATTACAAATCCAATAAGTAAATAGAAAAATGGAATCGATATACCTTGATCATTATATAAAGATGGTCAATGGATATAGATGTAAGGGCACTGGCTGACGATAGCTCATGTGCTTTACAAAAAGGGAGACTCTGGCACAATTTTGCGAAGAGAACCAGAGCCTCACAGCTATATATACTTATGAAAAAGTACATGAGATAAATATACCGCTTTTTCATATGTATGTAAATACAAAACAAAGGAGGGTAGCATTGCATAAGTAGAAATGTAAATATGCATGTTTGAAGGTATAGGAAAACATACAAAGGAGATTTTTAAATGAGCAAAATGGTAAAGATAATGAAAAATAAATTAATGATTGCAGCTATGGTGGCAGTAATGGTATTTGGAACGGCAATGGTTCCGGTGCATGCTGCTGCTGTAGAGACAAATTATTATGGGGGAGGTGCAACTTATACATATTATATTCGAAAATCGGGAAGTTCCGCTGAATTGGGGTATATGCGTATAACAAGGACAAAGTCGGCAATAAAAAATACATTTACAGCGTCAAATCCATGTGACAAAGTTACATTGTGGATTAGGGAAAGTTCAACGGCATCAAGTGTTGACGATAGTATTGATGATTTAGTACAGGGAAATACATTCTCAGTAAGTAAGAATGGAAGAAATTATACAGCAGCATACGGTAAAGGACGAGTAGAGTATTAATTTATATTGCTGAATAATTTAACAATGATGACATCATAGGAAATTTGCTATAACAGAGCATTTTCCTATGATTTTTAGGATGAAAGCGGGGTTATTAGATGAATAAAACGATGCGCATTATTTGTATTATTTTATGCGTTGGTTTGATTATGGGATTAGGATATGTTGTCATACGAAAAATAAAAAAATATCCAGATGAAGTGGAATATTCTTCATTAAGAGCTTTTGCGGATGATGGTATGTATTATATAAAAAGAAATGTTCTTTATTTTTTGGATTCAAAGACGGGAAAATCGGTAGTGGTTTGCAATAAAGCTAATTGCAAGCATAATACAGAAAACTGTAATGCGTATATATTTGGACTGGGATCTAGTATGCTTTATTATGAAGATAAACTATATATAAGTGAATTTGATTCTGAGGTAACAATTAATGATGAGGATGATGCTGTATATAAAGGGGCTGTACAGATTCGTGAAGTAGAAAAGGATGGAAGTAAAGTGAGTATTCTGTATTCGGCAGATGAAGGCGCTGTTTTTGATATGGAAATGATAGATGGAATATTATATTTTACTACATGGAAATATCATGATGGATTTAAATTGAATCAATATCAGCTTGATTGCACGTTGTATTCATATGATCTGAGATGGAGGCGGTTACGAGTATTGTTAAGTTATGAAGGAGATGCAGAACATGACAATTCAACACTTCATATATTAAATAATAAAAACAAAGAAAAAATTTATCTGACATATGGTTATAAAGATAGCCAGAGAAACAGGCACACTATACTGCTTACATATAATATAGAAACCCATAAAGATGAAATTGTTGCAGATAATTTAAATACAGAATATGGGAAATCCTTTAATATAATCAGTACTGCAAGTGGCATTTATATAGAAACGAAGGAATTGGATAATGGTGTAGAATGGACTGTGATATATTCGTGTGATGCAGACTTGCAGAATCAGAAAGAAATTTTTCGGATTGTAGATGGAGATATTTATTGTATGGACCGATACTTGTATGCAATTAATACAGATTACAATAAGTTTTTTTATCAATGTGATACAGGAACTGTTTATCTGGCAAATACCTGTTTTACAGAAGAAGGAACTTATATATCCGATATTTATGGCTTGGATGAATCAAGTGACAAGATATATATAGATGGACATGATTATACTGGTATGAAGCCAGGAGATGTAATCACATCGGATCAGAGTGAACAGACGGTGACAGGATGGACAGAATTCCGGGATACATATTTTACAAAACTGGAGAATGCAGATCAGAATACTGTGGAAGCATTTGACTGGGTGAAATGGCCGGAAGAGTGATAAAGGGGATGAGGATATGGAATTAAAACTGGAGCATATCTCGAAAGAATATAAGAATACAACGGCGCTTGATGATTTTTCCATGACATTCTCAGAGGAAATTTATGGATTGTTGGGGCCCAATGGTGCAGGAAAAAGTACCTTGATGAAGTTGATTACAAGAAATATCAAACCGACAGCAGGAGAAATTTATCTGGATGGAACAGATATTCATACCCTGAAACGGGAATATCAGCGGCTGATCGGTTATATGCCACAGCAGCAGGCGATCTATCCGTTTTATACCGGACGGATGTTCCTTGCATATATGGGATTGTTGAAAGGAGTAGAGAAAAAAGTACTGAATGATGAGATCGAGAAATACGCATCAAAGGTAAATCTTCTTGATGTACTGGATCGAAAGGTCGGAACATATTCCGGCGGTATGAAGCAGAGACTGCTGATCGCGCAGGCATTTCTTGGGGATTCAAAGATCATTATTTTTGATGAGCCAACAGCAGGACTGGATCCGAAGGAGAGGATCCATGTACGGAATCTGATTCATGATAATTCTGCAGGGAAGATTATTTTGATTGCTACTCATGTTGTTCAGGATATTGAGGATATAGCAAGTCAGATCATGCTGCTGAAAAAAGGTGTGTTGATCGAGATGGCAGCACCAGAGATCCTGACCGGAAGAATCACGGATAAAGAGAATCCGGATCTGGAAGATGTATATTTAAGTATATTTGGAGAGTAGCTTTTTGCAGGTTGGTCATTTCCGGATAGAGAAAGTGGCTGCCTGTGGAAATGGAGGACGATATGAGTAGATCAAAACAAATGGAAAAAGCTGCTACCATCAGTCATTCCGGACGAAGAGGTGGATTTTTTCGATTTTTTATAAATGAAATACGGGCTATTTTATATAACCGGAAATTAATATTATGTTTTTTGTTGTTTTTAGTTATGAATGTGGGCCTGTTGATCGTAGCCTTTGCTACTGATGAGGTGGATAGTACACAGTATGCAAGGCTTCGGACAGATCCGGATTCCATTATGGATATGTATATGGAAGATCCGGAATCAGAGACATATAAACAGTTGTTTGATGAATATATGGCAAGCACAACGTATGACGAATATCTGCAGAAGGTTATAGAAGATGCAGAGATGAATCAGTCGATTTCCATATTTCAGACAAAGTTCTCGATCAGTAATCTGGAACGGACAAAGAGGGATTTTGAAAGACTTGTGGGAACAGAAGCATCCTTTGTTGGCGGATATGGAATCTGTAAGGCATTGAATTTTACCGGAAGTTATGTTCTGATATTTTTCCTGCTGGTTGTTCTGGTGCTGGAACTGGTGCTGCGGGATAAGAAGAATGGTCTGGCAAATCTGTATAAGACAACGTGGAATGGAGACAGTCGTTTATTGTTGTCTAAGTATGCGGCAGCATTTGTCTATATGGCATTATTTGTGGCGGGAGTATTCTTAAGTAATATTTTGATTGCCGAATGGAAGTTTGGAGCTGTAGATCTGTCAGCACCGGTACAGAGCCTGATGGATTATATTGGATATGGCTTTTCCTGCAGGATCAGTACATTTGTTGTTCTTGTCTGTTTGGTAAAGATTCTGATCTTTGCAGTGATCCTTGCAGCATTATTTACATTTGCAGTTGTTTCTTCAAATGAAGTTATGTTGTGTGTATGGTCGGCGGTTGCCATGTTTGTAGAATTGCTGTTTTCCGTATTGGGAGAGAAACTGAATCTGACATTTTTATATCGATTCTCTATTTTTTCAATGCTGGATACAACCAGATTTTTTCAATATGAGAATTATAATCTGATATCTCATGCAGAGCCTGCAATCTATCTGGACTGTATTATCTGTGCAGTGTTGTTGGCAGGATTTCTTATCATATCGTCGGTAATCTATCTGGAGGGAAGCAGTGATTATCGGGAGAGTCGTATACGATTACGAAAAAAAGGTACAAAATCCCGCAGGATATTTTCCTCAGTATGGAGACTGGAAGGCTATAAGTTATGGTTGGGATATAAGATGATATTTGTTATTTTTCTGTTGGTTGGATTTCAGGTGTACATTTATCAGAACAAATCTGTACGGTGGAGTGCAAATGAATATGCATACCAATATTATATCAGTCAGATTGAAGGTGTGGTTACACAGGAAAAGCTGGATTATATAGCCTCAGAGGAAGAATGGTACGAAAAACTTCACGAAGAAGAAGATCGGGTTGACCGGGACTACGCTGCAGGGAAGATAACTGAAAAAGAGTATAATGATAAATGGGATGAGATGAATAAGCAGCTTGCAAATGAGGAGAGTTTCTTTCGCTGTCTGGAATATGTGGATTATATTAAGCAGCAATGTGGAATCACGTCACAGGTTTCGGAAGCCGATCCTGCTGTACTGGAACGGATAGGATTTGTCTATGCCAGAGGCTGGAATATCCTTGCCGGAAGCAAAGACTATAAGGATGACGTGATGAATGCAGCGAAGGTAATCGTTGTACTGATGCTTACAACTGCATTTCTGTATCTGGAGGATTACAGATATAAGATCAATGGCATTATTGATATTACAGAGAATTACAGGAAACTTCATGTGATCAAGGCATTTCGGATGCTGCTTATTATTCTTGTTGTATACATGATCGTTTATCTGCCTGAACTTATGTGGGTGAAAAGAGAAATTGGGCTGGCAGGAGGAAAATATCTGGCACAGTCTCTTCCGTGTCTGGAACAGGTTGGCATATCAACCAGTATTACCGGATATTTCCTGCTGGTATCTGGAATTCGGTTGATCACGATTCTGGTACTGACTGTACTCTATGTTCTAGTTGGAAAGCTGATCAGGAGCACAAATGGTGCGATATTCTGTGCGGCAGCCGTTGCGCTTTTGCCATTGCTGCTGTACCTGTCAGGATTTACTGCAGCAAAGTATTATCCGTTGGTTCAGCTATTATCAGGCAATATGCTGCTTAGATAAATGAATATTTAAAGAGATCCCACTGTGACAGATGATAGATGTCCCCTTTTTATTGGACAATCAGTGAAAGAGGTGCATATCATCTGTTATAGTGGGATTTTTGTATGCTGTTACCAGCTCTTTCGTATCTCGTCAAATAGCCGCATGATATATAAAGTATGTTCATGTGGCATTTCCAGACATTCAGTCAGACCTTTTTCAAGTGCTCTCTTACAGGCGAGCACTTCATATTCGTAGCCGCTGATCTGGGCAGGACAGTTGATCGTCTGAACCAGTCGGCGGTCATTTTCATATATACGGAATGCCTCGTAATTATTGATATTGTCAACCTCGATGTAACCTTTTGTTCCGTAGATCACGCCGCGGCGGTCGGTGGCTGATTCCATAGTTGTGAACAGACCAGCGATCGCACCGTCCGGGTATGTCAGGTTGATAAATTCTGTTTTGTCTACGCCTGTTTCGTGTGGAGTCATCGTTGTGTGGATTGTTGATACGTTGTCGCCAAGCACCCAGGTCGCAAAGTTTAAGGTATATGGTGCAAGATCTAAGAGAGCACCTCCGGCAAGCTCCGGGCGAATCAGACGTTCTACCTGCATCAGGGAATAACCAAGATTTGCGGTCAGCCCTGTTATTTTTCCGATAACGTCGGAATCTATAATTTCTTTTAAAGTAAATGACATTGGCATATAGCGAACCCACATCGCTTCCGCCAGTAATATATTTTTCTCTTTTGCAAGCCGGATCATATCTTCGGCTTCTTTTGTATTTACGGCAAATGCTTTCTCACACAGAACAGCCCGGTTATAATTCAGACACAGCATCGTATGCTCTTTATGGTGGGAGTGTGGAGTTGCAACGTAGACAAGATCGATCCCGTCATCGGCAACCATTTCTTCATAAGAGCCATACCATTTGGATGCATGATAAGTATCTGCAAACTGTCTGGCTTTTTCTTCCGTTCTGCTTGCTACAGCATAGAGTTCCACATCTTCCATCTGGTTGACGGTTTCCGCCATTTTGCGGGCGATACCGCCTGCACCGAGGATGGCAAGGCGTAGTTTCCTGTTTTCTAATCTGGCGTGTGGGGTTGCCGTAGCATTTCTGTTGTCTGATTTATAAATTGGATCTGTTGTATGTTTTTTGTTGTCGGATATATTATCTGATTTTATCATTTTTTTGTTTCCTTTCTGGGTGGTTTGTGAAGCCATGGTATTTCTATATTTCCGGTTAAGATTCTATATGGCGCTGATGAAACGGAAGCTATTTGAATGTTGTCGGGTTTCGTCATGTGTGAGCAATTCTATGATTTTATGTAATTACTATAGAAGCTTTTGGGGATTTGTGCAAGCGCATCCCATCGTAATGATCATTATATCGTACTCGTTCAATGCATTCGAAAAATCGACCCTTGCAAGCAAGCGATTTTTCATCATTATATCATGTGCTTCGCACATTCTATGCATTCCGCAAAAACAGCATCCTTGCAAGCAAATAATTTTGCGTTCATTATATCATGATTCAATGTAACATTTTATGTATAGTTCAGAGAGTTGCTGGTAATACTGGAAATAGTAAGAAGATAAAACAAGTAATAGTTAGATCATGGAGGAATAAGGTTGGGGTAAGTCGGTCAGAGTCGTAAAAAATATAAATATACATAGGAGCAGCGGGAGGTGGAACGTTTGGGGAAAGACAGAGATGCGGAAGGCGGAATTTATAGTGCAGACAGCCGGATCGATAAAGACATAGATGCAAATATCAGCCGGGTAAAGGCACTGTTTGCTGATTGGGGAGACGTCGTGGAACGTCGATTTACTGTAAGAAGAACCGGAATGGATGTGTATGCAGAAGATACCATCGGATCAGCAGATGAGACATCCGCTTCGGTAGGAGCAATCTATGTAGTGTACATTGATGGGTTATGTGACAATGGTCTGATCGAGGATACGATCATTAAGCCTGTGACCTGGGAGTGGCGGCATGAGCATGGCAGTTCCCTGTGGGAGGCAATGGATTCATTTGAGACACAATCGGCGGATATAAAGGCAGAAAATGACTTCAAAAATGTGATGTTTTCGATATTAAAAGGAGACACAGCGGTATTTGTATCGGATGCAGATCAGGCGTTTGTTGTGTCTTCCAAGAAGCTGCCGGTACGTGGGGTGGAAGAAAGTTCTACCGAGGGTGGAATGCGTGGTCCTAGGGATAGCTTTAATGAAAGTATCCGTACATCGACAGCCCTTATTCGGCGGAGAATTAAAGATACAAGATTAAAATTGATCCAGAATACGATCGGTGTTCGTTCCAGAACCGAGTATGGAATCATGTATATTGAGGATATTGCAGAGAAGAAGCTGGTTGAACAGGTGAAAGAACGGATGAATGAATATGAGATAGATGCCATATTTGACAGTGGCATGGCAGAACATCTGATGGAGAAGAAATGGTACCGACCGTTTCCGGTATTCCAGTCAACAACCAGACCGGATAAAGCGGCAGCAGCACTGGCAGATGGCAGGGTAGTAGTTGTATTTGACAATTCACCGGAGGTTCTGATCGCGCCGGCGACGATCAATACATTATTCCAGACTGCCGATGATTATTATAACCGTTGGCCGGTTGCAACTTTTGCCAGAATCATTCGTTATATAGCGGCATTTATCGCGGTGGGGTTGCCGGGCTTCTATATAGCTGTTACCTGTTATCACCGGGAGGTGATACCGGATAAACTTCTCTATGCGATCGCAGTTGCAAGAAATCAGTTGTCTTTTCCGATCGTGTTAGAGGTTTTGATCATGGAGTTGTTGTTTGAATTGCTGCGGGAGGCAGGAATCCGTCTGCCGAGTCAGCTGGGAAATACGATCGGTGTTGTTGGTGGTTTGATCGTTGGACAGGCTGCGGTGGAAGCAGGGATTGTCAGTACCATCGTGGTGATCGTAGTTGCGCTGACAGCGATTGCTTCTTTTGCAATTCCAAATGAAGCTTTTGCGTCGGTGTTCCGTCTTTTAAAATTTCTAACTATACTGGCGGCTGCTTTTTTTGGACTGTATGGCTTCCTTCTGGTGATGCTTTTATTGATCTATCATCTTGCCGGTCTGAACAGCTTTGGTGTTCCGTACATGGCACCGGTCGTAACCTGTGGCTATGCAGAGGATGGAATGGAAGATTTTGTCATTCGTAAGCCAATCAAAAAAATTATCTTTCGACCGGCATGGGCGAACCATAGAGAACGCAGGAGGCTTCGCAAAAAGTAATGATGAATGGGTGTGAATCAATATATGGATTATAGAAATGTGACGTTCCGACAGCTTTTTATAACGGGAACTTGCCTGATTTTCCCGATTACTTTCTGGAACATGGTACAGATTATGACGGATTTTTCCAAAAACAACGGTGTTTTATCACTTTTTTTGATGCTAATACTTGCTCTGGTTTATGTGGTGCTACTACATCTTGCGCTTTCTGGTGTAGTGAAATTGTCAGATCCCGCTAAAGAAAAGGCAGAGATAACGGGTGCAAAAGTATGGAATAATAAGAAAAAAGTGGCTATTGCATCTATTTATGTGATCAGATATGCAATTCGGGTTCTTTTTTTGCTTTATTTCTTTGTACAGGGGAGCCGGATCCTGATGCTGCCGGATTATGCAGGAATGGTTCTGGTTGTTCCGGTATTACTGACACTTTTCTATATGGCAGGAAAGGGACTGCGTGGTTATATCGGATTTGCGGAAGCAAGTGTGATCGGAATCGGGATCGCATTGGTGCTGTTTGTCATTTGTGGATTCTGGAATGCTGATTTTTCCCGACTAAAAGAATATGCAGAATTTCAGATGCAGGCATCTGTATGTAACACGATATGTCAGATTTTGATAAAAGGATATCTGATGATGGTAGGGTTATGTATGCTGGAATTTGTCATGTATCTTTATCTGAGAGTAGAGAAACGAAGACGAGGGATACTGGTGTGGACGGTATCTGTTCCGGTTGTGTTAGCCCTTGTTGCTTCCTGTTTTGTGATATCACTACTTGGCTTGCAGAGCAAAACAATGACTTCAAAGGGAATACTAAATGTTGTGGGTGCGATGATGTTCCCCGGAGGTGCAAATGCGAGGCTCGGTTTACTCGCCTGTTATCTGCTTATAATCTTCGGACTCTTGCTTCTGGCTATCCACATTGTATTCATTTGTCAGTTTGTGGATGAGATCTGGAAGATCATCTGTGTATGGAAAAAGAGCGGCGGGATGAGAGCAGCCGGGAATGATAAGAGTACAGAGTTTCATGGACGTGATTCTGATAATGCAATGGATAAAAAAGTGATGGAAGAAAAAAGAAGCCTGTGGATAAGAAGCGGCTGCGTGGTTGTTTTGTTTCTGTTGTTTTTGTGGATGGGCAGGTTCCTTGGAGAACGGGATGCCGGCCGGGCATTCATGATCTACATTGCTGCTGTGGATATTCCTTTGTCTGTTCTTGTACCGGCATTTGCAGGACGGAAACGGACGAATCCGGGGAAGCTTGCAAAGATGGCTGCAGAAGTGATCGGTGGAGTTCTGATTGCCTGTATGTTGTCCGGATGCATGGACAGATCCATTGAAGCGGTAGACTATCTCCGTGTGGTTATGATCTCTGAGACAGAAGGAGGCTACGAGTACACATTTGTTACAGACAGTCTGGAGGGAGCGGAGTCAGCAGCCGAATCGGAGGAGCGGGAGTATCCGGTTGTTGCGGAGAGCCTGCAGCAGGCACGGGCTGAATATGATCAGGCGCATGACCGGAGCCTTGATCTGAGCCATGTTGAATATATCGTGGTGGATTCCGAAGAAACCCTGCGACAGATGTATCCGGAGCTGATAAAAGAATTTGTAACGAATTATGTAGAAGTGATCTGCACCGATTCGCTTTATCAGGGTGAAGCGTCCGGCAGCATCCGGAAATATATCGCAACGCATTACAAAGGAGAGTGTCTGGCGACACTGGGGGAGTAGACATTCGTTTAAAGTATTAGTTATTGATAAAGAGTGTGAAACAGAATTTGTTTCAATAATAAAGAAATTTAAATATATCAGATATAGACTATTTCGTTAATGTAGATAAAGAAAAATGGAGGTTATGGAAATGGGTAGAGCAGTAAGGGCGGCAGTTGCCGGAATCCTGATCGGTTTATTTTGTGGAACATTATATGTGGAAATGGGAGCACTGAAAAGATTATATAGCGCGAAAAACAGCGTAGAGCAGGTGATGAACCTGATCGAATATGCGGAAGAAAATGAAGATATAGCCTGTGACAGTACAGAGGAAAATTATGCTGGAATAACCAGTGACAAAACTTCACAGGCAGACGGTAAGAATGATGGATCGAGCCAGCAGGTGGTAAATGGTCTTGAGCCCTCGGATGGTCAGGATACAGAACGGTCAAATGATATCCAGACTGCATTTCGGATTCTGGATGGCACAACATTAAATGCGTATGAAACACAGAAGCAGTTACAGGAACTGGAAGCAATGTATGATGATATAGCAGGAAATGCAAGTGCGGAGAGTCAGATGAATGCTCAGAATAAGACATCAGATGTTATCCGTATTCGAATAAGATATGAGGGAAATGAGAATTTATCGGATAAGCAATTGGATGAATTTACTTCATATGTTGAGCAGGCGGTACTTTACGGTATAGCCGAGAAGCTTGGCGCAGACTATAACGATCAGGAGAAAAGCATTGTGCGAAAGAATCTGATACTGAGCAAAGAATATATCGATGCCTGTGCAGAGGAAAGCGCAGAAGAATACGGCATCCCGGTTACTGCATGGTCAGCTTTTGAGTATCTGAACCTTCCGGCAGCAACCTTGAATGGCGTTGCTTATCCGGCCGGGTATTATGAAACTTTGTGTGTGACGTTGAAAAGATTATGACTGACTTTTCCATCTACCCCTAAATCCCCGGAATCCTTGAATTATATAGGTGGTTGTGGTATGATATGAGATATTTTGATTATATATTTCAAAGGAGCTCAAGGGAATATGACTAAGAAAAAACTGGTAGTTATTTTTGGAGGAAGATCATCGGAACATGAAGTTTCATGCATTTCAGTTCAGACAGTTGCCAAAGCGGTGGATACGGACAAATATGATATGACACTGATCGGAATCACAAAGGATGGCAAATGGCTGAAGGCTGACAGCATTGAGAGTATTGCTGACGGAAGCTGGTACGACAGTCAGGTTCGTGCAGTGATTTCACCGGATTCTGCAAAAGAGATTATCATAAAAGATGGCGACAGAATCTATGCGGAGCCTGTAGATGTTATTTTCCCTGTTTTGCATGGTTTATATGGAGAAGACGGTACGATTCAGGGATTGTTTGAGATGGCGGACATTCCATATGTGGGCTGCGGCGTATTTGCATCGGCTGCTGCAATGGACAAATTCCATACAAAGATCATTGCTGATCATATCAATGTAACACAGGCAAAATTTGTTCCTGTAGTAGAAGATGATTTTGATGATCTGGATGTTGCGATGGATCGGGTAGAGAGCGAGTTAAACTATCCGGTATTTGTAAAACCATCATCCGCAGGTTCATCAAAGGGTGTTACAAAGGCACATGACAGAGCCGAGTTAGAAGCTGGTCTGCATGAGGCACTCAACCATGATTCCAAGATCCTTGTCGAGGAAACGATCGTTGGCAGAGAGTTGGAATGTGGTGTACTTGGATATGGCAATCATACAAAGGCATCCGGTGTTGGAGAGATCCTTGCTGCCGCAAATGCAGATTTCTATGATTTTGATGCAAAATACAACAATGCAGATTCCAAGACGATCATCGGGGCAGATATACCGGAAGAAGCTGAGGACGAGATCCGTGCAGAAGCAATCCGTATCTTTAATGCGATTGACGGCTTTGGACTTGCCCGTGTGGATTTCTTCCTTGAGAAAGACACCAATCGTGTAATATTTAATGAAGTAAACACATTGCCGGGATTTACATCGATCAGTATGTATCCGATGCTGTGGGATGCAGAGGGATATGATATCAAGACCCTTGTAAATACCTTAATTGAGATGGCATTTGAAAGATAATTTATGACGACGAGAGATATAAAGATAAAAGTAACGGGTGTGCAGAGTGTTGCCGGAGCGGATGATGAACCGGAGGTTCTGGAGCTTGAGACGCGGGGAACATACTCTGAGAAAAACGGAAACCGCTATATCAAATATGACGAATTTATTGAAGATGTGGAAGAACCGGTGAAGAATCTTCTGCGGTTCGATGAGCATGCATTACAGCTTACGAAACGTGGCAGCGTGAACACGGTTATGTTATTTGACCGGGAGAAGAACAGCTCGGTGCATTATGCAACTCCGGTTGGACCGATCTGTATGAATATCTGTACGGAGGAATATCATATGGAGCAGTCAGAGAAGGGAATCCGGATTGATATTCGTTACTGTATTGACTTTAACAATGATTATATTACGGATTGCAGTCTGAATGTGACTGCGGACTACGAAGGGGTATAAATATATATGGGTAGTGAGAAATCCTTCGACAGCTTTCTGGGGATTGAAACGATCGCGGAGACAGCATTTGGAGATATGGATGTATGTCTTCCGGTGAACGAAGAAGATAATAATTATGAGGTTACATATTATAATGATCTGGTGACGATGTTCGACGAGATCAGCATGGAGCCGGAAGATACGCTTGTGGATTTTGGTTGCGGACTTGGCAGAGTGCTTTTTTACTGTAATTCCAGACATTACTGCCGGACGGTTGGAATCGAGAACAATGCCAGGGTCTATGACAGACTTCTGACAAATGCCGCAAGCTATCAGAGCAAATTCCTTGATCAGGAGGAACGGATGCAGTTCCTGAATGTGGAAGCGGAGGCATATGAGATCGGAGATGAAGACAATTATTTCTATTTCTTCAATCCATTTTCCGGCGCGACCTTCAAAAAGGTGCTGGATAATATCATCGCATCGGTGCGGAGACAGCCGAGAGATATTGAACTTCTGATCTATTATCCGACATTTGAATATCAGAAAGCAATCCGTGACTGCAACCTGTTCGTTTTAAAGAAGATGATCAAATTATCCGGTTATGAAGAAGACCCGGATGAGAAGGTTCTGGTATATCATTTGTCACGATATTTTGTAGCGTAGAATAAATAAGGCGGTCTATCTGGCGGACTAGCTTTATATTGACTTGCTGCGATTCCTATTCAATGCACATGTCTGATTCGTAAATACTCCTGTGCCAACTCGTCCTTCGGACTCAAACAGGCACCCGTATTTACTGACAATGTGCATTTCATTACGGAATCTTCGCTAATGTCAATATAAAGCTAGTCCGTCAGATAGACCGCCTTATTAATTTCATACAAATCATAATCAGGATACAGGTGATTCCGATGATTCCCCACAGTATAGAGGGGGAGATCGCTATACTTCCGATCACATAGGAAGAAGCGTTTAAGATTATATGAAGGATCATGCCTGGGATCAGGGAGCCTGACCATACGGCAAGACAGCCCAGAATGATTCCGGCCGGAACGCTGTAGCAGAACTGAACGACATTTCCATGATAACAGCCGAAACAGAATGCTGTGAACAGGATCGCACAGAGGGTGGCATGCTTCGTGTGAAATGCAGAGACAGACAGCTTCAGTGTCACTCCCCGGAAGGCGAATTCTTCTGCGATCGGTGCGAGAAGTGTGACTGTACAGATACGGATGATTCCATTGTTGATGGAAAATGACCGCTGTACCCGTTCATGGTATGAGGTTAGGAGCTCCGGCCTATAAGTGTCGATCAGACGAAGAATACAGGTTGTTAAGAGCTGAAGACTGATACCAAGGATCAGCAGTAAAATAAAGATAACAAAAGCACGCAGGAAAGGATTTTTCTTTCCTGCGTGCTTTGTTTTTGAATGATCGGACAGATAAAAATATCCGAAAATACAGATACAAAGAATATATGAAATACATGATGTGATACTGCCGACAGAATCAGTCTGACTGCCTGTAAGATCACAGATCCGGGTGCCTGCAAGATAGACAATATTATGTATCAGTAATGCGGTAACCGGAACCAGACAGGTAATAACTAATTTTCTGAGGTCGACACGAGTATTTATCATGATTACTGGATCTTCTTTGCCCTTTCTTTTTCTTCCTTTGCCTTTGCTTTTCTTGCGGCTTTTTCTTCTTTGCTGAGTTTCATGCTGGCAGTTTCCTGCTCATAAGTCTGCTCGTATTTCTTCTGTTTTGCACGAAGCTTCTGGCTGAATGATTTCTTTGCAGGCTCCGGTGCTTTCTTACCACGAACATTCTTAACGCTTGTGATGTAGATACCGCTGACCATAGCTTTAACTTCGCCACGGACAGGCATAACATCAAAGATTCCATCGTCGCAGATCAGATTGATGATCTGTGGGCCAATCTTGGCTTTAACGATAGGAAGCTTGGCTTTCTGGTAACGCTTTGGAGTTGATTCCAATACCTGTTTCGGAAGATTTGCATCTTTCATAGGCAGCATCTTTTTATCGATGACCAGCATCGTGACAGGCTGTGCGGCCTGAAGCATAGCTTCTTTCTGTGCGCTCTGCTTCTTCTGCAGGCGGTTTCCTACTATGTAAAGTACTACTAAGATTACAACTAATATTGCGATGACGATTAACATCCATCCCCACCAAGGCATAATAAGTTCCTCCTTATATTTCATTATTTGTCTGTGATTGCAAATTGTATATATTATGATTACTTTTGACCTTACCAATCAGGGAACGCTTCCGCTCGTTTCTGCGCTGCATAACTTCGAACTAAGCTCGAAAATACCTCGCTAAGATCTCAGTTACCCCTGCAGCGGTACTAAGATGCCGCTTCTGCGCCATCTAAGGACCGGCGGACTCAAATGTCCCTGTATTGGCAAGTCAAAGTAATCAAATATATATACAATTTGCAATTATATTATTTTTCAATCATAGGCAGATTTTTTAACCGGGCTGCCTGAATCTTACCTGGGATTGCATCCAGAACCTCTTTACGTTCCTTCGGCTTCAATCCACGGATATCAACCGGCTCTAAGAATTCGATCACAACTTTGCTGCTGTGAAGGAAATTATGTTTATTTGCTTCCATACATTTGTCTGTTCCGCAGATAGCAACCGGAATGATCAGACATCCGGCTTTCTGAGCGATCTTGAATGCACCGTCTTTAAATGGCAGCAGTTCGTCGCCCTTATTTCTTGTTCCCTCCGGGAAGATCATCATGGAGTGACCGGATTTGATGATATCAGCAGTCTGCAAAATCGTTTCCAGACCCTTTTTCAGATCGGTACGATCCAGATAGGTGCATCCGATATCATCCATGTATTTGTAAAGCAGAGGTATATCCTTGATATTGTCCTTGGACATGAAGCCAAGCGGCATATCGATTGCATTGTGACAGGATAAAATATCAAAATAGCTTCGATGATTACCAACGAACATGACCGGTTGGTCGGCAGGAATGTTTTCCTTGCCGATAACTGTTCGCTTACATCCGGTTAAGAACATAACTGCTCCGAAAAATCCTTTTACCAGCTTCTGAGCCTTGATGTAAGCTTTGTCCTGATCCTTTTTTGCAAGCTGCTTCAGATACAGATGATATGGAAAACAAAATATGATTCCAAGTACTGCAAACAGTACAGTAATAATGGTTCTCAAATATATCCTCCTGTTCTATCTGCCGTAGAGTTTTGCTGTCTCAAATAGACGTTCTTCTAATTTAGTATCCATGTCTTTATCCTCAAAGCGCCAAGCCCAGTTGCCTTCCCCTACACCCGGAGTATTCAGACGAGCCCATGAATCTAATTTCAGAACATCCTGCATAGGAACAACAGCCATATTTGCGACAGATGAGAAACATGCACGGATCATAACCCAGCAGATATCACTGGCATCTGTGCTGAAATAGCGGCGAAGCTTGTCCTTGGATGCTTCGTATGCTTTCTGATACCAGCCAAGTGTTGTGTCGTTGTCATGTGTTCCTGTGTAGCATACGCAGTTTCTTGTATAATTATGCGGAAGGAAATCATTTTCTTCCGGATTTTCAAATGCAAACTGTAAGATCTTCATGCCCGGCAGATTGAATTTGTCACGCAATTCGATAACAGAATCGTCAATCTCACCCAGATCCTCAGCGATGATCGGAAGGTCATAGCCAAGATTTGCTTGTAACTGTGTGAAGAAGTTGATACCGGGAGCGGGCTTCCATTCTCCGTTGATGGCGGTTTCTTCGCCATAAGGTACAGCCCAGTACCGGTCAAATCCTCTGAAATGGTCAATCCTTAAGAAATCTGTCAGAGTGAACTGGTATTTGATTCGCTCAATCCACCATTCATAACCGGTAGCGGTATGCTTTGACCAGTTATACAGTGGGTTGCCCCACAACTGTCCGGTCTCTGAGAAATAATCAGGTGGTACACCGGCAACCTCTGTTGGGTATCCCTTTGAATCCAGCATGAAAAGCTCCTGATGGCTCCATACATCGGCACTGTCCCATGCAAGGAAGATCGGAGCATCACCTACGATGCTGATGTTCTTTTCATTTGCGTATTCCTTGATCGCCATCCACTGTGTATGGAATAAGAACTGGATGAAATCATAGTAACCGATCTCATTTGCAAGCTTCTTTTCCCATGTGGTACGCTGTCTTTTGGTAGGTGCTTTCAGGGAATCCTCCCACATATACCAAGGCATTCCTTCATGGAAATCCTTACCTGCCATAAACAGGGAGTAGTCAGCGAGCCAGGAGGAATCCTTTTTGAAAGAAGCAAATGCTGCCATCTGTTCCTCGTCTGTTGATAATCCGTCCTCGTAGTCAGGATCAGTAAAACGTTCGTAAGCGAGCTTTAACAGCTTTGTCTTAAATGTGATCAAGGTTCCGTAATCGATGTGAACGGGATCCCATTCCGGCATATCAGTAAAATCATCTTCTGACAGAAGCTTGTATTCTTTTAATGCATCAAGGTCAATAATTAACGGCTGACCGGCAAATGCGGAGAATGGCTGATATGGTGAATCACCAAATCCGGTATGTCCAAGTGGAAGTACCTGCCACAGATTCAAGCCCGAATTTGCCAGAAAGTCTATAAACCGGTATGCACCTTTGCCGAGATCACCGATTCCGTAAGGACTTGGAAATGAAGTCGGATGTGCCAGAATACCAGCGTATTTCTTTGGCTTTTTTTCATGGTTGTTTTCTAACATGTTTATCCTCTTTTCCTATTATTATATTGACGTTTTTGGTCTGGTCAGATATATCTGTCTGCCCGGACATCATAAAACCCCATTTTTCCTTGAAAAATCAAGGCGGTGTGGAAAAAACACCGTACGTTTTATTATACATAAAACGAATTATTCTTACAAGTCTGAAATTGGGGGAAGTCGCAGTACGCCTGCCCGCCTCTGTCGGTCTCCTTGGCTGGTATGGGCAGTTGGTCTCCCCACTATAATATGGCATCAGCGAGAATTTCGTCGTGAGATGTACATTGCCAGTAAATACGGGTGCTTGTTTGAGCCGAAGGCGAGTTAGCACAGGAGTATTTACGAATCAGGCATGTGCAACGAACAGAAATCGCAGCAAGCCATTTATAGTGGGGAGGCCAACTGCCCATGCCAGCCACCCATACCAGCCAAGGAGACCGACAGGGGCGGACAGGCGGTTGGTTTATATGTTTTGTAATGCTGTGTTAGTTTTATAAAGTTTTGTTTATGATCTTCATAAATACATCAGAAAATAAACACAGTTTAGACACACTTCCCTTATATACTGTGTATTGTAAGAGTTTTTCATTTATTTGAATCCTCTCTCCCCTCATTTTTTGCAAGTGGTAATAAATCTTTCCCCGGTTTGTTACCACTTGTTTTTTGTTTTATAATATTGTTTGGGTGCAAAAGAGTCGTATGCGGCTCTTTATTCTTGATAAATTATTACTTTTCGGCTAAAATAAGATTTGATCTTATTTTGGCCGAAAAAAGAGGTGCAGATATATGGAATATATTCATAGAGATTTAGAAAAAAAGATAAAAGAATTAGCAGAAGACTATTCCTGTATATTAATTACAGGACCGAGGCAGGTTGGAAAAACAACTTTATTTAAAAAATTAATGGATGAGAATAGGACAGTGGTGAGCCTGGATGATCTGGAAGAAAGGAAACTGGCACAGACAGATCCTGCTATGTTTTTGCAGATGCATGATCTTCCGATTTTAATAGATGAGGTACAATATGCTCCGCAATTATTTCCATATATTAAGATGGCGATAGATAATGGAGCACCGGCATCATCATTTTGGTTGACCGGATCGCAGGCATTTCGGATGATGGAGCTTGCACAGGAATCTTTGGCGGGAAGAACTGCTATTATTCACATGTCATCTTTGTCACAGCATGAGTTGTATGGAGCAGGCGAGAATATTAAGTTTAGTGTTGATCTGGAAACATTAAAGCATCGAAGCAAAAATGGAACAAAGGTGGAGTTGCCGGAGCTATATGAGAGAATCTGGATGGGATCTATGCCGGGTTATAGAAGTGGACGATACAAAGACAGAAATGTTTTTTATTCCAGTTATATTCAAACATATATTGACAGAGATGTATCAGAGTTGATTACAAATGTTGATAAACTTGTATTTATGGACTTTGTAAGAGCTGCAGCATGCAGGTGTGCACAAATGTTAAATATACATGATATAGCAAATGATGTTGGCGTTTCAGATGAGACAATTAAACGATGGCTGCAGGTGCTTGAGAAGTCCGATATTATTTTTTATTTACGTCCTTATTCTAATAATCTGTTAAAGAGAACAGTTAAGACACCAAAATTATATTTCTTTGATACAGGCCTGGTTTCGTATCTCACAAAATATACAACTCCGGAAATACTTGAAAACGGGGCGATTAATGGGGCAATACTGGAAAATTATGTTGTTTCCGAAATTCGGAAGACATATCAAAATGAAGCGGATGAATGCCTTATGTGGTATTACAGAGATAAAGACAGTAATGAAATTGATATGGTGATTGAAAGTGATGGTATGGTGCATCCGTTAGAGATAAAACGCTCAGTAAATCCAGGAAGTGAACTGACCAGGGCATTCAGAATTCTGGATAAAGGAGCAGTTCCAAGAGGAAAAGGAGCAATCATCTGTATGCGTCCGAAACTTTCAGCTGTTGATTCAGAAAATTACATTGTTCCGATCTGGACAATATAATAAAGAATTTGTAAATAGAATGCAGAATCTGTTTATAAACACATCAGAAAATAAACACAATTTAGACACACATCCCTTATATACTATGTATTGTAAGAGTTTTTCATTTATTTGAATCCTCTCTCCCCTCATTTTTTGCAAGTGGTAATAAGTCTTTTCCCCGATTTATTACCACTTGTTTTTTTGCCTTTTCGGCGGTATACTTCCATTATTAAATTCACAACAGACGGAGGATAACAGGTATGATTTCGGAAAAATATGCAGATATGACAACCAAAGGTTCTATAATAAGAGAATTTGCGCAGTATGCATCAAAACGTGCTGCAGAGATCGGAAAGGAAAATGTATATAACTTTACGATCGGCAATCCTTCTGTTCCGGTATGTCCGGAGTTTACAGAGACATTGGAACGGATGTTAAAAGAAGAAAATCCTTTGACGCTTCACGGATACAGTCCGACACTTGGTATTATGTCCGTCAGAGAAGCGGTTGCAGATTCTTTAAATAGAAGATTTGGAATGGAATATACAGCAGATGATATTTTCATGACCTCCGGTGCAGCAGGTGCGATCGCACATGCAATTCGTTGTGTAACAAAGCCGGGAGATGAGGTGATCACATTTGCTCCATATTTCCCTGAGTATGTTCCATATGTTGACGGAACAGGTGCGGTGCTTAAGATCGTGCCGGCGGATATTACATCCTTCCAGATCAATTTTGATGCATTTCTGGAGCTTTTAAATCCAAATGTACAGGCAGTTCTTATTAACTCTCCGAATAACCCGTCCGGTATCGTATATTCAACAGAGACGATCAAGAAGCTGGCTGCAATTCTGGAAGAAAAGCAGAAGGAATATGGACATGATATCTATATTATCTCCGATGAGCCTTATCGTGAGATCGTATTTGAAGGAACGGATTCGCCATTTATTTCATCCTTCTATGACAACAGTATCTGCTGTTATTCATTCAGTAAGTCACTTTCCCTTCCGGGTGAGCGTATCGGATATGTAGCGGTAAATCCGAAATGTAAGGATGCGAAGCTGATCGTTCTGATGTGTGGTCAGATCTCCAGATTTACAGGACATAACTGTCCGCCATCCATGATCCAGCTTGGTGTGGCAGAAGTGATCGATAAGACAGCTGACCTGTCAATCTATGAGAAGAATAAGAATATTTTATATAAAGAGCTTACAAATATGGGATATGAGTGTGTAGAACCGGGCGGAACCTTCTATATGTTTCCAAAGACTCCGATCGCGGATGCAAATGCATTCTGTCGTATGACAGCCAGCAAGCTGGATCTGATCCTGGTACCGGGAGACAGCTTTATGTGTCCGGGACATATGAGACTTGCTTACTGTACCACAACAGAGATGGTAGAACGCGCACTTCCGTTATTTGAAAAAGCAATGAAGCTTGCAAAAGAGATGGAGTAATCAAAGGAGAACATCATGGTTACACAGATTCCGATCATACTTGCATCGAATTCACCGAGAAGAAAAGAGCTGCTTGAAAGAGCCGGTTATACATTTACTGTTATGCCAAGTGACTGCGATGAAGCTACCGATATCCGTTTTCCAAAGGATATGGTAATGGAGCTTGCCGGGAGAAAGGCAGAAAATGTATATAAAAAGGTATGTACAGATCGTGCCGGTACGGAAGCAGAGACACAGCCGTTTATCGTGATCGGTTCCGATACGGTCGTCGCATTAAATGGCAGGATCCTTGGAAAACCGGTTGATTATGACGATGCATATAATACGTTGAATAGTTTGTCAGGACAGACACATAATGTATATACAGGTGTTTCTATTATGTACTACGACGGAGAGAAATGCCGGACAAAGACATTTTACGAGAATACAGAGGTTACATTTTATCCGATGACGCATGAGGAGATTGTCGGATATCTTGCGACGGGAGATCCGTTTGACAAAGCAGGAAGCTATGGGATACAGACACAGGGTGGCCTGTTTGTGAAAGGGATCAAGGGCAGTTATGACAATGTTGTCGGACTTCCGCTTTCCCGGTTGTACCATGAGTTAAATGAGATGTTATGTGGGCAGTAATGTGTGAGAAAACGATGCGCCGATCATGTATGACAGAATAGTAGAGATTATAAACTGCTAAAAAAGAAAGGCAGGAGGACAGAGATATGGAAGAAAAGAGAAATTTTACCTTATTAACAGACTTCTATGAATTGACGATGATGCAGGGATATTTCCGTGAGAAAGCAGATGATATCGTTGTATTTGATGCATTCTACAGAAAAAATCCATCCGGAAGCGGCTATGCGATCGCCTGTGGTCTGGAACAGGTGATTGACTATATCAAGAATCTGTCCTTTTCCTATGAAGACGTTGATTACTTAAGAAGTCTGAATATGTTTGATGAAGAATTTCTGAATTACCTTGCAGGATTTCATTTTACAGGTGATATCTATGCGATTCCGGAAGGTTCTGTAGTATTTCCGTATGAGCCACTTGTGAAGGTGGTTGCACCGATCATGGAAGCGCAGTTGGTTGAGACCGCATTATTAAATATCGTGAACCATCAGAGTCTGATCGCTACAAAGGCATCCAGAGTCTGCTATGCAGCAAAAGGGGATGGTATCATGGAATTCGGACTTCGCCGTGCGCAGGGACCGGATGCCGGAACCTTCGGTGCGAGGGCGGCAGTTATCGGTGGCTGTGTCGGAACCTCAAATGTAATCTGCGGTAAGCAGTTCGGCGTGCCTGTACTTGGGACACATGCACATAGCTGGATCATGAGCTTCCCGGATGAATATACAGCATTTAAGAGATATGCAGAATTATATCCGGATACATGTACATTGTTGGTTGACACATATGACACATTGAAATCCGGTGTGCCAAATGCAATCCGGGTATTTGATGAGATGAAGGCAGAGGGAAAGATGCCGACCAGATATGGAATCCGTCTGGATTCCGGTGACCTTGCATATCTGTCTAAGAAAGCCAGAAAAATGTTGGATGCAGCGGGATATCCGGATGCAGTCATTGCAGCATCCTCTGATCTGGACGAATATCTGATCAACAGTTTGAAGAATCAGGGTGCAGCGATCACGTCATGGGGCGTTGGAACCAATCTGATCACATCAGCAGATAATCCATCTTTTGGCGGTGTTTATAAGCTTGCGGCGATCAAGAAGCCGGAGGATGAAGAATTCACAGCGAAGATCAAGATATCAGAGAATCCGGCGAAGATCACAAATCCAGGAAATAAGACGGTATTCCGTCTGTATAATAAGGAGACCGGAAAGATCAAGGCGGATCTGATCACACTTTCCGATGAGACATATAATGAAGCGGAGGATCTGGAGATATTTGACCAGATGGCTACATGGAAGCGTTCGACACTTCCGGGTGGTTCTTATGAGATCCGTGAGATGCTTGTCCCGGTATTCTTGAAGGGACAGTGCGTATATCAGAATCCATCCACGATGGAGATCCGCGAGTATTGCCAGAAAGAACTGAATACACTCTGGGATGAGACCAGACGACTGGTAAATCCACAGGAGGTATTTGTCGATCTGTCAAAACCGTTATATGATCTGAAACAGAAGCTGTTAAACAGCCGACATTGATGCAGAAATGGTCAGATCAGAAAATATATATTATTTTATCGTCCGACCGGCGTTATAATGGAAATCTTTAATATCAAAATTCATAGCAGAGATCTCGCTCATAGCAGCGTTGATCTCTGTTGTTGTTTTCGGAGCTGCTTTTTTGATATGAGCCAGTGTTGTTTCATATGCTAACATCTGTCGGAGAACATTTCTGCAATAAGCTTCTTCCTCCACCATGGTATGGATATTATACTTTTGCAGGTAATCTGTCATAAAATCGGGAAGCATATTGATCTGGTAAAGAATATAGGCACGAATGGTGTGACCGATCATGTATATAGTAGCAAGAATTAAAACACCCAAAGCGATCAAACCTGTGATCGTCCGCAGGATCATTCCTCCACCCATAACAATGACTGTAAGATGAAAATAATCATATCCAAGCAGAAGAATTAAGAAAATCACATTATAGATAAAATGTGTTTTCAGACTGTGCCTCCTCTTAGGAAGTCCGTCGATCTCGGCGGTATATACCATTTTATAATAATCAATCTGTTTATCGGTATTGTCGATCATATCCATCAGATCAAAATATTCCTGTGAATATGGAGGATCAGATTTCTCTGCTGCTTCAGAGAGATCTGTTTCGATTGTCGGTTTATTCTTAGGTGGTTTCTGATCATTTACCTTTAAATTTAACATATGCAATCCCCTTATGTAACCTGCCTGCATGTGCGAATCACATGCAATGCTGCTTTTCAAGTTTGTTTATGGATTTTATTGTAACACAATTTATTGCGGGATAGGGAACTCTGTATGAAAAAGTAAAAAAATATCTAGTCTTTCAAACCATGTTACAAAGCCCCGAAAACCATGGCTTTTCTATATAGAAACTACGATTGACATTTGCTGTTTGAATCATCTATATTATAAAAAGTTAAGGGATACAGGCATTTTTGAAACTTGAAATTAGTAGAGTGTATAAGAGTTTTGAAGTGCCGGTTTACAAATAGAAAGATGAGGTTTTACCTATGAGCAAGATCAGGATCATAACAGATTCAGCTAGTGATATTTCGACTGCTGAGGAACAGAAATATAATATATTAATCCTTCCGTTTCCGGTAACGATTGGTGACAAATCTTATATGAGCAGAGTCGATTTTGACAATGACGGTTTTTATAAGTTAATGGAGGAAAATCCAAACGAGCTGCCAAAGACGGCGCAGATCACAGCATTCCAGTTCGACGAGCTGTATAAGGAGCAGTTTGATGCAGGATATACAGATATTATATTTGTCAGCATCAATAAAAAGGGTTCTGCTACCCATGATAATGCAGTCATGGCAAAGAATGAATTCTTTGAGGAGCATCCGGAGTATGCAGGAAAAGGAACGATTCAGATCTTTGATGGTGTTGGATATAGCGGTCAGTATGGATATCCGGTTGTGCAGGCAGCAAAGATGGCAGAAGAAGGAAAAACAGTGGATGAGATCACTGCTTATCTGTCAGACATTCTTCCGAAGCGACGGATCTACTTCGGTATCTATGGATTGAAATATGCAGCAAAATCGGGACGTATTCCAAGTGCAGCAGCACTGGTCGGTGATGCACTTGGCGTAAAACCGATCATGAAGATATGGGCAAATGAGATCGTTACAGCATTCAAATGCCGCGGCGAGAAGAAATTACTGGCAAAAATGGCAGATGTCTCAGCAGCAGAGATGCTTCCGGGTTCGCCATATCAGATCGTATATGGATGCGATGATGTATGCAGGGATGAACTGGCTGCCAAGATGACAGAAAAGGTTGGTTATGCGCCGGACGATTTCTTCCAGATCGGAGCAGCGGTTGCTTCGAATGCAGGACCAAAGGTAGCCGGAGTTATTTTTACGGTAAAAGACGAAGCATAAACAGAATATAGATTTTCATAGAAAAGACCTTTGTTCACAGAAGCGGAAGCAGATATACAAGAACCGATGTGGATAAGGGTCTTTTTGCATGGGGATTGACTGGCAAGAAAAAGATGAATTGTGCGGCATAAAGGAAGCCGATTGGCGTAAAGAATGACAACAGTTGGTTGCATATGCTGATCTTAGTAGTGTATACTTAAAAGAATGAAGAAAAATGTGCCGGCAGATGAAAGGCAGATGAGAGATATGGGTGACACACCAAAGATTGAAGAAACAACATTTTATCATATTAATTATTATTTGTATGGAAAGGCATTTAAGGGAAGTTATCAGGGCATGCGGTTCCGCCTTGCCAGAAATCCGCTTGAAAATGTATTTTTTAAACCGAAAGAAGTACAGGATGCCGGAACTCTGATGGCAACGGTCTGGCCGGAACCGTTCAGTTACGAGAATACGGATGATGAAAAGAAGCTGACAAAGGAATTTCCGTTTTCGGAAGAAGGAAAACTTGCAGCGGTAGACTGGCTCAATGAGCAGTACGAGAGCCGGAAAGAAGAATGGGATGCAGCGAAGCATACAGACTGGAGCAGTTTGAGAAAATAAATGACCGAGGAATATGAAGATGATATTTGAGACACATGGACATTACGATGATGAGCAGTTTGATACAGACAGAGAGCAGTTATTAGAAGAATTTCAGAGACAGGATATCCGGTATGTTATGAATATAGGAGCTAATATTGCGACTTCAAAGGCATCTGTCGAACTGGCGCATCAATATGATTTTATCTATGCAGCGATCGGAACGCATCCGGATGATGCACCGGAGCTTTCAGATGCGGCGATCGAGATGTATCGGCAGATGGCAGTAGATGAGAAGGTAAAGGCGATCGGAGAGATCGGACTGGACTATTTCCATGAGGATGTTCCCAAAGAGGTGCAGATCCACTGGTTCCGAAAGCAGTTGGAGCTGGCAGAAGAATTGAAGCTTCCGGTTGTGATCCACAGCAGGGATGCGGCAAAGGATACCATGGATATCATGAAAGAGATGCAGGGAAGACTTTGCGGTGGCGTCATTCACTGTTTTTCATACAGTACAGAGATTGCAAGAGAATATATTAAGATGGGATATTATATCGGCGTTGGCGGCGTAGTGACATTTAACAATGGACGTAAGCTGAAAGAAGTAGTGGAAGCCATTCCGCTTACCAGTATCGTATTAGAAACGGATTCGCCGTATCTGTCACCTGTACCATTCCGTGGAAAACGGAACTCTGCCCTTAATATTCCTTATGTGGCAAAAGAGATCGCAGCATTAAAGGGAGTTACGGAAGAAGAAGTGTATGACGTGACATTTAAGAACAGTCTGAAGTTGTACAGAATGGAAGAAAATATGCAGGCAGAGGCGTAGAAAGAATGACTGCGTGATAAGATGAAAGCGTAAGAATGCATAGATGGAGGACAAGACATGGAGAAATTAAGTAACCCGCAGGTTACGATACAGACAATAAAGAAATATGAGTTTGCATTTCAGAAGAAATTCGGTCAGAATTTCCTGATCGATGACCATGTGATTACAAAAATTATAAATGCGGCAGAAATTACGAAGGACGATCTGGTACTGGAGATCGGACCGGGAATCGGAACAATGACACAGTATCTGGCAGAGTCAGCCAGAAAGGTGATCGCAGTTGAGATTGATAAAAACCTGATCCCAATCCTTGGAGAAACATTGGCAGAATATGATAATGTAACCGTTATCAACGAAGATATATTGAAGTTAGATATCAACCGGCTGGTGGAGGAAGAAAATGCAGGCAAGCCGATCAAGGTCGTTGCCAATCTGCCATATTATATTACAACTCCGATCATTATGGGCTTATTTGAAAGTCATGTACCATTACAGTCAATTACGGTCATGGTACAGAAGGAAGTAGCAGACCGGATGCAGGTAGGACCGGGATCGAAAGATTATGGTGCATTGTCACTTGCAGTCCAGTATTATGCAAAACCGTATATTGCCGCAAATGTGCCGCCAAACTGTTTTATCCCAAGACCGGGTGTAGGATCTGCGGTGATACGGCTGACCAGATATGAGGAGCCGCCGGTGACAGTAAAGGATGAGAGTCTGATGTTCAAGCTGATCCGGGCATCCTTTAACCAGAGAAGAAAGACGTTACAGAATGGAATCGCAAACAGCCCGGAGCTTCCATATTCAAAAGCACAGGTGGAGAAAGCTCTGGAAAAAATGGGACTTGCCGCAAATGTTCGGGGAGAAAGTTTAACGCTGGCAGAATTTGCAAAGTTAAGTGATATTATTTCCGAAGAATAAAGGAATAAGTTACAGTAAAAATGCATAGATACAAGTAAGGCTTGTCTTTCGGGGAGAATGTCGGACGCAGACATGACTTCCTGTCGGACAAAAATGTCAGATAGAAAAAAGAGACGGAGGTATCTATGGTTTACTGGAACAGATTTATATCATATATTTTCAGGTATCACGAATATGACAAATGCGAGAACACGGGATTTGCGAAGGTGCAGAAGCAGAATGAGAAGGGCAAGATGCAGGTGAATTTTAAGGATCAGGTCAAGAAAGAGGGGTTGTATTCGGTTTATCTGTATCGTGAGACGCTTGCAGATCCGGAGGAATATCCGGAGGCTGTGCCGGACAGCATGATTCCGGTTGTGTTGTATCTTGGAAAATTAAGCCTGAAATCCGGAAGAGGAGAAGACTGCTTTACCTTTGACTGGAATAATGTCAATCATACCGGTCGGCCGATCACAGCATGGAGCGGCATTATCATAAGACGGATGGGCGAAGAAGAAAGTGATATTTTCTGCTCCTCATGGACGGATAATATCGTGGATTACAGTCAGGCATTTGCCCGGCGGGAGGCAGCAGAAGCTGAACGGGAAAGAAGAGCAGATGTTGCAGCAACGGAGTATGATCGGAGAAGAATCGTGTCCGAGACGATGGCGGAATCAGAAAACATGGACAGCGAATCTGAGGCGGAGACAATGGCTTCAGAGGTGAAAGAAACGACACATACAGATACAGACAACCCGGAAACCGTTTTGCCGGAAACGGAGGAGTCTCCGGATGAAAAGACATTTTCCCAGACCGATGAGGAAACAGAGAAGCGGGTAACGGCAGCTGAGGTTTTAGAAACAATGAAAGAAGACGGAAGGGCAGCAGAACTGATGGCGAATCGGGAAAAACTTCCGCTTCTGCCGAATTGCCCGGATGGAGAAAATGGAGTGATCGAGTGTGTGAAGATCAATCCGAACGATATCGGACTGCTGAACATGGATAACTGGCGGCTGGGGGTGAACAGCTTTCTGACACATGGATTTTACAGCTACAAATATCTGATGCTCGGCAGGGTGCTGTTTGATGAAGAAGATACGAATGGATACATATTGGGAGTGCCGGGAGAGTATTCATCCAAAGAAAAGTATCTTGCGGGAATCTTTGGATTTGATCGTTTTATACCGGTGAAGGAGACAAGAATCAAGACCGGAAGTTTTGGTTACTGGGTGGTAGATCTGAAATAAAAAGGATTGCGGCAAAAAGCAATGTTGGTTGAATGACGGAGAATGCCGGTGTGGAGAAGAAGATGGAACAGAGTACAGAAGAAAATGTAATAGAACAAAGAATAAATGATGATCAGAATGTACGGAACAGAGAAGACGAAGAAAAAGATATATGTGCAGATCAGCAGGTGACAGAACCGGAGATATCCGATGAAGACAGGAAAATGTATGAAGCATATATGGCAAAGGCGATTAAGCTGGCGCAGAAAGCCTATGTGCAGGGGGATGTTCCGATTGGCTGTGTGATCGTAAAGGATGATAAGGTGATCGCACGGGGATATAACAAGAGAAATCTGAAGAAGACAACACTGGCACATGCAGAGCTGCTTGCGATCGAGCAGGCATCAAAGAAACTCGGTGACTGGAGGTTAGAGGATTGCACGATGTATGTAACATTAGAACCGTGCCAGATGTGTGCCGGAGCTATTGTACAGGCAAGGATCCAGAAGGTTGTGATCGGCTGTATGAATAAGAAAGCCGGCTGTGCCGGTTCAATCCTGAATATGTTTGATATGCCTGCGTTTAACCATCAGGTAGAAACCGTATATGGTATCCGGCAGGAGGAGTGCAGCAGCCTGATGAAGAACTTTTTTGCAGACCTGCGGAAAGGTGTTATCTCAAAAAAATAAACAGGTTGACGTATGTGCGATCGTCATTTATAATCAAGTATGCGTCAAAATATGGCGTACAATTTAATATGTTATAAAGTTTCCATGCAACCGGGGAAGTAGCGGTGCCCTGAACCTGCAATCCGCTATAGCAGGGGTGATAGTTTTCTTGAGGGATGTCCACTGTAGGGCTGCCCTTAGTAAGTGGCGTTGATGTCTGGGTCTTGCGCAACAGGACTCTTCGAACCGTGTCAGGTCGGAGACGAAGCAGCACTAAGGAGAATCTCCTGTGTGCCGCGAGGGTGCCTGGGCTGAGCTAACTGCTAAGGTAACGCTTATGGCGGCATTTCGAGAGAAAACTGCATGGATTTTTTTGATAAAAATATTTATAAAATTTTCAAAAAAATATAGCAAATCTATATAAAAGATGCTATCATAGATAATGATACTTTCTTTTTTTATGGGAAAGTTCTGGAGAAATGATATTTAGTAGGACTTCAGATATTCTGACAGTACGAAAGATACAAAAAAGGTAGATATCAAGGGGCGAACAGAGATGAACTACGCTGATGTAATTGAGTTTGTCAAAACGCAGACCGCGGAGAATGGCAGACCGCCAAATTATGAGTTTAGAAGTAGATTCGAGCATACAATGCGCGTGTACAGATGGGCGATCAAATTACAGTCTAAATTAGGCGGTGATTTGGATATTATTGTACTTGCGGCACTTTTGCATGATATTGGATGGGATGAGAACAGACCTCACGGAGAGGTTGGAGCAGAGATTGCAGTAGAATATCTTGACAGCATAGGAGTTGATCCGGAGAAGATTGCCAAGATCGGAGAGATCATTATGATCCATGAAGAAAAGGATACAGATGCAGACCTGTCATTGGAATGCCGTATCGTTATGGATGCTGATCTTCTGGATGAGGTTGGAGCTGTCAGTGTACTTTGGGATTCAATGGCTACAGCGCTGGAGGATGACGCCAGCTATAAGAGAGCATATTACAGAATTAAAAACTTTTACAGGATTAATAAACCGAAGATCAGACGTTGTAAAACCGATGCAGGAAGAGTGGAATACAATAAGCGTATGCAGCTTCTTGAAGAATTTATCTTTCAGTTGGAAAAAGAGCTATTTTAGATTTAATAGTGTAAAGGAAATGGGAGTGTTAATATGAAAACTTTTTTGAAGATATTAGTAGCAATTATCATTGTTGGAGCATTATGTTTTGGAATTTACTGTATTCTTCCGGAAACATCTCAGATGTATGTAAAGGGAAATATTCAGTACCGTACAAATGAAACAGCTAAGACTCAGGTTGATAAGATCAAGAAAACAAAGATTCCGGGAACTGAGAAGACATTCGGTGCAGGACTTGAAGGACTTTGTAAGAGCTGTGCATGGTACTATGAAGAAGAGGCAAATGGTGACTGGATGGTTACATTCTATGGTTCAAAGGCAACAATGGATCTGACAACAGCAGGTATGGATCAGATGTATACAGAACAGCCGATGAAGGTAACATTTACAGTTCGAAATAATTCTCAGGTTGATATCGTAATGGAGATCAAGGGAGATATTCTTTCTACAGATCAGGCGAAGACAGCCGCGTATGAAAAGATTGCAAATGCAGCGAAGTAATTTAATACATACCATATAAAAAACAGGCATATATCATTTTGATATGTGCCTGTTTTTTATATGCGTTATACCGGCATTTGGTAACTGCAAGCCAACTGGTGCAGCGAACAGTCTGTATTTGACTGCTGCTGTGCTTATTTGTTATTTACCAGCTCCTCAATCATGCCGACTATAATTGAAGTGGAATCTGTAAGATTGCTCTTCTTCATTGTTTCGATGTAAGTCTGTTTGTTGTTGTATACATCATCGATCGCAGCGAATAATGTTTCGGAGGATAATTCCTCTTCCTTTATCACATAGCTGTAGCCGCTCTTTTTGAAGGATTCCGCATTTAAGATCTGGTCGCCACGGCTTGCAGCAGCGGATAACGGGATCAGGATATTCGGCTTGCGAAGGGCAAGTAATTCACAGATCGCATTTGCACCGGCACGGGAGATCACGAGATCGGCAAGAGCGAGCATGCTGCTCAGTTCCTTCTTTATATATTCATATTGAGCATAGCCCGGCTTGTTATCTAAGCTGTGATCCAGATTATCCTTACCGCAGAGATGGATCACGTTGAAACGCTCCAGCAGTTTATCAATATTTTCGCGGATCGCTCTGTTGATTACGGCACTTCCTGAGCTGCCGCCAACGATCAGGATGACAGGCTTGTTGTCTGTAAATCCGCAGAAGTTGATCGCATCAACTGCATTTCCGTTGAAAAGCTCTTTACGGATCGGAGTTCCGGTCACAACTGCCTTGCCCTCCGGGAACATATCCTTTGTCTCCGGAAAGTTACAGCATACACGGGATGCCTTTGGAAGCTCCAGCTTATTTGCAAGTCCCGGTGTCATATCAGATTCATGGATGATGACAGGGATGTTGCAGGATTTGGCTGCAAATACGACAGGAACTGTTACAAAGCCACCCTTTGAGAACACGACATCCGGCTTCAGTTCCTTCATTAACTTCTTGGCTTCGCCCATACCCTTAATAACGCGGAATGGATCCGTGAAGTTCTTAAGGTCAAAATAACGTCTGAGCTTACCGGAGGAGATTCCATGATAAGGAATGTTCAGATCCTCGATCAGCTTACGTTCCATTCCGTTATAAGAACCAATATAATGGATATCATATCCAAGCTTCTGTAATTCCGGTATCAACGCTATATTTGGTGTAACATGTCCGGCAGTTCCGCCACCGGTAAGGATGATTCGTTTCATATATTTATGCCCCCTGAAGATAATTCTTAAGCGCCTTTGCTAACTGATCCGGACAGGATGTTGGCTTAAAGCTGCATGTTGTTCCTTCCAGTTTATCAATGACATCTTCTACTTTCATACCTTCGACTAAGGCACTGATACCTTTCAGGTTACCATTGCAGCCACCGGTGAAAGAAACATTTTTAACTTTTCCATCTTCTACTTCAAAATGAATATTAGTAGAGCAGGTTCCTTTTGTTTTGTAATCCATATTAAATTACCTCTTTTCTATTATAGTCCAAAATAACTATATACATTCTTAAATGGGTTCAAATCGAAACCAGTATACCAAAAATGAAAATAAAGGTAAACATTTGTCGTGTGATTTGGCTTGAAAAATCAAAAAAATCAAAACTATAATGGAACCACCCTGAATCCGGAGCGGGGTATCGGAACTGAAAACATGAAAAATTATTTGAAAAGGGGAAATGGTTATGTTTGGAACTATTTTGGAACAGAGTATTTTTTTGTATGTGATCGCGGCAACGGGAATATGTGGAATTGCAGCAAAGCTGATAATGAATGGATTTTTAAAGGGGCTGGTCAGAGAAGTCGGAAGTATGAAAAGTACAAAAAAGAAAGCACTGGTGGAGATACGAAAAAGGTACGAGGAGTTATCGTATCTTGATGTTGGTATCCGGGATACGAGATCGTTTGTCGAGAAATACATATATAAACTGAAGCTTGGTAAGAGCTACGTCAGCTCCTGGAACAGCTTCTGCAGTAATATGATGATCCTTGCCGCCGGAACAGGGCTGATCGGAACCTGGTGGGAATATCGGACAGGCAGTTCTATATTTGCAAGTACACAGATTGGCATGTGGGGCATTGTTGCATGTGGGGTTATGCAGATGGTCTACAACGTATTCAATACCCGGAGAAAATGTGAAATGCTATCAGCAGAACTTGTCAACTATATGAATAACAGCCTGGCAAACCGCCTGAAACGGGAACAGGAAAAACAGATGGAGAGCAGTAAACAGGAAGCAGAAGACAGAAGCCGGAGTGGTCTGAAACAGACAGCAGCGGCTATTATAGAGCCAAATGTGATCGATATTGATGCGGCACTGGCACAGATGGGAGAGCAGAAGGACAGACGGAGCGAGAAACAGACAGAAGCAGAGCGTAAAAAAGGACGGGAAGCGGATAGCAAGAAGAAAAACATGCAGGAGTCTGATCCTGCACGGGAAAGAATCACGGCAAAGTCGAAAAAAACAATGCGGGCAGAGCAACGCAGATCAGAGAAAAACCGGCGGCAGACGGCATCTGAAGAGCAGCAGCCTCTGAAACAGACCGCAAAGGCTGAAGAGCGGGAGGTAACGGAGGAACAGATTGCGGCGTGTGATGCATTATTTGACAAGCTGCTGCAGGGAATCAGTACAACCTGACAGGTATAGGTATAAACAGTAGAAGAAACAGCATATATTATATCCAAAATAACAATTGGAAGTGGTTGCAGTCAAAAAACTGTATGTAGTTTCGGGAATTATGATGTGTCTGTTTCTGACAGGCTGTGCCGGAATGGCAAAGAGCAGAGCTGGTAAAAACGGAAATGTAGCAACACCGGGAGACTGTCGGGTGCAGAAAGAGGGAAATCAGGAAGCTGATGGTTCCGGTGGACAAAATGACAGTACGGATGGACGAAAAGGAGGAAATGATAATGGAAGTGTAGAAGACCAGACAGAGGCGACGACGGAGGATATGACGCTGCTTCGGGATTATGATGCGGTCAGCAATAAGAAGTTTTCATGGTACATTGTACGGGATAAAAATCATGGGCTCAGTGACTGCGATCACAGTTTTTCGATCGAACAGTATGATGCATATTATGTGGATCAGGATGCAGGAGATGACAAGGTTATGTATCTGACCTTTGACTGCGGTTATGAGAACGGATATACAGAACAGATACTGGACACGTTAAAGAAGCATAATGCAAAAGCTTGTTTTTTTGTTACACAGACGTATATCAGGGATAATGTGGAGCTGGTAAAAAGAATGAAAGAGGAGGGCCACCAGGTTGGCAACCATACCGTTACCCATCCTTCCATGCCCGGTATCAGTGTGGAGAAACAGAAGGAAGAATTGCAGACCTGTGCCGATTATATGAAGGAGGCCACGGGCTACCGGATGGATCCGTATTTCAGACCGCCAAGTGGTGAGTACAGTGAAAGGGTACTCCAACTGGCAAAGGATATGGGGTATAAGACCATCTTCTGGAGCATGGCATATTTGGATTATGATGTAAATAATCAGCCGGGGAAGGATTATGTGATCGAGCATTTTGATAAATATTATCATAATGGAGCGATCCCGCTCATGCATAATGTGTCGGAGTCAAATGCGCAGGCATTAGATACGGTGTTGTCAAATTTAACAGAACTTGGTTACAGATTTGTATCACTTGATGAAATGTTCGAAAAATAGTTGATTATGGGGGTTCCTTTTGCTACAATTATCCATAGCTTTGAAAAATCATATAAGCAAGGAGAGATAATAAAATGGCAAAGACAGTAAGTTTCGATTTTAAGAATGTTGCTGGTATGGCTTCCGCTGAGGACATCGCAGCTATTAAGGAAGAAGTTGTTGCAGCAAAATCAACACTTGTAAACAAGACTGGTGAAGGAAACGATTTCCTTGGATGGATCGATCTTCCGGTTGACTATGATAAGGAAGAGTTCGCCAGAATCAAGAAAGCGGCAGCTAAGATCCAGTCAGATTCAGATGTTCTGGTAGTTATCGGTATCGGCGGTTCTTACCTTGGTGCAAGAGCAGCGATCGAAGCTTTAAGACACAGCTTTTATAATTCAGTAGATAAAGAGATTCGTAAAACCCCTGAGATCTATTATGCAGGAAGTAATATCAGCAGTACCTATATGGCACATCTGTTACAGGTGATCGGAGACAGAGATTTCTCTATCAACATTATTTCCAAGTCAGGTACAACAACAGAGCCTGGTATTGCATCCAGAATTTTCAAGAAGAAATTAATTGAGAAATATGGCAAAGAAGAAGCAGCTAAGAGAATCTATGCTACAACAGATAAGGCAAAGGGAGCATTAAAGACCCTTGCTACAGAAGAAGGATATGAGACATTCGTAGTACCTGATGATGTAGGTGGACGTTTCTCAGTTCTGACAGCAGTAGGTCTTCTTCCAATCGCAGTAAGCGGAGCAGATATTGATAAGCTCATGGAAGGTGCTGCATCAGCAAGAAAGGATTGCCTTGCAGAGAACTTCGACGACAGTGATGCTATGAAGTATGCAGCAGTTCGTAATATTCTGTACAGAAAGGGCAAGTCTATCGAGATCCTTGCCAACTTTGAGCCGGCATTACATTTCGTAGCAGAATGGTGGAAGCAGTTATACGGCGAGAGCGAAGGAAAAGATGGTAAGGGATTATTCCCAACAGCAACTGACTTTACAACAGACCTTCATTCATTAGGACAGTTTATCCAGCAGGGTTCACAGAACCATTTCGAGACAGTAATCAATGTGTTACATCCAACATGTGAGATCGTTATGGAAGAAGAGGATTGTGATCTTGATGGTCTGAACTACCTTGCAGGCAAGACAGTAGATTTTGCAAATAAGAGTGCTATGAACGGAACAATTCTTGCACATGTTGATGGTGGAATCCCAATCATCCAGATTAACATCGACAAGATCGATGAGTTCACATTAGGTGAGTTGTTCTACACATTTGAGTTTGCATGTGGTATCAGTGGATACACACTTGGTGTAAATCCATTTAACCAGCCAGGTGTAGAAAGCTACAAGAAGAACATGTTCGCATTACTTGGCAAACCAGGAAACGAAGAACTTGGCAAAGAGCTTCTTTCCAGAATCAATGGTTAATAAAGTTAGATAGAAGATGACGATAAGCCGGCGGCATACGCATGAAAACGCGGATGCCGCCGGTTTTCAAAATAGTCGAAAGGTTTATTTTGAAGCACATGAAGATAGTATTTTATATAAAACAGGTGTTGAAAATGGCGATGCAGCAGGTCTATCTGCCGATGCTCTACAAACGGTATGCCGGAAAGCCGGTCGAAAAGGGGCTGGTAATTTTTGCCGATGCACATCATGAGGATCTACCTTTTTCCATGAGAAAAATGTATGAAACACTGCAGGGAGATCCAGAGTATAAGAATGAAACGTGGGTCACTGATTTTGGAAAGATGGGATATGGCAGCCTGTTAAAATGGTTGAAGCAGTTTATGAAACGGTATGCGGCCGCCGAATATGTGTTTATCTGTGATAATTTCCTTCCGGTTTCTGCCTGCACAAAACGTCCGGAGACGAAGGTTGTGCAGCTCTGGCATTCCGGAGGACTGCTTAAGAAAAGCGGATATGATACGACGGAGGATATTCCGAAGATGTATAAAGGCGGTTCGGTTTACAAAAACTATGATCTGCTGACCGTCAGTGCACTATGCTGTGTGCCGGTATTTACAAAGACGATGCGGCTTGCACCGGGTGTTGTACAGGCAACCGGGATCAGCCGTTCAGACTGTTATTATGATGAAGCGTGGAATCAGGCAAACTGTGAGGAATTCTACCGGAAATATCCAGATGCAAAAGGGAAAAAAGTCATCCTGTGGGCTCCGACATTTCGTGGAAATGCAGCTATGCCGACGCTCTGTGGAATGGAAGAAATACAGAGAGCCATGAAAGAAACCTCAGACCGGTATTACTGGGTGATCAAGCTGCATCCGCATCTGGAAGAAAAGGGAATGAAGTCGAACTGCGATCTGCCATCCGAGAAAATATTTGCAGTTGCAGATCTGCTGATCACGGATTATTCGTCGGTATTATTTGACTATATGGTATATGAGAAGCCGTTTTTATTCTTTGCACCGGATTTTGATTCCTTTGACCATGCCAGAGGATTCTATGTTCCATATGATTCTTTCCCATGCCAGATCGTATCCGATGGAACGAAGCTGGTGGCTGCGATAGACCGGGAATTCACACAGAATCGGACAGATGAGATCCGGGAATGCCTGAAATACCATATGCAAATGTGTGATGGACAGGCAACGGAGCGGATTTTGGAGGTTGTGAAAAACCTATAGTTGAATTTTTTGTGAATACGTTATAATATTAATATATCTATGCAGAATGGGATAAGTATATACAGGAACATTCTGTGAGGGGATTGCCAGACGGCAGTCCGGTTTCATGAAAATAATTAGAGAAAAAAGGAGAAAACAGTAGATGAATATAGCAATTATTTTTGCAGGTGGAAGCGGAGTAAGAATGGGAGCAGGTGTCCCAAAACAGTTTCTTGAGATCAATGGAAAGCCAATTCTGATCCATACATTACAGTTATTCCAGTATCATGATCAGATCGATGCGATCTATATTTCTGTTCTGAAGGATTATATTCCTTATGTAGAGGATCTTGCAAATGAATATCACCTTACAAAGGTAAAGCATGTATTAGCAGGTGGAGCAACTTCACAGGATTCTATTTACAACGCACTTAAGATGGCAGAGTCAGAGTGTCCGGAGGATTCTATCGTGCTGATCCATGATGGCGTTCGTCCATATGTATCTTATGATGTTATTGCAAACAATATTGCAACCGTTAAGAAATATGGAAATGCGATCACATCAACAGCCTGCTATGAAACGATTATGATCAGTGAGGATGGTATCGAGATCGATTCCGTGCCACCAAGAAAGGATACTTATTCTGCACAGGCTCCACAGTCCTTCTATCTGAAGGATATCATTGCAGCACATGATGTTGTCCGCGCTACACCAACCGGTTATGAAGGAATGGTAGATGCATGTACGATCATCAGAAGCCAGAATATCGTTGCACATATCGTAGAAGGCAACAGAGGAAATATCAAGGTAACAACACCGGAGGATGTATACATGTTCCGTGCGTTATTGCAGTATAAGGAAAATGAGCAGGCATTTGGTCTTGGAATTACAAACAAGATTGATACCAGAATGAGTCAGTATAAGAAAGACAATGAGAAATAGATCATAGACTCACATACAAATATGAATAAAGACAGGGCATTTTTCAGGATGCCCGGAAAGGATTATCTCCATGAATGATAACAGACATACAGACACCAGACATGAAATATATTTACAGATGCCGCTTTATGTGATCGCATTATTTGTACTTTGTGATATCTGGATGCTGACGGTCAGTGTTGTTGCAGGAATTGTAGGGATCATATTTACTGCAGTGTACTCGGTTGTGGTGATAGTCCTTTATATTTCTTCCAGAGTGTCCAGTGAAGCCGCATATGCAAATCGTGCAATGGAAAATGGGCGGGTTCAGAAAGATCTGATCCGTGAGTTCCCGATTCCATATGCGATACTGGATAAGACAGGCAGGCTCGCATGGGTGAATGATGAATTTGCTCATATTACGAACACCAGCAAGCGGAAGCTGATGCGTCTGACTGCGATGCAGGTATTTGAGGGACTGCCCCATGAGATGATACCGGGTGAGTGTGATGAGCCGGTACATGCGGATATTGAATACGATGGAAAAGAGTACAGGGTTGAGATTAAGAATATCCGGGTAAATCCGGATGGACCGGTAGACAGTGTCCAGGAACAGGAGACCTCAGAACATGAGGAGGAAATGGAGAATCTGCCGGTTACAGAGGACCAGCCACAGGAGAAGAAAACGATCAAACGGAAAAAACATACAGGAGTTACAAACTTCACCGCTATGTATCTGTTTGATATGACAGAACGGAATAAACTGGCAAAAGAGAATGAAGAGCAGAAGCTGGTGACCGGTCTGATCTACATTGATAATTACGATGAGATATTTGATGACCTGGAAGAGGTAAGACATTCTCTGCTGGTTGCTCTCGTCGATCGAAAGATCAATAAATATATGGCAAACGTAGATGCCATTGTACGTTCCTTTGAGAAGGACAAGTACATGTTTGTCATGCCGAAAAAATATCTTCCACAGCTTCAGGAGAATAAGTTTGCGCTGCTGGATGAAGTAAAAGCAATCAATATCGGAAATGATCTTCCATTGACGCTTTCAATCAGTCTGGGCACGGAATATAAGAGCTTTATAGAAGATTTTGAAGCTGCCCGTTCTGCAATGGAACTTGCACTTGGACGAGGTGGTGATCAGGTTGTATTAAAGTCGAATGACAAGATCACTTATTACGGCGGACGTAGTCAGGGTACTGAGAAATCAACCAGAGTAAAAGCCCGTGTTAAGACCCTGGCATTCAAGGAATTACTGGAAACAAAAGAAAAAGTTATCATTATGGCGCACAAGAATCCCGATATGGATGCATTTGGATCGGCGATCGGTGTATACCGGATGGTAAATTCCATGAATAAGGAGGCACATATCGTAATCAATGAAGTGTCCTCTGCCATCAGTCCGATCTATGGTAATTTTACTGCCAACAGTATGTATGGGGATGATATGATCATCAACAATGAGCAGGCGATCGAGATGATCAATGCTGATACCATGCTGGTTGTTGTGGATGTCAATAATCCAAGTCTGACGGAATGTGAGGAGCTGATCTCCTATGCAAAGACGGTAGTTGTATTCGACCATCACAGACAGACCAAGGATGTCATTGCTAATGCAACCCTTTCTTATGTAGAACCATTCGCATCATCTGCATGTGAAATGATCGCAGAGATGTTGCAGTACATGGATGAAAAAATTAAGCTGCGTCCGTCCGAGGCGGATGCTATGTATGCCGGGATCCTGATCGATACGGATAATTTCCTGACAAAGACAGGCGTGCGTACCTTTGAAGCGGCCGCATATTTAAGAAGAAGCGGTGCGGATGTTATGCGTGTCCGTAAGATGTTCCGGAGTGATATTGATTCTTACAGACAGAAGGCAGATGGTGTCAGAAATGCCGAGATGGTTCTCGGAATGTTTGCGGTATCTGTATTTGAACCGAAAGAAGGTCCGGAGTCACCGATCGTATTGACAGCGAAGGTGGCAAACGAGATGTTAAATATAGCAGGCGTGCGTGCCTCCTTTGTCATTGCACAGCTTGGAGATGATGTTAAGATATCAGCCCGGTCGATCGATGATGTAAATGTACAGATCATCATGGAACGTATGGGTGGCGGTGGCCATGCGAATATTGCAGCCGCACAGTTTACGAATACAACAAAGGAAGAAGTAAAGGAACAGCTTGTCAATTTACTTGAGGAGATGTACAAGGAAGGAGATATTTAATATGAAGGTTATCTTACTGGAAGATGTAAAGAGTCTCGGAAAAAAAGGAGAGCTGGTAAATGTCAGTGACGGTCATGCCAGAAATTATATCATCCCGAGAAAGCTGGGACTTGAGGCAACACCTAAGAACCTGAATGATTATAAGTTAAAGAAAGCGCATGAAGAAAAGGTTGCAGCAGAGAATCTTGCAGCAGCAAAGGCGCTGGCAGCAGAGCTTGAAAAGGCATCTGTAGCCGTCGGTATCAAGGTAGGAGAAGGCGGAAGGGCATTTGGTTCTGTATCCTCCAAGGAGATCTCAGATGCGATCAAGAGCCAGTTGCATTATGATATTGATAAAAAGAAAATCGTGCTGAAGGATGCGATCAAAGCAATGGGAACATTTACTGTTAAGATCAAGCTGCATCCACAGGTACAGGCAGAGCTAACAGTAAAGGTAGAAGAGGCTGACTAATGGAAGACGCATTTATCAGGAAGAAACAACCATATAACCTGGATGCAGAACAGTCAGTTATCGGTTCTATGATCATGGATCGTGATGCGATCGTAGACGTATCGGATATACTTACGAAGGAAGACTTTTACAGTGCACAGAATGCGATTCTGTATGAGAACATGATCGAGCTGTTCAAGGAAGGAATGGCGGTCGATCTGATCACGTTGAATAACCGGCTCCGGGAGAAGAATATTCCGGAAGATGTGGCGGGTATGAGTTATATTGCAGATATCATAGCCGCAGTGCCAACCTCGGCAAATGCCAAGTATTATGCGAAGATCGTAGCAGATAAAGCGGTGCTTCGCCGTATGATCAAGATGTGTGAGGATGTTGAAAAGGACTGTTATCTGGATACGGATGACGTGGATGGTCTGCTTGAGACAGCAGAGAGTGGGATCTACAAGATCGTACAGCAGAGAAACGGTGCAAATGATTTTGCGTCGATCGATTCGATCGTATTAGATGTTATCGATCAGATCGAGGCAGCATCCAGACAGAACACCAGAGTTACCGGTGTGCCGACCGGGTTTATCGATCTGGATAATATGCTGACAGGTCTGCATGGATCGGAACTGATCCTAGTAGCGGCTCGTCCTGCTATGGGTAAAACTGCATTTGTCTTAAATATCGCACATCATGTAGCTGTAAAGAAGCGTATTCCGGTTGCAATATTCAGTTTGGAAATGTCGAAGGAACAGTTGGTAACACGTATGATCGCGCTGGATTCACTTGTTAATTCACAGAAGATCCAGACGGGACAGCTTGTAGATGATGAATGGGATAAGATCATGGAGAGTACAGAGGTTATTGCTGATGCTCCGATCTTTGTTGATGATAATTCTGCGATCACGGTAGCCGACCTGCGTTCCAAATGCAGAAAATTAAAACAGAACAACGACCTGGGTCTTATCATCATCGACTATTTGCAGTTGATGAGCACGAACAAGCATGTAGAGTCCAGACAGCAGTTTATTTCTGATACATCGCGAGCATTAAAGGTGCTTGCAAGGGAACTGAATGTTCCGGTTATTACCCTGTCACAGTTGAACCGTGCAGTTGACTCCAGACCGGATCATAAGCCGGTGCTTGCCGATCTGCGTGAATCCGGTGCAATCGAGCAGGATGCCGATGTTGTTATGTTCATCTATCGTGATGATTATTACAATCCGGATACCGAGAAAAAAGGTATCGCTGAGATCATCATCGCAAAACAGAGAAAAGGTGCGACAGGTTCCGTTGATCTTGTATGGATGCAGGATTACACGAAGTTTGCAAATAAAGAGCACCCGCAGATGTAACGGATCAGAAAAAAGATATTAATACGGAATGTATAAATATAAATCGAGAAAGAAAGTCCGAATAAATCGGAAGATCAGAGGAGAAAATTAAAATGGTAGTAGAACCAAGAGTAAAGGATTATATCTGTACCACCGCTCATCCGGTTGGTTGTGCAGAAAATGTAAAGAATCAGATCAAGTATGTAAAGGCACAGCCAAAGGTTGAGGGACCAAAGAAGGTACTTGTGATCGGAGCATCGACCGGATATGGACTCGCTTCCAGAATCGCAGTTGCATTTGGCTATGATGCAGATACACTTGGTGTTATGTTCGAGAAGGAATCCAATGGAAGAAGAACAGCGACTGCAGGCTTCTATAATACAAGAGCATTTGAAGAAGAAGCAAAGAAGGATGGGCTGTATGCAAAATCCATCAACGGAGATGCATTCTCACTGGAGATCAAACAACAGGTAATTGATACGATCAAGGCAGATCTTGGAACTGTCGATATGGTTATTTACAGCCTTGCAGCACCAAGACGTGTAACGCCGGATGGACATAAGTATTCTTCTGTACTTAAGACTGTAGGTGAGGAGTATTCCAATAAGACTTTAGTTCTGAAGGACAATACAGTAACAATGGCACATATCCCGGCAGCAACCGAGGAAGAAATCGAGAACACCATCAAGGTTATGGGTGGTGAGGACTGGATCGACTGGATGCAGGCATTATCAGATGCAGGTGTTCTGGCAGAGCATGTGACAACTGTTGCATATTCTTATATCGGACCAAAGATCACATTCCCAATCTATGCGGAAGGTTCGATCGGTATGGCAAAGAAGGATCTGTACAGATCAAGTGATATCATCAATGAGAAGTTTGCAAATGTTACATCTTATATTGCAATCAACAAGGCACTTGTAACACAGTCCAGTGCAGCAATTCCTGTTGTTCCGTTATACATCACGCTGTTATATAAGCAGATGAAGGCAAAGGGTGTTCATGAGGGCTGTATCGAGCAGATGGCAAGACTTTTCCTTGATAAGATGGCTGGAGAAGCAGAGACAGACGAGAATGGATTTATTCGTATGGATGACTGGGAAATGGCAGATGACATTCAGGAAGCAGTTGCAAAGAACTGGGATGCGGTTACCAGCGAAAATGTAAAAGAGCTTGCAGATATCGATGGATACTGGGATGAGTTCTACAATATGTTCGGATTTAAGATCGATGGTGTAGATTACAGTGCAGATGTAGATATTATGTAAGGAAACAATTGTGACAACAGACGGGTTCATCGGAAGGTGGATCCGTTTTTTACTTTATTCACAAAATATGTTTTGTAAAAAAGCGTTCCGGTCAGGTGTGAAAATCACAAGGGTTTGGGCAAGGGTTTGGTTTTTATGTCTGAAAGGTTTGCTATACAAAAACAGGAATAAATAATATAATCTATAAGCGTCAGGGTTATGGGGGTATGTATGAAACAAATGAATAACGAGATAATTTATCCACGATCGGAAGAAGAAGTGTTGCTGATTTTAGCGACAGCAAAAAAAGAAGGCCATCTGCTAGAGATTATTTTTGATGAGTTTGTGAAGAAACCATTTTCCATGCCGGTACTTTGGGGGTGCCGGGCATATTTCTACGGGCTGAAAAAAGAAGAGCTGTCAGCACATCCGGTTCTGTTTACTCATCTTGCATTGCTATCTGCTATGGATGGGGACTTGAGTCAGGCAAAAGCATATGTACAGTTTATGGGGAAGACACCGCGGCTGGTGAAAATGGATACATATGATATGATGGATATTTGTCGTATCAAAACAGAACTTGTCATGCCATATATAAGTGATGCAATGTTTTTTCGGATCGTAAACTTTCTAATTGAAGAAGAACTGGTGCCTGTGATGGGTCTTACGCTTTCAGCATGCAGACCAAGTATACTGAATGGTTTTCGCGACTTTACAAGATATGGCAAATATCTGAAAAAAAGCAAGGACGAGATAACAGAAGCCGCATGCCGATTATATGGTGGAAGTGTTGGACAGAAAGTGTATGAGATCATGCTGGCAGAGTGGTATTATCAGAACAATAATTGTTTTGAGGCACTGATTCTTGTGACCGGAACGATTCCGTTGATCGAGCAGGAGAAGGATATGCGTTGTCTGTTTGTGGCACTTGCACTTCAGATGAAGATCCTTTTGGTAAATGGACAGACAAAAGCTGCACGTCCTTTGGTGGAAAAGATTCGGAAACGGATACAGATTACGGGGTGGGATGAATTAACTTCAAGTCTGAATGCGATCGAATGTCTTGGTGCCTGTTATGATGGGCGACTACAGGATGTAGAGCGTTGGTTAGATGATATAGCACCGGATGAGAATAAGGGCATCTTCATGATGGATATGTATGCATGGATGGTTAAGGTGCGATGTTATATACAGACAGGCAAATATATGGCTGCCTATGTATTGACACACCAGCTTATTGCATTGTTGATTCCGGGCAGACGTTATATGGATTTGTGTGAATGCTATATGTTGTCAGCTATCATATATTATAAGATGAAGAATATGGAAGGCATGTGTGAGGAGCTTTCCAAGGCCATTGTGCTTGCAAAAAGGTGCGGTTATATCAGACTGCTTGCGGACACAGGCAATTGTATGGTACAAATGCTGGTAATTTATCAGAAAGAATATGAAGAAGATTCCTTCATAAGTGAGATTAAGGAACTTGCATATTCGGTCGGTACTTATTTCCCTGATTATTTAAAATCTCCATATGAATATTATGAACCTCTGACTCAGATGGAAGAAAAAGTCTTTCGTTTGATGGCACAGGGCTTAAGTAATGATGATATTGCACGACAACTGGGCAAAAAGACGGGAACTGTGAAGTTCCATAGCTGTAATATCTTTCGTAAGCTGCAGGTTCCGACGCGTCAGGAGGCAGTCGAACGCGGTCGGGAGATTGGTCTGTTATAAAACAGACGCTTTAATATATAAGAGCATTTGGCTCTTTTATATAGAAAAATAAAAAGGAGGAAATAAGATTGAAACAGAAAATTAAATTTGTGAAGCGTTTCATGTCAGTGGTAGTGGCTGCAGTTATGGTGTTTGCAACGGTTGCAGGTATCGGTAACTTTTTTCCGAATATAAAGTCGGAAGCGGCGACACGTCAGACGCTGTATATCTGTGATATTAAATCCGGTGGATTTAGTGCCAATTATGCAGGATATACAAGACTGTCTAGTGATGGAAATGCGGGAAATGTAAACAGGGGATGTGGTAAAGGTTCAGATGAATACATCTGGGTAAAGACGACCACAGATCCGGCACAGGCATATACAAGGATATGGTCTGTATGGCAGAATAATTCAGGTACTTCAAGCAGTCTTGACGGATATAGCGTTGAGAGAAAGACGGGTGACCTGAATGATGGTGTAGGTTCAAAATCCGGTTATATCTACATCTATGCAACAAAGGACAGGAATGCTGGAGATCCAATCTCATCACTTGGTATCTGGAATGACACTGATAAAAAGCTGCAGTATGCCGGAGGAAATTCAGGAAGCAGTCTTAAAAGCCAGAATGCAGAGAGGGTCGAGAATGTTGACAGCAACTGGAACAAGATTGATGGAGATCTCAATAAAAATGCCGGAGGTGCATATATTTATCTTTATTGTAAGAGAGCACCTTATGTGATTCCGAATGATATAAGGATTACTTTTGATGGTGAATATCATAGAGGATATGTAGAGTCAAAGACATCCGGTGTATCGATCTCATATGATAATACCGGTATGTATCAGGTAGGAAGTAATACTACAAAATATGCGGTGTCAAAATCCGGTATGGAGACAGCGTATGGTACATTTACAAATACGATCACTGATCCATATGGCTATGACAAATATACGAAGCTGGAGGAAGGACTCTGGCTTGGAGTAAAGAGCACAGCGGAAACAGCAACAAAAGATGACTATTCTTATTCGGAGACGGATGGACTTACGATCAAATCTGATAAGGAGATGATCCTGTTCGGAACAAAATCCGGTAAGGTTATGAAGGGTCAGATCAAGGCAGCAGGGGATATTGATGTGAATCTTGCGATCCGTAGTCTGACGATCACACGGAATACTCAGGGGGCAGCGATCACAGTAAATCCGGCAGAGGGTAAGACCGTGACGATCACTGCTTACGGAACAAACAATCTGACATCATCGGGAGCTTATGCAGCGATCCAGAAGAATGGAAGCGGTAAGCTGGTACTGACTTCTACGACGAAAGGTACTATAAATGCAACTGCCGGTAACAATGCGACATATGGAGCAGCCGGTATCGGTGGTGGTACAGACAAAACCTTAAAGGTTGTTTCAAATATTGAGATAAATGGAAATGTAATTATAAAAGCAAGGGGATCACAGCCATCAAATGAAAGCTATGCAGCATATGGAGCAGCCGGTATCGGTTCTCAGTACAATATGCCGGTTGATGGCATCCGGATCTCAGAAAATGCAGACGTAACAGCAATTGGTGCAAACGGAGCAGCCGGTATCGGTTCCGGTGCAAATGCTGATGCTGCCAATATCGAGATTGCAGGCGGAATCGTAAATGCAACAGCGGGAAGTGGAACGATCGGTTCTAAAAATATTGGCGGAGCCGGTATTGGTTCCGGTGCTTACATAAATGATGAAGCAAAGCTTGCTTCCGGTATTACCATTTCAGGAGGAACTGTAATAGCGACCGGTGGAGACGGCGGAGCCGGTATCGGTTCCGGATCTGATGTAGAAGCAACAGAGATTAAGGTAACAGGCGGTGTTGTAAAAAAAGCAACAGGCGGCACAGATGCAGCTGGTGTTGGCTCGGGAGCAAATGCAAAGGTATCATATATTATGATATCAGGTGGAACTGTAACAGCAGTTGGTGGAGCAAATGGAGCCGGTATCGGTTCCGGTCTGGCAGGTGCAGTCTCCGATATTTACATTTCAGGAAATGTAGCTGTAACGGTAACAGCAGGAACAGACGGAGCCGGTATCGGTTCCGGTAAGAATGCATCCGTTGATAATATCAATATTTATTTAGAGTATGCAGGAAATCTGACTGTCGATGGTACAGAAAACGGAGCCGGTATTGGTTCCGGAGCAACAGATACTGTATCAGAGGCAACAAATATTAATATTTCAAATACAGGTTTTATTAGTATCAGAGCAAGAGGAAATGGAGCCGGTATCGGAGCCGGTCTGAATTCAGAGACAAGGGATATTAATATTATCGGCGAGGTCGTTGAGACAAAAGGAAAGCTTATAGTTATTGCTGCAAATGGTCCGGCAATTGGTGCTTATGCAGGAGATGTTAAGAACGTAAATGTCTTAACAGATGCAACAGTCAACCTTAGTGCTGAAAATGGTATTGCAGTAGGAGCACTGAATGGCTCATCTGCTTCTGATATTACAATTATCGGTGATAATATCTGTGGAGCAAAGGCAGAGGATGTTCCTGTTCTGGGAACTGTTTCTAATTCTGTTCTGTTCGTAGGAAAGACATATGAGGTTTATGGAACAGCAACCATTCGCAAGAGTACACATATTAAAGCAGGAACAACATTAGAATTACCGTCATCATCCAAGTTGATCATTCCTAAGGACGTTGAACTTGTAGTTGATCCACAGCATGATGATGTACTTCCGGGTGCACTTGTCTGGGCAGCTGACAGTGATGCACAGTTGATCATCAATGGTACTTTAACAGTTAAGGGAACAATGGCGATGGATTCCGAATATGGTATCATTGTATTGAATGGTTCTCTTAATCTGGAAGAAAATGCTAATATTTATGGTAAGTTCTTTATGAATGGTAAATATACCGGAAATGGTGTTATCACAAAGGGAAAGAATCAGACTCCGGAGGAAGGGGAGATTGCAGTATACCTTGAACTGGATATTGATGATGGTGTAACCTACAATGCAAAGGGAAATCTTGCAGAGAACCAGTTGATCATTGATGAGTCCAGCCTGGAGGATACTACTACCGGTACATATGCAATTAATAACATTGTTGCACATGACGGATTCCAGATCACAGATATCCTGTTGGATGGCAAGTCCATTATAAATGACAGCAGTTATGTTACAAAGAATCAGGAAACAGGAGAGTACAATGTAGTATTATCGGTATCTGAATATCGTGGTGAGACGATAAAATTTGCAGTTAAAGCAAAATCAACCGTAGAATCGATCAGCATCGAACGTTTCCCAAATAAGACAGCATTTGCCAAAGGGGCAGAGTTTGATCTGAATGGTCTGAAGGTAGTAAAGACATATAAGAATAAGAAGACTGCACCGGTTGATATTGATAAAGAGCTGAAGGTTACAGGCTATGATATGAACAGCGTTTCTGCACAGACGGTAACACTTCAGTATATTGCAGATGACAGATACAGTGATGATATTACAGCATCCTATGAGATAACTGTATTTGATTTTGCAGGCTTAAATCAGGCAAAGACCACACTTACTGCGGGCGGCGAATCATTTGTTGCTACAGATGTAGATAATGAGGAGCATGTTGTTAAGTTTGCATTAGGTAAGAATGTCGGTGATATCTCAGCACTGAAGGATAAGATCCGTCTTCAGGTACAGGGATTTACCAATACAGTTGGTCAGATCGATTTTGTATCAAGTGAGGTAGTCGGACAGAATGCGGTTGAGGCAACATATGTAGCAGATATATATGTAGATAAAGCAAAAACAGTAGTGATCCAGTATACAATAGTGATCACACAGCCAACCTTATACTATGATCTTGCAGAGGCAGCAGTAGCAGTAAATGGCGAATATACCTATGATGGAACGCAGCAGACACCGGATAAGGAAAATATCGAAGTTACAATCAATGGCGCAGTTGTTCCGGACGATCAGTATACGGTAGAGTATGGTGAGAATGTGAATGCCGGTACCGGTAGACTTACGATCAAGGGTGATGGTATTCATACTACAAACAGTAAGGAAGCAACATTTACAATTGCAAAAGCGAAGCTTACGGATATCGATGCACTTGTAAGATCAAATGAATTTACAGTTCAGAATGATGTAAAGCATGAGCTTCAGATAGAATTTGGCGAGATCGAAGGCCTTGCAGCAGATGAATATACTGTATCTTATAAGAAGATATCCGATCAGTCAAATATCGTGGCAAATGTATCAAACGGAGTTATCACGACTGCTTATGATACATCCTATTCAAAGGCAGGAACAGCAGAAATCGCTGTTAATGTAACAATTAAGGATAGTGCAGTAAACTACTATGCAGATTCTGAATTATCACATTCCATAAATGTTACATTAACAAAGTATGTAAAGGGAACCAGTATTACGATCACTTCCGATTCTGATGATTTTGCGTGGGATGCATCAGCCGGTGAATATAAGGTGACGCTTTATAAGGGCGAGAAGATCTGGATCGATGCCAAACTTAACGATGGATCAACAGATGTTATTGATTATAAGGTTGCAGAAGGCGACGAAGAGATAGCTGCTTGTGATGGAATTACCATTTCTGCGTTAGGCAAGGGATCGGCCATTATCACTGCAAGTACAGGTAAGGGTGCTACAACAAAGAGGATTGCAGTAACGGTTCTTCCAACTACCAGACTTGAATTAACCGGTACGGAGACTTATGAGAAGGTATTTGGCGATAGCGCATTTACACTGGATGTGGCTTTGAAGGATGCAGCGCTTGAATCCAAGCTCTCTGCATTACGGTATGTTTCGGCTGATCCGGAGGTTGCTGCTGTAGATGAGACTGGTAAAGTTACTATAACGGGATGCGGTGAGACTACAATTACAGTAACATCCTATACAGAAGAAAGAGCATATACATCTGACGAATATGTAGTAATAATCAAGGTTAAAGCACCACATACGAAACATATCAAAGATAATGGAACAAGAGTTGAGCCAACCTGTGAGAAGAATGGTTCGATCACCTATAGATGCACCGAGTGTAATGAGGTTATGGCCACCGAAGAGCTGAAGGCAACCGGACATACATGGGATAAAGGAAAGGTTACAACACAGCCAACTACAAAGACAGAGGGTGTAAAGACATATACCTGCAGTGTCTGCAAAAAGACAAGAACAGAGCCAATCGCAAAACTTCAGGAACCGACACCGGTGAAGCCAACACCGGAAAAACCAATAGTAAAACCGCTCAAGAAGGGGGATGTGGTTTCTGATGACAGTAAAGCTGCAAAGGTTCAGGTTATAAGCACATCCAAGAAAACAGTTGCATATAAAGCACCTGTAAATAAAAAGGCTAAGACTGTCAGCATTCCGGCAACCGTGAAGATCAGAGGTAAGAAATACAAAGTAACACAGATCTCAGAGGGTGCTTTCAAGAATAATAAGAAGGTAACAAAGGTTACAATCGGAAGCAATGTTAGTAAGATTTCCAAGAATGCTTTCAATGGAGCAATAAAACTTAAAACCGTTACTATGGGACAGAACGTAACGGAGATCGGAGCATATGCATTTAAGGGCTGCAAAGTTCTTACCGGTATTACGCTTCCGGCGAAGACAACGAAGATCGGAGATCAGGCATTTAGCGGATGTAAGAAGCTGAAGACAATTACAATTAAGTCTTCAAAGATTACATCAAAGAAGCTTTCTAAAAATGCATTTAAGGGCATCACAAAGGTTACTACGATTAAAGTACCAAAGAAGAAGGTTTCCTCTTATCAGAAGCTGTTTAAGAGCAAAGGCTTATCTTCCAAGGTCAAGGTAACAAAATAAAAAATATATAATAACAAGAGTGGGGGCGCCGTTTGTGGTAGGAATATCACAGACGGCGTTTTCGTTTTATCTGGACAGTATGAGTCAAGGTGAAAAAAATTTTTAAAAAAATTTGAAAACTTTAAAACCTTTTTCCATTTGCCCCTGTCTTATATAGTAGAAGGCAGGAAAATATAATATTTCTCTTGCATCTGTAAATATTTGTTGTAATAAAAAAATGAAAAGGAGAAGAAAAATGATGAAAAACAAGAGTTTATGGAAAGGGTTAATTGTAATGCTGGCAGCAGCATTCGTAATGTTAGTGATGCCAGTGCAGAAGGCATTTGCAGCAGGAACAACAGAGGGACCAAAACTGAAATGGGGCAGTTCGTATAGTGGCAGTACAGAGACCAGTAAATGTTATAAATATGCATTTTCTTTGAAACAATCCGGAAATGTCACCTTTGTATTTCAGGTATCGGATGCTGGATATGCATTTACCAGTATGGGTAAAATAACAGTTTTGGACGAAACAGGAAAAGAAGTATACAAGATTTATAATGTGGGAGATTGTAGTTTATCGCTGGATTTGCTGGCAGGTAATTATACATTAAGAATAGGCATGGAAGGTGGTATGGATGGTTGTAATTTTACATTTACACCATCATTTAAGCCATCTAAGGAAACGAAGTCCGAGCATGCAATGGCAAAGAATAATGAGATGGGAACAGCAACCTCTTATAAGATTGGTAAATCTGTAAAAGGACAGTTAGCGTTGAATGATGATATAGATATTTATAAGATGAGAGTAACAAAAAGTCAGTATCTGAATCTGACGGTATCTAGTAAGCTCCGTGAACTGAACATTAATTTGGTAAACACAAGTGGCAGTCGGAATGTTAGTATATCAGATATTGAAGCGGGACTTCATAAATACAGAGTATTTTTACCAAAGGGTACATATTATGTCAAGTTCAGAGGTGGTGTAAATTACGCAACGGACTATCATTATACAGGTAAGTATTCCTTTAGAACTTCTGTAACTGCAATACCAAAGCCAACTATTACTAAAACAAAACCGGATAATAAGTATAAGACGATGTATATACGGTGTAAGAAAAATTCATTGGCAAATGGCTATCAGTTCCAGATTGCAAGAGACAAAAAGTTTAAAAAGGGCAAAAAGACAAAGCAGGATGAATATACAGGAATGTATATGGTTGATTTGAAAAAAGGAACATATTATGTTCGTGTTCGTTCTTATGTGAAAATTGATAATTATGGTAGTACTCCGGATGAATATTATTATTCTTCTTGGAGTAAGGTTAAGACTGTTAAGATTAAATAATAATAAATACAACCCTACATAAATAAGTACAAAAACTGACATATGGATCATCATATTTTCGGAAGAAAAGATACCTGATCCTCATGTCAGTTTTTTGTTGCCTTTATTTTCTTCATCTTGCTATCCCCTGTGAACTACGTTACAATGAAATCTGGAGAGACGGTGAGACGTGGTAGAAAAGGAAGTGAGTATTATGTGTAATTTAAGTCAGGGTATCAAGGAAGAAAGTGAAGCTAAAGGTGAAGAGAAGGCAAGAACAGAGATTGTACTGAATATGCATAAGAAAGGCTATTCTTTGGATCAGATTGTTGAGATAACAAATCTGGATGTTAGTGCAGTAAAGGCTATAATAGGCTAAACAGAAAAAACGGATCTGACATATTTCTATTAAAAGTATACAAAAATGAAAAAACAGGCGTGTGGGAGGCTACAAATGATTTGCAAAACATGTGGGAATGATCTGCAGGGAAATGAATATAACTGTCCGTTCTGTGGGGCGGCAGTTGATTATACAGAGGCGGTGGAGCAGGCAAAAGCCGGAAGGGAAGAAGGCTTTTCCTATCTGTATGAGATGACATATCGGAATAAGCTGTATATTGCGATGAAATATATGAAGAATGAGGATGAAGCAATGGATGTTCTCCATGATTCCTATGTGAAAGCATTTGAGCGGCTTTCCGGTCTTCAGGATGCAAATTCATTTCCGGGATGGCTCAGTACCATTGTTGCAAATACCGCAAGGAATACATTGAGAGATCGCCATACAGTGAATTTTTCGGATATACAGAGAGAAGATCAGGATGGGGAGGCATTTGAATATTCGATTGCAGATGAGAACATGACAGCCCAGCCTGAGATGGCATGTACAACGAAAGAAACGCAGGAAATGGTACAGGAGCTGATCGGATCATTGTCTGATGAACAGAGAATGTGTGTGCTGATGTTTCATATTGAAGGATACAGCATAAAAGATATTGCGACAGTTCTTGGATGTTCAGAGAATACAGTAAAGTCCAGATTGAATTATGGACGTAAGAATATCAAGGCAAAGGCCGAGGAGCTTCAGAAGAAGGGCTACAAGCTGTACAGCTACACACCTATGGCACTTCTTACCTATCTGCTCATGGCAGAACGAGGAACTATGCTGGTAGCAGGAACCTTCGACAAGCTGGCGGGTGTTGGAAGTGTAGTCGGTGCCGGACTGATCCATGGTGGAGCAGCAGGTGCGTTATCTGCTGCCGGAAGTGCCGGAGCGACCGGGGCTGCCGGATCGGCAGTTGGAACAGGTGCAGCGGCGGGAGGAAAGACTGCGGCAGTCACAGCCGCAAAACAGACCTTTTTAAAGACAGTAGCCGGTAAGATCACGATGGCGGTAGCCGGAGTGGCAGTAGCAGGCGGAGCAGCCGGAGTAGCAATCTACAATCATAATAAGAATACCTGGCAGGATGCGTATACAGAAATAATAAAAGAATACAGACAGGAAATTGAGAATTATAGCTGGCAGACTTCACAAGTGAGGGAGAATGAACCGACGTTGGTAGGAGAATCCAGAGCGATTACTGTTGCTGATATTATGGGAGATGATACTCCTGAACTGATCTTTGCGGCACAGGATGAATCAGATCCGAATAAAGCTGATCTTCATATATATACATATATAGATAATGAAGCAATACAGGTCTATAGTGGAGAACTTGATACAAGGTCAGATGAGAATCGGGACAAATGGGGATCAGAAGGAACACCATATGTATTAGTTTGCACTAGAGAAGTTTCAGAAAATGGATGCCGGTTGTACATACTTTGCAGCGATGGACAGAGTGATGATACAGAGATTGGTGTCATAGATAAGATGATAGAATTCGATGTGGCTACTTCTCGTGGAGATAGCTTACAACCGATTGTCTGGACCTGTCATGCAGAACAGGTGGGGGATGAAGAAACAGCATTGCTTGCAGAACGGGACGGTATATCTGTGGCCTGGGAGGAATATCAGACAAAACGCGACGAAATATATCAAGAAGTGGATAGTGAGGTTCTGAAGAACATGGCGGCGACAGCTCCTTATGGCATATATGATCAGTTGGCAGATATTAACAGAGATTCGTCAGGAAATATAACGGCAGATCGAAATTTAGGAGGAGTAAGTGACGGATGTGAAATGTCCTATGCAGGTGCATTGAAATATTTTAAAGAGAGCAAATAATAAAAAATTATTAGCGTGCCTTTGGCTGTTTATGAGGATCAGTCAAAGGCATTTTATTTTATAAGAGAAAGTTCATTCTATAAAAAAACTCTCCGACTGAAAATACCGAATCTCTCCGATTGTATTTCCAAAAACTCTCCGATTATACTTAAAAAATGGTGTCTGAAAAAATTTTTAAAAAATATCAAAAAATATAAAACTTTTTTGCAACCTCTGTGTCATATAGGTGAAACGATACAGAGGTTGCATTTTTTATGGATGAATTTCCGGATAAAAAATGCTCCTCAGATAAAGAAAAGGAGAATAAAAAATGAAGAAAATGAAAAGAATCGAAATCGCACAGTACATCGCATTGGGAGCAACCTGTTTAACCGTTTTAGGATTTGTCCTTTCCGGTATTTTTGGTGGCAGGATCCCGATGTCTATGATGGGGTATGGAGTTATGGCAGGCATTGTTTCCTACTTCTTCGGAGGGTTTGGAACTGCGGTGAGAATGGCAGGCAAGATAGCAAAATGGGGCTGGCTCATCGTACCATTTCCATATGACATCGTTACAGGTATGGTATCCTTCTTCATCTCGATCATGGTCTTTATCGGATTGCCGATCATTCCGATCCGTAAGGCATACAAAGAGCAGATGATGGATGCTGAAACAGTTGAATAAAAAGAAGGTAGAAAGAGAGGATAGATTATTATGAGTAGAAAAATGAAACAGATCATGTTAGCAGTAATTTTAATGGTGATGATGTGTGCAGTAAGTCCTGCACGAAAGGTATCCGCAGAGGTGTTAAACAGTCCACAGCAGATCGTATGGGGTCAGAGTTACAGTGGTGAGTTGGAAGATGCACAGAATACATATGAGTATACATTTACGATGAAGAAATCCGGTACATTTTCTCTTGCGATTGTGATGGAGGGAATTGGAAAGACACATACCGGGCTTAATTATATAAAAGTCAGTGATATGTATGATAATGAGATCTATACAGCATCAGTCAAAGAAGGAAAAGGCAGCTATAAGGCAGAATTATTAGCAGGTGATTACAAATTATCTCTGTGTGCAGGATTCTATACAGGCTGCAAATTCACATTTACGGCATCTTATAAGGCATCCGGCGAGACACGTTCCGAGGCATGGCTGTCACAGAACGATGAGAAAACGATGGCATTTACCTATAAGGCAGGTACGACCTATAAAGGACAGTTTGCATTTAACGAGACAACAGATATCTATAAGATGAAGATGACAAAGAACCGGTACTTGAACATTCAGATCAACAGCAAGATCAAGGAAATGAATGTTGTGATCGAGAATACAAATGGCGACATTCACTATATTCAGACGGGTGTTACACCGGGAACCAGAAAATACACATTTTTCCTGCCAAAGGGAACCTACTACATCACGATGACCAAAGGCTGGCCATATAGTGTTGATCCAAATTATGCCGGAATGTATACATTTAAGACGACATTTACAGATGTTCCGAAGACCACTGTAAACAAGGTAAAGAATCTTTCATCCGGAAAGTTAAAGGTAACATGGAAGTGCAAGAGCAAGGCGACCGGATATCAGATCCAGATCGCAACGGATAAGAAATTCAAAAAGAATAAGAAAGTATATGATGCGCCATTTAAGAATTACAATAACTGTACATTCTGGGATCTGAAAAAGGGCAAGACTTATTATGTCCGTGTCCGTTCTTATGTAAAGGCAGGTTCCCGCGAGAAGAAATGTTACTCTGCATGGAGCAAATATAAGACTGTAAAGATAAAGAAATAGAATATAATGTTATCCTGATTTTGTGGTATGCTATAATAAAGCAAAAAATATCCAAAAACTTAAAACTTTTAACCCACCTGATCTGTCCAATAAACAGGAGGTGAGATATATGGATGTGTGGAAGGCAGTGTGCGCGTTTGTTGCATTGTTAAGAAAAGAACGAAAGGAGCTGCCGGATGATCCGGAACGCAAGAAAGAATTATTTGACCGGATCGAGCATGACAGGCAGTCCAGATAAATAAAGGTATAAAGAAAATATATAAATTACAGAAATAAGATAAAAAGCAGGAGGAGCAGGATAACATGAAGTGCAGAACATGTGGAAATGATTTACAGGGGAATGAATACAACTGTCCGTTTTGCGGAAGCTGTGTGGATTATACACAGGCAGTGGAGCAGGCGAAGGCAGGACGGGAAGAAGGCTTTACATTCTTATATGAGAACACATACAGGAATAAGCTATACATTGCAATGAAATATATGAAGAATGAACAGGATGCGATGGATGTCCTGCAGGATGCATATATAAAGGCATTTGCCAGATTAGATAGTTTGCAGGATGCAAATGCATTTCCGGGATGGATGAGTACGATCGTAGCACATACAGCGCTTAACGCACTTCAGAAGAAGCAGGCAGTTCTGTTTTCTGATCTGCAGAATGAAAATGATGAAGGGGATGTCTTCGAATACAATCTGGAAGATGAGAATATGAGCACACAGCCGGAAATGGCATGTACGGTACAGGAAACACAGGATATGGTGCATGAGCTGATCGATTCCTTGTCGGATGAACAGAGGGTCTGTGTGCTGATGTTCCATCTGGAGGGCTACAGCATCAGGGATATCGCGACCATATTGGGTTGTTCGGAGAATACCGTAAAGTCCAGGTTGAATTATGGACGTAAGAATATCAAGGCAAAGGCAGAGGAGCTTCAGAAGAAGGGCTACAAGCTTTACAGCTACACACCGATGTGTCTTCTTGTATATCTGCTTATGGCAGAACGTGGAAATATGATCGTTACGCATGTATTTGAGCAGATGGCAGGTCTTGGTGGAAATGTTGCAGCCGGCATCATTCATGGTGGTGCTATGCAGATGGCAGGCAATGTTACAGGCGGGGCTGCCCAGATAGCAGGAGGAACCGCCGGACAGATGACCGGAGGAGCATCCCAGATAGCAGGAGGAACTGCTGGACAAGTAGCCGGAGGAACAGCACAGACAGGAGCTGCCGGATCGGCTGCGGGGGCAGTAGAAGGTGGAAAGGCGGTTGCAGCTACAGTTGGCAAAACGGCATTTATCAAAACCGTAACAGGAAAGATCGTGATCGCGGTTGCTTCCGTTGCGTTGGTAGGAGGTGCGGTCGGAGCAGGATTTGCATATAAGTACTCCCAGGATAAGAAGAAAGATCAGAATGCGACAACAGAAGCCGCTTCGGAAGCAAATGATGATACTGTTACAACAGAAGTGACAGCGGAGACAGAGGCAACCACAGAGGTTACTACAGAAACTTCAACGGAGATAACTACAGAGGCAGCTATCGATGAAAGTCTTTATAAAGCAGCATACAAAGAGGTACTTGAATCCTATAAGACACAGATCGACAATTATTACTGGCAGTATGAGTATGATTATTCGACAAAGACAGCCAAGGAAGAACAGACTCCAATCACGTTTGCCGATGTGACAGGTGATGGTGTGCCGGAGATGATCCTGGTAAGATCAGAACAGAACGAAGCTTCAATTGCACAGATGGATATTTATAGCTTTGACGGAACAAAAGCAAAGAGAATCTTTGGAACGGATATGGAAGAATATGGTGGCTGGGATATAAATGCCGCTTCCGGAACCAGTTATTATCTGTTTACGACTAAGAAGGGAACCTTATATGCATATAGTGGGTTCGGAGATGAGAGTTATACAGACAGTTATATCAAATTCACGGTAGATGATTCCGGCATGCTTCAGAAGTCAACAACCTGGACAAGAAGGAAAGGTCCGAATGACGATTATTCAGCAACTGTTGTCACATGTCAAAAGAATGGTTCTGAGATCACAGAGGATAAGTATAATGCTCAGGTAGAGAAGCTGCAGAAGAATTTTGATACGTTATTAATGTACAATGGACAGGGCAAGGATAAAGCCAAGGAGGTTCTTGGTACGCTGGATGATACCGCTATGACTTATGATGAGGCTATGGAATATCTGGGAACGATCACACAAAAAGAAACAGATAAGGCGGACAAAAATCAGAGGGCTTCTAAAGACGGAAAAGAGATATCTGCCGGAAATGCAGGAGAAGTAAAGATGACATTACCGGAGGATCTCCCGGAAAGCTTTCTTATGTCAAGCGGAGTTGGTGCATGGGGCTCCAGTATGGATATCAAACCGGATGGAACCTTTACAGCTTCGTATCACGACAGTAATTATAGTGGCAGGGGAGTTTCCAGTGGATCCGGATCCTTTAAGAATATTACGCAGGTTGACAAATATACATATACCATGGAGCTGGATACTCTGAACTATGATGATGAGCTTGGCAAAGAAACAACAGATGACAATGGCTATACAACTACCTTCACAGAGCTGTATGGAATTGCCGGTGGTACTACCTTTACGGTGTATCTTCCGGGTGCACCGACAGCAGATATGCCGGATGGAATGAAGAACTGGCTGGGCTTTCATTATTACAATGTCCCGATACCGGATGCCCTTGACTGCTATGCCATTTATAATGTAGATAAGGAAAATGGATATTTCAGCACAGGGTTACAGTAAATAGATAAACCTTACTCTCTCCAGCGTTTCAAGAAAGGCGATAACACGTTTTAACATATCAGGAGCTTCTTCGGGGAACTGTTCTTCCATGATGGATACCAGATTGAATACCGTGTTGTCGCCATTTATATGAACCCATAAGGTACTGCCATATCGGTCAAGCCTGATATGGCTTTTCTTTGGTTTGTGAAAATATTTCTGGGCGATCTTGTGATAAAAACCGGTATGCGGCATCTCGATCACAATAATTCCATCGGGCGACTGTTCCCATGTATAATTCAGATTGATGCAGGGGATTTTGTCCATATAGTTTGCAGTATGGGAAAGAAAACCGGATTTTGATCTTTTTATAAAAAATTGCGAGAGGGTATCTTTACGATTATGGTTCTGTTTTGCAATGACATTTTGTATATTATATTTTTGCATGAGAAAATAAATCCTTTCCGGGTGAAGATATTAAAGTGTGTTATTGGATGATTGTTTATCCTTCGTTTTATGGATCATGTAGATCATACTGAAAAGCAGGGCAAGGAAGAACAGGCAGCCGCCCCATTTTCCAAGATGGAATCCCATAAGTCCCAGATTGATCCGATCACTTACGCCGAATACGGCAAGGACGGCAAGCAGGATTCCAACCAGCCCTTCACCTGCGATCATACCGGAGGAGAAAAGGATACCGTTATTACGGACGGTTTCGCGGGAACCCTCATCGGCCAAGCGGCGTTTCTCCACGAAAAGGCGGATCAGACCACCGATCATGATCGGAACTGTCAGGTAAATCGGAAGATACAGTCCGATGGCAAATGGCAGAACCGGGATACCTAAGATCTCGACAACGACAGCAATGCAAATGCCGACAATAACAAGTCCCCATGGAAGATTGCCATTCATAACACCTTCAACGACCATTTTCATAAGGGTTGCCTGCGGAGCAGGAAGCTCGGTAGAACCATATCCCCATGCTGCATTCAACAGATAGAGAACACCGCCGATCGCAAGACCGGATGCGATCGATCCGATCAGTTCGCCGATCTGTTGCAGATATGGTGTTGCACCGACGATATACCCCGTTTTCAGATCCTGCGAGGTGTCTCCTGCCATGGCTGCAATTATGCAGATAACAGTACCGATGCAGATGGCAGATGTCATACCCCGGTATCCTGCTATGCCGGCTTGCTTTAACAGGATCGTTGCAAATAGCAGGGTTGCGATCGCCATACCGGACACGGGGTTATTCGATGAGCCGACGACACCGACCATTCTTGCAGATACGGTTGCAAAGAAAAATCCGAAAATAATGATCAGAATGGATGTGACCGGATTGATCGGAATATTTGGAAAAGCACTCAGGCCAAATGCTACGATCAGGATACCGCCGATTGCATAAGGAAGCGGAATGTCTTTGGATGTTCGCGAATTTCCATCTGTATGTCCAAAGCCTTTCAGGGCTTTGGCAAATGTGGATGCGATCAGCGGAAATGATTTTAGCAGGCTGAAGATACCACCGGCTGCCACCGCGCCTGCGCCGATATACCGCACATAATTTCCCCATAACTGATCGACTGACAGTTCGCGGATCGGAACGGAAGCGGGGAACAGGATGTTGTCACCTCCAATAAGAACGAGCAAAGGCATGATAACAAACCATCCAAGCACAGCACCGCTTAACAGATATGAAGCAACTTTTGCACCACAAATATAGCCGACACCGACCAGCGCAGGGAGGACATCCATACCGAAGCCCGATCCTTTATAAGAGGAAATCGTCCATGTGATCTCACTTGGAAACAAATGCAGACCATCAGCGATAAATTTATAGACAGCAGAGATGCCAAGCCCGGAAAATACCTGCATGGATTTGTGACCGCCGGTTTCTCCGGCGAGCAGTACTTCAGCGCAGGCAGTTCCTTCCGGAAATGGAAGTGTACCATGTTCTTCTACGATCAGAGCGGTACGAAGTGGGATCATAAACAACACACCGATCAGTCCGCCACAGATGGCGACAAATGCAATCATCAGAAAAGATGGAGGTTTTATATCGGGATTTTCATCTGCCCACATGAACAGGGTCGGCAGCGTAAAGATAGCTCCGGCAGCCAGAGATTCTCCGGCAGAGCCGATCGTCTGAACCATATTATTTTCAAGAATTGAATCGCGGCGCATGATCATGCGCACAATACCCATAGAAAGAACGGCAGCAGGAATCGAAGCGGATACAGTCATGCCGACTCTTAAGCCAAGATATGCATTTGCACCACCAAACACAATTGCCAGAATGATCCCAAGGATCACAGATGTCGGCGTAAGCTCCGGCATCACCCGGTCTGCCGGAATATATGGTTTAAATTGTTTCATATACAACCCTCAAATCATAGTTTTATGCCACTAGTATGTACAGAGTCTGGCAGAAACATACACAGAAAATCTGAAAAAAGAGCTTCATCAGATATGTCAAGACATGGAAGCTGAAATAATAAAATAGAAGGAAACAGGTAGGATGTGTTTAAAGAATAACGCCTGCTGGTTGTACCTAAGGAATATCGTATATTCCATGGATACAGCCAGCAGGCGTTTTTACTTTATGTGTTATTGTTATAAAATAGTTTATTTATTGAGGGCGGCAAGCTGTGCTTTTAAAGCTGCGATCTCAGAAAGCATTGCGTTCTTCTCAGAAAGAACAGCCGCAATTTCAGCGTCTTTTTCGGATAGAGCGGCATCTTTTTCAGACAGAGCCGCTACCGCTTCATCTCGTTCCTTTTGTAGTTCATCGATCATATAGTGAACTGTATTCTCATCTAACATTCGAAGTGCTTCTGAAAACATGGTGATTACCTCCTCCGGATCATACATATATTCAGACATATCCTTACAGATAGCTTCCATCCATGGATAGTCAGATACCAGTGCAGCAAGGTCATCAACCGACTGGGCAGTCAGTAATGACAGCCATGCATTAAGTTCATTGATATCTTTAGCATACTTACTTTCACAGAAAACGTCAAGGGCAACCACATAGAATTCCTGTAAAAGCTTCAGTTCGATTCCGGTATCAAAAACAGTTTTTCCATGATGCAGATAAATATCAGCTGACTGTGTCTCTTTGCATTCATTAGGACTGTTTTCAAACATCACGATCGTGTAAACCGTTTTCAGATTCTTGTAGATGAAGGAACTGCCTTTCAGGCTTTTCACTCTTGTATACTGACGCAACATGAGATCGGAGGAGTAGCAGGACATACGTTCTCCCGGGAAAGCGTATGGGATCTTCTGGATCTCGACATTTGCGATCGAGCCATCTTCTAACTGGACAAGGATATCCAGAAGCAGGAGTGAGGTGGATGGCAGCATGCTGTCTTCGTTCGACAGGATGCACTGAACTGTTACCTTTGTGCCGATGATACTGCTGATCAGACTGGATAATCGCTCCGGATAGATGTCCGGGTTGAACAGCTTCTTGAAAAATGGATCATAAGTTAAAGGCAGAGTTTTTGTACCCTCCATAAATCCAAGAAAGCGGTTCTTCCATTCGGGGGACATGTTCTGATAAGCAAAGAAGCTTCGCGGATGCTTCCGAAGTTCTGCAAGACACTCCTGTTCCGTGCGGGCAGGAAAAAGCTGGTGGATGTTTATTGGAGAACCATTGGCTGGCTGACTGGCATGGTTGTAGTTGGTAACTTTTTCGTTTGATACCGGTTGCTTGTTAAGGTGATTATTGTTGTTTTGGTTATACATAAGTTTCATTCCTCGTTATTTTCCGGCGCCTGTTTTGTCGACAAAGGGAGCATAGCATAAAAATAACAAGAAAAATTGTAAATGTAATAAATGGTATGTCTGGATGTAACAAATAGCACTTTGAGGATAGATTCAGCTAATTATTTTTGATAAATTTCTATGCATGTATTGACGCCTGTTTTTTTTTTTATAATGTTTATGCCGTTTTTTCAGCATGGTTATATCATGCTCAAAAGGGAAAATAGCGGAACAAGAGTTTGAAGAAAATCAATGTGAGGTGAGGGGAAAAAGAAGACGTAAGCAGGCAGTAGAAAAGATACGATAGAGATTGGAAAGAAAAGGAAGGATGAAGGCATATGGAAATGATAAGACAAAAGATAAAAAGCCTGATTTATGCAGGTATAGGTCTGGTACTTTGTGTATTGCTGTGCGGTGGAATGAGTATGACTGCACAGGCGGAAGAAAGGACAGATGATGGTTTCTACTATGAAGAAAACAAGGATGGCGGAATAACCATTACAGGATATACAGGCGATGAAACAGAGCTTGTGATTCCGGGAGAGATTGATGGTAAAGGAGTGACGAGCATAGGGGATAGTGCGTTTCGGGATTGCAGCAGCCTGACAAGTATCAAGATTCCAGCAGGAGTGACGAGCATAGGGGATTTTGCATTTGAGTATTGCTATGGTTTGACAAGTATAGAAATTCCAGCAGGAGTGACAAGCATAGGAGAATCTGCATTTGAGCATTGCAGCGGTCTGACAAGTATAGAAATTTCAGCAGGAGTGACGAGCATAGGGGAATCTGCATTTGAGGAATGCTATGGTTTGACAAGTATAGAAATTCCAGCAGGAGTGACGAGCATAGGGGAATCTGCATTTGAGGAATGCCATGGTTTGACAAGTATAGAAATTCCAGCAGGAGTGACGAGTATAGGGAATAGAGCATTTTATAATTGCAACGGTCTGACAAGTATAACAGTTGATAGTAAAAATAAGTATTATGATAGTAGAGATAATTGCAATGCAATTATTGAAACTGGCAGTAACACATTGATACGAGGATGTAAGTCTAGTAAAATCCCGGCGGGAGTGACGAGCATAGGGAATAGAGCATTTTATAATTGTAGCGGTCTGACAAGTATAGAAATTCCAGCAGGAGTGACAAGCATAGGGGTGAGTGCATTTGAGGAATGCGAAAGTTTGACGAGTATAGAAATTCCAGCGGGAGTAACGAGTATAGGGCATGACGCATTTGGTGCTTGCCTAGATCTGGTAATCGCATGTTATAAAGATTCATATGCCTACAACTATGCAATAGATAACAACATTCCAGTCAAGTTGCTTGAAGTGGAAACACCAGGCGATGCATCTGGAGATGATAAACCGACGCCAAATCCGACTACACCTTCGAACCCAAAGAATGATGATACGCAACAAAAACCAAAGGCAGTTCCGGCAAAAAAAGGAACAACGCTCACTGTTTCAAGTAAGAAGCTCAAAGTAAAGGTAACCTCATCTTCCAAGAAGAATCCAACAGTTACCGTAACGAAGATCACAGATAAGAAAGCGAAGAAGCTTACGATCCCGGCATCGGTAAAGGTGAAAGGAGTTACCTATAAGGTAACAGGAATCGCTGATAAAGCATTCAAGAACAACAAGAAGCTTACGACTGTAACTATCGGTAGCAACGTGAACAAGATTGGAAAAGAAGCATTCTCCGGTTGTTCTGCATTGAAGAAAGTAACGATCGGTAAGAACGTGACATCGATCGGCAACAAGGCATTTTATAAATGTACCAAGCTGGCATCTGTCACGATCCCGGCAAAGGTAACAACGATTGGTGACAGTGCATTTGCCGGATGTAAGAATCTGAAGAAGATTACAGTGACAGCAGGAAAGCTGCAGAAGATCAACAAGAATGCATTCAAGGGCATTAAAAAGAATGCGGCTATCACTGTAAAAGGCAAGAAGCAAGCCAAGACAGCTTTAAAGAAAAAGCTGAAAAAGAGCTCCATTGGATATGTAAAGACATGGAAGCTGAAATAATAAAATAGAAGAAAGACCCGCCTGCCACTAGCCATAGAGCTGGAAACAGGTAGGATGTGTTTAAAGAATAACGCCTGCTGGTTGTACCTAAGGAATATCGTATATTCCATGGATACAGCCAGCAGGCGTTTTTACTTTATGTGTTATTGTTATAAAATAGTTTATTTATTGAGGGCGGCAAGCTGTGCTTTTAAAGCCGCGATCTCAGAAATCATTGCGTTCTTCTCAGAAAGAACAGCCGCAATCTCGGCATCCTTTTCGGATATCAGAGAGTCTTTCTCGGATATTAGGGAGTCCTTTTCAGAGAGAGCCGCATCTTTTTCGGATATCAGGGAGTCCTTTTCAGACAGAGTCGCTACCGCTTCATCTCGTTCCTTTTGTAGTTCATCGATCATATAGTGAACCGTATTCTCATCTAACATTCGAAGTGCTTCTGAAAACATGGTGATCACCTCCTCCGGATCATACATATATTCAGACATATCCTTACAGATGGCTCCCATCCAGGGATAGTCAGATACCAGTGCAGCAAGGTCGTCAATCGACTGGGCAGTCAGTAATGACAGCCATGCATTAAGTTCATTGATATCTTTAGCATACTTACTTTCACGGAAAACGTCAAGGGCAACCACATAGAATTCCTGTAAAAGATTCAGTTTGATGCCGGTATCAAAAACAGTTTTCCCATGATGCAGATAAATGTCTGATACCTGTGTCTCTTTGCATTCATTAGGACTGTTTTCAAACATTACGATCGTGTAAACCGTTTTCAGATCCTTGTAGGTAAAGGCGTTTCTTTTCAGGCTTTTCACTCTTGTATACTGACGCAGCATGAGATCGGAGGAGTAGCAGGACATACGTTCACCCGGAAAAGCGTATGGAATCTTCTGGATCTCGACATTTGCGATCGAGCCATCTTCCAACTGGACAAGGATATCCAGAAGCAGGAGCGAGGTGGACGGCAGCATGCTGTCTTCATTTGACAGGATGCACTGAACTGTTACCTTTGTGCCGATGATACTGCTGATCAGACTGGATAATCGCTCCGGATAGATGTCCGGGTTGAACAGCTTCTTGAAAAATGGATCATAAGTTAAAGGCAGAGTTTTTGTACCCTCCATAAATCCAAGAAAGCGGTTCTTCCATTCTGGCGACATGTTCTGATATGCAAAGTAACTTCGCGGATGCTTGCGAAGTTCCGCGAGACATTCCTGCTCTGTGCGGGAAGGAAAGAGCTGGTGGATGTCTATTGGAGAACCATTGGCTGGCTGACTGGCATGGTTATGGTTGGTAATTTTTTCGTTTGATATCGGTTGATTGTTAAGGTGATGATTGTTGTTTTGGTTATACATAAGTTTCATTCCTCGTTATTTTCCGGCGCCTGTTTTGTCGACAGGAACAGCATAGCAGAAAAAAGAGGAAAAAGACTGCAAATGTAACAAATGGTATGTCTGGATGTAACTTTCGGTAATTTTTGCTGTTTATCCCCCCATAACCCAAGATTACATCAATGTTGTTGAGAGAAAAAAGGATCTATGCTACAATGGTGGCGTGAATTTTGAACGGACAGAAAGGCAACACTATGTATAAATACTATTTATTTGACCTGGACGGCACAATAAGCCAGTCCGAGCCGGGCATTCTCAACTGCATCCGCTATGCTCTGGATGCAGCCGGACTGCCGGAGCCATCAGAGAAAGTGTTAAAGACATTTATCGGACCATCGTTGTACGATTCCTTTACCTCCAAATGTCATGTTGACTACGATCAGGCACTCTGGCTGGTGGACAAATACAGAGAACGCTACAATGTGACAGGTCTGTATGAGACATCTATCTATGATGGCATTCCACAGACACTCAAGGATTTAAAAGAAAAAGGCGCGAAGATCGGAGTGGCGACCTCCAAACCGGCAGAACCAACGAAGAAGATACTGGCGAAATTCGATCTGGCACAGTACTTTGATGTTGTGGTAGGAAGCAATCCGGATGGAACCGGATCGGACAAGCAGGTGCTGATCGCAGAGTGCCTGAAGCGGTTGAAGGAAGCCGATGCGGAAGGTACGGATATGCCACAGGCAGACCGGGAAGAGGCAGTCATGATGGACGATTCCAAGCCAGAGGTTAAGACACAGATACATGAAAAGGATGCCGTGATGATCGGTGACCGGATGTTTGACATTGATGGCGGACATGCCTGCGGAATTGATACGGTCGGTGTTCTGTATGGATATGGAAATCGTGAGGAATTTGAAAAAGCCGGCGCGGAATATATCATCAGTCGCCCGGAAGAGCTCCTGACATTGTAAGGGAGATCAGACAGAGGCCCTTTTGATATTATAAGGAGACTTTTAATGGGTATTCATAAGGATATTAAGGGTATATAGAAGGCAAATGCAGGCATATACCATAAAAGGGGAGACGAAAACGTGAGAAAATTATTGACGCTTGAGGATATCCATGAGCGTGAGAAAACAATGGTGTTCATGTTTCATGATCTGTGTGAGAAGCATGGACTGCGGTATTATCTGTGCGGCGGCACGCTGCTTGGAGCAGTCAGACATCAGGATTTTATTCCGTGGGATGATGATATCGACATTCTGATGCCACGACCGGATTATGAGAGATTGCAGGAAGTGATCAAAGAGCAGCCATTTCTGCCGGAGCATAAGTTCCTGTCAGCAAGCCTTGGCAATCTGGATGAGCCATATACGAAGCTTGCGGATACGAGGACAAGACTGGACAAATATTATACGAAGGACAAATATGACATCTATTTATGGATGGATATTTTCCCGATGGATGGACTGCCGGATGATGATGCAGAGATTGAGAAAATCTATAAAAAAGCACTCTGGTACCGTAGGATCATACAGTATCTGAAGATGAAGACCGGCCGGGGTGGCAATCTGGTCAAGAAGATCGTGAAGCCGGTCTTAAAGCCATTTGCACATCTGATCTGGGGCAAGAAGCGGACCGTGAAGAAGCTGATACGGCTATGTACGCAGTATGATTTTGAATCGTGCAAATATGTAGGAGGCATTGCCTGTGGCTATGGTCCGCAGGAAAAGATGCCGAGAGAAGAATATGTGAAGCCTGTGAAGGTGACATTTGGCGGCAGAGAGCTGATCGCACCGGGTTGTACAGACTATTACCTGACATCCCTTTATGGCGACTATATGAAGCTTCCGCCAGAAGAAGACCGGAAAGCTCACATTATCAAAATGTATCAGGTAGAGTAAGCATATAGATATTTGTATAAGGAACAGAGTAAACGGTGGACAACATGAATAGTACAAGTGTTTTCCATATCAAGACGAAAATAAATAAAAATCATTCAGGAGGAAATAAAAATGAAAGATAAGATTTTAGAAGAGGACCTGTTGTATATTGCAAATGCAGGTGGAGATTATGAGAAATTATACGGCAAATCCATCCTGATCACAGGAGCAACCGGACTGGTTGGTTCACAGATCGTAAAGGCACTGCTTAAGATGAACGAAGTAAAGAATGCTGATATCACGATCTATGCATTTGTCAGAAATGCAGAAAAGGCAGACAAGATCTATGATGAATTTGCAAAGGATAAGCTGGTGTATGTGATCGGCGATGTTGGAGATCCGGTTACCGATGAGACTGTAATCCTGTCAAATGGCAAGAAGATCTCAGAAGTACAGATCAACTACATCATACATGCAGCAAGCCCTACAGCATCCAAGTTCTTTGTGGACTATCCGGTGGAGACGATCATGACTGCGGTAAATGGTACAAAGAATATGTTAGACCTTGGTAAGGAGAAGCAGTCCGAGGGTGTTGTATATATATCATCAATGGAAGCATTTGGTGCACCGGATCCTGAAAAGCCATATGTAAAAGAAGATGATCTGGGATACATTGATATCCACAATCCAAGAAGCTGTTATCCGGAGGGCAAACGTCTCTGCGAATGTATGTGTTCTTCTTACGCAAGTGAGTATAAGTTGCCGGTTCGTATTGCAAGACTGTCACAGACATTTGGCGCAGGTATCAGCTATGAAGAGAATCGTGTATTTGCACAGTTCGCAAAGGCTGCTATGAATAAGACGGATATTGTTCTGCACACAGCCGGAAAATCCGTTGGTAATTACTGCTACACCAGAGATGCCGTTATGGGTATTCTGCTCCTTCTTGTAAAGGGAAATGATGGTGAAGCCTATACCGTAGCGCATCCGGAAGCACATATCACGATCGGAGATATGGCAAAGATGGTTGCAGAGAAACTGGCAAATAATGAGATCAAGGTTGTATTTGACATACCGGAAAGCGCCATGACATTTGGCTATGCACCGGATGTAAATATGCGCTTGAATTCAGATAAACTTCAGGCACTTGGCTGGAAGCCGGTGATCGGTCTGGAGGAAATGTATACCCGCATGATGAAGAGCATGGAGTATACAAGATAAAGATTGGAAGAAATAAGCAGAAACTGCTGCTGCAGGGGACGATCTGTTCTATGGTAGCAGCAGTTATTTGCATTACAGGAAAGTCTGGGATAAAGAAAACAGGAGGACGTGGCAGTTGGTAAACAGGATCGTAGTCGGAGCGGACAGCTTCAGTATACATGGAAAATTTGATGAGCAGGGGATGTTCCTTTTGATGGAAGAGGGCGATATCCTTTCAGATGAGGATTTTGCGCGTATCGTGACCTTTGTTGATGACCACAGGAACGGAGATATCTTTCTGTTGCCGAAGAAATACGGACCGAGCAGGAACAGCAAGAAGGGAATCATGTATGCACCGTTTTCCGCATATCGCGAGAAAGGAAAGCATGCGCCTTGGCTTGCACAGAAGCTGGACAGAGATCAGGAATTTCATGGTGTCTATGAGCAGCTTATAAATGGGGTGATCTCTACGGAGATTTTAAGATTCCTGCACGGATTTACACCATTCGGTATGGTGTTTAAGGGAAGCCTGTTAAATCAGTTAATGGAGATCGCAGATGCCGGAATACAGGGTAGTTCTGCCGGAATACAGAATGCCGGACAGGATGCAAATGTGACATTCGGAAGCCCTGCGCATACATTGGAGGACGTTCTGGTAAAGGGATCATTTCCGGTATTAAAATGGCTGCTTGCGGTTCAGGCAAGAGCCTGTCTGGATGAGAAACTCTATTATATCGATGGTGTTGGCTATACTTTGAAAAACAGCTTTGAAGGGGATAAGACCTTTTTTGAAGGAATCTATGACCGGGCATGGTATAAGGATACCGTTGATCAGCTGATCGAATGGTTAAAGGAAATGTCCATCCATCAGGAAACCCTGCAGATGCTTGTTATGCAGCATGCACTGTTCATTGTAAAATATATGATCCAGGCAAATCTCGATAACCTGAACAAGCATTTATTTGAAGAGACCGACGGCGAGGCTTTTTTGTGGAGGCTTGGGGAAGTGCTCTCTTATATAGATGATTCGATCATTTGTGAGAATCAGGGATACCATGTGGATATGAAGAATGAAGACTGCCTGGTATGGGTATTGCTGATCTTAAAGTATAAGGACACCGGTCTGGAATTTGATTTTACAGATGGCTGCTACAGCTATAATGATATCCAGATTGGAGAGCTTACGAAGCCGACGGCGGACATTCAGTTTATGGACAATAAAGATATGGAGGATCACACAGAGCTTACGATCGAAGGACGGTTATCGCCTATTCTTTTGATGAATGGAGCAGAGTTTGGTGTTCTGGTCGGTGACCGCTTCTATCCGGCAGAATATAATGAGCGGTATGCACATACAAAAGCATTTGGCATGTCGATCTTCAAGCTTCGGGCATTTACGATCCGGGTGGAGCTTCCATATGGACAGGAAACAGAACTGGCTTATGTAACAAGAGTCCGGGCGGATGTCTTTGAAAATGGTGAAACGATGGGAATGTCGGTAGAGGATCTTCCGGTCACTCTGGAATTCGATTCTCATTTCAGCCGTTTGTGTGACCGTTTCCGTCACAGCTATTGGAAGATCAATAAGAAGCTGTATATGTATAAGACAGAAGCCAATATCATGAAGGTTGATCCGGTAAAGCATGGGAAGATCGCAGGCAGAGAACTGACGTTATGGCGGGATATGTTTGCAACCGGACAGAAGAAGGTTATTAAGTTTATCATTGTCCGGGCGTTCTTAAAGGCAAAGCCGGTTTTAAAGCATCGTCCGATCTGGCTCTTTTTTGATAAGATATATAAGGCGGGGGACTCCGCAGAATACATGTACAAATATGCAAGAAGCAAGAAGGATGGCATCAAATGCTATTATCTGGCAGATGGGGCATCGGAAGATTATGCACGTCTGGAACGCGAAGGTATGAAGCCGGTCAAACGGAGAAGCATCAAGCACCGGTATGCATTTTTGTATGCGGATATGGTGATCGTGTCAAACTCTACCGTCTACGCATTTAATGATTTCGGTACGATCAATTCGGCACTGATCCGTGATCTGATGAACTTCCATGTAGCCTGTGTCCAGCATGGTATGTCTATCCAGAAGATCGCAGTTGCGCAGAACCGGTTGAGAGATAATACACGGTTGTATTTCTGTGCATCCAAATATGAGATTGAAAATCTGTCGAAGCCGATCTACGGCTATGAGGGTTATGATGCATTGAAGCTGACCGGAGTACCGCGTTATGATGGACTTATAAATGAAGATAAACGGCAGATCCTGTTATCCCCGACCTGGCGGATGCAGGCAGCAGTTCCGGTTACAAAGAATGAGGGTGTGAGCCGTGACTACAATCCACTTTTTAAGGAGACAACCTATTATCAGGTATATAACAGCCTTATTAATGATGAGCGTCTGATCGCTGCGGCACAGAAATATAATTATAAGATCGTCTATGTACTGCATCCGATCGTCAGCCCGCAGATCGATGATTTTGATAAGAATCCTTCGGTAGAGATCATTCCGGCGGTTGCCGTTCATGGACATTCCGGTGTCAATTATGAGAAGGTGTTCCGGGAATCCAGTCTGATGGTTTCGGATTTCTCCGGTGTTCAGTTCGATTTCGCTTATATGCGTAAGCCGGTGGTCTACCTGCACCATCACGATATACCGAAGCATTATGAGGAAGGAACCTTCCACTATGATACGATGGGATTTGGCGAGATCTGCGAGGACAACGACGAATTGATCGATGTTCTGATCTCTTATATGCAGAATAACTGCGAGATGAAACCGGAGTACCGCAGACGTGCCGATGATTTCTTCCGGTTTGACGACCATGACAACTGTGAACGGATCTATGATGTCATGATCGACTACCAGAAGACAAAGATTCATTAAGATATAGCTTTTTCTATAGCATCAACTATGATCTCCAGGGTTTTTAACCGGGCATATTTTTTATCGACTGATTCGATGATGTGCCATGGAGCATAGGTGGTGCTTGTTTTTTGCAGCATTTCATTGACGGCTGTTTCGTATTGATCCCATTTTTCACGGTTTCGCCAGTCCTCATCTGTGATCTTCCATTGTTTTTCCGGTGTATTCTGACGCAGCGTGAATCGTTCAAGCTGGGTGTCTTTATCAATCTGTATCCAGAATTTGATGATCACAGCACCCCAGTCATACAGTTCTTTTTCAAATTCGTTGATTTCGTTGTAAGCACGTTTCCAGTCATTTTCACTGCAAAATCCTTCGATCCGTTCTACCATGACTCTGCCATACCATGTTCGGTCGAAGATAGCTACATGACCGGAGCGTGGAAGCCTGGTGAAGAAACGCCAGAGAAAATGTCGGGATTTTTCATACGGAAGAGGACTTGCAATCGGAAATACTTCGTAACCGCGAGGATCTAATGCTTCCGTTACACGCTTGATATTGCCGCCTTTTCCGGCAGCATCCCAACCTTCGTATGCAATGATGACAGGAATCTTTTTGTGGTAAATGCTGTTGTGCAGCTCTCGAAGTTTTCCCTGTAATTCTTTCAGACGTATGGAATATTCTTCATCAGATATCGTCTTGTCCTGTAAAGAGATATCTGACAGCTTCGGCATGTCCATAAGAGGGAATACATTCTGCGGGATCGGAACTGCCAGTGAATGATTCTGTAGGGCAACATCGATTCCCTCGGTCAGGATTTCCAGAACCTGAAGCTCCGCCCATTTCTTGGAGCAGCCATCGATGATATACCATGGCGCGCGGGAAGAATCGGTAGCATCTAAGAATTTGTCAAAGATGTCCATGTATTTGTCATAATGTTTGTTCTGTGCTAGGTCAGTATCGGTCACTCTCCATTTGGTTGCAGGATCATCGGCAAGCGTCCGGATTCGTTTCTTCTGTTCTTTTTTCGAGATGTTCAGGAAGAATTTGACAACCAGATAGCCGTTATCGGTCAGCTGTCGTTCAAATCTCCGAACATTGGCAATTCGAAGCTCGTAGTCTTTTTTTGACAATTCTTTGTGTGCGTATTCACGCGTAAGCTGATCCATCCAGCCGGAATCCATAAAGACAAAATTGCCGGCTTCCGGTATCTCTTTTACAAATCGCCAAAGAAATGGTTTCCGCCTGTCCTCTTCTCTGACCTTTTCCAGCGATGCAACCCGGTAAAAACGTGGATCGATATTGTTGATGATCCGTCCGACCAGACTGCCTTTGCCGGAAGTACCCCAGCCTTCTACCAGAACGATGACCGGAAGCTTGTGTTCCCGGACAGCCAGCGTCTGCGCCGCCAGCTTTTTCTGCAAAGCCTTTAACCGTGTATTCATTTCCTCGTCCGATGGCTTTTCCTTCATAATTCGATTATTCAACATACATAACACCCCCTGTGTAATAATGAAATTAATTTTTTATATTGCGTGAATTATGCGTTGGGATATCTTAACTTACCAATACAGGGGCATTTGAGGTCGCCGGTCCTTAGATGGCGCATTAGCGGCATCTTAGTACCGTTGCAGACCTAACTGAGACCTTACCGAGGTTTATCCGAGGTTAGTTCGAAGTTACACAGCGGGAAAACGAGCGGAAGCGTCCCCTGATTGGTAATGTTAAAGGTATCCCATGCATATCAATGTATAATATAAAAAATTAATTTCATTATTTTCCGGTTATATCATAAAGTCAATGGACAAAATGTTTAAATTATCTAAAGGACACGCATATAAAAAAATTTTTTAATGTGTTAACAAATTCTATTGTCATGCCGACCGTTATATTGTAGAATATACATGAGGTTAGGGTTGGATTCTTGTAGAATTTATTTTGTGCTGAATTTTGAAATAATATTGAATGAAAGCATTCTTTTTTTTTCAGAAAGAATGCACATAGGAATGATACAGGAGGGACACAGACTATGACATCAGGTGAAGAATTATTAGAATTAAGAAAGTCTACAGGAATGAACAGACGCGAATTTGCTGAGTATTTCGAGATACCGTATAGAACTGTACAGGACTGGGAACTTGGAAATAGAAGAATGCCATACTATCTTCTTCGTCTTATGGTTTACAAAGTAGACAAAGAAAATCTTGCAAAGCAGGATTGATTCAGGTAATTATTTTTTAAACAGATGATGGGCGAATAGGTATTGAAAAATCACGGGCATGTTATGTGTCCGTGATTTTTTAAGAAAAACAGAAAATAAAGCACACAAAACAGGGAGTAGAAACAGTGGCAAAGCAGTACGTGATGATCAATGACATAATCGAAGAACATAATGCGAGAATGTATAACTTAAGAAAATACTACCCGTTTTTTGTGTTATCGGAAACTGCATTTACACAGTACAGGGATGGACGATATAACAGTCTGGATATGGGATATATCACCATGGCGGTACTGCGTTTTTTTATTGAGGAAAACAACTTCAACGAGAGGGACATCACATATCCCCAGTGTGAAGCATTTATAAAAGAGCTACTGATCCGTGATTTCGATATTGAGATCGAGGACGAGGATATGGCAGACCTGATCTTATATATATTTGACAAGATCAGAAATGATGGAAAAGCATTTGAATTTACATTTTACGATCCGGGTAAGAAGCAGAAGAAGACCGGGCGTGTCAGACTGATCGACAGCCGAATCACGGATGGAAAAGTGCTCTATTACATAACTGCGGATGGGATAGAATTCTATCTTGATACCAAGGAGATCAAGGACGAGAGCAAGATCAATGTAGAACAGGTTTTGCTTGAGAAGATGATCACCGGAGAGAATTTCAAGGGAGGTATCGAGGTTGTCAAGCGGATCAACAGCGAAGTGAACCGGCTTGTAAGAGAAAAAGACGATATCGTAGATCTGCTTTCTTACGATGTATTTGCTGGGGCAGAAGCTTATGAGAAATATATGAAGACGGTTGGCAAATGGTTTTCCGAGGAACAGAAATTATTTGCGAAGAACAAGGCACTGGTCGATAAGGCAGTTGCGAAAGCGAACTTTGACCATCTGACAAAAGGTTCTACGTTGTTGGATGAGATCAGTCAGTTGGAGCTGGAATTGAAGAAGACCATATTAAAGCATGGAAATCTGATCAACAGCACCATGGAATTACAGAATATATCGGACAACATTATTCAGAAGGCGAAGTTAAAGCGTCTGCGTCCGGTATTTGATTTTGAAAAGGAATTACAGAAGATGATCAGGGAGGATCGGCCGGATAAGATGGGCATGATTCTTGCTCCTTTATTTGCACCGGCGATCACGAAGTCGTTCTCGATGACATCGATCGACAATCTTCTTACGCTCAAATCAGAGGATGAGGCGAAGATGGTGACAGCAAAGAAAGAAGATGTAAATGCGAACTTCCGTTACGAGGACGAGATTGAAGAAGAACGCTCCGGCAGAAACTATGGCAAGTTATTCTTTGAACTGATGGATGTGCTTGCCCGCTGGAAGAAGCTCAGCCTGAAAGAATTCAACGGATTCCTAGAGATACGATTTGGAAAAGAAATCTATGAGAATGCCGATTATTACGCATTCCTTACCCATCTGGCACAGAAGAAGGAATATGATATCAGCCGGATATTAAAGAAGCAGGATACCATGCTTGAAAAGCTGGTAGTTGACAGTATTCGGGAATATCAGAAGGTGCGGGACAGCATCGGAGAGCAGCAGATACCACAGGCTACAGCCGACAGCATTTCAACTGTAAGCGTACCGGATATTTATTCGGAAGATGCTTATGCTCCGGATATCTCATTTGAGCCATACAAAGATATGCGCTTCACGCTGACCTTTGACAGCACTGAGGAGATCCCGGTTGGAGCAGATATGTATGTTACGAACATAATATTTGAATTGCAATAAAAATACATGTGAGGAAAAAAGATGGACAGCAGAAATTTGGATAAGGCGATTGAGATCTACGCCAGACTGATACAGGGCGAAACGATCGCGAAAGCAAGCAGAGAAAACAGTGCTCTGTACGAAGATTATTATGGAAATGCAGAGGTCTACGAGATTGTAGGCAATCTGTTAAAGAAACTGAATCTGAGTATTTACGAATACAACGAAGCACTTTATATCACTCCGGGTGAAGGCAACCGGGTATTTGGTTATACAAATGACGATATGAAGCGCATACTTGGACTGCGGCTGAATAAAGAATTGTTCCTGTGCTATTTCCTCATGTATGTGATCCTGCTGTATTTTTATAAAGATTCCGGAAGCTATCAGTTCCGTGAATTTATCAAGCCGGAAAAGGTGATCGAAGAGGCGGACAAATATCTGGCAGATGTGACGAAGCGGTTGTCTGTATTTTCCGCAGAGGATGTCGGGGCAGAGAGCTTTAAAGCGGTTGGGCTGCTGTGGGATGAGCTTCCGGCAGTCAGTCATGCAGTCTATGACGGAGAAAAGACGAAGGCGTCAAAGGCATCCAAATCCGGTTATGTGAAGCTGACATTTAACTTTATGGTCAGCCAGAAATTATTTGTCGAGAACGAAGAACGCTACTATCCGACCGATCGGTTCAAGGCGTTATGTGAGAATTATTTTGAAGAATACAGGGGACGTCTGTATCAGCTGCTTGGAGGTGAAGAGGATGCCGTGCATTAACCGAATACGAGTAAATAATGTAAAATACAACTTTGGTACACAGCAGTACGATGATTTTTCGATGCGTATGTATGGCAAGAACACGCTTTATGACCTTGCAAACGGTGGAGGAAAGAGTGTGCTGATGCTTCTTCTGCTTCAGAATCTGATACCGAATTGTACGTTAGATGATAAGCAGCCGATCGAGAAATTATTCCGGAATGGTGGCGGCAATACGACTATTCATTCCCTGATCGAATGGAAATTAGACGACGCGGATATCAAGGATGGATACCGCTACATGACGACCGGCTTCTGTGCCAGGAAAGCAAAGGAATCCGATGAGGGAGCATCACAGGACGGACAGACGGCGGCGATCGAGTATTTCAATTACTGCATTTTCTATCGGGATTATAATAAGAACGATATCATTAATCTTCCATTGTCAAATGGTAATGAAAGAATTACATACAGTGGTCTAAAATCCTACATTAAGGAGCTTGGACATAAGGATATGAGCCTTGAAGTGCGCTTATTTGAGCGGAAAGGGGAGTACCAGCGGTTCATCAGCGAATATGGTCTGCATGAGAGCCACTGGGAGATCATCCGTGGAATCAATAAGACAGAGGGTCATGTCCGTACTTATTTTGAGACGAATTATAAGACGACCAGAAAAGTAGTAGAAGATCTGCTGATCGAGGAGATCATAGAGAAAGCATTTCTGACCCGTACCGGTAGGGATGGGGATGAGAGCACGATGGCAGAAACGCTGCTTGATATTAAGGATAAATTGAACGTGCTGGCACAGAAGAAACGGGATATCGCGAACTTCGATCATCAGATCGAGCTGATCAATGTCCTGCAGGCAAAGGTCAATTCCTGTATTAACCAGTACGAGGCACACGAAGATATCACAAGGCAGCTTGCGGATATCTATGTGACGGGAAAAGAACTGACATCGAGAGAAAATGAACATCTGGAAGAACTGCTTGTGGCAAAACAGACTGCATTTGAACAGAAGGAAAGCCAGAAGAAGCGGTTGGAGAATCTGAAGATCACCAGAGATGGTTTCCGTCTGCAGGAGCTCCGGGATAAGTCAGAACAGTTAAATGCAAATCTTGCTGAAAATGAACGACAGGTATCGGCATTAAAGCAGGATATGAATATGAAAGAAAGTATCAATGATTATCTGGGTTATCTGGAAGACAGAAAACAGTTATCCGAGAATCAGAAGATCATCGATCATATCTTACAGAATACCGGGGCAGACCGTGAGAAAATGACGGTCTATGCCTATAACAGAAAGCTTCGGGATGATGCGCGTTTGAAAGAGCTTCTTCTGGCAAAGGAAGAGGTCGAACAGTCGCATGAGTATGCAGTGAAAGAGGCTGATTACTGCATGAAATGTATCAAAGAGGGCGAGATCGATCTGGCTGTATCCGGGGATAATCGGAAAGCGGCTTCGGACAAATTACAGTCCTTAAATAACAAGATATCCGAGCTGACCTCACAGGTTGCCCTGCTTGTTGTGTCGGATGCGGCAAACGTGATCGAAGCATCCGAAGAAAAGGCAGCAGAATTTGAGGCATCCTTACAGGCACTTGCAGAGAGCATACGGGAAGATCAGGAGCAGGTATTTGAAGACCGTTACCGGTTGTCACTTGCGGAAAACAGTCTGGAAACACTGGAAAAAGAATATGAGACAAGCCATCTGGATGCAGAGGAATATCGTCAGGCAGCTAAGAAGTTAGAAAGCATTATGGCGGTATATAGTGTAGAGAAAGCAGAAGAAATCATAGATGCGATCAATGCAAGAATCACAGGAACGCTGACCGAGACGGTCATCAGAAAACAGGAGATTGACCGACAGCTTGCAAGACGCAAATATCTGGAATCCGGACGTTTATTCGGACCGAGTGCAGGAGCATCGGCAGTTATTGATTATATCGTGACCAGACATGGACATATGGCGATGCACGGAGCTGATTATCTGGCAGCACTTAAGCCGGAGCAGCGGACGGAGATCTTGAAGAAAAACAGGGCACTTCCGTATGGAGTAGTCGTGAAGAATTTCGCTGATATTGCAGAGGATATCAATCTGGATTCGATTCAGACAGACAATGAAATGGTTTTGATCTACGATATGGATGACCTGTCTGAAAAGGCAGTTACCATAAACGAAAATGCCGTTATGGTCTGCAGAAAAGGAGAATATTTTACAGATGATGAGATTCTGAAATCGTTAAAGGAAGAACTGACGATCCAGATCCGTGGCCTTGAGGATGAGATATCCATGATCGATGAGAAGCTTGCGACCTACCGGGAAGATCTGGCATTTGTCAGTCATCTGGCAGATGAGAGGCACCTGGATGCGGCGGATATCGAACGAAAGCTGAATCAGGATCTGTTAAATAAAAAGGATGAGATTCGTGAGCTTCAGGATCGCATAGCAGAACGGACAAGCCGGATCGCGCATCAGAAAGAAGATGAGGCATCCGTAAAAGAAAAGCTGCATGAGCTGGAGGAAGACAAATCAATCCTGCTTCGTATTAAGGAGCTTTCTGATCTGGCAGTTGAGGAAGAAGCCCGTTATACGGAGAATGTTCAGAAAGAACAGCGGATCACAGGACAGATCGAGGAGCTGAAGCGGGATGCAGTCAGATGGAATACAACTGTGAGCGAGACGGAGGCACGGATGCTTGCGATCGCAAACAGTATTCAGGATATACAGGATAAATGGCAGAATTACTTCAAACCTTATTACCTGGAGGATGGCAAAGTGGATGTGTCACTGGATCCAAAGCAGAAGATTCAGGTGGCACTTGGACAGGAAACGGAAGATGTATCCAGACGGGATATCGAGATCCTTACGATCTCTGATGAAGTGCTGGAGACAGAATTTATGGCGATGTATGCAGTAGCAAATAAAAATGCACCGGATGTAGAGGATAAGAAGAAGTTGGTTCAGGCATTGTCACAGTCAATGGATCGTATCCTGCATACGATTGAGAAGCGTGGCGTGAAACTTTCGGATCTGGAAGCACAGACACAGTTATTTGCCACATCTGAACAGCAGTTACAGGCACTTTCTGATGAATTGATGCGTCTGGAACTGGTATCAGCATCCATGGCGGAAGAACTGAAGAATGTATCAAAGGCTTCCGGCAGATTGGAAGGAAATATCGAATATGCGGTTGCCAGTCTGAAAAAGACTTATGGTGAAGATGCATATGCAGAAGAACAGATTTCTCTAAGTGAAGCAGAGCAGGCGATCGCACAGGGCGATCAGATCCTTGCTGAGCTGGAACAGAGTTATAAGAAGACAGCAGAGGAATATGAGACCTGTAACAAAGAGCAGGGCTATATGATCGAGCTTTATAAAGATGTAAAACGTATCGTAGATACAAATGACATCAATGTAGAAAATGGTAAGCTGTTAGAAGCTGGGAAAGAGGAGTTGCGACAGGCATTTGAGACCAGTTTGTTACGATATGACAGAAGCCGCAAGAATCTGGAAAAGACAAGAAATGAACTGATGCGGTTCAAGGGACAGACAGCGGAAGCACTCAGTGAAATGGGTGTATTCGAGATGGCAGAAACGATCCGCAGAGATGTCATCATACCTGAAAACTACTATGATGCAAAGGCGTTACTTGAAAGCCTGTTACAGATCATTTCCTATATCGATCTGGAAAAGGAAAGAGTGGAAAAAGGAATCGAAGATATGGTTGCGATCAAGGAGAATTTTTGCAGTCAGTGTTTACAGCGTTGTATGGATGTAAAGACCGAGCTTGAGAAGCTTCCAAAATTATCGAAGATCACCGTTGGAGAAGAAGTCATCCGTATGGTTGATCTGACGATCCCATATGTGAAAGAAGAATTCCTTGCACAGCGTATGTCTGATTATATTGACGATATCGTAAAGGGCGCAGATGCCTATGAGGATGAGAGGAAGCGTGTCCGTTATATCCGTGACTGTCTTGCATTGAAGCGGTTATTTGGCGTAATGGTCACAGACATGAATGCGATCAAGCTGAAACTATATAAGAGAGAGCGTATCAAGGAGCAGAGCCGGTATCTTCGTTATGAAGAAGCGGTTGGTAGTACCGGACAGTCACAGGGTATCTACATTCAGTTCCTGGTTGCGATCATCAATTATATTGCAGGTATGTATTCTTATGGCGCGGAGGGTGAGATCTCTACAAAGACGATCTTTATTGATAACCCATTTGGCGCGGCAAAGGATGTATATATCTGGGAGCCGATCTTTGCCATGCTTGCAGCTAATCATGTGCAGTTGATCGTTCCTGCCCGTGGCGCAACTCCGGCGATCACCGGCAAATTTGATGTGAACTACGTTCTTGGTCAGCAGATGGTCGGTAACCGCCAGCAGACGGTTGTTGTCGATTACACCAGCAAGACCTCGCAGGAGGAACTGGAATATCAGGACATCACCTACCAGCAGGCAACCTTTGACTTTATATAAGGTGTTATACCGTACAAACAAATGCCGAACATACCATTTGTTACGCAAAACACTTGCGTTCGATTCTCACGCAGCGGTACTAAACTCACTGCTTAAGCAGTGAGTTTAGTACCGGCGTTCGAATAGGTTTGCTACACAAAGGTATGTTCGGCATTTGTTCTGATATGATTGTCAAACAGATCTATAACCCCAAAAGCAGGTATAGAACCAAAATGTTAGAATTGTTTTACAATAGCCCCATGCATATTATAGTCTGTAAGCTTTTTCTGCATTTACGCAAAACACTTGCGTTCGAATAGGTTTACTGGTGGTAGTAGCTCAAGAAATCAGCAATTCTTCCCATAGCGGTTTTAAGCTGCACGATATTTGGCAGATATACGATACGGAAATGATCCGGGTCTGTACAGTTGAAGCCGGTACCACAGGTGATCAGGATCTTCTTCTCACGGAGAAGATCAAGGGCAAACTTCTCATCATCCTTGATATGGAACTTCTCCTGATCCAGTTTCGGGAATATGTAGAAAGAAGCTTTTGGTTTCACAACGGATACACCGGGAATGTCACAGAGGGCATTGTAGATATATTCACGCTGTTCGTAGATTCGTCCGCCCGGAAGCAGGAGTTCATCGGCACTCTGATAACCGCCCAGAGAAGTCTGAACGATACTCTGTGCAGGAACATTTGAACAAAGACGCATTGAAGACAGAAGATTCAGACCTTCGATATAGCCTTTTACATGATCCTTTCTGCCGCATAGACACATCCAGCCGATACGGTAACCGGCTACACGATGGGATTTGGACAGACCGTTGAAGCTGATCGTGAACACATCCGGTGCCAGAGATGCGAGTGCAACATGCTTTCTGCCATCCATAACCAGTCTGTCGTAGATTTCATCTGCAAACAGGATCAGGTCGAATTCTCTTGCAAGATCAACAATCTGTTCCAGAATCTCCTTTGGATATAAGGCACCTGTTGGGTTATTTGGATTGATCACGACGATACCCTTTGTATTTGGAGTGATCTTACTTCTCATATCATCGATATCCGGATACCAGTCACTCTGTTCATCACAAATATAGTGAACAGCAGTACCGCCTGCCAGTGTGACAGAAGCTGTCCATAATGGGTAATCAGGAGAAGGAACCAGAATCTCATCTCCATTATTTAAAAGTCCCTGCATAGACATGGTGATCAGTTCACTTACACCATTTCCGGTATAGATATCGTCAATTCCGACATTTGGAATATGCTTTAACTGGCAATACTGCATGATAGCCTTTCTTGCGGAGAATAAGCCCTTGGAATCGGAATATCCTTCGGTGTCTCTCAGATTGTAAGACATGTCTTTGATGACTTCATCCGGTGCGTGAAAACCAAATGGTGCAGGGTTTCCGATATTCAGTTTCAGAACATCAATGCCCGCTGCCTGCATGCGGTTTGCTTCGTCCATAACAGGACCTCTTATGTCATAACAAACGTTATCGAGTTTCGTTGATTTTTCGTATGTTCTCATGCGATATACCTCTCTTTATAAGAATTTATCCGGCTCCCAAAACCGGAAGTTAAGCAACCTTAAGAATCCATTCTTGTACAGGAAACTGTTGTTATGGGAATTTGCCGGACTTTATAAGATGACAATAAAAAAGCCCAAGCAAATAAATTTTGCTTAGGGCGAACTTATTATTTTTATAGTCCGTGTTACCACCTAACTTCAGGAAAAACTTCCTGCACTCTGTACGGCCAGATCTCTTAACCGCTGTTCCTGTAACGTGGAACCTTCCGTTGACTGCTAATCTAAAACCTATTTCGCAATCACAGCTCGGGGACTGCTTCCTTAAGATGTTCTACAGGCTCACACCAGCCGCCTGCTCTCTGAAGTAACACTTGCTTAAGTACTCCTTCCTGTCATAGCCTTTGATTTTTCTAAAAGTCTAGCACTGCACAGGGGAAAAGTCAACTTAAATTTTGTCAAGAATTATCATTAGCAAAATGAAAACCAGCTACAATAAAATCTCAAGAATAGTGTAGCTGGTTCTTCTGTTGATTATGATCGTATATCAAAGAATCAGATAAGAAAAGAATCAGAATAATAAAATGCATAGGTTGCAATGTAACTGTTAATAGGTTTTTACCTTACATTTATAGAGCTTGTGTCCGGCGATCGCATAGATATAAGCAGTACCTTTTTTCTTTGCTTTTACCACACCCTTAGAGGAAACGGTTGCAACTTTTTTATTGCTGGATACCCAGATCACACGTTTTTTGTTGTTTTTTAATTTTAAGGTAGTTTTTTTATTGACCTTTAATGAGAGGACGGACTTGCTCATTTTTGGTGCAGGCTTTGCCGGTGATACGAGCTGGATATCAACCTTGGCAGCGAGCAGTTTATCATCATAATAAGAAGAGTCTCCTTCGATATAGAAATAGATTTTTTCACCCTTTTTCAGATTATAATTTTTAAATAATACATATTCGGTTGGATGTATAGTATTGAAATATCCGGAAGCTTCTATTTCGGCAAGATCTTCGTCTAGTATGTGGAAGGAGCTATATGCTTCACCATTATTTGTAATATAAAATTGATATTTTCCGGCTTCCGGAGCAGTAAAGCAGCCCAGCAAAGTATCTTCACTCGTATAATAGTTGTTATAGGTTAACTGATTCTTACCTATCGTCAGTGCCTTTGATTTTGTCATAATAGTTGGTTCTTTTGCATAGCTGGTTGCCGGGAGCGCAGCGACGCCTAGTATAGCGATCAGGAAGACTGCTATGAGTTTTTTCATGATTCCTGTTTTTTTCATTATGTTCTCTCCTTTTTTCAGATTCTGACTACTTTTCGTTATCTGATGTTTGATCTTATCTTATGATAGCAAAATCAAAAATAAAATGCAATACAAAATGTAATGCAATAAGCAATGCTTATTTAGCTCGATTTTTGCAATATTATTATATGAGGAGGGTTGATAATATGGCATTTCAGTTAAAAACAAATCGAAAAGAAACGGAGAACAAGACAATCCGCTTTCCGGTTCAGTTGATCGAGCAGATCGATCAGGTGATTGGGAATCAGGATGTTACTTTTTCCAGTTTCGTGATTCAGGCATGTGAATATGCATTGGAAAATATGGACGTAGACGCAGGACAAAAGAAATAAATATAGGTATAAATTATATGAAATATCAGGTTTGTAATTGGATTCATATTACATAGCCATATAATTATGAGTACATAAAAGTATGGTACAAAACATGAATTGTATAAATAACATATACAATTAGCTCTACAACTAAATATATACTTGCAAAAAGACAAAATAAATGTAATAAAATGATTAAATTGTCAAAAAATAATGTTGACAAAATGGGTATTATCACATATAATAAAGATACATTAAAGAACGGTCATCAAACAGATGCCACCTGGATAAACAGATCGAGGTCCGGTACACGGAAACTGGTCAAAAGTAAAAGGTGTTTTCCAGAAGTTCAAGGAAGGAGGAGATTCCGTTGGATACAATTGAAGAACAGTTTTATCGTAGCAGCATACATGATTGGGAAGTTGTTTCCACACGGGATGCCTTATCGATATAACTTGAAACAAGTCCCCACACAGATGCCGGTTCGGCATAGATTGAAGTATCGGGACGTAGGTATTAGATTACCGGTTATGTTCTGCTAGGATTGTTCAAAACACAAGATATAGGTAGTGTTTCAAGGGCATTAGGCTATATCACATAGACGCTTAGAAGTTGTTGGAAGGATTGGTACAACATAGTATCTGTTCAGGCAGTGACTGTTACAGATGCCACTTGTTTAGATTCGTTATAAGCAGGAGTTTATATAATATGTACCATTGCGGTATAACATTTCACATCTTTTGAAATATTGTACCATACATCTAAAATTTGAATGATGCAGTTGCATCGGGAGCATACATAATTGCTCATCCTTCAGTAGAATTTATTTATAGATTTTATATAAAATGGCGTTTTATATGGCGGGTGTGGAAACCTCGAATATTTACAGAATACTTCGACAATAATCTAAAATTAAATACATACAAAGACCCAGGTGCTTATGCATCTGGGTTTTTGTATGTATTTAAATTGATCCGGTTTCAAATATTTTAAAACTTTTAGTTCACATGATCTGTCATATAAATAGCGGCAGAAAATTTGTAAGTGGATTTTGCAAAATAAACAGTGTAGCCGCTTGCGTTTGTTTTTGCAAACGACTATATTAAATATTAGAGAAAGCGAAAGCTGAAAGACCTGCATAAGGACATTTTATTACAAAGAAGAGGAGACGAGAAAATGGCTACAAATGAAAACAATAATGTTCAGGAAACGACCGGACAGACCCAGAACACGGCAACAGCGACACAGACGCAGCCGAATACAGCTGCAGCACAGAATGTGTATGGAGCACAGCAGGGCTATACATATGGAGCATATGATACGAATGCACAGAATAATGCATACTATCAGCAGAATGCCTATTATAACAATGCACAGGCAAATCCATATAATACAAATTATTATACGCAGATGTCACAGCAGACGACATCGTCGGAGAACAATTATTACAATAGTCAGGTATCCGGAGATGTATTTGACGAGGTATTCGTTGAAAAAGGTGAAACGCCGGTTGCAACATTAAGCAATGGCATGGTTCTGAATCTGATTTCGGGTGAGGGGTTAAAAAATGAGCAGGCAGTACTTACAGATAAACGATTATATTACAATCACCGGGAAGGACTGATCAACCGGATATCTACAAGAGAGATTGTAGATGCAGCAGATATTACCGGTACAAAGATAACAGATAACAAGCCATATTCCATTCTGATCGTTGCGATACTGATTCTGATCGGTTCGATCATAGGAGCTTCATCAGCCGATGATGGCAGTATATTGGCAAGTGGTATCATTGTTGCAATTATATTCCTGATCACATTCCTTGTTTTGATCAAGAAATGGCTAGTGATCGAATATGCAGGTGGACGCATCAGACTTAGCGTAAAAAAATATGGTATGAATAACATTATTGCATTTCAGAAAGCTATCTACAGAGTAAAAACGGAAGTTAAGCAGCATTAATTAAAAAGGAGACAGTCAACCCATAGCAGGTGGGGTGACTGTCTCCTTTTTTTTCATACCGTCTGATCGGATGGAACAAAGATTGGAAAATCCGGGATATTATAAGAGAATACAGCCGTAATTATGATAAGGACGATCAGGAATATATAGCCGATGGCATATATCCATTTGGGGATCCGATGAAGTGGCAGCAGATGTATGGCACTTAAGAACTGCCCGGCAAGAATACCGATTCCATAGGCGGTCAAGTCGATCGCCATGCTGGTACGATCGAAGCCGCCGGATAAGACATAGTAGATGCTTACAATGATAAGATTGGCGATACAGATACCGGTTGAGATCATCAGGATAACTTTATGAATAGAAGGCTGATCGGGAATGTAGTGCAGTGCATAAAGAATCAACATGACGATCAGAGTCGGAAACAGGGTAAGCTTCAGATGCTCCCAGATACTTTCATTGATCGGAGCACACCAGGCAATGAGGCTGTTTTTTCCAAGAATATCATAAAGAAAATGCCAGATACTTCCGAGAATGACAATACAGATCGAAGAAAAGATACCCCAGATAAAAAAGTTATATTTGCCGGAATGATACATAAGAATGATTCTCCTTGTAAGATTTTCATAAAGCGCAGAAGCAGTTTTGTATTTAAAAATAGAATTATATTTTTACCATAATAATTAGCAGGATTCATTGATGCAGACTGCTTGTTTGTGCTATTATATCTATATATTATATTCCGTATAAACAGAATATATGCATGAACAGAAGCATGCAGAAATGCGGGCAGTCAAGCAGTCTGGCATAAGAAAATAATGAGAGATTAAAAGGAGAATGTATACAAATGGATTACAATAGCCTGAGCTTAAAGATGCATGAAGAAAATAAAGGAAAGGTTGAGGTCATTTCAAAGGTAAAGATCAAGGACAGAGATGATCTAAGTACAGCATATACACCGGGTGTTGCAGAGCCATGCAGAAAGATCCGTGACAATAAGGCTGATGTATATAAATATACATGTAAGGGCAATATGGTAGCGGTTGTTTCCGATGGAACTGCAGTTCTCGGACTTGGCGATATCGGACCGGAGGCTGCGATTCCTGTTATGGAAGGAAAAGCTATCCTGTTTAAGGAATTTGGCGGAGTAGATGCATTCCCTATTTGTCTTGATACAAAGGACGTAGATGAGATCGTAGAAACCGTAAAACGAATCGCTCCTGTATTTGGCGGTATCAATCTGGAGGATATATCAGCACCAAGATGTTTTGAGATTGAGAGAAGATTGAAGGAAGAACTGGACATCCCTGTATTCCATGATGACCAGCATGGAACAGCTATCGTTGTATCTGCAGGTCTGATCAATGCACTGAGGTTGGTAGGTAAAGACTTTGATAAGGCAAATGTTGTAATCAATGGTGCAGGCTCAGCCGGTATCTCTATCTGTAAGCTGCTTCTTCAGCTTGGCATCGGAAATGTAGTTCTGGTTGACAAGCAGGGTGCACTCTGTCCGGGTCAGGACTGGATGAATCCGGCACAGGCAGATATGGCAGAGATCACAAATAAAGACAGACAGACCGGAAATCTTGCAGAGATCATGAAGGGGAAGGATGTATTTATTGGAGTATCAGCACCGAATATCGTAACGGCAGAGATGGTAGCATCCATGGCAGCCGATCCTATCGTATTTGCTATGGCGAATCCGACACCGGAGATCATGCCCGAGGAAGCAAAGAAGGGTGGCGTTCGTGTTATGGCGACTGGACGTTCTGACTATCCAAATCAGATCAACAATGTTCTGGTTTTCCCTGGTATCTTCCGTGGCGCACTGGATGCAAAGGCTACAGGAATTACAGAGGAAATGAAGATGGCAGCAGCAAAAGCAATCGCATCAATTGTAACCGATGAAGAATTAAATGAAGAATATATTATTCCGGGTGCATTTGATGACAGAGTAGCAAAGGTGGTTGCCAAGGCAGTTGCGGATGAAGCACATAAGCTTGGTATAACAAAATAATAAAGGCTTGCAGAAATGTCCACTGGCAGAAATGTCGTGGTAATTCTTATAAGGTAAGCAGGTTTTGACAGAAAGGAGACCTAATATGACAGATGATTTTGTGACACTTACGATTGAGAAACAGAAGAATATTGCACTGATCGCACATGACAGCAAAAAGGCTGAGATGATCGAGTGGTGTAATGATAATAAGGACATACTGAAAAATCATTTTCTCTGCGGAACCGGAACAACAGCCCGGATGATCGCAGATAAGACAGGACTGCCGGTGCGAGGTTACAACAGCGGACCATTAGGCGGTGATCAGCAGATCGGTGCCAAGATCGTAGAGGGCAGAATCGACATGGTGATCTTCTTTTCGGATCCTCTGACAGCACAACCACATGATCCGGATGTAAAAGCGCTGCTTCGTATCGCGCAGGTGTATGATATTCCAATTGCAAATAACAAGTCGACTGCAGATTTTATGATCAATTCCAAATACATGGATCAGGAATACGATCATAAGGTGATCAATTTCAAGAAGAATATCAGACAACGTGCAGAAAGTCTGTAAACGGTATATCTTATAAATTTACAGGAAAGACAAACATATAAAAATAAAAACAGTGCCTGGTTTTAATACTGTCAGATTCACGGTGGATTCGTGGAAATGGTTGTATCGGTCAGGCACTGTTTTTGTATGCAGAAAAAAATGAAAAGAAAAAACGCTCTGCGCAAAAAACAATTTAGAAATTCTACTGTTGGTTAGAAAATGCTTCGTTGGTTTGTTCTATAAAAAGACAAATTTTGACAGAATACAAAAGAGAAGGTTGAAGCATATTAATCCGGAAAGCAATATGGAGAGAGATTAGTGAAGATTAACAGAACGTTTCTAGGACAACGGTTGAAAGAAGCAAGAAAGAAAAAAGGTCTTACCCAGCAACAGTTGGGAGAATTGACTGAACTCAGTGATAAATATATCAGCAGGATCGAAACAGGTAAGGCAGATATGTCACTGGATTGTTTTGTTGCATTGATCAATACGTTGGAGATATCTGCTGATTATGTTCTTCAGGACAGTTTGTATATGGATTATGAAATTGGGGATGACGAGAAGAAAAAACATATCTCATATCAGAGATTTGGGGCTGAGAAAACAGAACAGTTGTTATATATGCTTGATAAACTTACAGCAATGATGAAATAAGTACAAATTATATTATGGGGGGGAATATTATGATTCGGATTGCGGTTTGTGATGATGAGCAGCATGTTCTGGACGAGATCAGTCAGATGACAGCAACGTATATGAGAAACTGTAATTTCAATTTTCAGATTGATACATTTTGCAGTGGCGAGGAGCTGCTGATGGAGATCGACCAGAGCGGGATGTATCAGATCGTATTTCTGGATATTGAGCTGACGGAGATGAATGGGATCCGGGTGGCAGTACAGCTTCGGAAACAGTATCCATCTATGCTTCTTGTATTTGTGTCCGGGTACAGTGAATATTATCGGGCGGCCTTTGATGTCCAGCCATTTCAGTTTTTAGATAAACCGGTAAATGAACAGACCTTTCTTCCTTTGCTTGACAGAATTATATGTCATGTCAGAAACAATATGGAAATTCTTCCATTCTATTATAATCGCACGTATTACGCTATTAACATTGGAGATATTATTTATCTGGAGAGTAACCGCCGGGTGATCACGGCTGTTTGTGTCTCCGGAATATTTGAATTTTATGATAAACTTGAGAATCTGGAAAAATATCTGGAGGAGCACCAGCAGCATTTTGTCCGGATCCACAAATCCTATCTGGTCAATACCAGTCATATCAGGGAGCTTCGATACTCAGAAGTTATCATGAGTAATGGGATGGAGCTTGCCATCAGCAGAGACAATAAGAAATATGTCCGGGAATATTATATGGACTGGATCGGGGGAGCAGGCATTTGAGTTCTATTCTGTCGCTGGCATCTAATCTTTTTTATATCTGGACAATCCGGTTATTTGGAAGTTCTGGTTGTATATCCGGAAAATGCAGGAAAATAGCCGGGAAATCTCAATATCCATGGAAACAGGCGGCTGTTACAGGCATTTATCTGGCAGTGTTTATGATCGCTGCGGAAAAGCTTGTTTATCGTTATTTTATTATGGTTGGAAGCCATGCTGATGTTGGAAAAGAAACTTTTATAAGGCTTCAGATATCTGCTGTATCTATTTCAAGAATTATCCTTTTAGTATTTATAAAATTGAATATTCTGGCGTGGAGAATGCTGTGGAGAAGTCATCATGCAAATGTTGGTGCACCCGATATGGATGAGACTTGTCCGGATCCACTACTGGTCTTGCAGTATAAGGTGACGTTTGGAGATTTTGTGGAGGTATTTTGTGTTCCGGTAATAACTTTGGCATTGTTTACACATTTTCGGACGGCATGTGGAGAAAAACATTTTCCGACCATTGTACTGCTTCTGTATGCGGTCAATATATTATCCAGTAACCTGTATCGTCAGGAAAGAAATGGACAGATACGGGAAGTGAATGTCCGGACGATGCGTGCGGAAGCAGAACAGTATAAGGCATATAGTTTTTCTCTGGGAAAGGTCTGGCAGGAATTTCGGAAATTTCGTCATGACCTGAAGAAGCAATATATGCTGGAATGTGTGTATCTGGAAAATGGTCAATATGAGCTGCTGCATCAGGAATATGAAAAGGCACTGGCAGTTGTGGTGGCAAAGGAGGTGATTTCCGGGCATGTTCTGATCGATGCAATTTTGTCCTATAAAAAGCGGGAAGCATCCGAACGGGGAATTGAGATCACGACATGGATATCAGTGCCGATCGATCTTGCGATCAATGACCATCATTTGAATATGCTGCTTGGAAATATACTGGACAATGCCGTAAAATATACGATTCGTGGGGGAAAAATAGGGATCAAGATTTTATATGACAGGAGCAATCTTATGATCGTATGCAGGAATACGATCAAGGAAATGACGGCAAACAGCATACAGATCAGCGGACCAGTCGGTGGGGCAGAAAAGCAAATACCCGGATTGCGTAACGGGCAGGCGGAGCGGAATCCGCATGGTCTGGGGCTTCAGATCGTGCAGGAAGTAGTGGCATTTTATAATGGAACATTTGAAATAAAAAAGAGTGAATTCGAGTATGTAGTGCGTGCTTTTTTGGAATTGCAATACCAAAAGTTACATTGAGACATGCTATTTATTACATCAACGGTTTTTCGCAGGTGATTTTTTGTATAGTGATGTTACGGGATATATGAAGGGATTCCGATAAACAAAAATGGAAGGAGGGTAGTGACAACATAAAAAAATAAACCAGAAAAATTTATAAGATGTCAAAAATGGTGCAGGTCTGGAAGCGCAGCATATCGGGAGATTCGCTTAGCTGCTTCAGGTCTGCACTGTTTGTATGTATTGATTCAGACATAACGTTCAAATGTCAGGTAGATCCTGCCTTTCCGGGTTTCATGTCCACAGCCTTTATAGATGAATTTGCCATATCCGCGGATGGACAGAGTATCCTCCGGTTTCAGGTTATAGCTGTTATTTTCAAGAATGCGATTGTTTAAAAATACTTTTTTTTCACGGAACAGGGCGACAGTCTGGCTTCTGGAGAGCTTCGTGATAGAAGCAATGGCAGCATCGATCCGTTCTGAGGCAGCAATGCACTGAAATTCTTCCAGTGTTGGTACAATATCCGGCAGGTCATCATCCGGGCAGATGATACAGCGGACATTGGTATGTTTGATGCGGGTAAGATTATCAGTGATGTAATCTGCGATCGAAGATACACAGAACACATAAGCGGTATTTCGTTTTCCGCTTCTGGAGGATTCTTTCATAACAATATCACCGGTCATTTCACGTTCAATACCAAGGTTCATCAGAGAACCCAGAACGTCGCGGTGAGTCAGCTCGTCTGAAAATTTGTCCAGTAATGGTGTGATCTGAAGTATGGTGATCGGAAATGGAAGTTCATATCCGGTCATATCCTCTGATCCAAAGCGGATCATAACACGGTCACATCCTTCCCGGCCACCGAAAATCTGATATGGTACATGGTTGATGTCCGGCAGGATAGAATAGAAAATATCCAGATCGGATGCAGACAGAAAATTCGTAAAGGTATAGATATTCTTCTGATAGGCTTTATTTGCAAGATCCTTGAATCGTCCCTGTAATAATGCATCTGTATTCATGTGGTTTTCCTCCTGCGCGGCTGTGTTGTGTTCTTTCAATCTATGTAGAATGATAGGATTATTGGAACAATTTGTAAAGGGGGGAAAGAAATCTTAACTTTTTTGAAATATTCTTGACAAAATCTATACAAACGTATATATTGTGTAAAGCGTCTGGCGCGATAGAAGAGGATTCCGAATACGGGGTCAGTAAGATTGTGACAGACGTTATATATTTGCATAGTATTTTTTTCGAAAGATGAGGAGTTCAGTTTTGAGCTCCTTTTTCTTTATATCTGACGGAGAAATTAGGTATTGTTGCATTCCGGATTTTATTTTTTAAGAAGAAAATATAAACGCTTCGCGATATAAAAAAGTATCCTGAACAAAAAATGGCATTTTTCACAATATTTTCAAATTTTTGCTGCTGTAAAAAATCGTAAAATGTCGAAAAGTATCGCACGCAAATCAAATTTTATTTGATTGAATTTGGCTGTTTGAGTAAAGAAATAGTAAATTTGACAAAATGAGACAGGCAAAATCCGTCAAAATATTCATAAAGCTATCATATATAGTAAAATTTGTGCAAAAAGAACCATAAAACCCGGAAAACTTTATTTATTATGCAATATTTACAAATTTGAATGAATTTGTTATCATAGCACCATAAGAGATGGACAGGAAATAAAAACGAACATCTTGAAAGAAGTTACTACAGTGTAGTAAGTTAAAAAAGACAATTACTTAACATTTGAATAGATATGATGGAGGATTCCCAATGCACGAATTCGTATAATCCCTATATTACGATGTAATGTACCCCATAACCCCCAAACCCCCCCAAACCCCCCCTTTTTGGAATCCTCCATGACCTCTCCTTTAAGAATGAGCCTCAGTATTAATTACTGGGGCTCAAGCCCTTTCTATACACAATTTTAATTTCTCCCGGATTTTTATTTATGATTTAATTGATACATGCAGAAGGAATGGTATAAACCGATCGCTGGATGTCGATACTCTTTTATAAAGAAAGGAAGCCGGAATGGCTTATATACATGGCGGTTTCTTTTTGTATGAAAAGAGGAATGGGATATGTTATTTAATAGAAGAAACAGGACTGCAGACCAGGTATATCCGGGGATGCGCCAAAGCCGGAAGCATGGTGTGGATAAGAAGCGTCATTTGGGTAAACAGAAGGGCGTGGATGCGGTTCAGGCAGAGCTGATGGAGCATTATCAAGATTATATGGAAGAATTTGCGGATGAGCTGTCGGCGTTTGGGGTTGTGCAGGAGATGGAGAAGGACCGGGAGATGCTGGAGGATGAGCAGTAGTTTGCCTGATTCGCATATACTCCTGCACAAACTCGCCTCCGGCTCAAATATGCGCCCGCATATGCTGGCAAGCTGTATTTTATAACGAAAATCTCACTGATATTCATTACAGGGGATGTTCAACTAGATAATGCATCTGTGAAAAATATGCGTACAAAGGCAATTCGAATATCTACAAAATCAAAAACTATTTGCTTAAAATAGTGTGAATTTCTGTTGGGTGGCTGTCGTTCAAGCACTAAAAGCAAGAGCGCCAGCCACTTTAAATTTTTTACAAATTCAAATGTAACAAATACTATTATTGAACATTCGCATTATACAGTTCCTTAAAATAAGAATCTGTATGTAATAGTTCTTCAAAAGTCCCTTGTCCGACAATCTTCCCTTCTCTAAAGAGAATAATTCTGTCAAAACCGGCAATGGAATTTAATCTATGTGCAATCGCAATGACCGTTTTATCTTTCATTTTTTGCATAACCGATTTCATTACAATCTCTTCTGTTAAATTATCCATTGCAGATGTTGCTTCATCCAAAATGACAAGTTCAGGGTTTTCAAACCACAAGCGGGCGAAGGCAAGTCTTTGTTTTTCTCCACCTGATAAGCAGGTTCCTTTCTCACCAATTTCAGTATCTAAGCCTTCCGCAAGATTCTCAACCAAATGAGATAGTTGCACTTCACTCAATGCGTCCAGCATTTGTTCTTTTGACACGTTCTTTTCAAATACCAGATTTTCTTTTATTGTTCCATCAAAAACGGGAACATCCTGCGATATATAGCTGACTTTGTCATACAAATTATTAAGGCAAATTCCACTTAACTCCATATCACCTAAGCAGATTTCTCCCTGATTGTATTTTAGTAATCCCAGTAATATCTTAATCACAGTGGATTTTCCAGAGCCACTTTCTCCTACAAAAGCTATTTTTTGTCCCCTTTTTATGAATAGACTCAAATCATCAATAATTTTCCGTTCTTCATATTGGAACGATAAGTTTTTTATCACTATATCACCAATGTCCGTATTAATTGCGTTACCATTTCTTAATTGATTATCATCTTTTAAATCTAAAAATTCTTCAAATCTCTTATAGGATGCCTTGTCCAATTTATATTGAACATAAAGTACATTAAAAATAGCGATCGGCGTGTAAGCATTTTCAATCAGCGCAATGAGTGCAACTATAGAACCCACTGTAAGATTTTTTGTTTTCCATGCGTAAAATAAAATACCAATATCTAACATTGCCACAAGTAGCGCAAATATTGTAAAAAATGCTTCATGAATCATATTCATTTTTACTTTTGATGATACAATATTCTCTTTGGCACTACGAGTTTTCTTTATTTCACTCGGAAACTGTTTGCTCATACGGAATACCAACATTTCCATAAAGCCCCTGACCAGAAAATGATTGAATAGCTCCTCACTGTTCAAAATCTTTTCTTTTATTTTGTATAGAAACTTTAGTAGAATATTGGTTATTATAAAAATAAGCATATAGCCTACAAACAAAATGTAAGTAATTATTTTATCAATCTTCCAAATAAAATATACACTAAAAACAATGGTAGGAAGTAAATCACGAATCAAACGTAACCAGAAATTGAATACTACATTTCTGCCTGCGGATGAGCCATTCTCGATCCTTTGAACAAGTTTTCCAGTACCTATTTTCTGATATTCCGTATAATCGATTGTACTTATTTTTCTAAGCGACAAAAGCTTAAAATCCAGATAAATACCATACTCCAATTTCTTTTCTGGATAATTATCCAGATAATTCATACAATAATTTACCAGCAAAATAAGACCGTAGGTTATAACTCCTGCAAATGTAAGTGTTCCAGTCGCCAATCCGTCAATAACCTTCTGAAAATAGTCCGTCTTGTAATTAGCCATAAATGCATTAAATATACCTAGTCCAATGTAAGCTAATACCCATATTCTGTTATTCTTTAGAATTTCTTTTATATAGCGCATAACTGTACTCCTTTATATATTGTAGTTCAATCATTTGGACAGTACAGTTAACGACTGCTAGCAAGTTTATTTTCACCTCAGCACAATCTGCCAACAGTTTACATCAACTGTACTGAGTAATTATCTCGGATATATTTCATATCGTTCTCACCTCTTTCAAATAAAGTATTTCCGTTAATCTTATCATATCAAGTCCCAATATTCTAGCGCCATTTCTATAATTTGTTACCAGATTTTCTTTCCCTTATTTTCCCTTATGAGAGTTCGTAAATAAGGGGAGAACGATATAACACGATACAAAATGTAATGAAAAGGACACTTAATAGTATAGTTATAGTTTGGGTGTGATTTTAAGGCTTGCTTAATTTGAAAATACATGTATAATTATCATATAGAAATACTAGGAAATAAAAGCGATGAAACAGGAATGACTGGAGAAAGAGATAATAAGCAGCGAGATAAACTGAGACAGAGTGAGAAGTTTTTATAGCATAGGATAAAGTTACAAAGGAGACGAAGATATGGCAAAGTTGATTACACCGGAGATTTTTCAAAAGAATACAGCAGAAGATTATTTGAAAGCGGCGATCGATACGGCGGAATGGATCGATACGTTGGCGATTAAGACGGAATATGGAAGAATCTGGCAGGCGTTGCCGGAAGGACAGGATGGATATCGGGAGGATGTTCCGTTATTTACGCCGAAGAGTATGTATGACGGTTCGGCAGGTATTGGTATTTTCTTTATCCGGCTGTATGAAGCAACCGGAGACACACGCTGGCTGACTGAGGCGGAGGAAGCAGCGGCGCATATCATTGCAACGAAGGTTGGCGTGGAATGGTATCAGACGACGCTTCATTCAGAGGTAAAGGGTATTATTCCGGTTCCGGGCTGGGCGGCAGGCCCTTACAATGGCCCGGTTGGTGAGGCGTATTTCCTTGAAGACCTGTATCAGGTGACAGGAAAACAGGCGTATCGGGATTATGTATTATATGTTGCGGATGTCCTGCTTGAAGCAACAGTAACTGATAAGAGAGGACTGCATTGGAGTGATCAGGAGGATATCACCGCAGATGGCGGATTTATCGTATTCTTAGATATCCTTTACCGTAAGACCGGTATAAAGAAATATCTGGAGCTGGCAAAGGAAGGACTTACATATGCAATGAATATCGCAGTTGGAGATGAAACCGGACGATTGATTCCATATCAGGATCATCCGGTAACAGGTCCGACGTATGACAAATATTATCTCAGTACATGTCATGGCCCGGTTGGAAGTACGCTGGCATTTCGTGAACTGTATGAGATTACCGGAGAGGAGATCTACCGGAACTGGACGATCGAATTATCGCGCGGTATCGTCCGTGCCGGTGCGCCGGAGAAACATTCCTGGGGCTTCTGGAACTGCCAGTGCCAGTGCTGTGGAACAGCAGGTATTCTGGAGCATTTTGCTGCCATGTATGAATATACCGGAGAGAAAGAGTTCTATGATTATATGATCCGTACGGCTGATGTGATGCTTTCCGATTCGGATCACCGGACACCGGGACTTCGTACCTGGTATGACAGTTGGTGGAGAACGATCCCGACCAGAGTTGTGAGCTATCCGGGACTGTATGTTGGTGTGGCAGGTTGTGCATCCTCGCTACTTCGTACCTATGCGGCGCTGACAGGTAAGAAGCTGACCAACCTGTACGAATATCATTTCTTTGAGAAGTTTTAAGCGGAGCCTTATATAAAAATGTAGATCATGCTTCTAAGGCTACAGTGATTTCGGTAATGTAGTCTTGCGGGTCTTCGGCAGTGAAGCTATCTATAACATTGTGTTCCAGATATTCAGAGGAAGTATGGATGTTGTGCTCATGTTTAAAGGTCATCAGGCGGTCGTAAGTATCGCCGATCGTATCCCAGTGACCGGTGTGGTAGGCGGTGAGATATTTTCCTGCAGGCAAGGTATGGACAGGAAGCCCGTAAGGCTTGTTATCTAACAACAGGGCGACATTATCATAGACAGCGTACTTATCTGATTCGATATGGGAAGCATGCTGGAAATATGCCATATCATAATCATTTTTAAAAGTAGAACCGACCGTTAGCAGAAGATTGATCAGGTCATCGGTTTTTCGATACAGTTCAGCATCTGTAGCGGTCGGTGCTTCTGCATAGAGATAGTATCGTTCCGGGAAGTCAGCAATAAAGATGGCTGTCGGATCGATCTGCATAGCGAAATGGATCTTGCTCTTTTGCTGCGAGATCCATTTTTCCATGGAGCGTAATTTGGCAATCTCCGTATTGATCTGATGTTCACGTTCTTCTAATATATGGAGCATCTTTGCCGGATCACGGTTGGCAAGCTGCTGTTTGATCTCTTTTAACGGCATACCGAGGTCTTTTAATAAAAGGATGGTGTCAAGGATCTCGGTCTGATAGATCGAATAATAGCGGTAACCATTTGGCTGGGTGAGCTCCGGCTGAAATAAACCAATCTCATCATAATGAAACAGGGTTTCTTTTGTTATTCGCATGATCCTGGCGAACTCGCCGGTCGTCATATATATCTTTTTATTCATTTGAATTTCCTTTCATTTTCAAAATTACACTTGACTATAGGGTTACCCTATAGTATATGCTTGGCTTTGTCAATTAGAAAAGTGTTATAAAACGGAGAGGACTTGTTAAAATGGGTAAATCATTAAATCGTCGCATTACGCCATGGTCGCTGCTGAGCTTTGCAGCACCGTCAATCATCATGATGGTATTTATGTCGTTGTATACCATCGTGGATGGTATCTTTGTATCCCGATTTGTCGGAAGTAATGCATTATCATCGTTAAATATCGTATATCCCGTAGTAAATGTGGCGATCGCCATTGCCATGATGCTGGCATCGGGTGGAAATGCGATCATTAGCAAATATCTTGGAGAGGGAAATAAAAAGAGAGCATGTGAGAGCCTGACTCAGTTTGTCACGGTATGTATTCTGGTCAGCCTTGTGATCGTGGTGATCAGTCAGGTGTTCCTGACAGAGATATCCAGACTGCTGGGTTCTAATGAAGTGCTTTTGACAGACTGTAAAAGTTATCTGGGAATGGTGAGCTTATTCATTCCTGCCTGTATGTTGCAAACGTTGTTTCAGATGTATCTGGTCACAGCGGGACGGCCAACGATGGGCTTGCTGCTTATGATCGGTGCAGGTATTGTAAATGCTGTTCTTGATTACGTATTGATCGTGATCTGTGATATGGGAGTTGCAGGTGCGGCACTTGCAACAGGAATCGGTCAGTGCATTCCCGCGATTGCCGGACTTGTATTTTTCATGTTCTCCAAAGGTGAGCTTCGGTTTACCGGATTCAAGCTTTCCTTGCGGGAGCTTGGACATGCCTGCTATAACGGTTCTTCAGAGATGGTATCAGAGCTTTCAAATTCTGTTGTAACGGTATTGTTCAATCTTGTTCTGATGCGTCTTGCAGGAGAAGCCGGAGTTGCGGCTATCTCGATCCTGCTGTATGGACAGTTCTTATTCAATGCATTTTATCTGGGATTTACAATCGGGATCAGTCCGATCGTTGGGTTCCAGTATGGTGCAAAGGATAAGAAGAAGCTTCGGAGTATTTATAAGATTGCATTCCTTTTTGTGGCGGTATCGGCGATTATTCTGACGGTTATCGCAGAGGCGCTTGCGACCTGGATCATTACGGTGTTCACACATGATCCGGCAACATTTGAACTGGCAGAGATCGGATTCAAGATCTTTGCGATCAATTTCCTGTTCAGTGGATTAAATATCACATCCTCCGGTTTCTTCACAGCCCTTTCAAATGGTAAGGTGTCGGCGATCATTTCATTCAGCCGGACATTTATCTTTACGGTGTTAAGCCTTCTGATCCTACCGCATTTTCTTAAGATCTATGGAGCATGGCTGGCTGTACCGATCGCAGAAGCGGTGACGCTTCTTGTGACTGTGCCGTTTCATAAGGTGTATTTTATTGGCAAGGGGGAGAAGAATTATCTGCGGGGGTAAGTAATAGTGATAAAATTTTATAAGGATAATAAAGAAATACAGTAAAGAGAAAAGCAGGGCGGTTTCGGTAGATAGAAATCAGTCCTGCTTTTGTAGTAATTCGATATAAATTTGTAGATAGCGATTCAAGCGATCTATTTCAGTTGGTGTTCCAGTGTAAAGTATATTTGATATTTCTGGTGGCAGTTTTGACAGCGTACTGTCTTCAGATTTTCCGAATACAATATAATCCAGACTACAATCATACAGATGACAAAATTCAATTAAATTTTTTAAGGAAAGACTGGATTTCCCACATTCGGTATGGGATATGTGCTTAGGACTTACACCAAGCTGGTCAGCTAGAGTTTCCTGAGTAATATTATGGGACTTTCGTATTTCGGCGATTCTTTTTCCTATTGCTATTAAAACATTACTTTCCATACGTGTTCTAGACCTCCTAGATATAGTTTATGTGTAAATCTATGCATTTATAACACTTTAAAAGGTTTAGTAATATTTTAAAATGGTACTTAAAAGGTTTGATTTGAGGGAGAAATGTGATATAATGTGTAAAATCCAAGAAGCAAAAGCTAACACATAAGGATTATAAAAATATATCTTGATAAATGAGACGTAAGGAGGAATTCATATGAAATGCGAATGTGGAAGAGAATATGAGGGCAGCTTTTGTCCTTCATGTGGAAAGCCAGCATCCCAACAATTATCGACGAGTCAGGGAACAACAAATCAAACGACAGAGGGATCAAATACACAAAATCAACAACAGGTATCGAGTAATCAATACGCAACTCAACAGACCGTAGGATATCAGCAGACAGGTTCTGAAATGAAAATGAATCAGGTAGCATATAATCAGAATTATTATACGAGTCAGGGAATATCGAATCAGAATGCTTATAATGGAACATATAATCAGGGATATTATAATAATTCGGGAGCCGTAAACCAGAATTATTATAATGGAACATATAATACTGGGGCATATCCAAGACAAGAAGGAGGAGCCGCAAAAGGATTTTCAATAACAGCCATGGTATGCGGAATTGTTGCTTTATGCTGTTCTTGTTGTTTTTATTATATTTCATTTCCTACGGCAATTGTAGCCGTTGTTTTTGCATATTTATCTATAAAGAAACAGGCAGCGGCTGGAGCAAATCGAGGAATGGCAATAGCCGGAATGGTGTGTGGAATTGTTGCTTTAATACCAGCAATGATCGTATTGTTATGTGGAGCAAGTTTGCTTGATGAAATCTAATAAGTTTAAACAGATATATGGTTTGTTTTTTAAAAGAAGTGTGGCATTATGGATATTTATATTTTTGTTAATGGGGGTACTTGGCATAAAAGTCTTTCACATATCCTTAATAGATTTGATTCCGGCGCATTGTATTTTATACGAGAAGTATGGATTATATTGTACCGGGTGTGGGGGAACAAGGGCTGCAGTAGCATTAATGAATGGACATTTCGTTAAAAGCTTTATATATCACCCTGCTATGATATATTCGGTGCTCTTGCTTATGTTATTTGTATGTTCTGATATTATCAATAATGTATTTAAGACTAAAAAAAAGAAATTACAATTGAGTCCTGGCTGCTTTTACATAATGGTTGGAATCATAATTGGACAATGTCTTATAAAAAATATTCTTTTAATTTTCTTTAATTACAAAATAATATGATACACTTTCAAGGAGACAATATATGAAATGTTGGAATTGTGGATGCGAAGTTAATGATAATTTTTGCTCAAATTGTGGAAAAGCAGTTGGACAGCAGCCAGTAATGGACAACAATTGGGTGAAACAGAATACCTATAGTAGCCCGAATGCATATGGGTATTCATCTACATATAATCAAAATTACATTACGGATACGACGGGAGATAACTATAATCAAACTCCTGAAGAGGAATTGAATCCATTAGTAGGATTTCAAGGGAAATGTTTTTGGGTTGTTACTATTCTGGGAGTTATATTTGCTATTATCTTTTTTTCTAATGGAGATATATTGAGCGGAATTTGTTTAGTAGGTGGAGCATTTACCTTATGTCCACTGGTATTGAATCGGTTACCTAAGAAAAGACAACGTGCTATGGGTTTTGTAACCATTGTTCTTATAGGTGGAGGGTTGTTTTTTACGGGTGATATGGATTGGATAATAGAATTATTAATATGGTAGTTGAAGGAGGAGAGATTGATATATGAAATGTATATGTGGACATGATTTTGATGGGAATTTTTGCCCTTATTGCGGTAGATCCGCAGGCAATATGCAGAATCAAACAAATAATATATCCAATATTAATTTGAACAATTCAAGTGACTCGGAGGAAAAAGAAAGCGGATCAAAGATATTGAGGGAAGCCTATCATGAATCAAAGATGGCACGTTTGAAATGGATGTTTATTGGAATGTTTCTTGTTGCCATTATAGCTTTTCCAATGGGACATACCATATCGGGTATTACATTTGCGATAGCGGGAATATTGGCAATGCCCTGGTTGATAAAAAAGGCAGGATCAAAGAAAGTTCTGTTGATTATCGGCAGTGCCATATTGGTGTTGCTTGGTATTTTTACCTGGTACTGGGATGATGCTTTGAGGGAAGAGGGCTGTATTGAATATATTAAGACATATCCGATGGCGACCGCAGATTATACGATAGAGGACTTTTTTGGATTTGCTTATAGTGAGGATGAACTGGATTGGTCGTATGAGAAAGTTGATGATAAAGAATATGTAACAGTCAGTTTTACAGAACCGGATGGTGTGGATGAATCTGTAATATTTGGTTTTAATAGTGATGGCTATCCGGTATTACATGATGTAATTTATGATGGCAAATCAAATGAAAGTCTTTTTGAGGATTACAATAGCCGTTTGTTTGGTGAGAGTGGGACAAAACAGGATAAAACAGAGGAAAGCGTGGTTACGACAGAGCAGCAGACTGTAAATACAACGGAGGCGGCGGAAGAAAAGAGTGAGAAGGCAGATGTATCTTCCGATGTGTATTATCTAATGGAGACTATAGATCAGGATCCATACTGGAGCGTTCAGGTAAAAAATGCGCGTGTCCGGGCAAGAAATGATGGTCAAGGTTTGGAAGTCCATTGCACGGTTTATGTCTATAATAAGGATGAAATGACATCTGGATTTGTATCATCCAATATATTTAGTGATGTTGACAATGATGGAGTAGCCTGCAAAAGAATCTGGTCAGATTGGGAATCTGGCAATTTGGCGGGAAATACAGGAGCTAATGTGGAGGTAGTTTTTGATTTTCCTGCAAATGCAAATGAAGATACCAGTCGCATCAGCATGACAGTGTGTGGAAAATATAAATTATGTCTGGCAACCCGGCCGGGATCAGATGTAACACAGGATGAATCCGTAAGTTATAACGAGAATGATCTGTATTGGTATACAAATTATAGTGCTATATATACACAAGTAGGAAATGGTTCCAATCTGCAGGTTATTAATATGAGTGATCGTTATTTGCAGTTAATGTATAGTGGCTATACATTGTCATGGTCGTTTGAATTAATACCGGATTATATTAATGAAAATGGGGTATTTATTTATTATTCAGATGGTGCAATGCTGACATATAATCCTCAATATGAAAGAATTTATCTGGCTATATCTGACCGGGATTTGTTTAATGAATATGGAGGAATATACGATAAAAGTGAGTATGAGTATACACCATAGATAAATGAATAGAAGAAAGGGAAGGTGAAAAATATGTTTTGCAGTAATTGTGGAAAAGAATTACAGGATGGATGGGCGGTATGTCCAAATTGCGGACAACCTGTAGAACAGGCCTCACCGGAGCAAATATCCGGATCTGGTCAGTCTCAGAATATAGAATACAATACTCAGACTTTTGATTATATTCAGCCTGATTTGCAAAATGACCATAATGATAGAGAGAGCAAGAAGGGAACAGAAACAACTTCATTGACAGGATACCAGAAGTTTCGTTTTTGGAGTGCGACGGTATGTGGCATCATAGTTGCTGTAGTGTTTTTTATTATGGGACAGTATCTGGCTGGAGCAGTTATGATGTTGGCTGCTGTATTATTTTGCCCTCTGATCTTAGGAAAATTTGGCGGATGGAAACGGGCGATATTTATATGCTTCGCTATCCTGGCAGCAGGTTTATCTGCAGAGATCTACTATGCTTCGAATGGGAAAAAGGATGAAGCTTCCGATAAAGTCACTACAAAACAAAGTGAGGTTTCCGAAGATCAGACAGAAATGATAACAGATGCATCAGAGGATTTGTCAACAGATACATCAACAGATGCTCAGGTTACGGAGAAAAATAGTTCAGAGAATACAAGTGAGGCACAGACTGCATACAGTGCAGATATGGTTATTGATTCCGATATGTCAGCACAGGTAGAAACTGTAAATTATACAGGTGTATATTATTTGCCTTACATAAATTATGACGGTGCAGCATGTGACGAAGTAAATAAAAGAATCGAGAAGCTTGCACAGAAATACATAGAAAATACAGATGAATATGGATCGGGTTGTATGGGAATCAGTTATAAATGGACTCTGTATGGCAATATATTATCGTTGATCATACCGCTTCAATTTGATGCAGATATGGTTGAGTATAATGTGTATGTTCTGGATCTGAAAAACGATAAGCTGCTTACGAAGAAGGATCTGCTTGCAGAACTGAATATAGATGAAGCAGATTATGAACAGGATGCACAGGATGCCATGGATGCCTGCTTTTATTCATTGTATGGAAGCTTTAAAGATACAGATGACTATTATGATGTCGTTTACAATGAAACAATAGCGTCTGAAAATGTTGCAGAGGCACTTCCATATATTGATGAAAATGGAACCCTGGGAGCTGTTGCAAAGATTTATTCTATGGCAGGAGCAAATTATTATTACCATATGGTTACGGTATTGGCGTTGGATGGAGCCTGTGAATATAGCGGAGAAAGTGATAATTATAATTCTAAGGTGCTCGCCAATACAGATAACCAGTCAGGCTCACAGGAAACAGGGGATACTTCAGATTCCGAGTATATGCTTCCGAATAGTGATTCTGAATACATATCAGATAGTGACCTGGATGGGCTGACACCGGATGAATGCCGTCTCGCCCTTAACGAAATATATGCCCGCCATGGAAGAAAATTTAATGATCCGGATTATCAGGCATATTTCAATTCCAAGAGCTGGTACAATGGAACGATTGATCCGGATGATTTCGATGATACAGCAATGTTTAATCAGTATGAGCTTGCAAACAGGGATTATATCATCGATTATGAGAAACGGATGGGGTATCGTTAGAAATATGTGATCGAATAAAATCAATCAGCTCATGATTTATACGTTCATTTTTTTCTTCGTCTTCCATGTATTCTGGAAGTGGTAGATCCGGTTGGCATTCACCGCAGATATCGATGCCGCATACGGTTTCATGGCTTAAGATGATGCCAAGCAGATGTTCCAACATATCAAGTGTCATGTCGCCCTGATTCCAGTTGGTTTCTGTGAAACGGGTAGAGAGAACATCTTTATCAATAGAAATATAAAATGGGACACCTGAGAGGATGTTTGCTGATTTCTTTCGGGCAGTCTCATTTTTTAGTTCTTCAGCAGAAAAGGTCAGAAGACGGTCTTTGCGTACTGCATCAATCTGGAAAATGTCGGCTGCTTCCGGTCCGATCAGAATTAACTGTTTCAGATTTGGATTCTGGTCCAGAACAAGTCCCGCCCAGTCACCACAGCTCATCATTCCGTCAACGAGTGGTCGCTGCATATCTGTATGGTGGTCGAATACTACGAGCGAGAACGGTCGTTTGATCTGGTCGGTTGTTATCTTTGTTACATAATGAAAATTCCCGGAGTCAATAAAATGGATACCTTTGATTCCATATGGCATGATTCGTTTCCGGATCTCGGCAGCGGCTTCATCTGAACAATACAGGTCGCAGCCTTCAATGTCAGAGCAGTCGATCCAGTGAAACCGTGGGTTATCCTTCATATCTTCATCGCAGTATACATGCGTAAAATCCAGGATGTAGTTGTTTGGTTTGTTGTTCATTATCAAAACTTCTTTCTTCAATGCATTCCGCAAAATCAGCATCCTTGCGAGCAAATAATTTTGCGTTCATTATATCATGGTTCAAAAATAATGTACAAATCTTGTATAAACGGACAAAAAATATAAAAATAACCTTGTATAAACGGACAAAAATGCAAAAATAACCTTGTATAAACGGACAAAGATATGGCATAATATATATGAAAATATGAAAGAAGGTGTAGAATGAGAAGAAAAATAAAAAATGATATTTTGAATTTTTTGAATCAGGATGCCAAAAAGAAGGCTTTGCTTGTTACTGGAGCTAGACAGATCGGTAAAACATATATAATTAGAGAATGTATAAAGGAAACCACAGCTTCTTTTGTTGAAATCAATTTTATTGAGAATAAAGAGGCAAAAAAATTATTTTCGGATTTTAAAAATACACGCGATTTTTTGCTCAGATTATCGGCATTTGCAGAAGGTGAATTAATAAAAGGTGAAACGATTATTTTTTTGGATGAGGTACAGGAGTGTAAGGAGATAGTTACGGCAATAAAATTTTTGGTTGAAGAAGGAAATTATAAATATGTATTAAGTGGTTCTCTTCTTGGTGTTGAATTAAAGGATATTCGATCAATTCCTGTCGGATATTTGCAGGTTATAGAAATGTATCCTATGGATTTTGAAGAGTTCTGTATGGCAAACAATGTGAGCCAACGGATATTGGACTCATTAAAGGATTGCTTTATAAACAAAAAAGTCGTAGATGAAGTTATACATGAAAAAATGTTGGAATTATTTCGCTTATATTTGATCGTTGGCGGAATGCCAGAGGTGGTTAAGCAATATATTGATACAAATAATATTCAGAATGTTATTGATTTGCAAAGCCAGATTATAATGCAATATAAAAAAGATATTGCTAAGTATGATCCGGAAAGCAAATTATATTTGGAAGACATATTTGATCTGATTCCAAGTGAATTGAACAATAAGAATAAACGATTTATTATGAAAAATCTTAATGAAAATTTTAAGCTTTCCAGATATGAGAATAGTTTTATATGGCTGAAGGATGCAGGGGTTGCGCTTCCGGTATTTTGTGTATCGGAACCCATGTTACCGTTGCTTATATCCAAATCGACTAATTTATTTAAGTTGTTTCTTGCAGATGTAGGACTTCTTACAGCCATGTATGCAAATGGAATTCAAAAGAAAATGTTGATGAATGAGCTCAATATAAATTATGGTGCAATATATGAAAATGTTGTTGCACAGGAGTTGAAATGTCATGGATTTAATTTGTTTTATTATAACAATAATCGATCTGGAGAATTAGATTTTATTATCGAATATGAAAATTGCGTATTGCCTATTGAGATAAAATCAGGAAAAGATTATGAAAGACATGCGGCTCTTAATAATTGCATGAAAAATCCTAGATATAATATTCATGAGGCGTTTGTTTTCTGTAATGGTAATGTAAATAAAAAAGACAATATTATATATTATCCTATTTATATGGTAACATTTTTGAATAAGGAAAAAAAACTGGGAGATATGATATATAAGCTTGATCTAAGCGCATTAATAGAATAAAAATAATTCTATGTTCATTCCATCAGATAGACATAGACAAAAATTCCTCTGCATACATTGTAAAAATGAGATTTGTAGGGGAATTTTTTTGAGAGATTATATTGAGGAAAGAGCAGAAGAAATTGGACAATATATCGTGGAAAGCGGAGCAACGGTCCGGCAGACAGCAAAGAAATTCGGAGTAAGCAAAAGCACGGTACATAAGGATGTAACCGAACGTCTGGTAAAGATCAATCCATTTCTGGCGGCAAGGATTCGCGTGGTTCTGGATGTAAATAAAGCGGAGCGGCACATCCGGGGAGGAATGGCGACGAAGGAAAAATATCTGCATGAGCGGGAAGAACAAGAGGGACAATGAATAAAAATATTTGTATAGATTGGTATAAGGCGAAAAGATATGGAGTCAGAAAATGACATGAGATGATGATGCAGAGAGGCAATTTGGAAAAGATTGCTTCTCTTTTTTAGTTTACTTGTGTTATCAGATGAGATTGGTTAAAATAAAAAATAGATATAACAAGGAGAATGTACGAGAATAAGGGGTAAAAGATAGTTAACGGAGGCGATTACAATGAGACAGAAGTTATGGAGAAAGAAAAAGTTTGTGGTAATGGCAGCGGCATTTGCATGTATTGCAGCTTTGTCCGCGTGTGGGAAAAAAGATACCGATTATAATGTGGATGTAGGTAATGGAGATGGCGGAAGCGTTCAGAGTAAATATAGTATTCCGGAATCGTGTGATACCACATTTGACGCAGGATCGACCGGGCTTAAAGAGATCCGGTTGACAGATTCGGATATTACTGTGCCGAATACCGGTGCAATGTATGTAGCTCCGGTAAAGATGAAAGAGATCGATCCGGAATATCGAAAAAATCTGGTAGAAAAGTTATTTGACACAGATAAGGGTGTCTATGTCTATTATGATATGGAGAATATGGACAAGCTGTCAAAGGAGGATATTCAGGAATATATCGATCTGTACGAGCAGCAGAAAAAGGCAGATCCGTCACATGCCGCGAATTATGATTCGGATATTGACCGTATGAACCGTTTGCTGCAAACGACTTCAAAGCAGAGAGAAAATGCGGGAGACTATTCCGCGGATGAATATATGGGTACAGTTGGTGATCTGGAATACAGAATCAGTTTTCCTCAGGAAGGGGAAAATGATACGCTTTTCCGGATAAAGGAGGATCTTCTGCAGTATCGTCCGATGGAAGGTGCGACCGGTGTATTCACATCCAGCCTGGAAGAATACAATACCGGCTTGGGTGATGAATATGGAGAGTTGGAATCGGATATTAATGAATGTTCACTATCGGTAGATGAGGCAAGGCAGATTGCTGAAGAATTTCTGTCAAAGATTGGCGGATCGGATGCGATTTTACAGAGTGAATCGGATCTGTGCTGGTTATATCGGAATGATGGTGAATCCGATCAGGAGCTTCCGGTTGTTGTCGATGGATATTCCTTTGAATATATAAGATCTGTCGAGGATCAGCCTGTGTCAGATGTAGCGGTCTGGACCGCAGATAATCTTCGTCAGGCAAATGGATTTGTGAATGTCCCAATCGAGAAATATACGATTCAGGTAGATGCAAATGGTGTAATTGAAGCTCTCTGGAACAGTTATCTGGAAGCGGATGGCAGCCCACAGGCGGTGGAACTGTTATCCTTTGATGAGATGCTTAAGAAAGCAAATGAGTCTATAGCAGCATATTACACCAAATATCCGACAGCATATAAGCAGATTGCATTTAACGATATTACGTTGTCTTACTATCTGAAACAGAAGGAAGATGGAAGCGGATTTGAATATGTTCCGGCATGGATTCTTGCAGAATACGAAGATCCTGCAGATCATGAGCTCCCGGAGCAGGTCGTAATTCTGGATGCCAGAGATGGCTCTGCCCTCGACCTGATGAAGCTTGCCGAAGCAGTCGGCGGCATTTCCAGCGCAACCGAATAGAAAGCACAGCTTGTTTGTTACAGGACAGACTACGATACACGGTGGACATTCGGCTTGCCACCCTAGTTGACGGTGGAGGTCGGCGTGATGCTCTGGCTGGTACCTCCGGCTGTCAGGGTGTAGGTGCTGCCAACTTCAAGCTCCGGGCAACTGACGATGACAGAATTGTAGGACTTTGAAGTTTCATGTGACAGGAGTACATTTCCATCGGCATCGGTCAAAACAACAGTGGTTGTTCCATTTGTATTTGATGAAAGCGTTAGCATGTAGGAACACTGGGTAGAATCCGAGCTGAAGCTCTGCGCCATGCCGGAGTATCCGGTTGACAGGAAGTAACCATCTGTAATGGTTGCGGAGATGCCGTAGTCCAGTGCACTGTCGCCATTGCTCTCCGGTCCTTCGACATATACAGTTCCACCATTCATGTAGAAATAACCATTGCTGTTGATGCCATCTCCATCGGCGTTGATCGTAACAGTGCCGCCATTGATCGTGAGGACACAGGATTCGTCGGCATCCATGTCAAAGCCTCCTATGCTGCTCGGTGCATTCCCTGGCATCTGTTTGTTGTCAGGGAACTGTGTATTTTTGGAGCTTGCAGCATTGTCAGAGGAATTTGAAGTCTGGGTTTCTGAGGTGACGGCATTTGCATTCATAGTCACAACACTGTTGTTGGTTGAATTATCATATGGATCGGATTTGTTATCCTTACTATTCACACCTTTCATTTCTTATTTGATTTGCCCCGATTTATGTGGCTGTATACCACTGATCGATTCTGGTGCAAACAAGTTGCGCTTTCTATTCGGTGTATATGCCTAATTTGCTCATGCTCCTGTGCTACGAAAATGCAGCCCAATAATTGCTTATTGTAAAAAAGTTTCTATCTATAAAATAACAGCTATAACTTAAATCAACTTAAAAATATAGCCAAAGTATACCGCACCTGCTTTTATATCGCAAATTAAAAAGACTCGTAGTTTGGGATATTCCGGCTGCTGGCGCAGCGACCGGAATATCCATGTTTGCCAATCTTTTTAATTGCGATATAGGGGCAGGTGGGGTATAATCAAGAGTGAGTTGCCAGAGGTTTTTCTGGCTGAGAAACAGAAAAGGGGTTATCCTATGAGATTTATTCATATAGCGGACGTCCATCTGGGCGCCGTTCCTGATAAAGATAAAAGCTGGAGCAAAGAGCGGGCAGACGAGATCGAATCAACATTTGACCGCCTTTTGGCTGTGGCAGAAGAACGCAAAGTAGACCTGCTGCTGATCGCGGGAGATCTGTTCCATGCACAGCCATCCCTGCAGGATCTGAAGAGTCTGGATTATAAGCTGTCGAAGCTCACAAATACAAGAACGATCATGATCGCGGGAAATCATGATTATATCAGTAAAGGATCACCGGCAGAGAGTTATGAATTTACATCGAACACAGTGCTGATGCCGGCAGACACATTCAGTAATGCATATCTGGACGATATCAATGTCTGTGTGACAGGATTCAGTTTTGGACAGGTGGAATATACAGAAGATGTCTATGCGGATATCATGCCGCAGATGGAGGATGTGGTCAATATTCTGCTGGCACATGGTGGAGATGAGAAGCATATTCCGATCAATTTTCGGCAAATGGCAGAGGCGGGATTTGACTACTGCGCGTTGGGACACATCCACAAACCAAAGCATATCGTGAAGAATAAGATGGCATATCCGGGTTCGTTAGAGCCGCTTGACCGGACAGAGACCGGCAGACATGGATTTATCTATGGACAGATTAAGGATGGCGAGACAAAGATACGTTGGGAGCCATTTAACTGTCGAAGTTATATTAATCTGGGGCTTGCTGTGAAACCGGAATATAGCGAAGCAAAGATTCTGGATGTTCTTGCGAAGCAGATGGAGAATATGGGGACACAGAATATTTACCGTATTATTCTGTCCGGACATATGGCAAATGGATTGAAACCGGATTTTTCAGGTCTGATGAGAAACTACCGTATCTATGAGATCGTGGATAATACATTGTGTGAGTACGATCTGGACAAGCTTCATCTGGATAATGAAGATAATCTGCTTGGAAAGTTTATTGAACGATTCGCGGATGCAGAGGACGAGATCAGCAAACATGCATTAAAGTATGGGGTAGAAGCAATACTTGCAACTGGAGATAAGTGATCATGTATATAAATAAGCTGTTATTAAAGGAATTTGGAAAATTTAATAATAAAGAGATCCGGCTGAAAAAGGGCTTGAATCTGATCTACGGTGCAAATGAATCCGGTAAGACAACGGTGAAAGAATTTATTGTTGGCATGCTGTATGGAATCGATAAGACCAGAGGGATCGGAGCAAGGCTGGATAATTATGAGCTTCGCAAACCGGTAAACGGCGGTGGTTATTCCGGAAAGGCATACGCTGTAACAGATGACAAAAGCTATCTTCTGGAGCGGAATTTCCTTCGTACAAATAAAAATGCAACGCTGACAGAGATTGAAACAGGAAAAGAAGTACAGCTTAAGAATCCGAATTCTTATAAAGGCATCCTGTTTGATGTAGATAAAAGCACCTATACGAATACCCTTTGTATCGGAGAACATGGTGCTGCACCGGGGAAGGAACTGGCAGAGGATCTTGGCAATTATGTGGTAAATCTGACCACAACCCGGAATGCCGATATTGATAAGACAGAAGCGGTCCGGTATCTGAAAAATGAACGCCGGAATTTTGAAAATAAAAAGCTGGCAGCAGAGATTGATCAGTTAAATGAACAGATGGATGCGCTTGGAGATGTAGACGGAGATCTGGAAGCAATCCGGGAAGAACGCCGGGAAGAGCTGGATGCTTATAATATGGAGATCGCGCGGTTGAAACGGGAGGCAAGACAGCTTGTAAACGAGAAGGATGCAGCAATTCCGGATGAAGACGAAGACCGTACCAGAAGTCATATCTTCCTTGATGTGGAAGCGCTGGATGATGATGAGGAGTTCCGTCCGAAGACACAGAAAAAGCTGACTGACAATATATTTATTATAATGCTGACTGGTATTCTGGTTGTTGCCGCAGTTATGCTGGCGGTTCACTTGCTGAATTTCCAGAAAGCAATCCAGCAGTTATTTACAATCTGTACGATCGCATTTGTGGCTGTTACGATCATTGACGGATTATTCCGGAAGGGCTTCTTTGATGGAGCGGATGCAGTACCGGATGAGGCAGAATTCGACCAGATGATCTATGAACTTGGACGTGCTACAGAATCCAGAACAGTCCGGATCGAGATCGACCGGAATTTTCAGGAAGCACATGATGCAAAATTAGAGCTGTTGAAGTTCAAAGAGCATGATGCCGTAGCAAAGCGGGATTCCTATTATGAATTAAAGGGCAAACGGGATGAGCTTCAGAAACGGTTTGAGGTGATGGAGAAGGAACAGAAGGCGATCGACCTTGCGATCCAGACTATCAATGATATATCGGTGGATATTTATAATGATTTCGGTGGCCGTTTAAATGAGAATATTTCGGAGATCGTCAGTATCATTACAGATGGCAAATATAACGATGTGAAACTGGATGAGAATATGCATATTTCGGTATTTGACGACGATCATTATATGCCGATCGAGTTCCTAAGCAGCGGAACGATTGAACAGATCTATCTGGCTGTCCGGCTGTGCATCGCAGGGCTTCTCTGCAAAGACCGTATGCCGATCATTGTAGACGATATCTTTACAGCCTATGATGAACACCGTCTGAAAAATGCACTCTACTGTATGAGCCGCATTGATACCGATCAGGTCATAATCTTTACTTCAAACAATGCCATTGGAGATATGCTGGATGATCTCTCTATGGAATATAATTATGTAGAGTTGTAAATTGATTGTAAATTAAAAATTAAAAATCCCTGTCCACTTCCAGTTCTATTGCAGGTAGGGATTGAAACATCAGTGCAACGCGTTTCAATCCCTACCTACGATAGAGCTGGATGCAGGCGGGGTTTTTTAGTTATACTTAATTACATCTCATAGTTATCAGAGATGGTATGTTTTTCTTTGTACTCAGCGATACGTGCGTTGATCCGCTCAGCAGGATCTAACAGCTCGCTGATAGAAGCATCATGATTTAAGTGGTCGATGATCAGAGCGATGTACTTGCTCATATCGGCTGATTCGTACCAATCCTTCTTGAACAGGTCAGGCATCTGGTAGGTCAGGTTGGTTGTGATGACCTTTTCGATCAGACCTTCTTCGTGGCACTTATCGAATACTTCAAGACCCTTTGTGAAGAGACCGAAGGTAGCGATACAGTAAACACGTTTTGCTTTTCTCTGCTTTAACTGTCTTGCAACATCGATCATGCTTTCACCGGAAGCAATCATATCATCGATGATGATAACATCCTTGCCCTCAACAGAATCACCAAGGAATTCATGAGCAACGATCGGATTTCTTCCATCAACAACGCGTGAATAGTCACGACGCTTGTAGAACATTCCGACATCGACACCTAACAGGTTCGCAAAGTAGATTGCTCTGTGCATAGCACCCTCATCCGGAGAAATGACCATCATATGGTTGTTGTCAATTTCAAGATCCGGTGTGGTACGGAGCAGGGTCTTGATGAACTGGTAGGTTGGACGTACATTCTCAAATCCGCTCTTAGGGATGGCATTTACGACACGAGGATCGTGTGCGTCAAATGTCACAATATTGTCAACACCATAAGACTTTAATTCCTGAAGCATAACGGCACAGTCAAGAGATTCTCTGGAAGAACGCTTGTGCTGGCGGCTTTCATAAAGGAATGGCATAATTACTGTGATCTTTTTTGGTTTATCAGTCATAGCGGCGATCAGTCGTTTCAAATCTGCATAATGGTCATCCGGAGACATACGCTGTGGCTGGCCTGCCATTGTATAAGTACAGCTATAGTTCCCGACATCAACCATAATATAGATATCTTTACCACGAACGGATTCATTCAGAATACCCTTTGCCTCACCGGAGCCGAAACGTGGACAATCGGCACTGATCAGGTAAGTATCAGCTTCATATCCGTGGAAAACAATGTTGTCTTTGTGTACATTGTCTCTGTTAGCTCTCCATTTTACGAGATAATGATCAACCTTTTCACCAAGGCCTGTACAACTTTTGTGAGCGACAATTCCGAGACTGCCCACGGGTATGGTTTCTAATTTGCTATCGTCTGGCATGATAAATATCCTCCATAATCTTATAGTGTAATGATTCGATACCTTATATTGTTAGTATCATTGATAGTATATATGCAAATGCAGAAGACTGCAATGCCATCAGTTAGAAGTTTTATTCTGGATCCGGTCTTTTCGTTTGGTGTAGCGGATATTTGTTCCATATAATGGAAATACCTTAAAGTCACCAATGATACGGGACATGATACGTTCCGTATACCGGTCAGAAAGCTCCCGCATACTCAGATTGGTTGAGATCAGAGTAGCAAGGGATCGGTTGTTGCGCATGTTTATGATCTCAAACAACTGGGAATTGACGAAGGTATTCGGAACCTCGGTGCCGAGATCGTCGATGATCAGCAGTTCACAGTTATAGATATAATCATATAACATCATCTTTTCTTTTTCACGCACATTACCCATTATAATGCCTGATAAAATATTTTCAAATAAATTTATTGAAGTCAGATAAAGAACTGTGTGTCCTTTGTCTAACAAAGCCTTTGCAATACAGTTGGACAGGAAGGTTTTTCCAAGCCCTGTTTCTCCATAGAGGAGAATGCCGGAGTGGGATTCGTCAAAATGCTCGACATATTCCTTACATGCTGCTAAAGTATTCGAGGCATTCTCGTATGGCGTATGCTTATGCGTGCCATCGTTTTCCCGGCTGTAGTAGTTCAGGGAAAAAGTAGAGAAATTCTCTCTCTCCAGGATTTCGCGGATCGTGGACTGGTTATACAGCTCGTCGATCACCTTCTGTGTCATACATTTGCAGGGACGGTTTCCCTGATAACCGGTGTCGTGACAGAGCGGACATTCATAGATCGGTTCCAGATAATCTTCCGGATATCCGTGTTCTTTTAAAAGCGCTTTTTTATGAGCTGCCAACTCACGGTTATTCCGGTTGATATCTTCCATATTAACAGGCAGTTTCCGTATTCTGTTTCTTGCTGCCTGAATAGAAGAGGAAGCGATTTCCTGATCGATCTTTTTTATCTCAGGAATCTTTTCATATATTTCAGCTTTTCTATTGTCTGCCAGAATTTCATTTTCAAGACGCTTCCGTTGAAAGCCTGACAATATACTATCATAATCTATATTTTTCATAATTACACATAATCCTTATTTAGTGAGAATTTATCTCATCTAGGAACAACTGCTCCATTTCATCAAGCTCAGCCGACATGTCTTTTTGCTGGAATGAATTGAAAGCATTCGGTTTAGCATTGTACTGACTTGATTTTTGTGATGTATTTCGTTTTTTTGCTTCGTGATATTCTGTGCTTGCCTTGGCAATATCATCGACTGTTTTGACACCCTGTTGCTGCCATTTTTTCAGGATACCGTTGATATAGGCAAATGTTACATCGTGAGGATGCTGTGCAATTCCACGGTTGCAGGCTTCAATGATGACCGGCAGTTCAAAGCCCATTTCCTTATTCCAGGAATCCATCCATGCGACTTCTCCTGTGGTTGGAGCTTTCCGGTTGATACCAAGTGCCTTAAAGACTGCACGGTACAATGGGTTGCCATTTTCAGCAGCTTCCTTTGCTTCCTCCAGTGTGTGGATGCCGGCCTGATACCAGTTTTTGGCAATGCCCTCTGCATAACGGAGATCCGGTTTCTCAATGCTGACACAGTATTCGATCAGATATTCCATGATCTCGGTGGAGAAGCCTAACTGATCGTGAATATAGATCAGGATCTCGATATCATTCACCGATAATTCTTTTCTGAAATAGGTTTCTGCTTCAAATATCACGTCGGCAAATGCATCATCTTCCTTTGCCTTTGCTGCAAGGGCGGCAGAGTAAGGCTGTTTCTCCGGAAATACAGACGCCGGTTTCTGAACCGGTTCCGGTCCTGATATGGTATTCTTGGTATGTACCGGTTTGCTTGCTGCTGGAACAGCAGGCTTCTTTTTCTTTTCCGGAAACTTTAATAAAGAGATGCTGTCGAGCGACAGGGAGGTGTCTGCCTCTTCCTTTGTTTTTTCATGCAGAGGAAGAAGGGTAATACCTGTAAGCTGGCCGGATGCATCGTAATCCAGACGTAATACGTCCTCGCTGATCCAGTACCGGATCGCACGGCAGATATCCTTCTCTGTGAGGTTGAAATGATCTGCAATATCAGCTACCGAGATCGGTGCTTTTGAGGACAACAGTCGGATAAGATATAGATAGACCTTGACAAATTCGCCATTTGCTTCGGTCATATAATAATCAATAAAATGATTCGATACCAGGGAAAATGTTTCCTTTGCTTCTGTTGAAATTGTGATGTAACTCATGGTAACTTTTCCCGCCTTTCATAACTTTTGGATGTCTCCAAACCTTCTCTGGTCAAGAAGTGCTCACATTATAGCATGTGTTTTTTAAATTGCAAATAGAACAAATAGTCGGTTGGAAAAATGGACAGGGATGTTGATTTTGTGGATAATGTGGAGAAGTTTTGGATAAAAAAATTATTTGTTACTAACACATCGGGAACAGGTGCTAAAACAGGGCATTTGTGAAAAAAAGAAAGTAAATTTTATGTAAACAAATGAAAAGAGCTGTATGAGGAAAACTCCTTCACACAGCTCTGTGGATAATGTGGATAATTATTTTTTTATCAGCTCATTTCCGATAGAATCGACATTTCCGGCACCCATAGTTATCAACAAATCATTTTTTTTGCAATTTTTCAATAAATAATTTTCGATGTCCATAAAGGATGGCAGATAGAACGCATCGGTTCCATAAGAAGCAATCTTTTCGGCGAGCTGCTTTGAGGATACCAGACCTGTGTCTTTCTCTCTGGCCGCATAGATATCAGCAACGATAACATGGTCACAGACACTTAAGACCTTTGCAAAGTCATCGAAAAGGGCATATGTTCTGCTGTAGGTATGAGGCTGGAATACACACCATAATTCATGGTAGTCTGTATTCTTTGCAGCGGCGAGGGTTGCAGCAATCTCAGTTGGATGATGTGCATAGTCATCCATGACCTTTACATTGTCGAGGATCGTTCCTTTATATTCGAATCTCCGCTCTGCACCCTTACAATGCAGCAGACCTGCTTTGATCGCATCGATTTCGATGTCAAGCTCTGTTGCGGCAGCAATAGCAGATAAGGAATTGTATACGTTATGCTTTCCAAATACATGAAGTGTGATGTCGGTGATCTCTTTTCCGTCGATCACAAGGGTATAAGTTGGACGGCCAAATTCATCAAAGCGGATATTTGCAGCGCTGTAATGGTTCTTTGGATCTTCACCGAAAGTAATAACCTGGCACTTCAGATCTCTTGTTACGGTATCAAAATACTGCATATCACCATTTACAATGACTTTTCCGTTTTCAGGAGTCTTTGTTGCAAATGTGTGGAATGACTCCGCGATCTCTTCAATGCCGCTGAAGAAATCCAGATGATCCGCATCAACATTTAAGATAATGCTGATGTATGGTTTGAATGCGTGGAAGCTGTTTGTATACTCGCAGGCTTCTGTTACAAAGTAATCAGAAGAACCTACACGGATATTTCCACCGATATCATCGATGATTCCGCCAACGGAAATTGTCGGGTCAACGTCGGCCTCTAACATAATATAAGAAAGCATGGCAGTTGTGGTTGTCTTACCATGTGTACCACTGACTGCGATGGAGTATTTATAATTCTCCATGATCTGACCTAAGAGCTGTGCTCTTGTCAGCATAGGGATATTTTTGGATTTTGCAGCCTGAAATTCTTCATTATCCGGATGGATGGCTGCTGTATATACGACAAGGTCGATCTGATCTGTAATATTGCTTGCAGTTTGTCCAATATTGATCAGAGCACCCATGTCAGAAAGTTTATCCGTCATATCGGATGCTTTCATATCGGAACCGGTGACTTTAAAACCTTCTTTGATAAGAATTTCGGCAAGTCCGCTCATGCTGATACCACCGATTCCCATAAAATGTACATTTATTGGATGATTAAAATCAATTTTATACATGATGTTTCGCCTTCCTGAAAAGAATATTTGTGAGTATTATAGCATAGATAAAAAAGGAGTGGATTAATTTTTCATAAAAATTGAAAAGTTCAGAATTTAGTGTGCGATGCGGACAAAATGAAAACGAAAAATAGAAAATTATACGGTATCATGTCAAATATAGGCAGATTTCCGTGATTATTAACAGAAATTTGTCGTTTTTTTTGACATGGAAAACATAAATAGTTCACATATTGTTCATGAAATGTTCACATATATACTGTAACATACAATACGAAAGCTTTTCATATATTTGAATCCTTTCCCCCCTCATTTGGAGCCACCATTTTGGTGGCTCTTTTCTTTTTTAAATGTAACAAAAGGTGCTTTCGTATATCCGTGCCGTGGTCTGGCGGTGTTATAAATATCTCACTGCGGTTTCTGTTCACTGCACATGTCTGATTCGTAAATGCTCCTGTGCTAACTCGTCCTTCGGACTCAGACAAGCACCCGCATTTACTGACAATGCGCAGTTCACGACGAAATCCTCGCAATGATATTTTATAACACCGCCAGACCATGGCGCGGATATACGGAAGCACCTTTTGCTCATTATATCGCATGAAATGTCTTGTTATGGAGATGATATAGGTATGTTTGGAGATTTTTTTCGATATTGGGATGAGCTGCCGGAGCAAGGTGGTTTTTCGTTATTTGGATGGATTCATATAGGCTGGCTGGTTGGAATTATATTTGTATGTATAGTGACCGGTTATTATTATAGAAAGGCAGATGCTGCTGTTCAGGACAGAATCCTGAAAATACTGACGGGGATATGTCTGTGTCTGGAATTAGGTAAGGATTTTTATTTGATATGGATCGGGGAGATGGGGATATCATATCTTCCGTTTGAGATGTGCGGACTGGCGATTTTTGTGGAACTGGGATTTGCATTTTTCCACCGGGAATTTCTAGGAGAAATTATGTGCGTGATCAGTATGCCCGGTGCAATGGCAGCATTGTTATTTCCGGACTGGACCAGATATCCGTTATTTAATTACATGCACATCAATTCTTTTCTGATACATGGACTTTTAGTGCTCATTCCGGTGCTTGTTCTGACATCCGGCAGATACAAACCTTCTATAAAAAGGATCTGGCAGATCTTTTTGTTCTTGTTTACAGTTGTTCCCTCTGTCTATGTTATAAACAGGATCTGGGGCTGCAACTTTATGTTCCTCTGTTATCCGTCCAATGGTTCTCCATTTCTGTCTGTTTATCTGCGGCATGGCTATGTTCCATATCTGATCACGTATGCCGTTACAGTTATTCTTTGTATTTTGGTTATATATGGAATACTGGACAAAATCGCTTCCTTTTGTGGTAAAAATGTGGTATACATTAATAGGAAGAATTAGTTGAGAAAAAAAGTCATAATAATAGAAAATATGCGCAGAAAGAACTGCGTATACGGAAGATAGAATACGGAGAATGAGAAAAAATGATAACAAACGATGCGACGCTTTTAAAAGTAAAACATGAAGTATTGTATGAAGTTGCCAAGCTTGCGTATGCCGGACGATTGGAGGAAGAAAGAGACAGTCTTCCTTATAAGATGGTTCCGGGACCGCAGCCGGCATTTCGATGTTGTATCTACCGGGAACGAGAGGTTATCAGACAGAGGATCCGGCTTGCGGAAGGTAAAGCACCGGGTGCTGAAGATGACGGAAATATTGTACAGGTCATTAATTCCGCCTGTGAAGGATGTCCGATCTCCCGATATGTAGTAACAGATAACTGTCAGAAGTGTATGGGTAAAGCCTGTCAGGCAGCCTGCCGGTTTGGAGCGATCAGCATGGGGCGGGATAAGTCCTATATTGATCCATCTAAATGTAAAGAGTGTGGGCAGTGTGCAAAAGCCTGTCCTTATAATGCGATCGCAGATCTGGTACGACCTTGCATGAAGAGCTGCCCTGTGGATGCGATCTCGGTGGCCGATAATGGTACCGGTATTGCCGTGATCAATCAGGACAAATGCATACAGTGTGGTTCCTGTGTCCATAAATGCCCGTTTGGCGCGATCGGTTCTAAGACATTTATCGTGGATATCATTAAGAAGATGCGTTCAGATATTAAGGTGTTTGCTATGCTTGCACCTGCAACGATCGGCCAATTTGGTGCAGATATTACGATGGCAAGCTGGAGAACCGCTTTAAAGAAGATTGGTTTTTATGATGTTGTAGATGTATCACTTGGAGCGGACATGACTGCCATGAATGAGGCGAAGGAATGGATCGAAGCCAAGGAGAAGGGGGAGAAGAAGACAACCTCCTGCTGTCCGGCATTTAAGAACTATATTGAGAAGCATTTTCCGACATTAAAGGATGCGATCTCAGAGACAGTATCACCGATGTGTGCAGCATCCCGTTATATAAAGGAAAAATTTCCGGGTGCAGTTACTGTATTCATTGGACCGTGTATCGCGAAGAAAGCGGAATCCATGTCAGGAGAGAAGGATACTGCAGATTATGCACTGACTTATGGTGAGATCCGTGCGATGCTTCGTGCAAAGGGTGTAAAGCTGGAGCCGGAAGAAGATACGGATGATCAGGGCAGTATCTATGGTAAGAAATTTGCAAATGCAGGTGGTGTAACCGCAGCAGTTCTTGAAAGTATGAAAGAACTTGGCTGTACCGGTGATGTATCTGTATGCAAATGCAGTGGCATAACCGAATGCAAGAAGGCATTGACGCTGATGAAGGTCGGAAGACTTCCAGAAGACTTCATCGAAGGTATGGTATGTGAAGGTGGCTGTGTCGGCGGTCCATCGAGACACCGGGATCCAAATCTTGCAATGCGTGACAGAAATGCAGCACTTGCAAAATCATCGGATATATTGATCAAGGACAATCTGGACAAACAGAATGCAGAAACGGTTGATATGATCCGTTAGATATAAGAAGGTAATTGTAATATCGGATGTGGGGACTTCTGATATTACAGGGAAAAGCAGAAACTATTAACAACAAAAGAAAATAAAGAAGAAAGTAAGAAAATTAAATGTCGCCAGACGAAACATAAAATAAGCCCGGCGGCATTTTTTTCGATGGAGGTTACACGCATGGTAGCACAGATTTTGGCACTTGCCATTTTTGTAGTTATGTTCGGATTGATCATATCTGAAAAATTTGAGCGTCATGTTATCACATTGGTATGTGGACTGGCAACACTTGTTCTGGTATTTGGTGTAGCAATGCACAGCATGGATGCGATACTTGAAACATTAAATATCAGAAACATTTTTACACTTTCGTTCTGGTATGAGGCAGGAGCCTCATCCGAGAGTACGGGTGGTATCAACTGGGCCACGATTATCTTTCTTGCGGGAATGATGGTTATGGTAGAAGGTATGGCAAAGGCGGGTTTCTTTCGCTGGCTATGTATGACGATCGCGAAAGCCGTTCGGTATAGGGTCATTCCGATATTTATTACATTCATGATCATGTCATTTGTCCTTGCTATGTTCATTGACAGTATCACGGTTATCCTGTTCTTAGCAGCAGTTACGGTGGAACTGGCGCAGCTTCTGGACTTTAATCCGATTCCGCTGATCCTGTCTGAGATCTTCTGTGCAAATCTGGGTGGATCGGCAACAATGTGTGGTGATCCTCCAAATATCATTGTCGGAACATCCCTTCGGTATTCGTTCTCCGATTTTATTACAAATACCGGCCTGATGGCGGTACTTTCACTGGTGGTTATTATTTTTTACTTTTATTTTTGTTTCAGGAAAGAACTCACTGCATCTTCGGCGTCACAGACTTCGGAGAAAGATCATCCATCACCGGTATCTGCGATCACGGATAAACGGGCATTTGCCATTAGCTGTGTGATCTTTTTATGTGCGGTTGCCTTACTTATCACACATGCACAGACCGGACTGACAGTTGCATTTATCGGTCTGTTTATAGCAATACTGGTTCTTCTGACATCAGGAAAGAATATCGGACATATTTTAAAAAATGTAGATTATAAAACGATCCTTTTCTTTATTGGTCTGTTTGTTGTAGTCGGTGGTCTGGAGCAGACCGGTATTCTGGAACTGGCAGCCGGATTTATCGGGAAGGTAAGCCATGGAAATGCCAAGGTAATGATAGCCATTATTATCTGGGTATCCGCGATCGCAAGTGCATTTGTAGATAATATTCCATTTGCCGCAACCATGATCCCGGTTATCAAGACTCTGGCAGCATCGACAGGTGTGGATCTCTCGGTTCTTGCATGGACACTGGCAATGGGTACAGATATCGGTGGAAGTGCGACTCCGATCGGGGCATCGGCAAATGTTGTCGGAATGTCGATCGCGGCAAAAGAAGGTCATCCGATCTCTTGGGGCAAATATTGTAAGGTATCGGCTCCGGCATCCGTTATCGTTATTCTGATCTCAATGGTCTGCATTTATCTGCGATATTTCTAAATTATAATAAAGGTGGAATATAACTGCAACCAGCTAATTATATATTGACATTACCAAAGATTTCGTAATGAGATGCATAGTGCCAGTAAATACGAGTGCCTGTTTGAGTCCGAAGGACGAGTTGGCACAGGAGTATTTACGAATCAGGCATATGCAGCGAATAGAAATCGACGTAAGTCAATATATAATTAGCTGGTTGTAGTTATAATTCCCCCGTTTTTTGTAAAAATGAACTGCAAAAAACTGTTGACAGATAAGTGAAATATGGTACTATAGGTAAAGTAGTTTTCAAAACTACGTTTGAAGTTAACGAAAAACCCAGAATAAAGTCTGGAAAAACCGAGAACGAAGTTGCAAAAACGTGAAAAAAGGAAACACATTTTTCATTATATAGATCATTATTTTACGGAGGAACAGACAGTATGATAACAGAGTTAAAACCGGAAGAAGGAATTGCCGGAAAGTTTGTCAAGACAGCATTTGATGAGAATGGTGTATTAAGCAAGATTGAATTTACAAATGATGAGACCTTTAATTTTGCATTTGATGTAGTGGATGCATTAGCAGAAAAGACACCGGATAAGACAGCATTGATCTATGTGTCCAGAGATAAGGAAGAAAAGAAGTTTACATTTAAAGAGATCAAAGAGTATTCCAATATGGCAGCAAATTATTATAAGAGCCTTGGTATCAAGAAGGGCGACAGAGTGCTGCTGGTATTAAAGCGTCATTATCAGTTCTGGTTTACGATCCTTGCACTTCACAAGATTGGAGCTGTAGCAATTCCTGCAACCAATATCTTAAAGGTAGAAGATTACAGATACAGAATTGAAGCTGCAAATGTAAAGGCTGTTGTATGTACAGCTGATGACAAGATTCCGGATGCAATGGCAGCCATCGATCCGGATGATAAGGTGATCAAGGTTATCGTAAATGGTGAGAGAGAGCATTTCCATCCATTTGATAAAGATATCCTTTCATTCAGCAAAGAATTTGCACGTCCGACAGGTGAAGATACAGTCTATGCACATGATACCATGATCATCATGTTCACATCAGGAACAACCAAGCATCCAAAGATGGTTGCACATAATCATCTGTATGCACTTGGACATTATATTACAGCAAGATATTGGCATAACGTAAAGACGGATGGTATTCATTTTACAGTATCCGATACTGGCTGGGGTAAGGCTCTCTGGGGCAAGCTCTATGGTCAGTGGTTATGCGAGACCTGTATCTTCGTTTATGATTTTGATGTATTCAGTGCAGACAATATCATGAAGCTTGTAGAACAGTACAAGATCACAACCTTCTGTGCGCCACCGACCCTTTACAGAATCCTTGTTAAGATGGATCTGAGCAAATACGACCTTTCCGCACTGACTTACTGCACAACTGCAGGAGAAGCTCTGAATCCGGAAGTATTCTATAAATTCAAAGAGATGACAGGATTTACGATCTTTGAAGGCTTTGGTCAGACAGAGACTACACTTGCGATCGGAAATCTGAAAAATACAACACCGAGACCGGGTTCCATGGGTAAGGCAAGCCCACTCTATGATGTTCACATTATGAGACCGGACGGAACACTTGCTGATGTAGATGAGACCGGTGAGATCGTTATTAAGATTGCAGATGGCGAACCATATGGTCTGTTCTCTACTTATAATAATGATGAGAAAATGACAAAAGAAGTTAAGCACGACGGTTATTACCACATGGGTGATACCGCATATATGGACAAGGATGGATATTTCTGGTTCGTAGGCCGTGTGGATGATATCATCAAGGTTGCCGGATACCGTGTTGGACCTTTTGAGATTGAAAATGAGATTATGAAGATCCCATATGTTCTGGAATGTGCAGTTACAGCTATACCGGATGGAACCAGAGGACAGGCGATCAAGGCAACGATCGTTCTGACAGAAGGAACGGTTGGCGATGATAACCTGAAGAAAGAGCTGAAGCGTTATTTCAAGGAGAACATGGCGAGCTACAAACGTCCTCGTGTGATCGAATTTGTCGATGAGATGCCAAAGACGATCAGTGGTAAGGTAAGACGTGTAGAGATCAAAGAGAAAGACTGGAAATAAGTCCGGACGATTATCTGCTGGGATAGATTACAGGCAGATGAAATGACATAGCCTGTGAGAAGCAGGCAGGAAATGGAGATGTTCATAAAATGATAGATATGGAAATTAAGCCATATGAGCGTATGGTTTATTACTATGAAACTGACAGAATGGGAATTGTTCATCATTCTAACTATATCAGATGGTTTGAGGAAGCGAGACTGGACTGGATGAAGCAGATTGGATGGGATTACAAGACCATCGAGGACGACAATATCATTATTCCGGTATTGTCGGTATCTGCGGAATACAAAACCATGTCCAGATATGGAGACAACATTGTGATCTATGTAAAGCTTGCAGAGTACACAGGCATCCGTATTGGATTTTCCTATGAAGTACATGACAAGAAGACTGGAGAGCTTCGGTGCGTCGGCACATCCTGTCATTGTCTGCTGGATGAGAACAATAAGCCGGTGTTCATGCGGAAACGTTATCCGGAGAAGGATGCGTTCTTCAAGGAGCTCATGAAGCAGCAGGCTGAAGAATAATATTATAAAAAACGCCCACACCGTGATCAGATCATTTCTTTATGCAGAACACTTTCGTTCTGTGTCTCACGTAGCGGTACTAAATTCACCGCAGAGCGGTTCATCAAGGACCGACGGGAGACAAGGTCTGCCAAAAGAAATATCTGATCACAGCGTGGGCGTTTTTTATAGCTACATTTGTTTGTGTCTCACGTAACGCAAGTGCTCTGCATAAAGAAATGATCCGGACATGGTGAGAGTTTTATAGAATTGCCAAGTTTCCCTGCCAGATCCTCGCTGTTGACACATTGTTTTATAATTGCTAGTATAGGCTTGATATAGGGGATTTCCATGCGGAATCAGGTATTATGTATGAGCTTGTTAGGAAAACTTGTTAAGAAAGATTATGAAGATCATGGCTGCAGGGCATGATGTATTTTGAAATGATATGAGGTTAGAATGAGAAAGATAAAAGAAAACAGAGAGAAAATGTATAGATCGCGTTGGACGAAAATTGTTAGTTATATGTTGGTAATGGTGATGGCTGTTTCCTTGTTTGGACAGGTTGCTGTGAATGGAGCATTTGACGGAACTGGCAAACAGGCAGGCACAGGTGTGATCGCGGGGCTTAGCCAGGTAGAGGCAGCTTCGGATACTTCTATTGATTATAAGGCGGCTTTGAAGGAAACGTCTGTTGCAATCGAGAAAAAACTGACAACCTATAAGGTGGAAGTGGCAGATGAAACAGGCGGAACTTCCGTCGTAGACTGGTATGGTCCTGCAAATGCTTCAATCGGTGGCGAGTGGGCTGTGATCGGAGAAAGCCGTTATGGACGGAAGAATGTATTGTGGTATCGTGCCTATTATGAGAATCTGGTACGGGTATTACAGGCAGCCGGAGAAGCACAGGCATCTGCTGATGGAACAACTACAGGCGGAAGTGCAAAGACTGTGCCATTGAAGCTCGACAGCAGAAAGGGAACGGAAAATTCCAGAGCCATTCTTGCACTGACTGCTATGGGGATAGATGCGTCAAACGTAGAAGGGTATGATCTGACAGCAGCTTTGTCGGATATGACATATGTAAAAAAACAGGGCTTAAATGGACCAATCTGGGCGTTGATTGCGCTGGATTCCGGTAATTATGAGATACCGCAGATCACATCGGGTAAAACAACAGCCCAGGTATCCAGAGAAAAATTGTTATCTTATATATTAAGCAGTGAGCTTACAGATGGTGGATTTAATCTGACGAAAAGTGATTCACAGGGGGCAGATCCGGATGTGACAGCAATGGCATTGCAGGCATTTGCACCATATTATACCGGACGGATAACTGTTGGAACAGAACTTCAGAAGCAGATCAGGGAAGCAGTGGACCGGAACATACAAGTTCTCTCAGATATGCAGAAAACCTCCGGAGCATACAGTTCATATGGAAGTGAGAATGCAGAAAGCACGGCACAGGTGCTGGTGGCTTTATCCAGTCTTGGAATTGATGGAAGAACGGACAGTCGTTTTGTAAAAAATGGAAAGTCTGTGCTGGATGGTCTGTTGTATTTTTATATATCATCAACCGGAATGTTTAAACATGTAGACACGGAAAAATCCGGCAATCAGATGGCGACCGAGCAGTCGTTTTACGCATTGGTAGCGTATCAGAGGTTCCAGAATAAAAAGGCAACCTTGTATGATATGACAGATGCGGATAAAGCATGTGTTATGGATCTGACAGATTGCAGCGTAACCATTTCAAAGACCGCATACATATATACCGGAAAGACGATCAGACCTGCAGTGACTGTTACCTGTAAAAAGCTGGATGGAACAACGATCACTTTAAAAAAAGACACAGATTATACAGTCACATATAAGAATAATAAAATGCCGGGCAAGGCAACGGTCGTAGTAAAAGGTAAGGGTGATTATACTGGAAGCGTAAGCAGAACGATCACGATCGCACCGACGGCAACGGTGATTTCTTCGGTGACAAATACAGAAACCGGAATCCGGCTGAAATGGAAAAAGACGACAGACGCAGAGAAATATATCATATATCGTAAAGCGAAAAATGGCTCCTGGAAGAAATATAAGTCGGTAAAGGCGGCAAATGGATGTTCCTTTACAGATACTAAAGTTACAAATGGAAGCAAATACGCATATAAGATACGGGCGTATGCGGATGGTGTATATGGAGCATACAGTTCCATACACACAATATACCGAGTAAAACAGCCAGCCCTGAAAGTAAAAAAGACAGGAAAAGGCAGACTGAAGTGTTCCTGGAAGAAGAACACGAAGGCGAACAGTTACCAGATCATGTATGGAACGAAGGCGTCCATGCAGGGGGCAAAGACGATCGCGATAAAAAAAGCCGGAACCGTGAAAAAGACTATAGCCGGATTAAAAGCCGGAAAGAAATACTATGTACGGATCCGGAGCTGTAAAACGGTGAATAAAAGGAAGTATTACAGCAGTTGGAGCAAGACCGTAAATATCCGGGCGTGATCGGGATCGTAGAAGCTGACTAAACATGCAGATACCCGGAGAACAGAAACTACAGGTACAATAAATACCGTATGACAGAAAGCAGCAGCATATGAAGTTCATTAAAAAAAATTTAAAAAAAATAATTGGTATTCTGGCGGTGGTGCTGATCCTTACCATGGCATTCTGGTATGGTGGAAATGCACCGGGTTCCAGAGGCTTTTCCGGATTTGGAAAGCAGCATACGGAATCCCGGAATTCGACCGAACTGGCAGAAACTGAAACCGGTCAGGAGGAAACCGGAAGGTCATCGATGACGGAATCGGAAACAACAGACGGTCAGGACGCTGATAGTCAGGACACGGATCGTACAGATGAGACATCAGAAGGAGTGGCAACAGAAGATGGACAGGATCCATATGGCCCGGATGGACAAGGCTCCTCAGGGACGACAGAGGTTCTGACCGAACAGCCAACGACGGAACAAACGACTGAAACAAAAGAACCGAAAACAACGGAACAGCCAACGACGGAAGAAGAACCGGGGCAGAATACGACAGAAGCTCCAACGACGGAACGGCCGGCGCATCAGAAACCGGAGAAGCCTGCAACAACGGAAGAACCGGAAACGACAGAGCAGAAGCAGACCGAGGAGCAGACATATACCTGCACGATATCGATTAACTGCGATAATATTCTGAAAAACTGGAATATGTTAGATAAGAGTAAGCAGTCCTGTGTACCTGCCGATGGCTGGATACTGAAGGAAGTCGAGGTAGAATTTAAAAAGGGACAGACCGTATTTGATGTATTAAAGGATATTACGAAAAAAAAGAGTATACAGCTTGAATATTCCTTTACTGCATTATACGGAAGCTACTACATTGAGGGAATTCATAATCTGTATGAATTTGACTGCGGAGAATTATCCGGTTGGGAGTATTGTGTCAATGGGAAGTTCCCGGCATTTGGATGCTCAAAATATGTATTGAAAGATGGAGATAAGATTGAATGGAAATACACCTGTGACCTTGGAGCAGATGTAGGAAATCCATATTTTGAATAACAGACAGGAGAAACAGGTGAAGAAGATCAGAAGGGATGCATTTGCAGACAGTCATCCAATCGTGAATTTGATATATTTTATATTTGTCATCGGATTTGCAATGATGTCGCTTCATCCGGTTAGTTTAGGGATCGCTTTTTTGGGAGCGGTCTCATATTCTATCTGCCTGAATGGCAGACGGGCACTATATCAGAATCTGCGCTATATGCTGCCGGTTGTGATATTGACGGCACTCATTAATCCGGTATTCAGTCATCAGGGGGTGACGATCCTGCGGTATCTGCCGTCCGGCAATCCGCTGACGCTCGAATCTATTCTGTATGGTATAGCGGCTGCTGTAATGCTGGTGACAGTACTGTGCTGGTTCTCATCCTTCAATAGGATCATGACTTCTGATAAAATGATCTATCTGTTTGGGCGGCTGGCACCGTATCTGTCGATCGTTCTGTCTATGACGTTGAAGTTCCTGCCGGAATTTACCGCAAGGATCCGACAGGTATATCAGGCACAGAAAGCGGCAGGCTGTGTGATGTCTGGGAAATATTTTAAACGGCTTCGAACCGGTATGCGGGTGATCTCTTCGGCAGCAACCTGGGCGTTAGAACGGGCGGTCATAACAGGTGACAGTATGAAGAGCCGGGGATATGGGTTAAAAGGCAGGACAGCATATTCGTTATTTCATTTTAGAAAAAGTGATGGCTGCTGTCTGGTCGTGATTCTGGCAGCGGGAAGCTTTGTTGCGGCAGGAATGATCCGGGGCGTGATCGATTGGCAGTATTATCCGGATATAACAGGAAATGGATCAGACGGAATGGGAACTGCGGTATTTGCAGGCTATCTGTTATTAGTAAGCCTGCCATGTGTGATGCATTTGTATCAGGCAATCCGGGAAAGGAAGAAAAGATGAAATTATATGAGATCGATAATCTGACATTTGCATATCCGGATATTGCATCGGAGAGGGATGATGTTTATCTGAAGCCGGTATTAAAGGATATCGGCCTTTCCATAGAAAAGGGCAGCTTTGTCATTGTCGCAGGTGGTTCCGGAAGTGGGAAGACGACATTGCTCAGACAGTTGAAATCCGTTTTGACACCTCGTGGAAAACGGGAAGGAACTGTCTGTTTTCAGGGGAAAAAACTTGGAGACATAGATGATCGTGTACAGACGGAGCAGATCGGATTTGTTGTACAGGATGTAGATGCACAGCTTGTAACGGATAAGGTATGGCATGAGCTTGCATTTGGGCTGGAAAGTCTTGGATATGATAATGCCTTTATTCAGAAGCGGGTAGCGGAAATGTGCTCATTCTTTGGTCTGGATGGGATTTTTCACAAAAAGGTAAATGAATTGTCCGGCGGACAGAAGCAGTTGGTAAACCTGGCATCAGTCATGGCAATGGCGCCGGAGGTGGTGATCTTAGATGAGCCGGCAAGCCAGTTAGATCCAATGGCAGCGAGGGAATTTTTTCAGTGCCTGTATCGTATTAACCGGGAACTTGGAACTACAGTGATCCTGACAGAACACAGACTGGAGGAAATCTGGCCGATGTGCAGCCAGTTCATTCTGATGGAAGATGGCAGAGTGATCTATGATGGAAGCATTGCAGATGGCGTGGTGCTGTTGGCACAGAATGCACCGGCAATCGAGATCCCTGCGGCATGCAGGATAGCATTTGGATTGTCAGGTTATGGAGTTACAGACTGTCCGGTTACAGTTGCAGAGGGCAGAGAATGGCTGCGGCAGTATGATGAGAAACATGAACAGATGGCAGCAGGGGGACAGTCAGAGCAGGCGGATACGCAGGGAAAAAATCAGACAGCGGAGAACGTGATCGATATTAAGGATGTATTTTTTCATTATCCATCCATGGAGAAAGAGGTATTGTCCGGACTTACCTTGTCGGTAAAGCGGCAGGAGATCCTTGCCATAAATGGTACAAATGGATGCGGAAAGTCAACATTGTTATCCCTGATCGCAGGGAACTACCGGCCGGACAGAGGCAGGATCCGGCGGGAGAAGCAACTCCGGATCGGATATCTTCCGCAGGATCCCAAGCTGTTATTTACTGCAAATACAGTTGGAGAAGAACTGGGACTGATCCGCAGACATGGGACGTTTGAGGTGGCGGAGCAGGAGATTTCGAAGGAGACAATATGGAACAGTATTCATTTCTGCCGGCTGGAATCTGTACTGACGCAGCATCCATATGATCTGTCAGGGGGAGAACAGCAGAGACTTGGACTTGCAAAGGTACTGCTTGCTGCTCCGGATGTGATACTGATGGATGAACCGACAAAGGGCATGGATGCAGCATTTAAAAAGCGGTTTTCGCATATGATGAAGAAGCTTAAAGCTTCCGGACATACGATCGTGATGGTAAGTCATGATATTGAATTCTGTGCAGAAACGGCTGACAGGATCTGTCTGATCTTTGATGGCAGAGTGGCAACGGTTGCGGGAACAAACGATTATTTTTCAGGAAATGAATTCTATACGACTGCGGCAGCCAGAATAGCAAAAGGAACAATTCGGGACGCTGTAACGGTTGAGGATATTCTGCATGCATATGGTAAAACCGGTGCTTGGGATCAACCGGATGACGATATAGATGACGGAATTGTATGGACAGATACTGGGAACAGGAAGGAAAATGACGAAGCAAAGCAGGAAGAAGACCGGATAGGAAGCGGCACTCAAAGCGAGATATCAATACAGGAGAAAAAACCGGAAAAAATGTCATTTGTCCGAAAACTGGGACTTCTACTTACAACGGTTATCATGGCGTTCTGTTTTTATAAGACAATGACACAGGCGGATCTGACCCGGCTGATTGAGGATGGAACGGTGACCGGAGAAGGTATACAATATCTGATCTTGTATGGTATATTTATATTGGCAACGGTCATATATATTCTGTTGCTGCGTCCGGTCGGAAGAAACAGGGATCAGGATATTGACCTGCGCAGAAGGAACCGGATCAGCAGAAAAAAATTGATCATAACGGTTCTTTGTATTGCAGCAGTGGCAGGAACGATCTGGTTTGGCAAGACGGTTCTGTCAGACCGGAAGTATTATTTTATTTCCCTTCTGGTTCTGATCGAAATGATGATACCGTTTCTCACAGCCTTTGAGACAAAGGCACTGGGAGCACGGGATATTGTAACGGTGGCAGTTCTGTGCGCGCTTGCTACAGTCGGAAGAACAGCATTTTTTATGATACCGAATTTTAATCCGGTTATGGCGATCGTGATCATCAGCGGGGTAGCATTTGGATGTGAGACCGGATTTGTGACCGGAGCGGTGACGATGCTGGTATCGAATATGGTATTTGGACAGGGACCGTGGACACCATGGCAGATGTTTTCACTTGGCCTGGTTGGTTTTGCGGCGGGGCTTGTATTTAATAACAGCCGGGTCAGAAGTCAGAATGTGACGAAACTTGGCCTGTGTATCTTTGGCGGCCTGTGCTGTATTCTGATCTATGGCGGTATCATGAATCCGGCGTCTGTGATCATGTGGCAGCCGGCAGTGAACCTTAAGATGATCGTGGCAGCGTATGTAACCGGCTTTCCGTTTGATGTGGTACAGGGATTTGCGACGGTTCTGTTTCTGTGGATCATGGCCCGGCCATTTTTGCTGAAACTGGACCGGATCAAGATAAAATATGGAGTATTGTGTGAGGTAAAACAGCATGCTTAGAAATTGTAGTCTGGAAGAGATATCGGATGGTCGTTTATACGATCAGACGGATATGGTAAAAGCATATTGCAATGAATGTAAAGGGTGTCATGCCTGCTGTGAGGGAATGGGAAATTCCATCATCTTAGATCCGCTGGATGTGAGCAGACTGACAAAGGAGACAGGGAAGAGTTTTGAAGCTCTGCTTGCCGATACGATAGAGTTAAATGTTGTAGATGGGTTGATCCTTCCAAATATCAAGATGGTAAATGGAACATGTACTTTTTTAAATGCAGAAGGCAGATGTGGGATCCATGCGGCAAGGCCGGGATTCTGCAGACTGTTTCCGCTTGGCAGATATTATGAGGATGGCGGATTTAAATACTTTCTTCAGATCCATGAATGTGATCGGGCAGGCAAGGTGAAGGTCAAGGTATCGAAATGGATCGATACACCGGATCTGCCGAGATATACAGAGTACATTAATGAGTGGCATGATTTTCAGAAGCAGGTGCAGGAGACATTTGCACGGATCCGTATGCAGGACGGGGCAGAAGAAAGTAAGGATGCACGGATCAAGCAGATGTGTATGTATATTCTGAATATCATGTATGTTGCGAGATATGAGGAGAACCGGGATTTTTATGAGCAGTTTGAGATGCGATTGGAGCATCTGAAGGAACTGCTTGAGTCAGGAATCTAGCAGACAGATCCTGATCGGGAACGGTATAAATGCGGATAAGAGGCGGGGAGTGTGAACGATGGTAAAAAGAGCATATAAAAGACTGGCATTTTATATAAGTATATTTGTGATCCTTATGGCAGGCGTGATCCTGATCTTCTGTGCAAGAGAGATCCGGGAGACAACGGAGCAGGTGGATGATGAGATGAACAATAATATAGATTATGCCGCTATGTCCTGTCAGAACTGCCTGTCGGATGCGATCGATATTCTGACAGTGAATTATTTCACAGTGCAGTATATGCATGAGTCGGGATATAGTATGGATGAGTTCCGTACATATTTTACCGAACAGACCGATTATCTGAAAAATGAAGAAAGTATGCAGTATCTGGGGATTTATGGATATATTGACGGAGAACTGATGCTGAGTACTGCATGGGAGCAGCCAGAGGGATATCGGATCGAGGATCGTTCCTGGTATCAGGAGATGAAGCAGAATGGTACAGAACTTACGATCACGACACCATATCTGGATATGAAGACGAACCGGCAGGTGGTATCCGTCGGACGTATGTTTCGGGACGGTTCGAACCTGATTGGTGTGGATGTTGATCTGGAGGTGCTGTCAGATCTTCTGAAAGAGTTGGATGCAGGAACGGGTGAGGTCTATATTGTAGATCAGACCGGAAGTATTATTGCAGGCGGAGAGTCTGCATATATGGGAAAGACACTGGACAGCATGTATCACAGAACGGACGCATATGAGACTTATGTTTCAGATATTGATAAGGAACTTGCGTTGGAGACAGAAGGTACGGTCAGTTATAAGACAGATAATGCATGGATATCTGTGAAGCCAATCCTTGATAACTGGTATGTGGTTGCGATCGTGGATAAGAATGAAGTCAGCAAACTGGCAGCAAAAAATGCAATTCCTTCTGCGGTGACACTGATTGTTGTACTGCTGGTATTCTTCATGCTTTATATGAACTTGTTTGTCCGTGTATACCGGACGGGAAAAAAGGGCAGAGCTTCGATTGGGATTGAACGGTATGAGTCCGGTTCTGTTCTGCAGGATAACAGGCGTGTAAAACAGGTTGTATTCTATGTATATATTTTATTGGCTACATATTTTGTCATGATGTTTTACAGGTTTCAGAAGGCTCCGGTGTTCATTGTTGTGACATTGACCACAATGTTGGTCAGCTTTCTTGTGACTTTTATCAGAAAGACTACGGTAAAGATACATGGATTATGTATGTCGGGCTGCCTGTTTGCAATCGTTGCGATGTATGGACTGGTACCGGGTGAACATAACCGCCTGACTGATATGTTTCTTGCGGCAGCCGTTGTTGTGTCATTGTACCAGAAGATGGAACTGAATATATTTATGCTGATCAGTACCATCGTTTATTATTTGTATATGGTTCTTGCCGGCCGCTATATATCACAGGCAGATCCACTCGATGTCAGCGAGACGGTTATGGATCTGCTTATCATATTGATTGGAAGTCTGATGCTTCTTGTGGTGATCGCATGGAACAAGCAGCTTCAGGTTCGTTTGAAACAGAAGGCAGAAGAAGCAGAGGCTGCGGCGAACAGCAAGTCCGCATTTCTTGCAAACATCTCACATGAGATCAGGACTCCGTTAAATGCGATCCTGGGTATGAATGAGCTGGTGCTCCGGGAGAGCAGACAGCCGCATATCAAGGAATACGCCATGTATATCAAGAATTCCGGTAAATCGTTGCTTACGATCATCAGTGATATTCTGGATCTGTCCAAGATTGAAGCCGGAAAGGTATATCTGGTGAATGAGAACTATTCGCTGAGCAGCCTTGTGGAGGATGTTGAACGATCCATCCAGAAGCGTATTATGGAAAAAGGGCTGGAACTTAAGATCTATGTAGAACCGGAGCTACATGAGAATTTGAAGGGTGACGAGGTGCGTATCAAACAGATTATTATGAACCTTTTAACAAATGCAGTAAAATATACAGAAAAGGGTGAAGTTCGTCTCTATATCACAGGAACTGTTATGGATAATAAACAGAACCTGACGATTGAAGTTTCCGATACTGGCATTGGTATGCGGAGTGAGGATATGGATAAGCTGTTTACAAATTTTGAACGACTGGATCTGAAGCGGAACCGCTCAGTTGAAGGTACAGGACTGGGACTTCCGATCACCAAGAATCTGCTGGTTGCAATGGGTGGAGATATTACAGTCAGCAGTGTATATGGTGAAGGTTCCACATTTACGGCAACGGTTGGACAGGAGATCGTAAATGAAGAACAGATCGGGGATTACAGAAAGAAATATAAAGAACAGCTTCATCAAGAGGTCTGTTATCAGGAGTCCTTCCATGCAGAGGATGCCCGGATCCTGGTTGTAGATGATAATGAGGTTAATCTGAAGGTCGTGGTTGGACTTGCAAAGAATACAAAACTTCAGATCGATACGGCACTTAGTGCGGCAGAAGGACTGGAACTGATCCGCCAGCATACCTATCAGCTTCTGCTGATCGATCATATGATGCCGGAAATGGATGGAATCGAGATGCTCCAGCATGTGAAGACCATGGATGGCGGCATTTATAAAGATATACCGGCAGTTGCGATTACGGCAAATGCATTATCAGGAGCAAAGCAAACGTATCTGGATGCTGGCTTCTGCGGTTATCTGTCGAAGCCGATCAATCCGGAACGCTTTGAACAGATCATTAAAGATAATCTTCCACAGGAATATGTAACGGAATGTGGAGACGGGAATGGAGATACTGTCACAGGAGGACAGGAAACAGACGGCACACCGGATCTACAGCAGGCAGAAGAATGGAGCATACCGGGAATTGATATCGCGAAAGCCTTATCCTATATTGGCGGAAGCAGAGAGCTGTATATCAGTCTGCTGCAGACTTATCTGGATGGAAGTGAAGAACGGATCCAGAAGCTTGAAGAATGTAAGAACAAAGAAGACATTTTTAATTATGATATAACGATCCACGGCCTGAAGGGAATATCCGCAAGCATTGGTGCAGATTCTATGGCGGCAGCCGCTGCAGGGCTGGAAGAAGCATGTAAGGATCCACAGACGGCATTGGCGTACATTCAGATGAATCATGACCAGGCAGTAAGCCAGTACCGGGAGCTTCTGGAGCAGATAAAAAAATGGCTTGCGAATATAGAAACAGATGGTAAAATAGAAAAAGAAGCGGTCACAAATATAACGGAGATGCTTACGATCATCAGTGAATTAAAAACTGCTGTTTTTGAGTATAAAGAGAAAGCTGCATGCACCTGTCTGGAACGATTGTACAAGATAGAGATACCGGAGTTAGCAGATGAAATGGGTGCAAAGTATTATGGAATACTCGATAAGCTGTATCAGTATGTTTCAGATTATGATATGGATAAAGCTTATGAACTGGCAGAAAAACTGGAAACGGATATTAGGAGGATACTTAAGTGAAACGAACAGTATTGGTTATAGATGATGATAAGATGATACTTGATATGATCCAGGGAATCCTGGAGGACAAATTTGAAGTATCAGCCGTGAATGATGGACAGAAGGCGTTCCGTGTCCTTGAACGGATTCATCCGGATGTCATCCTGTTGGATCTGAAGATGCCGGGTATGGATGGATATGATGTGATATCCAGACTGAAGGTGAATCAGGAATATAAGAGTATTCCGGTTATTTTCCTGACGGCAGTTACAGATGAGTATTCAGAGACAAAATGCTTTGAAGCAGGAGCGGAAGACTACATCTGTAAACCATTTACAGCGAATGCATTAACAGCGCGGCTCGAACGTGTCTTAAATATTCATGAGTGTGTAAGGATATAAGAAACAATGGGAAAAGAGACAAAGACAAATGCGATGCGGATTCTCGATCGTATGAAGATTCCGTATACGCTCAATCAATATAACTGTGAAGAATTTATCGATGGTGTGCATGTTGCAGATATGCTTGGACAGAGCTACGACGAGAGCTTCAAGACGATCGTTACGGTCGGAAAGAGTCAGGGATATTATGTATTTGCACTTCCAATCGACAAAGAGATCGACCTGAAAAAAGCAGCTAAGGTTGTCGGTGAGAAAAACCTTGAGCTACTTCCTGTAAAAGATATCAATAAAGTTACCGGGTATATCCGTGGCGGCTGTACACCGATCGGCATGAAGAAAGCATATCCGACCGTGATCCATGAAAGTGCGGAAACACTTCCTCAGATGATCGTATCCGGTGGACGCCTTGGCGAACAGATCATGTTAAAGCCGGATGATTTAGTTCGCGCGGTGAACGGACGGTATGCGGATATTATATCGGCTAAGTGATTTTTGACATTAGAAGATTATAGATAAAGTCGTAATAAAACAAATGGGGAGAGAATTAAATGGAGAGGAAGGACTGGATTGATCAGTTGAGAGGCTTTGCCTTTTTTATTGTTGTTTTGTGTCATGCAAGTGTGCTCGGAGTGATATCACATGTTGGAGCGGCATTTCATATGCCGTTGTTTTTTATGATATCAGGATTATTATTTTATCCGGAAAAAGTGTTGGAAAGAAGTTTGATTTCGCAGGTTGGACATAAGTTTCAAAGTATTATTATTCCATATTTTTGGGTTGTATTTTCGTTATTTCCAATATGGGTATTAAATTATCGGGTTTTGCGAAAGGGAAAAGCAAATTATTGGCATACATTAATAGGAAATCTTGTATCGCAGGATAAAATTTATCCTGCGACTGTAAATCCGGTTTGGTTTCTTGGAGCATTATTTTTTGCATATTTATATATTCTGATTATAGTAAAAATAACAGGAAGACAACGATGGCTTCGGTTACTTATGGCATTTGGCATCATGGCTCTGGGATTTTATTTTTCAGATAAGCAGTTGCCATACCATGTTAATACAGGAATGGTCGGAGCAGGTTATATTTATACTGGTTATTTGGTTCGCAGATATATACTGGAAAAGAATGTATTGAGAAATTATAAGAACCTTGTAATAGTTATACTTACAACAATTGGATTTGTTAGTGCATTCAGCAATAAGACTGTGTTCATGGTATATGGACAATATTATTCAATACCATTATTTGTGACATCATCATTAACATTTAGTATTGCCCTGATCTTGTTATTCAGCGAGTTCTCAAAGGATAAAGTTCTTGCTTTTATGGGAAGAAATACATTATTTGCGCTGGGAGCACATATAGCTTTAATTCGAATATGTCAAGCAATATGGGCAGATAAATTATCAAGTTCGTTTATCAAAATGTTCATGGTGTTTGGTGTAGAAGCTTTGCTTCTGGGAATTGCATATGTGATGAATCGGTGGTGGCCATATATGAATGGCAAGTATACAGCGAATACTAATTCAAAGAAAGCTTTTATTTTTCGAATGATTATGGTTTGCTGGTGCATGATCGTGCCGGTATGGATGAGTGTTGTACGATGGCTGACAGATGAAAAGGGCAGAAGTTTTATTTTTACAGTTTTATTTACAATTTTAATAGGGGGATTATTTACAATCATCACTTCTAAATATGTAAAGTGGATATATCTTGAAAAGAAACAGGTATAAAAAAGAGGCTTCCTAACGATAATTCGAACAGGAAGCCTTTATGTTTAATGAATAAAATGTTCAATCCATTTTGTTAATTGGTTTACAATTAATGCTAATACAATAGATATGGCAACCATAATCAGCTCATTTCGACCATAACAGGTAGGGTGACCGTAATCGCGCATAACACCTCGTACAGTAACATGTGCCAGATACAATTCCAGAGAATATTTGCCGAACCATTCAAAGAACTTCTTTATCCAATTATGTATTTTTTCAAAATGTTTCAGCTTGCTGAATAAAATTGCAATTAAAATACATGCACTGATATTGAGAAAAGCAGCAGAATATCGTGCGAATATGATCTTGCTTCCTTTTCGAAACTGAATTGCAAATAACGATAAGAGCATTAATCCATAAGTCCCGCCGGATATAGACCTTTTTTCATATGAGTATTTGCCGATAAAACAGCCTAAACAGAAAAAGGGAATACGTAATAAGGCCAGATTGGTATTATCAAACAACTCTTTATTGGATAAGCGGATTACAAATGTGATCATGGTAAAAAAAGTAAATAAATTAATTATACGCATTTGCTCAGATTCTTCATCTGGTGCCTTATCTATTGCGCGGAAAATGAATGGAAAGATAAGATAACAAAAGCAAATTAATAAAATATACCAGAACCATGACATCCCTCGGGTGAAAAATGAATAAAAGGACAAATCAGAGAAAAAAGCTTTTACCCCAGTCTTATCAAATAAAAAATCATTCCAGCAGAGCGCAGGGATGGCAATTAAAAAATAAGGAATAAGAATCCGTGTGAATCTCCGCTTATAAAACTGGGAAATATCCGGATGCTTTTTCATTGCGTAGTACAAACCAAAACCGGATAAGAAAAGAAAACCGTCTACACTTGAACTGGTGATATAGTTACGGAAAAATTCTACCCATCCGTTTTTGTGGACGTGATAGATGCCACAGTCCTCCACATAATGAAAGATTATAATACATATAATAGAAATTCCCATCAAAACCCCACGATAATCTGAGATTACATCCCATGTTGGTCTTTTCCTTGTCTTTACAGTATTCATTTTAAACTCCTTTTTCAATATATATTACTGGTTCAATGTGCAAAAACAATCATACCGCAAAAAGTAAAGCTTGTACATATGCCAATATTAACAAATCGGATAAAACAATGAAATGTCGCGGATGCTATCTTAATAAATATAACATGGGCTTGCCTGAACTTATGTTATGTTCTATAATAAACCTAATTATGTTTATTAATACAAGAGGAGTCAGGATCAATGCATTTAGGTGTATTAAAAAAGTTTTTAAATAAAAAAATAGATGGAAAAGAAATCAATACAGAGGCTGCAGGGAAAGCTGATATTACAGAGAAAGTAATACTGGAAGATCAGGAGATAGATATTGAACAGAAAAAAGAACTGATCGAACAGGCAAAGCAGGAAAAACTGGATCAGATCCGGGCAATGGAAGATGAGATAAATGCAGAGGAAACCGCTCATGTTCATGAGATCTGTGCAGGAAAAGAAAAGGACAAGGTATGGGCGTTCTGTGCCGGGCAGTACAGTAATGATTTTCGGGGGAATCCAAAATATCTGTTTTTGTATATCAATAATTATAGAAAAGATATTGTTCCATACTGGCTGTGTGATGATGTAGAACTGATCGAGATGATCCGTGGTATGGGCTTTCATGCATATCGCATGGGAACACCTCAGGCAGAAACGATCATCAGCTATACCGGCGTACTGGTTTCTGAGCAGGTAAAGGCATTTATTCCGGATGGACTGGAACAAGCAAAGTATCTGAATCTCTGGCACGGTGTTGGCGGTGTAAAGGTTGTAGAGCGTAAGATCAAAGAAGGACGTTTACTGCCGGAGCTTGCAAAGAAATATATTGCAAGAAATGAATATTATCGTACCTATGAATTATATCTGGCACCATCTGCATTTATTGAGAATATAGCAAAGGCGGAGCTTGGATTAACGGAGAAGCAGATTGTAAGAGCCGGATATCCAAGATGCCTGTATCAAGCGAATTATAAGAAGATTGAAACATATGATCATGATCTGATCGGACAGAAGGGGCTTCCGGAGGATACCAAGATTGTTGCATATACACCAACGTATCGGAATAATCCGGATGGTGAGCTGTTCTCCAAGGCAATTCCGGATATTGACCGTATCATAGAGGTATGTGAGAAAGAGCATCTGTTGATGATATTTAAGATGCATCCGCTGCTTGAAAAGGAACAGGGATTCCTCTGGGCAAAGCAGAGATATGCAGATTGTAAATGGCTTTTGTTCTGGGATAACACCAATGATTTCTATGAGATCTTAGATAAGATCGATCTGTGTATCATGGATTATTCCTCTATATTTACAGATTTTATTGCGGCAGGCTGCAAGCATTTCCTGCGGTATGCGTTTGACTTTGACAATGACGATCTGGATTTCCCGATGGATTATGATGAGGTTACACCGGGCCGAAAATGTAAGAATTTTGATGAATTGGTTCAGGCACTTTCGGAATATGAGAAAGACGATATCAGCGATAGTCTGGATCGGATCAGTAAGCTGTACTGGGAGTATTCTACTTCAGACAGTATGGATAAGATCATTGACAGCACGATCGCATTTGTACCGGAGAAGGTAGAGCTTCCAACTCTGTATAGCTTTGATATCTTTGATACGCTGTTTTCCAGAAAGGTACTCGATCCGGTTGGCATCTTCTACTATGTACAGGAAAAAATGCAGGAGGATGGAGGGTTCCCAAGAGCGCTTGTTCTGAATTATCCATCGATCCGTAAAACATCAGAAGCCAATGTAAGAGAATATTATAATAAATCAATTGCACTTCGTGAATCAGAAAAGGTTGAGATTCAGTTTGATGAGATCTTTGCCCGTATGGCATCCGTATATAATCTGACAGATGAGCAGGTACAGAAGCTAAAGGCTTGGGAGCTGGAATGTGAATATGACAATGTAGTCCCGTTGCCGGAGCAGATCGATATGATTAAGAAATATCTGGCACAGAAAGATACGGTTATTCTGGTCAGTGATATGTATCTGCCGAAGAATGTGATCCTTGAGATGCTCCGCAGAGCGGAGCCGATGTTAACAGAACTGCCACTGTATCTGTCCTGTGAATATGGAGTTCAGAAGGTATCACAGCAGTTATTCTTTGAAGTATTTGCAAGTTTTGAACCATATTATGATTTTAAGAAGTGGGTTCATTATGGTGATAATCCGATTGCCGATCACAATCCGCCAAGAAAGATTGGAATCGAAGTAAGACAGGTTGCAAAACCGGAATTTTCCGATATTCAGACACAGTTGGTAGAACAGCTTGGAACGTATGATTCCTATCTGGTGGCTGCACTTCAGACCAGAATGGCTGCAAAGGCAGTATATACAAGAGATGAATTTGTATCCACATTTGTGACGATCTGCATGGTTCCATATGTAGACTGGGCGCTTCGGGATGCGATCAGAAGAGGATATCAGACGTTATATTTCATTTCCCGTGACGGACATCCATTAAAACGGATCGCAGATGCGATCATTGAGGCGCGGGGACTTAACGTAAAGACAAAATACATCTATGCATCCAGAAGAACATGGAGAATCCCTTCTTTTATCCATGAGGTTGACCGTGAATTCTGGGAGCCATATGGCAGTTTTGGAAATATCACTTCTAAGGACAAGCTGTTAAAAGCAATGGATCTGACAGACCGTCAGTTCCGTAAGTTTTTCCCGGCGGTTGTTTTGGATGGAGTTAATTTTACAGATAAGAAAGTATTAAATGGTCTGATCGACATATTTAAAAAGTCCGAAAGCTATAATCAGTATCTGATGAAAAAGGGAGCAGAAGAACGTGTACTTGTCAGCAGATATCTGGAGCAGGAGATTGACCGGACAGAGAAATTTGCCTTTGTGGAATACTGGGGCAGAGGTTATACACAGGACTGCTTTGTCAGACTGTGGCATGATATTGTAGGGGAAGAAGTGGATGTGCCTTATTATTACAGCAGAACGGTACTTCCGACGATTGGTCATTCCGTACGGTATAATTTTACAACCAATAATACAGCACAGTTCTTTATGGAAGGTATCTTTGCAAATATGCCATATAAGAGTATTGAGAAATATCAGGTAGTAGATGGCAGGGTAGAGCCGATCATTGTTCCGGTTCCACACGATACGAGCCTGTTTGACTCCATGCAGAGACTTCTTCCGGAATTTGCATATCAGTATGCGAAGCTTCCACTTCATACACCGGAAGATACAGACCGGATGCTGTATGAATTTGCATTGAATTATTATAGAAATAATCTGGAAAATGAGGAATTTGCTGAGCAGATCGGTGGACTGGTAGATTCGATTTCCCTCTATGGTAAGAAGCGTGAATTTGCACCGCCATTTACCATGAAGATGTTAGACAGCTTTGCGTCGAAGGAGAAAACCCGTGGAATGGGAAGTGTTACGACGAGTATCACGATGTCTGTAACCCGTGCTTCGGAAGAAGTAAAAAGACGGTATTTTGAGATGTACCAGATCATGCCGGGTGATGGATATGCTTCCGGCAGACTGTTATCAGAAGGAGAACTGGAAGAGAACAGAAAATACAAAGAGAAATACGAAGAGATCAAGGAGCGTGCAGAGCGATTTGCCGAATTATATGACGAGGCATCGGATGTATACGGTATTGAGAACAAGATCGTATTTGTAACAAATGCGAAGAATTTTACATCCGGATATCTTGGCAAGATGGCAGAAATGATGAAAGCACATAAGGAATTTTCGGTTGTTTTGCTTCGTATGGGTAACACCAAAAAGACGGATGAAGAGATTGCAGCGATTGTTGCATCTGCAAGATACATTATTGTTCCGGCAGCGATCCACCTGTTCTGTCGGACATCCTTCAGAATGGGAACAGATATGATCATGCTTCGTGATAATGCATTTAACCTTTATAATCAGGGGTATGAGGTTCGCTATTTCCTCAAATGGAAGCAGAAATATTTTGATTATGTCCTGAATAATGATACGGATATCCTTCAGGTTCCATCGGAACATCAGAGAGCGGAATTTGATAAGCAGTTCTCGCCAAAGGAAATGGATCGGGAAGTTCTGTATGGAAACTGCAGTACGGATATGTATTTTGATAAGGACTTCATCAGTGAGGCAAAACAGAAGCTGCAGGATCTTTTCCCGGAGACAGCAGACAGAAAGGTTATCCTGTACATGCCAACGCTTCGTAGAGTGAATTCCAGCAGCATATGGGCGAGAATCTTCAATATGCAGGCATTAAGCAAACTGATCGGTGATAAGTACTGTGTGGTTGTCAGCCTGAATGCGATCCAGAGCAAGAATGGATTTAAGAATGAACTGGAAGTAGAAGGCTTCAGTAAATGTATTAACAAGAACAATGGTATGACGATCCGTGCCTTAATGGTAGCAAGTGATGTGATCGTAGGTGATTACAGAGATTCCTTCTTTGAGACAACGATTCTGCGTAAGCCGGCATATTCGACCGCCTATGATTATGAGAAGATCATCAAGGGGCTGAATATGTCCCTGCATGCAAATGCATTTGATCAGAACCTGTTCTGCCCGATCGTCAGAACCGAACAGGAGCTTGCGGATCAGTTGAAGCAGATCGATCACTATGATTATCAGAAGATGGATCAGTTCCGGGAGAAGATGTTTGCAAACTGCGACGGACATTCCATGGAGCGTGTGCGTGATTATCTGCTTGCACATTACAAGGATTACGATAATCTGGTTACAAAGGATGAGCAGAAAAAGAATAAAGAATTTTATGAGAAATATCAGGAGCTGAAGAAGGTTGCGGATGAATTTGCAGAGGCATATGAGCTGGTCGTTCCGGAAACGGATATTGTAGATCAGATCGTTCTGTTATCTGAAAGAGCACTCACAAATAATGATCCATTGTTCCAGTTGAAGGAATATCTGAAGGAACAGAAGATCTCCTGTAAGGTATTAATGCTGGATCAGAAAAAGACGGATCTTCTGCTATTAGCAAGGGAGCTTGCAACAGCAAGATATATTGTGACTTCAAAACCTGTTTCAATCCTGTGTCGCTGTGAACTTCGGGAGGAAACAGAGCAGATTATGTTGCCAGAGCTTGCATTTTCATTATATAAGAAAGAACTTCAGGCTGTTGATGAGATTAGGTGGAAGAGAAAGGGCGCGCATCTTGCTGCACAGAATCCGGTTTCGGTGCTTCAGATTCCGTCTGAAGGACAGGAAGATCTGTTCCGTAAGACCTATTCCGGAAATGGAAATGTTTATTGTGGACTGAAGGGAAGTTGCAATACGGATCAGTATTTTGACCAGAAGCTGATAGAGGAATCCAGAAATGCACTTATGAAGCTGATACCGGAGCTGAATGGACGTAAGATCATTCTGTATATGCCAAGCTGGAGAAAAGATAAAGAAACCAGAAAGACGGCGATGCTTTCTCTGAGCAAAATGCAGACAGCGCTTCAGGATAAGTACATGGTTGTGCTTCATTTTGATCAGGCAGGTCAGAAGGAAAAGAACCTGGAACAGTACGAGATCCCTGGTTTCTGCAAGGTGCTCGAAAAAGAGATTCCGGCACGAAGACTGCTGATGGCAGCCGATGTGATCGTAGGAGATTACAGTGCTTTATTCTTTGAGAGTGTGCTGCTTGGAAAACCGATGTATTCATCTGCATATGATTATGAGACATTCATAGAAAAAGACAGCATTCAGATAACAGCAGAAGAATTTGCAAATGAAATGTTCTGTCCGATCGTGAAGTCTGCAGAAGATCTGGTGAATGAGATCCGACAGATTGAATCATATGATTATCAGAAGCTGGAAGTATTTAGAAAAGATGTATTTGCTGACTGCGATGGTAATTCAGTCAGACGAGTTGCAGAATATCTGCAGCAACAGAGATAGAAAATGTGACAACAATACAGGAGCCGTTCCCGATTATGGGGAGCGGCTCTTTTTACTTTATAGGAAAGTTTGTCTTATAAAGTAAAAAACTCCAGAAATTTGTTATGCGAAGAGAGCGTTTCTTTACGGAATAAACGAAATATGGGATTCCTGTTTATATTTATAAAGAATTAAGATAAAAATATATTGAAATGAAGATCCGGTTGTGTATAATGTTAAGTATCTATATTCAGGTATAGCAGTTTCTTGCGCTCAAAATTAAAGAGGTGCGTATAATAATATATCTGAAGGAAGCAACAAAAGAGCAAAGAACAACAAAGAAAAAGAGAACAAGAACAACAAATGGAGGTAGAGAGAATGGGAAGGAAAAGCAAAAAAGTAGTTGCGCTTTTACTGGCATTGCTCATGGTCTTCTCAGTTTGTTCACCAGTCAGCGGTGGAACAGGTCTTGGAAGTACCAGTGCAAAAGCTGGAAACAGTGCACAGCCGGCGACAGCGTCAGATGCAGAGGAGAGCGAAAAGGGAATTACTCCTTTGGCAAATACGGATGGACTGACTCTCAGTGACTTTGAAATTACTGTGAATGGAACGGTAGTCAAAGATGATTCAAACGTGAAAAATGGAGACAGCGTTGGAATATCATTTAAATGGGCAATCGCTAACAATTCCGGTGTAAAGAATTTTGAAGTCGACCTGAAATCACAGGGAATTGAAATTAACGATTATGCAGAAACTGTTCTATATGATGAAAGTGGTAAAGATGTTGGTACCTGGTATATACAAGAGGGCAAATATTATATCACTTTAAGAGATGAGTTTCTGGAAGAAAGTGAGATCAATGGATGGGCGAACATCGATGGAACGGTTGATTTTTCATCGTCTGATCTGAATACAGAAGACAAAGGAAAGATTAAGATCGGAGATGCAAGCTTTACTGTTAATGTTGATCTGAATGAGGCCGAAAGCTATGCAGGCTCCAACAAGAGCAAGGGTGCTGTAACATGGAATCCGGATGGCTCTATCACACAGTCCTATGAAGTAACGGTCACGGCATATAATGGCAAGGTTACACTCGGGGATGCAACAGAGACGATGGGTTCTGCGCTTACGAATATATCAAATATACAGGTAAACGGAACCGGTTACACAAGCTGGTCAGATGCACAGGCAGCAATGTCAGGCATGGTTCTTGATTCGAAGGATGAATCAGCAAAAACAGCGAAGATCACCTATGATGTAACAGTCAGTGCAGCAGATGTAAAGCAGGCATTTGCGGAAGGTGATGTGAATATCTTCGACAATAAGTTCTCAGTAAAATATAAGACGAATAAGGACAATGACAAGGATACAGGCAGTGTTACAACAGGGCTTAATATCAGAAAACCATCGTTGTCCAAGAACGGAACCTGGAACACGGATGCATCCGGCAAGAAGACATCGATCACATGGACAGTTGAGCTTCAGTTGGGAGATCTGACAAAGGATCCAACCTTTGATATTAATAATGTAGCGATCAAGGATACATTAGGACAGTATCTTACAGCTTCCGGTCTTCCGGCAGGGGTAAGCCTTGCTGATCTGAAGCTTAGTGACTTTACAAAGAATGGTGATACATACAAATTCACATATACAACGGATGTAGCAGATACTGCCTTGGATTCTGCACTTCCGACAGTGCTTACAAATGATGTAGATGTAGATTTTGATGGAACGAAATATAAAAAGACCGGTACCATGCAGACAGATGGCAAGGGTATTCTGGATAAGGAATTTGTAAAAGCAAATGCAGATGGTACATTAACATGGAAGATATCAATCAATATACCTGCATCAGATACGATCACAGAAGTGTCATTAAATGAATCCGATAAATCAAATGGAAGCTGGCAGTCATTTGTGTCTAATGTGGATATTGAGGGAACAAATGTCATCAACAATGGTTCTCTGGTAGCCGGAAATGGAATTGTAGCTTCTGTCACGAAAGCAGATCAGTGGGGTATCCAGTTCCGATTTGATGATGCGTATATCGCATCAAAGAAGGGACAGGTTATAGAGGTTACAATTATTACCAAGCCGGAAAATCTTACAGATGGGGCAAATTTTATTAACCATGCAAATCTGACTTATAAGGATAAGAATGATACAAAGTTCTCTGCGGATGCAGAAGCAAATTATAAATATACAAATAGTCTGGATAAGACAGGAACGGTCAGCACAACAAAACTGAATACGATCGATTATTCGTTATCTATTAATTTATCTGAGATTTCCGATGATCTGAAGGTTGGCGATGTGATCACAGTTACTGATACGCTGCCTGATACGCTGCAGTTTAATGATGATGCTGAGCTGCAGCTGAAAAAATGGGCAAACCAGTGGTATTCACAGGCAGATGGCAGTGCAGCAGCCATCACGGGAAGCATCAGCGGACATACGATCACATACTCGATCCCTGTTACACAGCAGATATTGGATGGTATAGCAGATGTAGCATCGAATACTTCATTTACCAAGTATGTGGCAGAGATTACATATTCTGCATCGGTAGCAGATGATATATTAACAGATTATGTTAAGAATGGTGCTACGATCAGTGTAACAAACAATGCAGAGGTTTCTTATAATGGAGAGACCAAAGGTAATGGTTCAACAACGAATACGTTAACACCTGGAGATACAGTTAAGAAGTCAGGTGTATATATTCTGGATCAGAAGAAGAACAATGGTGAATCTACAACAGTCAAAGATCAGGTTGTGGAATATACCGTATATGTCAATACAAATGCTGCAAAACTTGCAAATGGAAAGACAATCTATGCCGAAGATAAAATGGGCAGCGCATTGATCTTCCAGGTTGATTCTCTTCACATTTATGAATATACCGGTGAAGGAGATCCGGAAAAAGACAGTTCAAACTGGACGGATGTTACTTCCGGATGTGCTTATTCATATGACAGCAACAGCAGAACTGTAAAAATGGCTTTGCCGGATGGCAAAGCACTGAAGCTTGTATACAGAGCAGAAGTTAATCAGGTATTTGGTGGTTCGCTGAATGCTTCCAATGCTTCGAACAGTTTCAGCCTTACAGGTTATACAGGATCAAACGGATCAACAAATACAAGTATTTCAACAATTGTCCAGAAACCGAACGTATGGGCAGAATCTGTAACAGGTACGATCACATTGTATAAGTACTGGACAGATAGCAATAAGCAGATGCAGATGTTGAATGGCTCGACATTTGCCCTGTATGAATGTAAGAAAAATGCTGCAGGTGAGTGGACAAAGGATATTGGTCCTACACCTGTTATGACGAATATATCTTTAGGTGCTGATGGTACCAAGGAGATTAGCGGTCTTGCATATGATAAGGTATTTGCACTGTATGAAACAACTGCAGATGATAATTTTGAAGTAAATAAAGATCCATATTACTTTATGGTAAGTAAGAGTAACAGTGATGTGGTTGCTCCAAGCTGGGTAGATCAGCGATTTAACAGCGGTTATCTGTATTATGAGAATAAACCGGGCAGCTTTACAGTTAAGAAAACGGTTGATGGAGATACAGACTCACTGCAGGGTTATGAAGAATTTACATTTGACCTGACAGAAATAAACAAACCAAGTTTTGCCGCCGGAAAAGTAACGTATTCTACAAAATCAGGCGGAGTTGGAAAAACTGTAACTTCCAGTACAGTTACCGGTGTAGGAAGTTTTGGAGAGATTCAGTATGACACAGCTGATATCGGAAAAACTTTTTATTATGTAGTGTCTGAGCAGGAAGGTACTGTCCCTGGAATGACATATGACGCTTCCTTCTATATTATATCGTTGGAAGTAGATGCAAATGCAGCATCAGGTATCTATACCAAGAATGTGTCCGTTCAGAAATATGAATCGGATGGAACACCGGTTGCAGGTTCCTATTCAGCAGATGCGTTGGGATTTGATAATTCTACAGCACCAAAGAAGGGTGATCTGAAGCTTGAAAAGGTAGTAAGTGGTGCGTATACACCGGATGCAGGAACAACATATAAGATTTCTGTAAAGAATAAGACAACAAATAAATACTATGACAAAGACGGAAAAGAAAGTGCTGCTCAGGTATATATTGAAGTACCGGCCGATGGAAGCGTAACGATCAAGGATCTTCCGGTTGGAGATTATACAGTAGCCGAGAATGAAACGGATGCAGCAAAAGCTGGTTATGCATTAACAGTAACCGGAACGGGGGATGTTAAGGTAACTAAGGATACAACCACGACCGCAACCGTAACGAACACTTATACCCAGGATAAGGGAAGCTTAACCGTAGCCAAGAAAGTTGTAGGATATGACTTTGGAGCAGCAGGCAAGAACTTTACAATTTATGTAACAGATGCAAATGGAAAGTATGTCAAAGAGGATGGAAGCATAACAGCAACCAAGACAGGAATCAGCGTGCCGGCAAACGGAAGCGTAACGATCAATGACATACCGGTAGGAACCTATACAGTAGCCGAGAATGAAACGGATGCAGCAAAAGCTGGTTATGCATTAACAGTAACCGGAACGGGGGATGTTAAGGTAACTAAGGATACAACCACGACCGCAACCGTAACGAACACTTATACCCAGGATAAGGGAAGCTTAACCGTAGCCAAGAAAGTTGTAGGATATGACTTTGGAGCAGCAGGCAAGAACTTTACAATTTATGTAACAGATGCAAATGGAAAGTATGTCAAAGAGGATGGAAGCATAACAGCAACCAAGACAGGAATCAGCGTGCCGGCAAACGGAAGCGTAACGATCAATGACATACCGGTAGGAACCTATACAGTAGCCGAGAATGAAACGGATGCAGCAAAAGCTGGTTATGCATTAACAGTAACCGGAACGGGGGATGTTAAGGTAACTAAGGATACAACCACGACCGCAACCGTAACGAACACTTATACCCAGGATAAGGGAAGTTTAACCGTAGCCAAGGCAGTTGTAGGATATGACTTTGGAGCAGCAGGTAAGAACTTTACAATTTATGTAACAGATGCAAATGGAAAGTATGTCAAAGAGGATGGAAGCATAACAG
>NZ_QTWK01000002.1:0-1289 GCF_003461085.1 Clostridium sp. AF23-6LB | reverse complement strand
GCAACCAAGACAGGAATCAGCGTACCGGCAAACGGAAGCGTAACGATCAATGACATACCTGTAGGAATTTACAGTATAAGTGAAGAGCAAACCGGAACAGCAGTTGCAAACTATGGCTTAGCAGTCAGTGGTGAAGGTAATGTCACCGTCACCAAGGATGCGACAGCAACCGCAACTGTAACGAACACTTATACCCAGGATAAGGGAAGCCTGACGGTAGCCAAGGCAGTTGCAGGATATACCTTTGATTCCAGCAAGACATTCATGATCTACGTAACAAACGCAAGTGGTGAATATGTTCTTGCAGATGGAAGCGTAAGCGCAACCAAGACAGGAATCAGCGTACCGGCAAACGGAAGCGTAACGATCAATGACATACCTGTAGGAATTTACAGTGTAAGTGAAGAGCAAACCGGAACAGCAGTTGCAAACTATGGCTTAGCAGTCAGTGGTGAAGGTAATGTCACCGTCACCAAGGATGCGACAGCAACCGTAACTGTAACGAATACCTATACACAGGATAGGGGAAGCCTTACTGTAGAAAAGGCAGTTGCAGGATATACCTTCGATGCGAACAAGACATTTGCGATCTATGTAACAAATGCAAGTGGAGAATATGTCAAAGAAGATGGAAGCACAACAGCAACTAAGACAGGAATCAGCGTACCGGCAAACGGAAGCGTAACGATCAATGACATTCCGGTAGGAACTTATACAGTAAGTGAGGAAGCAAATGGAACCGCGGTTAAGGATTATGGCTTAACAGTAAGTGGTGAAGGTAATGTCACCGTCACCAAGGATGCGACAGCAACCGTAACTGTAACGAATACCTATACACAGGATAGGGGAAGCCTTACTGTAGAAAAGGCAGTTGCAGGATATACCTTCGATGCGAACAAGACATTTGCGATCTATGTAACAAATGCAAGTGGAGAATATGTCAAAGAAGATGGAAGCGTAAGCGCAACCAAGACAGGAATCAGCGTACCGGCGAACGGAAGCGTAACGATCAATGACATTCCGGTAGGAACTTATACAGTAAGTGAGGAAGCAAATGGAACCGCGGTTAAGGATTATGGCTTAACAGTAAGTGGTGAAGGTAATGTCATCGTCACTAAGGATGCGACAGCGACCGCAACTGTAACGAACACTTATACTCAGGATAAGGGAAGCTTAACGGTAGCCAAGGCAGTTGCAGGATATACCTTTGATGCAAGCAAGACATTCATGATCTACGTAACAAACGCAAGTGGTGAATATGTTCTTGCAGATGGAAGCATAAGCGCAAC
>NZ_QTWK01000001.1:0-989194 GCF_003461085.1 Clostridium sp. AF23-6LB | reverse complement strand
TTAGCAGTCAGTGGTGAAGGTAATGTCACCGTCACCAAGGATGCGACAGCAACAGCAACCGTAACGAACACTTATACACAGGATAAGGGAAGCCTGACGGTAGCCAAGGCAGTTGTAGGATATGACTTTGGAGCAGCAGGTAAGAACTTTACAATTTATGTAACAAACGCAAGTGGTGAATATGTTCTTGCAGATGGAAGCATAAGCGCAACCAAGACAGGAATCAGCGTACCGGCAAACGGAAGCGTAACGATCAATGACATTCCGGTAGGCACATATAACGTAAGCGAAGAGCAAACCGGAACAGCAGTTGCAAACTATGGCTTAGCAGTCAGTGGTGAAGGTAATGTCACCGTCACCAAGGATGCGACAGCAACCGCAACTGTAACGAACACTTATACCCAGGATAAGGGAAGCTTAACTGTAGCAAAAGCAGTTGCGGGATATGACTTTGGAGCAGCAGGTAAGAACTTTACAATTTATGTAACAAACGCAAGTGGTGAATATGTTCTTGCAGATGGAAGCATAAGCGCAACCAAGACAGGAATCAGCGTACCGGCAAACGGAAGCGTAACAATCAATGACATCCCGGTAGGCACATACAACGTAAGCGAAGCTCCAACCGGAACAGCAATTACGAATTATGATCTGACAGTCAGTGGCGAAGGTGATGTAAATGTAACAAAGGATACAGTTGTCAATGCAACCGTAACAAATACATATACATATCTGACTACATCCGTAACTGTTAAGAAAGCATGGAACGATAATAACAACAAGGCCAATAAGAGACCTGGATTTGTAACGGTACAGCTTTATGCCGGAACAACTATATCAGGAATTCCGGTACAGCTTGATGAAAGCAATGGTTGGACAAAGACTTGGGATAATCTTCCGAAATATGATGCAAACGGATTAATCCAGTATACGGTCAAGGAAGTAAATGTACCTAAGGAATATACCGACAGCATAACAACAGATCCTGCAACAGGTGAGATTACAATTACAAATACAAGAACCAGCACAAAGGGTAAACTTGTATTAACAAAGACCGTTGTTGGTGATGTCGATAAGGCAGAAGCTGAAAATGTGATCAAGTTCAAGATTACAGACGAAGCAGGTAATTCCGAGACATATGCACTGACTGATTTCCAGTATGATGTATCGACAAAGAAATATACATTAGAACTGGATAAGCCGGCTGGAACTTATACCATTCAAGAAATACAGTATGATATTGATGGATATGAAACAAGCAGCATCAAATACGTAGTAGGAACAGGCCTTCAGAAGGATGGTAAGTCAGCAGAAGCAACAGTAGTTGTAGATGAAACAGTAAATGTTGCATTTGTCGATACATATGATAAGACAACTACAACAGAGAATACGACAGAAGTTACAACTACAACGGAAGATACAACAGAGATTACAACCACGACGGAAGATACAACAGAGATTACAACCACGACGGAAGATACAACAGAGATTACAACCACGACGGAAGATACAACAGAGGTCACAACTGAAACAGAAGATACAACTGAGACAGAAGACACTACGGAGATCACGACAACGGAAGACAAACCTTCCACTCCACCGGATACACCAAAAACCGGCGATGATGCTCCACTTATGCCACTTGTAATCCTGTTTATGCTCAGTGCAGCAGGAGTTGTAACAGTGATTGTTGTAAAAAAGAAAAATGATCGTGCAGATCGTAAATAAAAAGAATCTATAAAAACAACAAGTAAAGGTCAGGCACTCTGGTATGCAGAAATGCATATCAGGGTGCTTTTTCCTGTTATTTATGTCGAAATATAGCGAATGAATTCTAACTGAAAAAAGAAATAGTTGCACAATGTCGAAATATCGGTTATAGTAATTGCAATGCTAGAGAGATCTTGATGGAAGAAAATCAGATAAGGTCTTTCGAAAAACGGAAAAAAGAAAAAGGGGGGACGGTCTCGAAGGTGAGACTATAAACGTATGAGTAAGATAACATATGTCAGAACGCAACGGGATAAAAAAGTTGCATTTCTATTATTTCTATTTAGTGCTATTCTGATAGCGCTTATTATCTGGGGTGGGAATGTATTTTCCAAATTTGAACAATATGTTGATATATCCAGTAAGAATACGATCGCAGCAATGATGGAACAGGTAGAACATTCCTATCAAATGCAGATTAATTCAATGTATGAAGAAACAGAACGTCTTGAGAACTATCTGTTTGATGGCAAAACGAGGTCTGTTGTACTGGCAGATTATGAAGATTATTTTATAGCTATGGAGAATGATTCTGTACGGGATATCGTATTCGTTGATCATACCGGAAAATATATCTGTGATGATGGCAAAACAGGGACATTGGATTTGGGTGATACAAAGGGCACTCTGTTTGATGTTGGCGGTCAGTCTGTCCAATATTGTACCTGGAGAAACGGAGAAGAAATATTTGTTGTAGCAAAAAAATATGAAGCGTTCTATGTAAATGAAAATGAATATGAAGTCATAGCGTTTATTTATAATACAAATAGGGTAAATGATCTGTTTATTGATTCCGCATACGGGGGACAGGCAAAACTCTATGTGACAAATGCAGACAGCATGGTAACATATGCGGATCTGGATAATAACGAGGGTATTGTGCGCAATTATAATATCCTTGATCACTATCTGGATGAGTCGGTGATCGGAGAGGAACAATATGCACAGATCACAGAGGATTTCAGCGAAGGCAGACAGAATTGTGTTACCCTATATAAAGGAAAAAATGCAGAATATTTCTATTACCAGCCATTAGAAGGAACGGAGTTCTTTCTCGTATTTCAGGCGCCGTGTGCAGTGGTACAGAGTGTATTGACGGATTATCAGAAGAAGGTGTCACGTTCATGGATGGTTACGGTTGTGATCATTGCATGTATCATGTTAGTGCTGGCAGTAGGTACGGTCGGAGCGATCCATATGAGGACCTGGTATGAATATGAGCGACAGACGGCTGATATGCACCGGGAAAATAATGTACAGTTGCGGCGTATGAATGCAGTGATGGAGGAAACCGTCCGGGAGTACCGGTTAGCACAGGAAGGGGCTTTGGAAGAAGAAACCGAAGAGGAAGCGGCTGAAAGAGCGGCGGAGGAAGAACGGGAAAAAGAAAGACAGATCCGTGAAGCACTTCCAAGGGTCGCATTCGTAGGCGAACGTTTTCTGCTGGTCGATGATAATGATATGGAAGGACTGCTTTTGCAGGAGGCATTGACCAAAAGAGGAGCGGAATGTACCATAGCAAAGAGCGGAGAGCAGGCATTGAAGATGTTTAAACGTTCAAAGCATGAAAAGTTCCAGTATATATTGATGGACGCTGATATGCCGGATATGGATGGCTATCAGGCAGCCAGAAGAATCCGGCTGATGGATCATCCGCAGGCAAAAACGATACCGATTCTGGCAATGACTTATCACGCAACACCAGAGGCTATGCGGATGGCAGCTATAACAGGTATGTCCGGTCAGGTTGAGAAGCCGGTTAAAATGCAGACGCTTGCTCTGATCATAACTAAACTGAAGAGTAAGAACAGGGTTCATCCAGGATATGATTATGACAGAAAATAGCAAGAAACCGAAAAAACAGTATTTGTATTTTCTGTTGAAGTGTAATGAAAAAACTATTATTTACATTTTCTATTGAGATGTTATACTAATGCTATATGCAGTTAGAGATGGATGATGTTTTATAGGACATATGATATTACGCTGCATATATTGATATTAGGAAACGAAATGGAGTAAGACTGGAATGGAATTTGAAAATGATGTAAAAGCAGTCGTTGCAGAAATGGCTGAGGCATTAAATAAGAATTATTCGGATCAGAAATTATTTGATCTGTCACTCGGAGAGCGACTTCCGCAAAAGGATGAGATCATTGATTTTGTGGATGAATTGCGGAAAGTAACATTTCCGGGTTTCTTCGGGAGAGAGAATATGGCATATGCTAATAAGGAGTATTTTGCAGGGCATAAGCTGTCATTGATATATGATAAATTATTCCGTCAGATCAAGGTGGCATTGAGCTATAAAAATGATGCTAAGAGCTATCAGGAGATTACAGAGGAAGCACAGGAGAAAGCTCTGGGCTTTATCCGTTGTATACCGGAGGTTCAGGCACTTCTTTGCAAAGACGTAGAAGCAGAATATAACGGAGATCCGGCCGCAAACAGCCGTGAAGAGATCATCTTCTCCTATCCGGGGTTATTTGCGATATTTGTATACCGATATGCACATGTGCTCTATCAGATGAAGGTGCCGTTTATTCCAAGGATCATGACAGAATATGCACATGGTGAGACAGGAATTGATATCAATCCGGGTGCCAATATTGGTGAATATTTCTTTATTGACCATGGAACCGGAATCGTTATCGGTGAAACAACCGATATTGGAAATAATGTAAAAATCTATCAGGGGGTTACCCTTGGTGCGCTGTCGACCAGAAAGGGCCAGCAGTTGTCCGGTGTCAAACGTCATCCAACCATAGAGGACAATGTAGTTATCTATGCGAACACAACCATTCTTGGTGGCGAGACCATTATTGGTGCAAATTCCGTAGTAGCGGGAAATACTTTCGTGACGAAGTCCATCCCTGCAAACACCAAGGTTGCCTCTACCATGCCGGAACTTGAAATCAAGACCTCAAACTAAATAGTTATAACAGACAAAACAGGTGGACGCTCTCTAACAGCCTGACTATAATTGACTCGCACAATTTCTATTCGCTGCACATGCCTGATTCGTAAATACTCCTGTGCCAACTCGTCTTTCGGACTCAAACAGGCACCCGTATTTACTGGCAATGTGCATTTAATTACGAAATTTTCGCTAATGTCAATATTATAGTCAGGCTGTTAGAGAGTGTCCACCTATTTTTGTCTTTCATACAGATATAAAGTCTTACAAATACCGGAACATTTCTTTGGCATCCTCTTTTTTAGTGGAGTCGGCAATCATCGTTACCTCGACTTTGACGGTTTTGTTGCCGAAGCTAATCTCGATAACGTCGCCGACCTTCACATCAGTGGATGCCTTGGCAATCTTGTCGTTTATCATAACACGTCCGGCGTCGCAGGCTTCATTTGCGATGGTTCTTCTTTTGATCAGTCGTGAAACCTTTAAATATTTGTCTAATCTCATTTGTATATCTCCTTTTGTATTTTAAATGATAGTGTTCCATATAGTCGTAAGAGTATTTTGTTGGAAGGCTTATGCCATTCCATTTACTGTTTTGTATTTGAAGAGCATTTCGGCGTGATTCTGCTCTTCGACCTGGATGTCAGCTAGAAGCTTACGGATCGCACTGTCACCAAATATGAATACATCACTGTTATATTCAGAGGATGCGAGCTTTTCGCTGGTGATACAGTCTGTTGCAAGAAAGGCATCATCCTTCTTATCCTGAGACTGTCCGAGCTGACTGTAGGTAGCTTTTGGGTCGTAGTCTCTGCCATCACTGTCATTGCAGTTGCAGCTTGGTACGGTTCCAGTCAGAACCTGCTCCAGACTGTCATAGTGCTTCTGTTCATTTCCCTTCAGCGTGGTAAATAATTCCTGTAACACAGGATCCTTTGCCTGGGCTGCATATTTGTCGTATTTGTCAATGCAGGCCTGTTCCAGTGTCTGAAGATCCTTGATCGCCTGTTTTTCCTTTTCTTTTAAGACCATAGTTATTGCCTCCTGCTTATTTAATGAATTGATACATATAACAGGTATGCAGGAACAACCGGCAGTACGCTGTTTTTGCATCTACCAGGAGTATTGCCAGAAGACAGTCGGGTTATTCCGCAAATAATCATATCATGCAAGACCGCGGTCAGATTATTCCGGAAAACAGACGGACTATTCCAGAAAATAGAAAAGCAAAAGGGATGCTGATTTATACGATGCAGCATCCCTTAAGTACTTGATTCGTTCTATAAAAACTAGTTAAGTGAATCCTTTAAAGCCTTACCAGCTTTGAATTTTGGAGACTTAGAAGCAGCGATTGTCATTGTTTCGCCTGTTCTTGGGTTTCTACCTTCTCTTGCTTCTCTTTCAGCAACTTCGAATGTACCGAAACCAACTAACTGAACCTTCTCACCCTTCTTTAATTCTTCAGCTACAACGTCTGTAAAAGCCTTTAAAGCCTTCTCAGCATCTTTCTTTGATAATTCTGTCTTTTCTGCCATAGCAGCAACTAATTCAGTCTTGTTCATCGAAAAAATCCTCCTAAAATACTCATAATATATTATCCTGGTGAGCTAAACCGGATAACTCCTGGCGTAAGTCACGCCCCAACATGTATATTTATACCTAAAATGCCAGTATTTGTCAAGGTTAGAACGCCATTTTGCCTTGAAAAACCTTGATTTTTCGCCATTTCTCAAGGCAAATGACATAGAATTAGTTCTCCATCTGTTTTCCGAGAAAATTAGCAGCAATGATCGCGGTTTTCTGTTCAGTTTCCCCGAAACGCATTTTGTCATCTTTGCTCAATACAATGACCGCTCCGATCGCGTCACCTTCACAGATGATCGTCTGGATCACCTGTCCGGCATAGTCAGTGTCATCGGAAGTGATGTTGACATATTTTGTATCACCGCGGCGGGCAATTATAGCTTCCCGGTCATTGATGACATCCTCCAGATCCTTGTGGATGGATTTGCCGACCAACTCTTTCTTTGGCATGCCGGCTACTGCAATGATCTGATCGCGGTCAGTGACGCATACCGGACAGCCGAGGATCTGTGAAATGGAATCTACATATTGCTGTGCAAAGGTTCCGAGCTCGCCGAGCGGGGAATATTTTTTTATGATAACTTCGCCGTCTTTTCCGGTAAAGATCTCAAGGGGATCACCTTCCCGGATCCGAAGCACACGCCGGATCTCTTTCGGAACAACGATCCTGCCCAGATCGTCGATACGTCTGACAATTCCTGTGGGTCTCATACTTATTTTTCCTCCAATACCCATATTTTGTAAGAATGTTTTTTGTAATAAAAAATACATCCTTTTTTGCTAGGTTTTAGCTTTAGAATTAGTATGTGGCAAATGTGGGGAATTATACTCTTACAAATACGAATGAATATAAATTTATGGCTAAGAGATAGTAAAGAACAAAAAATAAAAATCAGTCAAAACTGATCAATATCGGCAAGCTGGAAGAATTGTTTGTTGAGATATGGGATTGAGAACAGGTTCTACTGCAGGTATAAGCTTCATATACTGTTCTAACAGACTTAAGAAAGCTTCTGAAGGCTTTTTGGAAAAGGGGAATACATGGAGAAGGTACAGAGCACAGGAAATTCCGATGGACATAAACTGATCATGGATGCCAGAAAGGAAGCAAAGATAACCGGAGTGGAAAAGGTAATCTCGTTTGAACCGGATCTGGTATATCTTCTCACAAAGGCCGGAAAGATGAAGCTGACCGGAAAAGATATGCATATGACGAATCTGGATATTGACAAGGGCGTTCTTGACATGAATGGAAAGGTTGACTGTATTTGTTATATGACAGATAAAGAGGACAGAACATTTTCGCTTAAGAGGTTGTTTAAATAATGACGGAAATGATGGAACAACAGTCAACCGCGTTTGCCGTATGTGTGCTATGCGGCGTAATCATTGGTTTTCTGATAAGTTGTTTTTATGCTTTGAAAAAAGCGATAAAGATGCATGACGTCTGGATCGGTATTTTTGATCTGACGTTTTGGCTTGCATTATGTGCAATGGTTATTCTGGTGATGTTTTATTATAATAGCGGAGAGATTCGGCTGTATATTTTTTTAGGATTTTTTTCGGGAGCCGGGGTGTATTTTGCTACTATAAATTGGGTTGTTTCCAGACTGCTGGACTACATATTGTATGGGATAAAAATGGGGTTAAGAAAAGTGATTTTAAAGGCAAAAATGCTTGTTGACATAATTTGTTCGAGAAGGTAAAATTATGTCAATACACTTCGAAAGAACTGTTTTTATAGCAGAACAGGTCTGTTCGAAAAGAAGCAGGAAACAGGGGAAATGGACCATGGGTAGAAGCAATACCGGAAGAAAACAATCGAAGATCAGTACCGCTATTATTCTGATCACTCTTCTTTTACTGGTTGTTGTCGTGTTGGTGAAGTCGATTCAGTTAAGGGAGAAGAAGGCAGAGCTGCAGGTACAGGCAGCAGAGATTACTGCCCAGATTGAAGATGCACAGAACGAGCATAAGAAACTGGAAGAAAAAGAAGACTATATGAAGACGAAGAAATACGTTGAGGATGTTGCAAGAAATCAGCTTGGGTTGGTATATCCTGACGAAATAGTGATTCGCCCTGAAGAATAAACACAGAATTAAGAAAGAAATATAAAAAAGAGTCAAAGAAAAGTGATAGCTGTTTTCAGCTTTCGCTTTTTTTTTTACGTTCAGTCTCCGTATAATGTCTGACACTTAAGGCAAAAAGGGAGGACATATATATGAAAGAAAAAAAGGTGAATCGGGTTTTGTTGTATCTGCTGGGCTTTCTGTGTGGCCATTCTGCGGTTGTTGGAATGCATCCGTTTATGGTTCCGATGCTGGCAGCAGTTTACAGCATCAGACAAAGTACGTTTGGGCTGTTTGCAGCCATGCTCTTTGGCGGAGCAGTTATGTATGGAATCGGCGGTTGGAATGCAGGAAGCTTTTTTCAGATGGGACCATATGTAATGGGGGAACAGCAGCTTCCGGTTACATATTTTCTGTTAAAATATAGTTTGATCCTGATCGGTGTTCTGGTCGGTCTGAACCTGACGGAGGGAGTTCGGAGAAACCTGTCCGAACACACAGACAGAAGTGGAAAAAAGACAAAACGAAAAGGTGTGAAACAATCATATGGAACCAATATCCGGTGGATTCTGGCTGGCATATGTGCCATACTTGTCTTTGGAATCAGTACGGTCTGTGGTCTGATGGTCGAACCGGTGCAGAATGCCCTGCCGGCTGCCGGCTGCGAGGCGGTGATCTCGACAGGATTGATTCCTGCATTCCGCAAAGGTCTGGAGGTTATCCTGCTGCATAAGAGGGAACGGGATCATTATAATGAAGAATTGCTTGGAATACTGATAGTAGTTACAGTATGTATATGGGGAATGCCATATAAAATAGGCGGAGTTGTTACCTGGCTGCTGATGACCGGTCTGTATCTGTCCTGGTATACGTTGCATCGGTTTGGAGCCGGATATGGAATGGCGGTAACGGGTGTATGTGGTCTGATCACAGCGATCAAAAGCGGACAAGCAGAATTTGTCGGAAGTTTTTTTATTTGTGCGATCCTGGTGCTTGCGGGCAGAGCACTGTCGGATAAGAAGAAAACAGGCACTATTGTGTCAGTGCTGCTTGCATGTATATTGATCGGACTTACTTACGATCCATATTTTCTGACACCTGAGGGGATAAAAAGTGCTGGTAGTGCAGTGCTGTTATTTGCAGCGACACCAAAATGGATGCTTACCGTCAGGGATGGCTGGATCCAGTCGCAGTATAATTTTCAGACAGCAACGGAGATCAACCGGATAACGGCAGAGAAAATACGGGAATTATCCGGGGCATTTAAACGAATCGAATATACGCTTGCCGGATGTGGACCGGCGGCTGCCAAGGTAGATCTGGGTGAGATCGGAGATATGATCGGAAGATTTTCCGATAATCTGGAAACGGCAGAACCGGTTTCGTTTAACCGGGAGGAGCAGTTGCGGACGCGCTTTCTGGAACAGGGGGTGATCATGACGCACCTTTCTTCGATGAAGAATGAAATGGATCATGTACAGTATTATATAACAGCCAGAACAAAGAATCAGAAAATCATGTTGTCAAAGGATGCAGCAGACATTCTTTCAGAGGTTTTTGATAAGCCGATCCGGGCATCCGAGGATACTTCAGCGATCATATCTGAAAATGACCGTGTGATCACATTTGAGGAATGTGCGAGGTATCGCTGCAGTTATTTTGTCAGAAGGATCAAGAAATATGGTTCCAATGTATCGGGAGACAATTTTTCGGTGAAGGAGCATGAGGATGGCAGACTTGTAATGATGATCTCGGATGGGATGGGAAGCGGAAGCCTTGCATCCTGCGAGAGTACGTTGATGATTGACACGATGGAAGAACTGCTGGAGGCTGGCTTTGATCCTTCTTATGGAATTGCATTTTCCAATAATTGCATTTCCGAAAAAAACAGCGGACGGTGTTTTACAACCTTTGATATGGGAATCGTAGACCTGTACAACGGGGAGCTGACACAGTATAAGCAGGGGGCAGCACCGACATATATTATACATTCAGAGGGAATCGAGGTTCTTTGTGGGGCTTCACTTCCGATCGGAGTTCTGCCGGAGGCAGAATGTGATGTGATCCATCAGGAGCTGGAACCGGAGGATCGACTGGTGATGGTGAGTGATGGAGCATTTGGGGATGAAGAGGATATGCGTGAGATCCTGGAGAATCTGGATACGGAGGACTGCAAGGAAACGCTGGAGTATATCATTTCACAGGTGCTTCTGCATTGTGAAGGCAGACTGGAGGATGATGTGACGGTGATCGTGGCAAAATTGGAAATAGCATAAACTTTCCGGTTTGTTACTTGAAATTTATAGCAGGCTTGTATTAAGATAACGAAGAAATGTATATGACAGATGTAAAATAACGAAGCTGCATATATCGGTGGATGCAGGATTTTAAAGAAACGTATATACAATATGCATACAAAGATACAGGTAATGAATATAGATGATCGAATATCCGAATCATAGAAGACGGACAGGTGTGGAAAACAGATGACAGAAAATACATTAGAAGAACAGATTTATCAATTTATAAAAGAAAAAAATTTGCTTAAAGCAGGAGATGTCTGCATCGTTGGTGTGTCCGGCGGAGCGGATTCCATCTGTCTGCTGACGGTTCTGGCAGGGCTTCGGGAGAAAATGGAGCTCAAGCTGTATGCTGTCCATGTTAACCATATGATCCGCGGAACAGAGGCAGATGCAGATGAATCTTATGTGGCAGAGTATTGTAAGAAGCTTGGAATACCATGTGACTGTTACCATATCGATGTGCCGCAGCTTGCAAAGGAACAGAAGCTGGCGGAGGAAGAAGCGGGAAGAAATGCCCGGTATGAGGCATTTGCCCGGGCAGCGGACAAGTATGGCATCACTGATTATAAGGTGGCAGTTGCTCATAACAAAAATGATGTAGCAGAGACGGTACTGCTCAACATGGTAAGGGGAACGGGGATCGCCGGAATGGCCGGAATACCGGTAAAGCGAGACCGGATCGTGCGTCCGTTACTTTCATGTACCAGACAGGAGATTGAGGCTTATCTGGAACAGCAGGAGATACAGTATTGTACGGATTCCACAAATCTGGAAAATGATTATGCCAGAAATAAGATCCGTAATCGGGTGATTCCGGCACTTAATGAGATAAACACACAAGCAGCGGCACATATCAGTCAGGCAGCAGCCTATGCGGCTATGTATGATACCTATGTGACGAAGCAGGTAGGATATTTTCTGGATGAACATATGGAGATACGGAAACAGACCGGAAAAACAGATGCATATGTATTGGAAATCAGGAAGCTGCGGGAACAGGATGAACTGATCGAGGATCTTGTGATCTTAGAATTGATTGGCAGAGTCAGCGGCGGAAGAAAGGATGTCGGTCAGAACCATGTAAGAGAAGTGAAGAAGCTGTATCAGGCAGCTGCGGGAAGTCGGATCATGCTTCCGCATGATGGAATGGTATATCAGAATTATGGATACCTGTGTTTTGAGAAGACAGCAGAGGGCGCACGCGATGTCGACTGGCAGGAGATAGTTATAAAAGGTGCAGGTGAATATATCCTGCCCGGAATGGGAAGGATGAAGATTGAAATATTTGAGAAATCTGTTCATTTAGATTTAACAAAAAAAGAGTATACGAAGTTTGCAGATTATGATAGAATACAGAATGGCATTACTATCAGGAAATATATGGAAAATGACTATATGGTGATCGCATCAGACGGCTCAACGAAGAAGATAAACCGGTTATTTTCATCCTGCAAGATACCGGTGGCAGAGCGTTTGCAGATACCGCTTGTAGCTTCCGGACATGACATCATCTGGGCAGTAGGCGTCCGGTTGAGTGAGAAGTACAAGGTACGGCCTGATACAAAAAGAGTAATATGTTTAGAATATATACCAGAAGGAGAAAATGAAGATGAAAGAGCAGATTAAAGTCATGATATCTGAAACTGAAGTAGATAACAGAATCTCAGAGATGGCAGCAGCTATTGATAAAGCATATGCAGGAAAGACCGTTCATCTGATCGGAATATTAAAAGGAAGTGTATTCTTCATGTGTGAGCTGGCGAAGAAGATTACGGTTCCTGTAACCATGGATTTTATGTCAGTCAGCAGTTATGGAGATGATACGAAATCATCAGGAATTGTGAAGCTGAATAAGGATCTGGACGAATCAATAGAAGGAAAAGATGTGATCGTAGTTGAAGATATTCTCGATTCAGGAAGAACGCTGTCGTATCTGATCAAATTATTAAATAACAGAAAGCCGGCGAGCATGCAGGTAATAACTCTGCTTGATAAGCCGGAGAGACGTGTGATTCCGGTTGAATTATATATGACAGGATTTACGATCCCGGATCGTTTTGTAGTAGGATATGGACTTGATTGTGCACAGAAGTATAGGAACCTTCCATATATCGGAGTGATTGAACAGTAGATATCAGACTGTTTATATAAAAAGACAGACCAAGATGAAGGAGTAGACAATGAATAAGAAGAGAGCAAGAAGTGCTGTTGTGATTTATGCGATCATCCTTATTGTCGGATTCCTGCTGATCAACAAATGGCTGGGTGGCAGCAGTAATGTTGCGACCAATTACAGCTATACGGAATTTTCGGCAGATCTGAACGCGGGAAACATCGCAACGGTAGATATTACACAGAATACAAATGTGCCGACAGCAACCGTAGATGTGGAGTTTGTTTCCGGAAAACAGCTTACATTCTATGCGGCAGATGTTAATGAGATTATTAAGATCTATAATGACTATGAAGCAGCAGTTGATAAGAAGAATGCGACAGCTTCTGCAGAGGATCAGGTAAAACTGGCAAAGTATAATCTGTATGATGTGCAGAAGGAAAGCATGCTTGGCATGTGGATCCCATATCTGATCATTATGATCATTATGGTCATTATCATGACATTCATGATCGGACGAATCCAGGGTGGTGGATCCGGCGGACAGATGATGAATTTCGGAAAGAGCCGTGCCAAGAAGAATGAAGATATCGGAAAGACGGTTACATTTAAAGATGTAGCAGGGCTGGATGAGGAGAAAGAAGATCTGGAAGAGATCGTCAGCTTCCTTAAGAATCCGGGAAGATTCGTAAAGGTTGGAGCCAGAATCCCTAAGGGTGTTCTGTTAGTAGGACCTCCGGGAACCGGTAAGACATTGATGGCAAAGGCGGTTGCAGGTGAAGCCGGGGTACCGTTCTTCAGCATTTCGGGATCTGATTTCGTGGAAATGTTTGTCGGTGTCGGTGCTTCTCGTGTAAGAGATCTGTTTGACGAAGCAAAGAAGAATGCGCCATGTATTATTTTCATCGATGAGATCGATGCTGTTGCAAGACAGCGTGGTACCGGACTTGGCGGTGGACATGATGAGAGAGAGCAGACCTTGAACCAGTTACTTGTTGAGATGGATGGTTTTGGTGTAAATGAAGGAATTATCGTTCTTGCAGCAACCAACCGTGTGGATATTCTTGACCATGCGATCTTAAGACCTGGCCGTTTTGACCGTAAGGTATTCGTAAATCGTCCGGACGTCAAGGGCAGAGAAGAGATTCTGAAGGTTCATACAAAGAATAAGCCACTTGCAGAAGATGTAAATCTGAATGATATTGCAAGAACAACGGCAGGTTTTGCGGGTGCTGATCTGGAGAACCTGATGAACGAAGCTGCAATCTGTGCAGCGAAGGATAACCGTGCTTATATTGTAAAAGAAGATGTAGATAAATCATTTATCAAAGTAGGGATCGGTGGAGAGAAAAAGAGCCGTCTGGTACCGGAGAGCGAGCGCAGAATTACCGCTTATCATGAATCCGGTCATGCGATCCTGTTCCATCTGCTTCCTCATGTGGGACCGGTCTATACCGTATCTATCATCCCGACCGGAACCGGTGCAGGTGGATATACGATGCCGCTTCCTGAAAATGACAACGTATTCATGACAAAGGCAAAGATGTTAGAGGATATCAAGGTAAGCCTTGGCGGACGTATCGCAGAAGAACTGATTCTTGAGGATATCACAACAGGTGCTTCGCAGGATATCAAACAGGCAAGCCAGTATGCCAGAGCAATGGTTACCAAGTATGGTATGTCTGAGAAGCTTGGACTGATCAATTATGAAAGCGATGATCAGGAAGAAGTGTTCCTTGGACGTGATCTTGGTCACGCAAAGAATTACAGTGAGAAGGTTGCCGGAACGATCGATAAGGAAGTGAAGCGTATCATCGATGAATGTTATGCAGACGCCAGAGCGATCCTTGAAGCACATGAAGATATCCTTCATAAATGTGCAGCTCTTCTTCTCGAGAAAGAGAGAATCGACCGGGCTGAGTTTGAAGCATTGTTTGATGATGTACCAAATGCAAATTCTGCTGCAAACGCAGAGCCTTCAACAATATAGACAATAGTAACACGAACAAATTGAATGAAAACCAATAAAAAATTGTACATGTTGCACAAAAACGGCGTTTTTTGAATAATTTCAAAAACGCCGCTCTCTGTTTTGCACAATAAAATTTTTAAAATAAAAAAATGTTTGGGCAGACTTTTAGAAGCATTTGTATATAATAATACTTGTAACCCCCCAATACATTATATAGTTTTGGCTACACCCCATAAGTAACAAAATACCTTCTCCAAAAGAGGCAGTCGTGCGTTGACTGTCTCTTTTATTTTTTGGCGGGCACCACCGATTCATCCTGACGGTCTGGGGCTGCCTGTCTATCTGCATTATAAATAACTTTCTGCGGTTTCTGTTCACTGCACATGTCTGATTCGTAAATGCTCCTGTGCAACTCGCCCTTCGGGCTCAGACAAGCACCCGCATTTACTGACAATGTGCAGTAAACGACGAAATCCTCAAAAACGTTATATTATAATACAGATAGACAGGCAGCCCCAGACCTATATGTCTTATCTTTTGCCTAGACAATTTTCATGGCAATAGTCCGTATAAAAAGCCCCACAGCATCCTCCGCCGCTCCCCGGGGGTCTGCCCCAGTTATAAATACCTTGCTACGTTTTCTATTCACTGCACATGTCTGATTCGTAAATACTCCTGTGCTAACTCGCCTTCGGCTCAAACAAGCACTCGTATTTACTGACAATGTGCAGTTCATGACGAAAGCCTCGCAATCGTATTTATAACAGGGGCAGCCCCCCGGGGAGCGGCGGAGGATGCTGTGGGGCTTAGTTTTTGCCATTGGTTGTCAGCATAAAAAGGTTGTCTATTTATTAAAAAAGTATTAGAATGAAAAGGCATAAACGAAAGGGAGAGTTTTGAATGTCCGACAAATACACGAACGCAGAAAGAATTCATGATTATATATATGATCTGAAGCCGGTTATCAATGTAGGGGGATTGTTTTCCGATGGTTCTGAATACTATAGAATACCGCAGGAGCCTGGAATCAATGACCAGGTGAAGGTTAGATTTCGAACATGTGCAGATAATGCCGATGAAGTTTATTTGATCTACAATGGCGAGGAACTCGTCATGTCTGTTGAAGAATCCGATGATTTATTTGATTACTATACGGCGGTGATCCCCGCCGGAGAGAAATATATATCCTATTATTTTGAGGTCCATTCGGGCTGTGTGACCTGTTATTATAATAGGATCGGTGTACAGAAGAATGTGAATCCGGACTATAACTTTGAAATCTGTCCGGGCTTTGATGTACCGGATTGGGCAAAGGGAGCTGTCTTTTATCAGATCTATGTGGATCGTTTCTGTAATGGAGATCCATCGAACGATGTACTGGACAACGAATACTGCTACATCGACAGTCCTACCAGACAGGTGAAGGATTGGTATGAATATCCGGCAAATATGGATGTCGGACGTTTCTATGGCGGAGATCTTCAGGGTGTTAAGGATAAGTTAGATTACCTGCAGGATCTGGGCGTAGATGTTATCTATTTTAATCCGTTATTTGTATCACCATCCAACCACAAATACGATATTCAGGATTATGATTATATTGATCCGCATTTCGGAAAGATCGTTGTGGACGAGGGCGAATGCCTGCCGGATGGCGTAAAAGAGAATAAAAGAGCAACAAAATATATCAGCCGTGTAACCGACAAACGGAATCTGGAAGCCAGCAATCAGTTTTTTGCAGAACTGGTGGAGGAGATTCACAGTCGTGGTATGCGTGTTATCTTAGATGGTGTATTTAACCATTGCGGTTCCTTCAACAAATGGATGGATCGTGAGTGTATCTATGAGAATCAGGAAGGCTACGAGAAGGGAGCATATGTATCCTGGAGCAGTCCGTATAAGTCATTCTTTAAGTTTTATAACGAAGAGGTATGGCCGTATAATACCACCTACGATGGTTGGTGGGGGCATGATACACTTCCAAAGCTGAACTATGAAGATTCCCCAAAACTGGTGGAATATATTTTGAATATAGCAAAGAAATGGGTGTCCCCTCCATATAACGTGGATGGCTGGCGACTGGATGTTGCAGCAGATCTCGGACATTCGGAGGAATATAATCACAAGTTCTGGAGAATGTTCCGTAACGCAGTCAAAGAGGCAAATCCTAATGCAATTGTACTGGCAGAGCATTATGGAGATCCAAAGCCTTGGTTAAAGGGCGATCAGTGGGATACCGTTATGAACTATGATGCATTTATGGAGCCGATTACCTGGTTTCTGACTGGTGTTGAGAAACACAGTGATGAGTTCCGTGGTGATCTGTTGGGTAATCCGGATACATTTATGGGAGCCATGAATTATCATATGGCGAGATTCCAGCGTCCATCCCTTGAGATTGCAATGAATGAATTATCAAACCACGATCATTCCAGATTCTTAACCCGTACAAACCGGAGAGTCGGACGTACGCATACGATGGGGCCGCAGGCGGCAAATGAGGGTATCGATAAGAGTATATTCCGTCAGGGCGTTGTATTCCAGATGACCTGGCCGGGAGCTCCGACGATCTACTATGGAGATGAAGCAGGACTTTGTGGCTGGACTGACCCGGATAACCGTAGAACGTATCCGTGGGGCAGAGAAGATATGGAACTGATCCGGTTCCATAAAGACATGATCTGTATCCATAAGAACTATGAGGCTCTGATCCGTGGCTCGGTTATGTTCTTGCATGGAGCACATAAGATTATCGCATATGGACGGTTCACAGATACGGAGCAACTGGTTGTGATCCTGAATACAAATTATGAAGACATCGATGTGAAGCTGCATGTCAGACGGATTGGGGTCAAGAACCATGAGATCATGCGCAGAGTGATGCTTACAAATGAAGAAGGCTACAGTCTGGAAACCTGTGACTACAAAGTAGAGCATAATATGCTTTATATGAAGGTGCCGAAGATGTCAGCTATGGTTCTTGTAAATGTGGGAAGAGATGTTTAAAAGAGGAAACTAAAGTCTTGAAAAGTGATTTTGAGAGAAAACGGTTCATACAACGATTTGTGATCCTGGCTGTAATATTGCTGGCAGTGGTTGGAATCGGTATACGGTTCCTGTTCGGTGGCGATGAAAAGAGAATTGCAGTTATTTTGCTGATGTTAGCGGTTGGGCTTGTAATTCTGTTTTTCATCAGTTATCGGGAGATCGACCATACTTATCGGGAGATTGAGCATGTGTCGGATGAGATGCTTCGTGTGCTTCAGGGAGAAGATGAGCTGCCGGAGGAAGAATACATGCAGGGCACGATCGGAATCTTATATACGAACTTTTATAAGATGGTGACATTTTTAAAAGAAAACAAAGAGCGGGAAATGTCAGAGAAAGTATTCTTACGTGATATCATGTCAGATATCTCTCATCAGCTTAAGACACCGCTGGCATCCTTAAATGTATTCATCGATCTGCTGTTAGATGATTCCTTTACAGATGAAGAAAAACGGATGCGGGTGCTTAACGAATCAAAAAATCAGCTTACCAGAATGGAATGGATGGTATTATCTCTTTTAAAGCTTGCACGGATCGAGGCGGGAGCAATCCAGTTTGACCGAAAAGAATGTGATCTGAAGCTGTTATTATTACAGGCAAGAGACAGCGTAACTTATCTGACGGAGAGCAGGGAACAGGAGGTTCATGTAATCTGTGAGGATGGCAGGAAGCTGGTCTGTGACGGAGACTGGCTCGTAGAGGCGATCATCAATCTTTTGAAGAATGCATCAGACTATTCACCGGAGAAGACAGAGATCACGGTTGAGGTAGAACACAATCCGGTCTTTACCAGGATCTATGTCAAGGATCATGGAATGGGAATCGCAGAGAAGGATCTCGGAAATATATTTAAACGATTCTACCGTGTACACCATGATGTGAATCCGAACAGTGTCGGAATCGGCTTATCCCTTACAAAATCTATCGTAGAAGGAATGGGCGGCAAGATCACGGTGCGGAGTGAAGAAGGAGCATATACCTGGTTTATCATTACATTTGTACATGTAGATTAAGCTGATTCTAAAAAGAATTCTAAAGAAATTAATGTGAAGCAATAACAGAAAATACTATGGTGATGGGAATTGATGTAGAAAATTATCTCTTTCTTACAATATTGTAAGAAAAGAATACACAGATATTCACGGGAATGTAAGATAGAAGTGAGAAGATAGATACAACGAAGAGGTATCTATCTTTTTTTCATATATATCACGGGGAGGTAATGAATGACAGATTATAAAAAACTCGCACTTTATTATCTAAAAGCAGGTAAAAGGCGATGTATCGTTACGATCGTTGGGGTGATGATCACAGTGGCGGTGCTATATACAGCATTGAATTTTGGATATTCGTATGTGCTTCAGACACGGCAGGAAGTGAGGAAAGAAGCAGACTATGAGATCGTTTTTTTGTCAGAAGATACAGACAGATTAGCGCAGATCGCAGCAGATGACCGGGTACTTCAGGCATATAGCGGGGCGTATTCCGGTGAAGAATATGTCAGTGATGAAGAAAGATTTGTAGAAGTAAATTATAAAAATGCTTTGTATGTGAATATCAGACATCCTTATCAGATGGAGTCGGTCATGGAGGCTATGAAAGCGGATTACGGAGTGGATGCAAGGCTGAATAATGAATTGGCTGTGTTATATCTTCAGGATTCAGATGGTCTGCTTGGTGTTGTATTGATCCTTGTTCTGTTGGTTGCTTATATCTTTGCAATCTTTGCTGTCGGAATGATCAGAAATACGGTGCAGATGTTCACGTTAGAGCAGGTAAAGGATTATGGAATCCTGCGGTGCATCGGAGCAACCAAAGGACAGTTGAACCGGGTTATATACAGGATGGGAGCGGGCATGGAACTGACAGGCATTGCAGCCGGTGTACTGCTCGGAACCATCATCAGTGTGATCCTTGGTTTTTCAAAGGATGTAAATGTCGGATTCCATATCGGACCGGCTATTCCGATCCTGATCGCATATCTTGGAGATCTGTATTTTGTTATGCAGGAGTGTTCAAAGCTTGTGACGAAGATATCTCCGGTCAGTGCGGTCCGTGGGGAGTACCGGATCAAAAAGGAAAAGATCAAGGTTCGTGGAAATGGTCTGATGGGGCGGTTGTTCGGTGTTGAAGGCGCCTATGCAAGAAAAAGTGTATTGCGGAACAGCGGACGATTTGCAAAGACAGTAACAGCCATGATGCTCAGCATAACGGCGATCATTATATGCTTAAGCATCGAGAGTATGGTTCATGATACGAAAAAGAATATTAATGATATGTATGGCAGATATCTGGAAGAAAACCAATCGCCTGCCAGCATATTTAATGATGTGGAATGGATACAGAGTGAGGATTTGCCCTCTGCCGAAGAGATCAAAGAGAATTCTTTGCATTACTATGTAACAGAAACAAAAATGGTATACAGTGCCAGAGGAAATCTGGTAGATCCTGAAACCTATTATGGCAAGTTTAACAAAGATTATGCAGAACAGACGAGTTTGGGAAGTTACATCGAAGCAATGATGCAGAGATGGAGAGAACGGAATACAAAGGAATACAGCGAGAAAGATGATGTAGAATATGAAAAGGCTGTTGACAGTCTGAATAGTTCATTTATAAGCATTGAAGGTTGTGATCAGAATGATCTGGACTATCTGTCCGAATTTATAGAGAGTGGAACTGCGGAGCTGGATGACGATGGTATCCTGGTTATCGGTGGAGGAAGTGTAATGGATTATTCCTGGACGGGTGATGAAAAGCTGACATTGTATGATCTGGGAAAGCATTTTGATACATATGATCTGCAGGTAGGAGATACGATCCGGCTGGTTGATTACAGGGAATATAAAAAACGATATCAGGCGGCTTATGACAAGATGATGGCAGACAGCATTTTGGTCAGTCCTGAGGTAGATACGGGAGATACCTATATCTCAGAAGAACGGGCAACCAAAGAGGGCAGATCAACCTGGCGTGAACAGTATGTGATCGCTGAGCGTATCCGTCAGGAACTTATTGAGGAAGGATATTATCGAACCTATACAGTTCAGGGAGTTCTGGATTTTGGAGATCAGCTGCTTCCGGAATGGGCTGATATCTATATGAAAAGAGATTCTTATTTCGATCTGACCGGATTTGATGAACAGGATATGACGGGAGTAAAGTATGCGATTGATCTTGACAGTGTACCGATATCCTATTTTGACATGCTATCGTCCGATCTTACGGATGTTTTGTATGGATATGCATATGCCAGAAATGTAATGCGGTATGCGTTGGCGTTTGCTGCCTTTGTATTTATATTAAGTTCAGTGAATATCATTAATACCACAGCAGGAAATCTGCATATGAGGCGAAAAGAACTGGCGCAGCTCCGGGTACTTGGAATGTCCAGAAAGAGGTTGATCCATACGGTCATGTTAGAGGGAGTGATGGCAACTGCCTTATCGAATATTCTTGGATTTTTATTCGGTACGATATTTACAATATATATCTATGAATATCTCAGCATGCTTTTATATATAAAACCGACCATTGCCTGGTGGGCATTTGGAGTCGGGTTTGCCGCATCTGCATTGGTAATCTGTGGAAGCATCTATGTATCACTTAGGGATCTTCCGGTTGATATTGTGGATGACCTGAAGCTTGAGGAATAAAAAACGATAATGATGAAGAAAGGCCAAAGTTATCGGTGTGAAATAAAAAGGAGAGGTGAGAAATGACAGACTATAAGAAACTTGCAGCATATTATCTGAAAGCCAGCAAAAAGCGGTGTGTGATCACGATCATCGGTGTAATGATCACAGTGATCGTATTGTATGCGGGATTGAACATTTTCTATTCTTATATGCTGCAGCAGCAAAAAGATGTAAGAAAGGAAGCGGACTATGAGATCGTGTTCCTGACGGATGATCAGGAAACCTTATCACAGATTGCGTCGGATGATCGTGTCACACAGGCATATACAGGAAAATATGCGGTGAGTGAGTGGGAGACAGTGAACGGAACGGATGGCAAATATGTAGAAAAGGTATACGACAATGCATTGTATGTAAATACCGGACATCCTTACAGGATGGCTAAGATCATGAACGAGATGATAGAAGATTATGGGGTGGATGCAGAACTTAACTGGAATCTTTCCACTTGGTATCTGCAGGACATGGAGGAAGGATTTGCCGTTATATTGATCGTGGTTCTGCTGATTGCATATATATTTGCAATCTTTGCAGTCGGAGTTATCAGAAATACGATCCAGATGTTCACATTAGAGCAGGTGAAAGACTATGGAATCTTACGATGTATCGGAGCAACGAAAGGACAGCTAAGCGGCATCATCTATCGGATGGGAGCCATGCTTGAGATAGCCGGACTGCTTGCCGGCATTGTGATGGGCGGAATTGTCAGCATGATCCTTGGATTTATATTTAAGATAAGCGCAGGCTTCCATATCATTCCGATGATACCGATCCTGATCACTTATCTGGGAGATATGTATTTCGTAATGCGTGAGAATGCCAAGCTGGTAACGAAGATGACGCCGGTCAGTGCGGTTCGTGGTGAATACAGGATCAAGAAAGAAAAGCTTCGTCGTCATGGCGGCGGACTGATGGGAAAGATATTTGGAATCGAAGGATCATATGCCAGAAAGAGTGTTCTTCGAAACAAAGGAAGATTTATAAAGACAGTAACCGCTATGGTGTTTAGCATTTCGGCGATCGTATTGATCTGCAGCTGTTGGGGACAGCTTCGGAAATACTGGAAGTCTACAGATGAAAAGTTTGGAGATTATCAGATCAATCTGACATCATATTCATCCGCTACAACGAGTCTGGAGGAAGCGCAGAGCACCTTGCCATTTGTAGAGGTATTCCGGGAATTGTCACGGAATAATAGTGTAGAAGAATCGAAGAAGGTATATGGCTGCAAGGCCGATCTGGTAGATACGGATTCTTATACAGGAAAGATCACAGATGAATTCCGGACAAAGGTTACGATGGGACATTATTACGGTGTCTATATGGATAAGTTAAATGGAACAGGAGAGGCATCTGATGATAAGGATCCGGAAGTTACCAGAAGTGTAGCGGAAACTATGGTAAACAGTACCGATGTGATCGGATGCGATGATTCAGATCTGAATCATCTTACAAAATATCTGACAGCGGGAACAACGGAGCTGTCAGAGAATGGTATTCTGGTTGTGGCAGGAGGAAGCTTTAACAGTTGGGATCTGGACGGAGATGCCTATGGGGATGAGGCTGATACCTTATATGACAAGATCTATCATTTTGAGACTTATCATTTTGAACTGGGTGATACCGTTCAGTTAGTCGATTTTGCTCTGTATCAGAAGGAATGTCTGAAAGCAAAGGAGAGGATCGAGCAGGAATTTGAAAAACTGCAGAAGGAAGCAGGAACGACACAAGACAGTGGCGAAATAGAAAATGCAGAAGGAAGAACGGCTATGCGCCAGGAGTATGTGGAATATGAGCAGATCAGAGATCAGCTGATCGCAGAGGGACACTACAAGACCTATAAGGTAGAAGGTATTCTGGATCTTGGCACACAGGTATTTGGTGAGACTGCAGACCGTCAGATCTATATGCGCCAGAATGATTATTTCGATCTGACCGGATATGGAGAAAATGACATTGCCGGAATGAAATATAAGGTCAATCTGGATAGTGTATCAGCCAGCTCTGTAACAGATATGCTTTCCTATATCGGTGATTCCTTATATGGAGAGTCTATGCAGCTCTGTGTATACCTGAAAAGCTTTGTCCGGTATGCAATCGCAGCGGTATTGTTTATCTTTGTATTAAGTTCAGTAAATATTGTGAATACGACAGCCGGAAATCTGCATCTGAGACGAAAAGAATTCGCACAGCTCCGTGTCATCGGAATGTCCAGAAAGCGCCTGTTGAAAACCGTTATGTTAGAGGGGGTTATGACGACAGTGGTAGCCAATGTACTCGGCTTTATTATAGGTATCGGGTTATCGTATGGAGTATTCATGTATCTTAATATGGTGATCGAGGCAGGAAAGTCCATTGCCTGGTGGGCATTTGGAGTCGGACTTGTGGCATCCGGTCTGATCATCTGCGGAAGCATCTGGCTGGGGATCAGAGATCTTCCGGTAGCCATGGTAGAAGATCTGAGGCTTGAAGAGTAGGCGTGAAAGGTAAGTTTGATACAGCAGATGAAAGGTGAAACGGAGTTGCTGTATTACAAGGTTAAAAAACAGAAATGCAATAAATATATAGATAAAAATTATAGATAGAAAGATCTGCGGGAAAGGCAGAGGAAAGAGGGTACGCTATGGAAATCGTAAAAATGGAACATGTAACAAAGATATACGGAGAAGGAAATACCAGAGTATGGGCGCTTGATGATGTGAACCTGACAGTGAATAAGGGCGAGATCGTGGCGGTTGTCGGTGCATCCGGTTCCGGTAAATCCACCCTGCTTCATGTTATGGGTGGTGTGGATACTCCAAATGAGGGAAATGTCATCGTAGACGGAAAGGATATTACAAGACTGACCGATGAGGAGATGTCAGTCTTCCGTAGAAGAAAGATCGGATTTGTATTTCAGGCATATCATCTGATCCCGGTACTGACAGTAGAGGAAAATATCAAGATGCCGATCCTGCTCGATCACAGAAAGCCGGATCGCGATTACATCGATCATATTATCGAGATGTTAGGTCTGAAGGACAGACGGAAGCATCTTCCAAACCAGTTATCCGGTGGACAGCAGCAGCGTGCAGCGATCGCAAGAGCACTGGCAAATCGCCCGGCATTGATTCTTGCCGATGAGCCTACCGGAGCACTTGACTCCAAAAACGGAAATGAAGTTATCACTCTGCTTCAGGATTCTGTTAAGAAGCTGGATCAGACACTGGTACTTATCACACATAATATCGATCTGGCGAGAGAGGCAGACCGTATCGTGAGGATCACGGATGGAAAGATATCAGAAGGAGAGGAGATGTAGAGATGAAACGAATACTAACAATCTGTATGGCATGTGTACTTGGATTCCTTACTGTATTTGGATATAAGGACACGATGGCTTTTGTATCGGCAGCGGAGCCAAAGGTTATGGTAACCGATTATAAGATCAAAGAGAATGAAGTAGTGGCAGGCGGAACCTTTACACTTGAGGTTACGATCAAGAATACCGCAGATAAAAAGATCAGTAATCTGAAAATGGCAGTCGCTTCCGAGGGAGGCGAACTGATTCCGGCATCCGGAGCCGGAACCGGATATCTGGCAAGTCTGGAAGGCGGAGAGACTTATACATTTGAGTTCCCGATGCAGGCAGCAGCCAATCTGGAAGAAAAGGCTTATAAGCTGACAGTGACAGATGAGTATGAAGACCGCTATGGCAATCCATATACCGTGACAGATACGATCTATCTGCCGGTTACGATCAAACAGCGCGGTGAGATCACAGGCGTATATGCAGAGTCAGATGTGACACTCGGAGATTCTATCGAGATCATGGGAAGTGTCAGCAATCTGGGAGCATCTACCCTCTATAATGTAAAGGCAAAGATCGATACAAGATTTACATCTGAAGGTGATGTCTATATCGGCAATATCGAACCGGGTAAGAATGGCTCGATCGATATACTTGCAAACACAACGAAGACGACAGGCACCGGCGGTGAGATGGGTAAGCTTATCGTTACATATGAAGATAAGTCAGGAAATGTAACAACGCTGGAAGAGAATTTCTCGATCAGCGTAAATGCACCTGTCTATACAGATATTGAAAAGGTAAAGGATGTACAGAAGAAGGATTACAGTAAGATGATCATAGAGATTGTTGCCGCTGTGGTTGTTGCAGCACTCATTGTTATCTGGATGATTCGCAGAAGAAAGAGGAAGAAAGAGATATTGGAGGAGTTCTAAATGGGTTGGATCAGTCATTTATGTTTGATGAATATGAAAAGACGAAAAACCAGAACCTTTCTAACCATACTTGGAGTTGTGATCGGTGTGATCTCTGTTGTGACCCTGCTTGCAGTTGGTATCGGCGTACGACAGGAAATGATCAATACCATGGTGGATAGTGAAAGTATTTGTCGGATTCAGGTGACCGGAGCAACCGGCGGCAAGCACAAAGACCGGATGATCATGGATCAGACCGTGAAAACTTTTCAGGAGCTTGAATATGTCAGTTCCGTATATCCGACCTATGAGATGTATGTGACCATCACAAATGGAAAATATTCTTATGATGGTGCGATTACCGGTATTCCACAGTCAGAACTTGCGAAGCTTAAGTATACAAAGACGTCAAAGCAGACAACATCGAGCGTGAAGCCGGTGCTTATCATGGGAAATAAGGTTACATCCTTATTCTATAATCCGGAAACGGAGCAGACCTATGATGTGACAGAGAAGAAAAAAGCAGAGACATGGATCGGAAAAAAAGTGGATCTATCCTTTTGGGACTCGCAGGAGATGGCATCGGTGAAGATAGAAGTCGGAGCGGTTATTGACAGTGGAGAAGATACATATAACAGAGACTCACAGAGCATTTACTGCGATCTGGATGTGTTAAAGAGCTTTTTAGGCAGAGTATCCAGTGGGGGAACGCTGCCGGGACAGCCGCTTGATGCAAATGGAAATCCGTACAAGAATTTCGTATATTCCGGAGCGGTTGTGACTGTTGATAATATCGATCATGTCGATTCTACCGTGAAGAAGCTTCAGGATATGGGGTATACGACGGAAAATGAGAAAGAGTATCTGGATACGATACAGAAATATCTGAAGATGGTACAGCTTTTACTGGGTGGTATCGGAGCGATCGCACTGATCGTAGCGGTGATCGGAATCAGCAATACCATGACAACATCGGTATTTGACCGGATCAATGAGATCGGTGTATTAAAGGTTCTCGGATGCGATCCGGATGAGCTGCAGCTCCTGTTCCTTACAGAAGCAGGAATCATCGGAGCGGCGGGCGGTATCATAGGAGTGCTTTTATCGTATGTTTTTAAGGGTATCGTAGATAAGATCGCTATTAAAATGTTCGATCTGGCAAAGGGAACGCAGATTGCAATAATCCCATGGGAACTTGCAGTCGGAGCCGTTGTCGGAGCGATTCTGCTTGCGATATGTGCCGGATATTTTCCTGCGAGATTTGCATCGAAATTGCAGCCGTTAGATGCTGTCAGAAACAGATAGAAAAAAAGGAAAAAAACGGAACAGTATTTTGTTGACTTTACTGTATCCATGCGTTATATTATAATCGTCCGCGGGGCAGTGAGATAAACATTTACTATATTTAGGAGGAATTATTAATATGTTCGATAAGGTAAAAGCTATTTTCGAAGAGCAGTTAGGAGTATCACAGGATGAGATGCAGCTTGATACTAACTTCAAAGATGATTTAGGAGTAGATTCATTAGATTTATATGAGATAGTAATGAAGATGGAAGATGAATTCGACGTTGAGATCCCTGCTGAGGAGCTTGAAGACGTTGCTACATTCGAAGACGTACTTAACTATCTTAAGAGCAAAGGTGTAGAAGAATAATTCACATCAGAAGCAGACAAGAGGCAGCGAAGATGTCTATATACCAGATTTGCCCAGCGCAGGTTGGTGGATGACAGACTGGCTGCTTCTTTTAGTATAGAGGAACAGACGATGGCGACAGTCAAAGAGTGAATGATGTTCGGCCGTTGTCAGTAAATATAAAGAATAGACAGGTGAGAAAATGGGTAAAACAGCAGTTATTTTCCCTGGCCAGGGCGCACAGTATGTAGGCATGGCTAAGGATTTCTATGACAGTTTTGAAGACAGCAAGGCAGTAATCGATACAGCAGACAGTGTGCTTGACATTGATCTGAAGAAGATCTGCTTTGAGGAAAATGAAGATATCAACAAGACAGAATATACACAGCCTGCTATGGTAGCAGCAGAACTTGCTATCTATGAGCATGTAAAGAATGCAGGTTTGAAGGCAGATGTATTCGCAGGTCTGTCACTTGGTGAGTACAGCGCACTTACAGCTTGTGGAGCTATGAAGCTTCCGGATGCGATCCGTACCGTAAGACAGCGTGGTATCCTGATGCAGAATGAAGTTCCGCTTGGTCAGGGTGCTATGGCAGCCGTTATCGCTACAGATGCAGAAGTGATCGCAAAGGTCTGTGAGGAGACTCCGGGCAATGTTCAGATCGCAAATTATAACTGCCCCGGACAGATCGTTATTTCCGGTGAGACAGAAGCCCTTGACAAAGCATGTGAAGCCCTTCAGGCAGCAGGAGTCAAGAGAGTGATCAAGTTAAATGTCAGCGGCCCATTCCATTCCAAGATGCTGGAACCGGCCGGTGAAAAGTTATATGCATACTTAAGAGATGTAGAGATCGCAGAAGATTTCCTTCCATATGTATGTAATGCCGATGCATGTTATGTAACAGATGCTTCAGAGGTTAAGACTTTACTGATGCGTCAGGTATATTCATCTGTCAGATGGCAGCAGAGTATCGAAGCTATGATCGCAGACGGCGTAGATACATTTGTAGAGGTTGGACCAGGAAAGACCCTGTCCGGCTTCATGAGAAAAATCAACAAGGAAATGAAATGCATCAACATCGCAACGGTTGATGATCTGAAGAAATTGGAGGAACTGAATGCTTAAGGATAAGGTAGCAGTCGTAACAGGAGCCGGACGTGGTATCGGCAGAGCCATCGCAAAGACATTTGCAGGATATGGCGCAAAGGTAGTTGTCAATTATAATGGCTCAGAGGAGCGTGCAAACAGTCTCGTAGCAGAGATCAAGGAAGCTGGCGGAGAAGCAGTTGCTTATAAGGCAAATGTAGCTGATTTTGCAGAAGCAGAGGGACTTATCAAGTTCGCACTGGAGCAGTATGGCAGAATTGATATCCTCGTAAACAATGCCGGTATTACAAAAGATAATATCATGCTCGGTATGAAGGAAGAAGATTTCGATCAGGTTATCAATATCAACCTGAAGGGTGCATTTAACTGTATCAAGCATGTGTACAGACCGATGATGAAGCAGAAGTACGGCAGGATCATCAACATGTCATCCGTAGTCGGCATTGAGGGAAATGCAGGACAGATCAACTATGCTGCATCCAAAGCCGGAATCATCGGCATGACGAAGTCTGTAGCAAAGGAGCTTGGCAGCCGTGGTGTAACAGCAAATGCGATTGCGCCGGGATTCATCAAGACAGATATGACAGACGCAATGTCAGATAAGATGAAGGATGCGATGCTCGACCACATCACAGTTAAGAGACTGGGTGAGGTATCAGATATCGCTGAGACAGCAGCATTCCTTGCATCCGACAAGGCATCTTACATTACAGGACAGGTTATCCGTGTAGACGGTGGCATGAGCCTGTAAGACAGAATAGAATATAGTTTAAAGAATATAAATGCCAGATACAAAGTATATATTTGTATCTGGTATTGTTTCGTTATAACATTTTTATTTTCCAAAAAATTGTATTTATTTTGAATTTTGTAATGAAATTATCATTAATATTGTTTTTTTATATTTGATATTGTAATATAAACATATAAAAGTAATACAATATATTGATATATCAATACAAATGCAATACAACAGCAAGAGTGAAGGAGGCGCTATATGGCAAGTACAATTCAGGTTAGAGTAGACGATGAATTAAAAAGAAAATCAGATAGTTTGTTCAAGGATTTGGGAACAGATACTACGACAGCGATAAGAATCTTTTTGACACAGGCAGTAGCCGCAAATGGATTTCCATTTGAGATTAAAAGAAGTAACAACATATATCAAAGTATGTCCGAAGAAGATGTACTGAAAAGACTGGAAGATGCGAGGGAACACGCAGAGCAGGGAACATGTATAGACGCAGATGCATTTGTGGCAGATATGAGGACAAAATATGGCATATAAGATTTTTATTACGATTGATGCAGCGGAGGAGTTGGAGAAGATTATTCAATATTTGATCGAAAAAAAGAGAAATCCACAGGCTGCGACAAGTTTATTAAATGATTTTGCGAAATATTGATAAATAATTATAAACTTGTTTTCCTTTCTGATATCCGTTACAATCAAACTTGGAGAGACGGAGGCAATATACAAAGCTAAAATATGCATGTTATTCTTTTTTATCGGGAAAGGAGATGAAATATGGATAACGAAATTGTATATTCCTCCAAGGCTACTGATCAGAAAGCACAGTATGATGCCAGTGCCAAGCGCTTGCTTGGACAGAAGATCATATTGGCGCATATACTGATCAGGGTAGTAGAAGAATTTAAAGGTATGGATGCAGATACGGTTGCATCATTGATTGAAGGTGAACCGTATATCAGCCAGGTTCCGGTAGAACCGGGATTAACGAACAAAGAAACGGTGGATGCCAGAACCGGTGAACGGATTGTCGGACTGAATACAGAAAGTTCCGAAATTGATGAGGGAAAGATATATTTTGATATTATCTTCCATGTATGGATGCGGGATGGACTGGCGAAAATGATCATCAATCTGGAAGCGCAGAAAAATGAACCGACGAAGTATCACATACTTAATCGGGCAATCTTCTATACGGCAAGACTGGTGTCATCCCAGAAAGAGCGGGAATTTACAGGTTCTGACTATAACGAGATCAAACAGGTGTATTCCATCTGGATCTGTATGAATATGAAAGAGAACAGTCTGAGTCATATTCATATGGTAAAAGATGATTTACTTGGCGAACAGGATTGGAAAGGCAATCTGGATATCCCTAACATCGTGATGATCGGACTGGCGAGGGAGATTTCACCAAAGGAAGAACAATATGAACTGCATCGATTGCTGGGAGCGTTACTATCGCAGACAATGACGGCGGAACAGAAATTGAAGCTGATGAAACAGGAGTATGACATACCGGTAGACAGAAATGGTATTAGAGATGAGGTGAAAGTCATGTGTAATCTGAGTGAAGGCGTAGAAGAAATGGGATATGCAAAGGGCGAAGCCGCTGGCAGGTCAGAGGGCGAAAAAATAGGCGAAGCACGAGGCAAGACTATTGGAAAATCTGAGGTTATCCTGAAAATGCATAAGAAAGGCTATTCCTTAGAGCAGATCATGGATGTAACCGATATGAGTGAGACGGAAATCAAGACAATTATAGGATAAGAGCATAGGCAGAACAGGTAATATGTATATTTTAGCAGAAGTCCGGATATGGCAGAAATGCTCTATCTGGATTTTTTTTGAAGGCTATGTTAAAACTTTTTTAGGAGTCATCCTGTCTATTATAGTAGATGCCTGACATTCATGATTATAAGTAAAGGAGAGATGATTATGGGAAAAATGAAAAGCAGATTAAAGCGGTTCGTTGTCTGGTGCATGGCGGTAGTCATGTTGTGCATGAGTGGACCGTTTACAGCAAATGTGGCAGCGTTGGAAAGTGAGACACCGGAACTTGCGGCAGCAAAGACTGTAAAGATCAAAAATGCAAAAGTTGGAACAAAAGTCACGGTAGGGAATTATACCTACAGAATAACCGCACTGACCCCGAAGAAGAAAACGGTAGAGGTAACGGGATTTACAAAAAAAGCAAAAAAGAAGCGCACTGAGGTGATGGTGCCTGCCAGTATAAAGATTACATCGAAGACAGGAAAGTATAAGGGAACTTATAGTTTTAAGGTTACGTCTGTTGGGAAAAAAGCGTTTTACAATAACAAGAAAATATGGAAGGTCACATTGGGAAATAACATCCGTACAGTAAAAAAACAGGCATTTTACGGATGTACCAATCTTCTGACTCTTATTTTCTATGACGCATCCAATCTGAAGGTATTTGAAGCAGGAGCATTTCAGAATTGCAAAAATCTGTGGTATACGAACCTGGACAAGCAGAATCTGATGATAAAAAAGATCGGGAAAAATGCACTAAAAAACTCAGGCATAAAAGATAATCCGTATTTTATCAAAACGAGGAGAAAACCGAAAACAATCGATAACAATCAGATGATCATAACAGAGTCATACGAGGACGGCGGTGAAAAGATCGGCGGGCTGGATAATATGGGTGAGGGTGTTGTGAGCAAATGGAAAGGGCTTGTTGTCTATTCGAAGAAACCGGTAAATCCAAGAAAATTTATTGCGAAATATGGAGATTCATATGGATACCGAGAGGCTGATCTGCCGGTGCTTGATGGTTCCGGTGGGGCAACAACATATCTGCCAAATTACAAAAACATAAAGATTTTGTTCGGAGCAAACACCCATAAACTGGAATCGTCCATTTGGGAAGTCTTTGGAGAGATAAATATGGAATATTATAACGTTGCTCCTTATATAAATGCAGGATATAAATATATGACCTATATTTACATAGACAGCTTGGTAGAAAAACCATATGATCTTTCTATTTATTATGGAAAAGAAAAAGTAAAAACGGTCAAGATGGAAGGCATCACAAAGGCAGAAAGAAAAACAGCCCTGAAGGAATCGGTTACAACCTGGGGAACTCTGGCGGATGTTTTAAAAGTAAACAGGCTGTTCGAGAAACTGAGAGCAGGCTATGAAAAGAAGTATAACAGATCTGCAAAAAATCTTGATATGGGAGAAATGATACAGTTACTGGATGCTTATATAGGCTCATTTCCATATAAAGAATATAATTGCGGGGCGGTCTGGTATATGGTCGAGGCAGCAAAATACTACGGAGCATATGGAATGGTTGTATACAATGATTCGGAAAAAGAATATTATCGAAATCTGCAGCCGACCATATATGGTTCGCTCAAGAATTATAATGCGGTTCATGATGAACATACAAAGATGTATTTTCACACGATCGGAATGGTGATCTATGAAGGCGGCTATATGTTTGGAGAACTAAATGGTAATATGGCGAACCATAAGAGTACATATATGAAATGCCTGCCGGAGGATTATCATAAGATTACAGAATTCAGAATGGATCAGACCCCTCTGACAAGTGTTGATGAACATTGTATCCAAATCGCATCGTATAAAAATGTTGCTGATTTCTGGCAAAAGAATTATAAGATAGATGTTCATACATTCGATCCGTATAATCCGGATACATGGTATTAATTCGGAATTGTTAATATACGGCATCAGATACAGATAATAGAATTTATTTGTATCTGGTGCCGTTTTTTTACGCATTGTGATGGTAAAAAATGCGGATTAATGCTACAATAAAACGAATGGGGAAACGCTTTGGCAGATACGAATGAAAAGGCTGAATGAGATTATACGAGAGGAAACGAAAAAATGAACAAACGAAACCGGTTAAAAACCATTCGGCCGCAGAATGAACGTGCGGCAAGAGCATTCCGTAAGAAGCAGAACATGAAGGTAGAGCTGAATAAAAAGTGGCTGCCTGTTGTCTATGTGGTGATGCTCGGCATCTGTATTTTACTGAATGTGACAAATGATAGTCTGGATCCGGCAAATGTGCTGATCAGTGTCTGTATGTTTGGAATCGTGGGAGCGATATTTGTCTATGCATATAAGCATCTGAAGCATATCGACCAGATGGGGGAAGATTTTCGTATAGCCATCAGCTATATCAAGGGCGACTATGCAAAAGAAAAGAAGCTTCTTTGGGATCTGTATCGTACCGAGACCCGGTATGGTATCTTTAATGAGGAACATCTGAGAAATTCCTATGTAGATTATGTGGAAGAAATGAAACGTCTGGAGCAGGATGAAGAAGGAAAATATGCCTGTGACATCGAAGATTTTATAAATTATCAGTTGATCGATGATGCAGTAGAAAAGGGTCGTCTGAATCTGGTGCCGGGTGCCATGACCGGACTTGGTATTCTTGGTACCTTTATCGGTCTGTCAATCGGACTTCAGGCATTTAACACTGGATCAGCAGAAGAGATCACGAACAGTATCGGACCTCTGATGGATGGTATCAAGGTTGCATTCCATACCTCTATCTATGGAATGATCTTTTCCCTGACATTTAATCTGATCTTTAAGACGGTTCTGGAACAGGCATATCATAAGCTGGATGAATTTGTAGCAGAGTTCAAACGGTATGTACGTCCGGATGCGACTTACGATAACGGTAATCTGGAACTGGATTTTCAGAAGAAACAGTTGGAAGCAACGATAGCAACACAGAAAGCCATCGAGGAGACATTGGCTTATCTGAAATCTATGCATGAGGACATCGAGGATATCCGTATCCTGACAAAGGATCAGAATGATATCTTCCGTGGCAGATTGAACCGCCCGAGAGCGATCGAACAGAGCAGCAGGGAGGGATAAGGCATGAGCAAGAAACGAAGAAGACCGGAGGAAGAAGAAACCTCCTACTGGCTGTCTTATTCCGATATGATGGCAGCACTCCTTCTGATCTTTATCCTGATCATTTCATTTACACTGATGCAGTCAAAGAGCCAGTACGAGAGCAAACAGGCAGAGCTTGATAAGCAGAAGGAGATCATTAAAGAGCAGGAACAGCTCTTAAAAGACCAGCAGGAGGAGCTTGACCGTATCGCAGGCATCCGAAGTGATCTGGTGGCGGCTCTCCGCGATGAGTTTGCAGACAGTTCGTTAAATGTAAAAGTTGATGAAAAAACCGGAGCGATCACATTTGATGCAAGCGTTTTGTTTGATGTAGCAGACAGTGATCTGAAGGAAGAAGGAAAGACGTTCTTAAAAGAATTTCTTCCAAAATATTGTAATGTGCTGTTAGATGAAAAATATCGTGATTATGTATCGGAGATTATTATAGAAGGTCATACAGATACGAATGGATCTTATATTTATAATCTTGAACTTTCCCAGCAGAGAGCCTTTTCTGTTGCAAAGTATTGTCTGACTGAGAGTAACGGGATCATAAGCTCCACGGATGTTGAACTGCTTCGAAGTGTGCTGACGGCAAATGGAAAGTCCTACAGCAATCCGATTTATAAGGAGGATGGATCTGTCGATCTGGAAGCATCCAGACGAGTAGAGATTCTGTTCCGGCTTCAGGATGAAGAAATGATCGCTGAGATGATGGATATTCTGAAAGAGAAATAGATATTTTGAAAGAGAAACAGACCAACACTTGCGGTTTTAAAAACGAGATGGTACAATGAGCATTGCGATGGGATGTGTTTGTACATACCAGCATAATGCGAAACCAACATTGAACCGGCAGGTGAAATGGTACAATGAGCATTACGGCGGTACATATTTATATGATATGTACTAAATGGATAGATTGTCTTTTGAAAGGAAAACGAGATGAAAAGAGTAGTTGTAACAGGAATGGGCGCTGTAACCCCGATTGGAAATAACGTAGAAGAATTCTGGGATGGCATTAAGAAGAATAAAGTAGGTATTGGCGAGATTACAAAATTTGATGTATCCGAATATAAATGCAAAATGGGTGCTGAAGTAAAAGATTTTGATCCGAAACAATATATGGATCCAAAGGCAGCCAGAAGAATGGAGCCGTTCTGCCAGTATGCAGTTGCAGCTACAGGCGAAGCAATCAGGAATGCGGGTATTGATCTTGAGAAAGAAGACCTGACAAGATTCGGAACCTGTATCGGTAACGGACTTGGCGGTGTAGCTACGATCGAAAAGGAACATGCCAAGGTTATGAATGGTAAGGCAAACCGTGTCAGTGTAATGATGGTTCCTATGATGATCTCGAATATGGCAGCCGGAAATGTAGCGATCGCATATGGCTTAAAGGGCAAATGTACAGATGTTGTAACAGCATGTGCGACAGGAACAAACAGCATTGGCGAGGCATATCGTTATATTCAGGTCGGAGATGCAGATGTGATGGTAGCCGGAGGCGCTGAATCACCGATCTGTGAGACAAATGTTTCAGGATTTATCTCCATGACAGCTCTTTCAAGTGCAACAGAAGCAGATCGTGCGTCGATTCCGTTTGACAAAGACAGATGTGGATTCGTTATCGGTGAAGGAGCTGGAGTCGTAGTTCTGGAATCTCTGGAGCATGCGCAGGCAAGAGGAGCAAAGATCCTTGCCGAGGTTGTCGGATATGGTTCCACCTGTGATGCATTTCACATTACATCCCCTGCCGAGGATGGAGAGGGTGCAGCAAGAGCCATGACACTCGCGATCAACGAGGCTGGCATTACACCGGCAGACGTTGATTATATCAATGCACACGGAACAAGTACCCACCACAATGATCTTTATGAAACAAGAGCCATTAAGAAAGCATTTGGTGAGGATGCATATAATGTAAATATCAATTCTACAAAATCCATGATCGGTCATTTATTTGGCGCGGCCGGAGCAGTTGAATTTATTACATGCGTAAAATCTATCGAAGATGGATACATTCACCCAACAGTAGGTCTTCGTGAGACAGAAGGCGAGATCGACCTGAATTATACAAAGGGTGAGGGCGTTCATAAGGACATTACATATGCACTGAGCAATTCTCTTGGATTTGGCGGACACAATGCAAGTATCCTTGTAAAGAAATGGGAAGAATAAGATCCAGACAAAAACAGATATAAAAGAATTACACATCATAAATAATGTGAGCAAAAGTATTTGCACGAAAAAGTGTAAATTTACATGGAAAAGTGAAAATTTACATCAAAAAGTGAAAAAACGTATTGACATATTCCTTGTGTTATGGTAAAGTATCTCCCGATGAACTGCCGAAGACAGTAGGTGCCGGATGGCATAAGTTGAAAAACACCTACCGAGGAATATATCGTTAATATTATTTTAACTATATGCTCTCTGTCTTATCGACAGAGAGCTTTTCTTATTTTAGCAGAAGATGCTTTCTGTTAACTATGTGCAGTCATTAGTAAAACAAGGAGGCGCATTATGGCAAAGGTAGAGATTAAGAAGCCAGTAGTTGAAGAAATCAAAGCTAACTTAGATGGTGCTCAGACAGCAGTTGTAGTTGACTACCGTGGACTTACAGTTGAGCAGGACACACAGCTTCGTAAGCAGTTAAGAGAAGCTGGGGTTGTTTATAAGGTATACAAGAACACCATGATCAACTTCGCTATTGAAGGCACAGAGTTCGAGGGACTGAAGCCATGTCTCGAAGGACCTACCGGATTAGCTATCTGTAAGACAGATGCTACAGCAGCAGCCAGAATCCTGGCTAACTTCGCAAAGACTGCTCCGGCACTTGAGCTTAAGGGTGGCGTTGTAGAAGGTACATTCTACGATGCAGCAGGTATCGCAGTTATTGCAAACATTCCTTCAAGAGAAGTACTTATTTCCAAATTCCTTGGAAGTATCCAGTCACCTATTGCAAACTTCGCTCGTGTTATCAAGCAGATTGCAGAACAGAAGGAAGCTTAATTATTTGTGCATACAGGCACATCGGCTTCTATTTAATAGAAGCAGCAATTATTAAACTATATTATATTAATGGAGGAAATAATAATGACAACTCAGGAAATTATTGAAGTAATCAAAGGTTTATCAGTATTAGAATTAAATGACTTAGTTAAAGCATGTGAGGAAGAATTCGGCGTATCAGCAGCAGCAGGTGTTGTTGTAGCAGCAGCAGGCGGAGACGCTCCAGCAGTAGAAGAGAAGGATTCATTCGATATCGAACTTACAGAAGTTGGTCCTAACAAGGTTAAGGTTATCAAGGTTGTTCGTGAGATCACAGGTCTTGGCTTAAAGGAAGCTAAGGACGCTGTTGATGGCGCTCCAAAGGTTATCAAAGAGGGAGCTTCAAAGGACGAGGCTGAGGAAGCTAAGACTAAGTTAGAGGCTGAAGGCGCTAAGGTTACATTAAAGTAATTTTATTCCTTGTATTTATGAATATCTTTCGACCTGGCGGGAGAATTACCTGCCAGGTCGTTTTTGTCAAAGTTCCGGCGAACTGATCATTTTTATCAATAAGAGCAGTTGAGACCGAATAAGTGATTATAAGATTCTGAACACAGATACGACATGATATAGTCAGCGTTATGTATCTGTTCTGTAATAATACCGCTGCAGGCTGTTTCAAAAGAATGCAGAGGGGCATATAAATATGGATAAAAGTTCATATACAATTCTTTAATAAAAAATTCCAAATATTTCTTGACATATACCTTGAAAATGTGATACAGTGTAGGATGTCTATACTATGGGTTGGTTTGCGTTCGAACCAGACATATAATGACACGGCTAATATATTTCGGTTAAATGTAAGCATTTCAACAGAATATACGCTTAAAAATAAATTCCAAGGGGTGAATGTGTCGATGGAAAAAAACAGAATTAGTCCTGTTCAATCTGGTAAAGGTATCCGAATGAGTTATTCCAGACAGAAAGATGTACTGGAGATGCCTAACTTTATCGAAGTTCAGAAAAACTCATACCAGTGGTTCCTTACCGATGGTCTGAAGGAGGCATTTAAAGATATCTCTCCTATTACTGACTATACAGGACAGCTTAGTCTTGAGTTTGTAGATTTCCAGTTATGTAGAGATGATGTGAAGTACTCAATCGAAGAGTGCAAGGAAAGAGATGCAACATATGCTGCACCGCTTAAAGTAAAAGTAAGACTCCATGCAAATGACGCAAAGGAAATGTCAGAACATGAGATTTTCATGGGTGATCTTCCTCTTATGACCGAGACAGGTACATTTGTGATCAACGGTGCAGAGCGAGTTATCGTAAGCCAGTTGGTGCGTTCACCTGGTATCTACTATGATATTGCACATGATAAGATTGGTAAGAAGCTGTACTCCTGTACAGTTATCCCAAACCGTGGTGCATGGTTAGAGTACGAAACAGATTCGAATGATGTTTTCTATGTTCGTGTAGATAGAACCAGAAAGGTGCCTATCACAGTACTTATCCGTTCACTGGGAATCGGAACAAATGCAGAGATTATCGATCTGTTTGGCGAAGAACCAAAGATTTTAGCAAGTATTGAAAAGGATCCTTCTGAGACATATCAGGATGGTCTTCTTGAGCTGTACAAAAAAATAAGACCGGGTGAGCCTCTTGCAGTAGAGAGTGCAGAGAACCTGATCAATGCAATGTTCTTTGATCCAAGACGTTATGATCTTGCAAAGGTTGGACGTTATAAGTTCAATAAGAAGCTGGCATTCCAGAACAGAATTACAGGTCAGATACTTGCAGAGGATGCGATCGATCCGGCAACCGGTGAAGTGATCGCAGAAGCAGGCACGACACTTACAAGAGCACAGGCAAAGGATATCCAGGATGCTGCTGTACCATATGTTATGATCCAGACAGAAGAACGTAATGTAAAGGTGCTTTCAAATATGGTAGTAGATCTGTCCAAGTATGTTGGATTTGATCCTGCTGAAGTAGGTATCCATGAGGGTGTATACTATCCTGTTCTTGAAACCCTTTTAAATGAATATTCAGACGAAGAAGAATTAAAGGCAGCTATCGCAAGAGATGCATCTGACCTTGTTCCAAAGCATATAACAAAAGAAGACATTATCGCTTCAATTAACTACAACATTCACCTTGAATATGGTATTGGAACAAAGGATGATATCGATCACCTGGGTAACAGACGTATCCGTGCAGTCGGAGAACTTCTTCAGAATCAGTATAGAATCGGTCTTTCCAGACTGGAAAGAGTTGTAAGAGAGAGAATGACGACTCAGGACGTAGAGACGATCACTCCACAGTCTCTGATCAACATCAAGCCTGTAACAGCAGCAGTTAAGGAATTCTTCGGAAGTTCCCAGTTGTCACAGTTCATGGATCAGAACAATCCATTGTCTGAGCTGACTCATAAGAGAAGATTATCAGCCCTTGGTCCCGGTGGTCTGTCACGAGACAGAGCAGGATTCGAGGTTCGAGATGTACACTATACTCATTATGGTAGAATGTGTCCTATCGAGACTCCTGAAGGTCCTAACATCGGTCTGATCAACTCTCTGGCTACTTATGCAAGAATCAATGAGTATGGTTTTGTAGAAGCACCATACAGAAAACTGGATAAATCAGATCCTGCAAACCCTGTAGTTACAGATGAGGTTATTTATCTGACGGCAGATGAAGAAGATAATTACAGAGTTGCACAGGCAAATGAACCTCTGGATGCAGATGGTCATTTCGTAAATAACAACGTATCAGGAAGATACAGAGAGGATACAACAGAGTTCCCGAAATCAAGAGTTGATCTGATGGACGTTTCTCCTAAGATGGTATTCTCAGTTGCTACATCCATGATTCCTTTCCTTGAGAACGATGATGCAAACCGTGCTCTGATGGGATCAAACATGCAGCGTCAGGCAGTTCCGCTTATGCTTACCGAATCAGCCGTTGTAGGTACCGGTATGGAAGCAAAGGCAGCTGTTGATTCAGGTGTATGTATCGTTGCAAAGAGAGATGGTGTAGTTGAATATTCCACAAGTAAGGAAATCTGTATTAAGGCAGATGAAGATGGAACAAAGGATATCTACCACGTTATCAAGTTCGCACGAAGCAATCAGGGTAACTGTATGAACCAGAGACCTATCGTATTCAAGGGCGAGCATGTTAAGGCTGGAGAGGTTATCGCAGACGGACCATCTACTTCAGGTGGAGAGATCGCACTTGGAAAGAACCCTCTGATCGGTTTCATGACCTGGGAAGGTTACAACTACGAGGATGCTGTTCTTTTAAGTGAAAGACTTGTAAAAGATGATGTATATACATCTATTCATATTGAGGAGTACGAATGCGAAGCGAGAGATACCAAGCTCGGACCGGAAGAGATCACAAGAGATCTTGCTGGACTGTCCAATGATGCATTAAAGGATCTGGATGAGAATGGTATTATCCGTATCGGTGCTGAGGTTCGTGCCGGAGATATCCTTGTCGGTAAGGTTACTCCTAAGGGAGAGACAGAACTGACAGCAGAGGAAAGACTCCTTCGTGCCATCTTTGGTGAGAAGGCAAGAGAAGTAAGAGATACTTCCCTGAAGGTTCCTCATGGAGCATTTGGTGTCATCATGGATACCAAGATCTTCACAAGAGAAAACGGTGATGAACTTTCACCGGGTGTTAATAAATCAGTCAGAGTATACATTGCTCAGAAGAGAAAGATCCAGGTAGGAGATAAGATGGCTGGTCGTCATGGTAACAAGGGTGTAATTTCCCGTGTACTTCCGGTAGAAGATATGCCATTCCTTCCAAATGGTCGTCCGCTCGATATCGTGTTGAACCCACTGGGCGTTCCTTCACGTATGAATATCGGACAGGTTCTTGAAATCCATCTTGGTCTTGCTTCACAGGTTCTCGGATTCAAGGTTTCAACTCCTGTGTTTGATGGTGCAGACGAGTTTGATATCATGGATACTCTTGAGATGGCGAATGATTATGCAAATACCGAGTGGGAAGATTTCTATGAGAAATATAAAGACTCTGTTTCGGAAGAAGTAATGAATTACCTCTATGAGAACAGAGACCACAGAGAAGAATGGAAGGGCGTTCCGATCGACAGAACCGGTAAGGTACAGCTTCGTGACGGTAGAACCGGTGAAGAATTTGACAGCCCTGTAACAATCGGTTACATGCATTATCTTAAGCTCCACCATCTGGTTGATGATAAGATCCATGCACGTTCAACCGGTCCGTACTCATTAGTTACACAGCAGCCTCTGGGTGGTAAAGCTCAGTTCGGTGGACAGCGTTTCGGTGAGATGGAAGTTTGGGCACTGGAAGCATACGGTGCATCATATACATTACAGGAAATCCTGACTGTTAAGTCGGATGATGTAATCGGACGTGTTAAGACATATGAAGCGATCATTAAGGGTGAGAATATTCCTACACCTGGTATCCCTGAGTCATTCAAGGTACTGCTGAAGGAATTCCAGTCACTTGGTCTCGATGTCAGAGTTGTAAAAGACGATATGACAGAGGTTGATCTCGGTGAGACGATCGAAGCGTATGACGAGAATGTTAAGAGCATGATCGATGATGATAAACGGGAAGCTGATGAACGTGAATTTGAAGAAGCGGGCTTCAGCGGAACAGATGAAAATGATGAGCTGACATCATTATCAGACGGAGAATATCTGGATGATTACAATGACGACTATGATGGCAACTCGGATGATGAATTTTAGAAAGGAGATTTTGTAAGATGCCAGAATTTAACATGGAAACTCCAGAACAGGAACAGGCTTTAAGCTTTGACGCAATTAGAATCGGACTTGCATCTCCTGAAAAAATCAGAGAATGGTCACATGGTGAGGTTAAGAAACCTGAGACTATCAACTACAGAACATTAAAACCGGAAAAAGACGGTTTGTTCTGCGAGAGAATATTTGGACCTAGCAAGGACTGGGAATGTCATTGCGGTAAATATAAGAAGATCAGATATAAAGGTATTATCTGTGATCGATGCGGTGTAGAGGTTACAAAGGCCAGCGTTCGTAGAGAGCGTATGGGTCATATCGAGCTTGCAGCACCGGTATCCCATATCTGGTATTTCAAAGGTATTCCTAGCCGTATGGGACTGATCCTTGATATTTCTCCAAGAGTACTTGAAAAGGTATTATACTTTGCATCTTATATCGTTCTTGATCCAAAGGACACACCGCTTACTTATAAGCAAGTTCTGACAGAGCAGGAATACAGAAAGGCTGAAGAGGACTTCGGATACGGCTCCTTCCGTGCAGGAATGGGTGCTGAGTCCATTCAGGAGCTCTTAAGAGCAATCGATCTGGATAAAGAAAGCGAAGAATTAAAGGCTGAGCTTAAGAATTCAAGCGGACAGAAGAGAGCCAGAATCATCAAGAGACTGGAAGTTGTTGAAGCATTCCGTAATTCTGAGAATAAGCCGGAGTGGATGATCATGGATGTTATTCCGGTTATCCCACCGGATATCAGACCTATGGTTCAGTTGGATGGCGGCAGATTTGCTACATCTGACCTGAATGACTTATATAGAAGAATTATCAACAGAAATAACCGTTTAAGAAGACTTCTTGATCTGAACGCTCCTGACATCATTGTCAGAAACGAGAAGAGAATGCTTCAGGAAGCTGTTGATGCGTTAATTGATAATGGTAGAAGAGGCCGTCCTGTAACAGGCCCGGGTAACAGAGCATTAAAGTCTCTGTCCGATATGTTAAAGGGTAAGCAGGGACGTTTCCGTCAGAACCTTCTTGGTAAGCGTGTTGACTATTCAGGACGTTCCGTTATCGTAGTAGGACCGGAACTTAAGATTTATCAGTGTGGTCTTCCAAAGGAAATGGCTATCGAATTATTCAAGCCATTTGTTATGAAAGAACTGACAGCCAGCGGCAGAGCGAATAACATTAAAGCTGCTAAGAAGATGGTAGAAAAGCTTGAGCCGGAAGTTTGGGATGTACTGGAAGATGTAATCAAAGAGCATCCGGTTATGTTAAACCGTGCTCCTACACTTCACAGACTGGGTATCCAGGCATTTGAGCCTATCCTTGTAGAAGGTAAGGCAATCAAGCTTCATCCACTGGTATGTACAGCGTTCAACGCCGATTTCGATGGTGACCAGATGGCTGTTCACCTTCCGCTTACAGTTGAGGCACAGGCAGAATGTAGATTCCTGCTCCTGTCCCCTAATAACCTTCTGAAGCCTTCAGATGGTGCTCCGGTTGCCGTTCCTTCACAGGATATGGTTCTTGGTATCTACTATCTGACAATGGAGAAGGATGGCGATATCGGAGAAGGCAAGTTCTTCAAGTCAAAGAACGAAGCACTGCTTGCATATGAGAACAAGGAGATCACTCTCCATTCTAAGATAAAAGTAAGAAGAACTGTTACGACAGAAGACGGAACAGAGGTTACAGGTATCATCGATACTACACTCGGTCGTTTGCTGTTCAACGAGATCATTCCTCAGGATCTTGGATATGTTGACAGAACAAATCCTGACAATATCCTGAAACTTGAGATTGATTTCCATGTTGGTAAGAAACAGTTAAAGCCGATCCTTGACAAATGTATCAATACACATGGCGCAACCAAGACTGCAGAAGTTCTGGATGACGTAAAGGCAATCGGTTACAAGTATTCAACCAGAGGTGCTATTTCAGTATCTATTTCAGATATGAAGGTGCCGGACGAGAAGAAGCAGATCCTTGCAGATGCTCAGACTCAGGTTGACAAGATCACAAAGATGTTCAGACGTGGTCTTATGACAGAGGAGGAGAGATACCTCGCTGTTGTTAAGGTTTGGGAAGAAGCCGATAAGGTTCTGACAAAAGCCCTTCTGGACGGACTTGATAAATATAACAACATCTTCATGATGGCAGATTCCGGTGCCCGTGGATCTAACCAGCAGATCAAACAGCTGGCTGGTATGCGTGGTCTGATGGCAGATACAACCGGTCGTACGATCGAACTTCCGATTAAGTCAAACTTCCGTGAAGGTCTTGACGTTCTGGAGTATTTCATTTCAGCGCATGGTGCTCGTAAGGGTCTGTCCGATACAGCGCTTCGTACAGCCGATTCAGGATACCTGACCAGACGTCTGGTTGACGTATCACAGGATCTGATCATTCGCGAGACAGATTGTTGTGCAGGAAAAGCAATTCCTGGTATGGAAGTAGAAGCATTCATGGAAGGCAAAGAAGTAATCGAATCCTTCCAGGAGAGAATTACAGGTCGTTACCTTGCAGAATCTGTATACGATAAAGATGGTAACCTTTTAGTTAAGGCAAACCACATGGTATCACCAAAGAGAGCTGCTCTGATCGTAAATCAGGGTGTAGATTCAAACGGTGTTCCGTTCCTTGATCCGGATACAGGTGTTACAAGACAGGATGCAAAGATTAAGATCAGAACGATCCTGACATGTAAGTCACACCTTGGTGTATGTGCAAAATGTTATGGTGCCAACATGGCAACCGGACAGCCGGTACAGGTTGGTGAAGCTGCCGGAATCATCGCAGCTCAGTCAATCGGTGAGCCTGGTACACAGCTTACCATGAGAACGTTCCATACTGGTGGTGTTGCCGGTGATGATATTACACAGGGTCTTCCTAGAGTAGAAGAGTTGTTCGAAGCAAGAAAGCCAAAGGGACTTGCGATCATCGCAGAGTTTGGCGGTAAGGTTCAGCTTCGTGATAATAAGAAGAAGAGAGAAGTTGTTATCACAAATGACGAGACAGGCGAATCAAAGGCATACTTGATTCCTTATGGTTCCCGTATCAAGGTTCTGGACGATCAGGTTCTGGAAGCCGGTGATGAATTAACAGAAGGTTCTGTTAATCCGCATGATATCTTAAAGATCAAAGGTATCCGTGCAGTTCAGGATTACATGCTTCGTGAAGTACAGCGAGTATACAGACTTCAGGGTGTTGATATCAATGATAAGCATATCGAGATCATTGTTCGTCAGATGTTAAAGAAGATCAGGATCGAGGATAACGGAGATTCATCCTACCTTCCGGGAACACTGGTTGACGTTCTTGATTTTGAAGATACAAATGAGCAGCTCATCGCAGAAGGCAAACAGCCGGCAGAAGGCTCACAGGTAATGCTTGGTATTACAAAGGCATCACTTGCTACAGATTCCTTCATGTCAGCAGCGTCCTTCCAGGAGACAACAAAGGTTCTTACAGATGCAGCTATTAAGAGTAAGGTAGATCCGCTTAATGGTCTGAAAGAGAACGTTATTATCGGTAAGCTGATCCCAGCAGGTACAGGTATGAAGCGTTATCGTTCTGTAAAGCTTGATACAGAGATGGATGAGATCAACTTCTTTGATGATGATGACGAGATCGACTTCGGAGATGATCTGGAAAGCACAGAGTTAGAAGATGCAGTTGATACCGATGCAGATGCAGAGGATGAGGCGGAAGAAAATGCTTCAGACTTGGAATCTGTAGAGGCAGAGACATCTGATAACGAATAAATAAATTTGAAAAGTGCTTGACACGAATAATTTCAATATATATAATGGTAAGGCATGCGTGAGAACGTATGCCTTATATTATTTTTTATTTTGAAAGTAGGAGGTGAAAACATGCCAACATTTAACCAGTTAGTTAGAAAGGGAAGACAGACAGTAGAGAAGAAGTCAACTGCACCAGCTCTTCAGAGAAGTTTCAACTCATTAAAGAAGAAGCCAACTGAGACAAGCTCTCCACAGAAGAGAGGAGTTTGTACAGCAGTTAAGACAGCTACTCCTAAGAAGCCTAACTCAGCTCTGAGAAAGATCGCCAGAGTTCGTTTATCAAACGGTATCGAAGTTACAAGTTATATTCCAGGTGAAGGTCACAACCTTCAGGAGCATAGCGTAGTTCTTATCCGTGGTGGTAGAGTAAAGGACTTACCTGGTACAAGATACCATATCATCAGAGGTACTCTTGATACAGCAGGTGTTGCAAAGAGACGTCAGGCTCGTTCTAAGTACGGTGCTAAGCGTCCAAAAGATGCTAAGAAGTAATTAAAACCGTATTATTGGAAACATTCCAAAAAAATGTGCTGGTTAGGCCATGTTTTTGCTATGAGATAAGGTGTTGATGCATAAAAATGCAGAAAACATCAGATAGATAGAAGAGATGGAAATAACAGCACGAACACATTTTATAATGTGAGTACCGAAGAATTAATAAATATTAAGGAGGGAAGAACCGTGCCACGTAAAGGACATATCGCAAAGAGAGACGTATTAGCGGATCCAATTTACAATAACAAGGTGGTTACCAAGCTTATCAACAACGTAATGTTAGATGGTAAGAAGGGTGTTGCTCAGAAGATTGTTTACGGTGCATTCGACCGTATCGCAACTGAAACTGGTAAGGACGCTATCGAGGTATTTGAAGAGGCTATGAACAACATCATGCCATTACTCGAGGTTAAGGCAAGACGTATCGGTGGTGCAACATATCAGGTACCTATCGATGTAAGACCAGATAGAAGACAGGCTCTTGGACTTCGTTGGTTAACAACATTTTCACGTGCCAGAAGTGAAAAGACCATGGAAGAAAGACTTGCAAGAGAGATCATGGATGCAGCTAATAACACAGGTGCATCTGTAAAGAGAAAAGAAGATATGCACAAGATGGCAGAAGCAAACAAGGCATTTGCTCACTACAGATTCTAATCTGTGCCGTCTACAGAATAATAAAAGGAGGACAATCCGTTGGCTGGAAGAGAATATCCATTGGACAGAACAAGAAACATTGGTATTATGGCTCATATCGATGCTGGTAAGACAACTCTTACAGAGAGAATCTTATACTATACCGGTGTTAACTATAAAATCGGTGATACTCATGATGGTACAGCTACTATGGACTGGATGGAGCAGGAGCAGGAAAGAGGTATTACAATCACTTCCGCTGCTACAACCTGTCACTGGACATTAGAGGATCATCACAAACCAAAGGCTGGTGCTTTAGAGCACAGAATCAACATCATTGATACTCCAGGTCACGTAGACTTTACTGTAGAAGTAGAGCGTTCACTTCGTGTACTTGATGGCGCCGTTGGTGTATTCGATGCAAAGGCTGGTGTAGAGCCTCAGTCAGAAAACGTATGGCGTCAGGCTGACACATACAACGTTCCACGTATGGCATTCATCAACAAGATGGATAAAATGGGTGCTGACTTTTTCTACTCAGTTCAGACAATTATTGATCGTCTGGGCAAGAATGCAATTCCAGTTCAGATTCCTATCGGTAAAGAATCCGATTTCATCGGTCTGATCGACTTATTTGAGATGGATGCATACTATTATAAAGATGATAAGGGTGAAGACATCGAGATCACAACGATCCCTGATGACTTAAAAGAGCTTGCTGACAAATGGCATGAGAACCTTGTAGAGAAGATCTGCGAGTTAGATGATGACTTAATGATGATGTACCTTGAGGGTGAAGAGCCTTCAATCGACGAAATGAAGAAAGTTCTTCGTAGAGCAACTATTGCTTGTGAAGCAGTTCCGGTATTCCTTGGTTCCGCATACAAGAATAAGGGTGTTCAGAAGATGCTTGATGGTGTTATTGAATATATGCCAGCTCCTACAGATATCCCTGATATCACAGGTGTAGATCCTGAAGGAAATGATGTAGTTCGTCATTCATCAGATGAAGAACCATTTGCTGCATTGGCATTCAAGATCATGACAGACCCATTCGTTGGTAAGTTAGCATTCTTCAGAGTATATTCAGGTACATTGAACTCAGGTTCATATGTATTAAATGCAACAAAAGACAAGAAAGAGCGTGTAGGACGTATCGTACAGATGCATGCAAATGCTCGTAAGGAAATTGATAAGGTTTACGCTGGTGATATCGCAGCTGCTGTTGGTTTCAAAGTAACAACAACTGGTGATACAATCTGTGATGAGCAGCATCCGGTTATCCTTGAGTCAATGGAATTCCCAGAGCCAGTTATCGAGCTTGCTATCGAGCCTAAGACAAAGAATGATCAGGGTAAGATGGGCGAGGCTCTTGCAAAGCTTGCTGAAGAAGATCCTACATTCAGAGCACATACAGATAAAGAAACAGGACAGACAATCATCGCCGGTATGGGTGAGCTTCACCTTGAGGTTATTGTTGACCGTCTGCTTCGTGAGTTCAAGGTTGAGGCTAACGTAGGTGCACCTCAGGTTGCTTACAAAGAGACATTTACCAAGGCTGTTGACGTTGATAGCAAATATGCTAAGCAGTCAGGTGGTCGTGGTCAGTATGGTCACTGTAAAGTTAAGTTCGAGCCAATGGATCCAAACGGCGAAGAGACATTCAAGTTCGAATCCACAGTTGTTGGTGGTGCTATTCCTAAGGAATATATCCCAGCAGTCGGTGAAGGTATCGAAGAAGCTGCTAAGGCTGGTATTCTTGGTGGATACCCAGTACTTGGTGTTCATGCAAATGTATACGATGGTTCATACCATGAAGTCGATTCATCAGAAATGGCATTCCACATCGCTGGTTCTATGGCTTTCAAGGATGCTATGGCTAAGGCAAACCCAGTTCTTCTGGAGCCTATCATGAAGGTTGAAGTTACAATGCCTGAGGAATACTTAGGTGATGTAATCGGAAGCTTAAATGCTAAGAGAGGCCAGATCGAAGGTATGGATGATATCGGCGGTGGTAAGATCGTCAGAGCATTCGTTCCACTTGCAGAGATGTTCGGTTACTCAACAGAGCTTCGTTCATCTACACAGGGACGTGGTAACTATTCAATGTTCTTTGAGAGATACGCTCAGTGTCCAAAGAGTGTTCAGGAGAAGGTTATCGCTGAAAAGTCAAAATAATAGTTTGACAACTCAGAAAGGCATTTTGCCGTGCCTTTCGACTTAAAAGAGTAAAATAAATCATATCAGCAGGTAAAAAGGTTGAAAATCCTTGTGCCTGCTGGTATAAAGAGATAAAAAAAGGTTGAAAATCTTTTATATATTCTATATAATGAGTTTTAGCCAAGCATAGCCCTTAGGGGTACGAAATTTAAGGAGGATATTAAAAAATGGCAAAGGAAAAGTTTAATAGAAGTAAGCCACATTGTAACATTGGTACAATCGGTCACGTTGACCATGGTAAAACAACATTAACAGCAGCTATCACAAAAGTTCTTTCAGAGAGAGTAGCTGGTAACGCAGCTGTTGATTTCGCTAACATTGATAAGGCTCCAGAAGAGAGAGAAAGAGGTATCACTATCTCTACAGCTCACGTTGAGTACGAGACAGAGAAGAGACATTATGCTCACGTTGACTGTCCAGGACATGCTGACTACGTTAAGAACATGATCACTGGTGCAGCTCAGATGGATGGTGCTATCCTTGTTGTTGCTGCTACTGATGGTGTTATGGCTCAGACAAAGGAGCATATCTTACTTTCACGTCAGGTTGGTGTACCTTACATCGTTGTATTCTTAAATAAGTGCGATATGGTTGATGATGACGAGCTTATCGAACTTGTAGAGATGGAAGTTACAGAACAGCTTGAAGAGTACGGATTCAATGATTGTCCAATCGTTAAGGGTTCAGCTCTTAAGGCTCTTGAAGATCCAATGGGACCTTGGGGAGATAAGATCATGGAACTTATGGATACAATAGATTCATACATTCCAGATCCTCAGAGAGATACAGATAAGCCATTCATCATGCCTGTAGAGGACGTATTCACAATCACAGGTCGTGGTACAGTTGCTACCGGTAGAGTAGAAGCTGGTGTTATCCACTTAAATGATGAAGTTGAAATCGTTGGTATTAAGCCAGAAATCCAGAAGACAACTGTAACAGGTATTGAGATGTTCAGAAAGCTCCTTGATGAAGGACAGGCTGGTGATAACATCGGTGCTCTTCTTCGTGGTATCAAGAGAGAAGATATCGTAAGAGGTCAGGTTCTTTGTAAGCCAGGTTCAATCACATGTCATACAAAGTTCACAGCTCAGGTTTACGTTCTTACTAAGGACGAGGGTGGTCGTCATACACCATTCTTCAACAACTACCGTCCACAGTTCTACTTCAGAACAACTGACGTAACAGGTGTTTGTAACCTTCCAGCAGGTACAGAGATGTGCATGCCTGGTGATAACGTAGAAATGACAATCGAACTGATTCACCCAATCGCTATGAGCCAGGGTCTTACTTTCGCTATCCGTGAAGGTGGACGTACTGTAGGATCAGGCCGTGTTGCTACAATCATTGAGTAATCTTTGATAGTGTATCAAAAAAGCTAGATTTTTTGGGGCTTTCCTAAGAATAGGGAAGCCCTTTTTGTAACATGAGATAAGTAAAAAGAATAGTAAAAGATAGGGTTAGCGGTGCAAAAACGGTGCCAAGACAGAATAAAACAGTGGAAATACTGATAGATTTGAATATAATAATTGAGATGAAAAGATACATGAAAGTTTAAAAATGTGTTATAATATAAATAGATATGACGATATAAATAATGAGGTGACATAGGTGTCAAAAATCAATATAGAAGTGTTAAAAGTGATTGACTCATCAATGTCTAAGTGTTATAATTCCAATGTTGTATATAAAATTAACACATATATAATGAGAAAAATAAAGGAGGATGTAATATGGCTAACGTAGGAAGAAAGCTTGGCGTTAACATCAGAACGTGTATGCAGGAAGCTAACATTAGTCTTGATAGCTTTGCCAAGCATCTAGGGTATTCAATTAAAGATGTGTGGAATGTTATCGAAGGAAAGGTTATAATTCCTCCAGTTGAATTAGATAAGATTGCAGGCCTTTTAAAAACAACAAAGAATGAATTGATTAATCGCAAATCGGACACATTGGTACCTGATTTGCAGTATATGAAAGAGTTTAGCAATCCAGACAATTTGGATAAAATATTGAATTTGATGGATGAATATGTGGAACTTAGAGAAGTCATGTAAAAAGAAAAGCTGTACGAAAGTACAGCTTTTTTGAGGTGATAAATGGATTGGGAAAAGATAGTTGAGCAAATACCAACAGTAATAGAGAAAGTAAGAACAGATTATGTTCTGAATAACATGATAATTAAGGATGATATATTTGGAATTCTGGAAAAGCATTGTACAGTTGTATATTATCCTATAGAGAATGAAATTAATTGTGGTTTTCACACAAAGCGTTTTGTTAAAAATAAGTTAGAAGACTTTGTGTATATCAATACTGCAAAGACTATTGCAGAGCAAGTTTTTGCGGCAGCCCATGAGTTGGGACATGTATGGGGTGTTGCCACTCAAGTGTGGGAATTGGCTGGAGAACATGGTGTATTAGAAAATACGATAGAAGAGCGAATAATTAATAGATTCGCAGCAGAATTATTAATGCCCACAAAAGAATTTAGGAAAACTTTTTGGGCGCATATGGAAAAATTGAATCTTGACGCTAATAAGCTAAGACTCGTCGATTTGGTTCGCGTAATGGTGTTACAGATGAATGATTATATGGTTCCATATGAATCCGTAAGAAGGAGAGCTGTTGAAACAAAGATTATTACTCAGAAGCTCGGAGAAACTCTTTTGGAGAATGAAAAAGATATATTGCCTTTGATTAATGTCTTTTCAAAAGACCAAAATACAATGTTAGATAGAGTGACTGCAAAGAAAACAATTCCTGGTTTAAGAAACATGTTAGAAACGGTTGAAAGGAGCGGAGAATTGAGTATTTATACTATCAATAGGATAAAGAGAGACTTTGATATTGATGATATAAATGGAGCCGATGATATTGTGGAAATTTCTATAGAAGGAGGTAAGCATGGAGAAAACTGAGGTCATTGTAGACACCTGTTTTCTTCAAAAATTATCTTCAGAAGGTAAAGTAATAGACAATATTAAAAGGGTATTGGCTGAGTTAGAGTACATTCCAGTTGTACACCCATATATTTATGAGCATGAATTATCTTTACATTCATACTTTGTGCGCTTAGTTGAGGATGGGTACATAAAGGTAATGGGGTATGATGAATTCCAGAAAGATGCGATAGATAAGCAGACTTATGAAGCCTATTATGATGTACTGTATGAAGAGATGAGACTGACTTTGGAAGCAATGAATAGTCCAAAGCAAGTAGAGAAATTGTGTTTACAAAAAGGACAGACAATATATAATACGCATAAGCAGGGGAGTAGTATGGGTGACGTTCATATGATTCTGATGGCATCCTATTTGCAAATGCCTATTTTGTTAACTGAAGACTCGGATATTGAGATGTTGCGTGACATAGCTAAACGGCGAATGCGATTAGGAGAATATTCATTGCAAATACTTAATGGTGTTCAGCTTATAGAGGAGATTGCTAAAAAGCAAGATTCATCAATAACAGTTAAGGAGATAGAAGCAATTTTAAAAGCCATGCGAGAACGAAATGCTGTTTCTGGTATAAAAGCAGTATGGCGAGAGAATCATCCTGTGTAAAGGGCAGTATTAGAAAATAAATATAATATTTACGTAAATAGCTCCAGTGAACGTATATATTCACTAGAGCTATTTTTTTACCATCCCTTAATCTGTTTTATCTGTTCTGCCCGTTCGGGATCTCTATGATACTGTAGTTTAAATTGTATCGTTTCTACAACTTCTTTCCGTGCTTCATCATCCAATTGATAAAAAGATGTGAGTAAATTATCCACATCCGGCATACTGTTTTTTCCGAAAAGGTACATAAGCGGATACATGGAATTCTTTAAATATGTTTTTACTCGATTTCCGTCAAGAGCACCATTCAATCCATTTGGTAATGTAGGGTAGATTTCTTCTTCTGTAATGGCTCCGGAGAAAGGACTGGCAGAGCATATATCATTCACATCAATTTCTAATTCATTTGCCAACCGAAGTGCAAAATCAAATCTAATATTAGAATCCTTTTGAATAATAGAATAGAGTGTTGTGGCGCTGATTCCGGTTGCTTTTGCAATTTGGCGGACATTCGTGCCTTTACTATCAAGTATTTCTTTCAATTTCTTTCCATCGCCCATAAATGACCTCCTATATTCATACAAAGAAAAATTACGAAAAACATAAGCACAGTATTTATAATAGCATATTTACAAAATGCATAAAAGAGAAAAATACAAAAAATTGTAATTACGAAAAACGTAAAGATGAATTTACGAAGTGTTGACATATGAGATATATGGTGTTAATATAAATGTACGAAAATCGTACAAGATATAGATGCAAGAATTGTAACAAAATTAGAAATGAAGAAGGGAGGACGAATATATGGCGAATTATCAATATATGATGAGTGCGGAAGATATTGCAAAATAGTATGACGGAATTATATGTTATGCAGCGATATCTGCAGAACAGTAAATTACAAAATATGGGACTTGGACTGTTTGATTCCTGGGCTTCCACTTTTGGAGAAGTTGTCACGAGCATCGAACTTGCTCCCGAAGGAACAGGATATCGTGCAAAGTCCAGATTTGCACGGTTTTATAATATCCCGGAACTGATGAATATGTTCAAGGAGATTGCAGATATCAAGACTTCCGATCAGTTAAAGCTTCCTGTGCCGGAAGCAGAATATGAAACAGTGGTGCTGAAACCAACGGAACAGCAGAAAGAAATCGTAGAAAGCCTTGGAGAACGTGCGGAAGTTGTCAGAAATGGCGGAGTAGATGCCGCGGTTGATAATATGCTGAAAATCACCAATGATGGAAGAAAGTTAGCATTGGATCAGCGTTTAGTGAACGAATTATTGCCAGACAATCCGGAAAGCAAGATATCAGTCTGTGCAGAGAAAAGCTATGAAATCTGGAAAGACACAGCAGCACAGAAATCAGCACAATTGATTTTCTGTGATTTGAGTACACCGAAAGGCGATGGCAGTTTTAATGTCTACGACGACCTGAAACGGAAACTGATGGAAAAAGGAGTGCCGGAAAAAGAGATTGCTTTTATTCATGATGCAAATACAGAAGCAAAGAAGACGGAGCTGTTTGGAAAAGTGAAATCCGGACAGGTTCGTTTTTTGATTGGTTCTACAGCAAAGATGGGTGCAGGAACCAATGTGCAGGATCGTCTGATTGCGTTGCATCATCTGGATATTGGCTGGAAACCATCTGACTTGGAACAGAGGGAAGGACGTATTATCCGTCAGGGAAACCATAATAAAAAGGTTCATATCTTCCGGTATGTAACTGAATCCACATTTGACAGCTACATGTGGCAGTTGATTGAGAACAAGCAGAAATTCATTTCTCAGATTATGACCAGCAAAGCACCTGTGCGAAGCTGTGAAGATGTAGACGAAGCGGCACTTTCCTATGCAGAGGTCAAAGCTCTTGCAACCGGAAATCCGGCAGTAAAAGAGAAGATGGCATTGGATGTTGATGTGGCAAAATTAAAACTTTTAAAAGCCAACCACATGAATAACCAGTATCGACTGGAAGATGATATTGCAAGGAATTTTCCACAACAGATTGCAAAACTGACAGAGATCATTGACAGCTACAAGGCAGACATCGCTCATTTTTCTGAGTACAAAATCACAGATCCAGAGCAGTTTTCTATGGAAATCAGTGGCAAAGTGTTCACAGAAAAGAAAGAGGCAGGAGCGGCTCTTCTGGCGGTCTGCAAAGAAATTAAGTCTGTGGATGCAGCTATGGATATTGGAAGCTATCAGGGATTTAACATGAGAATCCAATTCGACAGTTGGAGCAAAGAGTTTATCCTGTCTGTAAAGCATGAATCGGTAGCTAAAGTTCGATTGGGAGCCGATGCTCTAGGAAATATCACTCGTATCAATAATCTTTTAGAAAGTTATCCGGAGAAACTGGCAGAAGCAGAACAACGGCTGGAAACGGTACAGGAGCAGATGACAAACGCCAAAGAGGAAGTCGGGAAGCCATTTCCAAAAGAAGAGGAACTGAACCAAAAACTGGAGCGACTGTCAGAGTTAAATGCACTTCTCAATATGGATGAACGGGAAGATACAGAAACAGAGCAGTCGGAATCAAAAGAGAAAGAAGAAAGACCGGCACGAGGTTCTATCCATGAGAAACTGCAGATTTATAAGGAAAAGAGTCAGCGGGAAAGTGAAACTGGCAAGGAAACCAGAAAACGGGACTTCGGTCTGGAATAAAGAGGAAAGATGGCATAATTTGGTAGAAGAAGGTTCTGTCGGTTATGCCATTTTTTAGAACACAGGAGGAATTTATATGGCAAGAAACAGGATAACGGGTAGAGAAACACAGAAAATGCAGGAATACACGCAGGGACAGATCAGTCAGGCAGAGCGTAGAGGCATAGAATTTCCAACAGATGTAAAAGAACAGCTTTTTGAATATGCGAATCTGATCGGTGAGGAAGAGAAAGTTAGGACTCTGGTAAGAAATCTAGCAGATGCAGTGATCCAGGCAGATGAAGAAGGGGTAGAGGATCTACTGGATGATGCAAGAATGGATATTCAGGATCTACCAGATCCAACCATAGGTAAGCTGGAATTACGTGATTATGGATATACAGCAGAAGACATGGTGCCGCTTAGAAAAGAAGCAGCTTTGGATTATCACAGAATGGGTTCTAAGATTTATTGCCTGGGCAGCGATGGCAGCAAGGGAGAGTATGCAAGTAAAGAAATGATACAGGCGCATGAAGGTCTGTTTGGCATGGAATCGCAGATGTGGGAACGGATAGAGGAGAATGACCTGGATTATGCCGATGAAGATTTTGGAGCATTTCAGGAGCCTATGAGTGTCATTGAGCAGGAAGAAGCACTGAAATTATACGATGCCGGAGCAGATATCTATCTGATCACTAATTTTTCATCACCAATGTATGTCACGGAACGCATGGAAATTGAACGAGGACCGGAGCATTATCAGATGTCTATGACAGAACTGGAGCGTTTCCGTAACCTGGAATGGGAAATGCAGAAATATCCGCAGATTCAGTCTTTGAAAGAGGCAAACCTGTTGTTAGGAACAAGGCGAACCTTTGGTATTTATCAGATCAAGGACGATTCACCGGGCGAAAACTATGCATTTATGAATATGCGCTTTATTGAAAGTCATGGTATGCAGATAAAAAAAGAAGATTATAAGCTGGTCTATGTTGGGGAATTATCGGGAAATATGTCACTGGATGATATTTTTGAAAGGTTCAACATTGATAGACCGGAAGATTTCCGTGGGCATTCCCTGTCTGTCAGTGATATCATAGTTCTGAATGACGGGGAAAAAGTAACCGCTCATTTTGTAGACAGTATCAGTTTTGAACAGCTGGATTCTTTCCTGAATCTGGAAGAACAGGTTCTTAGTGAACTGGCATATGAGGTAGGAGAACGTTACTTTGCTATTCAGAGAACAGAAGAAGGATATGATTATTCGTTTTACGATGAAGATTTTCGTCTGATGGATGGTGGCGTCTATGAAAATGATCAAATTTCTATTGAAGAAGCGGCAGAGGAACTTCTGGAAGACGAAGGCTGGACTGGAGAACGCATCCGTGGAGATTATGATCAGTTGATGGAAAAAGTAGAAGAAATGGATGAAGTTGTAATGGCAGAGATTCAGAAAAGCCAGGGCGAATATAAGCCTTTGGCAAAGGTGGAGGAACTGGAAGAGGCGAATTATAACATGATTGATAACGTCCTTAATAATATGCCACCGAAGAAAGAGCCTTATCTGGAATATTTCGCCACAGAATGTGATGAGTTCCATGATATGGGAGCTTATGAAAAAAGTACCGATGTTAATCAGATTGCTGCGGTCTATGAAAAATATAGGGAGAATCCTAAAACTGCGTATCTGGGATGCTCAATGGGAATTATTTATCGTGATCCGGAAGACAGTTACTATGATGAAGCCGAATTTGCGATCGTTAAAGGGAATACCGTATTCGGAGATCTGATGGATGATGTTCGATTTTATGGAGAACTTGCACTGGTACGGGAAGGGATCGAGAAAATTCATGAAGCATTGCCGGACTACAAGTATGTACCGATGAGGGATGTTCGAGAAGCAATGTATCCTGAGAAAATGACCACAGAACAGCTGGCAGAGGCACTGGATGAGATTGCAGAAGCTTTTGATCCGTATGAGTATCGAGATAATGTGGAGAGGGGAGAAAATACGGTGCAGGAAGTAATGCTGGATTTGAGAAGTGGAAATATTCATTCCTATATTTCATATCTGAAGGATATTGTAGACGAAGAATGCGATCTGTCTGTTCGTGCAGGAGTATTGATTGAAAGACTGAAAGCCTATGAACCTGAACTTCCAAAGGATATGGAACCAATGGTGTATGTAAACTATTGTGAAGAAAGTGATCTCATGAATCCAAGATGTCAGAAGCTGTCTGAGCTGGATGCAAAAACAGCAGAAATGGATAAAGAATGGTATGCAAAACGTGATCCGAAGACAGAGGAACCTACAAAAATTGCAAAGATATATGTGACTGTATATTATGCGGAAAAAGGTGAACAGATGCTGCATCATTTTAAGAAGTCAATGGATATTGGAAATGGACATGGCGGTATTGTGAGTCAGTTGAAGTATGATAATGAAATGAAGCTTACAGATGAGTATTGGATCAATTACCAGAAAGGCAAAGGAAGTGAAGAGTTCCAAAAGTATATGGAAGATCTGACAGACATGCAGAATCATGTGCTTCCGTATCTGCAGAGTTTTTGCAATCTGGAGGAAAAAGGTGTGAAGGAGAGACGAGAACAGCAGATAGCAGAAAGATATGAAGGAAGAGCAGATGAGAGGGTAACAAGTACCGAAGCGAATGAAGTTGTTAAGGATGTAGGAAAAACAGATAGAAAACCGGCACAGCAGAAGCAGGCGGTAGATGGAAAAGATAAGAAATTATCCATTCATGAACGGCTTGAGATCAATAAGAGGATTATTCAAGAAAAGCAGGGAAAAGATAAAACGGAGAGAGGAGTTGATTTGGGTGTAAGGACAGTGTAGAATAAGCAGAACGAGTCGGAGGTCATGGATGATAACGTGGCTTCCGGCTTTATTGCGTATTGTCGGAAGAATTATAAATGGTATAATGAATGTAAATGCGATAAAAGAATGTCGCCTGTTATGCGACTTCCAAATGAGAAAAGTGTGTTATTCTGAGATCAAACAAGAGGCTAATAGAGTCAGGAGGATGACATTATGAGTAAAAAAGGATATAGCAGACCAGGATTCTTTGGATCCATAAACCATTATGATGCAAACGGAAAAAAGTAGGCGAGAGCAGACCAGGATTCTTTGGTGGTATGAACGACTATGATGCAAATGGAAAGAAAATCGGACATAGTTCGCCTTCCTTTTTTGGTGGTATGAATCATTATGACAATAACGGGCATAAAGTAGGTGAGAGTCGACCAGGATTCTTTGGCGGTTTAAACCATTATGATGACAAGGGGCATAAGCGGGGGCATAGCAATCCAGGATTTTTAGGTGGATTCAATCATTACGGTTAAAACTGCACAGAGAGCAGCACAAGCGGCAAGGGCTGCGGCAAAAGCCGCCGTGGTTACGGTAAAGGCGATTGCCAAAGCGACCGCACTTGCCATTAAAGCGATTATTGCCGGAACGAAAGCCTTGATTGCCGCTATCGCCGCAGGCGGCTGGGTGGCGGTTTTGGTTATTATCGTGATTTGCCTGATTGGTATGATCCTCGGCTCAGTATTTGGCATTTTCTTCTCAGACGAAGATTCCGGCACTGGAATGAGTATGCAGACCGTTGTGCAGGAAATCAATACCGAATACGATACCAAGCTGCAAGAGGAAAAGAACTCGGTATCCTATGATGTTCTTGAAATGAGTGGCAGCAGAGCCGTTTGGAAAGAGGTGCTTGCCGTTTACTCTGTAAAAACGAATACGGATCAAGATAACCCCCAAGAGGTTGCCACAATGGACGATGGCAAAAAGCAACTCTTAAAAGACATCTTTTGGGAGATGAATCAAATATCTTCCCGAACAGAGAGCAAGACCGAAACAGTTATTACCGAAACCGATGACGGACACGGTAATATCGTGGAAACTGAAAGCACGGTCACACAAACCTATCTGTATATTACCGTCAGCCACAAGACTGCCGAGGAAATGGCGGCGCAATATGGTTTTAACGAAGAACAGAAAGGCTACCTCGCTGAACTGCTTGCAGATGAAAACAATTACCTTTGGTCACAGGTGCTTTACGGCATTACAGGCGGCGACGGACAGATCGTGACCGTTGCACTCTCTCTGGTTGGCAATGTGGGCGGTCAGCCGTATTGGTCGTGGTACGGTTTTAACTCCCGTGTAGAATGGTGTGCTTGCTTTGTATCTTGGTGTGCCAACGAGTGCGGCTATATCGACGCTGGAGTTATCCCAAAATATGCAGGCTGTGTCAACGGAGTACAATGGTTTAAGGATCGTGGACAATGGCTGGATGGCAGCGCCGAGCCTGCCCCCGGAATGATTATTTTCTTCGATTGGGCAGACGAAAGTGGTCAGGATGGATTATCCGACCATACGGGTATTGTTCAAAAGGTCGAAAACGGCAAGGTTTATACGGTCGAGGGCAACTCCGGCGACAGTTGCCGAGTCAATGAGTATTCTATCGGTTATTACGAGATTCTTGGCTACGGCGCACCTGCCTATTAAAATACACAAGCCGCCTGCATTTTGCAGGCGGTTGGATTACATATCAGAAAGATATTGTGCCGGTTTGAAAACTAAAAGTCTCAAAATACAGACTTAATAATTGCGATTTCACTCTCAAAGTGCTATAATACAAACTATATTTGGGTGGAGGTGCGGAAATGAAAGTACGGTACAACAAACTTTGGAAACTTCTGATTGACAAGGGAATGAAAAAGAGTCAATTACGAGAAGCGGTCGGGGCAAGCAAAAGTACATTTGCGAAACTCGGAAAAAATGAAAATGTTACCCTTCCCGTGCTGTTGAATATATGCGAATACTTAGAGTGTGATTTTGGCGACATAATGGAAGCCGTACCCGAAAATGAGGTGTAGGATCAATGAACAAGAAGATTTTAATTGTGGATGACGAAAAAGAAATCGTTGATCTGCTTGAAGTGTATTTGAGTAACGATGGTTATTCAGTATATAAATGTTATAATGGGTTAGAGGCGATGAAATGTATCAAACAGTCGCAGATTGATTTAGCGATACTTGATATTATGCTGCCGGATATTGATGGTTTTCGACTTTGCCAAAAAATTCGGGAAAAGTTTTACTTCCCTATTATTATGCTTACCGCCAAAATTGAGGATAGCGACAAGATTATGGGGCTTACGATTGGTGCGGATGATTATATAACGAAACCGTTTAATCCTTTAGAGGTTGTGGCAAGAGTAAAGACGCAATTAAGGCGTTATCAGAGCTATAACAGTCCTAATTTGAGCCAATCCGAAGAAAAAGACGAGTATGACATCAGAGGTCTACTGATAAACAGAGTCAGCCACAAGTGCTACTTGTATGGCAAAGAAATAGCCTTGACTCCGTTGGAGTTTTCTATTCTGTGGTATCTGTGCGAACATCAGGGTAAAGTTGTCGCCTCGGAGGAATTATTTGAAGCCGTGTGGAAAGAAAAGTATCTTCGCAACAGTAACAATACGGTAATGGCGCACATTGGGCGGCTTCGGGAAAAATTGAATGAACCTTCAAAAAATCCGAAGTTCATTAAAACTGTTTGGGGGGTAGGGTATGAAATTGAATAAAAAAGAAAAAAACTATCTGCTCTCTACCTTGTTCAAAGGGTATGTAATTCAATGTGCGATTTGCTCTGTGCTTATTTTTGGCGGTACTTTTCTTTTAGGAATTATGGCAGAGGAAATTCTCCGCAAGTATGTTTTGTATTATTACTTGTATTACAGAACAGTATATCTTTATATAGTGGCTGTAATCGTGTGGGGTGGCTGTATTATATACATGACATACCTACTTTTGAAAAAAGTAGTCGCCTATGTGTACGAGGTACAGGCTGCGACAGGAAAAATGTTCGATCAGAATGTCAGTTACATTGAAATGTCCCCGGAGTTGAGTGAAATCGCCGCTAACATCAATCAGTTAAAACAAGAGGCTGAAAGTAATGCAAGGCTTGCAAAAGAAAATGAGCAGCGAAAAAATGACCTGATTATGTATCTTGCACACGATTTGAAAACACCGCTTTCTTCTGTAATCGGGTATCTTACTTTACTGCGTGATGAGTCGCAAATCTCAAAGGAACTTCGAGAAAAGTACCTTTCAATCACTCTTGGTAAGGCAGAACGGTTAGAGGATCTGATTAACGAGTTTTTCGAGATAACACGATTCAATATATACGATATTACATTACAATACACGAAAATCAATTTAACTCGCCTGCTGGAGCAACTTGTATATGAATTTAAGCCTATGCTCAAATCAAAGAATTTGCAATGTAATCTTTGTGTTGATGATGATATAATGCTTCGATGTGACGCAGACAAAATTCAGCGTGTTTTTGATAACCTTTTGAGAAATGCGGTTATCTACAGTTTTGAAAATACGGATATCACGATCAGCGCACAATGTCAGGAAGATACGGTCAGCATTATTTTTTGTAACCACGGCGATACTCTGCCGGAAGAAAAGTTAAACAGGATTTTCGAGCAGTTTTATCGGCTTGACGCAGCGAGAAGTACAAGCAGTGGAGGAGCTGGATTAGGTTTGGCGATTGCAAAGCAGATTGTTGAACTACACAATGGTACAATCGTTGCAGAGAGCCAAGAGGATCAAAACAAGTTTTCAATTACTTTGCCGTTGGCGTAGGAAAATTGTAAGAATTTGCATAGAAAAAAAGAGGAATATCTTACGAGCAATCAAGAAAATACGGGCTTCTGTTTTGGTACAATAAAAGTATCAAGATAGAGGCTCGTATTTTTTGTGATACAGCATAAGGAGGAATGATGAAGTTGCTAAGAAAACAAATGCTGCTATGTTCTATTTTGTTTCTTGTATTTACGCTATCTGCCTGCTCTGCAATTGGGCAGACAGACGAAAACAATCTTACAGATAGCGCAACATCCGCAGAAAAAACGGTATCAGTTGTACGAGGGACAATTACTCCAACCGTTTCAACGCAAACGACTATTGTTCCGGCAGTACCGTTTATTATTTTCTCACCCGAAAATGGCATATTTAATACAGCGGTAGAATTAGAAGAAAAAATCACTGCCGGGCAAATTATTGGAACTGTGAACGGCAAAGAATTGAAATCTCCGGTGGATGGTACAATTACCTCTATTGCCCCATCCAATGAAAGCGTACCGAGTAATTATCCCGTAGCGATAGTGCATTATACAGGATTTGCCCTCAATGTAGAGGCAGATAATTTTTTGAGTACCTTACCGGAGTATGCAGAGTTGAAAGCAAAATTTCAAGTATATGATGGTGTAGGACCAACCGATATGATTGCCGTGGTGTCGCCTGCCGCAGATGAAAATGCGTTTACGGGAATCGTGCCGCAAGAGGGCATTCTGCAATGCTTGATCAGTCAAACAGTCGATGTGAAATCGGGGCAAAGTGCAACGGTAGTCATAACGGCGACAACGAGAAATGATGTCCTTATATTGCCGCTGTCGGTAATAGCGGGTAGACAAGGGACGGGATTGGTTACTGTAATTACTCCGAATGGAGAAAGAGTGGAAACAAAAGTGACATTGGGTGTGACAGACGGAGCCAATATAGAAATACTGTCCGGCTTAGAGGAGGGCGATGTAGTTTCTGCTACTCCGCCAAACCTTGATCCGAGGGGGATTTGATAAAATGAAAGGAATTTCCGAAAAGACTTTAATCAAAATAAAGGATTTGAAAGCAAGCGTCAAATTGAATAATGGCGATATGCTGACAACAGTAACCAACGCTAATATGGAATTGCAACGAGGGCGCAGTTATGCCATTGTCGGAAAGTCCGGCTCAGGCAAAACAAGCCTTATATCCATTATTGGCTTGTTAAATCGGGAATATGAGGGCGAGTACCTTTATGATGGTATATCTATTTCTGCTTTGAAAGACCGTGATCTGTCTATACTGCGAGCCAATAATATCGGATTTGTATTTCAGAACTACTCTCTGATTAAGCACTTGCGGGTATGGGAAAATATCGAATTACCCCTACTCTATGCCAAAAAGTCGTTTACCGCCAAACAGCGTCACGAGATAATTACAGGCTTGCTAAAAAGTGTCGGCTTAGAAAGCAAGGAAAATGATTACCCAATCAATTTGTCCGGCGGTGAACAACAAAGAGTTGCAATCGCAAGGGCGCTTGCAGTATCTCCGGAAGCCATTTTATGTGATGAGCCTACGGGAGCGTTGGATAAAAAGACGGGAACGCAGATTATGGAACTGTTGCACAGCGTCGTAAAAGAAAATGGAATTATGCTGCTGTTGGTTACGCACGATCCTGATATTGCAGATACCTGTGATACGATTTTTGAAATGGATGGAGGGAGGATAACTTGTGCTAAAAATGATACTTAAAGACCTTCGTCTGTCTCCACTTAGAAGTATTCTGACAAGTGTTTCAATGCTTGTAGGCATTATCGCAATGCTTGGATCGGTATTAGTTGGTACGCTTGGACGGGAGTATTTGATTTCCGTAAACGCACAGGTATATGGCTGGTCACCTACTTACTCATTCGTGATAACGGAATCCGATTTTCACGATAGAAATAAAATGGAACAATTATTCCAGAGATTTGAAGCCATTGATGATGTAGCCGCTGTTACTTTTTCTATGGGAGAAGATATTCGATTTGCACCAATGAAAGATTTAACGCCAATACCGCCGAATGATGTTTACCAAAACCTGATGGCTTTTGATTTAGTTTGCACCACGGAGGCATATAGTCAAGTCTATAATCTTCCAATGACATCCGGTAGATGGTTAGAGCCTTCGAGTGAGGGCGGATCGCTTGAAGTGGTCATAAACAAAGAAGCTAAAAACTATTTTAATGATTCGCCCTATGCTGCAGGAAATGTAAAAAGCACACTTTCGTTAACCCCATTCAATATTGTCGGAGTAGTAAACGATGGCAGGGATTTTCCGACTATCTATGCGGATTCTGCGGCGATCCTCAATTTCGCACCAGCAATGTGGCAAGTACAAAATGCAAATGTGTATTGGCATCCCACAACAGGACTGACAATCGAACAGATACATTCTGCCCTTGGCGACATTTTGACTGATACCATTGGCGGTTACTGGGAAAGTGCTGGGCGGAGTGATATTGGAGATACCTATGATTCGGTATTGTCCATACTGCAATTAGGGCTTTTGGTTACTTCGCTTTTGTTGCTGTTTGTTTCCGTATTAGGGCAGATCAATATCGGACTATCTTCATTGGAACAGCGCACACATGAGTTGCTGATCCGCAGAGCGATAGGTGCTTCACGAACAAATATTGTGGCATTGGTTTTAGGCTCACAGTTGATTTTATCAATATTCGTTTGCTTTGCAGCTATTTTGATTTCGCTGATTTTGGTGCATTGTATTGGAGCGTTGCTCCCTGTGGATTCCCCGGTGGGAACACCGAGTTATCCAATCAGCGTTGCTGTTGTTGCAGTTGCTGTGTCTGTGCTTACAGCATTATTGGGCGGATTATTACCAGCATTGAAAGCAGCAAAATTAGAGCCTGCATTGGCTCTTAGATAATAAAACTCAATTCAAGGAGGAAACAAAATGAAACGAACAATCTCAAAATCCGAAAGACCGTACAGACTGTTATTGTGTGTTATGATTTCTTTGCTGGTGATTATGCTGGCAGGCTGCTCCACTTCTTCGGACTCCGACACAAACACAAGAGGTTTCACGGACTTTGCTACCATTGAAGAAGAATACCTAACGACCATTGAGAGTTTGAATTGGCCGGAGGGCTTTACGCCGCCTGATGCTTTGGAAGGCGAAGATACGGGAGCGTCTTTTCAGATAGGATATGGCGATACAAGAGCATCTAACCTTTGGGAATATTCTTGGATGCAGGAATGGCTTGATACTTACAATACGGATTCGGAAAGGGCGGCAAAAGCCTTAGCTGAACTCGAAAAAGCCTTTGATATGCCTTATATGGGAACAGATCGCTGTGATGACGCCACACGCAAATATCTTCGTGATAATATTGATAAAGCTAAGTTGGGAGATCCGTCTGGATTTACAGAGTGTATTCAGGCAAATTATGCCGATTAAAAATGGCACATAGGAGTTTTGGTGTTGGGAGGTGAGCACATATATGCAGAGAAAACGCCGTAAGAAAAAACGATTTGGAGTATTTTTGTTTTTGCTTGTAGTTTGTATCGGCATAGGTATAATGTTTGTGCCGTGGGCAATGCAGCCGGAAAATTTCAGAGAGGTAAAGAATAAAATAAATGGTTTTCTCTACAAAGAAGATTTTCCTGACTCTTATAATGCAAAATCGCTGATTTTGGTGGATTGTTCTGATGATGAAATATTTGTTTCAAAAAACGAGAACGAGCCACAAATTCCTGCAAGTTTAGCCAAGCTGTTTGTTATTGAGTATGCGTCAACTTTAGCAGACCTTGATAGTATCGTTGTTGCAGACTATGGTGCTATTTCACTCACGAAACCTGGCTCGTCTGTTGCTCAAATCAAGGAAAAAGAATACTTTTTACACAATCTATTTGCGGCAATGTTAGTACCGTCAGGGAATGACGCAGCTTATGTGGTTGCTGATTATTGTGGAGGATTACTTTCGCCGCAAGCAGAAAGCTGTCAAGAGCGTGTGAGGATTTTCATGGAGAACTTAAACCTGCATTTGCAACAGCAGGGGTACTTAGACACAGTTTTATATGATCCGAGTGGTTTTGATATGGAGGCACTTACCACCACTTTAGATTTGAAAGAAGTAGTATATCGGTTGTTGGAATACTCGTGGTTTAGAGAAATTGTATCTCAAAACACTTATACGGCAACACTGCCTGATGGCAGTACACAAATATGGCAGAATACAAACGCCTTCCTTGATCCGACATCCGAATATTACAACGAAAATGTATGCGGAATTAAGACTGGCTCTCTGTCTGACGACTATAACTTGATTGTGCTTTATCAGCAGCACGGAAAAGAGTTTTTGATATGCAGTTTAGGCTCTCAGTCCGATTCCTCTCGTTATGACGATGTGAATTTTATTCTGAAAACGATTGATGAATCGTATTATCTCACGCAATAAATCTTATGTTGTCCAAGACAAAAAAACTAACCAAGGGGGGTGATAATATAGGACGAATCGTAATAATGGAGTTCAAAGCACAAGACTCAACAGCCTTTGACGATATGCTGGCTTTTGTAAAACAGCACCCTGATTTTGAAAAATTAGAGATTTCATATGAGCCGACATTATCCCTTTCCGGCTTAGAAATCAATTTGAGCCGGCGCAGAGTTATCAATAACGGTCAGGAAATTGAACTGACCGTCAAAGAGTACGATATACTCTGCTTGCTCGCAGCCAATAAAGGTCGTGTTCTTACATACGAGCAGATTTATGATAAGGTGTGGGGCGAAATATCAGCAGGCAATGAAAAGGATACCGTAGGCTTTCACATTCGGAATCTTCGTAAAAAACTTTGTGATACAAACTCTCACTTTTCCATAGATAGTGTTCGTGAGATCGGCTACCGCTTTAACAGTCAGTAAGCAGTCCCTCGTAGTTCATAATGAATTGCGAGGGATTATTCATTTTCTAAGACGGTATGTCGGAATTTGATAAATCCCTGCAAATGTTGATTTTATACGACTGTTAAGAGCAATATCGTGTCTAAACTTGCGACTGGACTTTGCATTTTCTACGAGTTATCTTCGTAATATCTCGGCATTATACTACTGGAATGTTTATCATAAACAGGGCATGATTTATGGCAGAATGGGCAGTCGTTCTCGTGCCATTTATTAGGTCTTGCTTGGATACGAATATGTTTAACTCCATTCTTATCAGAGTAAAGATTACAATTTTTTATAACTGTGTTCTTGACATTAAGGACACTTTTGCATAATGTATTAACTGAAGCCACTTGTGAATACTCCTTTTGTGTTTTTCTTCGCAGTTAATACATTAAAGGACACAAGTGTTTTTTCAATATGGTGTTGTTAATTTATGGTGTTAGGCTTCCACCATTATGCCAGAAGCCTCATATAAATTTATTGGGAAGAGTTACCGATCAAGTTTTCTCAGAATCCGAAGAATGGGATATTGATACGGTGTCAGAAACTATTGCATCGGAATATGAAAGAGCAACGAATCTTTCGATAAATAAAGAGAAGCAGAATTTGCCAATAGAAGAAAAACGAACGATAGATGTTAAAGAAATACGAGAATGGCTGAACTTTATTATTACGATTATATCAGTTGTTTTGGGAGTTACGAATTCTTCAGCAACAACGATAAATAATTACAATTATACACAACAAGTCAATAATTATTACATCGTTGGAATGGGATATGATGCGAAGGAGCTAAATACGACTAAATATAGAATCGTTAATAGAGAATCTATTGTACGACTGAAGCATGACTGCCATTCGATTGTAATTGAAAAGCTTGAGGAAGGGAAAGTTGTTAGAATTATAGATAAATATAAAAAGTGGCGACAGATAATTTGGGAGAATGAAGATGGTGAAGAATGTATGGGGTGGATTCAAAATTATAGATTAACTGAGTTTAAAGTGCCTAGAAATAAATGATGTATATTTGATGAAATAGAATCTATAAGTGAAGGAAGTATTATGTGTGGTAGATATTATATTGATTCTGATATGGCAGATGAAATCGAAAAAGTAGTGCATGATATAGACCAACGGATCCGGCAGGAACATTTTGCAGGAGATATCTTTCCAACCAATGTAGCACCGATCATTGAAAAATCAGAACATGGATTGAAACTGGATGTTTGCAAGTGGGGATATCCATTGTCACAAGGAAAGAATCTGGTTATAAATGCAAGAGCAGAATCTGTTATGGACAAACCTTCTTTTCGAAATGGAATCCTCTATCACCGCATTTTGATACCGGCAAGTGGGTTCTATGAATGGAATCGGTTAAAAGAGAAAAATACATTTTCCAGATATGATGCACCAGTATTGTATATGGCTGGCTTCTGTGATTGGTTTGAGAATGAACGACGATTTGTGATTATGACTACAGCAGCCAATGAATCTATGATAAAAGTACATGATCGTATGCCGCTGATATTGGAAAAAGGACAGCTGAAAGATTGGTTCGATGACAGGAAAATGGAGCAAATTCTGCATCAGGTACCGGTTCAGCTAAAACGAGAGGCAGAATACGAACAGCAGAGCTTATTCTTATAATGGTTCAGAGGAGAAATAGAAAGATGCAAATATTTGTTGATGCAGATGCCTGCCCAGTGGTTGCGATCATTGAAAAGATTGCAAAAGATAATAGTGTTCCGGTAATGTTGTTGTGTGATCTGGAAAATATTTTTTACATGGGAGGATGGAAGAAAATATAACATCGACAGAATTTTGAAAATCGAGCGATGCGCCAGCAGAAAGGCAGGCGGTGTAGGAATGATGTACACCTGTATGATACAGGGACAGGAAAGCCATTTATTCTATGAAGTGGATAAATGGTTTATGGAGAGAAAAACAGCATAAGGAGAGATAGGTATAGACGATATTATATGGATTATTAACCGGCAGGGATAGTCACTTTCCCTTTATATTCCTGCAGGTTTTACATAAGAAGATGGATTCCGGTCAGCAAAGGCAGCTCCCACAATGCCTTTTGGATATCCGCTTCTGCAAATTGTAGTAAGTAATTGCTTCCCATCAAAATCATGGGGAAAGCGAACTGGTCTGAAAGACCGCCAGTTAGTGTGATGATGATAAGGAGATTTTGAAACTGATGACAGATAGAGATTATGCAATTAAATCAATGAAAGAAATTACCTTCCAGATGGCAAACCATGCACAGAATTATCTGGAAGTAACGATCGAAAGACATTATACTGATATTAAAGAACTGATGACAAGCTACCAGAAACTGATTTTAGAAAACCAGGTTGTATTGGAAGAACTGGATATGGAGTGTCAGGAGAAGATCAATGAAGATATGGCATATGCGTTGAGTTATCTGAGTATTTATAACAATCAGCTGAATGTGCCAAAGATGCACCGGGAAATGAATAACCTGATGATCATTTACGGCTTGTCAGATATGATCTATCGTGGAATGACACTGGTGAAGTTTTATGCACCGAATGGTGTGATGCTCAGTGAGATCCTTCATTCTTGTTTTTGCAGTCATTATAATAAGACAGATGTGGAAGTACAGCAGGAGTTAGGAATAAGCCTGATGTTTGTTACTATGGTGGAGATGGTCCTGACAAAATCGTTGTTTGTGAACCTTTAGGTAAGGCAACTGTAACCGGAACATCGTTTGCGGCACCTTGGATAACTCGCAAAATGGCGTATCTTATACATGTTATGGGTTTAAGCCGTGAAGTGGCAAAAGCTTTAATAATTGATTCTGCGGCAGGATGGGATCGACAGGATACTATTAAATATGAAAAAGGATATGGCATTGTACCCAAAAGGATAGAGGACATTTTGTATTCTCGAGAGGATGAGATAAGATTTATTATGTCTGGAAGCATAGATGAGTATGAAGTATATACGTATAATATTCCGGTTCCACAAGATATGAATGCACATCCCTTCTTTGCAAAGGCTACACTTGCTTATTTCCCGCAAAGCGATCGAAACCAAGGTGTTGATTATACATCAACGGAGATGGATATTCATTTTGGAAGAATTGCGGAGCAGAAGGGAAAAGCAGTAATTAAAGCTATAGATTATAATAAACAAGCAGAAGAAGGTCTCAATACAATCTATGAAGAAGATGCGAGAAAATTGTATCGTAAGTGGGATAATGTCAAGCATATTAGCGAGGCGTTAAAAGAAAATGGTCGTCCACGCAAGGCGTATCGATCGGGAATGTGGGGACTAAGTATTAAAACAAAAGAAAGACTTGATCCGAAAGCCGGAAGAGGGTTGCAATTTGGTATTGTTGTAACTTTGCGAGAAATGAATGGTGAAAACAGAATAGATGACTTTATAAAGATGTGTATGATGAGAGGATGGGTTGTTTCCAGACTTGATGTGCATACACAGGTTGATGTTTATGTTAAAGCCGAGGAAGAGATTACATTTGAATAACTAGAATTGTTATGCGTTATTGTAGGTGTGTAATAAACAAAAGTGTATAATTTAATAAGAATGTTATTACAAATAAAAAATTGTGAGTAACAATTTTGTAGGAGAAAGGAGTTTATTGTGCATGGCAAAAAAAATTATGTTTGCAAGGTCAAATGTCGAAGGGGATTTTAAAAAGGAAATTTATTGCGGGGATTTAGATAAAAATGACTATGAAACAAAATACAAAGGGCATTTGACTTGTATAAAGGGATGTCCGGCTAGAATCAAATTCACAGAAAGAAAAAATAATGTTAAATTCTTTAGCACATGGAATAAAGAGGGGCACTTACATAAAGAAGGTTGTCCTTATCATGTTGATTATAAGGGCAAAATGGGAAGGAAAAAGCTAAGTGCTTATTATGAAAGCATAGAACTTAGTGAAGAAACTATTTTGCGCCGATTACAAAGAAAAATGGAGGGCTTACTTAGACAATATTCTGACGAAGATATAATTGATCCGTCAAATGGTAGTATGGAGGTCGATGCAATTGGCGAGGATGAAGCTGTAGTATTTGAAGGTGATGAAAATGGCAATAAGAGTGAATATATGCCAAGAATTCGTTATGAGGATGCTGAATATATAAGTACGGATGATATTGGATGTAGAAAATCGGTTTATGGATTTATAAGTAATGTCCAGTTAGAAGAGGATAAGAACAAGAGAGAATTTGCATATTTTAACTTGGCGACAAAGCATAGTACCGTAAACATTGCTTTTCCGGAGGCTTTCTATTCGAATGAACTGTCGGCTGGGATGGAAGAATTTGAAATATACATATCAAAGGTAAAAGAATTAGTAGAAAAATACCCTGATAAAATTATGGTTATTGCATACGGAGACATAACTAAAAAGAAGAGAGATAAAAATGGAGTAAATGTTTCGGTTATTTCTCCAAATCGGATTTTGGTTAATAATAAAACATACAAGCAGATTGTATATGGAGAAATCTAAGTGATAAATGCAGTTATCGGGAAAACGGAACATATATGATGTAGCGTAAAAAAATATATCGGATACTTCCTGAAATTGAAGGTATCCGATATATTTACGCATTAAAACGCTTCCAAACTATCCTCCGCATTCACCCATGCCTGAATCTCGCCATCCAGTGCAAGCAGGGCGTATTTCAGTGGATTATCAATCGCCAGAGCATTTAGGCACCGTTGAGAATTAGGCGTGGTCCGTATTCCTGATTCTGCCTGATTACAATCAAGCCGGAGGATGTAGCCGTTATAGTGGTTAATGTCGATGCTGTTGTGCATCGGGTTATATTCTGCGTGTATCAATTTCATTGTTATCAGTCCTTTCGTTTTAATTGGAGGTAAAAAGCCCATGGGCTTATTTTGGACTTGAAAAACTTTCGAAATAGATATAATAATCACAAAATGTACTATTTTATGAAATGAAATATCACTAGAAATATTCAGAACAATACAAGTTGTGATATTAACAGTTGTGTTGCTACAATCATCGAGTAATCTACGCGTAAGTAACGAGAAGATTAGATAAATAAAAAATATCCGGAGAGTGTTTGCACTCTTCCGGGTATTTTTTTGTTTATCGATTAGCAGCAATATTGACAATGAAATTACCGGTATGTTACTTTGTAGATGCAAACAATTGGGTGGGCTTATAAGCAAGCCCTGTGCAGCAGAAAAGGAGATATCAATGAAGAAAATCTTGATTACCGGTGGAACCACATTTGTCAGTAAGTATGCAGCAAAGTATTTTGTAGAGCATGGATATGATGTCTATGTAGTGAACCGTAATTCAAAACCGCAGGTTAAGGGCGTGACGCTGATTGAAAGCGACAGGCATAATTTAGGGGATAAGCTGAAGAATCTGCATTTTGATGTTGTTGCCGACATAACCGCTTATGATGCACAAGACATAATTGATTTACATAATTCGCTGGACTCTTTTGATCAATATATAATGATCAGTTCCAGTGCGGTATATCCGGAGTATGGTGTACAGCCATTTCATGAGGATTCTGAAAGAGCAGTAAATAAATTCTGGGGAAAATATGGAACAGATAAGATCGAAGCAGAAAATGCACTGTTGGAGAGAGTCCCGGATGGTTATATTTTAAGACCGCCATATTTATATGGTTCTATGGACAACGTCTATCGGGAGGCGTTTGTATTTGACTGTGCAATGGCAGACAGAAAATTTTATTTGCCGGAAGCCGGTGAGATGAAATTACAGTTTTTCCATGTGGAAGATTTGTGCAGGCTGATGGAAGTATTAATTACAAAGCGCCCAACTGATCATATCTTAAATGTCGGAAATGAAAATGTAATATCGATAAGCGACTGGGTTATCAAATGTTATGCCTGCTTTGATAAAGTACCGGAATTCGTATCGGTACCGGAAACAGTAGAGCAGAGAAATTATTTCAGCTTTTATAATTATGAATACTGTCTTGATGTGACCCGGCAGAAGAAGATATATCCGGAGACGATGTCAATGGATGCCGGGTTACAGGAGGCTGCAAATTGGTATATAGAGCATGAAGGTGAGGTAAACAAGAAGCCATATTGGAAGTATATCGATGCCAATTTGGTATAAAGGTAATTGACATAATAAAATGACAAGCGTGTGTATCAGGAAGGAATTATGATGGAGATAATAGAAGTAGCGGATCTGAATCGATCGGAGCTGGTGGTTTATGCGGAACTCTCGGAACGGCAGCTTGCAACAATCTATGAACCGGCGGAAGGGCTGTTTATTGCTGAGAGTCCGAAGGTGATCGGGCGGGCGTTAGATGGTGGATATGAACCGGTGTCTTTTCTGGCAGAAAAGGGACAGCTTGCAGAGGCCGAGGAGATTCTGAATCGGATGGAGGATGTTCCAATCTATGTTGCACCGGATGAGATATTGACGAAGCTTACCGGTTATCATCTGACAAGAGGACTCTGGTGTGCGATGCGCCGCAGGACATTGCCAACGATAGAGGAGGTATGTCAGGGAGCGAAGCGGATCGCTATTTTGGAAGAAGTGGTCAATCCGACAAATGTGGGAGCGTTGTTTCGCTGTGCCGCAGCACTTGGAATGGATGCGGTGATATTGACCGGTGGCTGCAGTGATCCTCTTTACAGGCGTGCAAGCCGTGTGAGTATGGGAACGGTATTCCAGATTCCGTGGACAATGTTGTCAAAGAAGGATGGTATCTGGCCGGAGCAGGCAATGAAGACATTGAAAGAAATGGGCTTTAAGACGGCGGCAATGGCACTTCGGGAAGATAGTGTAGGAATTGATGATCCGCAGTTAAATCGTGAGGAAAAGCTGGCGGTTGTGCTTGGTACAGAGGGCGATGGGCTGGCCGGAGATACGATAGCTGACTGCGATTATACGGTTATGATTCCGATGGCACATGGTGTGGATTCACTTAACGTAGCGGCGGCAGGAGCGGTAGCTTTCTGGCAGCTGGGACATCAGCGGCAGGAGTAGTATCCGTTTGTAAAGATTGTGCGTCGACGACAGGAAAGGGTGGTCTTCTGGCAGGTGAGATACCGCTGACAGGAATAAATAGTATTCATCTGGAAAGTTATAGCATCAGTCGCAGAAGGGAGCAGCCCGCAAGAAAACATGCTGGGAATATATTGATGCCGATTTGGTAAAATAATAAATTGACAAATAATAAGATGGCAGTATAATGATTGGTAGCACTGAATTGGTGCTACCAATTTCTTTTATATGAAAAAGTATAGTTCAAACGAAAAAGGATAAAAAATGTAGAGAGGATATTTGAATGAAGTATATTAGACAATTTTTAATCATTCTTGCAATTTCATTTATCGGGGAACTGCTCAAATATGTATTACCGTTGCCGATTCCTGCAAGCATCTATGGAATGGCGATTTTATTTGTATGCCTGATGACGGGTTGGATCAAGTTAGAAGCGGTGAAGGAGACAGGAAAATTCTTAATTGAGATCATGCCATTGATGTTCATTCCTGCCGGTGTTGGTCTGATGGTTAGCTGGGGAACGCTGAAGCCGGTGCTGATTCCGGTATGTGTGATCACGGTCGTTACGATCATTACGGTTATGGCGATGACAGGCAGACTGTCACAGTGGATCATCAGAAAAGACAGGAAGAAAGAGGAACAAGAGGATGCATGATTTTTTTGAAAACTCCCTGTTTGCGGGAGTTACACTTAGCCTGATCTCATATTTGATCGGGTCGATATTAAAGAAAAAATTCAAACTGGGAATATTTAATCCGTTGCTGATCTCGATTGTAGTTACCATCCTGGTACTGGTTGTGAGCAGGGTGGATTATGATACTTATAATGAAGGCGCCCAATATTTAAGCTGGCTGTTGACCCCTGCAACCGTATGTCTGGCGATCCCGCTCTATGAACAGTGGGAACTGCTGAAGCATAACTGTAAGGCGGTTATGGCAGGTCTTGTTGCCGGTGTGGTGACAAGTCTTTGTACGGTGTTTGTATTGTCAAAGATCATGGGACTTACACATGAGGATTATGTAACGATGCTTCCGAAGTCTATCACGACAGCGATCGGTATGGGTGTTTCAGAAGAACTGGGTGGATATGTAACGATTACGGTTGCGGTTATTATCGTAACGGGTGTTCTTGGAAATATATTTGGTGAATTAGTGTGCAAGATTTTTCGAATCACCGAACCGATATCAAAGGGTCTGGCATTTGGATCTGCATCTCATGCGATCGGAACGGCAAAGGCGATCGAGATCGGTGAAGTGGAAGGTGCAATGAGCAGTCTGGCGATTGCGGTTTCCGGTATTCTTACGGTTGTGCTTTCGTCGTTATTTGCGCATTTTATGTAGTTATATACGCCGCATTATAAAATGCAGGGGTTTATTTCAAATTTACAGATCAGATATCAAAATATAGAAATAACGAAATTTATTGATAGTCAGGGAGACGAGTATGGAAAAACAACATGTTACATCAGAATATGAAAAAGCAATTCAATATATTTACAGCCTGATGCAGGACGGAACCTTGCAGATCGGAAGCAAGCTTCCGACCGAACGTACGATAGCGGAGACGTTGGGAATCGGAAGAAATTCGACCAGAGAGGCACTCAGTATCCTGCATGGCATGGGAATGATCGAACGCGTACAGGGATCGGGAAATTATATATCAAAAAATGCCGGAGAGTCGATCCGTCAAATGCTTATGATGATGCTGGCACTTGGCAGTATCACGAAATCCGAGGTCTGTGAGTTCCGTTGTACAATGGAAAAGTCTGTATGCAGTATGCTGATCGAGAAAGGAATACCATTTGAGTGTCAGGTGCTTCTAGAGGATAATCTGGCAAGGATGGAGCAGGCGGATGGTTCCGAACTGGTTAGCGTGGATAAGGAATTTCATGAACTGCTGATCCGGGCGACAGAGAATGAACTGTTTTCAATGATCATGGAGGCGGTTATGATCGTTTACCGGGAATGGATCGATCTGGTGCTGCGTCGTGTGAATATAAAAGAAAAGGCAAACTTGCTTAATTATCACAAGCAGATCTATAATAGTGTATTGGAACGTGATGAAGTAGCCATGAAAGCGGCGGTAGACGGGCATTATCATCTGATCAGCCAGATGCTTGCATTGTAGATGAGTAGAGATAATATATAAGAAGGAGGTAAGAGCGTATGATCGTAACACTTGGAAGACAGTGTGGATGTGCGGGAGATGAGATCGGAAGAAAATTATCAGAGCTGTTAGGGATTCCGTTTTATACAAAGCCTGAACTGATCGCACTTGCAAAAGAAAAAAAGATTTATGAGAAATATCCGATGTATTTTGGGGAACAGCCGGTAAATGCGATGATCAGTTCTGTCGCCGATGATTTCTGTCCGAAGAATCAGTATGATACACCGAAACGGGCATTGTCAGCAATGTTTGGTGGACAGAGTTTTATTATTATAGGACGTGCTTCGAATTATGCCTACCGGGATGATAAGGATGCTGTCCGGGTGTTTCTGTGCGGAGATAAGAAGCAGCGGGCGTATCATATCGCAGGAAAGCATAAAATCTCGGAGCGAAAGGCTATAGCGCTTGTTGAAAAGACAGATGAGAAACGGCGTGGCTATCACAGATATTATACCGGAGAAGAATGGGGCTATGCAGAAAATTATGACCTGTGTATGGATGCGGTCCGTCTGGGCGTGGATAAGACAGCAGAGATGATCGCAGACTATGTAAAGCAGGTTGGAGGAAAATAAATGACAACAAGGGAAGAAGCATTGGCATATGGACTGTCTTTTCCTGATACATATCAGCAGGCGCCATTTCATGATCCGAACTGGCAACTGGTGCGTGTGAAAGGAAGCAAGAAGGTATTTCTGTGGACATATGAGAGAGACGGATATATTAATCTGAACGTAAAGGTCGATCCGGAATGGCGGGATTTCTGGCGGAGTGCGTTTGACTCGGTGATACCGGGCTGGCATCAGAATAAGGAGCATTGGAATACGATCATTCTGGATGGAAGCATTCCGGATCAGGATGTGAAACGGATGATCGCAGAGAGTTATGATCTGGTGACAACCAGTCCATCAAAGAGAATCTATGAGGCTGTGAAAAAGATTCCAGCCGGAAAGGTTGCAACCTATGGTCAGATCGCGGAGCTTGCCGGGGATAAGAAGATGGCGCGTGCAGTGGGAAATGCGCTTCATAAGAATCCGGATCCGGAGCACATTCCCTGCTTTCGTGTGGTAAATGCAAAGGGTGAATTATCCGGAGCATTTGCATTTGGCGGAAAGAATGTACAGGCAGATCGATTGACGGCAGATGGAGTTACAGTTGTCGATGGACGGGTGGATATGGAGAGATTTGGAATAAAGATCTTAGATGGAGAAATCATATAAAAATATAAAGTGAAAAATGATTTATATGCAGGAAATGACCGTTCAAATACAAAGGTTATTTGAAACAGAAAACAAGTCATTTTTGCGGATGCATATTTTACGGAGTGGAAGTTAATTATTTTGTAATTCCGTTTGAATGTGTAAGATTTGCAGGCAATTCTTTATTTGAAAGGAAATAAAAATGTCAGAATATCAGTATGTAGAGCATGAATTTGCTCCGGTATATAATGAAGAATCACAGGTGCTGGTTCTTGGCAGTCTGCCATCGGTGAAATCCAGAGAGCAGGGCTTCTACTACGGACATCCGAGAAACCGTTTTTGGAAGGTAGTGGCAGCTGTACTTGGTGTACCGGAACCCTTGACGATAGAAGAGAAAAAACGGATGCTGCTTGCCGGTCATGTGGCGGTCTATGATGTGATCCGGGCTTGTGAGATCATCGGTTCCAGTGACAGCAGTATCCGAAATGTTGTTCCTGCAGATATTGAAAGCATTGTAACACATGCCCCGATACAGGCAGTTTTTACAAATGGAAAGACTGCGGGCAGATTATATAAAAAATATCAGGCGGAACATATTGATCTTCCGATGATCGAACTGCCGTCGACAAGCCCGGCAAATGCAGCGTTTTCGCTGGAACGACTGGAAGAAATATGGAAGCAGGAGTTAGGAAGATATTTGTAAAAGCATTTTACAATATAGGTTGACTGATATAAAAAAGAATAAAATTTTACATTGATTATACACACTTGACAACATCAACCGTATCGCAGAAAACTGTGTAAGTATTGCAGAAGAGGCTCTCGACAATACAGCATTTGTTGAGATCAGGGAGGATGCAAAGAAAGCAGAAATAGAAGCTTCCGATAATGTAGTCCTTGCATAAAAGCATGTTACATGGCGGTTTTATCTGTTTGTAACATCATATGAAACAGTTCCTTCTGTAGGGCTTTTTTCACACCCTGAATGATATAGATTGTTTTTTCGTTTGACCGGTCTCTGTATGTTACAGTTGACCGGCCGTTTTTTGTATGATATACCACATCCAGACCAGAATTTTGCGTGTAAAATATAAGATGATGGCATGAGGAATTTTCTCATGCCATTAGCTTATTTTTAATTTTACAAAATTCTGGTGGGTATGGTATAGTAAGGATAACTTTTTTTCTGATGAACAATAGACGCGGAGGTTACAAGGAAATGTCTCAGATAACGAAACGTGCGTTGGAAGCATCACTGAAGAAGCTTCTTACAAAGAAACCGCTTGACAAGATCACAATAACCGATATTACAGAAGATTGTGGTATTAACCGGATGACATTTTACTACCATTTTAAAGATATCTATGATCTGGTAGAGTGGGTGTGTGTGGAGGATGCAACGAGGATACTGGGTGAGAATAAAACCTATGATACCTGGCAGGAAGGCTTCCTTCGTATCTTTGAAGCGGTGAGCGAGAATAAGACATTTATGATGAATGCATATCATTCGATCAGCAGAGATCAGGTAGAAAAATATCTGTACAGTCTGACGTATGATCTGATGATCAAGGTCATCGAAGATAAGGCGAAGAATATGCAGGTGCGGGATGAAGATAAGAAGTTCATTGCTGATTTTTACAAATGCTCCTTTGTCGGTGTGTTGCTTGAATGGATTGAGAATGGCATGAAGCAGGATCCACATGTGATCGTGGATAAGATGGGACTGGTGATGCATGATAATATTACCAGAGCACTGGAAGCGTTTCGGACGGATGCCTTTCACAAAAAAACAGAGAGCTGACAGATACATTGAAAAAACAATGTGTCTTATTTTTCAGACCGGTTATCCCATCAAAACAGGGGAAATGATAAAATTTTAGACAGAACAAGTACCGTGAATATATTTTTATCACGGTACTTTTTTTGTTTATTGAGGGCAAAAACGGGGCATCTTATAATAAAGACAGTTTTTGAGATAACTGGTCTGTTTGCGGGCAGGCTGTATAGATTGGAGGTAATTCGTATGTATTATGCAAGTGGAAATTATGAAGCATTTGCCAGACCTAAGAAGCCGGCGGGTGTGGATCAGAAATCGGCATATATTATAGGTTCGGGACTTGGTGCATTGGCGGCAGCCTGTTTTCTGGTAAGAGATGGACAGATGAAAGGCTCACATGTACACATTCTGGAGAAAGATCCAATTCCGGGCGGTGCATGTGATGGTTATCAGTACAGCGATATTGGCTATGTTATGCGTGGCGGACGTGAGATGGATAACCATTTTGAGTGTATGTGGGATCTGTTCCGTTCGATTCCGTCCATTGAGACAGAGGGCATCAGTGTACTGGATGAGTATTACTGGCTGAATAAAGCAGATCCGAACTATTCTTTGTGTCGGGCAACTGAGAATCAGGGACAGGATGCACATACCGATAAGAAATTCGGATTATCCGATAAGGGTGCAATGGAGATCATGAAGCTGTTCTTTACCCCGGATGAAGAATTATATAATAAACGGATCGATGAGTATTTTGATGAAGAAGTGCTCAACTCTAACTTCTGGATGTACTGGCGGACGATGTTTGCATTTGAGAACTGGCATTCTGCACTTGAGATGAAGCTCTATATTAAGCGTTTTATCCATCATGTCGGAGGACTGCCGGATTTCACGGCACTTCGTTTTACTAAATATAACCAGTATGAGTCCATGATTCTTCCGATGGTAAAATATCTGGAATCATTCGGTGTGGTGTTCCATTATAATACCAAGGTTATAAATGTGGAATTCGAGATCGAAGCAGGAAGAAAGCTGGCAAAGAAGATTGATATTATCCGTGACGGTGAAGCAGATGCGATCGACCTGACCGAGAATGATCTGGTATTTATCACAAATGGCGGCTGCGTGGAGAATTCTTCATACGGAAGCCAGAACAAACCGGCTGAGTTCAAGACCGAGATCCGCGAAGGCGGCGGATGGGATATGTGGCGGAAGATCGCTGCACAGGATCCATCCTTCGGACATCCGGACAAATTCTGTTACGATCCGGAGCAGTCAAACTGGATGAGTGCAACGGTAACGACTTTGGATGAAAAGATCCTTCCGTATATTAAGAATATATGCAAGAGGGATCCACTTTCCGGCAAGGTAGTTACAGGTGGTATCGTGACTGCAAGAGATTCCGAATGGCTGCTCTCCTGGACGATCAATCGCCAGCCACAGTTTCGTAATCAGCCAAAGGGTCAGGTGCTTGTATGGGTATATGGCTTATTCTCGAATAAACCGGGTGATTATGTAAAGAAGACCATGCGGGAATGTACCGGTAAGGAGATCTGCGAAGAATGGCTCTATCATATCGGAGTACCGGAGGAGAAAATACCGGAGCTTGCTGAGCACAGCGCAAACACAGTGCCGGTTATGATGCCGTATATTACAGCATTTTTCATGCCGCGTGAGAAAGGTGACCGCCCGGATGTTGTACCGGAGGGCGCGGTAAACTTTGCATTTCTTGGACAGTTTGCAGAGACAGCAAGAGATACGATATTTACGACCGAGTATTCGATCCGTACCGGTATGGAGGCAGTATATACTCTGTTGAATATCGACCGTGGTGTGCCTGAGGTCTGGGGCAGTGTCTATGATGTCCGCGACCTGTTAAATGCGACAGTAGCGATCCGGGATGGAAGAAAGATTACAGATATGAAGCTTGGTCTGAAAGAAAAGATCGCGATGAAAGAGCTTTTAAAGGCGGTAGAAGGAACCGATGTCGAGAAACTGCTGCGGGAGCATGGAGCGATATAAATACAAGATCTGTATATAAAGAAAGTCTCACGATATAATATAGTGAAAGAAAACAAAGCATCTGCTGATGTATGGACTTTATATAGTTTATGGATCAGCAGATGTTTTTTATATGGACAATGCAGACCATGACGGATAAACTGTCATGCATGACAAATTTATATATTAATTTTTTATATGCAGTGATATAATACAGGTATCTGCAAAATCTGCAGAAGGAAGGGATAAAAAATCAGGAGGAAAATGAATGAAAAGACATTTAAAAAAAGTAGTATTGGCAATGATCGCATTTGTACTGTGTGGAGTAATGAATGTGACAGGTTCCAATGTAAGTCTGGCAGCAACAGACGTTGAGACGGAGCAGACGGCAGAACTGGAAGCAGCGTCAACCGTAAGGCATGTATCAGCGAGAGAACTGTATCATGCAGGTGACTATCTTTACATAGAAACCTCAAAGGGTGTACTTGCGTATAATATGAAAAAACAGACTGCAAAGTATGTTGTAAAGAGCGCCGTTGTCAGTGGAGTTTTGGTACACAAAGGATATCTGTATTACAACCTTTATCAGGACAGCCAGATGAGTATCTATAAGATCAAGGCTGATGGAAGTTCAAAGCCAAAACAGATCTGTAAAAATGGAAGACTTGGTTTTATGAAAAACAACCGACTTTATTATGGTCATTCTGGTTTATGCTCAATGAAACTGGACGGAACTGATAAGAAGTGTCACATGAGGGTAAAAGATGGTGCAAATGGAACGGTATTCTATTATAAGGGCAAATATTTCTACAGTGTATTTCCGTATGTGACAGAATCCTATTCCGTTGACACAAAATATAAGCATAAAAAGAAATACTCGGCAGGAAATAAAACGGTTTGCAATGCATTTGTCAGAGCTTTTGATGATATGCAGTATAATGAGAGTCTGACCGTCAGGGGATATCAGTATGGTACTTTGATCAAAAACGGAAAAAGCTCAAATTCCATTTATAAATTTGGAGATTCTTATTATGGAAAGAGTACGGGCAGAACTTCCAAGAAAAAGATCTACCAGTCATCCAAGAAGAAGGTATACGTTCTGGCAGCATGTCCGGGATATATCATGTTTGCGGAAAGCAATCAAAAAGCAAGCTATGAAGATGGAACTGTAAAGATCATCAATGTAAAAGGTAAGGTTGTCGCAACATTAAAGAAGAGTCAGAAATAGAACATATATAAAACAGAAACTATAAAAAACAAATGCTCTGGCAGAGGTGTGGTTTGCCAGAGCATTTTTGGGATTGTACGATAATGTACAAGCGGAAGGACTGCCACATGGCAGATTCCTGTGTTTTGGTTGTGTTTAGAGATGTGTATTATTATTTATTAAACAAGTGCTTCGCCAAGTGCAGTACAATCAGCAAGACCTGCTTCATCCGGTGTTTCATGGCAGATCAGTGGAGCTGCTGCAAATACAGCACCGTCAGCCTGGCACTGAGCTTCCCATGTATCCATCCATTCGCCGCTTCCCCAGCCGTATGAACCGAAGATGGCGATCTTCTTACCGTTTAATGCCGGTTCACATTCAGCGAACATTGGCTCAAACTCGCTTTCTTCTAAGACTTCAGCACCCATAGCAGGGCAGCCAAATGCGATTGCATCATAGTTATCTACCATATCTGCAGTAAATTCTGCGGATGTTAAAAGATCACATTCTGCACCTTTTGCTTTTGCACCTTCTGCAACAGCCTGTGCCATTAATGCTGTATTACCTGTGCCACTCCAATATACAACTGCAACCTTACTCATAGTAGGTTCCTCCTTATAATTCATGTATTTTATATTTAGAGATCTCCGCGCGAAAATGCTTACGGGAATTCCCTATATTCATTTTGTTATGTGGACGCCATGTGCATAAATACTTATTTTGTTATGCAGATGCTATAATTATGCAGCAACCGTCAACTGCCAGATGGTTCGTCCCTGATGCCAGAGATTTGCATAGATCTCACGGCATTTTTTAAATTTGGCAAATGTTTTCTGGGCCTCACCCAGATCTCCGTATACCTTCCAGTCGCCCATGCCCTTGCAGTTGCTTCCGTGGTATTTGATAAATCCGAGAACATCATTTAACGGGTAGCCAAGGAAGACACCGATCTCATGCGGAAATTCTTCCGAACCATGAAGACGTGTACGAAGCTGTTCAAGCATTTGGTCGATCGTTCCTGCCTGATATCCTGTGCTTACAAGAAAAGAGAGGATCTCCGGTCTTGATAATTCGCGACCCATAGCATCCGGTCTGTAGACATAGATCAGGGCAGTTTCAGCATTTTCCCGGAGGATCGTGATCCGGATCCCTTTTTTCTGAAATTGTGCATCCCAGACAGCCACACTTTCGTATAATTCTTCTCCAGAAGAAAAACGATAAAGAAACAGGCTGGCAGGTTTTAAGGATGCCAATGTAGGCGAACAATGTGTGATCAAATATTCTTCAAACATAATCTGAAACTCCTGTAACATTAAATTATCAAATGCGACAGTGTTAGTATGTGTCGTTTCAGAGCCGTTCATACAACGGTTAGCCACACCTAACTCATGGCTGCATTATACGGTGTGTTCTTGTAAAAATCAAGCGAAATACGTGATAGAAATTCTCAATTAATTCGACGTATTTTTGTTGACGACAGTGGCTATAACGTGATATTTTTTAGTTGGTTAGAAAAAACTAACTAAAATCTTGTGAATAGAGGAATTGGATAATGATGAATTATTTAGAAATCGAAAAAGTAATTGGACGAGAGATTATTGACTCAAGAGGAAATCCTACAGTAGAAGCAGAAGTTATTCTTGCAGATGGTACAGTTGGACGTGGCGCAGCTCCAAGTGGTGCATCAACAGGTGAGTTTGAAGCACTGGAGCTTCGTGATGGCGACAAGAATCGTTTTGGCGGTAAGGGTGTCCGGAAGGCTGTGGAGAATATCAATACAACAATCAATGATGTGTTGGTTGGAATGGATGCATCAGATACATATGCTGTTGACCAGGCAATGATCAAGGCAGACGGAACAAAGGACAAGTCAAATCTTGGTGCAAATGCAATCCTTGCTGTATCAATTGCAGCAGCAAGAGCAGCAGCTATTTCACTGGATGTACCTTTATATCGTTTCTTAGGTGGTGTAAGCGGAAACAGACTTCCGGTTCCTATGATGAACATTATCAATGGTGGATGTCATGCATTATCATCCGGTCTGGATGTTCAGGAGTTCATGATCATGCCGGTTGGTGCTCCTTCATTCAAAGAGTGTCTCAGATGGTGTGCAGAAGTATTCCATGCACTTCAGGCAATCTTAAAGGAAAGAGGACTTGCTACATCAGTTGGTGATGAAGGTGGATTTGCACCTGCACTTGCATCTGATGAAGAAGCAATCGAGACAATTCTCGAAGCAGTAAAGAAAGCCGGATATGAACCGGGTAAGGACTTCAAGATCGCTATGGATGCAGCTTCATCCGAGTGGAAGACAGGCAAGGTTGGCGAGTACAAGCTGCCAAAGGCCGGTACAGTATATACATCAGAGGAGCTGATCGCTCACTGGAAGAGACTGGTTGAGAAGTACCCGATCATCTCCATCGAAGATGGTCTGGACGAAGAAGACTGGGAAGGCTGGAAGAAGCTTACAGCAGAGCTTGGTGACAAGGTTCAGTTAGTTGGTGACGACCTTTTCGTTACAAATACAGAGAGACTTGCAAAGGGTATCGAACTTGGCTGTGGTAACAGTATCCTGATCAAATTAAACCAGATCGGTTCTGTATCAGAGACATTGGAAGCAATCAAGATGGCTCACAAGGCCGGATACACAGCTATCTCATCGCACAGATCCGGTGAGACGGCAGATACAACGATCGCAGATCTTGCAGTTGCTTTAAATACCTGCCAGATCAAGACCGGCGCACCATCCAGATCCGAGCGTGTAGCTAAGTACAACCAGCTCTTAAGAATTGAAGAAGAGCTTGGTGCTTCAGCCGTATATCCGGGTATGAAAGCCTTCAATGTAAAATAATTATTGTCATATATTTTCCTCAAAAAATATGAATAAATGGTATGGGAGACGTAAGCAATACGCCTCCCATATTTTATATGTAAAATAAGACCTGTAAGTAGAGTTTTTCACTGCCGGGTGGTATAATTTTAAACAAGTCATATTATGTTGAAAAGATTCGATGGTTGTGATTACAGACATCGGATCAGGATAATGGGAGGGCATATGAGTCGAATACTGATCATAATAGCAGTCTTACCGGCATTGATCCTGCTGGGTTTTATATATATGAGAGACCGGAAAGAGAAGCCGCCGGTCAAATTAATGGTATTGCTTCTGGCACTTGGTGCAGGTACGATCATTCCGGCAGCGATTGCAGAATTTATCGGGCAGTTAATCGTTGCACAGACAGATACGGATCATCAGACGATGCTGCTGGTGCTCTGCTTTCTGGTGATCGGAATTGTGGAGGAGCTTGGAAAATATCTGGTAACGGTCTGCACTACATGGAAAAGCAGAGAATTTCAGCACAGCTATGATGGAGTTATTTATATGGTCTGTGCATCGCTTGGCTTTGCTATATTGGAAAATATCTTATATGTTGCTTCAGGCGGAATCGGAACGGGCATCCTCCGGGCATTTACCGCTATTCCACTTCATTGTACGGTAGGTGTTATCATGGGTGCACTTTATGCGAAGGGCAGAGAAGCGGCATATGCAGGTGACCGTGCGGGTATGATCGGATTTATGGCATGGGCATATATCGTGCCGGTATTTATTCATGGCTTATATGACTATCTTGTGATGGCGGCATCGTATGGATATATTTCGGAGGCATGGGTATTCCTGATCCTTGGAGTGATGTATGTACTTTCAATTTTTCTGATCTTTTACTGTTCAGCGCATGACCGCAGAATTGACGGCAGACCGGAGACTGCAGATTATGGGATGTACCGGATGGATTTTCGCAGACCGGGCAGAGGATATTATTATCCAGATCAACCGGATTACCGGGCGGGTTATCCGGGCTATCCGGGTGGTGATGCATATGGTCAGGCCGGAGGATATATGCAGAATACAAATTACAACCCATACAATGGTGGTTATACACAGGTGATGAATCAGTATCCGGGTAATGGCTATGTGCAGGGGATGAATCAGTATCCGGGTAATGGCTATGTGCAGGGGATGAACCAGTATCCGGGTAATGACTATGTGCAGGAGATGAACCAGTATCCGGGTAATGGCTATGCGCGGGGGATGAATCAATATCCGCAAACTGGAGTTAATCAATATCCGCAAACTGGAGTGAATCCATATCGGCAGCAGGAGAATCCCGGATCACAGAATTATCCACAGAGTTATACGTCGAATGGCACTGGTACGGATTATGGCATGACAGGGTACAACGGACAAGGACGGAAATAAGACAGGAATTGTGGCAGAAACGCTGAATATGCCGCACGTTTTGATGGAAGAGACATATGATGAATATATAGGAATCCATATAGCAGGAACATTTGCCAGGGGGTGAAATGATGAGATTTCACAACATACCGGTCCGCGATATCATGCAGGAAGCAGTCCGATATGGCGGGGTGATCGTGGACGTTCGTACAGAAGAAGAATTTCTGAGAGGACACATACCAATGGCAGTCAATGTACCATTGTCGGATATACAGTATGGTAATTATAATCTTCCTAAAAATAAAGTGCTGCTCACATATTGTCAGTATGGAGGCGGCAGTGCACTGGCAGCGAGACTGCTGTCGCAGGCAGGATATAAGGTGATCAATACCGTTGGGGGAATCGTACAGTATAAAGGAGCATTGACGAAAAACCGCTGACAGAGGGTGTAACTAGCCATTATGAAAGAGAAGAAAATGTGGTTTGAAAATGAGAATAACAGAATAGATCGATCCCGGACATGACAGAACCTGTTAAGGAAGTGCATGGCCGGGTTTTTTTTGTTTAATTTACTTGTGGTGGCAGGGGGAAGTATGTATAATATGGACAGGGTAATTGGCGGGTATCCCAGGATATTCCGGAGGTACTTATTTTTTTAGAAAAGAAAGGATATAGGGTAAATGAGAAAAAGAATTTTAGGAACGATCATTGCGGCAGTTTTTTTTGCAGTAGCAGCATTTGCAGGGGCAAATGGACTGGCAGAGACACAGGCGGCATGTGAACATTCACAGGTGAAGGATGGAGCCTGTGTGGATTGTAATGATCCGGTAGAATGCATCGAGGTAGAGGATGCAAGTGGAACAGCAAAGGGCACTTATTCTAAACTGGAAGATGCAGCGGCGGCTGCCGGAAACGGTGATATACTGAAGCTTCTATATAATTGTGAGAGTACATCAACATATATTGATGCTGGGAATAAGAATCTTACGATTGATCTGAATAAGAAGGAGTTAAAGGCTGTTCATTTCGATATCATGGGTTCGCTTGTGATAGAAAATGGAGAATATAGTGGCTATATCAGGAATGCAGCGACAGGGAATGAACATACATTAACATTTGAAAATGTGAGAGCAGATCTTACGCAGCTTGGATGGTATGCAAAGGGTGGCATTAAACTGGTAAACAGCAATATAGAACAGCAACATGATGGTGCAGCATTTACAGAATGGTGGCTTGAAAAGCTGCAGATGGATCAGACATCTGTTTATAAGATTACAAATTCGCCAAGCGGACTAAGCAATTATGGGTTGCTTTCATTAGATGAAGCTGTGGGCGGTATTGAGGAATTTCTTCCGGCCGGATACACATTGGATGGACAGCCGAATTCCTATAATACGATATTAGATGAAACAGGCACAAAGGCGAGAAGCGTAGAGCTTCGTTATCGCCGGCTGACAGATGCGACAGTTTCTGTATCCATTGCCCCGACTTCTTATGTATATGATGGAAAAGCAAAAGAGCCAACAGTGACTGTCACATACGATGGCAGAGATCTGACAGAAGGAACGGATTATACCTGTACATTTACAGATAATATCAATGCAGGAACAGCAAGCGTAAAAATAACAGCAAAGGGTAAGACTTATCACGGAGAAACCGTAAAGAATTATACGATCGATAAAGCACCACAGACAGCACCAACCGGTCTTACGACAGAAAATGAAAGTGCAAAAGGGAAAAAGGACGGTTCCATTAAAAATGTTGATGTATCCATGGAATATTCCGTTGACCAGAATGTATGGAAGCCGATCACAGCAAATACGATCACAGGCATTTCTGCCGGTAATTATTACGTCAGATATAAGGAAACAGCAAATTATTATGCATCGGGAGCAACAAAAGTAACGGTTAAAATGTCTGTTCCGGATGGTGGAACAACAGAAGATGTGACAACAGAAGACGTGACAACGGAAGCTTCTACAGATGCAACGACAGAGGATACAACGGAAGCTACAACTACGACAGAAGATAGTACCGATGATACAACGGAAGATGTAACGACAGAGTCAACGGATGATACTCAGGATGAAACGGAAGATGTGACAACAGAATCCGAAGAAGTTGTATCAACGGAGGACCAAACAACAGAGAAAACAGATGCCGATAAGCCGGATGACCAGAAGAACACCGGAGTAAAGACAGGAGATGATTTTGCTATGAAGACAGCAGTTGCAGGTATGATCATTTCACTGGGGCTTGCCGGAATCGTTGTTATAAATAAACGCAGAAAATAAAATCAGAAACAAAGATATAAGAGAAAAGGAGTGCTGGATTTGGACAGAAATGTCTGAATCTGGCACTTGTGATTGAAAGGAAGCATATGAGCAGAATCGAATTGATCGCTCCATGTCATTTTGGATTGGAGTCAGTATTGAAAAAAGAAATCCTGGATCTTGGATATGAGATCGTTCAGGTAGAAGACGGAAGAATTACATTTGCAGGAGAAGAGGATGCGGTTGCAAGAGCAAATATGTTTATTCGTACAGCTGAACGTATCATGATCAAGTGCGGAAGCTTTAAGGCTGTAACATTTGATGAATTATTTGAAGGAACCAAGAGTATTCCATGGGAGCGGTATCTGACCCGTGATGCAAAATTCTGGGTATCCAAGGCTACATCAAATAAGAGCGCACTGTTCAGCCCATCTGATATCCAGTCCATCGTGAAGAAAGCTATGGTAGAACGTTTGAAACAGACCTACCATGTATCATGGTTCACGGAAGATGGAGCAGAATATCCGGTTCGTGTATTTATATTTAAGGATATTGTTACAATAGGGTTAGATACATCAGGAGTATCTCTTCATAAACGTGGCTACAGAAAGCTGGTTGGTAAGGCCCCGATATCAGAAACCCTGGCATCGGCACTGATCATGCTGACACCGTGGAACAAGGATCGTGTACTGGTCGACCCATTCTGTGGAAGCGGAACATTTCCAATCGAGGCTGCTATGATCGGAGCAAGGATCGCACCGGGCATCGACCGGGATTTCCTGGCTTCCGAGTGGGCGAAGGTCGGAGATAAGAAGATGTGGTACAATGCGATCGATGAAGCAAATGACATGATCGACCATGATGTGAAGATGAATATTCAGGGCTACGATCTGGATAATGAAATGGTGAAGTGTGCGATGGAGAATGCCAGAGCAGCGGGAGTGGATGCACATATCCATTTTCAGCAGAGAGATGTAAAGGATCTCAGGCATCCGAAAAAATATGGCTTTATCATCACGAATCCGCCATATGGTGAACGTCTCGAGGATCGGGAGGATCTTCCTGAATTATATAAGACGATCGGGGAAAGCTTCAGACGACTGGATGACTGGTCGATGTTCCTGATCACGTCATACAGTGAGGCGGAGAAATATATAGGAAGAAAGGCGGATAAGAACCGTAAGATCTACAATGGTATGATCAAATCCTATTTCTATCAGTTCATGGGACCAAAGCCGCCAAAGAGAAAGTGAGACCAAATTGAAAAAGTTTTTGATAGCGGTAGCAGTTGCAATCTTGAGTGTATTGCTCTATCTGGGCTTCTTCCGGCATCCGGATGTGAGCGTGGAAAAGACCGACGGTTCGGAGGCTGCGGCCGAGGCAATGATGAAAGAGATCGTAACAAGTGCAAATGAAAAGGGTGTTACGTTATATATCAATGACAATAAGATCACAGAGGCGGAATATCAGGCATATTTCAGTGATCGGTTACAGTTGATGATCCCAATCGCAGCATTTACCGATAAACTGGATTGTCTGGTAAATGTATATGAAAACGGAACGATCACACTGGCAAAAGGTGACAGCCTTGTTAAAGTTTATGGTGATTCGGATGTGGTAAATATCAATGGAAATGCAATACAGGCAATCGACAAGCCGGAGAAAAAGGATGATATCATCTATGTGCCGGTGAATGAGATCTGCGAGGCATTAAACTACAGCTGTAATATCAATCTGGAGACAAATGCTGCGGTGTTAAAAAAGATTGCCGAGGAAGAAAAGCTTCCGGCTGCATATGACATGAGAGAACATGATCGTGTATCTCTTGTAAGAGATCAGGGTATCTATGGAACCTGCTGGGCATTTGCATCACTTGCGGCACTGGAAAGTACGATCCGTCCGGCTGAAAATCTGGTATTTTCTGTTGATCATATGGCAATGAATAACAGCTTTAATGTCAGCCCATTTGACGGTGGCGAATATTATATGAGTATAGCCTATCTTGCGGCATGGCAGGGACCGGTGCTTGAGGAAGATGATCCGTATGGTGATAACCAGACGGTAAATGGATTGTCGGCGGTAAAGCATCTGGAAGAAGCCATCATCCTGAAGGACAAGAATTACGAGGCGATCAAATCATCCGTATACAAATATGGCGGTGTGGAAACGGTTATTTACTGTGATATGAAGAATGCAACGAGTAGTTCTTATTACTATAACAGAAACCGCAGTTCCTATTATTATGATGGAGATCAGACGCCGAATCATGACGTGGTGATCGTTGGCTGGGATGACAACTATCCGAAGGAATATTTTAATACAGAACCGGCGGGAGACGGCGCATTTATCTGCAAGAATAGCTGGGGGCAGGATTTTGGTGACGAGGGATTCTTTTATATCTCTTATTATGATACCAATATCGGTATGAACAGCGTAGTATATACGAAGCTTGGAAATAGTGACAACTACGACAAGATCTATCAGTCAGATCTGATGGGCGAGGTCGGAACGATGGGATTTGACGACAGGCCGGAGGCCTATTTTGCAAATGTCTATACGGCTGGAAAGAACGAGACATTAAAGGCAGTTTCTTTCTATGCGACAGGCCCGAAAACGACATATGATGTGTATGTTGTGACGGATTTTACCGATGTATCCGACTTGCAGCAGCGAACAAAGGTGGCATCCGGTGAAATGCAGTACGAGGGTTATTATACGATCAATCTAAATGAGGCAGTATCGCTTCCGGATGATCGGAAATTTGCGGTGGTTGTGCATGTGAACACACAGGATTCCACGATGCCGATCGCAATCGAATATAATAATGATGAGAAAACGGCGAACTTCGATATCACGGATGGCGAGGGCTATATCAGCCTGTATGGCACGAAGTGGTCGAGTGCGGAGCAGGAGAATGACTGTAATGTCTGTTTGAAAGCCTTCACGGATGTGGGGGATTGAATAGAAAAGGAGAAGACAAGATGAAGAAATTGATTTTTGCTACGGGTAATGAGAATAAGATGAAAGAAATCCGCATGATCCTTGCGGATTGTGGATATGAGATCCTGTCGATGAAGGAAGCCGGAATTCAGGCTGACATCGTAGAAGATGGAAAAACATTTGAAGAAAATGCCATCATCAAGGCAGAGGCGATCCGTAAGATGACAAATTGTTTGGTGCTTGCGGACGATTCCGGTCTGGAGGTAGACTATCTCGATAAAGCACCTGGAATCTACTCTGCAAGATTTATGGGGGAAGACACCTCATACCGGATCAAGGATAAAGCGATTATTGACAAGCTTGCCGGTGTTCCGGATGAGAAGCGTACTGCAAGATTCGTATGTGCAATCGCGGCTGCATTCCCGGATGGAAAGACCATTACCAGACGTGGCACGATTGAAGGAATCATTGGATACGAAGAACGCGGCGAGAATGGATTTGGATATGATCCGATCTTCTTCCTGCCGGAGTATGGCAAGTCCACAGCAGAGCTGTCACCGGAAGAAAAGAATACGATCAGCCACAGAGGAAATGCACTTCGTTTGATAAAGGAAGTTATAAATGAGAATACTGATAATTAGTGATACACATGGAAGAACCAATACAATCCGGGATGTCTTAGATACGGTGGGAGACATCGATATGTTTATCCATCTGGGGGATGTCTGCGGAGATGAAGAATATATTTATGATAACGTAACCTGCCCGATACACATGGTTGCCGGGAATAACGACTGGGATTCCGATCTTCCAATGCAGGAGGAATTCATGATCGGCCGGTATAAGGTATTTATTACGCACGGACACCGATACAGTGTCCATTATGGAACGGATTACTTACAGGAGTTGGTCAAATATGATGGTTACGATATTGTGATGTATGGGCACACGCATGTCCAGAATCTGGAACGATATGGCGGAGCTTATATCGTAAATCCGGGCAGTCTGGCATATCCGCGTGATGGCATGAATGGCAAATACATGCTGCTGGAATTTGACCAGCATGGAACACCATTTTTTGCAGAAAATGAACTGAAACCGAAACGTCGGATGCGCAGCATATTTGAAGATATGTGGGGCGACCGGGAAGAGTAGAGATTATTAGAGACAAGAAAGAGGTCGGCTGTGAAGAAACGAGAGATTATAGAAGGTGTTATAAAAGACTATGATTTCCCAAATAAGGGAAGCTTTGAACTGGATGGCAAAAAAGTGATCGTGAAGGGAGCACTGCCCGGACAAAAGGTGTCCTGTATGGTATCCAAGGTACGGAAGGATAAGGCAGAGGCACGTCTGTTGGATGTGCTGGAACGCTCTGAGATCGAAGATGCAGTACCACCATGTCCACAGTTTGGCATTTGCGGCGGCTGTGCATACCAGACCATGAGCTATGAGCATCAGTTGGAATTAAAGGCAGGACAGGTGAAGAAGCTGTTAGACGGTGTGATCGATTCAGAGGCACATCCATATGATTGGGAGGGCATCATCGGCTCGCCAGTTACAACTGCATACCGGAATAAGATGGAGTATTCATTTGGCGACGAATATAAGGATGGTCCATTGGTGCTGGGACTTCATAAGAAGAACAGCATGTACGACATTGTTCCTGTCTGCAACTGCGTGATCGTAAGCGAAGATTATAACAGGATCGTTTCTTATACGATGGAATTCGCAAGGGAGCATGGGCTGTCCTACCATAAGAAAATGCAGCATGTAGGACTGCTTCGTCATCTGGTGCTTCGTCAGTCTAAGACAAATGGCGGACTTCTGGTAAATCTTGTAACCAGCACGGACGGATTAGAGAATCTGGATCTGAATGCATATGTAGAAGGGCTTCTGGCACTTCCGCTTGACGGAACGATCGTTGGTATTCTCCATACGGCAAATGATTCTCTGGCGGATGCTGTTGTGCCGGAGAAGGTAACGCTGTTATACGGAAGAGATTATATCGAGGAAGAGGTGCTGGGACTGCATTTCCAGATCTCACCATTCTCATTTTTCCAGACAAATACAAAGAGTGCGGAACGACTGTACAGCAAAGCCCGTGAATATGCCGGAGATACCAAGGACAAGCTGATCTTCGACTTATACAGCGGAACCGGAACGATCGCCCAGATGTTATCACCGGTTGCCTCCAAGGTTATCGGCGTAGAGATTGTAGAAGAAGCGGTTGAAGCCGCAAGAGAAAATGCAAAGAGCAACGGACTTGATAACTGCGAATTCATCGCAGGCGATGTCTTGAAGGTCATCGACACCATCGAGGAAAAACCGGATCTCATCATCCTCGATCCACCGAGAGATGGCATCAATCCAAAGGCGCTCCTTAAGATCATCAACTACGGTGTAGACGAGATCGTCTATATCAGCTGCAAACCAACCTCCCTCGCAAGAGATCTTGTGACCTTGCAGGAGCATGGATATTATGTGAAAAAGGCATGTGCGGTGGATCAGTTTGTGAATACCGGGCATGTGGAAACTTGCGTTCTCTTAGAGAAGACAAGTGCAACGCACGAAGTCTGAACTTAGAAACGCAGTTGTTCTGGCGAGCAGAGCGAGAGCAGAACTTCCTTGAACCTTGTCAAGGAGCGTTAGCGACGCAGAGAAGCATTAGCACTGACCATGCGATAGCTGTCCACGATTGGCGAGCACAGAGTGCGAAGACAGAGTGGAAACAGCGAACCGCTGAGGCTTAGTACATATCAGGGATTTGAACAGAGCCTGAACATTTCGAGTGATTTGAAAAACGAGAATTTGCTGAAAAAAATGTACGCATATGCAAAGAAGATAAATAAGTAGTATGGATAGCTTTATGGAACGGATTGGATTATGGAAATTGCATATGCATTGTGGATTTGTATGTGGTGAACGATGAAAACAACTATGATCAGTTATATAATGCGATTGAAAAGGAGAAAAGATTGTGTGTTGTCTCTATATTTACATGATGCAGATCAAATTATCTAGAGAGCGAACATAAAGTCCAATAGTACGTCGTTTTGGTTTGGACAGGCAAATGTTCTGGTTGGGGTGTGATTGGATGAATAGAGAATATGGAAATTGATAACTTCTTAAACAAGCTTGTATGACAGATAGAGGGATATGGTGATGATAACAGGATGGATATGAGTGGGTCTGGGGGGATTTCAGACAATGTATAAAATCAGGAGTGGTGTAGTACGAAAAAATAATATAACTTGTTGATTATTAGGGTTTTAAAGTAGAAGGAGGATATTGTGTATGTTTCAAGATGAATTGAGGAAGCTTTCTGATGATAGAAAAATTGCAGATAGTAAAAAAGTTAATTATCCGTTTGGGCTTAACAGCGAAAATCTTGATGATATGTTAATAGATTTTATAATAATGTCGTGCAGAGATAGAGCCAGTGATGGAAAGGATGGTCTTGAAGGCTATTTAGTTTGTCATAGCGATGAACATGATTGGTTTAATATCGAAGAAAATGACAAGAGGGTTGAATTTGTTTATGATTCAACTTTTAATAGAGATTTAAAAGATGATATAACAAAAGAGCCATATGACAGAAAAAAACCAATTGTTATCAATTGGAATCAGACGGAGTTCAAGATTTATTGTGTTAGTGGAGAGAAATGTAAGATGGAGTTATTAGCTAAGGCAATTCAGGATAAGCTTGTAAAACAAGGGCTTGAAAGGGCAGAAGTGAATGTGCTAGACGTAAATGTAATTCACAGGAGTTTGCAAATATCAGGTTTATTTAAGAAAAAAATAGGGAAGATAGATAGGAAAATTGCAAATGGATACAGAATTTATGTAGATATTAGATGGTGAATTTGTAAGCGTAGTTGTTAACGAATAATACAGGAAAAGAAAGATAGTAATGATGAATAGGAAGTATCATGAAAGGGCAACAAAGAGATTAGACATGTTGATGAAAAATGCATAATGTTTAGTCGCCGGGGTCTTGGAGCAGTGTGAAATAACAGTAAAGAAAGTGGAAATTTTTCTGGATATAGAAGACTTGATAGTTTCGGATATATATATCAACAGATAAATAATTAAGCATTAGATGAACTTATAAGCAGCTCTAGACTAGGAATGATGAGTGGTCAAGATACATAAATAGTGGTTCCAGTATCCGAATTATATTGGAGTGTGCGATTTATAATAATAAAAGTAGGAGGTTGTGTGATAGACCCATCGTATGGGTGAAAAAGTAGATAAGAAAGAAATTATAAATAGATTGCAATTATATTGTATGAATAATAAACTGGTGATTCAGCAAGAAATCATTAAAGGAACCAATCCTAAAACAGGAGCAATAGTTTTAGAAAAAGATGGAGAGATAAATCAATGTTCTTTAGAAATGCTGGAAAAAATGAAATTAAGTTGTTAGGGAATAATGCTATATTTGATGCTGCCCAAGTAAAATGCAAAATTGTGAAGTTATGGAAATGGATTTATGGGTAAGACAGTTTTTGTACCTTATACAGATATTCAGGAATCGACAAGATATGCAGATTGGCTCGAAGTAGGAGCAGATAAGTTTAATGAAATATGGGGGATGTAGAATGAATAATGCAATCGCTATGGGTAACAGAAAGGTTTTTACCAGATGCGCTATAAACATAGCAGAAGAAACAGATTTTGCATTAACCTGCATGCGTTGTCCGGATAATCCATCTGTTCGTAAGGCTTTGGAATATATTTAGGCTTTGGCAGATGAACTACCATAATTTCCTGCTTACGGAGAAATCTGTATAGTCCGGGGATGGAACGGAAGTAATCATGCTGCTTGAGTTTAACCTAAAAGACAACAAGACCAGCATTTGGGTTGCGTCTGCGCACATCAAAGATCGGCTTGATCTCTTCAGGAGTATGTTGGTTTTGGTGATGATTTGGTCTGTGAGAGCGGTCGCGAAGGAACTTAATGAAACCGTCATAACGTCGTTTCCAACGATAAATTATTGACGGTTGGTTTTATATTTGATAGCAGCCTTAGTGACACAAAATCTTTCGCGTATTTGAATAAGGATAGCCGATACCGCATATCTTGTGTTATAGTAGACATAGCAGAGAACTCCTTTTTTGTTGTGGCGACTAAAATATAACATAAAAGAAGCATCTCTGTTTTTTAATATTTAGCTGTAACCCATGTATTGTAATCCTACACTTTCGGAAATGCAGGTTTCAAGTGTGTGGGAGCGTTGGATACCACAAAGACATTGTCACAGGAAGTTTACCCGGCTACCAGAAGCAGTTACACAGTATCGGCAGGCATGGTGACCAAAAATTTGAAAAAAGGTGATAATGGAAGGGTGGTATTGAACTGATCATTGAATACGAGGATGGCGAGGATGGTTCGGAAGAAACAAGGTTTGGAGAGTTGTTTTGAGAATTATTTGAATGAAAAATGGATTTTGTTGTGGTAAAATATAAATGAATTCTAATGATGAAAGGGAGAGGATAGAATATGGGATTAGATGTAAAGAAAAACTCTTTTTTATATTCAGTTGGAACACATTTAGCGTATAAAATAGCAAAAAGATATTATGGAAATATCCATTATGTGTGGTGTACAACAGAATTTAATTCATCAAAACAACCGCCGACTTCAAATCCAGCAACAATCTGTAAAAGGTATTTAGAACAAATTACGACCGGAGATCGTCACACGAAAGAAATCGAGAATAATATAGCTGGAATCTTGAAAGGAGCCAAGGCTAAACTTGATAGTGGGGTTATTAGTAAAAAAGAGTATTATGAAATAAGAAGTATTGTATCAGCCGCTGAGTATGAAGCTTTTTTCCCTGTACTTTACATTGTGGAGAGTAAAAAGGTAAAAGACAGATATGTAGAAGTTATGGTTAGTGATAGAGCGAGTGATGATGCAGTTGAATATAAAATTGAAGATTTGCAGGAAAATGAATTTGAAATAATTTCATTTAAAGATATTTTGAGCAGTGTTGTAAATATTGTTGACAAGAAAGTAGGTGAATAATATGTCGAAAGCACAAATAAATAAATCTATAAGTAGTCGAAGAAAGAAAATAGCAGGAATAACAGTAGAAAAAGTGGGAAGAACGGGAGCAATTCCGGTAAAGGCTGTTGCAGTGAAAACAACTCCCATTAGAAAAGGGCAAGTTTCTGGTGGGCTGATTGCTTCGATGGATTTGGACGAAATGCTAGAAGCATCAAAAATTGTAGAGATGGGACTCAGGGGAGAAAAAATTCCAACTATTAAATCTTCTAAAGTTAAGAAATATGTAGGAACAGTATTGCGATTAAACAAAAGAGCTTCTACAAAAACGGTAGCAAAAAAAATGCAACAGGATCTTACAGTTCAAATAGTAGAGAGAAATAAGAAAATGACTAATGCGGTAGAAGCAAAGCGTTTATACCATGCATTGATGGATGAAGAATAAAGATATAATAGAAACAAGGCATCTTCTCTTGGATATGCTTTTTTCTGTCTATTTTGGAGAAGGATCGAATGCATTTTACAAGGTCAGCAGGAGCAGTATGCGTTGCCGAAACAGAAAAAGTGAAAAAGCTGACAGCGAGAGTTGTGGTACAGGATTGTACCGGAACAGTATATCTTACGGACATTATGCTGCAGGGTGGTTTAGTGGTAACTGCATGGGTTTCCCATGTGTCGGAACAGAGGTACACCTTTGATGCACAGGAGGTGTAAAGATGGAGTTTATTCGATTTTCCGAAACAGTTAATGCACATGACACATGAGGAAAAGAAAGTGGAGAAGGTTGCTGTCAATGTGGTTTTGGAGGATTGTACCGGAACTTTTTACATAACTGATATCATGTTTCAAGAAGGAAAGTGGTTGACCGGGTATATGGTAAATAATCAGGAACTTTTACAGAAGAACTATGTGGATGATAATGTCATATCGGCTGTTATGCACGCTGATGAAATCAATATTGCGGCAACCGAGGAACTCGGAAAAGAGGTTTATCACTATCATCTTCACGCTATGGTTCTGCCTGTGGTGGAGAAAGAAATCCTATGGAGCAAGCGTTGCAAAGATGAAAAACTGCGAGGAACAGTTAAGGAAGTTGTTCATCAAATTAGCCATTCAGAGAAATGGAAATCGGATATTCCGCTGACCGATGAAAAAGGCAATCCGCTTGTCAGAAAGAACGGAAAAACTATGTTTCGAGCTTCGTACAGCATACTGCAAGACGAATTGTTTAATTATATGACGGAGCGAGGATTCAAAGGCTTTCAGCGTGGCGAATACGGAAGTACAGCGGAACATCTTACTTCCCTACAATATCAAATCAAGCAGGACAAAGGATACGATTCGTCAGGGATTGGAACGGTTTATGGTACATGGCTATACCGCTGTCCCGGTACTGAATGATCAGGAACAGTATATTGGAAGCGTGACGGAGGGAGATTTCCTCCGTCACCTTCTTGTTTGCCAGACAACAGACTTGAAAGTACAGGAGGGATACCGACTTGGCAGCATTGTTCGCAGAGATTTTTGCCCTGCGTTACAAATAAATGCAGATTCCGAGCAGGTTGTAACTTCAATGCTGAATCAGAATTTTGTCCCCATCGTTGATGGCCGGAATGCTCTATGCGGGATTCTGACAAGGAAACGGCTGATTGAATTTCTGGCACACGCTCGTGATAAAAAAGAATAAGTCCTGCATCTTTAGACGGTCTTAATACAGATACGCATTCTCTTTTACCTTCTTTACTCCCTTTGATTTATAATTAAGGGCACATAAAGGGGTATAAAGGAGGATTGCAGTTATGGGAGTAGTGTTGTTAAAAAGGAAGTTGACTTCGTTTCAAATTATCATCCTCGGGTTTTCCGGTGTGATCCTTTTCGGCACCTTCCTTTTAATGTTGCCGTTTTCCAGCCGAAGCGGACTGGCAACGCCTTTCTCGGATGCATTGTTTACTTCTACCTCAGCAGTTTGTGTAACCGGACTCATTATACATGATACGGCAACATACTGGTCGGCCTTCGGCCAGTTTGTCATTTTACTGCTGATTCAGATTGGAGGCATGGGGGTTATTACCATAGCCGCATCTTTGACAATGATTTCCGGTCGGAAGATTTCTTTGATGCAGCGCTGTACCATGCAGGAGGCGATTTCAGCGCCAAAGGTAGGGGGAATCGTTCGCTTGACTGGCTTTATCGTCAGGGTGACACTGGTGATGGAACTGCTGTGTGCAGCCGTGATGGCGCCGGTGTTTTGCCGTGATTTCGGGAAAAAGGGACTTTGGATGGCACTGTTTCATTCCGTGTCCGCTTTTTGTAACGCAGGCTTTGATCTATTGGGTGTGCGAACTCCCTTTTCCTCCCTGACCAGCTATGCAACAAATCCAGTCATAAACTTTACTATTATGTTTTTAATTGTGTTTGGAGGCATTGGCTTTCTGACTTGGGATGATATTCGGACAAATCGATTGCATTTGCACAAATATCGGATGCAGAGCAAGGTGATTCTTTGTACCACAGCGGTTTTATTGATCGTTCCGGCAATGTACTTTTATTTTTTTGAGTTTGCTGATCTTACCCGAAAGGAACGGCTTTTATCTTCTCTTTTTCAAGCTGTAACACCACGAACAGCTGGCTTTAATACGGTGGAATTAACTGATTTGAGTGAGGCGGGACAATTTATCACCATTGCGCTGATGCTGATCGGCGGTAGTCCCGGGTCTACCGCAGGCGGTTTGAAAACAACAACCATTGCTGTTTTGCTTACTACTGCGATTTCTACCTTTCGGCGCAGAGAAAATGCCAACCTCTTTGGACGTCGCATTGATGATGATGTCGTAAAAAATGCAGCGACAATTTCGCTTATGTATATCACGCTATGTTGTACCGGTGGCCTTATCATCAGCGTTTCCGAAGGACTTCCCATGCTTACCTGCCTTTTTGAAACTGCCTCAGCTGTTGGCACAGTCGGCCTGTCCCTGGGAATTACGCCGGAACTGAATCTGCTCTCACGGAGTGTTTTGATTCTGCTGATGTTTTTTGGACGAGTCGGTGGCCTTACATTAATTTTTGCGGCCTTGTCCAGTGCACAAAAGAAAGTTTCAAAACTACCAAAGGAAAAAATAACAGTAGGATAAAGGAGACATTATGAAATCAATTCTTCTAATTGGTCTGGGGCGATTTGGAAAGCATATTGCCCTGCACTTAAATCATTTGGGTCATCAAGTGATGGCGGTAGATACTTCGGAGGAACGTGTAGAGGCTGTTCTGCCCCTTGTTACCAATGCACAGATTGGAGACAGTACGAATGCCGATTTCTTGGAATCTCTCGGTGTTCGCAACTATGATGTATGCATTGTGGCCATCGGCAACAACTTTCAAAGTTCATTGGAAACAACTTCTCTGCTCAGTGAATTGGGAGCGAGGTTTGTAGTTTCCAGAGCTGCAACTGATGTTCAGGAAAAATTTTTGCTGCGTAACGGTGCAAATGAAGTAGTCTACCCGGAAAAACAGCTCGCAAAGTGGACAGCAATCCGTTACAGTGCGGATCACATTCTCGATTACATAGAACTGGATGAAAATCATGCCATGTTTGAGATTCCCATTCCCAAAGATTGGGCGGATCGTTCGATTGGAGAGCTTGATATTCGTAAAAAATTCAATATTAACATTATGGGAATCAAGAAAAGCGGCAAGCTGGAGTTATCTATTTCTTCAGACACAGTGCTGAAAGCAGGAGATACCATGTTAGCGTTGGGAAGTAACAGAAATTTGCAAAAGTGCTTTCATACTTGATTTTAAGAAAAATCAAAGGAATTGGGGGTGAATCTATGCAGGATGTTATTTTACTTGTAAGTACATCAGCCATATTTATTTTTGGGGATTTTCTGATGAAAAAACTGGATGTTTTTCTGGAAAACAATTTTGAGCCGATTACCCAGAATCAAATCATACAAATAGCACTATGGAGGGATTCCAAAAAATCACCTGTCGTCGATTTTTTCATTGGATGCCTGAACAAATTTGCCGTGGATCAGTCGCAGATGTAGGTTTTGACGTTGTGTGTTATAATATTGAAAAATGGAATCGCTTTTACTTGAGTGACAGATAGGAGGGTTAGAATGGAACTGCCAAGACAAGATCCGGATCAGCTTCTTCGTGCGATCCGTAACGATGCATCCACTAAGAAAAGCGGAAAACTCAAAATCTTTTTCGGTTATGCCGCAGGTGTCGGAAAGACCTATGCCATGCTTCAGGCGGCTCATCAGGCTAAGGAGCGTGGCATCGATGTGGTTGCTGGATACATAGAACCCCATGCCCGACCCCAGACGATGGCACTTCTGGACGGCTTGGAGCAGCTTCCTGTGAAACAAGTTGCTTACGAAGGAATGACCCTTCATGAATTTGATATTGATGCTGCGCTCAAGCGAAATCCCCAGCTTATACTGGTGGATGAGTTGGCCCATACCAATGCCGAAAGCAGTCGGCACACGAAGCGGTATCAGGATGTTCAGGAACTGCTAAATACTGGAATTGATGTCTATACGACTGTAAATGTCCAACATATTGAGAGTCTCAACGATACAGTAGCCTCTATCACCGGAATTCTTGTGCGGGAGCGCATTCCGGATTCCACCTTTGATCAAGCAGATCAGGTAGAACTGGTGGATATTGAGCCTGCGGAGTTGCTGGAACGACTGGCAAGTGGAAATGTGTACCGGGAAGATCAGGCGCAGCGGGCAACAGTTAATTTTTTCACGCTGGAAAATCTCACCGCATTGCGGGAAATCGCCCTCCGTCGGTGCGCTGACCGGGTGAACTTGCTGACGGAAAGCGCCAGAGTACAGAGCCGAGGCGATTACCATACAGACGAGCGCATTCTGGCATGTCTTTCCTCGTCGCCATCCAACGCAAAAATCATTCGGACTGCTGCAAGGATGGCAAGAGCCTTTCGGGGAACATTTACCGCTCTTTATGTGGAAACGTCAAATACAGCGGCGATGAGTGACGATGATAAAAAGCGTTTGCAGGATAATAAGCGTCTGGCCCAGCAACTTGGCGCTGCGATTGAGACAAGTTATGGCGATGACGTGCCTTATCAGATTGCGGAATTTGCCCGTCTTTCCGGCATCTCAAAAATCGTAATTGGACGAAGTACCATTGCACGAAAGAATATTTTCAGCAAGCCCACCTTGACGGAACGTCTGATTTCCAGTGTACCTAATCTGGATATTCATGTGATACCGGATGCCAGCACAGGAACCAGCTATCAGGAAAAAAAGAGTAAGGCGCAGGTAGATGCGATGCCCCTGCGTGATGTTCTGAAGAGTATAGTCGTATTGCTGGTAGCTACACTAATTGGCTGTGGCTTTGACGCTCTTGGGTTCACGGAGAGTAATATTATCGCAGTTTACATATTAGGCGTACTTGTGACCGCTGTAATCACAACCAACCGACTGTGCGGGATTCTGACCTCGGTTGTCAGTGTGCTGGTTTTCAATTTCTTTTTTACCACTCCGAGGCTGACATTCCATTTTGACGATCCGAACTATATTGTTACCTTTACCATTATGTTTATAGTAACATTGCTTTCCGGATCTCTCGCTACCCGGCTGAAAGAAAATGCGAAACAATCTGCTCATACAGCTTACCGTACAAAGATTCTTTTTGAAACCAACCAGCTTCTGCAAAAAGAGCAGGATGAGAATGCGGTAATCACCGCTACGGCAGGGCAGCTCATGAAGCTGCTGAAAAAAGATATTGTCGTCTACCTGTCTGATGGTAAAGAACTTGCCACCCCTAACGTTTTTCGTGCTGTTAATAGCATTCAGGAAGATTTAATTTCTGAGAACGAGAAAGCAGTTGCCGATTGGGCCTTCCGAAACAATAAACATGCCGGTGCCACAACAGATACATTATCCAGTGCAAAGTGTTTATACCTTGCGATTCGGGTTAACCAGAATGTATATGGAGTAGCTGGTATTGCTGTGAACGGTACTCCATTGGACTCTTTTGAAAATAGCGTGCTTCTTTCCATTCTTGGCGAGTGCGCATTGGCGCTGGAAAACATCAAAAATGCCAAGGAGAAGGAGGAAGCGGCTGTCCTGGCACAAAATGAACAACTTCGTGCCAACCTGCTGCGGGCAATCTCCCATGATCTTCGGACGCCTTTGACAGCGATTTCCGGCAGCGCAGACAATTTGCTTGCGAATTATAAAAAAATGGACGATGCACTACGGGAGCAGACCTTTACTGATATTTATGACGATTCCATGTGGCTAATCAATCTGGTTGAAAATTTGTTAGCAGTCACACGAATTGAGGGCGGACAGGTCAATCTAACTCGGAGTATCGAACTCATGGATGAGGTCGTTTCTGAAGCGCTGAAGCACATCAACAGAAAAAGTAAAAAACACACCATTCGTGTGACCAGCGGTAAAGACTTTATCCTTGCCCACATTGACGCGAAGCTGATCGTTCAGGTGATTATCAATTTGGTTGACAACGCCATCAAATATACCCCTGTCGGTTCAGTAATTGAAATACACACCGATCAAAAAGAGCAATGGGTCACGGTTTCCGTTTCCGACAACGGTCCTGGGATTCCCGATGAGCAGAAACCCCGTATTTTCGATATGTTTTATAGTGGGGCCAATAAAGTGGTCGACAGCCGCAGAAGCCTTGGATTGGGGCTGTCCCTCTGTAAGTCCATTGTGACCGCCCACGGCGGCACGATTTCCGTATCAGACAATCAGCCAAATGGCACTGCTTTTAAATTTACATTACCTGCAGAGGAGGTAGAACTTCATGAATAAACCTTTGATATTAGTGGTTGAGGATGACCCGTCTGTACGAAATCTCATTACGACCACTTTAAAAACAAATGATTATCGTTATGTGGTAGCACCTAATGGCTCGGCAGCCATTATGGAGACCACATCGCACAATCCTGAAATCATCTTACTGGATTTGGGCTTGCCGGATATGGATGGCGTTCAAGTCATTCAAACGGTTCGCTCTTGGTCCAATGTTCCGATTATTGTAATCAGCGCCCGAAGCGAGGATAACGATAAAATCAAGGCGCTGGATGCCGGAGCGGACGATTATTTGACAAAGCCCTTTTCGGTAGAAGAACTGCTGGCACGACTTCGGGTGACGCAGCGAAGACTCTCTCTGATGACGGCAGAGATGTTTACTGCCAGTTCTGTATTTGTGAATGGTAAGTTGAAAGTGGATTATGCCGGGGGATGCGCTTATCTGGATGAAAACGAACTTCACCTGACACCCATTGAGTATAAGCTGTTGTGTCTGCTGTCCAAGAATGTCGGCAAGGTACTGACCCATACCTTTATCACACAAAATATCTGGGGCCGCAGTTGGGATAACGATGTGGCTTCGCTGCGGGTATTTATGGCAACATTGCGAAAAAAACTGGAGCCAACAGAGGAGTCTCCACAATATATTCAAACACATATTGGTGTGGGCTACCGCATGATGAAAATAGAATAACGCTATGAGGACGGCCAGTGTTCTCTATGAAAAATAGACGATTGAGTTTCGGATTGCCCTAATCATTTTTTGTTATTTGGAAAGAGCCAGACGCAAAGACGCAGAGCCGATAATCGATGAGATATTCTCACGGTTATCGGCTCTTTCTTTTTTGATTTTTAGGAATAAGCACTCCAAACACAAAACCGTTGCTATTTAACAGCGATGATTTGCGCTTGAGATGTCGCGGTGGTTGAAACCAAACATTTCTGCCGCCCTCCTCCTCCGGACAAGTATAACATTGCATCGGCATTATCGTTCCATGTAATTCAGTATAATAATGGCTGTTCTTGGCGCGCCAGTTTTCCCTCACGGAAATCTGGCGTTTTTTGTTGCCATTTTTTCGGAGGTGACCCGGTTGCCTGCCGGTGTCGGTCTCCGCCTCCATTCGATTCACCCGTCAATCACCCGTGAATCGAAATGGAGGTACATAATGAAGAAAATTAACCTTCGGGAACTTTATCCTGAAGTTTATACAAGTAGGAGAAGAAGTTTGTATCAGTATGATAAATAAAGCTGAAAAATATTGTTGGTTTATGACTCCATATCTAATCATAACAGATGAAATGACGCATGAAAAATAAATTTTGTTGAGGTTAAATTGAGATTGACTTTGTATTGTATAAGTATGGAATAAAAAGGAATCAGGTGATGTACAATGATAAAGCATAAAATATGTAAAATCCTTCTTGTTATACTGGCAATTTTTTTATGTGTGGCTTTTTATGAATTGCTCGGAATCTGCGTTGCATATAAAAAGCAGCCGGAAGTGTCCAATACAACCAAAAAAGAAACAAAAAATGGGTCATGGAACGAATGCAGTGAAAATACAGAACGGGCAGTAATCATAGAAAAGAATCCAGAAGCGCTTTTACAAAGAGTGCGTTTGATCAAGAATGCAAAAAAGGAAATTATTCTTTCTACTTTTGCATTTCAATCCGATGAAAGTGGAAAATTGATTTTAGGAGCACTGCATGATGCGGCAGACAGAGGTGTACATATTCGTCTGTTAGTAGATGGAATGGAGAGCTGGATTGATATGGAAGGAAATCCGTATTTCTATGGATTATCTTCCCATGAGAATGTTGAAATTAAACTGTATAATAAGGCCAATCCATTGAAACCGTGGAAAATGATGGGTAGAATGCATGATAAATATTTGATTGCAGATGGAAAGAGATATATTCTTGGGGGAAGAAATATACACAATTATTTCCTGGGTGATTTCCCGGGACATAAGAACTATGACAGAGACGTGTTAGTGGTTTGCGATGAACCTGAGAAAGAAAATTCAGTTAACCAGTTGTCAGAGTATTTTGAAACCATATGGAATCAGGAAGACAGTGGTTATTTTCATAACAATAAAAAACTGGCAAATAGAAAATCTGTAAAGAACGCAGTTTTAGAGCTGCAGAACAGCTATCAGAAATATTTTGAGGAGAATAAGGAAAGAATCTGCGAGACCGATTATACGGACGAAACTTTTGAGACAGAAAAGATTACATTAGTGTCAAATCCTATTCACACAGGTTCCAAAGAACCAGTAGTGTGGTATCAGTTGGGAGAATTGATGAAAAATGCAAAAAATCGTGTGAAGATCCACACGCCATATATTATCTGTAATGATATGATGTATAATACATGGGAGGAGATTGCAGAGAACGTTTCAGATTTTTCTATCATGACAAATTCAGTTGCGAATAATAGGAATCCATTTGGGTCTGCCGATTATGCGAAAAACAGAAATAGAATCTTAAGTACAGGAATTAATATCTGGGAATATGAAGGCGGTTATTCATATCACGGAAAAAGTATTCTGATTGACGATGATCTGTCTGTAATCGGTTCCTTTAATATGGACATGAGAAGTGTATATCTGGATACGGAACTGATGCTTGTAATACGCAGTAAAGATATTAATAAACAGTTGGAAGAGGGCATGATGGAATATGAAAAGGTGTCCCGCCAGATATTAGAAGGTGGAACTTATAATGATCCATATCATGTAGAGCCAATCGAATTAACAAAGAAACGTCAGAGAAAAATATTTTTGGTACAGCATCTGCTTGGATGGGCAAGGTATCTGTTTTAATAAGGAGGAAGGAAAACGTGTTTCAAATATTGATTGTAGAAGATGATAAAGAATTAAGCCAGCTATTCCAAAAAGTGCTTGAGAAGAATGGATATCAAGTCAAAAGTGCATCGGATGGAGCACAGGCATTAGAAGTATTGGATAAGGAATATATTGATCTGATCATTTCTGATATTATGATGCCGGTTATGGATGGCTATGAACTGGTGTCAGAACTTCGTTCAGCAGGATATCAGATACCAGTGCTTATGATCACTGCGAAAGGTTCCTTTGATGATATGCGTCAGGGATTTTTTTCGGGAAGTGATGATTATATGGTAAAACCGGTAAATGTGAATGAAATGGTTTTAAGAGTCGGAGCACTGCTTCGCCGTGCACAGATATTGAATGAACACAAAATTGTGATCGGTTCAACAGAGTTTGATTATGATGCAATGACGGTTACAACTGATAAGGAAAGTCTTGTTTTACCTAAAAAACAATTCCTGCTTTTATATAAGCTTGCAGCTTCGCCAGGCAGAACATTTACAAAACAACAGTTGATGGATGAAGTATGGGGGTACGAGACGGAGGCAGACCCACATACAATAGAGGTACATATAGGAAGACTCAGAGAGCGTTTTAAAGATAACCCGGATTTTGAAATCGTAACAATGCGTGGAATTGGATACAAGGTGGTGAAAAAATAATGGAACAAAAGAAAAAAAAAGGATTGCGGATCCGATCCTGTCTGACTGGTGCAATCTGGCTGGCACTTGTATTTTCAACAGTCATATCTGCTTTATTATTTGCTTTTTTGAATCATTTTTTTAATCTGCCGGGCAGCATACCTGTGCTTGGCTGGCTTTTGATTTTCAATACATTGATTGCAGGGCTGATCACTTCCTTTATCAATGCAAAGTTACTGGAACCAATTACCAGACTTAGTAAAGCAATGAAGGAAGTTTCTCAGGGAGATTTTGAACAGCATTTGGAAACGAACAGCCGTATAGCAGAAGTTGGAGAATCTTATCAAAGTTTTAACGTTATGACAAAAGAACTTCGTGCAACAGAGGTGCTGCAGATGGATTTTGTATCTAATGTTTCTCATGAGTTTAAGACCCCGATTAATGCCATTGAAGGATATACAATGCTGCTTCAGGGAGAAGAACTGTCTCCGGATCAAGAGGAATATGTAGAAAAAATCTTATTTAACACCCAAAGGCTTTCCGGATTGGTTGGTAATATTTTGCTGTTATCCAAGTTAGAGAATCAGAATATACCAATGAAAAAAACAGAATATCGTCTGGATGAACAGATCCGCCAGGCATTTCTTTCATTGGAAACAAAATGGACAGAAAAAGAAATTGGTTTTCAGGTAGAATTGGAGGAAGTTAAATATACTGGGAATGAAGGACTTTTTATGCATATCTGGATAAATCTTTTGGATAATGCGATTAAGTTCAGCCCTTCAAAGGGGACAATTACGATGTTTCTGAAACAAGAACAGGATTCTGTTAAGTTCATTTTGGAAGATGAAGGACCAGGAATAGAGGATGATGTAAAATCCAGAATATTTGACAAGTTCTATCAGGTAGATGGATCTCATAAAGCAGAAGGAAATGGCCTAGGTCTCGCACTTGTAAAACGGATTGTAGATAGTGCCGGAGGAACAATCAAAGCAGAAAATCGTGAATATGGTGGATGCAGATTTGTTATAGAGCTGCCAAAGCAGAAAGATGAGATTATATAGTTTTAAGATAAATTAGAAGATAGGAGGATTTATATGACATTTTATCAGGAGTTGCAGTTAAATCAGGCAGGTTCTAAAAAACTGTTGAAAAAGAGTGAAACACTAAAAGAAAAATTATATCATATGTGGGTATATCTGGTGAAGATAGCTGTTACAATGGCATTTTGTTTTTTCTTTGTTAGTATTTTCAGCACCCTATTTGGAAATGAGAACAGCATTGTAGGTGTAGTAGTCTTATTATGTCTCATGGTGTTTAGAAATGCGGATTTGGGGATCCACACCGGACAATCTACGATGCTTTTGGCTTTGTTCTTTGTAATTATGACTGTATGTCCGCATTTAGCAAATCAGTTTTCACCGGTATTGGGAATGCTGTTAAATATTGCGGCACTGGCTGTGTTGATTCTGTTCGGATGCCATAATCCACTCATGTTTAATCAATCTACATTGGTTCTTGGGTATCTGCTGCTATATGGTTATGATGTTACGGGAAAAAGCTATCAGATGCGATTAGTCGGAATGGCTTTAGGTGCAGCACTTACCTGCTTCGTATTTTATCGAAATCATAAAAACAGAACTTATAAAAGAAATCTGAAAGATCTGATACAAGAATTTGATATCACTTCTTCCAGAACAAAATGGCAGATATGTCAGATTTTATGCGTACCGATTGTCCTTTGCATTGCAGAATTTTGTAATATGCCACGTGCAATGTGGGCTGGTATTGCGGCCATGTCCGTGATTTTGCCGTTTATGGAAGATATGCACTACAGAGTCCGTAAAAGGATTGTCGGAAATATTGCAGGTGTTATATGTTTTACAGTATTATATTTTCTGCTTCCTTCGTCAATCTATGCATATATAGGAATTCTTGGTGGAATCGGTGTAGGATTTTCAGCACAATATGGCTGGCAGGCAGTATTTAACACATTTGGTGCCTTAGCCATTGCTGCAGAGACTTATGGACTACAAGGAGCGGTTAGTCTTAGAGTGATTCAAAATGTTTTTGGTGTTGTGTTTGCTTTAGCATTTTGTGTTATATTTTATTGGTTTATGTCTAAAAAAAAGGAAAGTGAGGTGACCGTACATGCAGAGTGAAGTGAATCAGGAAGAAAATTTGAATAGAATTATTACGGTTCCTAATCTTCTTTCTTTTTTCGGCTTTGTCTGATTCCGGTAATTATATGGAGTTATTGTGTAAAGAAAAATCCTCTGTTAGCTGGTGAAATCTTATTGCTGTCTGGTCTTACGGATCTTGCTGATGGATATATCGCAAGAAGATTCCATAGGATTAGTAATTTAGGAAAAATACTTGATCCGGTGGCTGATAAGCTGACACAGGCAGCGATGTTAATCTGTCTGTTTACTCGTTTTCCGCATGTGCTTCTTTTAATCGTAATAATGGCAGGTAAAGAGTTGTATATGGTAGTCAGTGGATGTCTTGTGATACGAAAGACAGGAAAAGTACATGGTGCAGACTGGCATGGAAAGATAGTAACCTCTTTATTATATGGAACTGCAGCGGTGCATATTATATGGTTCCACATTACACCGATGGTATCAGATCTATTGATTGGTTTGTGCGCTATAATGATGGTCATATCGGTCGCTCTGTATATTATCCAGAATACCAGGACTCTTAAGGGAGAGACTGTATAAGCAATTTTATATTGCAATGACTAGAAAAATATTTAGGAGAAGATAGATATAAACAGTAAGTCAAACACACAAACTATGGAGTCTTTAGTCGGTTTAATAAAATTTTAGATTCTCTATTTACCAGGTTCTTCCACAGCTGATTGAACTCTGGGGACTGAATGTAAAAACGGATGTTGAATCTAAAAAAAGTTCGCCCAACTGAGCGTGAAATGACAACCCCATTGTTTCTGCTTCGATGTGTGCAGTTAGGCTTATCGATGGCAGATCTTGATATGCTGTCGATAGGTCTTATCAATGATATGTATGCAGAGAGCAGAAACGATGATTGCAAATATGCAGAACTAGCAACGCAGGAAGATTTCGACAAGTTTTAATGGTAATAATTATTAATAATATGTTATACTCAAATCAGTAAAGAGGTGATTATATGATTAATAGCCATTTTATTCCTCAACTCATTTTGAGACATTTTTGTGAAGACGAAAAAATCCAGTATTATGATTTGAATTCAGGAAATATAGAGTCCAGGAGTACCAAATCAGTATTTTCCGAAAAAGGGTATTATCCTGAGAATATTGAGAAAGACTTATGTCACAAGATAGAGGTTCAGTTTGCTAATATATTGAACAACAAAATTCTTAAAGAAAACAACAATATTGCTTTAACATCAGAGGACTTATTAACAATAAAGAAGTATTTAATTATTACGACTTTAAGAGTTAAGGATGAAAATATGGAGCATAATCTCTGGTATAAGGCCTTAAAAAGAGATGGATTTATTTTTGAGAATGACCCATTTAAGGATATATTCAGTGGTGATTTCTACGAAAACATGAATAAGATTTTAGAATGTCAGAATAAGGAAGAGTTGGTTAGGATAGCAAATAAAGGCGAGAACATGAATCTTTTTAATTATGTAAAAGATGTTGTTTTTTCGTATAATGTATTTGTAAGAACAAACAATAGTAAAGAGGATTTAATTATTACTGATAGAGGATGGGCTGCATATATGGGGCCCATTGGTGTAAGAAAGATGAACGCACTAATGCAAAGTGGTCGGATTGAAGATGCTATGTTGCTTCAAATGGTATCACCGCAAGATTATGGTATATTTCCTTTATCAAGAAATATGGCAATAATTACAATGAGTCCTGCATATAAACAGCACTTAAAGGGTTCAGGTACAAGGATAATATATCCGCCACATGCCCCAACTTTATCTGCGTGTTTGGGATTTGGGAGTGAAGATACGATAGAACCACCTACAAATAAATTTTTAAAATCTGGTGCGATGGTGTATCAATATAAAATTAAACAGTTAGTAAAAAGAGATGTTATCTTTTTGAATTCATTGTTACTAGATTATGCGAATCAGTTTTTTGGCTATGCAAATGCAGATAAAGTAAGATCAAGTTTGAAGGAAAAGAATATTGATATTTAGTTGAGAGCATCAATCCTTAAGTGGGTTGGTGCTTTTTCTTGCTCGGAGAAATCCGAGCATTTTTATGTCAAAATTTAGGAGAGAGGAGGTGAGAATTCATGGCAAGCCGTATACAAGGAATTATCGTAGAAATTGGTGGTGATACAACCAAATTACAGAATGCCCTTAAAGGTGTGAATGGACAGATCAAGTTCACCCAGTCGAAGCTGAAGGATGTTAACAAACTGCTGAAACTGGATCCGGGCAATACGGAACTTCTGGCACAAAAACATAAACTGCTTGCTGAGGCCGTTGGTGAAACAAAAGAAAAACTGGCAACCTTAAAGATGGCAGCAGAACAGGCAAATACAGCACTTGCCAATGGAGAAATCTCACAGGAACAGTATGATGCCCTTCAAAGGGAAATCGTAGAGACGGAGCAGGATTTGAAGAACCTTGAAACACAGGCAAATCAGTCAGCTATGGCAGTCCAGAAGATAGCCACAGCCGGAGAAAAGTTAAAGACCATAGGAGATAACATTTCCTCTGCCGGACAGAAACTATTACCCGTTACAGCAGGGGTGACTGCTCTTAGAACAGCATCGGTTACTACGGCTGCCAATTTTGAATCTTCCATGTCACAGGTGCAGGCAATAATGGGAATCACAAAAGATTCCATGTCTAAGGTAAACGGACAGTCAGTAAATACAATGGATACACTTTCCAAACTGGCAAAGAAGATGGGTGCAGAAACTGCATTCTCTGCATCAGAGTGTGCAGAGGCTCTTAATTATCTGGCTCTTGTAGGATATGACACACAGCAGATCTAGAAGGTTGGTTAGGTTTCCAACATTGACCTTGTGGTAACTTTGGACAGGAAAAGGAAACATAACAAGTAAAAATATCTGTTAATATAAAGGATAATACAGAATAAATTTAAACAGGTTTTATCGACAATGAAATGTTGGTAGAACCTGTTTTCAGTTTTGAGATGACCTGTGTTATAATGAATATTAATTTATTTATAGTTGCAAAAGAAAAAGGAGATGCATAACATGTGGTCTGTGACCAGAATAGATGAAGCAGATTATGGCTGCGAGGAGCGGATGCCCGGGGAACCGCTTCTGGTGCTGGTAACAATCGAAAGTGACGATGGTAGAATGTGCCGGTTTGAGTGTGCGGAGAACTGGCTCCTGCAACAGGGCATAGATGAGGGTGATGAATGGCCGGAGGATATTGAGCAGGTGGAAGCGGACAGAGAACAAATTGACCGGATGAGCGAGTGGATGAACAAATACTATGAAGCCGTAGAGGAAATGGAAGACCTGTTTGATGCAGAGTGAATAAGTAAACGAAGAAAGACAGAAAAGAGAGGACTTACCATGCAGATAATGAATGCAACAGAAGAAGATAAAGATGAACTGCTGGCTTTATACCATGCGATGATCGGGGGACCATGTGAGTGGAGCGAGACATACCCGGATGAGAACACGATCGCATTTGACCTTAAGAATGAAGACCTGTTTGTGATGAAGAACGATGCAGGAGAGATCATTGCGACGATCTCAATCGACCATGACGATGCCGTGGAGTCACTGACCTGCTGGCATGAAGATCAGGCACCGTCGGGAGAATTGTCCAGACTCTGTGTAAGAAAGGATACGCAGGGACAGGGAATCGCAAAGCAGATGATGAATTATGCCGGTGATGTGTTGAAGAACCGGGGCATGAAAGGAATCCATATTCTGGTTCGGGAAGGCCATGTGGTAGCACTCTCGACATATGCAAAGATCGGATTTAGGACTGTCGGGGAATGTGATCTGTTTGACAAACATTTTATCTGTATGGAGAAGAAATTTTAAAGAAATAAGCTTGACTTTTATAAAATAACAGCGTTATAATAACGCTGTTATTTTATATTGCATATAAATGACGATGAGTGATCAAGGTGTGGTTTATGAGAAAAGAATCAGAAGGTGTAACAGAAAATTTATTGGATAGTGCCAGAAAGGAATTCTTACAATATGGATTCCATGATGCCAGCCTGCGGAGAATATCGGCAGACAGTGGAGTCAGCACGAATTCAATCTATACAAGATTTGGCGACAAGAGTGGCTTATTTACGGCGATTGTAAAAGAAGCCGCAGATGAGTTAATGGCGATTTATTCTGACAGCATAAAGAAAGCAGGAGAAGCGACAGATATCAGTCGGGCGGAGGATGCCGGAGATGAAGGAACGGATCTTGTACTGGAATATATTTACAGACATCAGGAAGAATTCAAACTGATCTTCTGCTGTTCGGCGGGAACAGAATATGAGACATATTTTGACAGGCTTGCGGCAAAGGAAGAATACTATTATAAACAGTTTGCGAAGCAGTTTTCGGATGGAGGACATTCGATAGATGATTTTTTTATCCATGTATATTGCAGGAACGGATGGCAGTATGTGTATGAACTTATCACACATGATAAAAGCTATGAAGAGGCAAAAGAATTTATGGCAAATGTCAGAGCATTTAACTATGCGGGCTGGCAGGCGGTGATCGGAATGAAGTTCTGATAATAGGGACTGCTGCATGAAATACAACATGCACCAGTCCTATAAAAATAAATATAGGTTAGTAAATGCTAACTTTAGTAACAGGAGGTTAACTATGAAAGAAAAGAAACAAAGTGCATTGTCCAGACTCATGGGCATAGCAGGAGGGCATAAGTATTTTACCTATGCGTCCTGTGTTCTTGCGATCCTTTCTGCTTGGATCGCATTGATACCATTTTATGATATCTGGCGTATTATGAAAGAGATCCTTGAGGTTCGGCCGGATTTCGTAGATGCGACACATATCAAAACCTATGGCTGGCAGGCTGTTGGATTTGCTCTGCTTGCAATGGTTATCTATATTGTCGCGCTGATGTGCTCCCATATTACGGCCTTTCGTGTACAGGCAAATATGAGAACCACTATGATGGAGCATATCATGAAGCTGCCGCTTGGCTACGTTGAGAAAGAAGGAACCGGAAAGCTCCGTAAGGTTGTAAATGATTCAAGTGCAGCAACAGAGACTTTCCTCGCACATAACCTTCCGGATAAAGTAGTTTCCGTTGCAACGCCGGTTGGACTGTTAGTGGTGATGTTCGTATTTGACTGGAGACTGGGAATTGCCAGTCTGATTCCTGCGGTTCTGGCATTTATCATGATGGGAACATTGATGATGGGACCAAAGATGGCAGAGGATATGAAGCAGTATCAGAATGCACTTGAGACCATGTCTTCCGAGGCAGTTGAGTATGTAAGAGGTATTCCGGTTGTTAAGACCTTTGGACAGACGGTGTACTCATTCAAGAAGTTCAAAGCGGCAATCGATGATTATGAGAAATGGACGCTTGATTACACCAAGGGGATGATGAAGCCGATGGTGCTGTTTACAATGTCAGCAAATGGAATCTTTGCAGCACTAATCATTGTTGCTTACATTCTGGGTGGTAATCATGTAAGTAATACATTTGTATTAAACCTGATCTTCTATATCCTGATCACTTCGGTTCTTACAACTACACTGATGAAGATTGCCTATGCAGGCGAATCCCAGATGCTGGTGGAGGATGCATTACAGAGAATGGATGATATTCTAAATGCAAAGCCTCTGGTAAATACAGAAAAGCAGGAGATACCAAAGGATGCATCGATCACGATGGAGCATGTTACATTTGCCTATGACGAAGCAAAGAAAAATGCAATTGACGATATATCCATGAAGATTCCGACCGGTGCACATATCGCTTTCGTTGGACCATCCGGTGGTGGTAAGACTACATTGGCATCTCTGGTTGCAAGATTTTGGGATGTAAAGGATGGCAGCATAAAGATCGGTGGTGTGGATGTTAAAAATATTGACACTAAGAAACTGATGGAAGAAGTATCGTATGTATTTCAGGACAGCAAGCTGTTAAAGATCAGCATATTGGAAAATATAAGAATGGGTAGACCGGATGCGACTGACGAAGAAGTTATGCAGGCACTTTCTGCTGCTCAGTGTATGGATATCATAGAGAAGTTCCCGGCGGGGGTACATACGATGATTGGCTCCAAGGGAATCTATGTATCCGGTGGTGAAGCACAGCGGTTATCGATCGCAAGAGCATTTCTTAAAAATGCACCGATCCTGATCCTAGACGAAGCAACAGCATTTGCCGATCCGGATAATGAGCGTCTGGTTCAGAAAGCGTTTGAGAATCTGGCAAAGGACAAGACGGTTATCATGATCGCGCATCGCCTGTCAACCATAACGGATGCGGACTGCATCTATGTGCTGAAGGATGGTAAGATCGCAGAGAACGGAACACATGAGGAACTGTCGGAAAAGAACGGAATCTATACTCATATGTGGAAGGAATATAACAAATCTGTCAACTGGCAGGTAGGAAGGAAAGGTGAAACAGCATGATAGAAAAATTAAAGCACAAATATGCCTTGTCCGAAAAGGGTGCAAATGCTATGGTTCGCGCCTTTGTGGCAGTTACGATCTCCAATTTGGTGCTGATGCTCCCGGTAGGACTGCTGTATCAATTAGCTTCCTACCTGTTGGAGAACCGTGTTCCAAAGGATAAACTGATATTCTTTATTATTGGAATCAGTGTAACTTTATTGTTAATTGTAATATCAACAAGTTTTCAATATAATTCGACTTTCTATTCGACCTACGTAGAGAGTGGAGTCCGTCGCAGAACGCTTGCAGAAAAGCTGAGAAAGCTTCCGCTTTCTTTCTTTGGCAAGAAGGATCTTGCAGATTTGACAAATACAATCATGTCCGACTGTGCATTGATCGAGACAGCAAGCTCACACTGGATTCCTGAGCTTGTAGGCGCATTTATATCTACAACATTGATCGTGATCGGGCTGTTTTTCTTCGACTGGAGAATGGCGCTGGCGGCTGTATGGGTTATGCCGGTAGCATTTGCCATCGTTGGTTATTCAAAGACAGTTATGGGTAAGGTTCATGAGAAGACGATAACCTATAAGCTTGCATGTCTGGACGGGATACAGGAAGGTCTGGAAACGATTCGTGATCTTCGTTCCAATAATATGGCTGATTCTTATATGGAGGGTCTGAATAAAAAGATCAAGGATGTCGAGCATCATGCGATAGTATCCGAATTTGCAAATGCAGCATTTGTCTGCTCCGCACAGATGATCTTAAAGCTTGGTATCGGGACAGTGGCACTTGTTGGAAGTATTCTTCTGGTTGATGGCAAGATCAGTGTACTGACGTTCTTTGCATTTCTGTTGGTTGTAACCAGAATGTATGAGCCGCTTCAGATCTCGCTTCAGAATCTGGCTGCCGTTATCAGTATCAATAAGAACTGTGAGCGTATGGATGAGATCCTGTCTCATGATGAACAGACAGGAAGAGAGAATCCGGATAATAAGGGATATGACATCGTATTTGATCATGTGGCATTCTCCTATAAGGCTGGAGAGCAGGTACTCTCCGATGTCAGCTTTACGGCAAAGCAGGGTGAGGTCACAGCCCTGATCGGACCATCCGGCGGGGGTAAGACAACGGTTTCCAGACTGGCAGCAAGATTCTGGGATAACAATGCCGGTACGATCACAGTCGGCGGCATGAATGTTCTGGAAATTGATCCGGAGCAGTTATTGTCCTTGTATTCGATCGTGTTCCAGGATGTTACATTGTTCAATAATACAATTATGGAGAACATCCGGATCGGTAAAAAGGATGCGACCGATGAAGAAGTTATGGCAGCAGCAAAGCTTGCAAACTGTACAGATTTCATCGAGAAGCTTCCGGATAAATGGGATACCATGATCGGTGAAAACGGTTCCGAGTTGTCCGGTGGCGAACGTCAGAGAATCTCGATCGCAAGAGCGTTCTTAAAGGATGCGCCGATCATTCTGATGGATGAAGCAACTGCATCTCTGGATGTAGATAACGAGTCTGTTATTCAGGAATCTATCTCCAAGCTGATCCGGAATAAGACGGTACTTATCATTGCACATAGAATGCGTACGGTAGATGGCGTTGATAAGATCGTTGTGTTGAAGGATGGCGTAGTTGCGGAGCAGGGAACACCTGCGGATCTGAAAGCCGGGAACGGCATCTACAAGCATATGGTTGACCTCCAGCTGCAGTCTGAGCAGTGGAAATACAATTAAGGTTATGAAAAATTTGGAGCCGGTGGGATATATATATTTATTACGCAGAGCACTTTCGTTCGATTATTACGTAGCGGTACTAAACTCATCACCAGATGGTGATTCGTTAAGGACCGACGTAATAATAGGTCTGCTTCATAAAATATATATCCCTCCGGCTTCAAATTTTTTAGGCGTTAGTTCATCATACCAATCGTTTGTATTTCCACTGCTCTATGTTAGTGTTGGTCTGAATGGAATAAGTTGCAGTTTAGGTTAAAATAGGGTATGTTGAGTATATAATTATGTAGAATATAGAATAGTGCAAAATATAGAGAAATGCAGAAATTTTGAATAAGAGAATGTATAATAAATTACAGGGATTCAGGAGGTTGGCGATTATGGCGAAGATTGATACCAGGGAGATACAGATACCATCGATATTAAAGGTGGAGAAAGATCTGCTCAGACGGATCGGGGGTTATCTTGCAGATGAGGGAATCTACAAGGTTGTGATCCTGTTTGGCAATGGGTTGATCGATATGTTTGGACATACGGTGATGGAGGGTATGTCAGACAGCGGTGTTGAGGTGCTCCAATATATGGAGATGGATACCGTTCGGATCGACGATCTGGTGCAGCTTGCATTTTCATTCCCGAATACTGCACAGGCGGTACTTGGTATCGGAGGCGGTAAGGTGGTTGATGCGGCCAAATATTGTGGCTTCTTAAGAAAACTGCCATTTATCAGTGTGCCGACGTCGGCATCCAGTGATGGATTTTCCAGTGCCAGTGCATCTCTGATCGTGGAGGGACGACGCAAATCCGTACCGGCAGGGATCGCATATGGAATCTTTGCAGATATCGATGTGATAAAGGGGGCACCGGAGGCATTTCTGTTTTCCGGTATCGGTGATATGGTATCGAAGATCACGGCACTTTATGACTGGAATTTTGAAGAAGCACATGGACATGGTTCGGTAAATGACTTTGCGATGATGATATCGAAGAAGGCGGTCAACAGCTTTGTGCGGACACCGTTTAAAGACATTCACGATGAACGGTTTATCAAAGAACTATTAGATTCTCTTGCCATGAGCGGTGTGGCAAATGAGATTGCAGGAGACAGTGCGCCGACCAGTGGAAGTGAGCATCTGATATCACATGCATTGGATCAGATGTTGGAACGTCCGCAGCTTCATGGTATTCAGGTCGGAGTTGCAACATACCTGATGAGTGTTGTTCAGGATCACAGATATGAGCGGATCAATACGGTATTTACAGATACAGGATTCTGGGATTATGTGAAGACAGTCGGCATGAAGCGGGAAGATTTCATTCGTGCGATCGAAAAAGCACCGGCTATAAAACCATTCCGGTATACCTATCTTCACGAAGAACAGTACCGAAAGAAAGCGATAGAAGTATTGCAGTCAGACACGAAGCTGTCAGAGGTTTTACAGGCATAATTTGTGTCAGGGACGGATAAGCGAAGGAGGGAACAGTATGACATACGAACATTTTTTAGAGGAATACAGACGAAAACTCCGCACACCAGAGGAAGCGGTTTCCGTTGTAAAAGATGGTGACTGGGTGGATTATACCTGTTCACTTGGAAAGCCGGAGATCCTGGATCGGGCATTGGCGAAACGTAGAGACGAGCTGTTTGATGTTAAGATCCGTGGTAATCTGATCTCAGGGCCGATCGCAGTTGCAGAATGTGATGAGAGTCAGGAGCATTTTACTTATCACAGCTGGCATTGTTCAGCATATGAGCGGTCGTTATGTGATCGTGGACTCTGTTATTATATTCCGATGGTATTTCATAATAATGCAGCATATTATGAGTATTTTCTTAAGGTAAATGTTGTTATGCTCAGTGTGTCACCGATGGATCGGCATGGATATTTTAATTATTCGGTCAATACCGGAGTGGCAGCACCGATCGTGCGTGCGGCAGATATCGTGATCGTAGAGATCAATGAGAATCTTCCGAAGGTTCGCGGCGGTTATGATGAGTGTATCCATATTTCGGATATTGATTATATCGTGGAAGGAGAGCATGAACCGTATCCGGATATGCTGATGCCAGAGCCGACTGCAGTTGATCGTAAGATTGCGGAACTGATCATTCCTTATATTGTGGATGGAGCAACCCTGCAGATCGGTATTGGAAGTATGCCGAATGCACTGGGTGATATCATTGCGGAGTCTGATCTGAAGGATCTTGGTATGCATACGGAGCTTTGCAGCGATGCATATCTGAAAATGTATCTGGCGGGAAAACTCACGAACAAATACAAGCAGATCGATCGCGGAAAAGGAGTATTTGGTTGTGCGGTCGGAAGCAAGAGCCTATATGATTGGATTGACGATAATCCGGGAGTTGCGGCATATCCGTTAGAGTACGTGAATCGTCCCGGAGTGATCGGTGAGATTGATAACATGGTTTCTATCAATAGCTGTGTTGCTGTTGATCTGTATGGTCAGGTGGCAGCGGAGAGTGCAGGTGTCAGACAGATATCCGGAACCGGTGGACAGCTGGATTTCCTCGTTGGTGCATCTGCATCTAAGGGAGGTAAAGCATTTATCTGCATGAGTTCTGTGTACAAGGACAGTAAAGGGGTGGTTCATTCAAGAATTCATCCACAGTTTAATGGAGATATCGTTACTTCTCCAAGAAGTCAGGTTTATTTTCTGGCAACGGAATATGGGGTTGTGAATCTGGAAGGCCGTTCAACATGGGAGCGGGCAGAGGCTCTGGTATCGATTGCACACCCTGATTTCAGAGATGAATTGATCAGGGAAGCAGAAGCGAGAAAGATTTGGCGGAGATCCAATCGGAGATAGACAATGGATGGTGCAATTGATATATGTCATATATCAGATGGTTGATAACAGGGGGCTGAATAGAAGAAAGGCAAAGATAATGGTTGTGCATAGCTCCACTTTTCTTTTATAATTGCAGTATAAGAATATACAGATATAAGAGGCAGAGATGAAGATAACATTAGCGGCTACATTACGTCATTATGATAAGAAAAATTTCATAAAGGATCTTCTTGCAGGTATTATTATCATGGCAGTATCCATTCCGATCTCCATGGGATATGCGCAGATTGCCGGACTTCCTGCGGTCTATGGACTGTATGGTTCGGTATTTCCGATCTTGATATTTGCTCTGGCCTCGACATCGCCTCAGTTTACTTTTGGAGTGGATGCAGCTCCGGCAGCCCTTATTGGGTCGGCATTGTTAAGCCTTCATATAGAGAGTGGATCAGAGGAGGCGATGGCGGTTGTTCCGGTACTGACCTTCTTTGTGGCATTGTGGCTTCTGGCGTTTTATATTATGAAAGCAGGAAAACTGGTCAACTATATATCGGCACCGGTTATGGGCGGATTCATTACCGGAATCTGTACGACTATTATACTAATGCAGGTACCGAAGCTGATGGGAGGATCGGCAGGAACCGGAGAGTTTTTTGAGCTGACAGAACATATTATAAAGACAGCCAAAGATATCAATTGGCAGTCGGTGGTACTGGGACTTGCGGCTCTTGTGCTATTGCTGGTATGTAAGAAGCTGATCCCAAAATTCCCGATGGCGGTTCTTTTGATGATAGCCGGGGCAGGCATGACATATCTGCTTCCTATAGAGGACTGGGGTGTGCAGACACTTGCATCTGTTGATACCGGACTCCCACACTGGGCGGTTCCGGATTTTAGTGTGATATCGATTCGCGAGGCTGTAACGATCAGCCTGTCGGTAGCAGTCGTTATAATGGCAGAGACACTTCTGGCGGAGAATAATTTTGCGCAGAAGAATGGTTACCGGATCAATGATAACCAGGAGATTCTGGCATTTTCAATGGGAAATTTCCTTGCGGCATTTACCGGCTGTTGTCCGATCAATGGCTCGGTATCAAGAACGGCAATGGGAGAACAGTATCAGGCAAAGACACAGCTTACCGGTATCATAGCAGGTCTTTCCATGATCGTTGTTCTGGTCTGTGCGACCGGATTTATCGGTTATCTTCCGGTTCCTGTGCTTACAGCTATTGTGATATCAGCGTTGCTTGGAGCAACGGAATTTGATCTTGCGGCAAGACTCTTTAAAGTCAGCCGTACAGAATGCCTGATCTTTTTCGGGGCATTCTTTGGTGTGCTGTTACTTGGCACGATCAACGGTGTATTGATCGGTATTCTTCTTTCCTTTACAGAGATGATCATACGGACAGCCAAGCCTGCAAGATGTTTCCTTGGAATCCAGCCGGGGCATAAGCATTTCCGGGATCTGAAGGAGAGCAGCCAGATCCATGCAATCTCCGGTGTACTGATCTATCGGTTCAGCAGCAATCTGTTCTTTGCGAATATACAGATCCTCCAGAGAGATATTGAAGATCATATCACGCCTGAGACAAAGGCGGTTATCATAGATGCCAGTGGAATCGGCAGTATCGATATAACAGCGGCTGACAGGATCGCCATGTTATATCAGTCGTTAAAGGATAAGGGAATCCGTTTCTACATGACAGAGCATATCGCAGATGTGAATGAACAGCTGCGTAAGTTGGGACTTGGTTATCTGATTGAGGAAGGCTGTGTCAGACGAACAGTACATATTGCCTTAAAGGATATGGGAATTAAGCGACCATATCCATTAGAGGGGGATGTAGACAATCAGCCGAGAAGTGCGTCCAGAAAGCGTGCAGATAACAGGGTTCAGGAATTTGTCTGGGCGTTTGGAGCGGAGAGTGAAGATGAGATAGAGAAGCAGATCAGACTTCAGATCGAGCATTTGAAACAGACCGGAGATGTTGATGAGCTTTTGCATGGAAGCTGGTCACATATGGAAGCTATGGATGAGGATGAGTGGTTAGAGCATCTGGAAGAGCATCTGAAGGAGATCGTTCATATATCAGGTAAGGAAGAGGAAACGATTGCCAGACGCTTCGAGGAGCATCGTAGAGAGATCCATGACCGTATTGCAAAGGAACATCCGGAGCTTGCGGAGAAGTTTAAAGAACGAAGACATTTGCTGGATGAGCATTTGAAAGAAAAACATCCTGAGGTTTATGAGTTGGTCGTAAAACTCCGGGAGAAAGATAATTAATAAAAATAACAAAATAAAAATTCTGTCATATATCGTACTATACCTGAATATAAGAAAGGAAGAGAGCAATTTATGGCACAGTTTACAAATCAGGCACAGCTTCGCTATGGTAATTCCATAGCAAATTCCAATATAGCAGTCGGAGAACTGCTGGAGGTACTGTCAGCAAGTAAGACCGCAGTCAGAAAGACATATGGTCAGAATGATACAGTGACATATGTTATCACGATCGTAAATGCAGGAGCCACAGCACTTAGCGGTATCACGATCACAGATAATCTGGGAGCATATACATTCGGGGAGGGAACGCTGGTTCCACTCACATATATTGCAGATACTGTAAAATATTATGTGAATGGTGTTCTTCAGACTGCACCTGTTGTAACAGGAGCACCATCGCTTGTAATCTCGGGGCTTACAGTTCCTGCAAATGGAGATATTACAGTTGTATATGAGGCAGAGGTGAATGCATTGGCACCGATGGATGCAGCAGGAACGATCACAAATACAGCAGTTGTGACAGGTGGTGGCATTACTCCAATCACGGTAACAGAGACAATCGGTACAGAGAGTGAACCTATCCTTACGATCACAAAGTCGGTAAGTCCGGTTCCTGTAACAGAGAACGGAACACTGACCTATACATTCCTGATCCAGAATGCAGGAAGTGCACCGGCAGATATCGGAACCGATGCGGTGATAGTGGATACCTTTAATCCGCTTTTGTCAAACCTTGCAGTATCCTTTAATGGAACGGCATGGGCAGAGACAACAAACTATACCTATGATGAGACAACAGGAGTGTTTACAACGATTGCGGGTCAGATCACAGTCCCGGCTGCAACCTATACACAGAATCCGGTTACCGGTGTATGGACGGCGGATCCCGGTGTCAGCACATTGGTTGTAAAAGGCACGATCTAGGGATTTTCTATATGCAGAATTGTGCAGAGCAGACAGACGAAGTCTGTAGTGACATTATATAATAATCTGGTAAGACTACAAAGGCGGCTGCTTCTTTGACTTGTAAGAAGCAGCCGCCTGTCTATAAATTACCCCTCATATGAATAAAGTGAACATCAAATGATGTAGCTATAAAAACAATTAAATATTATCATGCTGATGTGTAAAAAACCAGAAGTGGCATTTATAAAGTTGAATCTGCCACTCTGCTTTGATTTTCAGAAATCAGCTTTTGTATCTCATTTCTGACAACGGTATTATCTAAAACATAATCTTCAAAATCTACCGAGTGAAAGGTATAGGTTAATGCCTGTATAATATCCGGATCAGACACACAAATGATAAAATCTAGTTCTTTATTTGGAACAAGCAGGGCATACTGATCCGTATATAAAAGAAATGCCCAGTTATCCGATACCGGAATTTTTTCGGTATCAAGGACAAAGAGGTTCCGGTCAAGCCGTGCTTTTAACTGTTCCAGAGCATTGATAATATCCGGCGTATCTGCTTCCACATAGAAACCGGATTCGGAAATCACATGATTCCTTGCAAATTCCCGGATGCCGTCCAATGTGATGCCCTCACTGGCATTCATTTGCTGCATGAAATGAAAATGCTGTTTTAGGGTTTCCGTGAATTCTTCCGGAACATATTTATCAACCAGATCGTCCGTTACCATCAGGCAGGCACCGGGATGCTTCTGGATAAAGATCACTTCTTCTGCAGGAATGGATCTTGCCTGAAACTGTGGAAGCTCCTTCTGGCTGAAGCTGGACAGAAATGGTTCCGCATGGTCAAATACGGAAACGAATTCTTCCCGCATTAATCTGATAAGGCTTGAATCGGTCAACAAGCAACCTTTGTTGGCATCGGCATTTAGCAGGAGACAGGCATCATCCGTTATGATATAGAAAGGAAAAAGTACACCGGAGTTCTTGCTGACTTTTTGTTCATTGGAATAATAGTAAATGTTATAGGTGATGTTGGTTTCTTTTGTAAGAATTGATTCTAACAGAGTAGCAAATCCGTCCAGTTTTTCAGTGATGTCATCCGGTTTCTTTGTTTGAAAATGCAGTATCTGGGAAATTGCTGCATTTTGAAATTTTCCAGAAGCGATAAGTGAGCGAATGCTGGAAAACAGTTTGATCCGTGATGACAGGTCGAACGGAAGTGATACCTGTAAATGATTGTTTTCTTTTTTGCTGGCGTGTATTAAGAATTTAGTCAGACCACAGATGATCTCATCCGTGGAGTGATAAAGTATAGTTCCTGTGGCAGCCTGTGACTGATCTGTATCAATCGGATTATCAGGTAGTTTATTTTGTAATTCCTGTGAGCAGGAAGGTGTCTGGTTGTTAGATGCATTGGCGTCTATATATGGAGAACCGATCACCCTCAGACATTTCTCTGTGAATTTTAGGTAATGATAATTGGTCTCACCCAGCCGTTCCAGATAAAAGGCATCATATAAAGCCATCTCATCGGCAGCAGATATATCAAGCTGGCGGATAATACTTGTAATCTGATCTTTTGTGGGAATACGTTTGCCGCTCAAGATCTGATAGAAGCTTGAACGGTCGATCCCGGTTTCATTGATCAGAGAATTTTTCGTTACGGATTGCGAATCGATGATTGAATTTAATAATGAATGAAATGACATGCAGTTATACCGGCAATAACTTTAGATTAGTAAAACATGGAAGTAAATATGTAATGTTAAGCCGATCTTCCTCCTAACAATAGTATTTACATCTGTATAGTTTAACTGAAAACGTAATATGTGTCAACATCATTGCGTATAACAAGAGAAGACAAGTGTAGTTTTCTACTGATTCAACAAGAACTGGGAGTATAAATCATACTGCATATTTGTTGGCTATAAGAAAAACTTATAGCCAGTCAAATATATATCCTATAACTTAAATAGGATATAATGGTTGACAACCGGAAAAACGGACGCTATAATCATGAAACATGAAAGGAACAAAACAGATAAAACATATCAACATAGTATGAAAAGTTCCTGAGAATAAATCACAGAGAATTTACAAGGAGGATAAGCATATGGGCTCAGAAAGAATCATGACAACTGCAAAGAACAATATGTGTTGCTGCCGGATGATGTGTGATTGTATGGCGTTTATTTCATATGCTTTGAACACCTGATTTGTTAGATATATAGTATTGTTTATCATATAACAAAGGGCAGTTGTCATAAGCATATGATGACTGCCTTTTGTTATGCGGCAGCATGGTATCTATTACATGGATAAAGTGGAAGACTGTCTGATTTATAATAGGAAAAGAACTTGAAAGGGGAGAACAATATGGCAATTATTCAGATTGAGCATGTGTCGAAGACGTTTCAGACCAAAGACGGAACGATTGATGCTTTAAAGGATGTATCACTGAATATTGAAGCCGGCGACATTTATGGAATCATCGGAATGTCCGGTGCAGGAAAAAGTACCCTGGTACGATGTATCAATCATATAGAAGTACCGACATCGGGAACGGTTGTGGTACAGGATAAGGAGCTTGGTGGTCTGTCAGATAAAGAGCTTCGTAAACAGAGAGAACATATCGGTATGATCTTCCAGCATTTTAATCTGCTGATGCAGAAATCGGTTCTTGATAATGTATGTTTTCCACTGTTCATTCAGGGAAAATCAAAGACAGAGGCGAGAAAAAAGGCATATGAGCTGTTAGAGATCGTTGGTTTGCGGGATCGTGCAAAAGCATATCCTTCACAGTTGTCCGGTGGACAGAAGCAGAGAGTTGCGATCGCAAGAGCACTTGCATCCGATCCACAGATCCTGCTTTGTGATGAGGCAACCAGTGCACTTGATCCACAGACAACATCGTCGATTCTGGAACTGTTAAAGGATATCAACCAGAGATTTGGAATTACGATCGTTGTGATCACTCACCAGATGGCGGTTGTCCGAGAGATCTGTAATCAGGTAGCGATCATGAAGGATGGTCAGGTCGTTGAGCATGGTAGAACGATTGATATCTTTAATCATCCAAAGTCCGAAGTAGCCAGAGAACTGTTACAGAAGGACGAAGGAAATGCTACAGAGCCGAAGACGTTAAAAACGGCTGACCGCATAAAGAATGGAACCAGAATCCGAATCGTATACACGGAGAATTCAGCATTTGAACCGGTAATTGCAAATATGATCCTGACATTTAAGGAGCCGGTCAATATCTTAAAAGCAGCGACAAAGAATGTCGGAGGAGTGGCGAAGGGTGAAATGATACTTGAGCTTCCGAAGGGTTCAACAAATGTTGCAGCGATGGAAAAGTACCTGAAAGAACGGGGACTGGAGCTTGAAGAATTAAGTGACAATGTGAATGGAGGTGAGGAACATGTGGACGGAACAAATTAGAGAAATGATCTTAAATGGTATCTTAGAGACACTTTATATGACAGTTGTTTCTACATTGTTTGGATATGTATTCGGACTTCCGATGGGCGTGCTCCTCTGTATCAGCGATAAAGACGGACTGAAACCGCATCCGGTTTTGTATAAGATTCTTGATTTTATCGCAAATATCGTTCGAAGCGTACCATTCCTGATCCTGTTGATCTTATTGATCCCATTTACCAGATTTCTTCTTGGTAAGAGTTACGGATCGACAGCAACGATCGTACCGCTTACGGTAGCAGCTATTCCGTTTATCGCAAGAATGGTAGAGTCATCCTTGAAGGAAGTTGACAACGGAGTTGTTGAGGCTGCCCGCGCGATGGGTGCTGGAACGATGCGGATCATCCTTCGTGTGCTCCTTGTAGAAGCAAGAACATCGCTGATCACCGGAGCAACGATCGCGATCGGAACCATCCTTGGTTATTCTGCGATGGCAGGTGCAGTCGGAGGTGGTGGACTTGGTGATATCGCAGTCCGCTATGGATATTACAGATACCAGACAGATATCATGATCGTGACAGTTATCTTACTGATCGTGATCGTTCAGATCTTCCAGTCAGTCGGAATGCTGATCGCAAACCGATTAGACCGGAGAAAATCATAATCAGATAAACCCTGACCATGACAGCCGGATCAGTACCGGAACGTTATTGGCGGTTTACAAACAGATGTCAGGAAAGTGCACACCGGGCATCCGATATATAAAAATGAAAATAAAAAAGGAAAAATAAAGAAAGAGAGGAATCTTCCATGAAAAAGACATTTAAGAAATTATTAGCACTTACATTAACAGGCGTATTAGTAGCAGGAGCCCTTTCAGGCTGCGGCAAGAAAGAAGATAAAGACAGCAAAACAAATTCAAAGACAATTACGATTGCAGCATCTGCAACACCACATGCTGAGATTCTTGAATATGCAAAGACAGCATTAAAGGAAAAAGGATATGATCTTCAGGTTACAGTATTTGATGATTATGTAAAGCCAAATGAAGTTGTAGAAAGCGGCGAGTTCGATGCAAACTACTTCCAGCATGTTCCATATCTTGAGAGCTTCAATGAAGAAAAAGGTACACACCTTGTAGTTGCAGGCAAGATCCACTATGAGCCATTCGGTATCTATCCGGGTACAAAGAAAAGCTTAGACGAGATCGCTGACGGTGATTCTATCGCAGTTCCGAATGATACAACAAATGAAGCAAGAGCCCTTCTGTTATTACAGGACAACGGAATCATCAAGTTAAGGGATGGCGCAGGTATCAATGCAACTGTTAATGATATCGAAGAAAACCCACACAATGTAGAAATCGTTGAACTTGAGGCAGCACAGGTTGCCAGAGTTGTAAACGAGACAGCGTATGTCGTTTTAAATGGTAACTATGCACTTGCAGCAGGCTTCTCAGTAGGAAAAGATGCTCTTGCATATGAGCAGAATGATTCAGAAGCAGCTAAGACCTATGTAAACGTTATTGCTGTTAAGGAAGGCAACGAAAACAACGAAGCAATCAAGGCACTCGTAGACGTATTAAAGTCTGACGATGTAAAGAACTACATCAAAGAAACTTACGATGGAGCAGTTCTTCCTTACGAAGAGTAAGCCGCTCGCATCCCGTAATAAAATACCCTGAGATAGATATGGTGAAAAACTCATTTCGTATTCTATAAAGTTCGTGCACTGATTTGTCAGCAGTCGCCCTAACTCACCCTGACGGGTTCAGACAAGGGCTTGGTGCTGACAGTTAGCACAAACTTTATCACGAATACTACATGAATGTTTTTCACCATATCTGTTTCAGGGCTTTTTTATTACGGGATGCTAGTTGCATTTCAGCCATGTGAGCTGAATAGAATATGTGATGTTTCCTTCTTAGCTGCCTAATGGCTTTTTTGTATCATAAATTGTTGTGCTACATTTCTACTTCCTGTAAGGAAGAGCTGCAGTTAGTAATAATAGACATAGGCAAAGCTTTACGGTGTTAGTTGGTATATACTTTAGAGCACAGACTTTAAGGAATGTATTTGCGATATTCACTTCAATTTCGTGGTTGTGAGATGCTGGTCCGTTGGTCTTTCTTGCGAGAAACAGAAAACTATAATAACAATACAAACAAGAAAAAGGAATTAGGCAAATAAGAAGAAAAATGTTCATAGTATTTTGTAATGAATTTTTCTCTTATTGCTCTAATGGCTTTTTATAGTTTGGATTGTTAATAGTAATTATTCCTCGCAAAAAAGACCAACGGGCTAGCATCTTGTAATAAAATACCCTGAAACAAATATGGTGAAAAATTTTGGGGGTATGCTATAATGATGCCGACAGGCAGCTGGGCAGTGTGGCTGCCTGTTGGGTAAATATAGGCGATAAAAGGAGCCGGTAGAGAGCGTTATGAAAAAGATTTTTATTGTGGAAGATGATAAGAGCATATGCATGGAGCTTGTTGAGATTTTGGAGAACGAAGGCTATGCAGCATCCTATCTGACTGATTTTGAACATTCAAAAGAGAAGATTCTGGCAGCGAGGGCAGATCTGATTTTGATGGATATTAATATTCCGGGCATAAATGGCAGAAATCTGTTAAAGGAGATTCGGAAGGAATCGGATATCCCGGTTATCATGGTGACTAGTCGTACATCAGAGATGGACGAGGTTCTGTCGATGAGCTATGGGGCAGATGATTTTATCACGAAGCCGTATAATCCGACGATCCTGTTGCTGCGGATCGCAGCAGTGCTGAAACGGATGGAGGGAAGCCAGAATGCAGCATCCTATCGTGGAGCAGAGGTGAATTTCAGCAAAGGGACAATCCGGCTTGGTGAGAAAGAACAGGTACTGACGAAGAATGAGATGATCATTTTCCAACGGCTGTTAAGCAGTAAGGACAAGATCGTATCCAGAGATGAGATCATGACAGATCTCTGGGATAATGAAGAATATGTAAATGATAATGCACTTACGGTTAATATCAGCAGGCTTCGGACAAAGCTTGCGGAGCTTGGACTGCCGGATGCGATCGAGACAAGAAAGAAACAGGGGTATCGTCTGATATGAGAATTTGGGAATATATAAAAGATAAAGCGGGTATTCTGATCGGTTATCTGTTATTTATAGCGATCATGTTAATTGCTTTTCGTGCGATGCGGACACCAGGGGAGCTGACGGTGATCTTTCTTGTGCTGACAGTTTTGCTTCTGGTAACTGTCATATTAACAGACTATATAAAACGCAGACATTTCTATAATTCCCTTTATGCACATATGGAGCAGTTGGATCAGAAATATCTGGTCATGGATACGTTAGAGGAGCCGGGTTTCTATGAGGGAAAGCTGGTCTATGAGGCGTTATATGAGATCAACAAATCCATGACAGAGCATGTGAAGGAGTACCGGCAGAGTGTAGATGATTTCAAGGATTTTATCGAAATATGGGTGCATGAGATCAAACTGCCGATTGCAAGTCTGGTATTGATGTGTCACAATAATCAGGATAAGATACCGAAGAAATACGAAGATCAGGTGAACCGTCTGGATGCATATGCCGATCAGGTGCTGTATTATGTCCGGGCAGAGCATGCGAGCAAAGATTATCGGTTTGATTCAGTACGAATCAAGTCGGTTGTGAATAAAGTGGCGTTGAAGAATAAAGATATGTTGCTGGAGAGTGACATTTGTCTGGATGTGCATGACGTTGATGTCAGCGTTACGACAGATGCCAAATGGCTGGAATTCATGATAAACCAGATCATGAGCAACAGCATCAAATATATGAAGCCGGGTGAGAATCGGCAGATCCAGATCTGGACGACAAAAGCAGGTGATGATATCACACTCCATATCAGAGATAATGGAATCGGAATTTCCGAAGCAGACCTTCCTCGCGTTTGCGAAAAATCGTTCACCGGTGAGAACGGACGCCGTTTTGCCAAGTCAACAGGTATGGGCTTATATATCGTAAAAGGTCTGTGCGACCAGCTAGGACATCATCTTACGATCACTTCCAAAGAAAATATCGGAACAGACGTCGCTGTAACCTTTGGCGGAAACGACTATTATCTGGTGGATGAATAAAACTATACTTTACCATGTGCCCCTTATCTGACAGACAGATAAAGAATGCCCAATGTCTTAACCTTACAAAACTGTAACCTTCTGTAACATAAGAAAAACGACACTCTCCCTTGAAAACGATATACTCACACTTGTAAACAGGAGATGAGGTGTTGACAGGATCAACAGCTCTTAACTCAGTTATTAATAGAAAATGGTGTGTGGGTAAATCGTTTTAGTATTTCGTGGATGTTTTTATGGGGCTGTTGTTCTGACAGTGAGCAATACCTAAAATCCATAGAGCAGCCGACTGAGTGTTCTGCTATCCTGTGCCATGTCGTCGGAGCAATGGTCACAAAAAACATGTAAGTGTTACCTGAACGATTTAGTCACACACCGAATAGCAAGGAGAGATAAAAGTGGAAACAATTTTAAAGATTGAGAATATCGAAAAGTATTACGGCAACAAATCCAACATTACAAAAGCCATTGATAACATTTCATTTAGTGTAGAAAAAGGTGAGTACGTTGCGATCATGGGAGCATCCGGAAGTGGAAAGACGACACTGCTTAACTGCATTTCCACCATAGACCGTGTCAGCAGCGGTCATATCTATGTAGGAAGAGATGATATCACAAAGCTTCGCGGCAACCAGTTGAACCGCTTCCGCCGGGAAGAACTGGGATTTATCTTTCAGGATTTCAACCTGTTAGATACACTGACAGCATATGAGAACATTGCACTGGCGTTATCGATACAGAACACGCCTGCGAAGAAGATTGACGAAAAGATAAAGAAGATCGCAAAGGACCTTGCAATCGAAGAAGTTCTGAATAAATATCCATATCAGATGTCCGGGGGACAGAAACAGAGAGTGGCATCTGCGAGAGCGATCATTACGAACCCGAAGCTGATCCTTGCCGATGAACCGACCGGAGCACTGGATTCCAAATCCGCAAAGCTGTTGCTTGAAAGTCTGAAACATCTGAATGAAGAACTGTCAGCTACGATCCTGATGGTAACACATGATTCCTTTACCGCAAGTTATGCCGGTCGCATCCTGTTCATCAAGGACGGTAAAATATTCCATGAGCTTCGCCGTGGAGCAGACAGCCGAAAAGAATTCTTCAACAAGATCATAGATGTCGTAACTTTGCTTGGAGGTGACTTAAATGACGCTCTTTAAGTTATCCCTTAGTAATATGAAGAAAAGCCTGAAGGACTATGCAATCTATTTCTTTACATTGGTTCTTGGCGTAGCAATCTTCTATATTTTTAATGCGATCGAGACACAGACGGCGATGATGAGGATCTCCAAAGATACCAGAGAAATTGTAGAGCTGATGGCAAATATCATTTCCGGTGTCAGCGTATTCATTGCATTTGTGCTTGGTTTCCTGATCATATATGCCAGCCGATTCCTGATGAAACGGCGTAACAAAGAATTTGGATTGTATCTGCTGCTTGGAATGGGCAAATGGAAGGTGTCAAAGATGCTGTTTATCGAGACACTGATCATCGGTCTGGTTTCACTTGGCGTTGGGCTTCTTTCCGGTATCGGGATTTCCCAGCTTACCAGTCTGTTAGTTGCAAATATGTTTGAAGCGGATATGTCTTCTTATAATTTTGTATTTTCAAGTTCTGCATTTGTAAAGACCTGTTTCTATTTTGCTATCATCTATGTGGTTGTGATCCTGTTTAATACGATCGCGATCGGACGCTGCAAATTGATCGACCTGTTCCAGAGGGGAAGAAAATCAGAGACTGTTAAGATGAAAAATCCGTGGATATCGGTATTTGTATTTCTTCTTTCCGTAGCAGGACTTGGATATGCATATTACTATATTAATTCAAATACAACAGATCTCTATATGAAAGATATCTATTTCTGTATCGGACTTGGATGTGTCTGCACATTTTTGTTTTTCTGGTCGATTTCCGGTATGTTGTTCCGGTTAGTTTCTTCCGTGAAGCGTGTTTATTATAAAGGACTGAATTCATTTGTCATCCGTCAGATGAGCAGTCGTGTAAATACAAATGTACTGTCAATCTCGATCATTTGTATTATGTTATTTGTTACGATCTGCGTGCTGACTTCGGCGCTTACGATCCGAAATGGTTTGAATGAGGGGTTAAGAAGGTATGCTACCGTTGATGTAAATATTACCAGACAGGTAAGAAGTTCTGATTATGATGTTGCAGCCGGTAAGGGTGCGGATGAGGATGCTTACTATGATCCGACGTGGGATAAACGCGATATTTGCGATATATATAAGGAACATGGAATTGATTTGCCGTCTATGTTTTCAGCCTATGAAGATGTGTATATATATTCACTGCCGGATTGCACATACGGGGATACATTCAGTGAACAGGCAAAGGATGCGTTCCTTGGTGACCAGCCGATGTATGGCATGATGGATATCATGGAAAATGTCATGACAGTGTCCGATTATAATCGTGTGGCAAAGCTGTGTGGTTTTGAAACTGTGTCGATCAAAGATGATGAATATGGAATCGTGGCGAATTATAAGCAGATGGTGACATACAGAGATATGTCATTGCAGGCCGGTATGCTGATTCAGGTAAATGGTTATGAACTGAAGCCGGGAATGAGCAAATGTCAAGCCGGTGATATTCAGATTTCTACACAGGCCATTAATATCGGTATCATTATTGTGCCGGATGGGGTGCTTGCCGGAGTAACTCCGATCTCTGAAAGCTTGCTTGCAATCTATAATACGACCGATACGGATAAGATCATGGCGAGAAATGAACATATCAATCTGGATGATGACCCGGATGTCAGGCTGAGTCTGAATACAAAAGAAAAGGTAAAAGCTGCCAGTATTGGACTGGGTGCGATCGCATCCTTTATCGGCTTATATATTGGAATGATCTTCCTGATCTCCGGCGCAGCTATCCTCGCATTAAAGGAATTGTCAGAAAGCACCGATAATGTGGAACGATATAAGATGCTTCGAAAACTAGGGGTGGATCAGAAGATGATCAATCATGCGTTATTTGCACAGATGGGTCTGTTCTTCCTGTTCCCGCTTGCACTTGCAGTCATTCATTCGATATTTGGATTGAAATTCAGCAGACAGATTCTTTCACTGATGGGAACCGATGACATGGGAGCAGCCATGCTTATGACCGTTGTTGTTCTGGTTGTGATCTATGGCGGATATTTCCTGATCACCTATTTCAGTGGCAGAAAGATCATCAGTGAGCAGTAGGGTTTCCTTGACGGTAACAGTATCTCGCGGTATAATTGGGGGCAGGATTATCGAACGAAGAAATGAAGGAGACTTTTTAAGATGAGTAGAATTATTTTAACCGGTGACCGCCCTACAGGACGACTTCACGTTGGACATTATGTTGGTTCCCTTTCTGAGCGTGTAAAGCTTCAGAATTCAGGAAACTATGACGAGATATATATAATGATCGCAGATGCACAGGCACTTACAGATAATGCCGAGCATCCGGAGAAGGTGAGACAGAACATTATCCAGGTTGCACTTGATTATCTGGCATGTGGGATCGATCCTGAGAAATCAACGATCTTCATTCAGTCCATGGTTCCGGAACTGACAGAATTATCTTTCTATTATATGAATCTCGTTACAGTATCTCGTGTACAGAGAAATCCTACTGTAAAATCCGAGATCAAGATGCGTAATTTTGAAGCAAGTATTCCGGTTGGATTCTTCTGCTATCCGATCAGTCAGGCAGCAGATATCACGGCTTTCCGTGCAACAGAAGTGCCGGTTGGTGAAGATCAGCTTCCTATGCTGGAACAGTGCAAGGAGATCGTTCACAAATTCAATTCCGTATATGGCGAAACCCTGACAGATCCTGAGATTGTATTACCGTCTAACAAAGCATGTCTCAGACTTCCGGGTATCGATGGAAAAGCAAAGATGAGCAAATCTCTTGGCAACTGCATCTATCTTTCCGATGAAGCAGATGAAGTAAAGAAGAAGGTTATGTCCATGTATACAGATCCAAATCATATCCGTGTGGAGGATCCGGGACAGATCGAGGGAAATTCCGTATTTACATATCTGGATGCGTTCTGTCGTCCGGAGCATTTTGAACAGTTCCTGCCGGATTATAAGAATCTGGATGAACTGAAGGAGCATTATAGCCGTGGTGGTCTTGGTGATGTTAAGGTGAAAAAGTTCCTGAACAATGTATTACAGTCAGAGCTTACACCGATCCGTGAACGTCGTAAGATGTGGGAGAGCCGTATTCCGGATGTCCTTGACATCTTAAAGGCAGGAAGCGAGGCTGCACAGAAGAAAGCAGCAGCAACTCTTCATGATGTACGTTCTGCTATGAAGATCAATTACTTTGATGCAGACGGGCTGGAGAATGATTATAAATAAAATTGACAGACATAAGAGGACGGTCGTGAAAACGGCCGTCCTTTTGTTGTACAGCAAAAAGTTGGAAAAGTTGCAAAAAACATGTACAATAAGGATGGAAAAGTTACAGAATATATGGGGAGACACCGGATATGAAAAAGACGATTTTATTATTAGGGGCAGTTGGAGTGCTTATGATGACAGGGTGTGCCGATGAAGGTATCACGACAGATTATGGAGAATGGGTAGCTACATCCGAATACAGTATGGATGGAACAACTGAGAATTACCGGACAATAGAAGTAGATGCGACAGCGGAGAAGACAGAAGCGGCATCAGAAAAAGAAATGGAGGGAAGCTCAGATCATATGAATACACAGAAAAAAGACAGCACAACAGAAAAGACAGATGGGACAGAGGAAGCGAGATATTCGTGCGAGAATTATACATTTTATAGAGTAAATGATGATGTGGACCTGGCAGGCAGTTATTTGTTGTTAAATGTATATGAGGACGAAGCACTTGCAGAATATCATGGTCTGTTTATTGGTCAGATCGTTACATTATTTGGCGATAAGGAGACAACCGAGAATAATGAGGAGTTACTGGACTATACGATCGCGGCAGAAGATAAGGATGGTAAGGTGATCTATCTGACTTTATATTATGGGGCGTCAGGACCGGCAATCGGTGGCTTTGATGGTGACGAATATATGGCGGCTGCAGAAGAGCTGGAGAAGCTTGTCAGAACGACAGAACCGATTGACTATGAGTGCACCAGTGTCTATGAGGATCTCGGCATGACAATTCGAATGGGCACCAGAAATGGACGGGGCTTTTATGAAACCGAGATGCCGGAAGGTATGGAAGACTTTTATAATGATATGTATTAATGAAAGACAATCGGATAAAAAGAAAACTGTATGAAACACATACAATAAGGTATAATGAATACAGACAGATTAATGCATATAGAAGACAGTGGATTGATAATGGAAAAGAAATAAAAAATAATTTTGAAAGCGAAAGGACAAAGAAATATGTACAAGAATATTGAAAAAAAGACAAAATTATTATTAAAGGATCAGGTAGAATATCAGGAGGGACAGGTAGTTAGCAAGACACTCGTTCAGAATGACTATGTAAGCGTGACTGTTTTCTCATTTGACAAAGGCGAGGAAATCTCTACACATGCATCCGGCGGAGATGCAATGGTAACTGTCCTTGATGGTACAGGACGTTTTACCGTAGGCGGTGAGATATTCATCTTAACAGAGGGTGAGACACTCATTATGCCAAAGGATGTTCCACATGCTGTATATGGCGAAGAACAGTTCAAGATGTTATTGACTGTATCTTTCTAAGCCTGAATTATTTGGGAGATTTTGTTGTTATGGATATTGAAATCTACAATCGTTGGGAAAAGATGTTGAAATTAAGAGAGAAACTGCTTGCTGTTGATGAAGACAGAATGGCTGGAAGAAAAGGCTATATGCTTGATGAACTGGATGTATACCTTGATAATGTGATTGGAGAAGTATAGTATATGTGGACTATATGACTAAACTATAAATTTGTCGAAATGTTCGGGGATGAGAAAAGATATCCTTCAAAATCTATAGCTGAGGTAGCTAATATTTGTAGAGGGGCTTCTCCAAGACCAATATCAGATTATTTGACTGAAGATGTAAATGGAGTAAATTGGATAAAAATTGGTGATATATCAATTGATGATATATATGTCACACATACGGCTGAAAAAATCACTAAGGAAGGAGCCAAAAAATCAAGGTATGTTACACCAGGGGATTTTATTCTTTCAAATTCCATGTCATTTGGTAGACCATATATTCTAGGTATTGAAGGATGCGTTCATGATGGTTGGTTGATAATATCTGATTATCAAGAATCATTAAACACATTATTCTTTTATTATGAGTTGAGAGCAAATCAAGTGCAGTCTCAGTTTAATGCTTTAGCAAATGGTACAACTGTGGAAAATCTTAATACAGATCTTGTTAAGGGTGTTAATATAATTGTTCCATCTATTGAATTACAAAATGAGTTTGCTGATTATGCTCAGTTTTGCGACAAATTGAAATTTGAAGTACAAAAATTAGTAAAAAATCACTTGAAATATATATATATATAATTTCCACTAGAGTAAATCGATACTCTAGTGGAACCATTATACTTTTGAGTTTTGCTTGAAGACATTCAAAAGCGGGTTTTCTTATAATCTCTAAGTGAAGGCTTCCTTAAGCATCCTCTTTTGTGTATTCCACAGTTCCAAACGGATGATGTGGTGGGGCGTAAATGGTAGACAGCCTGAGCGGACATTTGCCTGTGTTCTTGATGTTGTGCCATGTTCTGGCAGGAACGAATACGGCATCACCTTTACACATACGCTGCTCACAGTTCAGATTGTGTGGGCAGTTTCCTGTCATGACCATAGCATTTCCTTTTTCAACACGGATGAGCTGATCCATGTCCGGATGAAGTTTTGCACCGATATCGCGGCAAGGCGGAATGCTCATTAAGGTCATTTGCAAATGACAGCCGGTCCAGAGTGCCGTACGATAGCACTTATTCTGCTCTGCCATTTCCTGAATATTTGTTACCTGTCTCCCCTGCTGCCTCCCACGCCCCCCCCTGCTGTAAGTACATTGCGAGTATTTCGTCGTGAGCTGCACATTGCCAGTAAATACGGGTGCGTGTCTGAGCCGAAGGCGAGTTCGCACAGGAGTATTTACGAATAAGGCATGTGAAGCGAACAGAAAACGCAGCAAGTACTTACAGCAGGGGGGCGTGGGAGGCGGCAGGGGAGACAGGCAGGAGGGCAGAATTGCCCCGTGTAAAAATTGTTAGAAAATTTTTCTGATTTCAAGAAAATTCTGTGAAATGGCTTGTATTTCATACTTCCTGCGGTAAAATATAGATAGGAACAACGGAAAAGTTGTGCCGAGTTAAAAGTGGGAAGGAGACTGATATGAAAAAAAGAAGTCATTTATTTGTAACCAGAGAAATCATAGAACAGGTTCCACAGAACAAAAGGAAGTGGTTATTGTTAGGCAGTATTCTGCCGGATATATTGGTTCATACCTATATTAAGAAGCATACCTGGAAAAGTTCATTTGATAATACAGTCAACCGGATACAGAAGCTGGAAGAAAAGGGGAAGAACAGCAGATATTCTTTCCTGAAACTCGGATATGTACTTCATTATGTGGAGGATTTCTTCACATATGCGCACAACTCCATTTTTGAAGGCGGTTTTTCTGAACATGTTGCATATGAAAGTGGATTTCAGAAGTTTTTATTTGGACATGGACATGTAGAACAGGAAGAAACGAGTCGGATCGGTGAAATGGTTCATTCTGTGGAGGAAGCGGTCGAGTATCTGAAGAAAAACCATGCACTGTATATGACGGAGGCCGGAGATAATGAAACGGATGCACGCTATATTCGGAATGCATCAAAAACCATCGGTACATTTCTGGTACGGGCATTTGCCATGAACAGTGTGGCAGCAGAGGAGTATGTTCCGGCATACGCGCTTGCTCCATCCTATCGAAAATAAAAGGCAGAGCAATCTGATATAAAAGATAATTATGACTGCCAATGAAAAATATGAAGTCACCTGATACTTTGCATTGTATCAGGTGACTTTTTATCTGATGTGTTCGGCAATCACGGATACCACGATCCCCAGAACCGCGGAAAGCAGGATCAGGGAGATCGCTGACAGCTTTTGCTTCCATTTGCGCCGGATGAAGAAATAGATTCCTGCAAGCAGGCACAGAATAATGATAGCAGGGATATTCACATCATATTCGGATAAGCTGACATATCCGGTAGACTTTAACAGCATGTTGATTCCGGTTGCAAGGATCAGGGCCAGGATAACCGGTTTGATGCCATACAGGAAGCCCTGCACGTAGGTATTTTTCGTCAGATTTTTTAAAACTGCGGCAATTAATAATATAATGAAAAAGGACGGCGTGATGACACCGAGAGTAGCGACGATACCGCCCGGAAGTCCTGCCTGCGTCGATCCGACATAGGTCGCCATGTTGACTGCAATCGGACCCGGTGTAGATTCGCAGACACCGATGAAATTGTAAAAGGCATCTTCACTCATCCAGTTATGGCGGATGACAGCATCCTGGATCAGCGGTATCATGCCGAAGCCGCCTCCGAAGCTGAACAGTCCTACTTTAAAGAATTCAATAAACAATGTCAGATATATCATTTGTCTGCATCCTCCTTTCGGATTCTTTTAAAAGAGGTACAGAAAATTCCGATGATGCCGCCTGCGAGGATCAGAAGAATTGCATTAACGGATTTGGAAAGCAGTTCTCCGATCACCATGATTATAAAAGTAACTACAAATACAAGAACCGGTATTTTTTTTCGGTCGAGTGTTTTCATCATGCTGATTCCGGTTGTAAGGATCAGAAAAGCAACAGCACATTTAATGCCAACGAAGGCATACGCTACATATTTATTTGCAATGAAAGCATCAAAAAACAGAGAAATGACAAATATAATAATAACGGATGGGATACAGACACCGAGGGTGGCTGCCAGACTTCCGCGGAAGCCTCTTTGTTTATAACCGACAAAAGTAGCGAGGTTGATCGCCAGTGGCCCGGGCGTTGATTCAGCGATCGCAATCACTTCGATCAGTTCGTCTTCCGTGAGCCAGTTCCGTTTTGCAACCACTTCTTCCCGGATCTGTGCGATCATCGCATAACCGCCGCCAAATGTAAATAATCCGATTTTGAAAAAATTAATAAATAAAGAAAATAACATATCAAATCCTCCAGACAGGAGTATAGCACAGAATCAAACTAAACTTTAGATAAAATTTTCAAATATCACTGTACATATAGAAAAAAGATGTTACAATCAAGATTGACGCTATAATAAAGTGAGCATTTTATGCACAAAAGGTATGTATAATATATAGCCGAAGTCGGTGGAGGTAAGTGATGTTTAAGCAACGAGGCGCGAAGAAAACGGGTCTTAATATATTGATCATAGGATGCGGTAAGGTCGGAACGGCACTGACCAGACAGTTATGCAAGGAAGGGCATGATATAACAGTCATTGATAAAAATGCGGATAAGGTTGAGATGAACGTCAATCAGTATGACGTTATGGGAATCTGCGGAAATGGTGCAAGCTACAGTGTGCTGATGGAAGCCGGTGTGGAGAATGCCGATCTTGTGATCGCAGTAACAAATTCTGACGAGCTGAATCTGCTTTGTTGTACGATCGCAAAACAGGGACGTGACTGCGCAACGGTAGCGCGTGTCAGAAATCCGGACTACAGCAAGGAGATAAAATATCTGAAAAAGAGTCTGGGACTTACCATGGTCATCAATCCGGAGCTTGAAACAGCAACGGAGGTTGCGCGTGTACTTTATATGCCGACGGCTTTGGAGATCAATTCCTTTGCACATGGTCAGGCAGAGATGACGAAGATCAAGATTCCGGAGCATAATATGTTAGACGGACTGTCTGTGGCACATCTTGGTCAGCAGCTTATGGATCGAGCGAAGAATATCAATATTCTGATTTGTGCGGTTGAAAGAGATGGAGAAGTCTATATTCCATCCGGTCATTTTAAACTGCATGCAGGAGATGTTCTTTCGTTTGTAGGATCCCGTCCGATGAGCCGTGCATTTCTTGATTTTATCGGATTCAAGACAAATCGTGTCAGTGATGCGATGATCGTCGGTGGTGGTGACGTTGCATATTATCTTGCAAGTCAGTTGATCAATATGGGAATCAATGTAAAGATCATTGAGAAAGAGAAGGATCGTTGTGAGCGACTCAGTATTCTGCTTCCGAAAGCAGTTATTATCAATGCAGACGGAACCGATCAGGACGTATTAAAGGAAGAAGGCTTAAGCAATGCAGAATCCTTTGTTGCTTTAACCGGGATTGACGAGGAAAATATCCTCCTGACACTGCACGCCAGACATGTTTCAGATGCAAAGACCATCACGAAGATCAACCGTAGTAATTTCAAGGAAATAATTAATAATTTGAACCTTGGAAGTGTATTTTATCCGAGTTTTATTACAGCGGAGACTATTACTGCTTATGTTCGTGCGAAATCAAATACACGTTCCATGAACAGCAGTGTGCAGACGTTATATCATATGTTTGATTTCCGGGTAGAGGCGATCGAGTTCCGTGTGGATGAAGCATCCGAGGTAACGGGTAAGCCACTGATGGATCTGAAGTTAAAGAAGGATGTGCTGATCGCATTTATCAATCGAAACGGTACGATCATTACACCATCCGGTCATGATACGATCGAAGTCGGGGATACCGCTATGGTAGTAACGACTCATACAGGATTTAATGATATCAGGGATATTCTGGTATAAGTAATGAGTATTTTTGTAAAAGGGAAAACAGGAAGCTATGAATCGGTCAATGATTTTATACGTAGTCGGACATGTGGTCATGCTGGAGGGGGTTATGCTTCTTCTGCCATGTCTGGTTTCGTTGATTTATCAGGAAAGTGAAGGAATTGATTATCTGGTGATGGCAGTTATCTGTATGCTGCTTGGAGCCATCATTGTAAAACATAAACCTAAAGTAAATGTATTCTATCTGAAAGAGGGCTGTATCGCTACAGCATTGAGTTGGATAGCACTGAGTATATTTGGTGCACTTCCAATGTGCATATCAGGAGATATCCCATCTTTCACAGATGCGTTATTTGAGACGATCTCCGGTTTTACAACCACAGGAGCCAGTATCTTAAACGATGTGGAAGCATTATCCCGGACGACGTTGTTCTGGCGAAGCTTTACACACTGGATCGGTGGCATGGGTGTGCTGGTGTTTCTGCTTGCGGTATTGCCGCTTAGTGGCGGATCAAATATCAATCTGATGAAAGCAGAGAGCCCAGGACCTTCTGTTGGTAAGCTTGTACCGAAGATCAAGTATACGGCGCGAATATTATATGTTATTTACATTGTATTAACGGCTATAGAGATCATCTTGTTAATAGCCGGGAAAATGCCGGTGTTCCATGCATTTTGTACCGGATTCGGAACAGCGGGTACAGGTGGATTCGGAACAAAGAATGATAGCTTTGCCAGCTTTTCGCCATATCTGCAGTGGGTGGTAACGATCTTTATGATCTTATTCGGTGTGAATTTTAATGCATACTATCTGATTTTATTTGGCAATATCAAAAAGGCATTGAAGATGGATGAGGTGCGAACCTATTTCCTCATTATTGTGGCGGCGATCGCAGTTCTTGTATTGAATCTGATTCATACAATGGATGGATTCTGGACAGTACTCCGTCATGCATCGTTCCAGGTCGCTTCGATCATAACAACAACCGGATTCTCCAGTGTGGATTTTGACCTGTGGAACCAGACATGTAGGACGATACTGGTTATTCTGATGTTCATTGGTGCATGTGCAGGCAGTACCGGTGGTGGTATCAAGGTATCCCGATTTATCATCGTGGTAAAAAGTGTGATAAAAGAGTTGAATTCCTATCTGCATCCAAAAAGTATCAAGAAGATCAAAATGGACGGCAAGCCGGTAGAGCATGAAGTGGTACGTGCGGTAAATGTATATTTTATAACATTTATCATCCTGTTTACAACATCCGTACTGCTGATCTCCTTTGAGGGAAAAGATATGACATCAAACTTTACTGCGGTTGCGGCAACGATCAATAACATCGGACCGGGACTGGAGCTGGTAGGACCAACGAAGAATTTTAATGTATATGGTACATTTTCCAAATATGTGTTGATGTTCGATATGCTTGCCGGAAGACTGGAGCTGTTCCCATTGCTCTTGTTGTTCTATCCGCCGGCATGGAAAGAATTACTGGCGGTCAGACGCAGAAAATAACAGGCCAATTAATGACCGGATATATGATGTACATGATATTAAAATGTGTTGCAGCAGATTCAGGAAAACAAATCCAGATAACTATGAACTTGAAATGCGGTCATCAGTTCAAAACGAGTGGACGGATCATCTAAAGCAAGATGTAAGTCCTCCCTTAATATACGGACACGATAATTGACGGTGTTCCTGTGACAGAACAGGGCACCGGCAATTTTTTGTATACTGCCATCACAGAGCAGATACTGATAGAGTGTTTCCAGATAATTCGTATGGTGCTGCTCATCGTATGTAATGATGGATCCCAGGGTATCGTTTACATATTCTCTAAGAACATCCATATCACTTACAGATAAAAGAAGCTTATAGAATCCCATATCATCGAAGAAGAACAGGCTACTGTTCTTTTTTTGTGCCATCAGGGCGGCGCACCGTCCCTGTAAAAATGCCTGACTTAATCCAATCAGATCTTTGGTTGGCGCACTGATTCCGATATACATGGAAGTTGTTCCGGCAGATTCTCCCATATAATACAGAAGCCGTGTAAGCTCCTGTTCAAGCCGTTCATTTGACCGTGCGGGGCTGATCAGCAGAGTATAGTCGGTGCCGTTGACAAATGTATATGGCAGATTATAGATTCTGACCAGACGTGTCAACAGATTCTGAAGAAAACTTCCGGCGGTATTTGCATAACCGGATGAGATGGTGGAATGCTCAGACTGCTGGATAGAGGTATTTGTCTGTGCAGCGGTTGGTTTCATGGATGCTGTATCACGCAGATCTGATATATATACGAGATGGTATTGTGCATCCGCCTGAAAACCATGTTCATATAAGACAGGCAGGCTGATTTCCATCAGAGCTTTGTCATTTGGGTGAAGGATCACGCGCGAAAGGGCAGTTGAGATAGCCTGACTGGTCTGTGTATCGTCAAATATCCGATTGTAATAATCGTGTGTGATATCGAAGATCCGCGTTTCCCATGGCATAAGAAAGAGCGGGTAATGCTTCCGATCGCACAGCATACGGATACGGTCGGAGATATCGGAACGGTTCAGATGTCCGCCGATATTGATAATAAGGCCGCAGGTTTTATGCTCAATCAGCCCTTTGATGAAGTTATATAACCAGTATTCATTTCCGCATAGAACGCCGGTCGTAATGATTAGTTCACCGCCATGCAGGAATTCCAATGTACCGGGATCTTCTGATATATAGACCCAGTTCATCAGATGATCCAGTCCTTCTTCCCCTGCGATCAGATCCAGACCATAGGTGCTTTTTGTTTCTTTATATAAATCTCTTAATAATATTGCCATATATAAGATCCTTTCTTAGCAGAATTTGATAATTGTTACTTGCCTATGTATAAGAAGTCAGTTTGACCCAAATGTGATATGTGTGTATTGAGTCGGTTGCAGCTTGTTGCTTTGAAGCAGTTTGTGCATGTCTGCCCGAAATATGCTTAATTATATAAGGCGTTTGCCGGCTGCTACTTAATATATTAAATCATTGATTTGTGCTACTTATTACAATAACCCAACAATATCATAGAAAATATGTGCCTGTCAAACATATACTTGTGCTGCCAGCACAAAACAGGGCGGAAGTTTTTGTGCTGATGGGATATGGTGATCGGTTTTTATGAATGGCATACTGTAGAAAATTCAAAAGAGCAAATAAATGAACGGCACAGATACAAAAGCCGTTCGTATTAAGAAGATGGAGGATGATACATATGTTAAGAACAAATTTACCGGAAATAATAACAGAGACTTTACCCGGTCCTAAGGCACAGGCAATTATAGACAGAAGAGCGCAGGCAGTTCCAAATGCGATTCGTTGCGGATATCCGGTTGTTATCGAACGTGGTGAAGGCGCCATGATCGAGGATGTCGATGGCAACAAGTTCTTGGACTGGATCGGTGGTGTCGGGGTATTGAATATCGGATTTTCCCATCCGGAAGTCGTTGAAGCAGTAAAAGCACAGGCAGATAAATATTTCCACGGCATGTTCAATGTCGTAACACATGAAGGCTATGTAGCGCTCGCAGAGAAGTTATCCGGCATTGCACCTGTAAAGGGCGATAGCAAGAAAGCCTTCTTTGCAAACAGTGGTGCCGAAGCAGACGAGAATGCCGTTAAGGTAGCAAAGGCATATACAAAGCGTCCAAATATCATCGTATTCTCCGGTGCATTCCATGGTAGAACACATTTTACAATGGCGATGACATCCAAGAAAGCATATGCAAAAGATATGGGACCGTTAGCAGCCGGTGTGTTCCGTGCACAGTTCCCATATTATTATAGAAATCCGGAAGGAATGCCTGAGGATAAGGCAGTTGATTATTATATCAAATCTATCTACGATGTATTTGAACAGTGTGCAGCAGCGGACACGATCGCAGCGATCGTTGTTGAGCCTCTTCAGGGTGAGGGTGGTTTCATTCCTGCTCCGATCGAATGGGTAAAAGCAGTCCGTAAGATCTGTGATGAAAATGGTATCCTGTTGATCGCAGATGAGGTACAGAGCGGTTTCTGCAGAACAGGTCGTATGTTTGCTTCTGTTTACTGGCAGGAGGCCGGTGTAGAGCCGGATATCATCGCAACAGCAAAATCCATTGCAGCAGGTGTTCCATTGTCGGCAATTATTGCAAGAACTGAGGTTATGGATGCAGTTCCGGCAGGAACGATCGGTGGAACTTATTGTGGAAATCCACTGGCATGTGCCGCATCCTTAAAGACGATCGAGATCATGGAGAGAGATCATCTGGCAGAGCGTTCCTGTGAGATCGGTAAGAAAGTAACAGAGCGTTATCTGGAAATGCAGAAGAAATATCCGGTTATCGGTGATGTCAGAGGACTTGGCGGTATGATCGGTATCGAATTCGTAAAAGATCAGGAAACAAAAGAACCGGATGCAGCATTTACATCTGACCTGATCCAGACCTGTGCGAAGAAAGGTCTGTTAGTAGAAGGCGCAGGAACTTACAACAATGTAATCCGTTTCCTTGCACCGCTTGTAATGACAGATGAGCAGCTTGCAGCCGGTCTTGATATTTTTGAAGCATCTATTAAGGAATGCCTGAAACATTAATAATCATTAGAAATTATAAGAAATAATATTTAATGGTTTAAAATCATTTTAAATTAGCGTAAATACAGTCATTTTGGATAATGAATTGTTCCAAATGGAGCAATCCGTTGCCTGAAATGGCTGTTTTTTGTTAAAAACAGTATATAATTATGTTTAAATATAATGTAACCGGATCATTTATAAATCTTAACCGCTCCGCAATAGAGATGATGGCATTTTGATGCATTTGGATGCTATAAACATGGAGTGAACTCCAGAAAAGGGAGAATTATATAAAAAGACGGGAGGTATGCAGGGAAAATTGAAGAAATTATGGCTTAGAATAGTATTATTCATAGCAGGATTTGCAGGAGTATTCATATTTCTGTATCCATTTGTTACGAAGGGGATTAAAAACATAGGAAATCTTACGGGAGTTGTTCTTGGCATCTGCCTGATCTTATATGCGGCATGGTTCCACAGAGTGAATCGCTGGGTGAAAAAATGGATGACCCGGACTGCCGGAAAAGTAATATGCGGGATCGTTTTGCTGATTGTATTAGTTGCAGTTGGATTTGCGGCAGCAGGTACGATATGCATGATACGGGCATCGAAGAGCACTCCGAAGGATGAAACGGTTATGATCGTGCTTGGCTGTGGTGTAAATGGCGACCGCCCAAGCCTAATGCTGACGGAACGCTTAGATGCGGCATATGATTATCTGAACACACATGAAGAGGTTGTGTGTATTCTGTCCGGTGGACAGGGAAAAGGTGAGAATATCAGCGAAGCGGAATGCATGTACCGGTATCTGACAGAAAAAGGCATTGCGCAGGACCGTTTATATAAGGAAGACCGGTCAACCTCGACCAGAGAGAATCTTCTATATTCAAAGAAGATCATAGAGGAGAAGAATCTGGATCCGCAGGTTATTATCGTAACAAATGAATTTCATGAATACCGTGCATCTGTTATTGCAGAACATACAGGTATAAAACCATCGGCGGTGTGCGGGAAAACAGCGTGGTGGTTATTGCCAACTTATTATCTGAGGGAGCTTTACGGAATCGTCTTTGAATGGATTTTTTAGATAGCTTAAACAAAAAACTTAAGAATCTTAAAAATTTAGATACAAAAAGGATGTAATTTTCTGGTATAATCTGACTTAACAAATCTTAACAACACCTGACGCATACTTGAATTATAGATGCAAATGCTATAATGTTGGGGTGGTTATTGAAAGTTAAAATCAAGGCATATTAGAAAAAGAGAGGATATGGTTATGATTTTAGAAAATAACAAAACAATAGATGGAGAGAAGCAAAAGGGATTGCTGTCCGAACAGGAAGCGAAAATTCTGATCGTAGATGATGAAAAGGATATTCGGAAGCTTGTAGGTATTTACCTGAAAAAGCAGGGATATAAAACACTGGAAGCAGAGAATGGACAGATGGCGATCAATGTTATGAAAGAACATTCGGATATTGATCTGGTTATTATGGATATTATGATGCCTGGAATGTCGGGAACCGAAAGCTGTGCGGCTATCCGGGAATTCTCATCGGTTCCGGTGCTGTTCTTAACAGCCAAGACACAGGAGCCGGACAAAAATGAGGCATATGATATTGGTGGAGATGATTTCTTAAGCAAGCCTTTTGAACAGGGTGAGCTGATCCGGAAGGTGAAAGCACTGATCCGACGTTATAATGTTTATAAAGGAAGAGAAGATAATGCGGATGGAATACTTCGTGTCGGAACAATATCGATCGATCCATACAAGCGTGTGGTAACGAAAGAAGACGAAGTCATCCATCTGACGGATAAAGAATTTGCACTGCTGTTTTTTCTTGTGAAGAATCGTGGTAGATCCTGGAATCTGGATGAACTATATGAGAATATCTGGCAGGAAAAATATCTTCCTTCATCGTCCAATACGGTCATGGTGCATGTGCTCAGGCTTCGACAGAAGATCGAGGAGAATCCGGCACAGCCTGAGATCATAAGAACGATTTATGGAAAAGGATATCAGGTGGATTAAAGCCTGAAAAGGTCAGACGGAATGAAAGACAGAGAAACGAGACAAAAGAATAGACGGGAAAAAAGAACAGACGAGAAGCTTACTTTAAATACGAAGCTGGTTCTGGTTATTGCAGGAAGTCTGTTACTTGCAGTCGGTTTGTTCTTCGTCTGGCTGAAAACTACAGTATATATAATTGACAAAAAGTATCTGGACGAGACAGCCACAGCCCGGCGAACAGACGAGAAGATCGACCGCTTTTCCGATTATGTCAGGGATAATAAGGTAAAATCAACAGATATGAATGCTATTCTCAGATGGCAGCAGGAAGAGGGAAGTGTATATCTTCTTGTATATCAGAATGAGAATGTAATATATGATTCAACAAAACAGAAAAGACGTACCGCGATGGAGCGTTTTTTTAATAAGATAACAAATGGAAACAAGAAGGGCAGAAAGCTTGCAGAGTCTGAAGAAGACAAGAAGCAGATGCTGAATAATATTAAAAACAAACGGCTGGTTGAGATTTACAGGAAGAAAAAAGAATATAAGAGACAGACAGAAAAGACAAATGAAAATGTTGGCAATGATATAGCATCTTCTGAGTCAGAATATAAAGAAACAAATCCGGTCGATACTTCAGATGTAGAAGAATTAGCATCTCAGTATGGAAATTATGCATTTTATTCTGTGCGGTTCGAGGATGGTCTGTATGATGTCTGTATCGTGGATTACTCAGAGAAAAGAGTTTACTATTTCTGGATGACAATTGGTTTTCTGGTGTGCTCGTTTATCTTTATGATGTTTGTTATGATCTATAACGGTCGTGTGGTAAAGCGTGTAAGACGTTTGACACGGGAGGTATCCAGAATCAAAAAGAACGATATCAATGCAGCTATCACAAAATCCGGAAATGATGAGATCTATGTGCTGGCGGATAATATTGACAGTATGAGAAATTCGATCATTCAGCAGATGAGCAAAGAAAAAGAAGCCTGGCAGGCGAACCGGGATCTTGTCACAGCAATGGCACATGATATCCGGACACCGCTTACGGTATTGAATGGGTATCTGGATCTTCTGGAAACAAGTGAATTTGATTCGGAAGAAGAGTATAAGCAGTACGTTGATATCTGCGTGGATAAGGCAGGGCAGTTAAAAGATCTGTCAGATAAGCTGTTCCGTTACTTCTTCGTATATTCCGGACATACGGATGAACTGAAGATGGAAAAGTTTCCGGCAAAAGAATTTTTCCAACAGATGATCGGTGAATATATGTGTCTGTTAGAAGAAAAAGGAATTACATTCCAGATTAAGACGGAGGATAATTCACCGAAGATACAGATTGATGCCCCATATCTGAAACGGTTGTTTGATAATATATTTACGAATATAAGAAAATATTCGGATTACAGCAAACCGGTAGATATTAAGTACAGTACATCGGATACGAAGGTAACATTGGTGATCAGTAATCATATAAGCAAAAACAGAAATGAAGCAGAAAGCACAAGGATAGGAATTAAGACCTGTGAGAAAATTGCACAGGAAATGAACATAGACTTTTCAGTAAAAGAGAAGAAAGGGCAATATACAGTAACACTTGTATTTGCAATCGTGGAATAAAGGAGGTCCGGACAGGTTCCGGTAAAGAAAGATATGAAGAATGTACTTGAATTTATTGAAGGCTCAGTAGCTAAATATCCAGACAAATTAGCAGTTGCCGATGTTAACGGAGGACTCACTTATAAAGAACTGGAGAAAGCTGCAAAACAGGTTGGAGCATGGTTATATCAGGGACTTGGCGGATGCAAGAATCGTCCGGTTGTTGTACTTCTTGATAAGGAGCCGAAGAGTGTGGCAGCATTCATGGGTGCTGTATATAGCGGAAACTTTTATGTGGTCATAGATGCGGAGATGCCGGTTGACAGAGTGAATAAGATCTTAAAGGCATTGAAACCGGAGGCTGCCATAACCGATAATAAGCATCTCGATAAAGCAAAAGAACTGCATGTTGAAACAGAGGACGGCAAGGGCTATGCACCAAAGATTTTCAATCTGGATGAGATGGATCAGGAAGCAGACCAGAGTTGTCTGTCAAAGGTAAGAGCCAATATGATCGATACGGATCCGGTGTATGCATTATTTACTTCCGGTTCGACAGGTGTTCCAAAGGGTGCGGTTATATCACATGCAAATATTCTTTCTTATATTACATGGTATACAGAAGCCTTTGATATCAACGAGACAACAATATTTGGAAATCAGACCCCATTTTATTTTAGTATGTCTGTTTCAGATTTATATAGCACATTGAAAAATGGCGCAACATTGTATATAATACCAAAAGCATATTTTTCATTCCCAATTAAGCTCATGGAATTCCTGAATGAGAAAAAGGTTAATACGATCTACTGGGTTCCATCGGCGCTTTCAATCATTGCAAATTATAAGATGTTCCAGTATGCTAAGCTTCCGGATCTGAAAAAAGTGTTATTTGCAGGCGAGGTTATGCCGACAAGACCATTGAATTACTGGATCGAGAATCTGCCGGATGCCATGTATGCAAACCTGTTTGGCCCGACAGAGACAACCGATATTTGTACCTACTATGTGGTAAACAGAAAGTTTCGTGACGATGAGCCACTTCCAATGGGAAATGCATGTAACAACTGTGATGTATTTGTACTTGGAGAAGATGGCAAGGTGGTTTCGCCGGAGATCAATCCGGAGACAGGCTTCAGTGCAGAAGGTGAATTATATGCCAGAGGTTCCTTTGTCGCTCTTGGATATTATGGAAATGAAGAAAAGACAAAAGAAGCCTTTGTCCAGAATCCGTTAAACCCGAATTATCCGGAACTGATCTACAAGACAGGTGATCTTGTAAAATATAATAAATATGGCGAACTGGTCTATATATCAAGAAAAGATTATCAGATCAAACATATGGGTTACCGTATCGAGCTCGGCGAGATCGAAGCGGCTGCCGGTGCAATCGAAGGTATCCGAAGCTATGCATGTATCTACGATGATGCAGAGGATAAGATCGTATTTATATATGAAGGTAAGAAACTGGATGATGCATTCCTGCTTGGGGAATTCAAGAAAAAAGTTCCACATTATATGGAACCGAACCAGTTTGTAAGAGTGAAGAGTATGCCACACAATCAAAATGGAAAAATTGATCGTAAGTGGTTGAAAAATAACTATAAATTATAAGAAATGAGGAAAAAGAAATGGATGAATTATTAGAGATTTTAAACGAAGTAAAACCAGGTGTTGATTTTGAAAATGATACAGACCTGATCGGCCATGGCGTCTTAGATTCCATCACAATGGTAACACTTGTTATGGAATTAAATGATGCATTTGATATCGAGATCACACCTGTAGATATCGTTCCAGAGAACTTCAAAACAGTTCAGACGATCTATGATATGATCCAGAGACTCAGTGATGATTAATTAGTTTACAGACTGAGGAAAAAAGAAATACTGGGAATAAACCGGACGGTCTTTTGTAATACATACAGAAAATGGCTGCCCGGTAGATTTTCGGTATCAGTGATAGGGAGAAAAAAATGTCTTATACATCTATAGCTTATTTGGGATTTATATTGATGGGATCCTTCTTTTTCTACTCGATCGTGCCATTAAAGCACAAATGGAAGGTTCTGCTGATATTCAGTTATCTGTTCTATTTTATTAATTCCGGAAAATATATTGTATTTATATTGTTTAGTACCTTGTCGATTTATTTTGGCGGTCTGCTGCTGAATAAGATTGATGATGGCTTCAGTATGGCAAAGAAAGCCTTGCCAAAGGAAAATAAAAAGGAATTCAAGTCGATCATCGGATGGCAGAAAAAATGTGTCTGTGTATCTATTGTATTATTAAATCTTGGTATTCTTGTATATCTGAAATATTCCGTATTCTTCGGACAGGTGTTCTGTGATATATTAAGTATTTTCCATATTAAGATATCCAATCCAATGCAGAATATGATGCTGCCGCTTGGTATCTCGTTCTACACCTTATCGGCGATCAGCTACATTGTAGATGTATACCGTGGTAAATACAAAGCCTCCGATAATCTTGGAAAGGTTGCTTTGTTCCTGGTATTCTTCCCACATATCGTGGAAGGCCCGATCGGACGTTTTGATCTGCTGGGAGATCAGGTATATGAAGGACATCCGTTTGATTATAAAAATGCAACGATGGGACTTCAGCTTGTGTTCTGGGGCCTGTTTAAGAAGATTGTAATTGCTGACCGTGCAAATATGTATGTAAATCAGATTTTTAATTTCCATGATCAGTATGATGGACTGTATGTCATCATAGGAATGCTGTTGTACACCTTACAGTTGTATGCAGAGTTCTCCGGTTGTATGGATATCGTCCGCGGTAGTGCGCAGATGTTTGGCATCGAGATGTCAGAAAACTTTGCAAGACCGTTTATATCAAAGACAGTCAGCGAGTTCTGGAGAAGATGGCACATGACACTTGGTGCATGGTTTAAGGATTATGTATTCTATACCATCTCTCTATCCAAGGCATTTATGAAGCTGAGCAAGAAGACAAGAGAGAAGTTCAATGCGTTCTTTGCAACCCTGATCCCGACCTCTATTGCCATGCTTGCAGTATGGTTTGGAACCGGTATCTGGCATGGAGCAAGCTGGAAGTATGTCATGTACGGTATTTATTACTGTCTGATCATGATCCTCGGACTTTTGACAGAACCATTATTCAGAAAATTATTTGAAAAAATGCATGTGAACCGCGAAGGTAAGATCTATAAGGCTCTTCAGGTTGTGAGAACCTTTATCTTTGTTAATATCGGTATGCTGATGTTCCGTGCAGATGATCTGAAGATCTTCGGACAGATGTTTATATCGATGTTCCGGAATCTGTCATGGGATCCGATCCGTTATGGTGAATTGTTTGATGTCCGGATTGGTATGAGTGATTTCCTGTTACTGCTTTTTGGAGCAATTGTGTTGCTGTTGGTTGGCTTGTATCAGGAACAGGGACGTCATATCAGAGAAGATATTGCAACAAAGAATATTGTATTCCGTTGGGTATTATATTATGGACTGATCTTTTCCGTGATCATCCTTGGAGCATATGGAAGCGGATATGAAGTCGCAGGCTTTATATACGCACAATTTTAGGATAGATGGTGAACGATATGAAAAAAGACAAAACAAAAAATATAATAAAATGTATCCTGTTTTTCATCATTTTCTGTGTACTGATGGGAGTTCTGTCGGTTGTGTTCTATCCGAAGACCAGTGACCCGGAAGGTGGTTTGTCAAATCCGAATGCCAGAGGCTTCTATGGAGAACCGAGAAATTCGCTGGATGTTGTTGTCATGGGAAACAGTAACGCATACAGTGCCTACTCTCCAATGATGATGTGGAAGAACTATGGAATTCCAACCTATGTTGCGGCGGAGGGAGCGCAGAATATTGCAGAGACAGTCAATGTCCTTCAGGAAGTACTGACCTGCCAGAAACCGAAGCTGGTTGTTTTGGATGTGGATCTGTTGTGGCAAGGTAAGACACAGGTATCCAGAGTAGAGGGAAATGTCAAATCCCTGATCTATAAATATATTCCGATCATGAAGTATCATGACAGGTGGAAAACACTGGCACTTAAGGACAGCTTTAAGAAAAAATCATATACTTATCGTTCCAGTACAAGAGGTCAGTATCTGAGCAGAACGGTTATGGCTTATACAGGTGAAGATAAGATGGTAGAGACAAAGGATATTGAACCGGTACCGAAGTCTTCCAGAATTTTTCTTAAGATGTTCCTGGATATCTGCAAAGAAAACAATGTTGAAGTTATGTTTGTTGAGATGCCGACAGCAAGCTCATGGAATTATAAAAAACATAATGGTATGACACAGTATGCGAAGAAATTAGGAATCCCATTCCTTGATCTGAATACGGTAAAGGGCAAAAATAAGATCAACTGGGGAACAGATACCAGAGATGGCGGAAAACATCTGAACTGTTACGGTGCAAGAAAAGTAACAAGAGAGATAGGAAAATATATTTCAAAACATTATTCATTTGAAAATAAGAAAAAAGACTCCCGGTATACTGACTGGAATAAACAGTATAAGGTATACAAAAAGTATATGAAGAATCCTGCAACTGTTATTACGGTAGATGAGAATGGCGAACAGACTCAGACAACCGTTGAGGCTGAAAAAATAAATAAACAATCGGCCGGAAAAAAGGATAAAAAGAAGGACAAAAAGAAAACGAAAAAAAGCAGTGACAAGAAAATTACGACAACTACAAAAAACAATAAGTAATAAATAATATGAACAGGAATGATCAGAAGGATTGAAAGAATCAGAAGACAATTCCTGTGAGAAAAGAGATTGTTTTGTATCGGTAAAAGATACAGGATGATCTCTTTTTATCTGTAAAGAGTGTTGGGTGATGAGAAACGATTTGTAATAGATAATTTTATTTGTGTAAATACATGGATGTTGTGATAAAATGGCAATGAAATGTAAATAATAGTTGCAGAAATATAGAATTATACAGGCATACCGAAAAATAAGCGAAAATATGGCAGTATACGATGCTTTTACAGATGTCTGGCAGCAGGATATGATAGGAGGATATGGAATATGAAGATTTTATTTTATGATACGAAGAAATATGACAGAGATTCATTTGAAAAGATATTACCGGAATATTCAGATCTGGAGGTAGAGTTTTTAGAAGCAGACCTTTCGCCGAGAACAGCAGCTCTTGCAAAAGGATATGATGCGATCTGTGCATTTGTAAGTTCCGATGTCAGTGAAAAAGTAGTTGAGTGTCTGGCTGAAAATGGTGTAAAATTAGTGTTAATGCGCTGTGCCGGATTCAATAATGTAGATCTGGATGCAGCAAACCGTTGTGGTATCACGGTGCTCCGTGTTCCGGGTTATTCACCGGAGGCGGTTGCAGAGCATGCGATGGCATTGGCACTTGCGGTTACCAGAAGAATCCATAAGAGCTATATCAAGGTTCGTGAGAATAATTTCAGTCTGGTAGGTCTTACAGGTATGAACTTCTATGGCAAGACCGCGGGTATCATCGGAACCGGTAAGATCGGAGCGGCTATGTGCCGGATTTGTCATGGATTTGGTATGAAGGTTCAGGCATATGATATGTACCGGAATCCATCCCTGGATTTTGTAGAGTATGTGGATCTGGATACGCTGTTATCGACCAGTGATCTGATCTCCCTTCACTGTCCGCTGACAGATGATTCGTACCATATGATCTGCACAGAGACGATCAATAAGATGAAGGATAATGTGATCCTTGTAAATACATCGAGAGGCGCCCTGATCAAGACGGAGGATCTGATCACGGGAAATCGAAATAAGAAATTCTTCGGTATCGGTCTGGATGTGTATGAGGAAGAAACAAATAATGTATTTGAGAATCGTGAGGATGATATTCTGGAATCCTCGATCACGGCAAGACTGCTGTCATTCCCGAATGTCATCGTAACCTCCCATCAGGGCTTCCTGACGGAAGAAGCACTGGAAGCAATCAGCCGTACCACACTGGACAATGCGAGAGATTATGAGAATGGCACGATCAAGGATATAAACGCCGTGTAGAAAAGGAAACGATTATGCAGAATTACAGATTTCTGATCGCCTATGATGGAACGAGATATCATGGGTGGGAACATAAAAAAGACGTTGTGACCGTACAGGGAAAGATCGAATCAGTGCTTTCCCTGATGGCAGGCGAAGAAGTACGGATCAACGGAGCGGGAAGAACCGATGCAGGTGTGCATGCAAGGGCAATGGTCGCAAGCGGCCCGGTTCCGACAGATAAGACACCGGAGGAGATCCGAGATTATATGAATCATTATCTGCCGGATGATATCTGCATTTTGGAGGTTACTCCGGCAGCAGAACGGTTTCATGCAAGATTTAATGCAAAGGGCAAGCACTACCGTTACACGATCTATTGTGGCAGGCTGAAGCCGGTATTTGACCGGAAATACGTCTGGACTCTGGATGAGGGTGAGACGATCGACTGTGAACGGATGCGAAAGGCAGCAGCTTATCTGGTCGGTGAACATGATTTCAAGAGCTTCTGTGGCAATAAGCAGATGAAGAAATCGACGGTTCGGAAGTTATTTGCGATCGATATTAAGGAAGATGGCGATTATGTGATTCTTGATTTCCACGGAGCCGGATTCTTACAGAATATGGTTCGTATCCTGACCGGTACTCTGGTAGAGGTCGGGGCAGGCAGAATGGAACCGGCATACATGGAAGAGGTGCTTACAGGCCGGTGCAGACAGCTCGCAGGGCCGACCGCACCACCACAGGGCTTGTGCCTGATGCAGGTTGATTATGAAAAAAAGTAATATGGAGTAAGTAGTACAAATGAATGAATTTAAAAATGGGCTGAAGGATGGAATCCCGATCGCCCTGGGGTATTTTGCAGTTAGTTTTAGTTTTGGTATTCTTGCGATCAAAGGCGGACTCAGTGTCTTTCAGGCAGTTCTTACCAGCGTTACAAATGTTACAAGTGCCGGTCAGTTTGCCGGACTTCAGATCATCATTGCCGGGGGAACGATCCTTGAGGTGATCCTTACCCAGCTTATTATCAATCTGAGATATGGTCTGATGAGTCTTTCACTTACGCAGAAGTTAGCTGACGATGTAGGCATCTGGAAGCGTCTGATCATCGCATTTGCAAATACAGATGAGATCTTTGCAGTTGCAATGGGATATTTCAAAGAAGTGACCTTTCCGTATATGTTAGGACTTCAGATCCTTCCGATCCTTGGCTGGGGCGGTGGTACATTTGCCGGAGCAGTAGCCAGCGGGCTGCTTCCAAAGTCTGTGTGCAGCGCACTCAGTCTTGCACTTTATGGCATGTTCGTGGCAATCGTTGTTCCGGTTGCCAAGAAGTCAAAATCTGTGTTATTTGTGGTATGCGTTGCAGCTTTGTTCAGTATCCTTTTATATTATGTTCCGATATTCCACTTTATCTCGACCGGAATATCGATCGTTATATGTACAGTAGCGGCAGCAGCAATCGGTGCGATCGTTGCACCGGTTAAGAAAAAAGGAGAAGAATAGAGATGAGTATATATACATATATTATCGCAATGGCGGTTGTCACATATCTGATCCGTGCAGTGCCATTGGTGTTATTCAGAAAAAAGATAGAGAATCGGTTTTTAAGTTCGTTTTTATACTATGTGCCATATGCCTGCCTGACGGCACTTACCCTTCCGGCGATTTTCTACAGTACGGAAAGTGTTATCAGTGCGATTGCAGGATTTGTCGTAGCGGTTATCCTTGGTATCCGTGAAAAAGGGCTGGTAGTTGTAGCGGCTGCCGCCTGTGTGACAGTGTTTGTAGTGGAGAGAATATTGGCGTTTTTATAGGGGGTTGTGAATCCGAAAAGTGAGGACAAAGAACTTGCTATATCGCCGACCTGGAATGTAAAAGACTTTTGACACGCTAAAAACCTTGATGTCAATGTCCTTTGATAGCGAAAATATGACTTTTTGATTAGTATGAGTATACCAGGAGGTGAAGAGATGGAACTCGGAAAACAAATAAAAAAACATCGTCAGGAAGTACAATTATCCCAAGAGAAGTTAGCCGATCGAGTTTATGTTTCAAGACAAACAATCTCAAATTGGGAAAATGAACCGCTATGGAAAAATCTACACTAAAATGCTGATTGTCACTGCAGTTTCGGCAGTTCCGCTATTTATGTGGCTTGGCGTTTGGGCATTCATCCCTTGGGGAATCATTTGGGCACTCTCTATGTACTTTGCCTTTCAGGTTGAAAAGGTAAAAAAAGATAATGATGTTCAAACCTATAAAGAAATTGTTGCATTTTCTGAGGGGAAACTATTGGATGATATACAAAAGCAGAGAGAAATAGGTAAACGCCCATATCAGAAGATTTTTTTAGTTATAGGTAGTGCACTGATAACATTTGTTGTTTGCGTATTAATCGGATTTCTGATGCATATTTTTATGAACTAATAGTGGTAGACCGTAAACTTCCGGTTTAGAGAGAACGTAGAAATGATTCGATTTTGTCCAAAGGATGAGATACAAAATACAATATACGAATAAATAAAGATGATTGGTTTTATGATAAGACTGGTCGTCTTTATTTTTTCGGAGTTTGATATGCAACTATAAGGAATTAAAACTTAGTGAAAAAGTGCAGTAAGTTTTAAGTTGTAGGAGTATGCTCCATGTATGACTGTTGAAGATGCGATTAATTATTTGATGTTAAGCGTGCTACAGTGAGTGAGCATATTTCCAATATTCTTTCTTCAGGAGAATTAGATGAGACTTCTGTCGGTTTTTCCAATAAAAGTTCTGGAGGAAGAAAACCCAAGATATATAATCTTAACATGATACTTTCAGTAGGATATCGTGTTAATTCAAATTTTTAGCTGGAAATAATGCACTTTATAAAAAGGGACAGAAAAGGATAAGTGATGGTGCATTGGTAGCGATAACATTGATGATTGCTGAGTCTAATCCAGAGGAAAAAATATCATGGTAGACTTGATAAAGTCTACCTTTTATTGCAAATAAAACTTGACAAAAACTTGACAAGTGTACTTGGCAATGTTATGCTTTTGTTGCAAATAAAACTTGGCAAAGGAGATTGGATTATGGAAAGAAAAGAAATTTTAAAAAGAGCACAGGATGAAAAATTGGATGAAAGAGAACTTCAAGTAAAAGATAAGTCTATGATGTGGTCATATATTGTTATGGTGATTATGGCATCTGTATTTTCCTTTATTCGATCAGAACAAGGTTTACCTATGATGGACTTATGTGCAACTGTTAGTGGTTCGGTGTGTGCAGCAATGACATATCGATTTATTAAAACACGGAATAAAGAACATTTGGTTATATCAGTTATTATGTTTGCAACAGCGATTATGGCAATTGTTAGATTTTGCATGGGGCATTAATTATGAATGATTCACTTGAATTGAAAAATAATATTAAAGAAGCTCGAACTGAAAAAAAATTATCACAGGCTGCATTGGCTGATTTGGTAGGTGTATCTCGTAATACAATTAGTTCGATTGAGACGGGACAATTTAACCCTACTGCAAAGCTAGCATTATTATTGTGTTTTGCTTTGGAAAAGAAATTTGAAGATTTGTTTTATTTTTAGAAAAATTTTGTCAGATTATGAAATGGTTGTTTTTTTACAATAAAGAGAGCAACAACTTCAAGTTTATGGAGAGTCACTGTTATGATTAGAGAATTTCAAAGGGATGATATAAATAAAGTTGCAGATATATGGTTGGATACAAATATAAAGGCACATAATTTTATCTCCGCCGAATACTGGAAAAGCAATTTCAAATCAGTAAAAGAAGCACTGTCACAAGCAGAGGTTTATGTGTATGAGTATGATACAGAAATACAGGGTTTTATAGGGTTAAATGATGAATATGTTGAGGGCATTTTTGTTTCTGGTGAAATGCAATCGCAAGGCATAGGTAAAATTCTGCTGAATTATGCAAAAGATAAAAGGAATAAGTTGTTCTTGAACGTATACCAAAAGAACGCACGGGCAATATCCTTTTATAAGAGAGAAGGATTTGAGATTCAGCATAGTGGCTTAGATGAGGCTACCGGAGAAAAAGATTATGTAATGACATGGCAACACAAATAGAAATTCCAGAAGGGAGAAACAAAACAATGATTTTACAATCGGAGTATATAAGACAGATGAGAAGAAATATTACTCAAACAGTTTTAAAGGGTATTATGAAATTACATCACTGACAGGTACGATCAATACAATGGATGGAGAATATTATGCGCATCTTCATATGAGTGTCGGAAATGAGAAAGGTGAAGTGTTTGGAGGGCATCTGAACAGAGCTGTCGTGAGTGCAACCTGTGAGATGGTAATTACGGTCATTGATGGAAAAGTTGACAGAGTTTATGATGAAGAAACAGGGCTTAATGTATTTAAGTTTGATTAGATGCGTTCTTATGATATTATATTTCATGTATTCAAACAAAGTAGGAAAGAGGTAAATACACCATGAATTTGAAAAAAGTTCATCATATTGCCATTATTGGGAGCAACTATGAGCAATCAAAGCATTTTTATGTGGATCTATTAGGTTTTTCTATTATTCGAGAAAATTACAGACCAGAACGTGATGATTACAAAATTGATCTTCAACTCGATGAGATGGAATTAGAACTTTTTATTATTAAAAATTGTCCGAAGCGCCCCAGTTATCCAGAAGCTTACGGTCTCCGGCATCTTGCCTTTGCTGTAGACTCGGTCGATAATACCGTAAGAGAATTGAATAAAAGGGGCATCATAACTGAGCCGATTAGACTTGATATTTACACAGGTAAAAGAATGACATTCTTTTATGACCCTGACAATCTACCATTGGAAATTCACGAATAAAGTATTGCAGTTAAAAGATGTGCCCTGTTTTGGACTGTGATTTTATAACTTCAAGTTTGCAGAACTGACCCAAAAGAGCTCGAAGGAGCTCTTTTTGCTTTTTTATAATAGTATCATTATGGTATAATAGAGACATTAAAATCGGGATTTATAAAGGAGAATATTGATGAAACTATTTTTATGTTCGCACTTTTCAAGTGTAGGAAGTCTGATAAAGGAAGAAATTGAAAATAAAAAAGTCGCATTTATTCCAACAGCTTCGCTGCGTGAAGGCTACACCGGTTATGTCGGCTCGGCTCGAAAATTATTCAAAAAGTTGGGAGCAATCGTAACTGAAATTGATATTTCAACGGAGGCTTATTCAACGATACAGTCTGTTTTTGAAGATGCAGATGTGATATATTTTACCGGCGGAAATTCTTTCTTTCTTATGGACCAACTCCGTAAAACAAGAACTGATGGGTTGCTAAAAAAGGAATTGGCAAATGGAAAATTGATGATCGGCGAGTCGGCAGGCGCAATTATATGCGCTCCAAGCATCCAATATATCGAGCAAATGGATGAAAAGCCGGAGGACTACTCACAAGAAGATGATGCAGGGCTTGATTTGATTGATTTCTATGTTCTTCCGCATTATCTTACAGCACCATTTAAGAAAGTTACCGAGAAAATAATGACTGAGTTTTCGGATTTGAATCTATGCCCAATTAACAACCGTCAGGGAATTGTAATTGATGGTGAAGGTTCAAAGGTTATTTGCAAAGACTAATTTGAAAAATCCTTTTTGGAAACTGGAAAATCGGAATTTTCTTGATGGTGGAGGATGCGTATGGAACATAAGGGCACAATTAGAATAGAAACAGATAGATTAGTTCTTAAACGACATGTATTAGATGATGCAGAAATCATGTTTAAAAACTGGGTAACAGAAAAAGATGTAACAAAGTTTTTAAGTTGGCAACCGCATAAAAATGTCGACGAGACAAAGCAATTACTAATTGATTGGATAGAATCGTATGATAAGCAGGATTTCTATTTTTGGACAATTGAGTTAAAAGATTCGCATGAACTGGTTGGAGATATATCAGTAGTAAGTCTCGATGAGGCAACAGAAAGTGTGGAGCTCGGGTATGGTATTGGAAGCAGATGGTGGGGAAAAGGTATAACTGCAGAAGCAGGAAGGGCATTGGTAAAATTCTTTTTTGAAGAAGTAAAAGTCAAACGTGTATATGCAAAGCATGCTGCAGGTAATCCAAACTCAGGAAGTGTAATGCAGAAAATGGGAATGAAAAAAGAAGGAATAATTAGGCAGTCGGGAACCTGTAATCAAGGTATTGTGGATGAAGTTTATTATTCCATACTTAGAAATGAGTATTTTAGTAATGATAATTGATGAAAAAATCTAATTTAGCGACACACTCGAAAATTTCAGTTTGTAGGGAACAAATCAGACAATTTTATAATAAAACAGCGTTAGAGCATTTATGTGTGAGAGAAAAATCAAGTGTAGGAGAATACATGACATGAAATATACGAATAAGCATATAAAAGAAGAATACAAATTCAATCAAATGTGGCGGACGATCGGAATGATTCTCTTATTGATAGGAATATTTTTGGTGGCATTTGGATTGATTCAGACAAAGAGAAAGATGGATTGTGTTCGACCATTTGAACAGGTATTACAGGAAGAAGCCAATCCTGCGAATCAGACAGCATATATTGATATTATCCAGGTACCGGAGAAACTGGCAGAAAATAAATATGAAGGATATTACCTTGTAACAACGGCAGAGGAAAGCTATATTGTAGGGATGCAATCGGAACAGTTTGCAGATTTGAAGCAGAGAGTTGAAGAGAATGGTACGGCAAGAGTGGAAGGCATGACGAAAGTTGTGACTGACGAGAACGTAAAAAAAATAATAAGTGAGTATATCAATTACAAATTTATTTATATATGTATGACGAAGCTTACCTATGGAAAAATACTCAAGGAAGGATATTTTGTGAATCTGGATATCGGAGGCATCTTAATATTGATTGGAATTTCGATGGTATTAACCCAGGTGCGTGCGATTAAAAAATACAGACATCCATTGGCAGAGCAGATTGACGAAGAATGTAATCAGCCGGAAGCTCTCTGGTTTAATGATTTTAGGATATATTTGACAAAGAACTTTCTTGTATCTGTATATGGTGGAAAGCTGACTGCACTGGATCTGGCAAAGGTACGATTGACAAGACTGTTTGAAACAGTGAAGGGAAGCATGAACGTTATCACTTTGGAGGTAACGACAACAGAACAGGAGAAAATAACTGTCAGCGAGAATGAATGGTCATTTTTTACAATGAATGAAGAAGAGATTACTTATCTGACAGATGTATTCGGTAAAAGAAATATTGAATTTGTTTGTGAGATTCAACCAGATGAAGAAATCGATGAAGACGAAGAGTTTTGAAACGGAAATATTCAAAGGATGGAATTGGGATATTGCATACAATATAATAAAAAAGGTACAGATTTGAGTGAAGAAGATGTGGCTTTACATTTAAATGGGATGATTATAAAGAATTTAAGAAACTTTTAGATAAAGAATATAAAGATTATTTAAGTGTATAACCAGTATTATGAGCAAATTATATGAAGGGACAGATTTGATATATGGGTTTATTTAATAAAATGAAAAATTTTTTTTCGGGCTTTAAGTATAAGCTGGACAGAGAGATTTTAAGGGAATATCTCCAGCATACAATTGATTTTGCTGTCGAGAATAAGTTGCCATTTTGTGATGAATTTTATATTGCCGACAGTCTTGATGCAAAGGATAGATTACATGTCACTATCCTAAATTATGATGTACCGGGAGATGCTGTTTATGAGATTGAGAAGAGTTTTGAGGGAATAGTTATTTTTGCAAATCATGAGAAATGTTATGATCCGGAAAATGATCATAAGTATATTGATGCGGAAGATTTTATAAGCCAAGAGCTTTGCACGTTGCCAGAAGAGTTTTTTGTAGCCATGGATATCGCACCGACTATGCTTGAACAGTATATGATAAAATGAGCATTAGAAGACCGATGGTGTGGAGATTGTTTTGTTCACATAAAATGGAAAAGGTAGGATGGATTGTCGTGATTGTTATCGTGACTATCTTATATTAATTGGAGTAAAAAAGAAATTGAGGGGATATAAGTATCATACGGAAAAATAACTATATTATTTTGAAGAAAAGTACATAGTTTATCCCATTTCTAATATGATTTAATTATGTTACACGTTGATAAATCGGAATTTGAATTTCTATAAATTATGACCTCTTAACAGAGGTTATAGGTTATCAATAAAATCCTCCAAAAGCCTTGGAAATAAAGGATTTTTCGCTGTGTGCTCGCCTTATCCCTTTATACGATTTCACTATTGTTTATGCTTCCCTCGTGACCTCATAAGGGAAAAATCAAGGGAAGAAAAAACTCGTAACACAATATAACAAAATGTGGTAATCAGGAAACTGTGACATATGTGCGAATATATTATACTGGAGGATTTTATAATGGACAAGTACATTTACGATAACAGCAACGGCTTATGGTATGAATTACAGGGAGATTATTACATCCCCTGTTTGGTATTACCTGCCGAAAAAGAAGAAAGGCATATCGGAGTATGGGGACAGCGGCATTTGCGGTATATCCGTGAGCATAGAAAAGTGTTCTACATCAAGCTGTTGACAAGCGGCAAACTGCAATCCCACCTTGCCGATGTTGAAGAACAGGCACAGGAACTGTTTGACCATCTTATGAAACAACGGGCAGAGCGTGAGGGCATTACCGAAAAACTGAAAGCAGACAACCAAATGGAATGGGTTGGCAGAATGAGCAATCTGCGGTCTGCGGTTACGGAAACTGTCAATGCCGAGGTGATCTTCGTATGAGAAAACGGAAGTATTACCTTTACCTCACAGCAGAGGAGCGGCGGTATATCTTCAATGCTTTGCTTGCTTTCCGCAACAGACTGATAGCACAAGGCAGATATACGGATGCCGTTGACGAGGTTATGATAAAGTTCGCAAAATGAGACTGTAACGCCAAAATACACAAAATCGAGGGGTAAGGTACAAACACCTTACCCCTCTGTTTTTGCGGTCAGAAAATAGCTTGAAATATGGCTTTTCATCCCATTTTCGTTACTTGTCTACTTTCTCTAACATCGCATCATAAATTGCCTGTGTTTCTTTTGGATCGCTCATTCCAATGACAAGAGTTTTCTCGCCGGAAGTCAAGATAATATGCTCTTTAGCACCTGTATAGGAATATAAGGTGTATGATCCAAATTCATCATTTTGGAAAATGCCCATAGATAGTTTGGGAGAACCAAAACCGCTTGTTCGCACTCCTACATCTAAATTCTTACGGTATTCAATGGTCTCAATTTCGGAATAATCGATCTCCAGGTCTGTCCAATAGGTTGCATTGATCGTTAATGCTGTATCTTCGCACTTTACCTCGATGTTACCAGTAAACATTAAAAGAGCAACACCTAATAAAATGATGGGTACTATAACTGCGGTTATTCTAAGCGCAATTTTTTCCGCACCGCTTTTGGGCGCTTCAGCATATACAATTCCTTCCTTTTGATGCTGTTTGTAAATGAAATAAGAGTAAACTATAGGAATAATCGCCAAAGCAGCAATCACACATACTACAACCCATACCATCACTTTTAGAGGAAGAAAAATGGAGAGCAATAAAATAAGTCCTCCAACTACCCAGACCTTACCGCCAAATCTATGCGTTTTATTCCAATTCTCCTCGTTATTCAACGCCCAAGAAATCTTGATACCCAGCGTTCTGTTTTGTTTAACTTTGGGTAAGTAATTGCCTATAAAGATGAACATTACTCCGAGCATAGCCGGCATAAAAAATGCTAAATCAAATTCTTTGCCAAAAGCTGCACGATACATTATTCCGTTTGCGAAAAGGGATATAATCGGAAGAATCCAAAAAACCATTCCCAATGCTTTTTGATTTTGATCTTTTTGTTTTTTATCCAATGAAGTAAAAAGCAAACAAACAAAATGGAAAATCAAAAGTATGATAGGTGTACCAAAGACAGCAAAGACCTTTCCGCTTAATCCGTCCGCATTGCCGTCAGCTCCCCAATGGGTTGTAATAATGTCAGGCAAATCATTCCACATAATGATCCCGAATAAAGCCGGAAGTAAAATAATAATTGACGATATTATAACCTTAATCTTGTTCTTTTTAAGCATTATCATTATCCCCTTTCAAATCTGCAATCCATAGCATAGTTTCCTCCAAAACAGAGGTGTTGATTTCATAGAAAATGAACTTTCCTTCTCTTGTATCTCTGATTAAGTCAGCATCCTTCAACACCGATAGATGTCTTGAAATCGAAGGTGCTGTTACAGAGAAATGGTTGGTAATCTCTCCCGCAGACATTCGCCCCTTTTTCAGCATATTTAGTATTTCACGGCGAATTGGGTCAGCAAGAGCTTTTAATGTCTGTTGCAGTCCCATTTGACACCCTCCCTTAACATTTAACCAAATTGTTAATTATATTATACGCATAGAGACTATAATTGTCAATAGGTTCGCTAAGATTTTCATACAAATTGAAAGGGGCGGCTTTCTCTTTGCCGCCCGTAATATGTAATCCCGCAAGGCAGGGAAACTGCCCTGCGGTGTTGTTTTCGGTGTTAAAGCTATCTTTCTCTGTCGTGGGATCGATGCTTGGGTTTGGTCTGTCTGCCCTCTGCCTGCAACCGTCTTAGCTGGTCACGGACACTTTGCTTTTCTGGCGGTGCATACCGTTCTTTTTCGGCGGGTCTGCTTTTTTCTTTGACCTTGCGTTCCCATTCTGCAAGCTCTCGGTTGTAGTTATTAACTATGACTTCTGCCTTGCAGTAGGTTGCCATAAATGCTTGCACGTCGGGATAACCGTCATCTTTCAGAATATCGGGTATTGTTTCAAGCATAGCGGAGATTTTTTCTTCCCTCTGCTGTATCTGCGTTTCCAACGCCTTTCGCTCCTTGCCCTTGAATATACCCTTTGTTTCGGCAAGCTGTGCCTTTAACTTGGGTACTTCATCCTGCAAGCTGCGGATTTCTCTTGCCCTGTCCTGCACCCGTATCATCAGCTTCTGCATTGTGCGGAACTCTGCCATATCCATATTGAGTACCGGTTTGGGCGGTAGTGCCGTCTGCCTTATCAGGTTCTGCAAAAATTCCTTTGCCTTGCCCACAATACTGCGGAACAGATTTGGCAGCCATCCATTCGCTTTAATGGATTGACTTGCTTTTTGGTGGATCTCATCTTTCTTGATTTCCAGTATCTTGGCTTCTTCAATCCCTGATATGAGTGCCATATCCGCCGTTCTGTTCCATTCCTGCCTTGCGGCATTGTCTGCTTCAATTTCTGCGGCTTTGGGATTGTTCTTGCCAATCTTCTTGGTTGGCAGATAGATACTGTCGGGATTGAACACCTTTAGGTGCTGTTCGGGGTCTGAGATATGCCGATTGATAAGGGCGGTATAGATTTCCTTTACTTCCCGAAGAAAAGGGTCGCTTTTGAAGCGGTCATCCTTTACGGTGAAAAGGTGCTGTTCGTATATGCCGCCTTTGGGGATAACGGTACAGCCCTCACGGACTTTGCCGCTTTCATCGGTGATCTCTTTCTTGGTGCGTACCCGCTTGCCCGTTTCATCATAGAATACGCTTCGGGTGGCGATCTTTATATCCGGCTCGGCAAGTAGCCGCCTTTCACTGAATATAAGGTGGATGTGGTAATTGGTCTTTCTCTTGTTGTGGTGGAGTGCCGATACACATTCCACATTGTACCGTCTGCGAAATTCCTCTGTGAAATCTTCAAGTACCTGTTGCGGCTCATAGGTGGTGTAAACTTCGGGCAGGGCAATTATCAATTCCCTTGCTTCGATACACTTCCCCGGCGAGTTGCTTCGCTTAAATTCCTGCTGACATTCTTTTGCAAGGTTTCGCCAAAAGGAATTGTCTGCGGTGCGGTAAGTGGCATAGAGGTTTTCCTGTCTTGCATGGCTTGTAATATACGATATTCTTCCCTTGACATTATACAGCTTTGACATCTGAATAAAGCTGTGGCGTGTCATAAATCATCTCCGTTCTGTGTTGTAAAGGTGCGTTTTCATTTTGCAACCGACTTGTCGGTTGCGGCTGTTTTGGCGGCGGGTGCTGACGAGACAGCCAATGAAAATTGCGGCAGCAATTTTCTCTGTATCATAGCGGCGGTATATGCCGACAAGCTGTGATACAGGCTCCCTGCAAGGGCGAAATATCACTTGAACAAATCGTAGATTTGTGCGAGGGGTGTATTTCGCTCTCAAACGCCGAGGGCTTTGAGAACGGTTTACTCTACCTTACGGACATCATCCTGACACAGTAGGTTTCTGCCCTGATTGACGGTCATAAAACGCTCTAAGGTATCCCTGCGGATAATGGTTTTACGTCCGACCTTCAGAACAGGCAGCTTGCCCCAGTCCACCAACTTTCGCATTGTGTTTCTGCCGATGCCGCTGGTTTCTGCCGCTTCTTCGATTGTCATTCCCATTTTGATTGCGTTCATAGTGCTGTTCTCCTTTCTTAAATACTCAAAATGCAACTTTGGTATTATCATTATACTTATTTTGCCATCACTTGTCAACCTGTTTTGCAACCTTTTAAGGATTATTTTTAATATTTTTCGGAAATAGGGGTTGCAAATTGAGCTTGTTTGTGCTATACTGTACTCAAACAGGAGGTGAATACCTTGGAAGAAGAAACAATGTTTACCCCAAAACAAGTCGGGGAACGCATTAAAGAGCGTAGAATAGAACTCAAACTTTCTATGCCGGAACTTGGCAAGCGTATCGGCGTGAACAAGTCTACCATTCAAAGGTATGAAGCTGACGGCGTTGATCCGAAGCGAACAATGATTATCAACGGTCTTGCCGAAGCACTTCTTACCACTCCCGAATGGCTGACAGGTCTTTCTGATGATAAGGAATATGACAGCTATACACTCTGCCAAAAGGACATTGAGCAGCACATCAAGAAATATCTTGATACGGTGTCCTCTACCGTAAAGGGTGAGCCGCACCAACAGATGCTCACTACATTTCTCGGGAAGATAATTGATTTGTACTCTGTGCTTTGCCACTACTTTTCCGATGCTATGACAGAGGTTGACCGTGTGGCAAACGATGAAGGCTTGAAGCAATCGCTTATGCGATACGCTATCGAGTCGGGAGCGATTACCGAAAAGGTCTATCGCAACGAAATGGAATTACCTATCGAAGATATGAAACGATTTCTTGACGGGATTTTACATATCTACGATGAAGGTCGTACCGCTGTAAAGATGGGCGATCTCTTCGAGATAGTGACGGAAGCTGAAAAAAGGCTATCCGAAAAGAACAATTCCGTGGCACCTTGACAATTAAAAAAGCCGATTGAAACCAATCGGCAGAAGTGACACTATTTACTTTACGCACACCATATGTCACAGTTCCGATTGCCACGGATAGAAAGGAGAAATTTTATCTATGGCAAAAGGTTCTGTAAGAAAGAAAGGCAAAAAGTGGTACTACCGCTTCTATATCGAAGATGAAAGCGGAAACCGTGTGCAGAAGGAGTTTCCCGGCACTGAAAGCAAGGCTGAAACAGAAGCCCTTATGCGAAAGGCAATGGAAGACTACGAGGAAAAGAAATTCGTAGCCAAGTCCGAAAATGTTACGGTGGGAACGTTGCTGGATCAATGGGTGGAAGAAGAACTGAAGCCCGGCAATCTGAGCAATGGTACAGTAATGGCATATCAGGGTACGGTAAACCGTATCAAGCAGTACCCGATTGGGGAACGCAAGCTGAAAACTGTAACTGCTGACCATTTACAGGCATATATCGACTTCCTCAGTTTCGGTGGCACAAATCCCGATGGCACACAGGCAAAGGCTCTCAGCAAGGGGTATCTGCGATTGTTCTCGGCAGTCCTGCAAGGGGCGTTCCGTTTTGCGGTGTTCCCGAAAAGGCTGATTTCCTTTAACCCGATGCAGTATGTAGTGTGGAGGGGCAAAAAGGAAGAATACGAACTGTTCTCAGACGAGGACGGGAATGTGACTTCCGCCCCCACAATCAGCCATGAGCAGTATCTGAAGCTGGAGGACTTTCTGAAAAAGAAAGACAATCCGGCGTTGCTGCCCATTCAGATTGCCTACTACACGGGGCTTCGAATCGGCGAGGTTTGCGGCTTGACCTGGCAGGATATTAACCTTGAAGGTCAGTACCTTACAGTACGCCGCAGTATGCGCTACAACGGGGCAAGGCACAAGACGGAAATCGGAGCGACCAAGCGAAAGAAAATCCGTACTGTGGACTTCTGCGACACACTGGCAGAAATTCTTAGAACAGCCAAAGCCGAACAGCATAAAAACCGCTTCCGATACGGAGAGTTGTACAGCCTCAACTATTACAGTGAGGTCAAAGAAAAAGACCGTACTTATTACGAGGTTTACAGTCTGCCGAGAACGGAAGAAGTCCCGGAGGGATACAAGGAAATATCCTTTGTCTGCCTCAGACCGGACGGGGCGTTTGAATCGCCGAGTACGGTAGGGATTATGTGCAGGGCGGCAAGGAAAAAGGTCGATGGGTTGGAGGACTTCCATTTCCACCAGCTTCGTCACACATTCACAAGCAATCTGCTCTCAAATGGGGCTGCCCCAAAGGATGTGCAGGAGCTTCTCGGACACGCTGATGTCAGTACCACAATGAATATCTACGCTCACGCTACAAGGGAAGCGAAGCGTACTTCCGCAAGGCTGCTGGATAAGGTAGTCGGCGGCGAATAACAAAAAGTTTCCCTTGTTTTCGCTCATAAGGGCAAAAACAAGGGAAAATACATAAGGTTTGAGAATTACACAGGCGAAAAGCCTTGAAAATACAGAGTTTTCAGAGGGTTGAGTAGATAAATCGGAATTTGGAGGGGAATAACATGAATAGATTTGGTGTAAAGCTAATTCTTTCAATCGTTTCTTTTTTGGCAGTCAATATCTGGCTTATAGGTAAGGGTGTAGCAAAGGGCGCTGCTGACTTTTTCATATCTGCAACGGTTGAGGAAACAATACTATTTATCATTTTACAGCTATTAGTTGTACTGATATATTTTATATATCCTCTTACGGTAAAAAAATATAAAATCATTTACTGGTCTGTATCTGAAGCCTTAGTCATTATTACAGTTCTCTTTTGGGGAATATTTATTGTCGGTCCGATTTGGTTAAAATAAGCAAATTTGAAGTTGTATTATTGAATAAAATGGAGATTTTGATATGAAAGACAAGGCAAACAAGGGTTATTGGCAACGACTTGCAAAAATATATGCACCTTTGATGGAGTCAGATAAGAAGTTTTATAATGCAATCTGCGGATATATTAGAGATTATCTCAAATCTGATATGAATGTATTAGAATTAGCTTGTGGAACAGGGCAGCTATCTTTCCCATTGTCCGATTGTACTAATAGCTGGACGGCAACCGATTTTTCGGAAAATATGATTAAGCAAGCGAAAAAGAGAGGTACAACAGAAAAACTTAGTTTTTGCGTAGCCGATGCAACGGCACTTTCATATGAGAATGAAAATTTTGATTGTGTAGTAATTTCAAATGCACTGCACATTATGCCAGAGCCTGAAAAAGCAATGCAGGAAATTCGTAGAGTATTAAAAAAAGATGGTATTTTGTACGCACCAACCTTCTTATGGGCAGAGAAAAAATCAAGTGGTTTACGAAAGCGATTGATGTCTATTACAGGATTTAAAGCATACAAAGAATGGAACAAGGAAAATTTTTGTGAGTTTATTACGAATTATGGCTTTACAGTCGTCAAAGTGAATTTGGTGGATGGCGGTTTAGCTCCTGTTGGAGTTTTGATTGCGAAAAAAACTAATTATTAAATTCCAGTTTATGAGGATAAAAGGAGGAGAAAAATGAGATATCCGAAATTTTTAGAAAAAGGTGGAACGATTGGTTTTGTTGCGCCATCTTTTGGTTGTAATATAGAACCATATCGGACAGCATTTGGTCATGCACTTGATACATTCCATGCTAAGGGCTATCAGACGGAGCTTGGTCCGAATTGTTATGAAGGCTGTGGTATCGGTATCAGTAACACGCCGGAGAAATGCGGTCAGGAGATTAATGAAATGTACACATCAAAGAAAAATGATGTTCTGATATCCTGCGGCGGTGGAGAGCTGATGTGTGAGACTCTTGATCATATTGATTTTGAACGCTTAAAGAAAGCAGATCCGAAATGGTTTGTGGGATATTCGGATAATACGAATCTAACCTATCTGCTGACAACGATCTGTGATACAGCTTCTGTTTATGGCCCATGTGCGGCAGCGTTTGGCATGGAGCCGTGGCATGCATCGATAGAAGATACATTTGCGCTGCTTTGTGGTGAGAAGAAAAGCCTGCAGGGATATCGTGGATATGAGAAGGAATCCCTGAAGGATGAAGAACATCCGCTTGCACCGTATAATATCACTGAACAGAAGGAACTTCACCTGTATGAAACAGATGCGACGCATGGATCGACTGCTGTCGATGAAGTATTCATGGCAGGCAGACTGATCGGCGGATGTATGGATTGTCTGGTGAATCTGCTTGGAACGAAATTTGATAAAACAACAGATTTTCTGGAACACTATAAAGAGGATGGCTTCATCTGGTTCTTAGAAGCCTGTGATCTGAATGTGATGGCGATCCGCCGTGCTATGTGGCAGATGGAGCATGCGGGATGGTTCCGATATGTGAAGGGATTCCTGATCGGACGCCCGCTGGTGCATGGACAGGAGATGATGGGGCTTGACCAGTATCATGCGGTACTGGATATTATCGCCCACCACAATGTGCCGGTTATCATGGATGCCGATCTTGGACATATCGCACCGATGCTGCCATTGATCTCCGGCAGCTATGCAAGCATTACCGCCTCCGGAAACAACCTTGTGGTTGACATGAAACTGAAGTAGAATGCCCCCTTTGGGATAACGTTGTGTTGAGATTATCTGTTTGAATGTATTTTAGTCGATTGTCAGTCTGTACTGGACTGGCTCAGAATCAATAATAGAAAAACTCGTATAGCATTCTATTCCATGCATATGCCTGATTCGCTCATGCTTATGTGCAAACTCGCCTTACGGGCTCAGACATGCACTCGCATTCGCTGGCAATATGCATGTCATAACGAATTCTATACGAATGTTTTTGTCTATTATCGATCTGATCCAGACCAATGAAGACTGACAACCAGCTATACTGTTCCAAACAGATAATCTCAATTCAGTTTAGTACCCCAAGGGGGATTTTTTAAGTTTGTTTCATTCTAGTGATAAGGCTGATCACGCGTTTATTGGTTTAGATGATAGGCAACAGTAATCCCATTCGGGGAAGTATTTTTATTGATAAGAATATCTTTTAAGCGCACGACAGCCCATCGTTTAAAAATCGATAGTGCAGTCGGCTGAGTTTCCTATGATATTACAAAACGGCTGAATTGGTTATACTCTGGCACTAACAAAACAATAGCATAGATTTCGTTATATAATGCATATTGCCAGCGAATGCGGGTGCATGTCTGAGCCCGTAGGGCGAGTTTGCACAGGAGCATGAGCGGATAAGGCATATGCATTAAATAGAAATCTATGCTAGTTTTTTATGTGTCAGAGTATAAGCAATCCAGCCACTTGGAAAATCAAGGCTAAATGCAGTATTCGTCGCCGGCTTCAGGTCGGCTGTTGCAGAGGTCTGCGATGGTGGTTGTGTCAACAACGCTGCAGATCGCACTGTAGAGCTGCTTCCACAGATTGTAAGTGGAGCAGATGGATTCACGCTCACATTCAGGCGCATCCTCTTCGACACAGGCAACAGGGGCAAGCGTTCCTTCTGTCAGACGAAGAACTGCACCGACTGTAATGTCTTCCGGTGCTTTTCGTAACAGGTAGCCACCCTGTGGACCGCGGACGCTTCGGACAAGTCCGCCGGAATTTAATATAGAAATGATCTGTTCCAGATATTTATCAGAGATATCCTCGTTTTTTGCTACATCCTTTATGCTGACCGGCTTACCATTAGAGTTGGCTGCTATATAGATCATAAGCCGTAATGCATATCTTCCTTTTGTTGATATTTTCAATGTAATACACCTCCAAATTACACTATCATAATTCATACTAATTATCTATGAATTGATTATACACCAGTTTAAAAGAAAAAGCTACAGAAATATTTCTATTTTCCTATTGATAAAGTAGGAATATAAAAGTAAGAAATAAAAATTGAGTTTTCATCAATAATTTGGTATATTGATTTTGTAAAAGGTGGTATATGGGGAATTGGTACTGACTGTTTCTATAAGAAATAGGATAGGATATAGTCAGACCAAACGACAATATAACGAGGGTATGGCAATCAGACAATTTATTGTCAAAGAGCACGTTTTTCAATGGGGTATTAGGAAAATCGTTCAGGATACAGGCAATAGAATACTGCCGTCATCTCGATATTGACGTTTCACATCCAACCGGTCAAGGTCTTCGACCGGATTCAATCCATTAAGAAAAAATTTCTAAGTCTTCTGTTAGTGTTGTGCTTTGTTATGGCATTTGGTTCAATAACAGCACTGGCAGCAGAGGGACAAACAACAGACATATGGGATGGTACAGCAGATACAAGCTGGTACACGGGTCATGAGACAGAGAGTGAGTACCATATAACGACGGCAGAACAGCTTGCCGGACTTGCGCAGCTTATTAACACAGGTACTATAACCTTTGAGGGAAAGACTGTTTATTTGGATAATGATCTTGATCTGGATAAACGTGAATGGATATCCATTGGCAAAGGTAAAGGTGGAAGACAGGCAGCATATAGTTTTTGTGGTATATTTGACGGACAGGGACATGTAATTTCTAATTTGTATTCCCGTGATTCGCTGATGCCAAAAACGAATGTGGGGGATGATAAGGAAAATTGTTATAGACAGGGCTTATTTGGAAATGTCTATGATGGTGAGGTCAAGAATCTTGGTATTGAAAATGCTGATATTATAGTTGATCTCAATGATGCATCTACATATGGAAAAGGTATATTAGTAGACTGGCTTTGTAATTCCAAAATTACAAATTGCTGGACATCCGGTTCTATTTCGGGTGGTGCATATCTGGAGCATTATGTTGGAGGCATTGCAGGATGTACCTTGAGAAATAGTACTCTTACAGGATGTTATTCGACTGCAACTATTACAGGAAATTATAAGGGAACTTGTTATAAAGAAGAAGATGTAATGACGTATTTTGACTGTCTGGGTGGTATTGCAGGAGGAATGCTAGACGGAAGCCTTACAGTCGAAGATTGTTGGTTTTCTGGAAAAATCAATGTTAATTCTATACAGGCAACAGTTGGTGGAATGGTTGGATATTCAGACAATGCAAGTGTTACTAATTGTATGGTAACTTCTGCAGACCTTGCTGCAGATGAAGGTGGCAATACCTGCTGGGTTGTCTATAGTGGACTTAGTCTTGGTACGGCAGAAAACAATTACTGGCCGGCAGATGACCGGTATCAGGCAACGCTTCTTAAAGAGCAGGATGGAACCGCTGTGTCAGATTTCACATCTGCGGATGTGCTTTCCGGACTTCAGGCAAAGCAGGGAGCAGGCATTGAATGGGTAGCAGGAATCGATCATCCTACATTTGCATGGGATGACAGAAATATTCCGGCAGATTATACAGCAGTTGATGCGGCTATTGCAAAAGCGGACAAGATAGATGGAACACTGTATTCTAATTATGAAGATGTAAAGGCTGCCATTAATGCTGTTGACCGTAAAAAGAGCAAGTATGAGCAGAAGATAGTAGATGCAATGGCAAAATCTATTGAGGATGCTGTTGCAGGTCTGAAAGAGAAAGACAACGGTAAAGACAACAATAAAGATAATAATACCCGGTTACCCCACAGATAAAGACATATACAGTAACATTTAAAGCAGCAGGTGGAAGCGCAGTTAAGGCGCAGAAGGTAAAAGAAGGTAAGTCAGTAAGTAAGCCGAAAAATCCAACAAGAAAAGGTTATAAATTTGCAGGCTGGTATACAGGAAAAACTGCATATAAGTTTGATACTCCGGTTAAAGCCAATCTGACATTAACTGCAAAGTGGACAAAGATCAAGGTGAAGAAGATCAAGATCACAGGAATGTCCAAGCAGATTGCAGCAGGTAAGAAGATTAAGCTGAAAGTAACCGTAACTCCAAAGACTGCAGCAAATCGTACAGTAAAATGGAAGAGCAGCAATAAGAAATATGCAACTGTAAATTCCAAGGGCGTTGTAACTGTAAAGAAAGCAGGAATAGGCAAGAAGGTAACGATAACAGCGATTGCAAAGGATGGAAGCGGAAAGAAAGCAACCTACCGTATAAAGATCATGAAGAAAGCTGTTAAGAAAATTACCTTAAAAGCATCAAAAACAAAAGTAACTGCCGGTAAAAAGGTAACAATAAAAGCAACTGTCACTCCTGGAAAGGAAGTAAACAAAAAGCTGACATATAAGAGCAGTAACAAGAAGTATGCAACTGTAAATTCCAAGGGTGTTGTTACTACCAGGAAAGCAGGAAAAGGGAAGACTGTAAAGATCATAGCAACTGCAACAGATGGAAGCGGTAAGAAAGCTACTATTAAGATCAAAATTAAATAATGCCTAAAGCAGTTAGATGTAACAAATAAATATAAACCGATAAATTAAAATAAAGGATGCTGAGCCACGGGATAAAACCTGTGGTTTAGCATTTTTTTCTATTTTCTGAAAAATATTTCTATTATCCTATTGACAAAGTAGGAATAGAGGTGTAATATACATGCATAAGATAAATCATAGTTTGTTGATAGGAATAAGCGGAAACGAGGTAAAAGGCATGTTGAACAAGTATTATCAACCACAATATTTGAATGAAGACAATCGAATGTGTACTACCAGACAAACGTTATCAGCAGGCGGAATTTACAGAGGTTGTCGCTAGAGTAAGCCCGGATAAGAATATCCATGAATGACGAAATGATAAGCTCCGGCATAGGGAGCAAATAACGAATACAGAATAAAATGACAGATAATAAAACGGCAGTACACAATGATAGAAGAAACGGATACGTACATCAGCCGGGAGAAAAGAACAGGAGATTAAAAATTATGGCAAAGAAATCATACAGCGAAAGAAATTTAAAATTTGAAACATTACAGTTACACGTAGGACAGGAAACACCGGATCCTGTAACAGATGCAAGAGCAGTTCCGATCTATCTTACATCATCATATGTATTCCATAACAGCCAGCATGCGGCAGACAGATTTGGCCTCAGAGATGCAGGTAACATTTACGGAAGACTTACAAATCCTACAGAAGACATTTTCGAAAAGAGAATCGCAGCATTAGAGGGTGGCGTAGCAGCACTTGCAGTTGGTTCGGGAGCAGCAGCTCTGACATATGCACTTCAGGCAGTTGCACATAAGGGTGACCACATCGTAGCAGCAAAGAACATCTACGGTGGAACATATAACCTTCTTGCACATACACTTCCGGATTTTGGAATCGAGACAACATTCGTTGATCCATTTGACTATGATGCAATCGAAGCTGCTATTCAGGACAATACAACCGGTATCGAGATCGAGACACTCGGAAATCCTAACTCAGAGGTTGTAGATATCGAGAGAATCGCAAATATCGCACATGCACATAACATTCCATTGATCGTAGATAATACATTTGCAACACCATATCTCGTTCGCCCGATCGAGTACGGCGCAGATATCGTTGTACATTCAGCTACCAAGTTTATCGGCGGACACGGAACAACGATTGGTGGTGTCATCATCGACAGTGGTAACTTCGACTGGACATCCAGTGACAAATACCCATGGTTAACAGAGCCGAACGTATCTTACCATGGAGTAAGCTTTGCAAAGGATACAGCACCTGCTGCATTTGTTACTTACATCAGAGCAATCCTGTTAAGAGATATGGGAGCAACTATCTCACCGGTACATTCATTCATCTTCCTTCAGGGACTTGAGACATTATCCTTACGTGTAGAACGTCATGTTGAAAATGCACTTAAGGTTGTACAGTATCTGAAAGATCAGCCACTGGTTGAGAAGGTAAATCATCCATCCATCTCAGAGGATCCTGAACAGCAGGCATTATATAAGAAATATTTCCCAAATGGCGGTGGATCAATCTTCACATTTGAGATTAAGGGCGGAGCAAAAGAAGCACAGGCATTTATTGATCAGCTTGAGTTATTCTCACTCCTTGCAAATGTTGCAGATGTAAAATCCCTTGCTATCCATCCGGCATCAACCACTCATTCAGAGTGCAACGAGGCTGAGTTATTAGATCAGGGTATCAAGCCGAATACAATTCGTCTGTCCATCGGAACAGAGAACATCGACGATATTATCGAAGATCTGGATGAAGCATTTAAGGCAATCGCAGAATAATCAATAATAAAAACAGTAGATAATTGAACATAAAAATAATAAAAAAATATGGGTGATCGAAGATCATCGGTCACCTGCAAAACGAATAATAGAATCAGAATAGGAGATTAAAGTTATGAGTAAAATTTATAAAGACGCAACAGAGTTAATCGGAAATACACCATTAGTAGAGTTCAATCACATTGAGAAAAAGGAAGGCTTAAATGCAAAGATCCTTGCAAAGTTAGAGTATTTTAATCCGGCAGGAAGCGTAAAAGACAGAATCGCAAAAGAGATGATCGAAGATGCTGAGAGAAAGGGCACATTAAAGCCGGGCGCTACGATCATTGAGCCTACATCCGGAAATACAGGTATCGGTCTTGCATCTATCGCTACAGCAAAGGGGTATAAGGCAATCATCGTTATGCCGGAGACCATGAGCGTTGAAAGAAGAAATATCATCAAAGCATACGGCGCAGAGATCGTTCTGACTGAAGGTGCAAAGGGTATGAAGGGTGCGATCGCAAAAGCTGAGGAGCTCTCTAAGGAGATCCCTGACAGCTTCGTTGCAGGTCAGTTCGTAAATCCTGCAAATCCGGAAGCACACAGAAAGACAACAGGCCCGGAGATCTGGAATGATACAGATGGAAAGGTTGATATCTTTGTAGCAGGTGTTGGTACAGGCGGAACGGTAACAGGTGTCGGTGAATATCTGAAGCAGCAGAATCCGGATGTTAAGGTTGTAGCAGTAGAGCCGGCTACATCACCGGTTCTTTCAAAGGGAACTGCAGGAGCACATAAGATTCAGGGTATCGGTGCAGGATTTGTACCGGCTACATTAAATACAAAAATCTACGATGAGATCATCACAATCGACAATGATGCAGCATTTGAAGGCGGCAAAGAGATCGCAAGTATAGAAGGTATTCTCGTTGGTATCTCATCCGGTGCAGCTTTCGTAGCAGCAAAGGAACTTGCAAAGCGTCCTGAAAATGCAGGAAAGACAATCGTAGTTCTCCTTCCGGACAGTGGTGACAGATATTACTCAACTCCGCTCTTTGGATAAAACCAATAAGATTTACATGTGAATATAATATCCTTTCAAAATAATCATTTATCTCAAAACAGACACGCTTCACCATACAGCAATGTGGTGGGGCGTGTTTGTTGTTGTCGGTGAGCGTGTGGATATGGTATAGTGTAATTGTGCGGAAAGTAACGGTTTAGAATAAAGCAGAAAAGAGGAAATATGAAATTTATTTACAATGCTTTTGTTTTAAACCATATTGAATATGCGAAGATTTATAGTGAAATAAATACGAATTACAGTAAATATAAAAATAAACCTTTTGCAGTTCATGCATCATATGGAATTGATAACAGACCATATTGGTATTATTTTGAGAACCATGGCTATAATGAATACAATATTTATATGCGTATTGAGATGTAAGGAGGATGAATATGGAGGAATTAACAGCTTTATTAAATGCTATTGATGATTCTTATTATGATTTTGTTTCAGCAATGATAAATTATGCAGCGAAAAAACCAACAAGACAAAAATTATTAGTTGATTATATTAAAAATACTCCAAATTTAAAATCTTCTGATGTCGTAAGATTCGTTTCGGAGCAAAATGATTTTTTTGAGGATGCTGCATATATGGAAGTTGGGTAACAATAGATAGAAAATACGGAGTAATAAGTTGAGTATGAAGAAATTAACAGAAACACAGAAAAGTATTATAAAGTGGGCATTTGTGCTGGTGCTTCTTGGCCTGATCGTATATGTGTTCCGGGATATGGCAGGACCGATCGCAAAGCAGCTTGTGAAGACAAGCCCTTGGATCGTCGTGCTGATCCTTGTGGCGACATTGCTGTATGGTGTGTTTGAGAGTACGATCACGATGTTATTTGCCAGACAGTATAATCCGACGTTTACATTCAGACAGGCATTTGGAATGACATATTTTGTGTCATTTTACAGAACGGCGACGCTTGGAAGCGGAGCGGGTGTGTCGGCTCTGGTTTACCTGAATGAGTATGGAGTGAAGACATCAGAAGCATTTGGTATGTATATGATTGAATATGCAGTGCACAAATTAGGCATCGGAATCATGGCGGTGATCCTGTATCTGCTGCATTTCCATTATATGAATGAAACCTTTGCGGAATATGAAGCATATATTGGAATTGGATTTGTGGCTACAGTTATTATTACGATATGTTTACTGTTGTTTGTATGTGCCGGATGGTTCCATCAGATCTTAAAGAAGCTGATGAATCTGGTGAATTACAGAGGACGATTTACAGAAAAGTTTGATAAAATCAAAGAACAGTGTGATATCATGGAAACGGAATCAAAGGAATTGCTGCGCCATTGGAAGCTGCTGCTTGGCGTTCTGCTGATCAACATTTGTAAATTTTCCTGCTGGTTTATGATTCCGTATATTGTACTGTACAAGAGCGGTGCATTTTCGCCGGATGTGGCACTGGCGATCACAACGGTATCAGTCATGCTGGCGGCAGTTATTCCTACGCCTGCAGGAATCGGTTCCAGTGAGTTTGTAATGATCGCAATGTTTGGTGCGATCGTGGGAAGTGCGAAAGCAGGAGCTATGGCACTGCTATACCGTTTTGCAACATTTGTATTTCCATGTGCACTGGGCGCGGCCTATGCAGCGAAGTTTGCAGTTATAAAACAGAGAAAGAATAAGAAGAAGGAAGTCTGACCCGTATGAAATGTGGGATGGATGGAAAAATATCCATCAGCTATATGCTCGATATGATATATGATGGACAGAAACAGGGTAAATACAGATATGAAAAAGTTGGTGGTGGGTATTCTTGCCCATGTTGATTCGGGAAAAACTACATTATCGGAAGCCATGTTATATACGGCAGGCAAGATCCGTAAGCTTGGACGGGTGGATCATAAGGATGCTTACCTGGATACGGATGCACAGGAGCGGGAGCGTGGGATCACGATATTTTCCAAGCAGGCGGTATTTACATATGATGGCATGGAGATTACACTGCTTGATACGCCGGGGCATGTTGATTTCTCGGCGGAAATGGAACGAACCTTACAGGTGCTTGACTATGCGATTCTTGTCATTAATGGTGTGGACGGGGTACAGAGCCATACCGATACATTATGGAAGCTGTTGAAGCGGTACGAGATCCCGACATTTATATTTGTAAATAAGATGGACATGGATGGGGCAGATAAAGATGCTGTTTTCCAAAATATACGAAAAAAGCTGGATGGGGATTGCGTTGATTTCTCATCCGGGGACAGAGATGAACAGATCGCGATGGCAGACGAGAGACTGTTAGATACCTATCTGGATAGTGGTATGGTTGAGGTAGAGGATATCATCGAAGCAATTCTTGACAGAAAGATATTTCCTTGTTTCTGGGGATCGGCACTCAAACTCTCCGGTGTGCAGGAATTGTTGGATGCGATGAATACCTATATGGTGATGCCTGCATATAATGCAGAATTTGGCGGACGGATCTTCAAGATATCGAGAGATGCAAAAGGGGAACGTCTTACCTATATGAAGGTGACCGGAGGAAGCTTAAAGTGCAGAGAGCAGATCGAGGGAACCGAAGGAAAAGTCAACCAGATACGGATTTATTCCGGTGCGCGTTACGAGACGGTAGAGGAGGCTTCTGCCGGAACGGTATGTGCGGTCACCGGGCTTGGTGAGACATCCGCAGGTCAGGGCGTTGGATGTGAACAGGAAAATGTATTTGCCGGACTGGAACCTGTGTTATCTTATAAAGTCAGCTATCCGGAGGACAAGGATGCAGTTGTCGTGCTCCGGGATATCAGGCAGTTAGAGGAAGAAGAACCTGAGTTACATGTGGAGTTTGCACAGGAGACCGGAGAGATCTTTGTGAAGGTTATGGGACAGGTGCAGCTTCAGGTGCTGACGCAGATCGTAAAAGACAGATTTGGCTATCTCATATCATTTGGTATGGGAAGGATCATATATAAAGAGACACTTGCAGAACCGGTAATGGGAGTCGGACATTTTGAGCCGCTTCGTCACTATGCCGAAGTGCATTTGCTGATGGAACCGTTGGAGCCGGGAAGTGGCATGCAGTTTGATACGATATGCAGTGAGGATGTACTCGATAAGAACTGGCAGAGACTGATCCTGACACATCTGGAAGAAAAGGAATACCGGGGCGTGCTGACAGGCGCACCGATCACAGATATGAAGATCACAGTGACCGCAGGACGGGCACATCAGAAGCACACAGAGGGCGGTGATTTCCGTCAGGCAACATATCGTGCAGTAAGGCAGGGGCTTATGATGGGGGAATGCAGACTGTTAGAACCCGTGTATGTATTCCGGCTGGAGATCCCTACAGAGATGACCGGGCGGGCGATGAATGATATCACGCGGATGCATGGACGATTTGCACAGCCGGAGGTTGAAGGAGAAATGAGTATCCTGACAGGAACTGCACCGGTTGCTACGATGCAGGAGTACCAGCAGGATGTAACGGCATATACCAGAGGACAGGGAAAGTTATCCTGTACCCTGCAGGGATATGAGCCATGCCACAATGAAGATGAAGTGCTGGCGGCAAGTACCTATGATCCGGAGCTTGATTTGGCAAATCCGGCATCATCGGTATTCTGTGCACATGGAGCCGGATATATCGTGGACTGGTACGATGTGTATGATATGATGCATGTAAAAGAAGATCCGGGATTTGCACTTGCAGGAATAGAAGATGTCCTGCGGAATATAACGTCAGAGCCTACTGAGGCAGACGAGGATAACCGGAAGCGGATGGCGCGTGGGCGGCAGGACGCAGGTGTGCCGGTGTATGATGAGAAAGAGTTAGAGGATATATTTGTCCGTACCTATGGTTCAAACAGCCGGGAAAATGCAGCTTATAATAAAGCGGGTTTCAATCGGTATAATAAGGGTGTATCGGAAGCGGACTGGTATGTGAAAAAGGCGGCAGAACATGGTAAAAGCAAAACTGCCGGTGCGCAGACACCGTCTGTCGGCTCAAAGACAGCGGATACCGGAATTGCCAGACCCGGAGCATACAGGAAGCAAAAGGGCGAGAAAGAATATCTGTTAGTTGATGGGTATAATGTGATATTTGCATGGGATGACCTGAAAGCACTGGCGGCGGTGAACATCGACAGTGCCAGAGATAAGCTGATCGATGTTATGTCGAATTATCAGGGCTATGTCGGCTGCGAGCTGATCCTCGTATTTGATGCGTATAAGGTGAAACAGAATCCGGGCAGCATCACAAAGCATGGAAATATCCATGTGGTCTATACGAAGGAAGCAGAGACTGCTGATATGTATATAGAAAAGACGACACATGAGCTTGGCAGAAAATATAAGGTGACGGTTGCCTCCTCAGATGGACTGGAACAGTTGATCATCATGGGGCAGGGCGCACTTCGGATGTCCTCCCGTGGGCTTCGGGAAGAAGTAGAACGTGTGAACCAGATTTTGAGAAATGATTATCTCAAATAAAACGGACATGTTTCTGGTATGATCCTGAAAAGATATTAGAGGGAATCGATTCCAAAACAGCTATATGTATGGAATTTGTTAAAAATGGGATGAAAAAGTGAGTATTCTTTTCACAAAATTATATTATATAGATAAAAATATTTGGAATGTTTAAATAAATTTGGAAAAAATAACCAAAGAAAACCATATATTTCTTGAAGTTAATAACAAAATCTGCTAAAGTGAATAGTATGAGCGTACGAATTCAGATGAGATATGGAGGAGGAAGTATGGGAAATAAATTATTTGTAAGACAGATGAAGAGAACCGTTGCCTGCGTTGCGGCAGCAGCTACTGTTTTCTCAATGAATCCGGCAGGACTTCCGTATGCAGGGGGACAGGCTGGGGCATTTGTTGTAGATGCAGCGACTGAGAGTACGGCAGTGGAGATCAGTACATATGAACAGTTTGCAGCTTTTGCAAAAGCGGTAAATGCAGGTACGGCAGAGTCATATGCAAGTGTAAAGCTGACAGCGGATATCACGATACCTTCAGGAACCACATGGACACCGATCGGTAGTGCAGCTAATCCATATACGGGAGTATTTGATGGGGATGGACATACAGTATCAGGACTTACGGCAAGTATAACGGCTGCAGAATATAATGCTGAGAATGATAGTGTTCCGTTTGGTTTATTTGGACAGACGCAGGGAGCCACGATCAAGAATTTGAAGATGAGTAATGTAGAAATTTCCGGCTCTGCAGGATCGGGCAGTGGTATCTTATGTGGCAGATCAATTGCGACTACGATCAGTGGTTGTACGATTGATAATAGCTGTACGTTTAATGGCAATACAGCAATGGTTGGAGGCCTTGGATGTATGCTTATTGAAAGCACAGTTAGTGATTGTGTTGTTGCGGTGCAGCTTCAGTTGGAAAATCAGGCCCCACCTGCTGGTGGATATGTTTATGTATTAAGTAATTCTCAAATTATAAATAGTATATTTAAGGGCACAATCAAAGGAACTGGTGCTATTTCGCTTACAGGCGGATTTGTTGGAGTTAATAGTGGTTTGATAGCAAACTGTATTTATTCAGGGACTATGACAGCCGCTGGTTATAATATGTGTAGTGCTTTTGCAGGAGAGGCATCGAATTCAGGAACGATAGTTAACTGTTTTGCAAATGGTAAGTTTTCATTAAAGGATGGTTCAACAGGTACTACAACAGGTATTTTCAGAGGAAATGGTAACGGTAATAAAGTTGCAAACTGCATTGCAAATGCTGCTATGGAGCCAATGAATCTGATAGGTGCAGCAGACAATGTTACGGATTGTGTATTCATGGAGTCGTCAGAGATCGCAGCCGGTAATGCTTCTTACAAATTGAATGGATATGCAGCTTCTTTGACAGATGCTGAGAAGAAAGAATACCATACATCTGAATGGAAATCTTTTGTAGAAACAGACAATGGTTCACTGACATTCAGTTCAGAAACCAAGGTTACAAGAAAAGTAACATTTTATGATACAGACAATAATGTGATCAGCGGCGGTTCAAACTTCATGGAGGAGGGCGCAAAACTCGTATATCCGGAGGCAGCAGATCCTTCCTATATTGCATGGGTAGACAGCAAGGGAAGAATATATGATAAGAATTCAGTTGTTGGTTCTGAGGATCTGGAGCTGTATCCACTGACAGAAGGTTATGTGGATTCACTGTTGAATATAAAACAGGTATCGATCACACTGGATAGTGATATTTCTCTGGTATATCTGGTAGATCCGGCTGTTCTGGAACGTTATCAGAATGCGACAATTGTGTACCGGGATGCATCCGGAACAGTACAGGGAGCATCGGGCTTGTCAAAAGAACTTACAAAGACTGTAAATGGCAAGACATATCTGTATGGAGAGTTTACAGGAATTGCAGCAAAGGAAATGACGAAAGATATAACAGCAACGCTTGAAGGTACCAGTGATGGTGGAATGACAAATTGCTACAGCAAGGCTTATACAACCAGTGTTGCTGATTATGCAAAACGGCTGATCGCAATGGATGGCACAAGTAAAGTATTAAGGAAACTGTTGGTTGATCTGGTAAACTATGGTGCATCCGCTCAGACCTATTTTGGATATAACACTTCAGATTTGGCAAATGCAGATTTTGATGATTATCAGACCTATGCGAGTGCAAAACATTCATTAACAGGATTTACAAATTCCGGAAGCTCAGTTACAAATTCCGGTAATGTAAAGATCAGTGGACGAACATTGGTGCTTGAGAACCGTGTTGGTATTGCGGTGATCATTGATACATCTGAATATGAAGGGAATATTGCTGATATTACGATCAATGTCAACGGAACAGGAGTTTCAGATGTTATAGCAGGTCAGGATCTAAAGCCATATGGCACAAACAAATATTATGGTGTTACATATGAGATCCTTCCGACAAAGATGGATGAAACTTATACATTTACAGTTCAGGTAAATGGTGAAGCGTCAGCACGTATGACCTATGGTATATCTGCTTATGCCTATAATATGAGAAACAACAGCAACACAAAGCTGGTTGCATTACTGCAGGATATCATGGAATACGGTAATTCTGCATTAAGCTACTGGCTTGCAAACTAGGAACGATAAGATATTAATATAAAGATATAGGAAATATAAGGAGGGTAAATAAAAATGAAAAAACAGTATGAGGCACCGGTTATGGAGATTGTGGAATTTGAGACAGAGGATATTATTACAACTTCAGGTGAAATAAACAATGGACTTATTATAGATCCAACAGGTGAAAATTAGAGTTATAAAAATATCAGAAATTGAATGAATATATAAAACCGGAGGAGTCTCGTATTCAAGGCGCTTTTCCGGTTATGGAGGCAATCATCAGAGATATGTGTATGCAAGGATACTGGCTGGTTGCCGGTACAAATAAAATACGGGGACAGGGGACGTTTTATACCAAATCCTGCCTCCGTATTTTGTTCATTTGTTATGGGAACGAGGAAAACGCAGCATAGGACAGGCAGGAGTTAGAACAGCCTGAGAAATTGTTATTTATAAAGAGGATATACAATGCAGAAATACATAATGGCACTTGATCAGGGAACAACCAGTTCAAGAGCAATTTTATTTGGGAAAAATGGAGAGATGGCTGCTGTATCACAGAAGGAATTTACACAATATTTTCCGGAAAATGGCTGGGTAGAGCAGGATCCGAAGGAAATATGGGCTTCACAGATGAGCGTAATGATGGAAGCAAGAGAGACACTTGGTATTCCAGTAGAAGAGATTGCAGCGATCGGAATTACGAATCAGAGAGAGACAACGATTGTCTGGAATAAAGAAACAGGAGAACCGATTTATCCGGCTATTGTATGGCAGTGCAGAAGAACCGCTGACCGGATCGATGCATTAAAGGCAGAAGGGTATGATACTGTGATCCGGCAAAAGACCGGACTAATCGCAGATCCGTATTTTTCCGCTACGAAGATCGAGTGGATCCTCGATCATGTTGACGGAGCAAGAGAGATGGCAGAGCAGGGCAAGCTGTATTTCGGTACAGTGGATACCTGGCTGATCTATAAGCTTACCGGCGGCAGGGTTCATGCAACGGATTATACAAATGCATCCAGAACGATGCTGTTTAATATTCACACATTAGAGTGGGATAAGGAATTGCTGGAGAAATTCCGGATACCGGAAAGTATGCTGCCGGAGGTGCATAATTCCAGTGAGATCTATGGATACACGGATGAACGGTTATTTGGCGGTTCGATACCGGTTGCAGGTGTTGCCGGAGATCAGCAGGCAGCTTTATTTGGACAGTGCTGCTTTGAACCGGGAGATACGAAGAACACATATGGTACCGGCTGTTTCCTGTTGATGAATACGGGAGACAGGGCTGTTTATTCCGAACATGGACTGCTTACTACGATAGCGATTGGGCTGAACGGCAAGGTACAGTATGCACTGGAAGGCAGCGTATTTGTCGCAGGAGCGGCGATCAAATGGCTGCGCGATGAAATGAAGCTGATCGAGAAAGCCGGTGATACAGAGAGAATAGCATTATCCGTTAAGGACAGCAATGGTGTCTATGTGGTTCCGGCATTTACAGGACTTGGCGCACCATATTGGGATGCATATGCCAGAGGTGCGATCCTGGGACTGACCAGAGGCACCACAAGGGAACATATTGTTCGGGCAACCGTGGAATCACTGGCATATGAAACCTACGATGTGTTAAAGGCAATGGAGAATGATTCCGGCATGGAGCTGAAACGGCTGCGTGTAGATGGCGGTGCGAGTGCAAATAATTTCCTGATGCAGTTCCAGGCTGACCTGTTAGCAGGGGAAATTGTGCGCCCGGTCGTAACAGAAACGACAGCACTTGGTGCGGCATATCTGGCAGGACTGGCTGTTGGATATTATGACAGTATAGAAGAGATAAAGCAGAACTGGCAGGTGGAGCGGATATTTGAGCCGCAGATCGATGAAGAGATGCGGAGGATGCTGCTTTCCGGCTGGGGAACCGCAGTAAAGCGGGTGCTTTTATAAAATCAGAATTTAGTAGATAGAATTTGTGAGCTGTTTTCAGATGAACAGAAAATAGTTACAAATAGCAGGAGATAAAAATATGACAGATAAGATCAAGACAATACTGGAACAAATGACAATAGAAGAAAAGGCTGACATGGTATGCGGTGCAAGTAATTTCTGCACAGCGGATGCTTCCAGATATGGGGTGCCTGCGATCCGTATGCTGGATGGAGGAACCGGGATCAATTATGAACAGTTGATCGCAGATCTGATCCTTTCCTGGCGTACAAATCCGCGCGATGAGGAAGAAGCATGGCTGATGAAGGATTTTAGTGCAACGGAAGAAAGAAATGTTATATTTGACTATTTTCGTCCGGACAAACTGACAGAAAAAGAGACAAAGGTCTGGAAAAAAGTCCGGGAATATCTGAAGGAACAATTTATAAAGAATACAACCAATAATGATACGACGCTTGCATTTGTTGAAATGGCAGGCGATGCGGCGGCTGATATTATGTCTCCGGCATGTTTTCCGTGTGGCATGATGCTGGGAGCAACCTTTAACCCCGATGTTGTCAATCAGACAGGACATGCACTTGGAAGAGAAGCGAGAGCATATGGTGTGAGCATGCTTCTTGGAACTCCGAATATCAATATCCACAGAGATCCACTGGGCGGAAGACTGTTTGAGGGATTCTCTGAGGATCCGTGTCTGGTAGCGAAGCTTGCTCCGGAATATGTAAAGGGTGTGCAGGCGGAAGGCGTTGCAGCAAATATCAAGCATTTTGCTGCCAATAATCAGGAGAAGAACCGTCAGGGAATAAATGAAACGATATCAGAACGGGCATTGCAGGAGATTTATTTTCCTGGTTTCCGTGCCTGTGTAGAGCAGGCACAGCCTGCGACAGTTATGGCAGCCTATAATAAGATCAATGGAACAGCCTGCACTGCAAATGAATGGCTGTTAGACGGTATTCTGCGTAAATACTGGGGCTTTGAAGGTATGGTCGTATCAGACTGGGGGGCAGTATATGATCCGATCGCAGCGTTAAAGGCAGGCAATGATCTGAATATGCCGGGAATCACAGCAGATCCGGAGAAGGTTGTTCAGGCAGTAGAAGCCGGGGAGCTGATAGAAGAGGAGCTTGACCGGAATGTGGCGAGAGTGCTGGAGCTGATGGACACCTATGGTTCACCGGAATGCTATGATATGTCAGCACAGTATATTATGGATATGTCGAAGCAGGCAGCATATAAGGCAGCCTGTGAGGGAATTGTATTATTGAAAAATGAAAATGGAATCTTCCCGATCCGGTCGAAAGGAAAGGCGGGCAATGATTCTGTATTTGAAACTGTATCAGACGAGGAGGTAATGTCCGGGGTTGTTCTGTGCGGAAGCGGAGCTATCCGTTTATATGACTGTGGTACCGGAAGTGCAGGTATTACGACAGATAAGGACAGCAGCATCTACGAGGGGCTGATCCAGAATGGTGTCGAGGTGAGTATCGGAATACCGGCAGCAGGGAAGCGTGCAGGCATTTCCACCTATATCTGCGTTGCCAGAATACCGGGCATGGAAGGAAATGACCGGAAGAATATGAAGCTGTCCGCGGAGGATGCACAGATTTTGAATCAGATGTTAGATCTGAAACGGGAAAATCCTATGGTCAAATTAGGATTGATCTTAAATGTAAGCGGCCCGGTTGATCTGGCACTCTGGGAGCATGAGCTGGATGGTATTTTCTGTATGTTCCTTCCGGGAATGGAGGGCGGACATGCGATGGCAGATATTTTAACCGGACGTGTTAATCCATCCGGAAAGCTGCCGCTGACCTTCCCGAAGAAGCATAAGGATACACCGACGTATCTGAATTTCCCCGGGGATGGATATCAGGTCAATTATGGAGAAGGGATTTACGTCGGATACAGATATTATGATAAGAAGATGGTAGAGCCGTTGTATCCATTTGGACATGGCTTATCCTATAGTCATTTTGAGATCAGCAATGAGCGTGCAATCGCAGATTCTGTTCCGGTGGAACTGGTTTATCCGGATGGCAAAGTGGATAATAAGAAGATGCCGGTGCTGACGGATTCTCTCCGGATCGCTGTGGATGTGATCAATCAGGGACCGGAAGAGTTTTCAGAGGGTATGGAAGTCGTTCAGCTTTATATCAGTGATCCGTATGCGACGATATCAAAGCCTGTAAAGGAACTGAAAGCTTTTAAGAAGATCCGGCTGGCATATGGTGAGCGTGAAAAGGTGACATTCACATTGACGAAGGAGGATTTTGCATCCTTTGACAGTGACCTGCATCAGTGGGTAGCAGAGGAAGGCGTCTATAATATTCTGATTGGCAACAGCTCCCGAAATATCGTGTGCAGTATGCCTGTTTATCTGGATGCGAAGACAGAGTACAGCTACAGTCTGCAGACACCGATCAAGGTGCTGTATGAGAATACCGTGACCAGAGAACACATGAATCATCTGTGGTTCAGACTGGGACTTGATCCGGCGGACATTGATAATAAATACGAATATGAACCACATACCAGACTGATCAATCTGGTTCATCTGAAATGTGAGAATCCGGATCAGGAAGTACTGGATGAATTCGAACTCCGGGTTGGAAGCCTGAAGCGGGCGTAAAGATATATTATTATTAAAAGCTTCCGGGCACTCCATCCCTGCTGCATACTGCCTATACGAAATAACTTGCTGCGATTTCTGCTCATTGCACATGTCTGATTCGTAAGTGCTCCTGCGCAAACTCACCTTCGGTGAGAACCTGCGCCCGCATTTACTGACAATGTGCAGTGAACAACGAAATTCTCGCAATGTTATTTCGTATAGGCAGTATGCAGCAGGGGTGGGATGTCCGGGAGCTTTTTCTATGATAGGACAGTCATCACGGAACTTTAAAGTGAAAAAGTTTATTGCGTTGAAGTAAAAAAGTGCTTGCATTATTTTAAAAAGCTGTTATACTATACTCACACCAACGCGTTAAAGTGAGAAAATAAATAGAAAGAGCGTTGGATACCCCTGAGAGTTTGATCGGCTCATCAGGTGATAAAAAAGATTTAGGAGGAAACAGCGATGATAGGCGGAGATATGATCACGTACAGACCTGATATTCAGGTGCTTGATGCTACAATTCGAGATGGAGGACTTGTCAACGATTTTTATTTTACAGATGAATTTGTAAAAGCACTTTATGAAGCAAATTTGAAGGCTGGTGTTGATTATATGGAATTCGGCTACAAGGCTTCCAAGGAGATGTTCGATGTAGAAAAGTTCGGAAAGTGGAAGTTCTGTGACGAAGAAGCCATTCGCAGTATAGTCGGAGAGAATAATACAGAGATGAAGATATCTGTTATGGCTGATGTCGGAAGATGCGATTACAAGACAGATATTATTGACAGAGCAGACAGTGTTATTGACATGATACGTGTGGCTACGTACATCAACACCATGCCTGCTGCGATCGAGATGATAGAGGATGCACATGCAAAGGGATATGAGACGACCTGTAACATTATGGCGATCTCAAAGGATCAGGAGTCAGAGATCGATATCGCTCTTGAGATGTTAGGCAAATCAAATGTAGACGGAATCTACATTGTAGACAGCTACGGCTCTTTATACCCGGAGCAGATCCAGAGACTGACACAGAAATATGTGGCAGTTGGAGAGAAATACGGTAAGAAGATTGGTATTCATGCACATGACAACATGAAGATGGCATATGCAAATACTGTTGAAGCAATGAGACATGGAGCAAGCATGTTAGATGGAACGGTAAGCTCTATGGGACGAGGTGCAGGAAATTGCGCGATGGAATTGCTGCTTGGCTTCCTTCGTAATCCAAAGTACAATCTGTACCATATCCTGAAGTTCATTGAGCGTTACATGGTTCCGTTAAAGGAAAAGGGTGATGCTGTATGGGGCTATGATGTACCTTACATGCTGACCGGTATGCTGAACCAGCATCCAAGAGAGGCCATTGATTTCATCAAACAGGGCAAACACGAATACGCTGACATGTACAGCTACTTACTTTATCGTGAGTAAGAAATAAGTCGAAAAGAGATCCGGGAAAAATCCCGGGTCTTTTTTGTCCACCTGAGTGCAAACGGGAGAAAAGACCTGTACAAAGCCGGGGGTTTGTGGTATTTTTTACTATATGTGTTTTGACAGTCGATTAGGTGCTGTCAGGCGGTAAGAAACGAAAAATAGATTTGATATAAGAGGTGGCAGATAAGATGGATTATAACAAATTAGCAGAATTAATATTCCCGGATATAACAGGAACGGTAGACGATCTCGAAGCAAGATTTCCAAAGAGAGACTTGCCGGAGGGTGCGAAGGTAACGAGATTTGCGCCAAGCCCAACCGGATATATGCATATCGGTGGTTTATATGCTGCTATGATATCAAGAAAACTTGCAAAGCAGAGCGGTGGTGTGTTCTATCTTAGAATAGAAGATACAGATAGAAAGAGAGAGCTTGAAAATGGCGTGGAGGAGATCATCAATTCCTTAAACAAGTTTGATCTTGGATTTGACGAGGGACCATTTGAAGGAAGCCCTGTCACATATGCACCATATAAGCAGAGCGAGAGAAAAGAGATCTATCAGATCTGCGTTAAGAAGCTGATGCAGGAGGGATATGCATATCCTGATTTTACAACTGCGGAAGAACTGGATGCGATAAGAGCAAAGCAGGAGGCTGCAAAGGTAGATATCGGATATTATGGAGAGTATGCAGTTGGCAGAAATCTGACATACGAGCAGATCGAGGAGAAACTAGCAGCCGGAGAACCTTATGTTGTCAGACTTAAGAGCCCGGGCGAAGCAGGAAAGACGGTTGTTTACAGTGACCCGATCCGTGGTAAGATCGAGATGCCTGAGAATATGATGGATGTTGTACTGTTAAAATCTGACGGAATTCCAACCTATCATTTTGCACATGCAGTAGACGATCATTTCATGAGAACAAATATGGTCATCCGTGGTGATGAATGGCTTGCATCCTATCCGCTTCATAAGCAGTTATTTGAACTGTGCGGATTTGAACTTCCTGAGTATGCACATATTTCACCAATTATGAAGATGGAAATATCCGTGGATGAGGATGGAAATGAACATCAGCATAAGAGAAAGCTTAGTAAGAGAAAAGACCCGGAGGCAGCCGTTGGCTTCTATCAGGAGCAGGGCTATCCATCCGAGAGTGTACTGGAATATCTGATGACGATCGCCAATTCCAATTATGAGGAATGGCATGCAGCAAATCCTGATAAGACGATCGATGATTTCACATTGTCACTTGCGAAGATGCCGGCATCCGGTGCATTATTTGACATGGTGAAGTTAAATGATGTCAGCAAAGAGATGATCTCCACATTTTCAGAAGAAAAGTGCTATGAGAAGATCATGGCATGGGCAAAAGAATTTGATGAGAAGCTGTATGAATTTGGCACAAATGATAAAGAGAGCTTCTTAAAGACGATTAGCCTTTGGAAGATGTCAGGAAATAAAGTCCGTAAGGATGTTGGTAAGTGGTCGGATCTGGCAGAGATGTTCGGCTATCTCTATGTGCCGGAGGATGAACTGAAGCTTTCCTACGAGATCGACGAGAAGTATAATGCAGATCAGATGGCAGAGATCATCAATGAATATAAGAAGGATCTGTTCTTAGATGCTGAGAACTGGTTTGCCGAGATGAAGGTTATGGGTGATAAGCTTGGCTATTGCCCGAATGTCAAGGAATATAAGAAGAATCCGGATGCTTATAAGGGATCGATCACAGATGTCTGCACGATCGTTCGTGTGGCAGTAACCGGTAAGAAGAATTCACCGGATCTTGCTACGATCATGAACGTAATCGGCAAGAATCGTACGATCGGAAGACTGGACAAGTTTCTGGCAGCAATCGGCAAGTAAGATAATAGAAATACAGGCAGAGTTTTATATATCTTAAAAAGGAGGCAGTGGCGAATCACTGATCGGCAGTAGTGGAATGAAACGTGGAAGTCGACAGGATTTGGCTACGGATGATTATGAAGAAGAAAACATACGAAGGATACACATATGTAGACGGTGGTGTCTGTGCAGCAAAGGGATTTGTGGCAAATGGTATAAACTGCGGACTGAATTCCGATAAGAATAAGAATGATCTGGGTATGGTTTACAGCAGTACAGTCTGTAATGCAGCAGCCGTATATACACAGAACAAGGTAAAAGGTGCGCCGATCCTTGTAACTAAGGAGCATCTGAAGGCAACAGGCGGCAAAGCCATGGCAGTTGTCGTTAATTCAAAGAATGCAAATACCTGTAATGCGGATGGCGTGGAAAAGGCAGAGCGGATCTGTGAGCTGGCAGCAGATGCACTGGGAATCGATGCAGATATGATCATCAATGCATCGACCGGTGTGATTGGTCAGATCATTCCGATCGAACCATTTGAAGAGCACATGAAAGAGCTTGCTGGCGGTTTAAGTGCCGATGGCAATGATAAGGCTGCAAATGCGATCATGACGACAGATACAGTTGATAAGCAGGTTGCAGTAGAATTCACACTTGGTGGCAAGACCTGTCGTCTTGGTGGAATGGCAAAGGGAAGCGGTATGATCCATCCGAATATGGCAACCACGCTGAACTTTATCACAACGGATGTTGCAATCTCAGCCGATATGATCCAGAAGGCTCTGAGTGAGATCGTAAAGGTAACCTATAATTGTCTGTCTATAGATGGTGATACATCGACAAATGATACTTTAAGTGTCATGGCAAACGGACTTGCAGGAAATGAAGAGATCGTAACAGAAAATGACGACTATGCAATTTTCAAGAAAGCACTGTACATCGTTATGGAGTGTATGACGATGATGCTCGCAAGTGATGGAGAGGGCGCAAGCAAGATGCTGGAATGTACAGTATCAGGAGCACCGGATCAGGACACAGCGATCATCGTTGCAAAGAGCATTATCCGTTCCCCACTGACCAAATGTGCGATGTTTGGTGAAGATGCAAACTGGGGACGTATTCTCTGTGCGATCGGATATGCAGAAGCAGATTTCGATATCGATAAAGTAGATGTAGATCTTGAATCTGAGAAGGGAATCGTAGAGGTATGCAGAAATGGTTCCGGTATTCCATTTTCTGAGGAAAAAGCCTCTGAGGTATTATCCGAGGATGATATCTACATCAATGTCAATCTGAATCAGGGTGAAGCATCCGCCAAGGCGTGGGGCTGTGATTTGACTTATGATTACGTTAAGATCAACGGTGATTATCGTTCATAAATAAAGAGTGCCACCGATAGACGGTTAGCCTTGATATGATTGGTTAAAAATAACCGCTCGCAGTTTGCAGGCTGGGCGGTTATTTTTTATACTTATAGTGCGCTGATTAGCGTGTTCCAAATGAATCTGTCCAGAGTGGCATATAGCCGCTTCGGATGGCTACTGCTTGGGAAGCCAGATTTGTAACAGACGCACTATAAAATGGAATCATATTTCGTTCCAGAATTTCGACTGTCAGATTTCTAACCAGCAAACGGGCTAGACCATATCCTCTCCATTTCTTTTTTACATCAATTCCAACTTCCATCAGTTTACCGGTGGGAGCAGCACCCGCAATTGCTATTATTTCGTTATCTTTTATTGCACATAAAACGATGGTTGTATTTGTATTTCCTTCTGCATCAAAAGCCAGTGAATTTTCAAAGCCCTCGATATCACATAATGTTTTAATGTTGTTACCTTCATATAATTTGAACGAAAAGGTATCTGAAAGAGGTAATTTAACCATTTGTTTCAGGTCAGGAATGTAATGAATAGTCTGACCAAAAATCAAGGTACTTTCATATAATTCGTCTCGAGTTTTACCTGATAACAGTTGTTTTCCAAGTTCATATTTTTCTTCAGACAGAGAAATGATATTTGTATCTCTGATGCTGAGAATTTTAACATAATTATTAGCAGCCTTTTCGTTCTTTACGAAATGTGTGCCTTCTTCTTTTAATTGATCTGTTGAACAATTTATGTAGCCGGCAATGTAGTCATATATTTTATTATTTATCTCATCTTTATAAGAATTATTCATAATTTTCTCCCTAAGTATAGTCAAACAGAGAGATAAAAACTTATCTCCCTGAAATGAATGATTTGCATTTGAACTGTGCTTAATACCGTGTATCTACTGAAAAGCCTGTTTGCTGCAGGGAAGATTTCGTTATGGTTCGGAACCAGTGAATGGAGGAGTTGTAGTTTCCCTCTACTACTGTTACCGTTCCCTTTACATTTTTTGTTTTTAACTGGTAAGTTTTGCCCTTCTTCAGCTTTAAAGATGTTTTATTCAGCGCAGCTTTCTTGGCCGTGGTCTTGCTTGCGGTAAGGGTGGCATCATTTGTGGTTGTATTTGTAGTAGAAGTGGCAGTGTTTATAGCTGCGGTCTTACTTGTGGCAAGGGCAGCATTGGTGCCTGTGTATGTACTGACAGCGGAAACTGTGCGCTCATTTAAAGTTGCTGCCTGTGCTGGCAATGCAGTTACGATAACCATACCGAGCAGGCTGCATCCGATGATTGTACGTTTCCAGAAAGAATTGGAATGATATGGTGACGTCCCATTTTATATTTTAGAATTTCGTACGCAAAAAAGAACTCTATAATGAGATCCTTTTTGGAAGAGACGCAGCTATGACCCTTTGGCTGATGTCATATATCAATCAGCAGGAAGAAGGTGTTCCGATGCCAGGAAAACTTGCGCTTAGTTCTCCGGGATCGGCATTGACAGCAGAAGAAAGAAAACCGGCAGGTGGTCTTATAACGAGACTGCCTGCTTTCTTTAATTCCGTTTCTTTCATATTTGTTCAAAAAACTTCAAAAAAATGCAAATTAATGATTGATTGTGAACGAAATGTGTGTTAATATAAATCCAAGTTGAACGAATATGATTGATTTTGAATGAAAAATTGGTTATAATGCATATATATGAATTGAATTGCAAATAATAAAATGATTTGATAATAAGGAGACCTATATATATGCTTACGGAAGAAAGATATAACAAGATACTGGAAGCTCTGAAGAACAAAGGAACGATCACAGTTGCAGAAATGACAGAGTGCACAGGAGCATCAGAATCAACCATAAGGCGGGATCTTATCGCTCTCGATGAAATGGGAAAACTGAATAAGGTACACGGAGGAGCTACAGCAGTTGCACACCAGTTTATTGCAGATGAGATTGCGGTCAGTGTAAAAGAGCAGCTCTGTGTGGAAGAAAAGAAAGCAATTGCGCGGTATGCGGTGAATATGATCAATGATGACGATTTTATTTTCATAGATGCAGGAACAAGTACCGGATGGATGATCGAGTATCTGGAATCAACCAGAGCGACATTTGTCACAAATGGAATTGCACATATCAAACGGCTGATGAACAAAGGACTTCGGGCATACATGATCGGAGGACTTGGAAAGCCGGTCACAGAATCTACGGTAGGTGCAGATGCTGTAAATAATATGAAGATGTTCAATTTCTCAAAATGCTTCCTTGGAACCAACGGTGTACATACAGATTACGGTTTCACGACAGTCGATGTAGAAGAAGCACTTGTAAAGATGGAAGCGGTCAACCGATCTTATGCGAGTGTTGTCCTTGCCGATCACACGAAGTTTGACAAGGTTACAGCGGTTACATTTGCAGGAATCAAGAAGGCGTGTATTATCACCGACCGACTTGTAAATGATAAGTATGCAGATGCAACAGTCATAAAGGAGGTAATGAAGGAATGATCTACACAGTAACTTTCAATCCGGCAATCGATTATGTTGTCAGAATGGAAAAACTGGAAATCGGTTCGGTAAACAGAAGCAGAGAAGAAGCCCTGTTCTACGGTGGAAAGGGAATCAATGTTTCAACAGTCCTTAAGAATCTGGGCGTAGATTCTGTAGCACTTGGATTTGTTGCAGGCTTTACCGGAAAAGCGATTGAAGAAGGAGTCGCTGCCCTTGGTGTAAAAGCTGATTTCATCACGGTTTCAGATGGCGTTAGCAGAATCAATGTTAAGCTGAAAGCCGGAGAAGAAACAGAGATCAATGGAAAAGGCCCCAATATCAGCGATGCAGAACTGGAAGAACTTTATAAGAAATTAGATGGTTTAACAGACGGTGACTGTCTGGTTCTGGCAGGAGCGATCCCACCATCTTTACCATCTGATGTGTACGAGAAGATCATGGCAAGACTTGCAGGCAAGAAGGTTGATATCGTAGTCGATGCTACGAAGGATCTCCTGTTAAATGTTCTCAAGTATCATCCGTTTCTTATCAAGCCGAATAACTTCGAGCTTGGAGAAATGTTTGGCGTAACACTTCATTCCGATGAGGAGATTGAAGAATATGCAAAGAGATTACAGGCACTTGGAGCAAGAAACGTAGCGATCTCCATGGCAGGAGACGGATCTATGCTGATCACAGAGACCGGAGAGACATACAGAATGGGCGTTCCAAAAGGAAAAGTTGTTAATTCTGTAGGAGCCGGAGATTCCATGGTGGCAGGATTTATCGCAAGCTATTTTGCAGAGCATGATTACAAGAAAGCATTAAAGTACGGCGCAGCAACAGGCAGTGCAACTGCATTTTCAGAAGGACTTGCAACAAAAGACCAGGTTGAGAAACTTTTAGGACAATTTTAACAGTTGGGGAAAAGGGAGAAGAACCGACTGAACTGACCAGATCCTGATAAACCGGTATTTGAGTAAAGGAGAATGAGTATGAGAATAAGGGAGTTATTAAAAAAAGAAGGAATTGCCCTTGGTGTAAAAGTAGATTCTAAAGACGCAGCGATCGATTATCTGATCGATCTTCATGCAAAATCGGGCAATATAACAGATAAGGCAGAATTCAAGAAAGGAATTCTTGCAAGAGAGGAATCCGGTTCGACCGGAGTTGGAGAGGGAATCGCAATTCCTCATTCCAAGAATGCAGCAGTTAAGCAGCCGGGACTTGCAGCTATGACAGTACCGGACGGTGTAGATTATGATTCATTAGACGGACAGCCTGCAAACCTGTTCTTCATGATCGCAGCACCGGAAAAGGGCGCAGATGTACATCTGGAAGTATTATCAAGACTCAGTATGTTGCTGATGGATGAGAACTTCAGAGCAGAACTTCTTGCAGCAAAGAATGCAGATCAGTTCTTAGATATCTGCAGCAAATATGAGATGGAAAAGTTTGCGGATGAACTTGGAGAAGCAACAGAAGATAAGAAGGAAAACGCACCGGAAAAGACAGGATACAGAGTCCTTGCAGTTACAGCATGTCCGACCGGTATCGCACATACATTTATGGCAGCGGAAGCCCTTGAGAAAAAAGGAAATGAAATGGGCATTTCGATCAAGGTTGAAACAAATGGATCCGGCGGTGTTAAGAATCGTCTGACAGCAAAGGAGATTGAAGAATGTGACGGTATTATCGTAGCAGCCGATAAGAATGTGGAGACTGCAAGATTTGACGGCAAGCCAGTTCTTTTTACAAAGGTAGCAGATGGTATCCACAAACCGGAAGAGCTTATCAATAAAGTAATCGATGGCAAGGTTTCGGTGCATCATGAGAGTGGAAAGAAAGCAGAGGAAGAAAGCGCAGGCGGTGTTGGAAGTCAGATCTACAAGCATCTGATGAGCGGTGTATCCCATATGCTTCCATTCGTTATCGGTGGCGGTATCATGATCGCACTGGCATTCCTGATCGATACAATCTGTGGATATGGTTCAACCGGTGGTTCAAACTTCGGTACCTGTACACCACTTTCTGCATTCTTTAAATATGTCGGAGATCTGTCCATGGGACTGATGGTTCCGGTACTTGCAGGTTATATCGCATATTCGATCGCAGATCGTCCGGGTCTTGCAGTTGGATTTACCGGCGGACTTCTTGCTTCATCCGGTAATGCAGCGATCGCAAAATATATATGGGCAGGTGCAAGCCTTTCCCCATTCCAGAATTTTATTTCAAAATTCGGTTTTGTAGGGGAAGGCTCCGGTAATACAGTATCCGGTTTCTTAGGTGGTATTCTTGCAGGTTTCCTTGCAGGTTATATCGTACTTTTATTAAAGAAGATGTGTTCAAAGTTCCCTCAGTCATTAGAGGGTATCAAGCCAACATTGATCTATCCGTTAGTTGGTATTTTCCTTGTAGGCGTATTGATGGTATTTATCTTTAATCCATTGATCGGCCTTGTAAATACAGGACTTTCCAATATGCTTACATCACTTGCAGATAAGAATCTGTTAGCTCTCCTTGGTCTGATCCTCGGAGCAATGATGGCGATCGACATGGGCGGTCCTATCAACAAGGCAGCTTATGTATTCGGCTCGGGAATGCTTTCTACAGCAGCAGACCTTGTATCAGCCGGTGCATCCCAGAGTGATGCAGCCGTTCAGGCATGCTACATTTCCATGGCAGCCGTAATGATCGGCGGTATGGTTCCACCAATGGGAATTGCACTTGCATGTAAGCTGTTCCCTAAGAAATTCACAAAGGCAGAAAGAGGCTCAGCCGTTTCTAACTTTGTAATGGGTTGTTCCTTCATCACAGAGGGTGCGATTCCGTTTGCAGCAGCAGATCCGCTTCATGTTATCCCATGTACCCTGGTTGGTGCGGGTGTAGCAGGAGCATTATCAGCAGCATTCAAATGTACACTGATGGCACCACACGGAGGAATCTTCGTATTTGCAACAGTAGGACATCCATTATTCTACATTCTTTCATGGGTGATTGGTTCTGTAGTAACCTGTTTACTGCTCGGTCTGATCAAGAAAAATGTAGCAGAAGAATAAAAACAAAAACCCTATCCTTTTTAACAACGGTGGGAACAGAAAGAATCTGTTCCTGCCGGATATAAATAAAACAGGGATATTTCAAATATTAAATCAAAAGTAACAATGTTGATCATGCGTTTGTCCGAATCGGACAAATGATAAAAGAGATATAAAAAGGAGAAGATAATTATGGTATCACAGACAGTTAAAGTTATTAATGAGCAGGGATTACACATGAGACCGGCAGGAGTATTTGCAAAGGAAATGACAAAGTTCAAATGTAACGTAACAATCGATATTGCCGGTAAGAGAATCAACGCAAAGAGCGTTATGCTGATCATTGCAGCATGTATTAAGTGTGGAACAGAGATGACAATTGAGTGTGACGGTGAAGACGAGCAGGCAGCTCTCGCAAAGGCAGTAGAGTTGGTTGAATCCGGTCTTGGCGAATAGTCAGACAGCATTCTTTCATCTGGAAAGCGGGGTAGAAGATATGTTAAAAGGAATAGGCGGCTCAGCCGGTTATGGCATCGGAAAGGTTGTCATCATCAGTGATGGCAAACCGGAATATAAGCAGCATACAGTAACAGATACAGATGCTGAACTTCAGAGATTTGAGAATGCTATGGAAGTTTTTGTTGAAAAGACTCAGAAAATGGCAGATGCAATGAAAGAAAAGGTTGGAGGACATAATGCAGAGATCCTGGAAGGACATATCGTTTTGATGAGTGATCCATTTATGCAGGATCAGGTCAAGGAGTTGATCGGTAATGGCGAATGCGCAGAAGCAGCCGTTGACAGCGTATGTGATATGTTCGTATCCATGTTCTCCCAGGTAGATGATGAACTGACTAGACAGAGAGCAACTGACGTAGGAGATATCCGTGTCCGTATGCTTAAGATCCTTACCGGTACGCCGGATATTAATATCGGAGATGTTCCGGCAGGTACAGTGATCGTCGCAAAGGATCTGACACCATCCATGACAGCAGGAATCGTAAAGGAAAATGTAGCAGGTATTATCACCGAGATTGGCGGTAAGACTTCTCATTCAGCTATTCTTGCAAGAGCACTTGAGATCCCTGCTGTACTTAGTGTAGATGGTATCGTAGATCAGGTGTCCGATGGTATGATGGCAGTTGTAGACGGATGCGAAGGCGTTTGCATCTTAGAACCTGCGATGGATGAGATCGCAGAATATGAGACAAAGCGCGCAGATTACCTGAAAGAGAAGGAACTGCTTCAGATCTACAGAGGAAAAGATACAGTAACTGCTGATGGAACAAAGGTAGCTTTATATGGCAATATCGGCAATCCAGAGGATGCCAAGGGTGTTGTAGCTGCTGATGGTGAAGGCGTAGGCTTATTCCGTACTGAGTTCCTGTTCATGGGAACAGACAGTTTGCCAACAGAGGACGAGCAGTTTGAAGCATATAAGGCAGCAGCCGAGACGATGCAGGGTAAAGAAGTTATTATCCGTACACTGGATGTCGGCGGTGACAAAGATATCCCGTATCTCGGATTGGAAAAAGAAGACAATCCATTCCTTGGTTTCCGTGCAGTCAGATATTGTTTGAAAAATGAGGACAGCTACAAGGTACAGCTTCGTGCATTGCTTCGTGCGAGTGCATTTGGCGATATTAAGATCATGGTTCCGCTTGTTACCTGTGTGGATGAGATTCGACGGGTAAAAGAACTGGTAGCGGAACTTAAGAAGGAGTTAGATTCAGAGAAAATCGCATATAACAAGGATATTCAGGTCGGCGTTATGATCGAGACTCCTGCAGCCAGCCTGATCGCAGATCTTCTGGCAAAGGAAGCTGATTTCTTCAGTATCGGTACAAATGATCTGACCCAGTACACAATGGCAGTTGACAGAGGAAATGCCAAGGTTGCATATTTGTATTCCGCATACAATCCTGCTGTTCTTCGTTCTATGAAGAATGTTATTGAAGCAGGAAATGCAGCAGGCATCATGGTAGGTATGTGTGGTGAAGCAGCTGCTGATCCGTTACTGATCCCACTTCTGATCTCCTTTGGACTGGGAGAGTTCAGTGTATCGGCAACTTCTGTTTTAAGAACCAGAGGCACAATTGCCAAATGGTCAAAGGCAGATGCAGATGCTCTTGCAGCAAAAGCATTGTCCTTATCCACAGAAGCTGAGGTGGCTGAACTGTTAAAAGCCTCCGCAAGATAAGCGAAAAGCCCATATCTGTTTTGTTTGGAACAGAATGAAAGATATTAAAAGCAACTAGTACTATAATTACACCTATTATTCCGCAAGTCGTTTGCACTCTATTTCAACGCAGCGGTACTAAGCTCCTTGCCTATGGCAACTCGCTAAGGACCGGCGTTGAAAAAGGCTTGCTACATAATAGTGTAATATATAGTAACTGTTGCTTTTGTAATATATCGGATAGTTCCAAACAAACCAGATATGAAAGTTTCTGCAATTAGCGCAGGCGAGGCTTAAAAAGTGCATTGTTTTCTGAGACGGTTTTCTGCATATTTGAATAGCAGGGTAAATGTCAAGAATAAATTTTTTACAAAATTTGAAAGATTGAGTGTGGGTTTTTACGAATTTCTTACGAAAATAAATTTGCACTGGAATTTTATGAAAAATATTTGGTAATATTAATATAGAAACTTGAAATAAAAAGTTATTTTTTAGCCGTAGCGGCAAGACGAAACAGGGCACATATTGGCAGTTGGAGATGTTTTCAATAGGTAGAGAGGAAGATAGGTTATGTTTGAAAACGAAAAAGTGAAACATGTAAAATTTGGTGAGGGAAACGTAGTTGAATGTGATGGTACACACATCCGTATTTTATTTCAGTGTGAGAATATAGAAAAGACTTTCACTTATCCGACCGTATTTGAGAACTTTGTAAGATTTGACAGTCAGGACGCACAGGACAAGGTCACAGATGATCTGAATACCGCAAAAGAGGAAGCTGCAAAGCTGGAAAATCTCAGAAAATTATTCATGGCTGAGCAGGCAAAGAAGCGAAAGTTGGAGAAAGCAGCCAAAGCAGCAAAGAAAAGATAAAGCAAGAGCACCCGGTCGGGTGCTCAGCCCATCTTCTTCCTTTGAGCGAAGGCTGTTGGTCAGAACCTTCTGGCTGATACCGGTCAGATCATGTTTAAGTTCGTTGAAATAAGGCTACCGCAATCCCATTGGCTTTAGACAATGGGTAGTTCACTACTGAGAATACTTACTTCATAAAAACTTCATACAAAAAAGTTCTTGACTTGGAGTAAGGTTCAAAGAGTATGATAGGAGTGTACGAAAAAGGTATGCTCCTTTTTCGTATATAAATACGGGGAACATCAGAACATAAGAGCATAAGTTCTGAAGCAGGTTTAAGTAAGATGGAGAGTGATAGTATGAAGACTACAAACAGAGAAGAAATTGCTGAGATCGTTACACATGCAGTATTTTACTGTGGATGGCCAAAGGCATGGGCAGTATTTCGTATGGCAAAAGAAGTCTGGGCAGAAGAAGATAAGTAGGAGAAATGTGGCAGTTGTGGTATAATGAACATTGGTGTACCATAATAAAATGTAGACAGGAGACGGCATGGAAAAGTTAGTATTAATACATGTAGATGACATCGAATATCACAAGATACAGAACATTGCGAGCCGGATGAAGATCACTGTAGACCGGATACCGGAAGAAATAGTGACAGCGAATTATAAGTTGGGCGAGCTTGTAAATGGAGTCTATAAAAATGCCGCAGATACGATAGATGGAACTGGTCGGGAACAGGAAAATGTGACAGGACATTCTTCAGAGACAGGGGCGGTGAACGCACAGGCAAAGAGCCGTGCAGACAGCTTAATTCTGGTATGCAATCTGAAAGAAAAACGGCTGGATAAGATGTTGTTTGAGCTTCGTCATGCTGAGGTGAAGGTTATGTATAAAGCCATTCTGACACCAAGCAATCAGAACTGGACAGTTCCGATGCTGATGCAGGAGCTTTGCAGAGAAAGATTTGCAATGATGAGAAAGTAAAAAAGAATCGTACAGGGATGAATTTGATTCTCCTGTACGATCTTTTTTATATAGTACGATTTATATATAACAGGTAAAGCTCCATATGTCATTTATACTTTCGGCTGCTGCTGGGTGATACAGTGGATATTGCCGCCGCCGTAAGCAATTTCTTCGGTACGGACACCGACAACCTTACGTTCCGGGAACATGGACTGCACCTGACGGATTGCAAGAGCGTCATTTTCATCACCGTACTGTGGCAGGATGATGCCGCCATTTACGATCAGAAAATTCAGATAAGAGGCGATCGCAAGGTCACCGTTTTTTCTTGGAGTGCTTCCGGGAACTGCATCGACTGTGTCCATGCCCTTCAGATAAACCGGAGCTTTGGTTGTACAGAGCTTATGGACGATCAGTTTCCTGCCTTTGGCATCTACAGCATTTGACAGGGTGTGGTAAGCGGCCTGTGCTTCTTTATAGAATGGGTCAGTCGGATCATCCGTATAGATGCAGGCAACTTCACCGGGACGGACGAAGCAGGCAACATCATCGATATGTCCATTTGTCTCGTCGGGATCGATGCCGTCCGTGATCCAGATGATCGTATCGACATTCAGATAATCTTTTAATTTCTGCTCGATCTGAGCTTTTGTGAGATGAGGATTTCTTCCCTTTGACAGCAGGCACATCTCGGTGGTGATCAGTGTACCTTCCCCATCGACATGAAAAGAGCCGCCCTCTAATACGAAATCACCGGTTCGGTAAGAATCAATCTGTTCCAGTTCGCAGATTTTGGATGCGATCTGATCATCCTTATCCCATGGAAAATACAATCCGTCGACCAGTCCGCCCCAGGCATTGAAGGTCCAGTCACAGGCGCGGGTTTCGCCTTTATCATTTATCAGAAAAGATGGTCCCATATCTCTGCACCATGCATCGTTGCTGCTCATTTCAACGATCCGTACGCCGGCAGGCAGCATGGCTTTTGCATGTTCATATTGTGCGGCAGATACGCACATTGTAACAGGTTCGAATTCTGAGATTGCAGCAGCTACATTTGCAAATGTTTTTTGTGCCGGTTTCGCACCGGCTCTCCAGTTGTCGGTTCGTTCCGGCCAGATCATAAAGATCTGCTTTTGTTCTTCAAATTCTCCCGGCATACGGAAACCGTCAGCCTTTGGGGTCGAGTTTGTAATAAGTTTCGCCATTTCTGTATCCTCCTTGTATCGTAAATAAAATATCCATATCGTGTTTGAAAAATCATCTCTTGCAGGCAGAAGATTTTTCAGTTTTATATTTGATAAAACAAAAAACGGAGCAACTCATTTTCTGAATTGCTCCGTTGCATGTGTCTGTATTTATTTCTTATTACGATAGCACAGAGAGTATTGAAAATCAATATGGAATTGGATCTTACAGATCATTTACCCGTCCCATGAACAGGATCATTCCGGTATCCTGATCTTCAATGACATAGACAAATGGCTGGTCAACGATGAAGTTATAGGTTTCTTCCGGTGGCATCATAGCAGTTTCCTTTATTATGATATCCGTCTCCGCGGCAGCCTTTGTTCCGTTTTCATCAACGATCACTTTTGCTTTGTGAGAAACGGAAGATACCGCGATGCCATCTGCGATCTTTGAGAAATCAGCAAAAGCATATGCAGACCGGATTCCAAGTCTGTTCAGGATATCATCCAGACCGTTGATACTCTGTTCATCTGTGAATTTTGGAAGCTGAATGGTCTCTATCTCAGGAGAATCAGCATTATCCAGAGAGTCGATAAGTGCCTGTTTCTCATCACTGCTTAAAGCATCGAACAGGTTGGTGATCGTATCGCCTTCTTTAGATGGAAGGAATACTTTCATTACAACAGAATCACCATCGTAAGGAAGTACGATTCCTTTTATCGATCCGCTATCCGCATAAGAGAATTGTTCATCGTGCAGATGCATCATTGGTACGGTAGAATCTCCGTTTGTTCCGTGAAAAGTATCATCGTATGTGTTATCCTCTGTAAATGGTGTCTGCCATTTTCCTTCAAAGTAAACCGCATTAATGAGCATCATAACAGTATTTGTCGAAAGTTCATTCATGATGGATGGGATCATCTGATTTGTATGTTCATTTACCCAGTTGTTTACATCCTTCACAACCTGATCGGCATGATCCGTAAAATCGGCTTCATATATCTCACCATGGTAATAGGTCTTGGCCGGAAGCAGAAAATCATCTGAGATATTAGCCGCCCAGTCTTTTCCGGTGGTCATCCAGATGGAATTTGCAGTATTTACATATGTCTGCTTGGACCAGTCTTTGTTCAGATAGCTTTGCATTTCCGTATTCCAGGTTGAAAGATCTTTGATGCCAAGTGTTGATTCCAGTTCCGTTTTCGTTTCGCCCCCGGCACCCTGATCGAGCATGGACAGTGCACTGGAAATACTGTAAGGGGAATAAAAACAGTTGCTGTCTTTTGGAAGTGCATCATACAGGTCAAATGCAAAATTGTTGACACCGTTTTTAAGTTCCTCATAGGAATCGACGGGCGCCGGTTTTGCTCCGACTGCGATGTCACTTCCGAGTTCCTTTGATGCTAAAAGTTTTTGTTTGGTGACGCTGCCGCCATTATTATCTGCGTTTCTGCATCCTGCAAGACTTGTGCACAGACATGCACCAAGTAATAAGCTGATTATCTTTTTATTCATAAATAATCCTCCATTTCTTTCGTGGTCAGATATGAATAATACTAACATATATCAGTGAATAAGAATATTCAAAAAAATATATAGTCTTATCAATGTCCGGTTTATTTGCTTCTTTAATTTACATACGAAAGAAAATGGAGGATTTATGGAATTATTTTAAAAATTTTTATTCTTCGGTCACGGAATAGGTGGCAGCTTCATCCGATAAGGATTCCGCATCTACACCGAGATCTTTTTCCGCATTTACAAACCATGCCGGAGTATCGGAAGATACATTCATGTTGTTGAAGATATAAGTACCATCTGCATCAAACAGATATTCGGCATAGCCATAATCATCGGCAGTTCCGCCTATGACGATCACATGTGTGATATGATCGGCATCCGTGTAATCATATCGGAAGTAGGTATCTGTACTGCATTTGTCTGTGATATCGGTCTGCTGTCCGTTCAGGGTGAAATACAGTCTTCCGGCTTTCGCGGTGACATAGGTTTGATCGGTTGATTCGATACGGAAAGACATGGTAGCGTCTTCTGCATCGCATTCGACCTTCGTACCATTTGCAGTAGAGAATACCTTATGCACCCAGGTGCTTCCGGTTGCTGCCAGACAGATGCCATTTGACAGACAAAAGATGGCTGCCAGTCCGGCAACTGCGTAGGAAAGTCTGCGTGTGATCGTGTGGATCCGCAGCTTCTTTGAGCGTTCCGGGGTGATGTTGATGACTGCATCTGAGTGGATCATGTCAAATGTTTTCTTATAGCGTTCTTTATTCTGATTGTTCATAGTCCCAAGCCTCCTTTAGGGTGTCGCGAAGCACGGTACGTCCGCGGTTTAACCGGACCTTTACGTTGCTTTCGCTGATCTTTAGAATGTCTGCAATTTCCTTAATGGAATAGTCTTCATAATAAAACAGATGGATCACTGTCCGGTATTTTTCCGGCAGCTTCATGACTGTTTCAAATAATTCCTGGCTTTCAGTATCAGAAAAATTCAGTTGTTCCATATAATCTTCCAATGATGTCCGGTTCCTGTGCCAGAAGGTGCGAAGCATATTTTTTGACTGATTGATCGTAACCCGGATCAGCCATGCCCGGATATGCATTTCATTGTTAAAATCCACGGCACCTGAATGATAGCGTAGAAATGTTTCCTGAACAACATCTTCGGCATCCTCCCGGTTCTGACAAATGGAAAATGCAATGCGGAACAGATTGTCCTGATACATTTGTATAACAGTTTGTGTTGGTAATCGCATAGTCACATCCTCTTTTCTTGTGTTAAAAGGCCTTTCAATAATAACACAATTCATCCGGTTTAAAGGTTACAAAAATACAAATTATACTTGCATAAAATTTGTATTGTTTTATCATTTGATAGTGTAGGTATGAAATGACAGAAAGAGAGAAAAGATAAAATGGTAAAATGTTTGTTAGTTGGCGTTGGAGGCGGCATAGGTGCAATTCTTCGATATTTGATTGGTTTAATACCGGTGGGAGCACAAAACAACTTTCCGATAAAAACATTATTGATTAATGTAATAGGAGCATTTGTTATTGGCTTAATTTCTGTGTCGGCAGAAAAGTATCAGGTATCACCACTTCTGGTTTTGACATTAAAGACGGGAGTGTGTGGTGGATTTACGACGTTTTCTACATTTGCGTTGGAAACAGATCAATTAATACAGAGCGGGAATTACGGATTTGCGATACTTTATATAGGATTAAGTGTGATATTAAGTGTTGCTGCGGTGTTTGCTGCACAAATACTTATGAAGTAACGATGAAACGATGAAGATTTATGGGAATAGAGGGCTGACGATATGGATAAGAGAGAGCAATATATAGATAAACAGATTATAGAGCAAATAATGGAACTGCGAAAGCAGCTCCACCGGATCCCGGAGCATTCCATGCAGGAAGTAAAGACAAAACAGTTGCTGATGGATTTCTTAAAATCGCATACAGCATTAGAGATCGTAGATTGTGGGGCGTGGTTTTATGCGGTGAAAAGAGCAGATGATCGGGTAACCACAGAAAATGATAAAACATTCCATGTGAGTGAAGTGGCTGCGGAAATACCAGAGCAAATGGAGGAGTATAAGCAGCCGATTGCATTCCGGGCAGATATGGATGCGGTATGTGGCAAAGATGGAAAGCCGGGGCATTTCTGTGGACATGATGGACACAGCAGTGTGCTATGTGGACTTGGCTTGTATCTGGACAGCAGAAAAGATCCGTTGGCACAGGATGTATATCTGATCTTCCAGCCGGCAGAGGAGATTGGAAAGGGTGCAGAGCTTTGCAGAAGCCTGATCAAAGAAAAGCATATCGGAGAAATCTATGGCTTTCATAATATACCGGGGAAGCCGCTTGGAACGGTACTTGTGAAGGATGGAACATTTGCATGTGCTTCAACGGGCTTAGAGATCCACATGACAGGAACGCCGAGCCACGCAGCATATCCGGAAGCTGGCAGAAATCCCGGATATGCACTTGCCGGACTTCTGCTTCAGATTGAAGAACTGACAAAGCAGTTTAATGAGACGAAGGGATTTGTCCGCATGACTTTGATCGGGATGAAACTTGGAAGTGAGAACTACGGTGTAGCGGCATCGGACGGGTATCTGAGACTTACCGTTCGAAGCGAAGGCGAACAGGTATTTCGTGAGTATCTGGCAGAGATCCGTAAGCTGGCAGAGGTTATGGCACAGAAGGAAGCTCTGGAACTTTCGATAAAGGAGATTGAACGGTTTCCATCTACGGATAATCATGCGGAACAGGTGCAGAAGATCCGGGCATGTGCGGCTTCTCACCAGATTCCATATATAGAGCTGCCTGAGCCGATGCACTGGTCGGAGGACTTTGGCTGGTACTTGCAGGAGACAAAGGGCGCATTTTTCGGCATTGGTGATGGAGAGGATTATGCCCAGCTTCATACAGAGCATTTCGAATTTCCCGATTCCATACTTGAAACCGCAGTTACTATGTTTGCCGGGTTGTGTGTTGACATAAAAGAGGGGGAATGTTAATATAATATCAAAAGATGCTACCGATAGACGGTTAGCCTTGATAATGTTTTGGTCACAAAAAGGACCGCTCACAGTTTACCGGGCTGGGCGGTTTTTTTGTGCCTATTTATTGCTCTTAGAACCAACGGTATAACCAAGAGCAAAGCAAGTAATGCATAAGCTGATAATGGCTATAAAAAGCTCCGTTGTAAGCATAAGCACCGACCTCCTCAACAGATTTCCATAAATGGATTTCTATGTAAACACAGGCTATAACTCCTGTGGAGAAGACTGACCGCCTACCGAATAGGGTAGCACCGTGATTATTATATCAAACAAATGTTCTGCATGCAACTTTAAATAATTATAAATGTTCACTTGTCAGATAACACAAATCTGGTATATAATAAAAAAGAACAGAGAGGTTCGACGATGTGCGAATTCTCTGTTTTTTTTACTTTATAGGAAAGTACGCCCTATTCATAAGTTTATTGTTGATGATTGAGGGATGGAAAATAAGTCTTTAATAATAATTTAAGCCCAATGTGGCTAAAAGGAGAACATAATGAACAGACCAATGAGAAGACAAAAATGTGAAGTTACAGATCCGGTGAAGATTGAGCAGATCATAAAGAAAGCAGGCGTGGTTCACCTTGGTATGGTGGATGAGGGAAAGGCATACATTGTTCCATTACATTATGGATATATTTATAAGGATGGTGGACTTACGTTATATATGCATGGCGCAACGGAAGGACGCAAATATGACGTGATCGCAGCCAATCCAAATGTATTTATCGAGATTGATACAGATATGGTACTGACCAGTGGTGGTGAAGTTCCATGTGAATATGGGGCAAATTATGCTTGCGTGATGGGAGAAGGAACTGCCAGCATTCTGACCGATGTTGATGAGAAGGTTATGGGACTGGAGCTTATAATAAAGAGTCAGCTGGGAAGAGATTTTATCATTACAGAACCAATGACAAAATTGGTGAATGTGATCAAGGTTGTTGTTCCGGAATTATCGGTAAAAATGAATCAAGAAAAATAAAAAGAACATTAAGAAAAAGTAATAGTTTACCACGTATAAATTGTGCTATCATGGGTAAGAATAAATAGCCGGTTTGAGAAAAAAGCAAGGAATTGGAAAATAGTTGGCAGTAGTTGAATGATGTAAGAGACAGAGATTAGGGAATTCAGGAGAATCCAAAATGGAAGCGAATCGTATCGAAGAAAAAATATATAAATATGGTGCGGATATCCTGGCATCAGAGGGTATGCAGAAAGAAAAAACATTTGTGCAACATGGTTCAATAACCTGTTACGATCATTCCCTGCGGGTGGCGGAGAAAAGTCTGGAGCTTGCAGAGAAATGTTCCGCATATATTGATGAACGGTCGCTGGTGCGTGGAGCACTGCTTCATGATTATTTCTTGTATGACTGGCATGAGAAGGATGGCGGACATCGGCTGCATGGTTTTTTTCATGCAGAACGAGCCTTGCATAATGCCAGACGGGATTTCAATTTGAACTTCATTGAGCGGGATATCATCCGAAAGCATATGTTCCCACTCAACATAACACCTCCAAAGTTCCGGGAGAGCTGGATCGTAACATGGGCGGATAAGTTGTGCGCCGCCGAAGAAACCACCAGAGTCCTCCGCCTTGCCGTCACAAAAACCGTCAGAGGCTGATCATAATGCAGCATGCTGCATATAGCTAAAGAATAATATTGACATCTATAGAAAAAGAACAACATTATACATATTTTCGCAAGCTGTTTGCAGCCCGATAAGTGTATGATCTTGTTCTTTTTTTATTACGTTTTTTGATAGAAATTATTGATTTATGTAAGTACATCCTATAAAATAAAAAAGGTTTCTATTAAAAACACAATAAAAATCTGATTATCCGCTAAAACACAGTATCTATCAGCATTTTCAAGGAAACAAACACATCAATTTACTACTTATTTACTACCATTGAATGAGCCTTGATACGCAAGTTTTCCTAGATATGCAAAGATATGGTACAGCACATCAGTATTGAAACAAGAAAAATTGAATAACTCATAGACTATGGAACGCCTAAAATGACGTTCCTTTTCTATTTTCAGCCGTTCATTATGGACGGTTATTTTATTACCAAAAATGAAAGGAGCATTAGATTTATGAAAAAGATGTTAAAACGATTGTGTACGGGCTTCTTAGCTCTTGCAACTGTCGTTACTGCTTTGCCGACTACACCCGTTCATGCAGAAAGTAAGCAATACTGGACGGAGTCAAAAGAGCGTGTCGGTATCGTTGAAAAAGTAATGAATGACGGTTCGATTGGTTCTACCTTTAATGAGGGACATTTGACCGTTGAGGGCGAGGACGCTTACTGTATCGACATTAACACAGACTTTAAGAATGGCTACAAGACCAGAGCTGACGCAAGCACCCGTATGAGTGCCGACCAGATAAGCGACGTTGCCTTATCTATCGAATATGTAAAACAGTACACAGACAGCCACAACGGAATAAGCAAAAACCACGCCTACCTTTTAAGACAGCTTGTTGTCTGGCAGAGATTAAGCGTACATCTTGGCTGGCAATGCGATAACGTGCGAGCTTCTTATGATGAAATTCCAAAGGCAACGCAGGACGAAGTTTTCGCTGGTGCAAAAGCCTTTGTCAAAGAGAATAAAGGACGCTATGAATGTGGCGGTTATATCTACTCTGGCGAGGGGCAGGAATTGGGACAATTCTGGGCGAAACTCAATGTTGGAAATGCGAAACTTCAAAAGACTTCCAGTAATACCAGCATTACAGACGGTAACGGGAATTACTCTATCGCTGGTGCGACATACGGTGTCTTTGCTGATAAGGACTGCACGAAACAGCTTGCCACCCTTACGACTGATGAAAACGGAAATACAGATGTCGTAGAGGTAACGGCTGACACAGTCTATATCAAGGAATTATCCGCACCAGCAGGATATAAGGTTGATACAAATATATATTCCTTAAAGGTTGAAGCTGGAAAGACAGCGACCTTGAACGTATCAGATACACCAAAGGTAACAGACACTTTGATTGAACTCTTCAAGATTGATATGGAAACACAGAAAGACAATCCGCAGGGGAACGCTTCTTTAGCAGGTGCGGAATTTACATGGAAGTATTATACTGGCTTCTACAATAAAGACAATCTCCCTGCCGAAGCTACAAGAACATGGGTTACAAAGACAATCGCCGAAACAGACAGCGACGGTACAATCCACTATGTTACAAAATTAGCGGACGCATACAAGGTATCTGGCGACAGTTTCTATATGCAGGACGGCAAAGCCGTTCTTCCACTTGGAACACTAACCGTAGAAGAAACAAAAGCTCCAAACGGTTACTTGCTGGACGGTGCATATATGCAGGCTGGCGATAAGTCCGAACAGATTAAGGGCTTATATGTAACACAGATTACCGAGGACGGCGACCTTGCCGTATTGACTGGAAGTAACCAGTTTTCTGTATCAGACAAGGTTATCCGTGGCGGTGTGAAAATTCAGAAACGAGATTTAGAAACGGGCGATACAAAACCACAAGGAAGTGCCACTTTGAAAGATACTGCCTTTGACATCATTTCCTTAAATGATAATGCGGTACTGGTTGAGGGCAAGCTATACAAGAAAAATGAAGTGGTAAAGACAATCCATACAGACATTGAGGGTGTCGCTTCTACGTCTGCTGACCTTTTACCTTATGGAAAATTCCGTATCGTTGAGAGTGAAGCTCCAAACGGATATTTGACAGACGGTGCAAAACCGATTGATTTTGCAATCACAGAGAATGGAAAAATCGTTGATTTAACCGACGAAGCCCATTCTATCTACAATCAGATTAAGCGTGGAGATATTGAGGGCGTAAAAATCGGAGCAGGCACACACAAGCGTCTTGCTGATGTTCCCTTTAGGATCACAAGCAAGACAACGGGCGAAAGTCATGTTGTGGTAACTGATGATAACGGGCAATTCTCCACTTCTTCTGACTGGGCTTCTCATAAGCATAATACCAACGCAGGAAAGACCAGCGAGGACGGTGTATGGTTTGGAACTTCTAAACCAGACGACAGCAAAGGGGCGTTGCCTTATGATACCTACATCATTGAAGAAATGCGTTGCGATAGTAACAAAGGCTTTGAGCTTATCCCACCTTTTGAAATCGTGGTATCAAGAAATAACCTTGTGATTGATTTAGGTACTTTGACTGATGAATACGAAAAAGAAATCTCTATCCATACCACAGCGACCAGTAAGGACGGCGAAAAGACAATCCTTGCAGGAAAAGAGGTAACAATCGTTGATACCGTCAAATTAGACGGACTTACAAAAGGCACAAAATATCAGCTCAAAGGCTGGCAGATGTTAAAGGAAGAAAACACCGAGCTTCTTATCAATGGAAAGCGTGTAGAAAATGACTATACCTTTATCGCTGATGATGAAGCTATGAAAGTGGAAATTACTTATACATTCAATGCGTCCGAGCTTGGCGGTAAAAATCTGGTAACATTCGAGGAATTATACGATTTGAGCAATCCAGAAGAACCCGTAAAAGTTGCGGAACATAAAGACATTGAGGACGACGGACAGACGGTACTTATCACAGAGCGTATCATCAAAATTCATACGACTGCTACCGATAAGGACGGCAACAAAGAGCTTGAAGCTGGAAAAGAGGTAACAATCATTGATACCATAACCTTAGAGGGCTTAGAAGTCGGCACACAGTACAAACTTGTAGGCTGGCAGATGTTGAAAGAAGAAAATGCAGAGCTTCTGCCAATTCATCATCAAGGACACGAATATCAATGCCACATACTGAAAAGATTGTATAATCTGTTTCGTAGTCGTCCCAAACAGCCATTTTATCAACAAGGACATCTGGCAATTCGCTGAAAGATATTTCTTTATTCTTACGACGGTTTAATTCCTTGTAATAATCTTTCACGACACTACGGACAACTTTCTTTAAACAACTTTCAAAACGACATTGAACTGTTTTCTGGAAGTCAGACGGTTTCATCAATCTCACCTCCTTTCCTTTATGATTTGAAAAGTGTTTATCCCTCTTTCCGCACCATATAAGGACAGCTAGGTGTGATTTAATGACCTCTTTTGAAAAATTTTTTAAATTTTTTCGGGTATGAAAAAAGCCCGCACAAAACATATAGTCTGTACGAGCCTTTAAAGCTAAAACATAGTAATATTGTATCATTAAGAATCACAAATCACAAGTGATTTGTGATTAATCACTTGTGATTTGTGATAAGTGATTTGTGATTAATATATAAAAGCCCTCTTTAAAGGGCTTTTATGTTTATTTTGAAAAAGAGATAAAATCAATATATCCCTTTTCCCCAATTTTTACAACGGCATTGTAGGGCTTTTTCTCTTTGTTTTTGATTCCTTTTACCAGGGTTTCTTTTCCCTCCAGTAATTCTTTTACATTCGTTTTGGTTAGTTTTTTCTTTCTAAAATGTTCAGCTAAAGTAAACTTACATTCAGGATAATTTGAACAACCATAAAACGATTTTTTTAATACAATATTGTTGCCACACTTAGGACATTTTCCTACAAGGGGTCCCGAGCGCTTAGTGGGAATTTGTACCCCTTATCGATACAAATTCCCCGTAGGCGCTAGGGACCTCTTTAGCTTCTTGGAAGCTGTCAGTAGTATATCTAATAATTTATCTCCATTCCCTTTAGTAACGTGTAACTTTCCAAATTTAAAAAAGCGACTCATAGAATTATTTCCTCCCGTTAAATAATAGATAACTATTAAAAATAGACAATACTTGCTCATAAGTAATGGTACTTAAATTGTTTACTTTGGCGTGTTTCATTGCTTGATGAAACTGATTTTTAGTAAACAGTTGACGATATTCTCGATTGACCCATTTTGAAACAAAGTACGTATATAGCTTCCAATATTTATCTGGAACATCTGTGGTATGGCGGGTAAGTTTTATTAAGACACTGTTTACTTTTGGTTTAGGATGAAAGCATTCCGCTGGCAGCTTAAGCAATTGCTGAATCGAGACTTGAGTGTGCAAGAGCAACCCTAGTGTTCGGTGAATATCCAAGGTACGCTTGTAGAATCCTTCTTCAACAATCAGATAGATGTCAGACGCACGGCTTTCAAAAACCACTTTTTTAATAATTTGTGTGCTTAAATGGTAAGGAATATTCCCAACAATTTTATACCTCTGTTTGTTAGGGAATTGAAACTGTAGAATATCTTGGTGAATTAAAGTGACACGAGTATTCAGTTTTAATTTTTCTGACGATAAGTTGAATAGATGACTGTCTAATTCAATAGACGTTACCTGTTTACTTATTTTAGCCAGTTTCGTCGTTAAATGCCCTTTACCTGTTCCAATTTCGTAAACGGTATCGGTTTCTTTTAAATTCAATTGTTTTATTATTTGGTTGAGTACTTTTTCACTCGTTAAAAAGTTTTGAGAATATTTTATATTTTTGTTCATGTAATCACTCCTGAAGTGATTACATCTGTAAATAAATACAGAAGTTAAACGATTTGTTTGTAATTTTAGTTATCTGTTTAAAAAGTCATAAGATTAGTCACTGGTAGGAATTAATCTAACGTATTTATTTATCTGCGTAATCACTGTTTTTAGTCTGTTTCAAAACAGTAGATGTTTTATCTACATTACGCATTTGGAATACCAACATGACGAATCCCTCCTTCTTAATTACAAATTTTTAGCATCTAATTTAACTTCAATTCCTATTATACAAAATTTTAAGATAACAGTCAAGAACATATCTGCACAAGTTGTAGATATACCATAAATGCTGATAATCAACATGATTACGCTTACCATCAAATAAGTAAGTGTTTCTTGCTTATTAAAATTATCCATAGTACAACGTGAATTCCAGAGAAAAAGAGAAATCGCACCAAGAATAATACTTAAAACAAAAATGACATTTCTTTTTTTACTGTCACGGAACATTTTCTTTTCATTTTGTTTGTCAAAATAAAGAAAATCACGTATCGTCATTTTACTTATTCTTCTTAATAGATTAAGCAAAACCAAAACATAAATAGTTAAAAAATAAATTATCAATAGTCCAATAGAAACGAAATTCAAAGAAATAAAGAGAGTTTTTGGAATACCCAGTAAGTTTACAATTACTAACGACACAAACTGGCTGAATAAAAAGCCAATAGGAATAGCTAATACAAATGCTAAAATTCCCAACAGTATATTTTCAATTACAACTAAGTGGGCAATTTCTTTTTTCTTAATGCCAAGAAGCATATATGTTCCTAATTCTTTACTTCTTTTTTCAAACATAAATTTCGTTGTATAGTTGATCAAAAAGCATATCACAAAAATAATAAGAATATTTACAGCGAACAATGAATTCTTAAATGCATCCATACTGGAACATAACTTTACAATTTCATCAGAATTTGCCACCAAATTAAAAGCAAATATAAGAGAAAAGGATGCAGTAACGGTTATCAGATAAATCAAATAATCTTTAATATTTCTTTTTGTATTTCTATACGCTAACTTACCTAACATTTCCCACTTCACCTCCGAGCAAGGTTAATATATCCAGTATTTCATTGAAGAAATCTTTTCTGCTTTTTTCCCCTCTGAAAATTTCATTGAATATTTTACCGTCTTTCAAGAACAAAATACGTTCACAGAAAGACGCACTAAACGGGTCATGTGTTACCATTAAAATAGTAGCCTGCATTTTCTTGTTGATTTCAGACATTGTTTCCAGTAATAATCTGGAAGCTTTTGAGTCCAAAGCTCCCGTCGGTTCATCAGCTAAAATCAGTTTCGGTTCATTGATTAAGGCTCTAGCACAAGCACAACGCTGTTTTTGTCCGCCAGAAACTTCATAAGGAAATTTCGATAAAATATCACGAATACCCAATTTATCGGCGATAGCATGAACTCTTTTCTCAATATCAGTAGGGTTCTGTTTGTTGATAACCAATGATAAAGAAATGTTTTCTCCAATCGTTAAAGTATCTAAAAGGTTGAAATCTTGAAAAATGAACCCTAAATTTTCACGTCTGAAATCAGCAAAATCTTTATCCTTGATTTTGGTAATATCTTGATTATTGACTGTAATGTGTCCGCTGGTTACAGTATCAATCGTAGAGATACAGTTTAATAGGGTAGTCTTTCCAGAACCACTAGCTCCCATGATTGCGACAAATTCGCCCTTATCTACATACATAGAAATACCGTCTACTGCCTTTGTGATATTTCCAGAGTTACCCCCGTAGTATTTTTTTACTTGCTCTAAATTTAAAATGTGTTCCATTAAAAATCGCTCCTTTCTTCCTGCCACATTTATTTGTTTTGGAATACAATTAAATTATAGCAAGGGCAGTATTCAATTACACTTACAGTTTTGAAAGTAAACAGAGAGTAAAAGAGCCGTGATAATGCAGATCACAATTTTGTGAAGCATTTCCACGACCCTTTTATTATAATTTTGCCTTTGTCTTTTTCGTAATGATATAAATATATTCTTCTGGTGTAGGGCGTTTATTCCCAAAATACTTTTTGAAATTTGCCTGCACCTCTGGGTCGGTGCTATTCATAGCTTCATCAATCGTAGCTTCAATATCCGCCCGAACATCAGCCAATGATACACCGCCAGCTTTTGCACCAGCTTTCAATGCCTTTTTTATATCTCTTTTGTTCAGTCCTATCATATTCATACCTCAATTCTACTTTTTAAAGCTAATAAGTTTTCCATTGTATTTTACAATGATGAATATGATATAAAACACTCCTACAACAATCAAAATAAGACCTATGTAATAGCCTAATTCAGAATGAGAGATTAAATTGATAATCGGCATAACAAGAATACCAATACTAACCAGTAAAGTGCCTATTCCTATTTTTTTTGTAAACACCTTTTTATCTTTAGGGTCAAGTTGTGTATAATGATAACCATGTAATAAAGTAATATTCTCTTTTATACCTATTTGATAAGATGTAAAAAGTAAAAACAATCCTATAACTATTTCAACAATCAATTCCTCTAATTCCATAATCGTTCTCTCCTTTAATCAAAATAAAATAATTCTTCAAATTTTTTATCTAAAGCTATACAAAGCACTAATGCCAATTTTGCTGTTGGATTAAATTGTCCAGTTTCAATAGAACTAACTGTATTCCGAGAAACCCCGACTAGTTCAGCTAATTCTGTTTGTGATAATTTTTTTTCTTTTCGTACAGTTTTTAATCTGTTTCGCAAAATTAAATGTTCGTCCATTCTATAAACCTACCATTAAAAATTTATAAAAGTAATACCCCATAAATAGAAAAAAGAATAAAGCAATAACAAATTTGGATTTATTTTTTGAAATATGTGCTTCATAACCCATAGAGCCAAATGCCACAGACCCAATAATTGTCATTATGTCATAGTAAGGTTCTTTACAAACTGCTTTAATGAAAAGAATTAAAATGCAGATAAATAAAACAAACATTAAGCCAAAAGATTTCCCTTGAAGTTTAATATGTTTTTCGTATTCATCAAGATATAGATTCTCTTTTTTGTTTTGTGATAGTATTTTTTCTTTATCCATTATATAACGCTCCCTTCAAATAATACCAAGTACACTTGTCATTTATATTATAGCATTCGGTCATTACAAGTCAATATTTTTGCACAGTTTTCTTGTCGTTTTGTAAAAGCGTGCAAATCTGATAGGAAATGCACGCTATATCATTTATCCTACAATCTTCCAGTTACTATCCTTATGTAGCACAAGCTCATACTGCGATACCTGCGTCGCTTTTGTCTGATTATCAATGAATTTTACCGCAACCTTGACTTTCACATTGTCGCCGTCCTTTATAAAGATAGGGTTTACCAGTTCAGAATAAAGGTAGTCCCTGCCGATAGGTTCAATCACATTTCCCAATACATAGTAAGCAAGCTCTTTTTCCGTCGCTGTTGGGTACAGCTTAAAGAATGTTTCCAGAAAAGCGGTAGCGTCATTTACCGTATCAGCGTCCACGCTTGCGTCTGCTTCTGGTGTCTTAGGCTCATAGTCTGATTTTTCAACTGCTGGTGCAAGGGTAGGGTTTTGAACGATTACCATATCCCCGTCTGCGTCCACATAGACTTTTACAGTATAGGTTGCTTTCACATTGCTTGTCTGTTCTCCCTCTTTTATCTGCTGATCTACTTCGTAGGTAGCAGAAAAAGTGTCCGCTCCCGATTGCTCGATATGCCATACAATCACATCTGTAACCGTGGAGCTGGTCGGTATATCGGTTCTAATGGTGTCTACATTTAAGTCCTGCAATTCCTTTGTCAGATAACCGCTGATTGCCTGCGTCCTTGCTTCGATAGCTTCTTTGCTGTTATCCCATGTGTAATAGGACTTCGCAAAGTTTTTCACGAAATTTTCTATCCCGTTGGTGTCCTGCAAGCAAAGTTCAATGATTTCTTTTTCATGGGTGGTGTGCTGGTCGATAGCCGTAAAATTCTTATACACCCCAAAGCTCACGCTTGCGACAAGCACCACCCACAACGCAATCACGGTTTTCTTATGTGTGCCTACCTTGACAGTACGCACCTTTTTTTCTTTTGGTTCTTTGATAGTTTCTGTCTGTTTCTTATTCTTCTTAAACATATTTTTCAAGTCCTTTCTATTGTTTTACTCGTCCTGCACCGATTAAGTGCTGTTGCCAGTAACTACTACTTAGGTCTGCATATCCTATCGGGTCGCCTGCGTGGTACATCTGTGTCGGCGAAACAAGAATACCGACGTGTGTTACATACGAACCAGCGTTATAGGTGGAATGGAAAAACACCAAATCGCCTGCTTTTGCCTGCGAGAGTGGCAGATGTTGGGTTGCGTCATACTGTGCTTGTGCTGTTCTCGGTAAGGAGATACCAGCTTTTCCATAGCACCATTGCGTCAATCCCGAACAATCAAAGGAAGTATTCGGGTTACTGCCACCATACACATACTTCCAGCCTTGATATTTCAACGCTTCATTCATTACCTTTTGTGCCAGTTCTCCCGATACCTGCGGAACTGCTAAATACTGATTGACTACTTCCACATAGAACATATTTCCATAGCCATACCGCCAGCCCCCATTCTTAGCAACGGCTATCGGGTTGGTGTAGGTTACTTTCTTTCCACCCGATTTCTCACGGGCGAAGCTCTCTGCAAGATTAAAAGTGTGTTTTTTTCCTTTTCCTGCCACATATCCCACATAGCCACCGCCATAGTTATAAGACTGTATCGCTACATTCAAGTCGTCGATACCTTGATTTTTGCAGGAAGAAAGCAGGGACGCAAAATACTTACACCCCTGCTTGATTGAGCTTTCCGTATCTAAGGAATTAGGCGGTAAACCAAGACTTTCCGAACTCTGCATAACATCTTCTGCCGTACCGCCACTTTCTACTTGAATGATAGCAAGTAACACATTGACATACTCGGAGATACCGTTTTCTCTGGCGTATTTTTCTACCATAGGCTGATGTTTCAAGACTTCTGCGGATAGGTTCATACCCGTAATGCCAGAAGAAAAATTGCTGTTCTCGTCGTCGCTGTCCGCACTAATGAGGACGCCAAAGAAAAGCACCAGAGAAAAGAGGATAGGAAACAGACTGCCAATGATAGCGATATGTTTCAGTTTCATTTTTTCTTCTGTCCTTTCTTCGTTACAAGGTTACGGGTTTTCTCTATGGTCTGCTGGTTCTTCTGGACGCTCTGGGTCTGCTGAACCTTTATCCTGCGGTCTTTGGTGTCATTCTGGCGTGTTTCCTGCGATACCACTTTTTCTACATTCTGCCTATGTACTGTCTGTGTAGGCTGGGGTGCTTTCTTATCAGAAGCACCAGAAGATAACGGACGCTCTTTGATAACATTTGTCTTGACTGGCTCACTTGCTTTCGGAGTTGGAGCTGTGGCTGGGCGTTTGACTTCCTGCATTTTTTCAACACTCGGCTTTGGAATGGTTGAAGCTGTGACTGGTCGCTCATGGGGACGGGTAGCTCCCGTTGTCGCTGATCCGTCAGCCTTTCGCTGTACCTGCCTTGCTTCTTGTGCCTTTTGAAGCTCCATACGTTTGTCAGCGATATTTTTCTTACGCTGTTCCTGCTTTTCCAAGCGTCCCGTCTGTCTGGACTGCTGTTCCTGCACCATGCCACGCTTGAAGTCGGACACGCTGGACTTTGCCTTTTCCTTTGCGGAATACACCGCATAAGCGGTCTGTGTCGGCATATCCTTGATATTCTCTTTGACAGCGTTTGCCTTGTCTTTCACTTTATTTTTCGTATCTAAAACAGCACCGACTTTTGAACCTGCACGCTGTCCCATGCTGGAAGTGGTATTGCCCCGATTTTCTTTAGAAGCCGTATTTTTTCTTTCGGCTCTCTTGCCAGCAACGGCACTTCCAGCCACCGCACCAGCTACACCGCCCGAAATACCGCCAGCACTTACCGCCCTTGCAATACGGTGTTCCATACGCCTAGCCCGATGTCGCATAAACAGATACGGTCTGCGGAATATGCGTCGTCCCATGCTTTGACTGTCGCCAGCATTAAGTGAGAACATACTCATTAAGTCGCCCAGCTTCATGTAGATACCAGCGAAACATACTATCTGCAAGAACGCCACCATAAAGAATGGGTAGTCTGTGGAAATGTTGTAAAACATACTGGAAATACTAAATGCCACCGTTACAATGAGCGTTATTCCTGCCCGTGTCATTATGGTATTAAATACTCTCACGATTGCCTGCTTTGCCATGCTTTCATAGCTCGGTATCATGGAAAGTAAAAAACTGATAGGTAAAAACATTGCAAAGATAATAAAAAGTATCTGGCTGAACAACATCATGCCCGTAAGCAAGAATACAAATATCGTGATACCCAAGTTAAAGAACAAGAGGAAGAACACCATACCCAAACGGTTCACGACCTGCGGTATTGTCAGATTGTTATTGTCGTTGTCCTCGATTTCTGTTTTCACGACTTCCTCTCTGGTTTTCCCGTCCTCGTCCTCTGGACTTGCCGATACGAGAGCTTCTACACGGTCTGTCCCGATTTCTTCTGCGTTGCTGTTCCCGAATTGAAGCAAGAGCCACGGCTGTTCCACTTGAATAGAAAATAGGCTGTCCCGTATCAAGTCCACGCTGTCCTTACCCTCGCTGTCGGAGTTAGGGAGCATGATTTTTGTTCCCAAATCCAAAGAAGCGGTACTGATGTCTGATGAAAATTCATTTATCTTCTTGATATAGTCGGGAGCATAAGCAATAAATGAAGCGGACAGCACGAACACCACCACAAAGTTGATAACAGCGTGAAGTGCTTTGCTGGTTTCCCGTTTTATCAGTCCCGTATAAGCAACGTACATTCCCACCACTAAGATAATGAGAAGCAGGAAACCAACATAGAAGCCCGTAGAAGAAAAGCCGTTCTCGGTAACGCCTGCAAGGGTCTGTATGCTCTTTCCGATACTGTCTGCCATATCATTGATGAAGTCCAGCTTATAGGCTTCCTGCACCACATAGCCCGTTGCATTACTCAAATACAAACTGATAGTCCAGACAAAGTTGGTAATGCAGTACAGCCCGTATTGTACCGATTTTCCGATACCGTCGAGCCAGTTCCACGGAAGCCACGACCAGCTATTATCGACGAAAAAATCAAGCTGGTAGTTGGAAAGGGGATATTTTGAATAAAGATTTTCTGCGTTTATGGTATCGTCTACAAGCCCCGTCGCATGAGCCACCGTCCCCAAAAGTGAAAGCAGGATAAGGGAGAGTGCCACCACGAACAGAGCCATTTTGAGAAAGTGGAAAATCTTCTTTTTTGTGAACACACCTTTTATCCTTTCTTTCATCACTCCACCTCATTTCTCTGTACGGGCGGTCTGGTATCAAAGGCGTGTAGCAGTTCTTCAAAGACTGGGTGTATCTGCACCACACCGACACGCCCGTATAAGTCCTGCAATAAGCATTGTCCGTTCTCCAAATCACGCAAGCGTTTCTGGTTGTTCTCATCGTCCTTGTCGATACCGAAAAACTCTAAGGTCTGCTTTATCTCGTTTATATCCGTGCTTCTAAATGCAAACTTTAAGCCGATATTGTTTTTCAGACTTTGACAACTGAATAAAGCAGACAGATACGTTTGTGAGATGGCGAGCCACGGGGACTGTACGCCACGACCTTTTCAAAAGAAAGCGAGCGACCCACGCAGTGATCCGAGAGCGACTGTTGGAAAAGTTGTTTTGCCACGACCTATCCTCACAGAATAATGATACGTCCGCATGGTGCGGTTCTGCCCACAAGAATGGGAATAGTTGAGATACTAATGGAGCTTTCCAAAGCCGTCTGCCTGCTTGTAAAAAACGACACACAGTAAAGGGGGGTGCATAGATTATGAACAATACTGATGTGCCTATTTGGGAAAAATATACGCTGACGGTTGAAGAAGCGTCCAAATACTTCCGCATTGGCGAAAAGAAATTGCGTAAATTAGCCGAAGAAAATCTTGACGCTGGCTGGGTTATCGTGAACGGCAACCGTATTCAGATTAAGCGAAAACAATTTGAAAAAATCATAGATACATTGGACGAAATCTAATGTCATTGAGCCGTAGATATGGTATAATAAATATAGCGTATCACGGCTCGTTCCATGACGGAAAGGAGCTTTACACTATGTCTAATGTAAAACGAAAAGACAGTAAAAATCGCAATTTGCGTAATGGAGAGAGCCAGCGAAAAGACGGAAGATACGTTTATAAATATACCGATATATACGGAAAGCCACAATTTATCTATTCTTGGAAACTTGTACCGACAGACAAGACACCTGCTGGAAAGCGTGATGATATATCGTTGAGGGAAAAAGAAACACAGATTAAAAAAGACCTTAACGACGGTATCGATACAGCAGGCGGTAAAATGACAGTCTGCCAGCTCTACGACAAGAAGAACAGCCAAAGAAAGAACATCAAGAGGGCTACTGAAAAAGGACGACAGTATCTTATGAACGCTCTGAAAAATGACCCATTGGGTATGAGGGCGATTGATACTGTTAAGCAGTCGGACGCTAAAGAATGGGCTATCAGAATGAGCGAAAAAGGATACGCCTATAAAACGATTGATAACTACAAGCGTTCCTTGAAAGCGTCATTTTACATGGCGATACAAGACGACTGTATCAGAAAGAACCCGTTTGAATTTAAGCTAAGTGATGTTCTGGAAGATGATACGGAGCAGAAAGTTATCCTTACACCAGAGCAGGAAGAACGCCTGCTTGCCTTTATGGAAAAGGATAAGATTTACAGCAAGTATTATGATGAGGTTGTGCTTCTGCTGGAAACGGGACTTCGTATTTCTGAATTTTGCGGACTAACGACGCATATTGATATGCAGAACAGAATACTCAATATAGACCACCAGTTATTGAAAGACAGCGAAATCGGCTACTATATTGAAACGCCAAAGACCAAAAACGGAAAACGAGAACTTCCATTGACAGAACGGGCTTATCAAGCAATCCAAAGAATACTAAAGAACAGAGGAAAGGCACAACCGTTGATTGTAGGTGGTTATAGCAATTTCCTATTCTTGAACCGTGAGGGCTTACCTAAAGTTGCAGGAAACTATGAGGGCATGGTGCGAGGACTAATTAAGAAGTATAACAAGTATCACACGGACAAGTTACCGAACATCACACCACATTCATTCCGACATACTTACTGTACGAATATGGCAAACAGAGGAATGAACCCAAACACCCTGCAATATCTTATGGGACACGCTAACATAACCATGACACTTGGCTATTATGCACACGGTACATTTCAATCTGCAAAAGCAGAACTGGAAAGACTGGCTTGTTAATATCGGAGCTTATATTTACTACTCATTTACTACTTTTGGTTGCATTTTCATGCTGGTAAATGCCAGCTTATGCAAGGTATCTTCCAAAAAGAAAATACCGATAAAGCCCTAAAATACGGGATATATCGGCATTTACCAACTTATGAAAAGATAATCAGAAATTTAGTAAGTTTTTCTATTAAAAACGAAGAATTATCACTGAAGAAAATATTGATATGAATTGACAAAGAGATATGAGATTGTACTAGAAAACAGAGATGTAGACATATATATTTTTATGTAACAGACCTCTTTTTACGCCGGTCCTTAGCGATCTGCGATTAGCAGAGAGCTTAGTACCGTTGCGTAAAAATAGAACGCAAGTGTTCTGTGAAATAAAGAATATATATGGATACATCTCGTTATGGAAGCATTTGTTGAGGAATGTCATGAGAGTTTTAGAAAAGAGAGGAAAAGGCAATGGGCGGATTTTTTGGCGTAGCATCAAAGCAGGATTGTGTATTTGATTTGTTCTTTGGTATCGACTACCATTCACATCTGGGAACAAGACGAGGCGGAATGGCAGTATACGGAGAAGACGGATTTAATCGTGCGATCCACAATATTGAGAATGCACCATTTCGTACAAAATTTGACAAAGATGTTCAGGAAATGAGTGGTCATATGGGAATCGGATGTATCTCCGATTACGAACCGCAGCCATTGATCGTACGTTCTCATCATGGCACTTATGCACTTACAACAGTCAGTAAGATTAATAACATAGGTGAACTTACAAAGAAGCTGTTCGAGAATGGACATTCTCACTTCTTAGAAATGAGCGGCGGCGATATCAATGCAACGGAGTTGATCGCAGCACTGATCAATCAGAAGGAAAATCTGATCGAAGGAATTCAGTTTGCGCTTGATTCTATCGATGGTTCTGTATCCATTCTGTTGATGAATCAGGCGGGAATCTATGCAGCCCGTGACAAATACGGCAGAACACCGGTTGTTATCGGTAAGAAAGAAGATGCCTATTGTATAACCTTTGAGAATTTTGCATATAAAAATCTTGGATATAAGGACTATAAGGAACTTGGACCGGGAGAGATCGCTGTCGTGACAGACAAGAACTGTATCACGCTGGTCAATCCGAATAAAGAAATGAAGATCTGTACCTTCCTCTGGGTATATTATGGTTATCCATCCAGTTCCTATGAGGGCACAAGTGTAGAGCAGATGCGGTATAATTGTGGTAAGGCAATGGCGAAGCGTGATAACGTAAAGCCGGATATTGTAGCCGGGGTACCGGATTCCGGTATTGCTCATGCAATCGGCTATGCAAATGAATCCGGAATCCCATTTTCCAGACCATTTATCAAATATACACCGACCTGGCCACGTTCCTTCATGCCAACGATCCAGAGTAAGAGAAATCTGATCGCTAAGATGAAGCTGTTAGCAGTGGATGAACTGATCCGTGATAAGAGCCTTCTTCTGATCGATGACTCGATCGTACGAGGAACCCAGCTTCGTGAAACAACTGAATTCTTATATGAGAGTGGTGCGAAGGAAGTACATATCCGTCCGGCATGCCCTCCGTTATTATATGGATGTAAATATCTGAATTTCTCTCGTTCATCATCAGAAATGGATCTGATCACCCGTCGTGTGATCGATCGTCTGGAGAATGGAAATGTAACCGATGAGGTATTACAGGAGTATGCAGATCCGGAATCTGAGAAATACGAAACAATGGTTGAGGAGATCCGTAAGGAACTGAACTTTACATCATTGCGTTTCAATCGCTTGGACGATATGCTGGAATCCGTTGGAATCGATAAGTGCAAGCTGTGTACTTATTGTTGGGATGGTAAAGAATAGGGAAAAATCATTCAGAAAAAGTCAAAAAAATTTAAAATCGCTCTTGACAACAAAAAAACAGAGTGCTAAATTAGCAGTTAACAAAGAGCAAATGCAACGAACAGAATACGATCATTAAAAAAGGAGTATTTCAGAGAGCCGCCGGGTGGTGTGAGACGGTGTATGTTTTTAGTGATTATCCTCTGCGAGCAGTGCACTGAATTCCAGATATGGACATTAGGTGTCACCGGTTTTCTACCGTTACAAAGAAACTTATTTCTACAGTGTGAGCTTATGAGATGAGGTTGAGTGGTCATTTTTTTGAATGGCAAATAAAGTGGTAACGCGGAAGTTTAAAGGCTTTCGTCTTTATGAAATTACATGAAGACGAAAGCTTTTTTTAATTTATAGGAAAGGTTGTCCTATAAAAGATATGTTTTTGTATAAACTCTTTGTGAACATACTATAATCAAGTATCTGCCACATGGCGGAAGGAAGGAGAATGATATGAATAGTTTGGTAATTATTCTTATCGCAGTAGTAGTTTTAGGAGCTGGCTATTTAGGTTACGGAAGATGGCTTGCTAAGAAATGGGGCATAGATGCAAATGCAAAGACCCCGGCCGTTGCAAATGAAGATGGAAAGGATTATGTACCATCATCAAAGCTTACAGTATTTGCACATCAGTTTTCATCCATCGCAGGTGCGGGACCTGTACAGGGACCAATCATTGCGGCAATGTTTGGATGGGTACCGGTTTTACTCTGGCTGCTTGTCGGAGGCGTATTCTTCGGTGCAGTACAGGATTTCGGTTCTCTGTATGCATCCGTTAAAAATGAGGGTAAGTCCATCGGACTTGTTATTGAGAAGTACATAGGCAAGGCAGGAAGAAGATTCTTCTCACTGTTCTGCTGGCTCTTTACACTTCTTGTTATTGCAGCCTTTACATCTATGGTTTCATCAACATTTAACGGATTTACAACAGGTGCTGACGGAGCAGTAACAAAGAACTTTAACGGCGCAGCAGCCGCTACAGTATCTATGTTATTCATTGTTGTCGCTATGGTGCTCGGTGTTGTTATGAAGACTTGCAAGAATATGAAGGAGTGGGTGAAAGCAATCGTAGCTATCGTCCTCATCGTTGCAATGTTTGCAGTAGGTATGAAGCTTCCTTGGTACTTAAACGGTAACCAGTGGAACTACGTTATCATGGCATATCTGTTCCTTGCATCCGTACTTCCTATGTGGTTACTTATGCAGCCAAGAGATTACATGACAACATTCATGCTTGTTGGTATGTTGGTTGGAGCATTTGTCGGTGTTCTGGTTGGACATCCGGATATGGGACTGAACGCTTTCAATGGTTTCACAGTTGTATCGTCAACAGGTGCTAAGAGTTATCTGTTCCCAACACTGTTTGTAACAATCGCCTGTGGTGCGGTTTCCGGTTTCCACAGCCTTGTTTCATCAGGAACATCATCAAAGACGATCAGAAATGAAAAAGATATGTTATTTGTAGGTTATGGCGCAATGATCCTTGAGACACTCCTCGGTGTTATCTCATTGATCGTAGTTGGTGCAGTAGCAGTTGGAGGAAAAGCACCGGAAGGACTTACACCATTCCAGATCTTCTCACAGGGTATCGCAGGTTTCCTTGAGAAGTTCGGACTTCCAAATTCAGTAGCGAATGTATTCATGACCATGTGTGTATCAGCACTTGCTCTTACATCACTTGATTCAGTCGCACGTATCGGACGTATGTCATTCCAGGAGCTGTTCATGGGAGATACTACAGATCCATCTCAGATGCCTGTATGGCAGAAGATTCTTACAAATAAGTATTTAGCTACAGTTATAACATTGTTCTTTGGTTACCTTCTCTGCAAGGGTGGATATTCAAATGTATGGCCACTCTTCGGATCAGCAAACCAGATGCTTGCAGCACTTGTACTGATTGGTGTAGCAGTATTCCTCAAGGCAACAAGCAGAAAGCATGCAATGCTTTATCCACCAATGCTTATAATGCTTGCTGTAACATTTACAGCTATCGTTCTCAACGTAATCGGAAATATCCAGAAGTTCCAGGCCGGAACCGGTACATTCCTTGTTGAAGGACTTCAGCTCATTGTTGCAGTATTCCTTATCGTACTTGGTATCATTGTAGCAATTACATGTATCAGAAAACTTGTTCTTATGAAGCATGAGAAGACTGCTGAAAAGGAAGCATAAAATAATATTCAAATAAAAAACAATAAACGTAAAATAAATAATAAATCTAAATCGTAAAAATAATATTCATTGAAAAACTGTGGATGGGAAGATATACAGATATCCTCCCACCACAGTTTTTTGTGTTATAATAACTCCGTCAGGAGGTATGAAGATGAAGCTGGTAGTATGTTTTCCGGGAATCGGCTATCACTGCGACAAGCCACTGTTATATTATGGCAGGCGCGTAGCAGAATCCGTAGGATATAAAGAATATAAGAACGTAGAATATGTGAATCGGATCGGAAACGTCAAAGGCGATCCGGTAAAAATGCAGGCAGCATTTGAAGACCTGTACGGACAGACAGAGGAAATATTAAAAGATATAGATTTTTCCGGGTATGACAGCATTTTATTCTTATCAAAAAGTGTAGGAACGATCATTGCGACTACTTACGCAGAACGACATAAGATACCATGCAGGCATGTGCTGTATACTCCGCTTGAGGCGACATTTGACAATTGCGCATCTGATCTGTCGGGGAGAGCGATAGCATTTACAGGAACGGCAGATCCGTGGGTGGAGAGCACCGCTGCAATTACAGATCGGTGTCAAAAAGCAGGGATTCCGGTTCATGTGATAGAGAAAGCAAATCATTCCTTAGAGACTGCCAATGTATGGAAGAATCTGAAGAATCTGGAAGACATCATGAAGCTGACGGCAGAATTTATTAAATAATGTGTATTGTTTATTGTGATATATGCCACTGCCGCCTGTATAGCCTGCAGAATCATAGCGAGCATTTCGTAATGAGGAACACGCTGGCAGCGAATGCGGGTGCCTGTCTGAGCCCGAAGGGCGAGTTGCACAGGAGCATGAGCGGATAGGCGCGTGTGACGAGTAGAAAGCGTAGCGTATTCTGCAGGCTATACAGGCGGCAGTGGCATATATCACAATAAACATTTCATCTATAGACTGACAAAAAATATCTTGACTTTGAGCGAACTCCAAGTGCTATAGTAAGGAAAAATCAAATGAAGGATGGTGGCGCAGATGACGATCAAGGAAGTAAGTGAGAAATTTGGTATCTCACAGGATACCCTTCGGTATTATGAGCGTGTAGGACTGATTCCACCGGTTACAAGAACTCCGAGTGGAATCAGAGATTATCAGGAATCGGATCTCGGCTGGGTAGAAAATGCAGTTTGTATGCGGAATGCAGGCGTTCCGATCGAGGCATTGATTGAATATGTGAAACTGTATCAGATGGGAGATACGACGTTTGAAGCAAGACGACAGCTATTGCAGGAACAATATGACGCATTGCAGGAACAGAAAGAACAGATCGAGGAGACCATGAAGCGGCTTGCCTATAAGGTATCGCGCTATGAGAAAGCGGTACAGACCGGCGTATTGTCATGGGATAAGGAGGATTGTTAGAAATTATGTATATTGAACAGATTAACGGACCTGAAGATGTAAAAAAATTGAATATAGAAGAGATGACGGCGATGGCAGCAGAGATGCGGCAGGCACTGCTTGTCCGGGCAAGTAAGCATGGCGGACACTTTGGCCCGAATTTTGGTATGGTAGAAGCAACGATTGCGATGCATTATGTATTTGAGTCACCAAAGGACAAGATCGTATATGATGTATCCCACCAGAGCTATCCGCATAAGATGCTGACAGGCAGAAAGGATGCTTATCTCTACGAAGAACATTACGATGATGTATCCGGATATACAAATCCAAAAGAAAGTGAGTATGATTTCTTTGAGATCGGACATACATCTACATCTGTCAGTCTTGCCTGTGGCCTTGCGAAAGCCAGAGATCTGAAAAAGGAAGACGGCAACGTGATCGCTGTGATCGGTGATGGTTCATTAAGCGGTGGCGAGGCATTGGAAGGTCTTGACTATGCGGCTGAGCTTGGTGGCAATCTGATCATTGTTGTAAATGATAATGACATGTCGATCGCTGAGAATCATGGTGGTTTGTATCAGAATCTGAAACTGCTTCGTGAGACAAATGGGCAGGCAGAATGTAATCTGTTCCGTGCGATGGGACTTGATTATGTATATGTAGATAAAGGAAATGATATTGCTGCATTGATCGCAGCATTTGAATCTGTAAAAGACAGTAAGAAACCGGTTGTCGTGCATATTAAAACTTTAAAAGGAAAAGGCTATGCACCGGCAGAACAGAATAAGGAACAGTGGCATTGGTGTATGCCATTTGACCTTGAAACAGGAAAGCCTTTGATGGAATTTGACGGAGAAGATTATTCCGACGTAACCAGAGATTATCTCTTAAAGAAAATGAAGGAAGATCCATCTGTAGTTACGATCACATCGGCAACACCTACCGTTATGGGATTTACAGAGGATAAGAGAAAAGAAGCGGGCAGCCAGTTTATTGATGTAGGTATCGCAGAGGAGACAGCGGTTGCACTGGCATCCGGTATTGCGGCAAATGGCGGCAAGCCTGTATATGGTGTATACAGTTCATTTATCCAGCGGACATATGATCAGTTGACACAGGATCTGTGTATCAATAACAACCCTGCAACGATCGTTGTATTTGCGGGATCTGTATATGGAATGAATGATGTGACACATCTTGGATTACAGGATATTCCGATGCTTACAAGTATTCCGGGGCTTGTGTATCTGGCACCGACAACCAAAGAGGAATATCTGGCAATGCTTGACTGGAGCGTGGAGCAGACAGAGCATCCGGTTGCAATCAAGCTTCCGGGAGCTGCGATGGTATCGGACGGAAAGGCTGTAACAAAGAATTTCAGTCAGTTAAATAAATACGAAGTAACTAAAAAGGGAAGCAAGATTGCCGTTATCGGTGCAGGTACTTTCTATCAGCTTGGAACAGATGCGGCAGCACTGATCGAGGAGCAGACAGGAGTTGCGCCAACCATCATTAACCCACTGTATGTTTCCGGTATGGATGAAGAACTTCTGAATGATCTGAAGAAAGATCATGATATCGTAATTACATTAGAGGATGGTTATCTGGAAGGTGGCTTCGGTCAGAGAATCGCCGGCTTCTATGGTGATTCTGATATGAAGGTTCTGAATTACGGTTTAAAGAAATTCTTCTATGACCGCTACGATGTAAATGAAGTATTAAAAGAAAATCATCTGACAGCAGAACAGATTGCAGAAGATGTGAAGAAGGTTTAACAGTATAAAAAATCGCTTACAGGTAATATTAATCAGAAATAATGTTTGATAAAGGAGATTAAACAATGTCGATGATTAACAGAGAAGTAAGCGATTTTTTTGTGCATGCATATCAAAATGGTGAATTTAAAACGGTAACCAGGGACGACATATTAGGCGGATGGAGTGTATTTTTCTTCTATCCCGCAGATTTTACATTTGTCTGCCCGACGGAGCTGTCAGATCTGCAGGATAAATATAAGGATTTTAAAGCTGCCGGCTGTGAGGTTTATTCCATATCAACAGATACGCATTTTGTGCATAAGGCATGGCATGATACATCGGAAAAGATTGGAAAGATCACGTTTCCGATGTTGGCAGATCCAAATCATGAATTATGTGAAGATTTTGAAGTGATGATCGAATCAGATGGGATGGCTGAACGTGGCAGCTTCATCATCAACCCGGAAGGGCGAATTGTTTCCTATGAAGTCAGTGCAGGCAATGTCGGGCGAAATGCAGATGAACTGTTTCGTAAATTGCAGGCATGCCAGTTTGTTGCGGAGCATGGAGACGAGGTCTGCCCTGCCAAATGGCAGCCGGGAGAAGCTACACTGCGTCCAAGTCTGGATCTTGTAGGGAGATTGTAAGAATGAAGAATGAAAATATGTATGATGTGATGATTGCAGGCGCGGGACCGGCGGGGCTTACAGCAGCTATTTATCTGGCGAGAGCCTGTTACCGGGTGCTTGTTGTCGAGAAAGAGAAGATTGGTGGACAGATCACGATCACAGAAGAGGTGGTGAACTATCCGGGAATAGAGAAAACAGATGGAAAATCCCTGACCGCTGCTATGTACAGACAGGCAAAGAATTTTGGTGCAGAATTCCTGATGGCAGAGGTTGAAAAGCTGGATGTAGATGGAGAATATAAAATCGTGCATACAAATAAGGGCGACTTTTCCTGTTATGGAATTCTGCTCGCAACCGGAGCACATCCGAGAATGATCGGATTTGAGGGGGAGAAACGGTTTAAAGGACGGGGCGTAGCTTATTGCGCAACTTGTGATGGAGAGTTCTTCACCGGCAAGGAAATATTTGTTGTGGGTGGCGGTTATGCTGCTGCGGAGGAAAGTGTATTCCTTACCAAGTATGCCAGCCATGTGACGATATTGATCCGGGGCGAAGATTTTTCCTGCCCTAAGTCATCGGCGGATAAAGCCAGAGCAAATGAAAAAATTACGGTGCTTACCAGTACTGAGATCGTCCGCGCGGAGGGTGAAGATGTCCTGACAACACTGGTGTATAAAAATGTGAAAACAGGAGAAGAAAGTGTATATCATGCGCCAAAAGGAGATACGTTTGGTATTTTCGTATTTGCCGGATACGAGCCGGAGACTTCGTTGCTACAGGGAAAAGCAGAGATTGATGAAAAGGGATATGTAATTACGGATGCTTCCAGACAGACCAGTATATCGGGTGTTTATGCGGCTGGCGATGTCTGCCAGAAAAATCTTCGTCAGGTAGTGACGGCAGTCGGTGATGGTGCAGTTGCAGCGACAGAGCTTGAACGGTATGTGGCAGCCATGCAGAAAAAGAATGGAGCAAAGCCATCACGGAATTTGCGGGAAAATAAACAATCAAAGGAGAAGAATGTTACACAGGAGAAAAAGCGTGAAGGAATGCAGCCTGTGGTCGCTGAAAATACCGGATATGAAATGCATAAAACGGGACAACAGAAACAGCCGGAAGCAGAAGATTCATTGTCGGACGAGTTCTTTGATGAAGAGACGGAAAAGCAGTTAGATGAGGTCTTTGACCGCATGGCGCATCCGCTGATCCTGAAATTATATCTGAATCAGAAGCAGGAGTCAGTGCAGCTAAAACAATATATGGAAGCTATGAGCAGACGAACCGAAAAGCTCAGTGTAATCGTAGCAGAGGAAGGGGCAGACGGGGATTCTGTTCCGGCAAACGAACGACCATTTGTCAGGATTTTGGGAGAAGACGGAAGTGATACCGGGCTTGGCTTCCATGGTGTACCGGGTGGACATGAATTCACTTCTTTTGTGATTGGATTGTATAATGCTGCCGGACCGGGACAAGAAGTGGATGCACCGATTATGGAGCGTATTCATGCGATCAAAAAGCCGCTTCATATCAAGATTCTTGTAACACTTGCCTGTTCCATGTGCCCCGATCTTGTCATCGCAGCACAGAAAATAGCCGCAGAAAATCCACAGGTTACAGCAGAGATTTACGATGTGATGCTATATCCATCTTATCAGAAACGCTATAAGGTTATGAGCGTACCATGCCTTGTTGTGAACGATGAACATGTAGCATTTGGAAGAAAGACATTACCGGAGCTATTAGACTATTTGGATGAGATTTTATAAAATAATAGAGCATCTCTTTACTGGATATATATTCGGTAAAGGGATGCTCCTTTTATTTTGAATAATTTGTGATCGTGTAAAATAGGATATTAGACAAAACAGATTAAATAAAAAGATTGACACCCTACAAAATAGGGTATACTATTTAGAAAAAAGGAGGGATGAATTAGCGAATGATAAGAACATTTATTGAAATACCATTATTTACAAAACGGTGGAAAGAAATAGGGCTTGGGGAAGATGAGTTACGAGCATTGCAAATTATGCTATTAAAAAATCCAGAATCAGGACCGGTAATGGAAGGAACTGGTGGAATACGTAAGGTACGGTTCCCATTAGAAAATAGAGGAAAGAGTGGTAGTGTTCGTGTATGTTATACGGATTTTGCAGAATATGAAGTTACCTATCTAATAACTGCATTTGAAAAGAAAAGTCAGGAAAATCTGACAAATGAAGAAAAAAATGTACTTAAGAAGTTGGTAAAATCTTTGAAAGAGGAAACGGCAAAGAATAGGAGATGATTTCTATGGGTTCATTATTTGATGATTTAAAACAGGGATTGGAAGAAGCAATAGAGTATGAAAAAGGACAGGGAAAAGCTCGCGTAAAAACATATATGATAATGCCAGTGAAAGAATATTCAAATACAGAAATTCGTGAGATCAGGATGCGGGCAGGAATGACACAGGGAGTTTTTGCATCTTATATGGGTGTTTCGAAGAAAACAGTAGAGGCATGGGAGTGTGGCAGAACACACCCAACCGGACCAGCGTTTCGTTTGCTTGATATCTTAGCTTCCGAAGATCTGGATGAAACAGAATTTGTAGTAGCAAAATAATAAGAAGAAAAAATAAAAAGAACGTCCTTCTGCCTGGTATCAATGTTCATTAATATAACATCAGTGAGATTTCGTTGTGCGGTGCACATAACCAGATCAGAGTAAGCTACACTAAGCTCAAACTACGCTAATGCTTGTTTTCACTAAGTGTACTTACATGGCACGCACTAACCTCAGACTTCGTGTTAACGCTCGTCTTCACTAAGTGCTCCGCTCAGCCGCAGGCGAGTTAGCACAGGAGTATTTACGAATAAGTTATGTGCAACAAACAGAAATCGTAACGAGTTATATAATGGGCATTGATACCAGGCAGAAGGACGTTCTTTTCGTTTTGAAAACTTACATTTGTGTACAACAGGATACAAATAGGATATAATTGCCATGTATGATAGGTTCAGAATCTAAGATATCGAGAGATTAAAAAATGAATTCTGGAAATGGGGAGCGCTATGAGTTACAACATTTTACTGGTAGAAGATGAAGCAGGAATTGCAGAGGGCATCATGGATTACATGAAAGAGAGTGAGATCACATTTACCTGGGCGGCGGACGGAGACGAGGCACTTGCTCTGGTGTACGAACATGAATATGATCTGGCACTTTTAGATGTGATGCTGCCGGGGGCAGATGGATTTGAGATATGCAGAGCCATCCGGGCAAAGAGTTACGTTCCGATCATTTTTCTGACCGCCAGAGGCAGAGAAGAAGACCGGCTTTATGGGTACGATCTCGGTTGTGATGATTACGTTGTGAAACCATTTTCCATGGCAGAGCTTCAGGCGAAGATCCAGTCATTTTTGCGTAGGTCGAAAGGCTTGTGGACGAAGAATCAGGTGATCCAGGTGGGAGACATCAAGATGTATCCGGACAGACTGCTTGTTGAGGCAGCAGGAGAAGAGGTCCGGCTTGCACCAAAAGAATATGCGATGCTCAAATACCTGATGGAGCATAAGGGCATGATCGTGACAAGGGATGATATGCTTGTCCGGTTATGGGGGTATGATTACGATGGTGGTGACCGTGTGGTTGACAACCATGTAAAGAAGCTTCGCAAAGCACTTGGTGACAGCGGTAAACTGGTAAAGACTGTATTTGCAAAAGGATATCGGATGGAGTAATCAGATCAGAGAGGTGGACTATTATATGAAGAAAAAAGAAAAGAAATATTATGGAAAAAAGAAGAAGTTTTATTCCTTCTTTTTAAAGATTTTTATTCCGTTTATTATTGTAACATCGATACTTGGGGGTATCATTACAGCATTTTTAAACCTGACATTTCAGAATAATATATCGAGCAATGTGCAGGCAGCAGAAAAGACGATCCGTCAGGCAGGCGTGAAATACTGGGATATTTATCAGACGGAGCTTGAAGAACAGAAAGACGCAGAGTACGAGTTCCAGACACCGTATAATCATTATATTGGAAATATGATATATTTGAATAATCTGGCAATGGCTGTGTTAAATGACAGCGAGGTGGTCAGTATGCAGGGATTTATTCATCTGTATCAGAAGGACGATGCCGGTAATCTGACCGAGATCACGGATCAGAAGGATAAGGTATTTCTTCAGATCAATGATACATCTGAGAACAAATATATGTTGTATTGTGATAATGATATATTTGGAACTGCTGTTCCTGAAATGAAGGATATGTCTGCGGATTTTTCATTCGATAAAATGAATGAGGTCTATGTGTCAGGAATGCAGTTTTATCCGGCTTCCTATACCTGTTTTGCAGATGGGGAGGAACAGGAAAGAACGGTATCAGAGATACCGGATGGTTATGTGAAGCTGGATCAGAGTTCGGAATTTACCATTCCGCATGGAGTCGTTGGCTGTATACCAACATCGTTAAAGGTTGATCGGTATACAGGTACGGATGATATCGTGAATGATTATCAGAATAATTCCAATTGGGAATATGTGGAAGATATAGAAAAATGTGCATACGGCACACATACAGTCTATGCATTTCCTATCAACAATGATAATACTGCTTTTGCGGTCATAGATTATCATTATAATATTGCAAAGTCATTGATGGGACATATGATCATTTACACATGGCTTGGAGTAGTGCTTGGAAGTGCATTGATCTCACTTGTGATCGCATATATAATGTACAGATCTTATAAATCAGCGTATGATATGGAGCAGTACAGACGAACAACTTCAAATGCGATGGCGCATGATCTCAAAAGCCCGCTTGCCGTTATTTCTCTGTATGCCGAGAATCTGAAATCAGGAAAGAATCCTGAGAAGAACCAGTATTATATGGAAGGGATATTAAATGAAGTAAAGGCAATGAATGAACAGGTTGCATCCATCCTTGATATGGCAAAGGCAGAGGATGTAAATACAGAGCTTCATAAGACTAAAGTTGATATTGGAAGCATCATAAATACGGCAGCAGAGGTATATGCGGAAACAATTAAAACTAAAAATATCAGGCTTGACATTCAGGGAAGCTGCCAGATCGATGCAGACGAGACTCTGATGTATCAGGCAGTTATGAATATGATGGATAATGCGGTTAAGTATGTTACAAAGGATGGAAAGATCACAGTTCAGATGAGCAATGAGAGCCTTTCCATTCAGAATACAAGCAAGCCGATTCCGGAAGATGTTTTAAAGAGTATCTGGAATCCATTTGTCAAAGGGGATAACAGCAGACATGGACACAAAGGAACCGGGCTTGGCTTATCCATCGTCAAAACCATCATGGATCGTCATGGATTTACCTGTGAGATGAAAAACGCAGGTGACGGTGTGAAAGTGAAAATTAGGTTTTAGTAGAAATAAGTTATTTATTTTATTTGAATAGGATACATTTTTATGATATCGCCATACCATATAAGTGTGGCAAGTCGCATTTCTGGGCTGGTCGAAAGGCCCAGATCCAATCAAAAGAACAGGCGGGGAAATTCCCCGCCGTTTTGTTTTTTAAAACGATATATGTTTAAACAAGGCAACCGCACATAGTACGATCGCAAGTGGTACATAGAGGTAGCGTCCGATGGAATACCAGAGTGTGCCACGATTCTTTTTGCTGCCGCAGTTAACAGCTTCGAGCAGTTCATCCTTCTTCATGACATAGAACCATGAGACAGCACCGATGGTTGCGCCGATCGGGATGATGTAGATAGAAACAATATCCATCCAAGGTCCCCATTTGGAGATCATTTCCATACCGATGCCACAGCCAAGGCATAACACGCCGATGATGATCAGGACTGCGGTACGGCTGAGCTTCGGAAACTGGTGTAAGAGTGATTCAGCAACCGCCTCAAACATATTCTGAAGAGAGCTTACACCGGCGAAGATCATTGCTATATACAGGATAATTGCAAATAACCGTCCGAGCGGAATATTCTGTAAGATGGTTGGCAGGGTAACAAAGAGAAGGCTTGGACCTGCTCCGACATCAACGCCATAAGAGAAACATGCCGGGATAATGACCAGTGCTGCGACAACGGCAGCGATCGTATCAAAGATCGCAGTATGTCTGGCAACTCCGACAACATCTTCATCCTTTGACAGATAAGCGCCATAGACGATCATGCCGCTCCCCGTAACTGACAGGGAGAAGAATGCCTGTCCCATTGCCCAGATCCAGATCATAGGATCAGCAAGCTTTGACCAGTCCGGTGTGAACATGAACTTATATCCTTCTGCTGCGCCCGGAAGCATAGCAACACGGACTGCAAGGATCAGAAAAATGATGAAGAATAACGGCATCATGATCTTATTTGTCTTTTCTATACTATGTGCACCGAAGAACAGAGTCAGAAGCGTTCCGGCTACCACGATAATGTGAAGCGGGATCACAGAGAACGGTTTGGATGAAAATGAATCAAACCAGACTGCTGTATCTTCATGCATTAAAGTTCCGATCAGAGAATCAAGGAAGGCTTTTAAAATATACGAAACGATGATCGCATAACCGATCGCGATACATAAGGAGCCTGCAAGTGGAAGCCAGCCGAGCAGTCCACCTGCAGTACCGGCTTTTTTACCTCTTGTTTCCCATGCATATTTATAAGCACCAAGTGTTCCTGTTCCGGCTCTTCGTCCGATCGCAAATTCGGTCGGAAGTGCCACATAGCTGAATATAAAGATAAAAAGCAGGTAGATCAGCAGAAATGCGCCGCCACCATTACTTCCCAATTTATTTGGAAATCCCCAGACATTTGCCATACCAACGGCAGAACCAACAGAAGCCAGAATGAATCCCCATCTGCTTCCAAAACTTTTCGTATTTTTATTACTCATAAACTAACCCTATCTATTTCTTTATTATATAGATGATTGCATAATTCAGATTTATGCATATTAGTAACTAATGCTTACGCAATTATCTATACGTGCCATACTGTTCCAGTTTAAAGGTTTACAGTCGAAAAAGCAACAAAAATATTATTCACCTATTGACATGGTAGGTGAATAGGAATATTATCTTTGTAGCATAATTTGGAAAGAGGGAGAAATACTATGGTCATCTCGTCAAAAGGACGGTATGCATTACGCGTTATGGTTTATCTGGCGGTAAATCATGATGGCAGTTTTATACCACTAAAAGAAATATCACAACACGAAGAGCTGTCACAGAAATATCTGGAAAGTATCACCCGGATGCTGTCAAAAGCACATCTGATCGAAGCGGCAAGCGGACATGGAGGTGGCTATCGTCTGACCAGAGAACCGGAGGAATACAGTGTGGGAGAGATCCTCAAACTGACCGAAGGAACCCTTGCACCGGTATCCTGCCTGAAGGATGATTCGGTACCGTGTGACCGGTCGGAATTATGTTATACATTACCGATCTGGCAAGGACTTGCCGATCTGATCAATAATTATTTTGATAATATGACACTTGCCGATGTGGCAGGAAAAGCCGGACAAACAGTGAAAGAATAGATGAATATACAGGAGGCACGAATATGTCAGAGAAACAGTTATTAAATGTAAAGAATTTATATGTAGATGTAGAGGAGAAGCAGATCCTTCACGGTGTAGATCTGTCAATCGGAAAAGGTGAGACGCACGTTCTCATGGGGCCAAACGGAACAGGTAAATCAACACTCGGCTATGCACTCATGGGAAATCCAAGATATACCATAAAGAGCGGAGAGATCTGGTTTCAGGGTAAAAATATTACAGAGGCTCCTGTCAATGAGCGTGCGAAAGCAGGAATCTTCCTGTCCTTCCAGAATCCACTTGAGGTTCCGGGTGTGACTTTAAGTTCATTTATCAGAAATGCATTGGAGCAGAAGACAGGAAAAAGACAGCGTTTATATGATTTCAAGAAAGAGCTGGAGCGTACAATGGAGATCCTTCAGATGGATCCATCCTATGCAGAGCGTGATCTGAATGTCGGATTTTCCGGTGGTGAGAAAAAGAAGGCAGAGATCTTACAGCTCCTGATGCTGAAGCCTTCACTTGCAATCCTTGATGAGACAGATTCCGGTCTGGACGTTGATGCTGTAAGAACAGTATCTGCCGGTATCGAAGAATACCAGAAGAATTGCAAGGGCAGTCTTCTGATCATTACCCATAGCACGAAGATTCTGGAGTCCTTATCTGTTGATCATACACATGTTATGGTAGAAGGTAAGATCATACAGACCGGTGATGCATCTCTGGTAGAGGAGATCAACCGGAATGGATTTGCAAAATATGAGAAGACAGAGCAGAATCAGTAGTCTTTGAAAGGAGCATCCGATAGATATGAAAGAAAAAACATATGTAGAAGACATAGACAGAAATATATATGACTTCAAAGATGATGAAAAAGATGCTTATAAGATCAAGGCAGGACTGACGCCTGAGATCGTTGAGCAGCTTTCGAAAGAGAAACATGATCCGGCATGGATGCAGACCTTCCGTCTGGAATCCCTGCAGATCTATAATAATATGGAAGTGCCGGACTGGGGACCATCGATTGAAGGTCTGAATATGGACAACATCGTAACCTATGTCAGACCAAATACAAATATGAAAGCAAAATGGTCTGATGTGCCGGAAGATATCAAAAATACATTTGAACGACTGGGCATCCCACAAGCAGAGAGAAAATCTCTTGCAGGTGTCGGAGCACAGTATGATTCCGAGCTGGTATACCACAATGTCCGTCAGGAGGTAGCTGAAAAGGGTGTTGTATATACCGATATGGAGAGTGCATTAAATGGCGAATATGCAGATATGGTAAGAAAGCATTTTATGAAGCTGGTTCGTCCCAATGACCACAAGTTCGCAGCTCTTCATGGTGCGGTATGGTCAGGCGGCTCCTTTGTATATGTACCAAAGGGTGTATCCGTAGAGATTCCGTTGCAGTCTTATTTCCGTCTGAATGCACCGGGAGCCGGACAGTTTGAACATACCCTTATTATCGTGGATGAGGGCGCGGATCTTCATTTCATTGAAGGCTGTTCTGCACCAAAATATAACGTGGCAAATCTCCATGCCGGATGCGTGGAATTATTTGTCGGTAAGAATGCGAAGCTTCGTTATTCGACGATCGAGAACTGGTCAAAGAATATGTATAACCTGAATACAAAACGTGCAGTTGTAGAAGAAGGCGGAACGATCGAATGGATTTCCGGTTCCTTCGGATCCCATGTATCCTACCTATATCCGATGAGTATCCTGAAAGGAAAGGGCGCGAAGATGGAATTTACCGGTATCACGTTTGCTGGAAAAGGACAGAATCTGGATACCGGAGCAAAGGTCGTTCACAGTGCACCGGATACCAGTTCCTACATTAATACAAGATCTATTTCAAAGGATGGAGGTATCAGTACTTTCCGTTCTTCCGTTGTAGTAGCAAAGGAAGCAGAGAATGCCAAGGCAGCAGTATCCTGTCAGTCGCTGATGCTGGATTCTATCTCAAGATCTGATACGATCCCGGCGATGGATATTCGTACCAGAAAGGCAAATGTAGGACATGAGGCACAGATCGGCAGTATCAGTGATGATGCGGTATTCTATCTGATGTCCCGTGGTATGAGTGAGGAAGATGCCAGAGCTTGTATCGTCAGCGGATTTGCGGACAACGTATCAAAGGAGCTTCCGCTGGAATATGCTTTGGAAATGAACAATCTGATCCGTCTGGAAATGAAGGGCAGTATAGGTTAGGAGGAAATGAGCAATGGACAAGAATACGATCAATATTAATAAACTTCCATCCAAAACATGGTACTGGCTTCATATGAATGATACAAAGGTTTCATGGAATCCTGATATAGCACCATGTAAGGTGACGGTAGAGGAAGCATTTGAGGATAAAGAGACAAACAGCCTGATATCCGGGGATGTGGCAGAATTTGCCACAGTTGAGAGTGGAGCAGGAAGAGAGGCAGATTCGATCTTTGCAGATGCGCAGACAGAAAAAACAGTTCTGACTGCTTCGGACAAAGACGCAAAGGCAACGATCCGTCTGGCTGTTGATGGAACGACAGCAGCATCTGCGGCAGGTGCATGTTATCTGACGGCAGAAGAAGGTACGAATACAACCATAATTGAGACATTTACAAAGAAAAGTGCGCAGGCAGGTTCACTGGCATATCGTACGATGATACAGGCAAAGAAAGACAGCCGTGTCCGTCTGGTACAGGTATTTATGCAGGATGAAGAACAGACCCTGTTAAACGATATCGGTTGTGTCTGCGATGAAAATGCAAAGTTCGATATCCTTCAGATCTTTATCGGAAAAGGTGATCTCTATAACGGAATCCGTACAGATCTTAAGGGTACAGGAGCAGATACACAGGTCGAGATCGGCTACCTTGGACAGAAGACGCAGAAGATCGATGTGAACCTGATCATAAATCATTTCGGTAAGAAGACAAATTGTGAGATTCAGGTGGACGGAACTTTAAAGGATGCAGCAGAGAAAGTATTTCGTGGAACGATCGATTTCAAGAACGGCGCATCCGAATCCACAGGTGCAGAGACAGAAAATGTACTCCTGCTTGGTGATGATGTGATCAATAAGACGATCCCGATCATTCTCTGTGCAGAGGAGGATGTAGAAGGTTCTCACGGTGCAACGATCGGCGAACTGGATGAGGAGACATTATTTTATTTTGAATCAAGAGGCATCGACAAGGAGACTGCGGAGGATATCATGACACGCGGCAAATTCGAGATGTTATATCGCCACATAGGAGACGAGCAGACACAGAAGCTGGTAGAAGCACAGCTTGCGGAGGTAATGGCAGATGATAGAGAAGAATTATAAAGAGGATTTTCCGTTATTACAGACAAATAAAACCATTTATATAGACAATGCGGCTACAGCACAGAAGCCGGCAGTTGTAATTGAAGCAGAGAAGCGTTTTTATGAAGAAAGCAATGCAAATCCGCTTCGTGGTTTCTATCCGCTGAGCCTTGCAGCAACAGAAGCATATGAAGATGCCAGAAAAGTTGTGCGTGATTTTATTCATGCAGATTCTGAAAAAGAAATCATCTTTACAAGAAATACAACAGAGAGTCTGAACCTTGTTGCATACAGCTATGCATGCAGTCATTTGAAAGCAGGAGATGAGATCGCAGTCAGCATCATGGAGCATCATAGCAACATTCTCCCATGGCAGATGGCAGCGAGAATGACAGGTGCAACGGTCCGGTATCTGAACTGTGAGAAGGACGGTACTTTGACAGATGAGACACTTGCAGCAGGAATCAATGAGAAGACAAAGCTTGTAGCGATCGGACAGGTATCCAATGTCCTCGGTTGTGTGAATCCGATCAAGAAGATTTCAAAGCTTGCACATGCGGTCGGCGCGGTTATTGTAGTAGATGCGGCACAGAGCGCACCGCATATGCCGATCGATGTCAAAGATCTGGATGCGGATTTTCTTGCATTTTCCGGTCATAAGCTGATGGGACCGATGGGTATCGGCGTGTTATATGGAAAAGAAGCATTACTGGAAGAGATGCCGCCATTTATGACAGGTGGCGAGATGATCCAGTCCGTAACGACAGAAGGAGCGGTATGGGCTGAGCTTCCGCATAAGTTCGAGGCAGGAACTGTAAATGCAGCCGGTGCAGCCGGACTTGCAGCCGCAATTTCATATATTAATAAGATTGGATTTGAGACAATCGAGCAGAGAGAACTGGAACTGACCCGACATGCGATGGAAGGACTTGCAAAGATTCCACATGTTCATGTGATCGGCTCAGAAGATCCTGCAAACCATACCGGTATTGTGGCATTTACGATCGACAATGTACACCCACATGATGTCAGTGAGATCATGGCATCAGATGGTATCAATGTTCGTGCCGGACACCATTGTGCACAGCCGTTGCTTACTTATCTGAAGGTGTATAATACAACAAGAGCCAGCTTTATGTTCTACAATACGATAGAAGAAGTCGATGCATTTGTAGAGAGTGTTGCAAATGTCAGAAGGAGAATGGGATATGGAGAATAGAAGTTTTTATAATGAGATCCTGACGGAGCACAATATCCGACCGGAATTCAAGCATGATCTTCCGGATGCGAACATTGTACTGGAAGGTGTAAACCCGAACTGTGGGGATGATATCTGGTTGAAATTAAAAGTAGAAAACGGAATTATCGAAGACGGAGCATTTGTCGGAGACGGCTGTGCAATCTCACAGGCGTCCGCAGATATCATGCTCGGCATGATTGTTGGCAAGACCGAGGAAGAAGCATTGAAGCTTGGGAAACTTTTCTTAAAGATGATACAGGGCGAAGCGACCGATGAAGAAATCGACGAACTCGAAGAAGCTTCCGCCTTAAAAGACATTTCCCATATGCCTGCCCGTGTAAAATGCGCAGTCCTTGGTTGGCATACCCTGGAGGAAGCATTAAAAAAATAAACGAAAAACAGCTACTGTCATATGTCAGACGACATAAATAGTAGCTGTTTTAAAGTTTTTAGTTATTCACGCTGTGTAACTTCGAACTAACCTCGGTGGAAGCCTCGCTAAGGTCTCAGTTATTCACGTCGGCCCTTGGCGATAATGAAATGTATTTACTATTGAGAAGTGGAAACAAAAATGGAAGAGGGTATTACTATTATGAAGTAAGCCTGCCTGAGCGCTGGTACTTAGGCTGCGTATTTTGCAGCCTTATGTACCACTGCGTCGAAGGTAGAGTGAAAACGTCTTACGTAATAATAGATAAATACCCTCTTCCATTTTTTGAGCACAGTCTATAATACTTTCGAAAGGAAATCCTTTAGTCGAGGATTCTTCGGATTGCCAAAGAATTCTTCCGGCGTTCCGGTTTCAAGAATCTGCCCCTCATCGATGAAGAGGACTTTATTGGCAACCTCCTTGGCGAAGCCCATCTCATGAGTAACCACGATCATGGTCATTCCTTCTTTTGCAAGATCCTTCATCAGGTCGAGAACTTCTCCAACCATTTCAGGATCAAGAGCAGAAGTCGGTTCATCGAATAAAATCACATCCGGATTCATAGCAAGTGCACGGATAATGGCAACTCGCTGTTTCTGACCACCGGATAAAGTAGAAGGATATACATCTGCTTTATCTTCCAGGCCGATCCGTTTCAAAAGCTCCTCAGCCTTTGCTCTTGCTTCGGCAACGATCTGAGCCTTTGTGGTTGTGATATTGATCTTCTCCTGCTTTTCCTTGCGGAACAGGTTCGTAAGCGGAAGCATACGATTATGACGCTTTGCTTTTTTTAGATCCTGACAACGCACCAGTACAGGAGCAAGCATGATATTCTGAATAACGGTTTTGTTGTTATACAGATTAAAATGCTGGAATACCATTCCCATATGACGACGGTGGATGTTGATATCAACCTTTGGGTCTGCAATATCGACACCATTGAAGATGATCTGACCGCCGGTAGGGTCTTCCATACAGTTTAAACAGCGAAGAAATGTACTCTTACCAGAACCTGATGGACCGATTACAACCATTATATCGCCTTTATCGATCGTGACATTGATGCCTCGTAAAACCTCATTGTCACCAAAGTGTTTTTCAAGATTAATGACGTCTATCACTCTTTCTCAGGCTCCTTTCCATAAGTTTGATACCAAGGCTGATCAGAAGCACCATCACAATGTAGATCAGTGCCATAACCAGATATGGGATCATGAATTCGTAGCTGTTACTACCAATATAGTTAAATGCTACATATAAGTCAGTAGCACCAACAAAGCTTACAACAGATGTTTCCTTGATCAAAGATATAAATTCATTTCCCAGAGTAGGTAGAATATTTTTGACTGCCTGCGGGATCACGATCTTGCGCATGGTAGTTGCAAAACTAAGTCCCATGGCACGACCACCCTCCATCTGTCCGGGATCAACAGAAAGGATACCGCTTCGCATGATTTCGGAAATATAAGCCCCACTGTTTAGACCGAATACAAGCATTGACACCTGTACACCGCTCATATGACCTCCTACGATAGGGAGCAGAACATAGTAAAACAGCAGTAACTGCACGACCATAGGAGTTCCACGGAAGAATCCGACATAGACGCTGCAGATTGCATCTAAAACTCGTGGCAGCCGTTTATATTTTGGAATGACGCGGACAGTTGCAATGATGGTTCCGATCAAAATACCGATGATCAGACCGGTTATGGCGATGATAACGGTATTCTTCAGACCTTCAACAACCTTTACATATCCTCTGTTATCAATGAATATTTCTATGAACTTTTGTATTTTACTTGAAATGTCTCCCATGAAATATCCTTTCAATATCTATCAGATAACAGGTAATTGTAAAATATAGATACACTGAATCAGCAGAACTGTTTTAGCAATTTACAATTACCTGTTACCATATATTTTCTTCACGCGAGAAACGCGTGATTCTTATAGCATATTTTTACTGCATAGCATTTAATGATTTTGTAATGGCAGCAGCAGGAGCAGAATCAATGATAACATAATTTAAGTTACCATTTAACAGATCCTGAACTGCAAGTGAACCGTTCTTATAACCGGTAGATGTCATCTTAAGACCAGCGAATCCCCAGTCATCATCACCTTCGCAGTAGAATTGTCCGGTTGTACCTGTCTGGAAACCGATCTTACTGCTTGAATCCTTAGCGTTAAGGATTGCATTTACATCATCGGCAGTCTTACATTCGTCAAATTCTGTGTTGTCTGATGGAACGATCAGCTTCTGGGAAGCCTTGTAGTAAGAATCTGAGAAAGCTACATATTCTTCACGATCCGGCTTGATTGTAAGACCGGCCATAGCGATATCACATTTCTGCTGACCAACGGAGAGACATACAGCATCGAAATCCATGTTCTGGATAACCAGCTCCTTACCGAGCTTGTCAGCAAGTGCTTTAGCGATCTCCATATCGATTCCGTAGTAGTTCTCACCCTTTGTATACTCAAATGGTTCGAATGCAGCGTTTGTTGCTACAACTAACTGATCCTTGCTTGAGTCTAATGTAGCTGATTCAACAGCAACAGGCTCGCCATCACCGAAGTAGTGGTTGCAGATCTCTTCAAATGTGCCATCTGAATTCATATCTGCGATAAATGTATTAACCTCCTTTAATAAGTCAGGCTGTGTTTTGTCAACGCCGAAAGCGTATTCCTCATCTGTGAGGTCGATCTCGATAACCTTAGCAGTCTTCTTATCAGAAGATTTGCTGTCGTCAGTTTTGCTTCCGCATGCTGTTAATGCAGTCATAGCCAGGGCTGCAGACATAGTAATTGCTAAAAATTTTTTAAGTTTCATTTTCATTACTTCCTTTCATTCTTTTCTGAATAAATATACCATTGTGTTTTGAAAAATGCAATTTATATATGCAAAAAAATGCTGAAAATTACAGGTTTTATGCAGGTTTTATAAATGCTTTTCGTATTTTCCGCCAATATGCATACCTTCTTTTACGACAACAAAGGCGTGTTCATCGATGTTTTTCAGTCCGCGGCGGAGATGAACACATTCATATTTGGAAAGGATCGTAACGATCATATAAGTTGTTTCTTCGGTATAACCACCACGCGCCTCCCACCAGGTTGCATCCCGGTGAAATTCGTTTACGATGTAATCAAGGATGGCTTCCGGTTCTTCTTTTGTATAGATCACGACTTCGGTATTGATATTCTGCGTATGTGCTTTGTCAGTCATCAGAGTACTGACAGCGGAATAGATAATGCTGTATACGGCTGTCGGGATACCAAAAAGGATTGCACAGATGCCGTAGACAACAGCATTGACTGTCAAAGATACCTTTCCCACGCTGAAATTTTTGTATTTCTTGGTAAAGAACATACCGACGATATCCATGCCGCCACTGGAGCCGCCGGAGCGTAAGGAGATACCGATGCCTGTACCGGCGAGAAGTCCACCCATGATGCTGGCAGTCAGGCTGTCATTGACCAGAGGTGTAGCCGGAATTGGAAATATACTTAGGAATATCGTCTGGCTGATCAGGCAGACCAGTGTCCGGCTGAAGAAACTTTTGCCGATTGAGATATATGCCATGATAAATAAAGGTATATTTAAGATAAAGTTGATAATACCTGCGATATCGGTTCCTGATGCAAGCGATGGAAATACTTGGATCAGTAAGGTTCGTATGATCTGGCTGATACCAAGGACACCGCCGTTATACAGACTGGCGGGGACGATAAAGAAGTTGATTCCGGCGGCAAATAAAACCATGCCGCCGATCGCAGCAGCATTTCTTTGCCAGAGTGTTTTGTCTTTGAGATTCATATGCATGCCCTCCCTTATTAATGCTTGTACAGCTTGTGTAGATTATGAGCTTCAACCTGTTGATACTATCAAGACAGGAACGCTTTTGTAAATATTTATATGTAGAGTATAAAATATTTCCGGTAAAAAAGCATCTAAAATATAAGGAAGACTTGATCATAAATTGCAGAATTACAGGTTGTGGGGCGGAAGTGAATGCAGTACAATAATGCAAGCAGAAAATATGTGTTAAGAGGATTAGAAGGATGAAAAAGATTTTATATTTTATAAAGAAGGAAACCGTGTTATCGATCGCGGTCGTGCTGGCAGTGATATCAGTATTTTTTGTAGTCCCTGACAGAGAATATATTTCGTATATTGATTTTCGGACACTGGCGATCCTGTTCTGCCTTATGAGTATCGTTGCCGGCTTGAGGAATATTGATGTGTTTGATAAATTAGCAGAACGGCTGTTAGCAAAGGTGCATGGGATCGGAGGAGTAACGGTAATCCTTGTATGCTTGTGTTTCTTTATGTCGATGTTTATAACAAATGATGTATCACTTATTACATTTGTGCCGTTTGCAATTATAATAATGAAGAAACTGAACCCGGACACTGATAGCAAATGGATGCTAAAAGTAATTGTCATGCAGACGATTGCGGCGAATCTTGGCAGTATGTTGACACCTCTTGGTAATCCTCAGAATCTGTATTTGTATGGAAAAGCAGGTATAGGTATTGCGGAGTTTTTAAAGATCATGCTGCCGTATACAGTCTGCGCATTTGCTTTGTTAATGGCATGGATCGGTCTGGCATCCATGGTTCGAAAAAGAAAGTTAAGTCATGATGGGAAGACAGAAATAAAGCAGAACAAAGGCTTAGATTCTGTTGAAGATAAAGCTTCAACGAAAAGACAGAAGGATTCGTTGAGTGCTTCCGGTTCAAAATGGGAGAAAAAGGATGCGGAATGGATTGAAAAATTTACAGCATATCTTATTCTGTTTGTCATAAGTCTGCTTGCGGTTTCACATATTCTTCCGTATGGTGTGCCTTTCGCGTTAGTATTTTTATATTTGCTTCTGCGTGACCGGAAAATTCTGACACAGGTTGATTATTCTCTGTTATGTATTTTTATCGCGTTATTTATATTCATCGGTAATCTTGGACGTATCCCGGCATTCAGTCAACTGCTTTCGGATATATTGACCGGACGGGAGGTGGTCACTTCGGTAATTGCAAGTCAGGTAATGAGTAATGTTCCGGCTGCGATTTTGTTATCCGGATTCACAGACCATATCCGGGAGCTGGTGATCGGAACCAATCTCGGGGGCCTTGGAACGTTGATAGCATCAATGGCAAGCCTGATCAGCTTCAAATATGTTGCAAAAGAGGATCGGTCATTTAGGGGCAGATATTTTCTGGAATTTACAGTTGCAAATGTTATTTTCCTTTTTATAATGATGATTCTTTATCGTTTACTTTCTTAACATAATCAAGTAGAACAACCGTGCTATGAGAGTAGTAGACATAGCGAACCAAACTGACAAAATTCTCAAGTGAGATAAAAACAGGAATATCGAACCTTTACGCAGGAGCGACAGAACTTCCGATAAATACGGGAGATACACAGTACAAGGCAGCAGTAAGGAATGATCCGAGACACATTTTTACTAAAGAAGATAAAATAACAAAATATAGTCATTGTTTATACATGATTTTTTGCTACAGAACAAAAAACGACAGTTCAGAACAAATAAATAGAAAATACCACTTTATCCCTTTAAACTGAAACCATCGTACGAAACAAACAACTGATGGCGCCTAAAGGGAAAGGGGAAATTCATGTTGTATGGACTTGATATCTTAGAGTGGTTAAAAAGATTTGTAGGTTGGGGAAAGTAAAAAAATATAGCACATATAAAAGTGTTTGTTCGGAAAAAATATGAAGCTATATTTGTATTCAATATATGCAGATAGAGGTGACTATTTATTATAGAATAAAGGGGTGTGCAAAGTATTTGCCGGAAAGGGATGTTCTATAATAAAAAGATGCACCTAAGAGATATAGCTAAGTATAAAAAACAATATAGACTGCGGCAGTTGATGGATGCATCAACTGGAAAAATAGTTCAGGAACTCCTGGGCTATTTTTTTTGACTATTTTTGTCTAAGAATGTCGAATAACAAAGTTATTATTGTAAAAAGAAAGAAAACAATTTATTATTTTATATAACTTAAGTATGAAGGGAAGGGGGCAAAAGATGAATATCGTCATTTGTGATGATGAAAGAAAAGTAATTGAAGATGTAGGATCGATATGCAGAGAATGTTTATCTCCGGATGTCAAATTATATGGATTCCAGTCGGCGGAGAGTTTATTGAAAAATCTTGATAAGATAGAGGGGGATATTGATCTCTTTATAGTAGATATAGAAATGCCGGGCAGGGATGGCTTATGGCTTAGAAAAGAGTTAGAACGATACAGGTATGGAAGCAGTATTATTTATCTGACAAGTCATGACGAGCTTGTGCAGGAAGCATTTGGAAGATATGTGATAGGATTTGTTGATAAAGTTAGTTTTTTGAATGATAAAAATAAGCTGGTTGATAAATTGAAACTTTTTGAACAAGAAGTCAGTAATCGCGAAGTTTTATGCATTAAGGGAGATCAAGAAAATTTATTTATTTGTAAAGACAAAATTATAACTATTACGGCAGAACATGTTTATTCTTATTTGGAATACGTGATAGATGAGAAACCAGATGGAAAATTTGAAACTGAGAGAAAATTGGTTCGTAAGTCATTAAGAGAATGGGAAAATGTACTAGGAACAGATTTTTTACGGATTAGTAAAAGTATAATTGTAAACATGGCATACATAAAAAGAATAAGTAAAAACATAGAATTAAAAATTGGAAAGAGTCTAAATATTCCTCGTTCGAATTTGAACAGATGTAAAGAGTTTTATTGGAATTATTGTCAAAAGAAAATGAAATGGGGTTAGTGTAGATATGTTGTTTTTAATTAATATGTTTGAAATTATTAAGTATTTTACAGTGTTTCTATTTATTTTTCGCGGAAAAATGTACAAAAACAATAGAATAATTTTTGGTATTTTGGCGTTGGCTCTTTTGCTGTTAATTCAAACTTTTGGTTTGAAAAGCGATAGTGCGATATTTTCAGTTTTTGCTATTCTTATCATTTTAGGAATAATAATTATAGGGAAATGGAAGAATAAAGTTATTTTATTTTTATTGACGTGGATTTTCATAAATTATTTGGATACGATATGTTATTTCCTGATGGGAATTGCAATAAAGAAAAATGCGATTTGGTATTATGCGTATAATCCAGGTGATTTAAAGTTACTTGAAAGTATATTTGCAGAGCTTATTATTATAATTGTAGCGATTATATGTAGAAAAAAGGCTATAGGAAATTGGTTTGAGAGAAAGCTCCAAATAGTTCAAAGTATGTTGTTAATTGGAGCAATGTTAGGATTTTATATTGTTTTAATTGCTTTCACTGTTTTTAGGACTTATGGAGAACCAAGTTATCAGAATAGACTTAATATTACACTTATATTTTTTATATTACTTACAATATCCTGCATCCTTGCCTTTTTCCTATATTCCAACCATTTGAAAAAAGAAAATGATCTGAAAACAAAGAATATTGAAGTTCAGGAAGAGAACGATGGTCTGCGGTTGGCGTTATATGCCAATATGGAAATGATGGATGATGATATGCGGCAATATCGTCATGATAATAGACATCATAGGGCGGTTCTTAGAGAATTGGCTTCTAAAGGAGACTTGGAGGAAATAAAAGATTACCTGGCACAGCTTTCGGAACAAGATGAAGATCTGAAGAAGAAAAATATGCTATATACCGGAAATTATATGGTGGATGCCATCATAAATGGAATTATTGCGAAAGAGGCTTATTCAGATGTTAAGTTCCATTGTGAAGGAAAGTTGCCACGAAAATTAATGATTCAGGATGTTGACTTGAGCGGACTGCTTTCGAATGGTTTGGAAAACGCAGCGGAAGCCTGTTTACATAGTAATGGTGATAAGTGCGTTCTGTTCAAAGCTGCAGGTTATGAGAACATGATTCATTTTGAGATTAAGAATACATATGATAGTACAAGATATAAAGCACTTTCAAAAGGAGATTTTGGAACAACAAAGAAGGATAGTGAATATCATGGATATGGAATAGAAAGTATGCGTCGTGTTGTAAAGAAATATGATGGTAAGCTGGAGTATATCGTAGAACCGGAGTGGGTGATTACAGATATATACTTACAGCAAAAAGATGAAATATAAGAAATTTGATTAGAAACAAAAAAGTCCTATGATCTGTTGCGTGATTGTGCAATTCGGTTGGCAGACCATAGGACTTTTTTGCTCCAATAATATCCCTGACATAGCACCCGAAACAGGTGGGACTTTATCTTTGTATCCGTATTTTCCCATTGAGAAAACCAATCATTTTACATATAATTGAAGCGTGGAATAAAATGAAGAACAACGGTTGGATGATGGTGGATAAAATATACGGAAGGAGCATAGATAAATGGAAGAAAATAAAACATATATAGCGATTGACCTGAAATCCTTCTATGCTTCCGTAGAATGTAGAGAACGGAACAGAGACCCCCTGACTACAAATCTGGTAGTGGCAGATCCGAGCCGGACAGAGAAAACGATCTGTCTGGCGGTATCCCCATCCCTTAAGGCATATGGAATACCGGGCAGGGCGAGACTATTTGAGGTTGTTCAGAAGGTGCGAGAAGCAAATAATATAAGAAGACGGAATATACCGGATCATCATTTTACCGGAGCATCGGATGACAGCACGAAGCTGGGGACAGACCCGACTCTTCAGCTGGATTATATTATTGCTCCGCCGCGCATGGCACTTTATATGGAATACAGTACACGGATTTATGACATTTATCTGAAATACATTGCGCCGGAGGATATTCATATTTATTCGGTCGATGAGGTATTTATGGATGTGACCGGCTATCTGAATACCTATCATATGACAGCCAGAGAACTAGCCATGATGATGATACGAGATGTGTTAAAGACGACCGGAATCACAGCGACGGCAGGAATCGGAACCAATCTGTATCTTTGTAAGATCGCGATGGATATCGTGGCGAAGCATATCGAACCGGATGAGGACGGAGTACGGATTGCGGAGCTGGATGAAATGGCATACCGCAGGAAGCTTTGGAGTCACAAGCCGATCACGGATTTCTGGCGTGTCGGTCAGGGATATGCGAAGAAATTAGCGGAATATGGGCTATACACAATGGGCGATGTGGCGAGATGCTCGGTCGGAAAGACAAATGAATTATATAATGAAGATTTATTGTATAAGTTATTTGGCATTAATGCAGAGCTGCTGATCGATCATGCATGGGGATATGAGCCTTGCACGATGGATCAGATCAAGGCATATAAGCCGGAGACGAACAGCATTTGCACCGGGCAGGTACTGCATTGTCCGTATGATTTTGATAAGACAAGGTTGGTTGTAAAGGAAATGACTGATCTTATGTCGCTTGATCTGGTGGATAAGGGACTTGTTACAGATCAGATCGTGCTTACGATCGGTTATGATATTGATAATCTGACAGATCCGGCGAGAAAGAAGAGATATAAAGGCGCTGTTACAACGGATCGTTATGGACGAAAGGTTCCGAAGCATGCACATGGAACGATCAATCTGAAGCGGCAGACCTCATCGACGCAGATGCTTATGGATGCGGTAATGGAACTGTATGACCGGATCGTCGACAAGGATCTTTTGATCCGGAGGATCAATATTACCGCGAATAAACTGGTGGATGAACATACTGTCACGAATGACGATGCGTATGAGCAGCTTGATTTTTTTACAGATTATGAAGCAGTAAAGGAACAAAGGGAAAAAGAGGAAGCAGATCTGGAACGAGAGCGCCATATGCAGGAAGCCATGCTCAGTATTAAGAAAAAATATGGAAAAAATGCGATCCTGAAGGGCATGAACCTGCAGGAGGGAGCAACGGCGAAAGACAGAAATGCACAGATTGGCGGACATAAGGCATAAAGAGGTATATATAATATGCAGGAGCAGAACAACCATAAATATGATGATATCATTCATTTGGAACACCCTGTTTCAAAGACACATCCGCAGATGGCACTCTATGACCGGGCGGCACAATTTGCGCCGTTTGCGGCATTGACAGGACATGCGGCGGCGATTCGTGAGACTGCCAGACGGACAGATGAGAAACGGGTGCTCAGTGATGAAGTATTGGAAGAACTGAATGAGAAACTAAACATTATTTCAGCTAATATAGGTACAGAACAGTTAGTGGATATTACCTATTTCGTACAGGATGAGAGAAAAGCCGGAGGAGAATATGTTACGCATTCCGGTATCGTTAAGCGAATTGATCTGTACAGAAGAGCAGTAATCATGGCAGATGCAACAATCATACCGATTGAAGATATCAGTCAGATAGAAAGCAATCTGTTTTCTGGTTTGGAGTAACGTAAAAATGATATGAAAAATGCCTGAAAATTACACCTTTACAGTATTTGTTAATAGATGCTATAATGGACTATATTGTGCGATTTCGGCAGTGTAGTATTCCTGAGTCTTGTGTGGAGAGTCGGGAAAAGAGAAAGGAAGGATAAAAACGTGTTTAAGATTGTTAGAACAGAAGCGTTGACAGATGCAATCTATCTTATGGACGTGGAAGCACCAAGAGTAGCAAAGAATTGTCTTCCGGGTCAGTTTGTAATCGTAAGAGGCTCAGAAGATGGAGAGAGAATTCCTCTTACAATCTGCGATTATTCAAGAGAAGCAGGCACGATCACTATCGTATTCCAGGTAGTAGGTGCAGCAACAGAGATGATGAAGAATTTAAAGGTTGGAGACAGCTTTACAGATTTTGTTGGACCGCTTGGCCGTCCGTCGGAATTAGTAGAAGAAGATTTAGAGACATTAAAGAATAAGAAGATCTTATTTGTAGCCGGTGGTGTAGGAACCGCACCTGTATATCCACAGGTAAAATGGTTACATGAGCATGGAGTAGCCGCTGATGTTATCATCGGTGGAAGATCCAAAGAGCTTATCATTCTGGAAGAGCAGATGAAGGCAGTTGCCGGAAATCTCTACATTACAACAGACGATGGTTCATATGGAAGCAAGGGCGTTGTTACAAATGAGATTCAGAAGCTTGTAGACGCAGGCAACAAATATGATGTATGCGTAGCAATCGGACCGATGATCATGATGAAGTTCGTTTGTAAGCTTACAAAAGAGCTTGAGATCCCTACAGTTGTCAGCCTGAACCCGATCATGGTAGACGGTACCGGTATGTGTGGTGCATGCCGAGTAACAGTTGGCGGCGAAGTAAAATTCGCATGTGTAGACGGACCTGAATTTGACGGACACCTTGTAAACTTCGAAGAAGCTATGGAGCGTCAGCAGATCTATAAGACACAGGAAGGCAGAGCATATCTTGCAGCCAAGGAAGGCGACACCCATCATGGTGGATGCGGACAGTGTGGAGGTGACAAATAATGGACGTTTTAAATAGAGTACCGGTTCGTGAACAGGAACCTGCGGTTCGTGCAAAGAATTTTGAAGAAGTATGTTACGGATATAATGAAGAAGAAGCAATGGCAGAAGCAGCAAGATGTATCGGCTGTAAGAATGCACAGTGTGTAAAGGGCTGTCCTGTTTCTATTGATATTCCTGGATTTATCGCTCATGTAAAGAAGGGCGAATTTGCAGAGGCATTCCAGGTGATCAGCAAATCATCAGCACTCCCTGCTGTATGTGGCCGTGTATGTCCACAGGAGACACAGTGTGAAGGTAAATGTATCAGAGGTATCAAGGGCGATCCTGTATCTATCGGTAAACTGGAGCGTTTCGTTGCTGACTGGGCAAGAGAGCATGGTATTAAGCCGGAACCGGCAGTAGAGAAGAATGGCAAGAAGGTTGCAGTTATCGGTTCCGGTCCATCCGGTCTTACCTGTGCAGGAGACCTTGCAAAGATGGGTTACGATGTAACAATCTTTGAAGCACTTCATGAGACAGGCGGCGTACTGGTTTATGGTATCCCTGAATTCCGTCTTCCAAAAGATGGCGTAGTAAAGAAAGAAATCGAAAATGTAAAATCCTTAGGTGTTAAGATTGAGACTGACGTTGTAGTTGGTAAATCTGTAACGATAGATGAATTAATGGAGGAGGAAGGCTTCTCAGCAGTATTTATCGGTTCCGGTGCAGGACTTCCTAAGTTCATGGGTATTCCGGGTGAGAATGCAAATGGTGTATTCTCAGCAAATGAGTACCTGACAAGAAGTAACCTGATGAAGGCTTATAAGGAAGGCTCTAACACACCTATCATGGTTGGTAAGAAGGTTGCCGTTGTCGGCGGTGGTAACGTAGCAATGGATGCTGCAAGAACAGCACTTCGACTTGGTGCTGAGACACATATTGTATATAGACGTAGTGAAGAAGAACTTCCTGCCAGAGTAGAAGAAGTACATCATGCAAAAGAAGAAGGAATCATTTTTGATCTCCTTACAAATCCAACTGAGATCCTTGAAGATGAAAAGGGCTGGGTTAAGGGCATGAAATGTGTTAAGATGGAACTTGGTGAGCCGGATGCATCCGGTAGAAGAAGACCGGTTGAGATTCCTGATTCTGAGTTCGTTATGGATGTGGATGCAGTTATCATGTCACTTGGTACTTCACCAAACCCACTGATCTCATCTACAACAAAGGGACTTGATACAAATAAGTGGAAATGTATTGTTGCTGATGAAGCAAACGGACAGACCACAAAGACAGGTGTATATGCCGGTGGTGATGCAGTTACCGGTGCAGCTACAGTTATCCTTGCTATGGGAGCTGGAAAGGCAGCAGCAAAGGGCATTGACGAGTACCTCAAAGGACTCAACTAATATATAGTCTTTGAAACAAAATAAAGGATGGTATTATCTATTATTCCACAAGACGTTTAATAGTAATACCATCCATTTATTTTTGGATTCAATACTCCGATTAAAATAATTGAGGTCTTTTGAGATCTGTTTTAATAAGAGATGGTGGTGTTTGCAGCAGATGAACTGACAGGCCTGATCTGGGCAGCGGCATTGATGCGTCCGTCAAAAAGTACAAAGGATATGGAACTGAAGTCACTGAAGAAGAAATATAAGAGCAAAGGATTTGCTGCAGGTTGTTCCAGAGAAGTGATCGAACGTGGTGCTGCACAGCTTAACTGGGAGCTTGAGAAGCTTCTGACCATGACATTACAGGCAATGGCAGCAACGGAGGATGAGATCAAGGCAGAGATGGAAGACCTGTAAATCCCGCTAATTTGCTAGCACTTTAGCGCATTGTAACTTAAGAAAATCCTGCTTTTTCATTAAAAAGATAAAAAAATTCATAAAAATCATATTTTTACTTGATAAATTCAAGTCTATTGTTTATAATCTTAAGTGGAAATTTTCTTAAAGAGAAAATACTACTCCAAATGAATTTCGCAGAGATGCGATTTACTTATAATTAATTTAAGGAGGATTTTAAGATGTCATACGTTGATGAAGTGCTGGAGATCGTAAAGAAGAAAAATGCTGACCAGCCAGAATTTTTACAGGCAGTAACAGAGGTTCTTGATTCACTTAGACCTTGTATCGATGCAAACGAGGAGCTCTACAGAAAGAATGCGATTCTTGAAAGAATCACAGAGCCGGACAGACAGATCATGTTCAGAGTACCTTGGGTAGATGACAATGGACAGGTTCAGGTAAACAGAGGTTTCCGTGTACAGTTTAACAATGCTATTGGACCATACAAGGGAGGATTAAGACTTCATCCTTCAGTTAATTTAGGTATTATCAAGTTCCTTGGATTTGAGCAGATCTTCAAGAACTCACTGACAACACTTCCAATCGGTGGTGGTAAAGGTGGCTCTGATTTCGATCCTAAGGGCAAATCAGATAGAGAGATTATGGCATTCTGCCAGAGCTTTATGACAGAGCTCAGCAAGTATATCGGAGCAGATGTTGATGTTCCTGCTGGTGATATCGGAACAGGCGGAAGAGAGATTGGTTTCATGTTCGGACAGTATAAGAGAATTCGTGGATCATTCGAAGGTGTTCTTACAGGTAAGGGACTTACATATGGTGGATCACTTGCTCGTACAGAAGCTACAGGATATGGTTTATTATACTTAACAAATGCATTATTAAAGGATCACGGTATTGATATCGCTGGTAAGACCTGTATCGTATCCGGTGCCGGTAATGTTGCGATCTACGCAATCCAGAAGGCACACCAGTTAGGCGCTAAGTGTGTAACATGTTCAGATTCAACAGGTTGGATCTATGATCCGGAAGGAATCGATGTTGACTTACTTAAGGAAGTTAAGGAAGTTAAGAGAGCACGTCTTACAGAGTATGCAGCAGCCAGACCAAGTGCTGAATACCATGAGAAGAAGAACGGCGAGCACGGTGTATGGAATGTTAAGGGTGATATCGCATTACCATGTGCTACTCAGAATGAATTAGACTTAGATGATGCCAAGGCATTAGTTGCAAATGGTGTTATCTCTGTAACAGAGGGTGCTAACATGCCTACAACATTAGAGGCTACTAAGTACTTACAGGAGAATGGCGTATTATTTGTAGGTGGTAAGGCTGCTAACGCTGGTGGTGTTGCTACGTCTGCACTCGAAATGAGCCAGAACTCAGAGAGACTTTCATGGACATTTGACGAAGTTGACGGCAAGTTAAAGGGAATCATGGAGACAATCTACGCTAACATCAGCGACGCTGCTAAGCGTTACGGTGTAGAAGGCGACTATGTTGCAGGTGCTAACATTGCCGGTTTCGAAAAGGTTGTAGAAGCTATGCTTGCTCAGGGCGTTTGCTAATCAAATGCCGGTCAAAATCTGACGATAATTATTATATAGTAAATGTTAATATAAGATCCCGGAATCGTGATATGCGGTTTCGGGGTTTTCTTTGCGAGAAAACAATTACAGAAAAGAAAATTCAATAACGCTTTATTTCGGAATATGCAGATAAAATCTATAATGATTTTATGGAAAGTTTTTGATTGAATCTATGGATATCTTTTCGTATAATGTAGATATTATATGCTTTTTACATAAAAAAGGAGGATGTTGATATGGGAAGAGATATTGTACTTGCAAAAATAAAAAAAGGTGGAATCACAGCGATTGTCGGCGGAGCGGTGTTAATGCTGATTTTCGGATTGATCACAATAGGTGTGATGTCAGATAATGCAGATGACGGAATGGGTATGATCATTTTATTTGGTTTATTTGCATTATTAGGAATTGTATTTATCATAATGGGGATTCGTAATATTGTAAGACCTGAAAAAACCGGCTATTTGAAAAATAACCCGCAGCTTTTGGAGATGGCCGACCAGTTATATTCGCATATAATATATGAAGACCAATATGTATTGATTTCTGATAAGGTGCTTGCAAATAAGAAACAGCCGACACAGATGACCTGGCTCTGGGATGTATATCTGATTTATCTGCATACTACATCGACGAACTTTATTCCAACCGGAAGTGAATATGTAATCGAAAATCGTTTTCCAAAGAACCGTGTTGCTATTAATGTACTGGCAAGAGGAAAAAAGAGTAAACAGGAGTTGTTGAATGTACTTGCACAGGCATGTCCAAATGCGAGATTTGGATATTCTGATGAGGGACTGGCATATCTTCAGTATATGAGAAATCAGGATCTTAGAAATATTCCGAATACACCTTATTATCAGGGGGTACCGGTGCAGATGCAGGACAATGTGCAGCAGTAATTAGAATATGCAGTAGGAAGATAAAGTATAGATAGAATGTGTAACAAAAGGCAGATACTGTGACAGTAGATCGATACTGCATAGAATAACAGTTTACATAGTGGAGACTTAAGAACAGATAGAAAGCAGGAATTGAGATGGAACGTAAACATGAATATCAGACAAAGAGCAGACAGATGATCCTTGATTATCTGATCCGGAATAAAGATCGTGCCGTTCATGTGTCGGATATTATACAGCATATGGATCAGGAAGAGTGTTCGGTAAATAAGACAACTGTATACCGATATCTGGATAAGCTGGTTGCAGAGAAGACACTGATGAAATATGTGGCTGATAAGGGCGAAAAAGCAGGATATCAGTATGTAGAACAGCCATCCAGATGTCAGAAGCATCTACATCTGCAATGCTCCGAATGTGGAAAGGTCATCCATCTGGACTGTGATTTCATGAAAGAGATATCAGAGCACATTTTGTCTGATCATGGGTTCACACTTTGCTGCAAGGATTCCATTTTATATGGTGTCTGCGACAAATGCAGTAAGAAAGAAAAGAAAGAAATAGAAAAATAAAACCAGATAACAGGAATTTCCATGCTGAAAATTGAATATTTCTGATAATAGGAGTTGACATTGGGGAAAATAATGCTATAATCTGATAATGCAACTTGGTTGCAAATTATATTTTTAGGAATGAGATGGATAGTATGGAATTGTTATTTGATTCGTTTTCAGATGCACTGATCGATAGTGTAAAATTAATACCATTTTTATTAGTGACATATCTGCTGATGGAATGGTTGGAGCAGAGAACAGAAGAAAAGCAGAAGCAATATATGCAGTCTGCCGGTGCGTTTGGTCCGTTGGCAGGTGGAGCACTTGGAATCGTTCCACAGTGTGGATTTTCCTGTGTGGCAGCGAACCTTTACAGTGGTGGTGTGATTACAGCAGGAGTTTTGCTTGCAGTATTTATGTCAACCTCTGATGAGATGCTCCCGATCTTTATTTCGCATACAGTAAATGCCGGTACAATTATTCGTATCCTGCTTACAAAAATGTGCATTGCGGTCGTTACAGGTTATGCAGTCGATCTTGCAAATAAATATATTCGCAGAAGATATCTGGCAGGAAGAAAAACGAAGCGTACAGCGTCTTCAAAAAACGATAATTCTAAAATTACAGACAGTGCAGATGAATCAAAGCATTCTGGATATTCCGTTCAGGCAGCACAGACAGTCAATGCAGAATGTACACATAATAAAGATACTCATACACATAATGGAAAAAGTGTGCATGTGCATGATGAAAAAATTATTCATACCGACGATGAAAAAAGTACACACACACATCATGGACATATCCACTATGATGGTACAGACATAGAAGAAAAACATATCCATGATCTGTGCGAGCAGGAACACTGCAACTGCGAGGACGGAATCTGGATGTCGGCATTAAAGCACACCTTGAAGATTACGGTATTTATCCTGGCGGTATCCTTTGTGTTAAATATTATTATCGGTATCGCAGGGGAAGATGCGATTGGAAGACTTCTTGGTGATGTACCGTTCCTTGGAGAAGCAATGGCGGCACTGATTGGACTGATACCAAACTGCGCACCATCTGTTATTATTACGGAGCTTTATCTGGATGGTATGCTCAGTGCCGGAGCAATGATGTCAGGCCTGCTTGTCAGCGCAGGCGTAGGACTTCTGGTATTGTTCCGTATGAACCGCCACAGATTGAAAGAAAACATTATGGTCGTTGGAACCTTGTATGTTACCAGTGTGTGCTGGGGGTTGTTGATCAATCTGTTGGGTATCACATTTTAAATAGAAAGAACAGCGAGAACAGAAAGAATGGAGCAGAAAACAGCAATAGTTATCGGGGCATCAACAGGAATTGGTGCAGCAACGGCGGAAGCCCTTGCACAACAATATAAAAAAATAGCCATAACGTCATTTCGTCATCCGGAAAAGCTGAAAGAGGTTCAACAGAAGATACTTGCGCAGGGCACAGATTGTTATGCAGAGACCGGTGATGCCGGAGATTTTATATTTGTGAAGCAGTTTATAGAACATGTAACCGAACAGTTTGGGGAGAAGATTGATCTGTTGGTCAATAATGCCGGAATTTCTTATGTCGGACTGCTGACGGATATGGATGAAATGGACTGGAAAAGGATTATAGATACGAATATAACGTCAGTATTTAACACATGCCGGCAGGTTGTGCCATACATGGTGCATGCACATAAGGGACGTATTATCAACATTTCATCTGTATGGGGCAATGTTGGAGCCTCCTGTGAGGTAGCGTATTCAGCGACCAAAGGTGCGGTCAATGCATTCACAAAGGCACTTGCGAAGGAACTTGCACCAAGCGGCATAGCGGTAAATGCCATCGCATTTGGTGCAATTGATACTGCGATGAATGGACATCTGTCATTGGAAGAAAAAACCGTTCTGGAAGAGGAGATTCCGTTTGGCAGGATGGCTACAGAGAAAGAAGCCGCAGATTTTATCGTAACGACAGCAAATGCCGGCAGCTATCTGACCGGTCAGGTCCTGACCTTTGATGGTGGCTGGCAGTAGTCTGGTAAACGTTTGCATTTTCCCTAATTTTCTATTGAAAAATTGTTCATATTGCTATAAAATAATCTATGCAAAGTTGCGCAGATATGGGGTAGAGATTATGGGAATAAAGTTTATTAAAAAGAAAAAGAGTGAGGTTGCTGCGGCAAATACATTGGCAGATCTGAGAACGACAGTAGATAAAGATGGCAATGTTGAGATCGTTTCGAAGAATTTTACAATGACAACTAGTCAGCAGCCGAAGAAGGAAGCAGAGGCTTCGGAGTGGACATGTTGGGGCTGCGGACATGTAAACAGTGGAGAAGTTTGTGAGGTCTGTGGGAAAAAACGGGTACAGAAGTGAAAATATATGGAATCGGTTGATTTTTAAAACAGAGAGTATAGATGTGAAAAAGGATTCTTGTATGAAAACATATGAGGATTCTTTTTTATGTCTGGGAAATGGACAAAATACAGGATTGTATATTATATTGGTCTATCATTTGCCGCGGATAAATAAGAAATTGGAAATGCAGGTTGAAATTTAAAAGTACGTTTGGTATACTCATTAGGTGATTTTTAGGTATAATGAAGAATCATAGAAAAGTAATTTTTTTTTGGTGCATTTGTGATGCATGGAACTGGTAGGCTGTTTTAAGAACAATCGGATGTTCCTAGGATGCATTATAGTATATATTAAATGGAGGCCAGAAAATGGGAAAAAAAGTATTGAGATTATTTCTGGAAACAATGCTCAGAGCACTTGTAATTATTCTTGCAATCGGAATAGTTATTATGGGAGCACTGCTTATAAAGACCTTAGTAAAGAATAATTCTCTGAAAGACAGTAAGAAAACAACAAACGGAAAAGAAATTGTAACAGAAGCAGGAGATGAAAATGATCCTACCTTCAAGAATGGAGATGGAGAAAACAGTGGATCAGATGACTCAGACGAATCAGGTTCTGTTGCTTCCACAGATGCGAAGATCCTTGTTATCAATGCGACAGGAACAAGTGGCGTTGCCGGTGCATGGAAGACAGCATTAGAAGGCAAGGGCTATACTTCTGTAGAAGTTGGTACGTATACACAGTCTGCAATTGCAACCTCAAAGGTATGTGTATCGGGTTCATATGATGGAGCAGATCTTGCTGCTGAATTAACTTCGCCGGAGATGTCAACGGTAGATTCCGTAAGCGCATCTGATTGTGATGTATCAATTGATGGATATGATATTATCGTTATTATAGGAACTAGCGATATTAAAAATTAAACAGAACAACTGGAAGAACATGTATTTGTACAGGTTGCCCAAACAAAAAACAGGTATTGTCACAGAAGTGTGACAGTACCTGTTTTTTGTTTTAGATGCACATGACTACACTGGAATAAATCGGACATACTATAAAAAACTGTATGAAAGGCGGTTTATATGAAAAGTATTGGCGAAGTGATAGAAACATATGCATTGCTTACGGTGGCAGCATTTCTGATGTCGCTTGGGGTTGTCTGGATTTTTAACAGTGAACAGATCGTGCCGGGTGGTGTGACAGGAATTGGAATTATAATTGAGAATTTGACAAAAGGGATGGGAAACGGAGAAACAGGCATACCGGTCTGGCTGAGTAATCTGGTGATCAATATACCTCTTTTTATCTGCGGATATTTTCTATTGGAAAAGAAGAGCATGATAAGAACAGCATATACAACAGCCGTTTCAACAGTATTCATGGCGGCTATTCCCACATTTCCGCTTGCAACACAGGATAAGCTGCTGAATATGATCCTTGGCGGTGTTATGTTTGGCTGTGCTTATGGGCTGATGTTCCGGCAGAATGCTTCCTCCGGCGGTGTTGATCTGATGGCATTGATCCTGAATCATCTGCGGCATGATATAGGAGCACCATTATTTCTTGGCGGGATCGATCTGGCGATCGTTGTGGCAGGCGGACTGGCATTTGGATTTGAAAATATGCTGTATGCAGTTATTGCGATTGCGATATCGACAAAATTATCCGATGTGATCGTGCAGGGACTACGGCATGGAAAACTGGTATATATTATTTCTTCCCATTGTGAAGAGATCAAAGCCTGTATCATGAATGAGATTGGAAGAGGTGTGACGGTATTAAATACCAGAGGCGGTTACACGAATGAAGGGCGTGTAATGATTATTTCTGTTTTGTCAAGTAGGCAATTAGTAGAATTAAAAGATAAAATAAGGACAATTGATGAAAATTCTTTTCTCATTGTAGGGCAGGTTACGGAGGTTTTTGGTGAAGGTTTCACAAAATTCTCGTCTTAAATCTTCTTAAATCGATGCGAAAATCGTCAAAATGTTAGTTTTTTTGCGGTCGTATACAAAACAAACAAAACATTAAAATTTTTTTTGGGCAATAATCATATGGTTTAAAGAAGGGGAATGTTGTAAAATGACACTATGTTCAGAACGAATGAATAAATAAAACAATACTATATAATATTTACGGAGGTATTTGCAGAATGGCAAGTTTATCACTTAAGAACATCTATAAGGTATATCCTAACGGATTCAATGCTGTTAAGGATTTCAACCTTGAAATTGAAGATAAGGAGTTCATCATTTTCGTTGGACCTTCAGGATGTGGTAAGTCAACAACTCTTAGAATGATCGCAGGTCTTGAGGATATCAGCTCAGGTGAGTTATGGATCGGCGACAAGCTTGTAAATGACGTAGAGCCTAAGGACAGAGATATCGCAATGGTATTCCAGAACTACGCTCTGTATCCACATATGTCAGTATATGACAACATGGCATTCGGACTTAAGTTAAGAAAAGTTCCAAAGGAGAAGATCGACAAGGCTGTTCATGAAGCTGCTAAGATCCTTGACATTGAGCACTTACTTGACAGAAAGCCAAAGGCTTTATCAGGTGGTCAGAGACAGCGTGTAGCTATGGGTCGTGCAATTGTTCGTGAGCCTAAGGTATTCCTTATGGATGAGCCACTTTCAAACCTTGATGCGAAACTTCGTGTACAGATGCGTGTTGAGATTTCCAAGTTACATCAGAGATTACAGACAACCATCATTTACGTTACACATGACCAGACAGAGGCTATGACACTTGGTACAAGAATCGTAGTTATGAAGGATGGTATCATTCAGCAGGTAGATACACCACAGAACTTATACGATAAGCCATGTAACTTATTCGTAGCTGGTTTCATGGGTATGCCACCTATGAACTTCATTGATTGTAAGGTAGTTAAGTCTGGATCAGACATTCTCTTAATGTTCGGTTCACACTCAATCAAAGTTCCAGACAGCAAGGCTGAGAGACTTATCGCACTTGATGCAGTTGATAAGGAAGTTGTTCTTGGTATCCGTCCAGAAGATATCCACGATGAGCAGCTCTTCATCGAGTCTTCACCAGAAAGCGTTATTGATGCAAGAATCAATATCTATGAAATGTTAGGTGCAGAAGTTTACTTATACTTCACAATCGATCAGTTCGATATCACAGCAAGAGTTAATGCTCGTACAACAGCAAGACCTGGTGATACAGTTCAGTTCGCATTTGACTTAAGCAAGATTCATATCTTTGATAAGGAAACAGAGGAAATCTTAGTAAGCTAATAGATGCTACATACTTAATATTTATAAACAAAGAGGGAAAATGCAGAAAATTCTGCATTTTCTCTTTTTTTTTTTTGAAATATGTTTTAGAATAGGGACAGTAGTGTATTTTGTTATTCGTATGCTTTCCGGGAGGTTTATCCGTCGGGCAGAATGGATAAGGAAAGAATACAGAATCCGAATATAAGAATAAGGAGTGTAGAATATATGATATCGAACCAGATACTTCAGGATACGATTGATGGATTAAAGAATATTACAAGAACCGATTTATGTGTTCTTGATACAGAAGGTAAAATACTTGCATCAACATTTAAGGATGTCGATGACTGCGAAGAGGCAGTGCTTGCGTTTGTGGATTCCCCGGCAGAGAGTCAGGCAATTCGTGATTACCAGTTCTTCAAGGTATTTGACGATAACCAGTTAGAGCATATCTTACTTGCAAAAGGTGAGACAGATGATACCTATATGGTAGGTAAGATCGCAGCATTCCAGATCCAGAATCTGTTAGTTGCATACAAGGAGCGTTTTGATAAGGATAACTTTATCAAGAATCTTCTGCTGGATAATCTGCTTCTTGTTGATATTTACAACCGGGCAAAGAAACTGCATATCGATACAGATGTCAGAAGAATCGTATTTATCATTGAAACCAAGAATGAGAAGGATACCAATGCACTTGAGACGGTTCGTAATATCTTTTCAACAAAGACAAAGGATTTTATCACTGCTGTAGATGAGAAGAATATTATTCTTGTAAAGGAAGTAAAGCAGACAGAGTCCTATGATGATATGAATAAGATTGCAAAGGTTGTTGTAGATATGCTGAATACAGAGGTTATGTCTTCTGTTCATGTATCTTATGGTACGATCGTAAATGAGATTAAGGAAGTATCCCGTTCTTATAAAGAAGCAAAGATGGCACTGGATGTAGGAAAGATCTTCTACGAGAACCAGAATATCATCGCATACAGCAATCTGGGAATCGGACGTCTGATCTATCAGCTTCCACTTCCGCTTTGTAAGATGTTTATTCGTGAGATTTTCGATGGCAAGTCACCGGATGAATTCGACGAAGAAACACTTACGACGATTGATAAGTTCTTTGAGAACAGTCTGAATGTATCAGAGACATCCAGACAGTTATACATTCACAGAAATACTCTGGTTTATCGTCTGGATAAGCTTCAGAAGAGTACAGGCCTGGATCTTCGTGTATTTGAGGATGCGATCACATTTAAGATCGCGCTGATGGTTGTAAAATACATGAAGTATATGGAGTCATTAGATTATTAAAGGTAAAAGCTGGTCTCTTTGTAATATATTGTATGCATGATTTACACATATATTTCACATTTAGTTGCTATACTTGCAAATGCAAAGAGAGAGAAAGTACAGACAGTTAAAGTTGAAAGGAAACCATTATGATAGAGTTAGAGAATGTTACTATGACCTACCCGGGTGGTATGACGGCTCTGAAGAATGTTAATATCAATATAGAAAAAGGCGAGTTTGTCTTTATCGTTGGAAGCAGTGGATCTGGTAAAACGACATTGATCAAGCTCTTATTAAAGGAACTAGATCCGACATCCGGTTCTATCCGTGTAGCGGGATATAATTATAAAACGATCAAAAAGAAGAATATCCCAAAGGTCAGAAGAAAGATTGGAGTTGTATTCCAGAACTTCCGACTGTTAAAGGATCGTACCATCTATGAGAATGTCGCATTTGCACAGAGAGTTATACAGACTCCTGCAAGATATATCAGAAGACGAGTACCTGCTATGCTGACGCTGGTAGGACTTGCTGATAAGTACAAGTCATATCCAAAGGAGTTATCCGGTGGTGAACAGCAGAGAGTTGCCATGGCAAGAGCTTTGGTAAATAATCCTGAGATCATCCTTGCCGATGAGCCAACCGGTAACCTGGATCCGAAGAACTCAGAGGATATTATGGAGCTGCTGGACGATATCAATAAACGTGGAACGACAGTTGTTGTAGTTACACATAATAAGGATATCGTAAATGAGATGCGAAAGAGAGTAATCACACTGAAGAAGGGTGTGGTTATCAGCGATGAAAAACAAGGTGGTTATATAGATGAAGATTAGTACATTCTTTTATATCCTGAAACAGGGATTTACAAACATCAGAAGAAATATATTGTTCTCCCTTGCATCCATCGGTACAATTATTTCGTGTTTGTTTATATTTGGTATTGTATATGCAGTTGTTGTTAACTTCCAGTCCGGAATGCAGGATCTGGAGAACAACGTAACGATATCTATCTTTTTTGATGAAGATATTCCGGATGAAACGGTTCAGTTGATCGGAGAGCAGATCCGTGTTCTCGATTATGTGAACACAATGGATTTTATCAGTGCAGATGAAGCATTTGATAAATTCTGTGAGCAGAACTATGATGATCCGGAGGCAGCAAAAGCAGCTTTTGGTGATGACAATCCGTTAAAGAATTCTGCTTCTTATGAGGTAACATTGAAGGATGTATCCAAACAGGCTGAATTTGTAGCATTTGCAAAGGGACTGGACGGTGTAAGAAATGTCAGAAGCTCAGAGGTAACGGCTGATAGTATTTCGACATTATCATCACTGGTCGGTTATGCTTCCGTCGGTATCGTTGTGATACTGATGCTGGTATCTATCTTCCTGATCAGTAATACGATCACGATCGGTATTACCGTTCGTAAGGAAGAAATTGCGATCATGAAGCTGATCGGTGCAACAAACTTTTTTGTACGTGCACCGTTCATAATAGAAGGTATTATTATCGGAGCAGTCGGTTCTGTTATTCCGCTTTATCTGTTATATATTATGTATCAGAAGATTCTAGAATATGTGGCAGGACGATTTGCAGTTCTGACATCAGTATTTGCATTTGTAAGCAAAGAGGAACTGTTCCGTACGATGGTACCGGTAGGCTTAATACTTGGTATAGGTGTAGGTTTGTTTGGTAGTTTGATCACTACCAGAAAACATTTGAAGGTTTAAGGGAGGTTTTATTTTGAAGAAATTTCAGATCCCATTGATGAAGAAATTCAAAAAGACAGCAATTGTTGTCGTATGTGCAGTTGCACTTGCGGCAATACCGCCGGTTTCCAATGTCTCAGCAACTACCATGCAGGAGGCACAGGACAGCAAGAATGAAGCTGAGGGAAATAAAAAAGATGCACAGAATGTGCTGGATGGCCTGCAGGAGAGACAGAACCAGTTGATCAGTGATGTTGAAGTGCTTGATAAACAGGTTTCTGATATTCAGACAAAGATCACTGCAAAAGAGGAAGAAGAAAATCAGTTGAATACTGAGATCGATGATACAAAGAAAAAGCTTGCAGAAGCCCAGGTTGATGAAGATAATCAGTATGCAGCAATGATGAAGCGTATTCAGTATCTTTATGAAAACGGAGAGGTAGAATACATAGACACACTGATGTCATCTGCTTCCTTTACAGATATGTTGAATAAATCAGAATATGTTGAGCAGATTTCAAGCTATGACCAGAAACAGTTAAATGCATTGATTCAGACCAGACAGGATATTCAGGATTACGAAGCAACACTGGAAAAAGACCTGAAAGAGGTTGAGAGTGTTAAGGCTGATCTTGAAACTGAAAAAGATAATCTGAATACAACAATTACAGAGAAGAATAATAAGATCGCAGAGTATTCCAAGGATATTGACGCTCAGACAGCTATGGTTGAACAGTATCAGAAAGAGATTGATGCAGCAGATGCAGAGATGGCAGCCATTCAGAAGCGACTGGATGAGCAGCGTGCAGCACAGCAGCAGAGTGGCGGCAGCAGCGGCAGCAGTGAGCCACAGTACTATACACCAAGCGGTGGTTCTTACATGTGGCCTGCTACACAGGGAAGCCGGATCAGTTCTTACTTCGGACCAAGATCTTCACCTACAGCAGGTGCAAGTTCGAACCATAAGGGAATTGATATTCCATGTCCAACCGGTAGTGATATTGTTGCATCAGCAGCAGGTACAGTTGTTGTATCACAATACAGCTCATCTGCGGGATACTACATCATGATCGATCATGGAAATGGTGTATCGACAGTATATATGCATAATTCCCAGTTGGTTGTCAGTGTAGGACAGAGTGTTGAACAGGGACAAGTAATTGCCAAGGCAGGAAGTACCGGATACAGTACGGGTTCCCATTGCCATTTTGGAGTTATGATCAATGGATCTTATGTAAATCCACTGGATTACCTGTAAAAAGACAGAAAGCTGGGATTCATACATGTATGATAACCAGTCAGAATTGTAAGATTTTACAGAATTACACATAGGATAAAACGACAGACAGATCGGGTGAAAGCTGGATTTGTCTGTTGTCGTTTATAAAAGGAAATTTTCGGGAGATATTCAAAAGGCTAACGTGATACAGATGAATATGAATGATTATTTCTAAGAATATGAAAGGATGCAGAATGTGCGATGCGCATTGCAAAAGGTAAAATGAAGCATAATTTTAAGAAATGGATTCTTGGTGCGGCAGTTATAGCCGGATGTGCGGGAATGATGGGATGCTCCTTTACGAAGGACAATACAAAAAGCGGCGATTTGAATACGGATGCCGGAAAACGGCATGATAATCTGGAATACAATGGTTCAGTCGTGGATGAAGATACACTGGAGAAGCTTGCAAGTCTGGAGACGATCATTGATCAGTCGTATTATTTTGACACATCGGATGAGGATATGCAGAATGGTCTGTATGCCGGGCTGATCGAGGCATTGGATGATCCATATGCAAAATATTATACCCCAGAGGAATTTGCAAAATTGCAGGAAGACAGTTCCGGAGAATATGCGGGCATCGGTGTTGTTGTGAGACAGGATGAAGATACTGGATATGCAATCGCAGTCAGCATTACAGAAGATTCCCCGGCATCAGAAGCTGATATTAAGCCGGATGATCTGATCTGTAAGATCGATGATTATGAGATTCAGGAATCTGATGATCTGGACTATCTGGTTACAAAGATCCGTGGAGAAGAAGGTACGGATGTCACTCTTGAGATCTACAGACCAAGCGAACGGAAGTACCATACAGTAACCCTTACAAGAAGAAAACTGGAAAACAGTACAGTTTCTTATTATATGGCAGATACAGATAAGAAGATCGGCTATGTCCGTGTAACACAGTTTGTTGCGAATACAGGTGATTTGTTCAGAAAAGCAGTAGAAGATCTGAAATCACAGGGAATGACAGCGCTGATGATCGATCTCCGTTCCGATCCGGGTGGAATGTTATCAACGGTTGTTGATATGTGTGATTATCTGCTTCCTGCCGGTAAGATCGTATATCAGGAAGATAAGAATGGAAATGTCTTATCAACGTATGAGTCTACGGATGAAGAGCAGCTAGATCTACCGATGGTAGTGCTCGTAAACGGAGAAAGTGCAAGCGCATCCGAGATCATGACAGCGGCATTAAAAGAATATGGCGTAGCAACGATTGTTGGCGAGAACACATATGGAAAGGGAATCGTACAGTCGGTTATTCCGCTTTCTGATGGCTCAGCAATAAAGCTTACAACTGCCAAATATTTCACACCAAATGGAAATGATATTCACAAGAAGGGTGTAGCACCGGACATCGAAGTAGAACTTCCGGAGGATTATGTTTCCGATGATTTCCAGGGCGAGAAAGATACACAGTATCAGAAGGGGCTGGAAGTCTTGCGCGGGAACGTAAAATAGAGTAGGATTAGGTGTAGAAAATAGAGTAATTACATGGTATAATCAAAAATAACGTGTTAAGAAAAATAAAGGAGAAACTTTCATGAATAAGGAATTGATTATCGTACTGGACTTTGGTGGACAGTACAATCAGCTTATTGCACGAAGGGTCAGAGAATGTAATGTTTATGCAGAAGTACATCCGTACACTATGAGCATTGACGAGATCAAGAAGATGAACCCGAAAGGCATTATTTTCACTGGTGGACCGAATAGTGTATACAAGGCTGATTCACCAAGTTACAGCAAGGAAATTTTTGAACTGGGTATTCCAATCCTTGGAATCTGTTATGGTTCACAGTTGATGGCACATGTACTCGGTGGCAAGGTAGCAACTGCTCCGGTCAGTGAATATGGCAGAACTGAGGTAACAGTGGATAAGAATTCCATTTTGTTTAAAGATGTAAATAAATCAACGATCTGCTGGATGAGTCATACCGACTATATCGCAGAAGCACCGGAAGGATTTGTATCAACTGCAACGACTCCAAACTGTCCATTTGCGGCAATGGAAAATGCAGAGAAGAATTTATATGCAACACAGTTCCATCCAGAGGTTATGCACACAGAAGAGGGAATGAAGATGCTTCGTGCATTTGTCATGGATGTATGTAAATGCTCCGGTGACTGGAAGATGGATTCTTTCGTTGAAGATACGATCAAGAGTCTGCGTGAGAAGATTGGAAATGGCAAGGTGCTCTGTGCATTATCCGGTGGTGTAGATTCGTCGGTTGCAGCCGTTCTGTTATCCAAGGCAGTTGGTAAGCAGCTTACCTGTGTATTTGTCGATCAGGGACTTCTTCGTAAGAACGAGGGTGATGAGGTCGAGGCAGTATTTGGTCCGGACGGTCCATATGATCTGAACTTCATCCGTGTAAATGCGCAGGATCGTTTCTACCAGAAACTTGCAGGAGTTGTTGAACCGGAAGCAAAACGTAAGATCATCGGTGAAGAATTTATTCGTGTATTTGAGGAAGAAGCAAAGAAGATCGGTGCTGTCGACTTCTTAGTACAGGGAACAATTTATCCTGACGTGATCGAATCCGGTCTTGGAAAATCTGCAACGATCAAGAGCCACCACAACGTAGGCGGACTTCCGGATTATGTTGATTTTAAAGAAATCGTTGAACCGCTTCGTCTCCTGTTCAAGGACGAGGTTCGTAAAGCTGGTCGTGAGCTTGGCATCCCAGAGTATCTGGTAAGCCGTCAGCCATTCCCAGGTCCGGGTCTTGGAATCCGTATCGTTGGGGAAGTAACTGCTGAGAAGGTTAAGATCGTTCAGGATGCTGACTATATCTACCGTGAGGAGATTGCAAAAGCAGGTCTTGATAAAGGACTTGGACAGTATTTTGCAGCTCTTACCAACATGCGTTCTGTTGGTGTTATGGGCGATGAACGTACCTACGACTATGCAGTTGCACTTCGGGCCGTATGCACCAGCGATTTCATGACTGCTGACTGCGCGGATATTCCGTTTGAAGTATTGCAGAGAGTAATGACAAGAATTATTAATGAAGTGAAGGGTGTCAATCGAGTAATGTATGATCTGACGAGTAAGCCACCTGGAACGATTGAGTTTGAATAAATCGAGTTGCTTAAAAAAGCCAGTGTTTATGCGGGTTTCAGCGATTTCGATTAGTCTTTTGATAACAAATTGATAACAGTCATAGCAAGTGCCATTATTCTTGTTATCCAGTGGTTTATGGGTAACGGAACAATTAACAGGTGGCTTGCAGACTAAAGTTCGGAGCTTGGCTCTGAACAAATTCCATATTATAAACTAAGCCCTTAGCTGTGGTTAATAACCATAGTTAAGGGCTTTTTTGTCGTTGCCAAAGCATCTGTAGGGAGCTGCCAGTGGCAGGTCCTGTAGGTGCTTATTTATCTTTCAAGTGGTCTTTGAATGCTTCCACGAGAGCGTCACTTAATTCCTGTGATGGAACTTTTGCCCAACGCTGTGTGGTGTCGAACTCTGGATAATGGTAACGCCAGTTATCGTATTCTTCTCTGTTGATTTCTTCGGAAGATAGCTTGTCTGCCTGTTCTTTCCAAGCATACAGCATTTTGAGGAGTTCATATGCTTCTCTGCCTTTGTCCTTGTTGACCTTTAAGCATACCTCTCCGTCTGCTTCACTGACAGTAAGACCGTAAATATCTTCAAGGGTAAACAGAGTGTGCATAAGACCGATATAGCTGTCTATGTCAGGAACATCAAGAGCCTGTGGAGAAACATCAAGCACCTGTGCCAATGCATTTGTAAGGTCTGCTTTCGGTTTGCGTGTACCAGTTTCGTACTGTGCCAAACGCACATCAGCACTCTTTTCTGGAAAACCGATTGCTGTACCGAGATACTTTTGTGTCATACCACGCATTAGTCTGAAAAAATGTATTCTTTCGCTGATAGCCATAATGATACGCTCCTTTTATATTTAGTGAAATAAGTATAGCAGAAATGTTTAGTGGAAGTCAAGAAAAACCGAAACAAAAATGTTTAATATTTTCTTTGCAACCACTTGACAATAGCAAATATGTTTAGTAAAATAAATTACGAATTAAACAAATATGCTTAATGCGACAACTGAATGACCGTCCGAAAAGCCAAACCGCCAAGACCTCGTCGGAGCAAGTTCCGTATCGTTCGCTTGTGTGCAAGCACAAAAGCTCATTCGCTGCACTGCTCCTCCTCTTCCCCAAAAGTCTCCGACTTTTCGGGAACCCCTATACGAGCGAGCGCCTGATGTACTGCGGTGCATTGGGACAGCACAGCGCCTGCCGACAAGCAGGAGTGCCTGTTGGAACTTTAACACGGAGAAAGCGGCAAGCAAAAAATTATTTTAAGAAAGGAAGAAAAAGGATATGGAAAACAGATTTATCCGAGCCGAAGATGTGGCTCAGGAACTAAACGTATCAAAACCTTATGCATATAAACTCATCAGACAATTAAATGAGGAATTGAAAGCAAAGGGCTTTATTACGATTGCAGGGCGTGTAAATCGCCAGTATTTTTACGAAAGGCTCTACGGAGCAGGAAAGGGGGAAATGTAAATGCCGGTATTTAAGAATGAAGATAACGGTACTTGGTATGTGATGGCAAGGTATGTGAACTGGAAAGGGGAACGCAAGCAGAAATGCAAGCGTGGCTTTGCTACCAAACGAGAAGCACAGGAATGGGAAAGAATGTTCAAATTGCAGACTTCTTCAGACCTTGATATGAGTTTTGAAGCCTTTACGGAGCTTTATATCAATGATGTGAAGAACCGTTTGAAGGAAAACACGTGGCTTACCAAAGAGCATATCATACGCACAAAGATACTTCCGTATTTCGGGAAACTGAAAATCAGCGAGATTTCCACAAAGGAGATTATTACTTGGCAGAATGAAATGCTTGCCTATCGTGATGAGAAGAAAAAGCCTTATTCACAGACGTATCTGAAAACGCTGCACAATCAGTTGTCCGCCATTTTCAATCACGCTGTCCGCTACTATGAACTGCGTTCCAATCCTGCGGCAAAGGTGGGAAATATGGGACGTGAGGAACACAAGGAAATGCTGTTCTGGACAAAGGAAGAATACAAGAAATTCTCTTTTGAGATGATGGACAAGCCTGTTTCCTTTTATGCGTTTGAAATGCTTTACTGGTGCGGTATCCGAGAGGGCGAGCTGTTAGCTTTGACTCCGGCAGATTTCAACTTTGATAAGGAAACAGTCACAATCAATAAATCCTATCAGCGTTTGAAAGGGCAGGATGTGATTACTTCTCCGAAAACGAAAAAGAGCAACCGCACGATTAAAATGCCGAAGTTTCTGTGTGAGGAAATGAAAGAATATCTCGGTATGCTTTACGGATTGAAGAAGAAAGACCGTATCTTTACGGTGACGAAAAGCTATCTTCATCACGAGATGGACAGAGGGGCAAAGGCGGCAGGCGTGAAGCGTATCCGCATTCACGATCTCCGTCACAGCCACATTTCACTCTTGATTGATATGGGCTTTTCTGCGGTGGCGATTGCTGACCGAGTTGGTCACGAAAGTATTGATATTACTTATCAGTACGCACACCTCTTTCCGTCAAAGCAGATTGAGATGGCAGAAAAATTAGATGATTTAGGGAAAGGAGATTTTGAAAATGTCAGCTAAGAACAGAGATAACAAAAATCGTTGGAGGAATATCACAGTAGGGTTTCGAGTATCGCCCGAAGAAAACGAACTCATTAACAGAGCTGTAGCTCTATCAGGATTGCCAAAACAGGAGTATTGTTACCGCCGTTGCTTAAATCAGGATGTGGTGGTACAGGGCAATCCGAGAGTGTATAAGGCGTTGAAAACGGAATTTGCCACAGTCCTTGCGGAACTGAAAAGGATTGAAGCAGGAAAAGGTGTGGATGATGAACTGCTGAGTGTAATAGAACTGATTTCCATTATTCTCGGCGGTTTGAAAGGAGAGGATGCGAATGGAGAATAAAAAAGAAATGACTATTCCAAATGTATCTGCGGCAACAGATGCGGAACAGTCACTTTCCAAATGTACTGACAATAGTATAGTCAATCAGGATACGGATTTCAAGGGGTACGAGCAATCTTTTGAAGAAATGCAAAGGGAAATACTCAGACAGTTAGACCCTTCCTATCTGAAAACAGTATCAATGACAACGCTGTATGATACGGTGTTTGAGGTTCAGACACCACTTATCGACGGTCTGCTCCAAAGGGGAACTTACCTTTTCGTAGGTTCCCCGAAAGTGGGAAAGAGCTTTATGATGGCACAGCTTGCCTATCATATCAGCACAGGCACACCGCTTTGGGAGTATAAGGTGCGTAAGGCAACGGTGCTTTATTTTGCCCTTGAAGATGATTACCCACGTTTGCAGAAGCGATTGTTTCAGATGTTCGGTGCAAAGGAGACAGGCAATCTGTATTTCGCAACGGAATGTAAAACGGTCAATGGCGGACTGGAAGAACAGATAAGAGGGTTTATGAGGGAACACCCAGACACAGGCTTGATTATCATAGACACCTTAAAGCGTGTGCGTGAAGCAGGCGGAGCAGATTACAGCTACGCAAGTGATTATGATGTTGTGGCAAGGCTGAAAGCGTTGGCAGACAGTTACAAGGTTTCAATGCTTATTGTTCATCATACACGCAAACAAAAATCGGAAGATATATTCGATATGATTTCAGGCACGAATGGTCTGATGGGTGCGGCAGACGGTGCATTTGTTCTCAGTAAGGACAAGCGTACTTCCAACAATGCCACACTTGATGTTGCTGGCAGAGACCAGCAGGATATGAAAATCCATCTTGTAAGGGACAGCGAGCGATTGGTGTGGAACTTTGCAAAATCGGAAACGGAGATGTGGAAAGAACCGCCCGAACCTCTGCTTGAGAAGATAGCGGATACGCTCTTTTCGGAAAGTGACAGATGGGAAGGAACTGCTTCGGAACTTTGCGAAAGGCTTGCGGTGGATATAAAGCCGAATGTACTTTCTTTAAGGCTCAGTATCAACGCAAGCAGGCTGTTTCGTGATTACGGTATCCGTTATCAGAACAGCCGCACACACGACGGAAGAAAGGTTTCACTTTGGAAAGAAACCGAGCAGACGGCGTGACAAACGGTGTCAAAGGTGTCAATGTTTTTGAGAGCAGCACGCTGTGAAAAACATTGTCACCATCGTCACACTTTGACACCGGATAAAGTTTAGGGGAGTGTGCAGAGAGTGCCTTTTCAAAGGCGGCTCTTTGGTCTCGCCTGCTGGCTCGGTCGGTTCGCAGGCGTGTGTGCCACCGGCACACGCTCACCCCTCGGAGAGCCTTCGGAGAACGCAAAACCTGTTTACAGGTCGCATTTTTGATGGGTGTACCCGTCAAAAGTGCTTTTGCGTTACTTTTGACAAAAGTAACAAAACCTGAGAATGTTGAAATTTACAGATGGGAGATGAAAAAATGCAGAGAACGATAAGTGCAATGGTCGGTAAAGGCTCGGTCAATCACAATAGCCGAAAGTTCCGAGCAGAAAATGTAGACGGAACTCGTACTCATCTCAATATCGACTACTGCAATGAAAATATAAAGACAGTTTATCACGAATTGTTTGATGAAGCATTGGAAAGATACAATGCCAAGCAGATAAGGTCAGACCGAAAGATAAAAGATTATTATGAAAAAATCCGAAGTTCCAAGCAGGAAAAACCGTTCCACGAAATCATTTTACAGGTGGGCGGTAAGGGAAATATGAACGCCGATACGGAAAACGGAGAACTGGCAAAGCAGATTTTAGATGAATACTATCAGGGTTTTCAGGAGCGAAATCCACAGCTTCGGGTGTTCTCGGCTCATCTGCATATGGATGAAGCTACACCACATCTGCACATAGATTTTGTACCTTTTACCACAGGCAGCAAGCGTGGACTTGATACAAGAGTGTCACTAAAGCAGGCTCTTGCAACGCAAGGTTTTAAGGGCGGCAGTCGTGGCGATACGGAGTGGTCGCAATGGATACAGTCCGAAAAAGAACAGCTTGCGGCGGTGATGGAACGTTATGGGATTGAGTGGGAACATTTAGGCACACACGAAAAACATCTTTCTGTTTTGGATTATAAAAAGCAGGAAAGAGAAAAAGAAGTGGCGGCATTAGGTGCGAAAATCGAGCAGAAACAGATTGAATTTGATGTGTTGTCGGAACGAGTATTGAACTATGATAAGGCAAAAGACGAGCTGTCAAATCTTGAAATAGAGCTTGATACTGCACCGAAATATCAGTTGCCAGAACCAGAGAAATTTATGACTGCAAAGGCATATAAAACCAAAATGGCAGAGCCGGTTGTAAGGAAATTGAAGCAACTTGTCAAAACGGTGCTTGCCCGCTGCTTTGAGGGGTGGGACAACTATCATAGGCTGAATACAGCGAATGCACAGTTATACCGCACCAATCAGCGTTTGGAGAAAGTCAATGAAAGATTGACCGAAGAAAACAAAATCCTAAAAGCAGAAAATAAAGATTACAGCCTGCTCCGTAAGGTTTTTGGTCGCAAACAGATAGATGATTTGTTGGAGCAGGCAAGAACAGTTAAAGGTCGCAAGCGTGATAATACACGATCACGATAGACAAAAATCACAGGAGGAAAAGGAAAATGACAAAGACAATTTTTGAAGAAATGGGCGGAACTTATAGACAGGTGGGTGATTATTTATTGCCGAACATCACAGTACCAGCCGAAGAAGAAATAGAGCCGATTGGTTTATGGGGGAAACGACATGCAAGGCATTTAAAGGAACACTATAAAGTGTTATATATGAACCTGCTGACAAGCGGAAAGCTGCATAGTTATCTTGCAGAAGTCGATAAGCAAGCAGAGGATATGTTTCTTCGACTGGTAAAGGAATATGCCGACAGACAAGATGTGACGGAACAATTAAAGAAAGATAATCCCTACGAATGGATTGGAAGAATGAATAATATTCAGGCTTGTGTGAGGGAAGTTGTAGGAACGGAGTTGATTTACACATAAGCGTTTTACGGTATGGTGCTCCTGCGTTTGCTGGAGTGCTGTGGTTGTGGTTGTAAAGAGGTTGTGAAAGATTGAATTTCGTAATGGTTGGATGTATAATTAGGAAGTGAAAATTTTAATTTGCACTTCCATAAGGTGAAATGTATTGACACAAAAAATACAGTATGATAGTATTGCCATTAGAAGAAAGAAAGGCACATTTTGTGTAAGGTGAGGAAATGATTAATAGATAATTTGATTTAAGTAAGACACATATAGTTATTGAGCCTGTAGAGAATAGGTTTGTTTTGTGTACGCTTAAGTTGGATTATCGCAAGAGGCATTTCCTTTGTTTTCCTTTTGGAAAAGAAATAAGGGGCTATTTAGCGAGTCTATTTTTGCGTATGCAAAAAAGACTCGTTTTTGTGTGTTCAAAATAATAATTGGCTCAGACTTCGAAAAGGAGAAACTTTAATGTTGCAGATAAAAAAATTAAATTTAACACATAAAAAAGACCTGAGAATAATTCTTAATGATTTCAACCTTGTGCTAAATGATGGAGATAAGGCAGTTATTATTGGAGAAGAGGGAAATGGGAAATCGACATTAATGAAGTGGATATACAATCCGTCGCTTGTAGAAAACTATATAGAAGCAGATGGGGAAAGGATAATGGGACACGAACGTCTTGGTTATCTTCCGCAGGAGATGCTCGATGAAGATAAGGAAAAAACAATATACGAATATTTTTCTGAAGAGGAAATATTCTGGGAGAAAACGCCTAAAGAATTGTCTGTTATTGCGGGAAAATTTGGAATGAAAAATGATTTTTTCTACAGTAACCAGACAATGGGTAGTCTTTCAGGAGGCGAAAAAGTCAAGACACAACTTATGAGGCTTTTCATTCGCGATGTTTCTGTGCTGTTGTTGGACGAACCTTCCAATGACATCGACATTGCGACGCTTACATTACTGGAAAAAATCATAAATGACTGGAAGCACATTGTGCTTTTTATTTCACACGATGAAACGCTGATAGAGCGTACTGCCAACATGGTGATACATATCGAGCAGATTATACGAAAAACAAAGGCGAGATATACCGTGGCAAAGCTTCCCTATAGACGCTATGTGGAAGAACGGCTTCATAAATTTGAAATCCAAAAACAGCGGGCACTGAGTGACCGTAGGGAGAAAAAGATTCGCGATGAAAAATATCAAAGAGTTATGCAGAGTGTACAAGGTGCATTAAGAAGTTGTACCAGACAAGCACCGTCTGTTGCCAAAAACTTAAAGGACAAAATGCATACGGTTAAGGCAATGGAACGAAGATTTGAAAAAGAAGATGAAAATATGACTCAGATGCCGGAACAGGAAGAAGCAATCTTTGTCAAATTAGGGGATGAAAACTCACACATTCCCGCAGGAAAAACGGTCATAGAATATGAACTTTCAAAGCTTGTGACTCCGGATGGCAAAAGAATTTTAGCAGAAGGAATTCATTTAAAAATAAAAGGTTCAGAAAAAATCTGTATGATAGGAGCCAACGGGGCAGGAAAAACGACTCTTCTAAAAAAGATAGCGGAAGAACTCCTAAATCGGAATGACATTAAAGCAGAATATATGCCTCAAACTTATGAAGACCTGCTGGATTTGGATGTTACACCGGTTGATTACCTTGATAAAACAGGAGATAAAGAAGAGCGTACAAGAATTAGAACATACCTTGGTTCACTTAAATACACACCAGATGAAATGGAGCATCCGATTCGGGAGTTATCAGGCGGACAAAAGGCGAAAGTGCTTCTCTTGAGGATGAGCTTAAGTGGTGCAAATGTTCTTATTCTGGATGAACCGACAAGAAATTTTTCACCATTGTCCGGTCCGGTAATAAGAAAAATGCTCCGAGAATTTCCGGGGGCTGTCATTAGCATTTCTCACGATAGAAAGTATATTGAAGAGGTGTGCGATAAAATATATCAGCTAAATCCTAATGGATTACAGCTAATTGGTGATTGATAACAAAAAGGATGAAAGACTGACAAATTTCAGGCTTTTAGTGAGTTGGAAAGCATACAAAGATTTGAATTTGGAGGATAGATTATGGTACGTACAGAAGATGCATGTGAAATTATAAAATATGCTTTGCAAAACGAAATTAAAGTATATTTAGATGGCGGATGGGGTGTTGATGCACTTCTTAAAAGAGAATCAAGAATACACAATGATATTGATTTGTTTGTTGAACTGAAACATTATCATGATTATATTTATGTGATTAAGCAGCATGGATTTGAGGAAGTAAATACTGATTATACAACGGATGGTCATACTGTCTGGAAAGATGATAAACAAAGAATCATTGATTTACATTGTTTTGAATTTACAGATGACGGAATTGTTTATGAGGGAGATATATTTCCATCAAAAACTTTTTCCGGTATTGGAAAAGTTGGAGATATAACTGTTTCTTGTATTGAACCATTGAGTCAGGTAATGCTTCATTTGGGATATGAACACGATAAAAATGATGTGCATGATGTGATGCTGTTGTGTGAAACATTTCAAATAGCAATACCAGATGAATATAAGGAAAAGTAAAATTTCAGTTTTGTGTTGAATCTCTAAGCAAAATAGCTTATAATTTGACATGCTACATATAGTTATTATCCACAGTTATCGAGTAGGTGTTATCAATGCCGATAACAAAATGATAACATTAGCTCGTATAGGCAGGATAATATGGATATATCAAATAATCAAAAGAACGAGAAACATTACAGAGAATAATTCCTAAACAAAAAGCGTTAGTCTTTGTAGAGTTTGAGTAGTAAACAGAGCCCCATAAATGGCTTAACTAAGCCATTTGTGGGGCTTTAGCCTTTTTGATGGGGATTATTTGGGGATATTTGGTGACTGTTAGATGGGTAGGTTTAAGTTTTACAAGGGTTGTTTATAGAGTGATAAAAGTGTGAAGCTAGATTAAAAGTATTGACATAGTATATCTTGGTGATAATTGTAATTTTGTGATAAAATAAATTGAATAAATTAAGGAGAAAGTTCAGACTTGACATTAATGGATAAAAAAGCTGTAATAACTAAACTTAATCAGATGTTACCCCCGTTTAATAGATTTGGAGCTATGGTAAATTCAAATTCAGTGTTATCAGGAAATGATAAAGAGGAATTGTATTCCATAGTTTGGAATTTAGAAAACAATATAATTACTTATAATGTGGCGTTGAATAAGACTGTGGCGATTGTTAATAGTTATCCGCAATTTGGTAACTACAATAAAAATGCAATTTCAAATACGCCAATACTATTAACTTATTCACGTATGCCATTATTGATAAAACAGGTGCTATTTTATATTTATTACCTGAGAAAATTAAGTGACCATCAAATGACTATTAATTCATTTATCAGGGATATGGCATCCGTTGGATTGGTTAAAACCAAAAAATTTCTTAATGTAGCTGGTATTACACCTAATGCATATTACAGTAGGATTATATGTGGATACGTTAATTAGATTTATTAAAGCTACACAGGAGAATTGTTGGAAACGATTTGTCATGCAAAATGCAGATAATCCGGAAAGAAAATTTTGTCTTGCATTTAATAATGCGTGTGATGCTGATGGTCTTATCTATGTATTAAGACATGGTTTTAAACATCGTGGAATTACATTCAAGGTATAAAAAGAAATCAATAGACTTGAGGGATGCTTTAAATAATGGAATTCGTATTATTGTAACTACATTGCAGAAGTTTCCTGTAATCTATACCGAAGTTGATAAAAGTGAAAAGAAAAATTATGCGATTATTGTGGATGAAGCACATTCTTCTCAGACTGGTAGCTCAGCACTGAAATTAAAAACAGCTCTTGCAGATACAGAGGAAGCATTACGAGAATATGCGGAGATTGAGGGAATTGCTGAAGATGAAGTTGATAAAAATGATAAGGTAGTGCAGGAAATGATAACACATGGAAAACACAAGAATTTATCATTCTTTGCATTTACAGCAACACCCAAAGGACAAACTCTTGAGATGTTTGGTACACCAGCATCTGATGGCGAAGAAGGCTTTTATCCATTTCATATTTATAGTATGAGACAGGCAATTGAAGAAGGATTTATTTTGGATGTATTACAGAATTATATGACATATAGTACTTGATTTAAGATTGCAAAGAAAACAGATGAAAATCCAGAACTGCCAGAGAGTAGGGCAACAAAAGCAATAAAAAAATATGAAAAGCTACATCCGTATAATATCAGTCAGAAAGCTGAAATTATAGTAGAGACTTTCCAAGACACTACCCGTTATAAGATTGGTGGAAAAGGGAAGATGATGGTTGTTACAGATTCCAGATTGGCAGCGGTAAGATATTTTTATGAACTAAAAAAATACATAGCCAATCATCACTATGACAATATGGATGTATTAGTTGCATTTTCAGGAAGTGTAGAAGATGGCGATGAGGAATATACAGAGACGGGATTAAATGTGAGACGTGATGGAAGTCATATATCTGAATCACAGACAAAAACCGAGTTCCATGATAATTTCAATATTCTTGTAGTCGCTGAAAAGTATCAGACTGGTTTTGATGAGCCATTGCTACATACAATGATTGTTGACAAAAAACTTAAGAAAGTAAAAGCAGTGCAGACACTTTCAAGACTTAATCGAACATGTCCAGGCAAGGTAGATACATTTATACTCGATTTTGCAAATACGAAGGAAGAGATATTGGATGCATTCCGGCCGTTCTATCAGGAGACAAGCTTGGAACAGGAAGTAAATGTTGACCTGATGTATCAAACACAACGAGAGTTACGTGATTATGCTATTTACAATGATAATGACATTATTGGATTCATTGAGGTATGGAATAGACCTGGTGCGCAAAAGAAGAATTCTATGGGGCAGATGACCAGTGTTTTAAAACCAGTAGCTGATAGATATAACCTTAAAAATCCAGAAGAACGCTATCTGTTTAGAAGACAAGCGAGAAGTCTTGTAAAATGGTACAGCTATATATCGCAGGTGGTTCGTATATTTGACAGAGAGATGCATCATGAGTATTTATTCCTTAGATATTTGATAGATATTATTCCAGCGGAAAAAGAGGAGGATGTAGATCTTGATGGCAAATTGGAACTTGAATATTACAAGATAAAAAAGACATTTGAAGGAGTCATACAACTTGAAAATATGGATGGTCAATACGAAACTGTTACAGATAAAGGAAAACAGGGATTAAAGAAAAAGAGCACTTTGGATGAAATTCTCGAAAAAGTGAATGAAAAATTCAAGGGCGATTTCACGGATGCGGATAGAGTTATGCTTGGAGCTCTTCATGATAAATTAGCAAAAGACGAGAAACTTGCTAATTCAGCACGCACAACAGATCCACTTATCTTCATGCAGACTATCTTCCCCAATGCTTTTGGAACTGTTGCAATGGATAGTTATATGGAGTCTCAGGAGAGCTACCAGTCTTTGTTTGAAGATAAAGCTAAATATGATGCAATTATGAATGCATTGGCTGGGGTTATATATCGAGAGATGAGAGAACCGGTGAAAAAATAGCAGAGCATACGATGCCCGGAAAGGATAAAAATGAAAGAATTGAATCTAAAAGAAAAAATACAAAATTTAATTTCTGGGCAACAGAAAAATGGCTGCCCGGAGGGGAAGTTTGGATACAGGGACTTAACACCAGAATCAGATACAAAGAATAGTGAAGAATATATACGAGCACTTCATTGGGCGATAAAGAATAAAGAGGTAAAAAATATAGCATTATCAGGTCCGTATGGGGCGGGAAAAAGTAGTGTTATAAAAACGTATCTGGAAAAATATCCTAAGACAAAATATTTGTCCATATCATTGGCAGCATTTTCAACGCCAACAAAATCAGTAAATGGAGAAGATGATAACACATCTTCATTAGCTGATGATTGGACTTTAGATGACGTTGATGAAAATGTAATAGAGGAAGGGATTCTTAAACAACTTTTTTACAGAGTGGATGTGGGCAAAATTCCACAAAGCCGATATAGAAAGATTAAGAAATTATCCTATTGGAAAATGTTTTTCTCGCTATTGATGTTAACTGTCGTAGCATCAGTTGTTTATTTTGAAATTAATCCGAATGTTTTGGAAGACTTTAAAAATACAGTCATTAATAATGGAGCTTTTTTTCACCTTAATCAATGGTCATCGTATGCTGTATTTATAGTAACAATCTTTGTTGTATTGTTATTGATTACAACAGTTCTTAAATATGTGATGTCAAATTTCAGAGTTGCTAATATTAACTTGGGTGATAAGGCAAGTATATCTAAGAAAGAAGAAAAGGAATCAATCTTTGATAAGTCGTTAGATGAAATTGTCTATTTCTTTGAAAGTACAACTTATGATACTGTTTTTATTGAGGATTTGGACAGGTTCAACCAACCTAATATTTTTATAAAACTACGTGAATTAAATACGGTCATAAATAATTATGATAATATTAAACGCAAAGTTGTATTTATATATGCGATAAAAGATGATATGTTCAAAGACGAGGAGCGAACCAAGTTTTTTGATTTCATTGTTCCAGTGATTCCTTATATCAATGCAACAAACTCTGGGGAAATATTAAGAGGATTGTTAAAATTTGAAAAAGGTGCAGATGGTGTATATAAAAGCAAAAATTATGATATATCTGATCGCTATATATGGAAGATTTCGCCTTTTGTACAAGATATGAGAGTGTTGACTAATATATGCAATGAATTTCTTGTATATAAGAGAACATTAAAAACGACGAAACTTAAAGATGAAGAAATGTTTTCGATGATTACATTTAAAAATCTATATCCGAAAGAATTTGCTGAATTACAGGCTGAGAGAGGAATAGTTAAGCAGGCTTTTCAGGAGAAAGGAACTTATGTCAATGCCGAAAAGGAAAAACTTGAAGAGCTAATAGTACCTAAAAGAAAAATTCTAGAAAATGTACATAACGATATTCTTTTCGGGTTGCGAGAAATTAAGCATGCGTTTTTGGGATTTTTATCATATGACAATGGAACATATTATCCAATAAAAAATTTGCAGATAAATAATGGAAGTAAATATTCTTATGGAGAAATACTTAAAGGGGATTTTGATTTAACTAAATTTGAGAACATTAACCAGCTAATTATTGGATATTATGAATCTAATGGTTATTATGAGCAATCGCATACTGTAAGTAATATCAAACAAAAAATGGCATCAGAGGGTAGCAAATATTTAAAGCGTATGAATGATTTGCAATTCAGCGAAGGCCCTAAAAAGCAAGAATTGATTTTAGAAATACAAAATTTGGAAGTGACGATTGCCAAAATAGATGGATACTCATTAAAAGAGTTGATTGCTGAGTTTGGAGAGGATTTTCTTCCGGAAGGAATAAGTGAATATGGATTTTTAAAGTTTTTACTTATAAATGGATATATAAACGAGAGTTATGCAGATTATATTAATTATTTCCATCCCAATAGTATTACGAAGGATGAGAATGATTATTTACGTAGCATTCGTATGCGCAATAGAGCAAAGAACTTCGCATTTGAAATAAAAAATTTGCAGCAGGTGAGTGATCGTATTTATGATGCTGAGTATAGGCAGACAGAGACATTAAATTATATACTTACGGATTTTATGCTTATCCAATGTTCAGAGAAAACTAATAAAAAGTATTATTTTGATGGTTTCGAATTGGACAAAGGAGTGGAACATTATCAATTTACAAAAGAATATATTGAGAGAGGTCAAAATGTTAATGAGTTTGTAAGTGAATTGTGTAAATACTACCGCCATATGTGGAAAAATATTGCGCAGGATGTTTCTTTGTTGGATGAGACTAAATATAAATATTTGTCGTTAATTTTAAATAATGCAACTATGGATCAAATTGTAATAATGGATGAAGTAGATCGCTCGAATTGCATAAAAAATTTTATCGTTGAAGATGAAAAATCATTAGCATGCTTAAATGGAGTATCAGCGGATGTACTAATCGAAGTAATATCAAGACAGGCGATAGTATTCAGAAAAATTAATAATGTAGGTGCAGACGCGAAAGTATTAAATTATATATACCAAAACGATATGTATGAGTTAAATAATTCTATGGTTTCATCGGTAATAAATTTTTATCATTCGGATTTGGCAGATGGGCTTAAGAACGCACATTATACAACTATTCTAAATGCTGAAATTAATGTCTTAAATAAAAGGATTTGGGATAATTTTGAAGATTATATTAATCATTTTGTATTGGGAATAGATGAGAATAATTCTGAGGAAATAAGTGCGGTAGAAGATATCATAGAACGTTTGGCAAATACAAATATTGAACTTGTCATAGCTGTATTGGATAAGGAAAAAGTAAACTGGGACAACCTGGATGAATGTTGTGAGAATAATGTTGAAAAAGAAAAAAGGAAAGAAATTTGGAATTATTTACTTGAAAATAGCCGTATTTCTTCCACTTGGAAGAATTTCGAATCTTATTATAATGAATTTGGTATTACCACTGAACTGTCAGTCTGGGTTAATGAAAACTGTAGTGACATTGTAAAGTCAGAGAAGACAGATAAGATAGACAATGATTGTATAAAGAATATTATCACTAATTCAGAAATTACAGTACAAACAGTGGAACAAATAGCAGATAATTATAAATGTGATGAAGAAATTGAGTTTGATGTATCAAAACTTCCGGTGGACAAAATAAATTTATTAATCAGAAAGCATTATATAAGATATACCGTATCAAAGATTGAAAAGATTAGAAGTCTTGCAAAAGATAGTTTTGGAGTATATTGTAAAGAATATATTGATGACTTTGTAAATGATTTGCCATCTATTCCACTGAACGAAAGAGAAATTGTTATGTTACTGAATGATACGACTATTGATAAAAAGTACAAGCGTGGAATATTGGAAAAAATATCTGCAAGTAGTATGACTGAAAATCTGGCAAAGACTATTGCCAATAATCAATTTAATGTAGATAAGGCATATGTTGAATATGCATGGAAAAATTTGGATAACGCAGGAAGACATATGTTGCTTGTAAATCATTTGCAAGTGTATAGTATTGCAGAAATTTCGAGATTATTAACGGATCTTGGGGGTGAGTGGAGTAAGCTTAGTGATAATAAATCCAGACATAAGGAAGAAATTTCAATTGATGTAAATGGTCATAATGAAAAATTATTATCACAACTACAAAGGAAAGGTTTTATTACAAGTTACCCTGAAAAGAAGGATAGAGAAAAGAGTTTCTTTGAAGTTTGGGTAAAACAACAATAGGAGGTTGGAATTGAGGATTACAGTTGAATTTGAAACAAAACCAAATGCAAATACTAATATCATGCAGCCCCCAAATATTGATTTTCAAAATGTATCCGGTAATCTGATACAAGAGACAAAGAAATTTATGATATCACTTGAAAGTAATGCAGAAGATGTTATAGAAGTGCTTCGTAGCATATGGGAGCTGTCATCTTTGTATGATGGATATTTCTATAAGCCATGCAAATATAATGTTGATGGTATTGATGTGAATGTTGAAAAGTTATATTTTCTCTCATTTTATAAGACTGGTAAAACATGGAGAAAATGTGCAAGTACTTTAGTGGGCATAGATAAAGATTTTTCAGAAAAGAGAGTATTGGATTATAATGAATTTAGAAATAAGGGCAGAACATCTGGAGAGATGTTTAAATCGTTGATTAATTCATATTTCTACATACATTCTGAGGCATATGAAACAATAAATGTTAATCATAGGTTGTCGTTGCTATTAAATATATGCGATGGCTTTGTTATAAATACATCCGGTCCCAAATGGTGGAGTGAAAAAGATTTTTTTTAGATTTTGAGGAGCAGATCATTACCTGCGATATGGATGCAGATTGTATAGTTTCTGAAAATGATGAAAAAGTATTTGCGATGGTATTTGTATCTTGTATAATAAGTTTACAATGATATTTTTAATTCAGCAGATAATTTTTACCGAAAAGCATGCTGCTCATAAAAACAATGACAAATGGGTATTTTTATATCCGAATCTACAAATGATAATCAGGAGGTTTTTTATGGATAAACACATAGAAAAAGCAATGCAGTTAAGAAATAATGAGAGGTGTCCGAACTGTGCGGAAACGATAATGATGACCTATGCAGAGGAGCTTGGTTTGTCGGAGAGCCAGATGAAGGCACTTGGTACAAATTTTGGTGGAGGAATGAAGTCAGGCAGTACATGTGGAGCTGTGACAGGAGCACTGATGGTACTCGGAGCATTGGGAATCTCAGATCCTCATATTGTAGGAGAGTTCCAGAGAAAAATGAAAGAGAATCATAATGGTATGATTAATTGCTTTGATCTGTTAAGGGCAAATGCACAGGCGGGTGGTCAGAAGAAACCGCACTGTGACGGCATGATCAAAGAAGCCATTGGACTGATAGAAGAATATAGGTAATACCCTGAGAGGAGAAACGTTATATGAGAGGAAAAAGAGGACTTTTACTAGCCGTAGTTATTTTATTAGTATTCGGTATATTTGCATTTCAGGGAGCTGATATAGAGACTTATGCAAAAGGTACAACTTCGAAATGGACGGTAACTACGAGTAAAAAAACTTATGCTTATACAGGAAAGAAAATTAAACCTAAAGTTACAGTAAAGTATAAGGGGAAGAAATTAAAACCGAAGAATTATAAGATTACATATCCTAAAAATCCGGTCAAACCGGGTAAATATAAAATCAAAGTAACCTTAAAAGGCAAATATAAAGGTAAAAAAATAAAAGGAAGTAAGACGATAGAATATAGTGTAGCACTTCCTACTATAAAAGGTTTGAAAAGCACATTTTACAGAAATGATACTTATGGTGATACGTTAGATTTCGATTGGAATATGAATAGTGCTACTATGAAAATGGATGGGTATGAGCTTGAGGTAAGAAACAATGGAACCATAGGGGATAAGGTAACGAAAAAAAAGATAGAAACTTATTATAGCGGCTTCTATCTATATGTCAGTGAATATGGAATAACATATACATTCCGCATACGTACCTATAAAAAAATAGGCGGAAAAACATATTATTCCAAGTGGTCGAAGGTAACGAAAAAGATACCGATACCTGATTATCATATGACGACTAAAACAGTAAACGGAATAGATCTTGCTTACAAAACGGATGAGTTTCCTTTTTTTAAATATACAGATTATGCGAATTATAATGATGAAGCATACAAAATCTCAAAGGATTTTGCACAGTGCTATTTCCCGATTTTTATTAAACAGAAGTTGAAAAACGATGTTGTAATTCATACAGAGTATAATGGAAAATGTGGATTTAACAGCTTTTCAAATACACAATATATCCCAGATAGAAAAAATGTCCAGGTAGCGACAAACATATCGGTGGTATATTATGATGAAATGCCGGTGCGAGACAAAATGCAGCAGACGCTTTATAAGCAAGGATATATTGGGTATATACTTGTAAATGTAAGCTGTCTGCTAGATAAAAAACAATCCGTAGATGTGTATTTTGGTGATACGAAGGTTGTAACATTGGTGTCGAACGGATTTTCAAATTCTGTAGAATTTAACCGTAAAAAGTATTGGGAATATGATCCGTTTTTAGAGCCTGTGTATAACTATGATAGAGAGGTGCGTTTGAAAGGTATTTTAAAAGATGTTGCCCAATGCGCACCCGATATGACAGATTATGAAACATATACAGCACTTAATTATTGGATCGGTAGTCATAGTTATTCAGAGTATACATGCTGGGGTGCGTCAACGGTAGCAAATGCCATGACAGAACTTGGTTATCCCTATATAATATTGTCCTGTTCATATGATGGGGAAAATGGTTTTTATAATGATTATAGCCGGTATTATTCTGCTGCAAGTAAAAAGCCGCATAATGTAAGTGGAGGACATGTGGTGACACTGATTTTTATGGGGCAGGGTAAGTTTGTAGAATGTGAGGTTCAGGGGTATGCATCGGACAGTTCAGAATTTAAGTTTGATCCTACAGGCTGGCATAAACCAACTTATAGTACATTAACTTCTGCATCATGTAAGTTCGCTTTGAATGAATATAATACGATCGAAGAGTTAATGAAGGGTGATTATTATGTAGATATCAACAAGTATGATCCATATGACTGGCATACATGGTCCACTCATTTAGAGTAAAATGCAAAGTCGCCAGATACCTGTAGAAATGCAGGTGTCTGGCGACTTTGCAGTATTAAATAATATATTGTGGATGAAAAGAAATTTTCGGATGTACATTTATTTGGACATGATAGTTGCTAATATAAAGCCATGAAGACAGGGACATTCATAAGCAACAAGATATAATGAACGCAAAATTATTTGCTCGCAAGGATGTTGATTTTGCGGAATGCATTGAGTGAGCTATGCTCACGATATAATATATGATCAGAAAGGAGTCGGTATATATGAAGGATATGTATTTTACAATTACAGGATGTAATCATTATCTGGGAAATGAATTTATGGAAAAGGGTATGAAGGTGAAATTGAAAAAGGAACCGGACAATGAGTTTGATTCAGAAGCAATTATGGTGCAGATCAAAGGCATTGGTAAATGTGGTTATGTTGCAAACAGTCCATTCACTGTCAAGGGTGAGTCTTCAAGTGCCGGCCGGTTGTATGACAGGATCGGTAAAACAGCCAAGGGCAAGATTATCGCAGTTATAGATGGCGGTGCAATTTGTAAGATTGTGGAGGATGGAATAAAATAATTTATGAGCAAAAGGCAGCTAATCAGAACTACCAAAGAAGCTATTATTTCATAGTCCCTAAAGTGCTGATTTCTGTCTTCTCTCCACCTTCTTCATATGTCTTACATACACGATAAACAGTGCGCATCCGGTAAATATCCATGAAGCCGCATATACATTCAGCAGCCAGTCAAATGTTGACCGCAGACGGAAGACTGTTCCAAGCCAGATCAAGCGGAAAACAACCGTTCCTAAGATGGTGAAGATTGCAGGTTCCACTGATTTGCCCATACCTCGGAGAGCGGCACTTTCAACCTCGTAAGTAGTGGTCAGACCTTCCAGTGAGCAGACATGATACATACGGATCAAAGCGTAGGCAGCGACTGCTGTACTTTCTGTGTAGATTCCGACGAAAAAGTCACTCCATACGATGAAGATAACTGCGAGAATCTCTGTGAAGACAATGCCAAACAGCATATTTAACCAGAACACCTTCTTGCAGCGTTTGATGTTCCCTGCGCCATAGTTCTGGCTGGTGAAGGTGACCGTTGCCTGTGCAAATGCATTTGCAATGTCATAGGTAAAATATTCAAAATTAAGCGCAAGAGAAGAACCTGCAATCGCAAATTTGCCAAATGAATTAATACCACTCTGGATAAAAACATTCGAGATCGAGAAAATGGTTCCCTGGATACCGGATGGAATACCGATTTGAAGGATCTTGCGCAGATACGGGCGCACAATCTTCATCCGGTTGAACCGGAATGCAAATTCATCATCTCTGCGGTAAAGGTATACCATGACCATAACAGCACTGATAATATTAGAGATTACAGTGGAAATGGCAACACCGGCAACACCCAGATGAAAGCAGATGACGAGGATCAGATTCAGGATGACATTTACGATACCGGAGATGATAAGATAGAACATTGGTCGTCTGGTATCACCGAAGCTTCGCAGAATGGCAGCTCCAAAATTATAAACGGTCATAAACGGAATGCTTAAGAAATAGATGCGGATATATAACAGTGCTTCGGCAAGAACACCGGACGGAGTACCGGATAATTCCAGAATGATCCGGGCAGAGGCAAAGCCGAGGATCATAAGCCCAAGTCCGAGGATTGTGCCAAATGTCAGGATCGTATGTACCATATCGTTGATCTTGTCACGCTGTTTCTGCCCGATCAGATTAGCGAGGACGGCATTTGGTCCCACAGCCAGACCGACGATCAGGTTGACAAAGATGCCGACCAGAGCCACACAGCTTCCGACTGCAGCGAGCGCATTATCTCCGGCAAATCTGCCGACAACAGCGACATCTGCGGAGTTGAATAATTGCTGCAAAATGCTGCTGAATGCAAGTGGCAGTGAAAAAAGGATCAGCTTTCCAACTAATCCCCCGTTTAACATATCCATTTCTTTTGACTGTATCGTTTTCATATCTATAATCCCAAAGTAGTATTTTAAAATGTTTTTTCACACATTAGAAGCAGAATCTATTTAAACACTATCGACAAATGTCGTCAAGATGGGATTATAAAAAATACGCTTTTCTGTAATGTTTTTTCAGTTGTGTTGTCATATAAGCGATGGAAGGTGAATAAGGAATTAAAAACACTTTGCAATACAACATTAAATATTATTAATGTGATATTAATGTCAGATTTAACATTTTTTTCAAACGTTGTGATATACTAAAACAGATATTGGCAAAGACATGGTAAAGAAACAGTAAAAATGCTTCATGCATAAGGCAGTGAAATTGGAAATGAGGACGTATGGAGAGTAAGAAAAAATGGATATTTAATATAATTTTTTTGCTTCTGATCTTTGCGGCAACTTTTTATGGTGTGTTTCATGGCAAGGATATGGGGCGGATCATCGAAATAATTAAAACTGTGAACCCGTTTTGGTTGATTCCCGGCGTTATCTGTGTAATAATCTTCATATGGGGAGAATCTATCATTATTCATTATCTGATGCATTCACTTGGTATAAAGGTAAAGAAATGGATCTGCTTTTTATTTTCATCCGTTGGCTTTTTCTTTAGCTGCATTACTCCGTCTGCATCAGGCGGTCAGCCGGCACAGGTTTACTATATGAAGAAAGAAGATATACCGATTCCAATCTCAACGATGGTATTGTTGATTATAACCATTATCTACAAGATGGTACTGGTACTGCTTGGTATTGCATTGGTGATCTTCGGGCAGGGATTTATACATCGGTATTTATCGGATGCAATCTTCTGGTTTTATCTCGGAATGGGATTGAATGTGGTGTGTGTAGCGATTATGGTTGTATTTGCATTTCATCCGAATTTTGCGAAGTCAATTATGATCAAAGGGCATATTTTGTTAGAACGAATCCATATATTAAAACATAGAAAGTCAAGAGCAAAGAAGCTGGTTCAGTCGATGGATCAGTATCGGGGGGCTGCTGTTTATTTGCAGGAAAATAAAAAGGTGCTGATCGTTGTATTCCTCATTACGATGGTGCAGCGGTTTGCGTTGTTTGCAGCAACCTGGTTCGTATATCTTGCATTTGGATTAAAAGGAACATCAGCGTTTACCGTGATACTTCTTCAGGGCTCGATCGCGGTTGCAGTTGATATGCTGCCGCTTCCGGGCGGAATGGGAATCAGTGAGAAGATATTCCTTGATATCTTCCTTCCGGTATTTGGAAGCATGCTTCTTCTGCCGGGTATGGTATTGTCCCGTGGCTTGGGGTATTATACAGAACTGATCCTCAGTGCGATATTTACGATTGTTGCAAATTTTACTATTGGAAGAAAAAAGAAAAGTGTGGTAGAGAAATGTTAGGTGTTTATGATTATACAGTAATTCTTACATATATCAGTCTGATGGTGTCCATTGGTGGTATGTTATTTTCATTAAATGGAGACTGCCGGATGGCGCTTGTATGTCTGGCAATTTCCGGTTTGTGCGATATGTTTGACGGCAAGGTTGCACGGACAAAGAAAGATCGTACAGAGGCTGAAAAACGATTTGGAATCCAGATCGATTCTCTGGCGGATATTGTCTGCTTTGGAGTTTCACCGGCAATCCTTTGCTACCGCATGGGAATGCGTGGATTGACTGGTGTTGCGATCCTGTTATTCTATGTGCTGGCAGGCCTGATCCGTCTGGCATGGTTCAATGTTTCTGAGGAAGTCAGACAGGATGAGACAGAGGAAAAACGTAAATATTATCAGGGACTTCCGATCACATCTATGGCTGTGCTTCTGCCACTTCTGGCAGTATTTAAGCCGATGCTTGGTAAGCGGGAATTTATGCTCAGCCTTCATGCGTTGGTACTGCTGGTCGGTTTGCTGTTTATTACAAATTTCAAATTCCGTAAACCAAAGAACCGCACACTGGTGATCATCGTTGGCGTTGTAACGCTGGCGGTGCTTCGAATGCTCCATATATGGTAGGAGAAGATTGGAGAAAAGAAAATGAGTATCATATATATAGATCGAAAAGGACATAAAAGACAGGGCGAGACCGGTCAGGATCGCCTGCTTGCATTTATCTATGGACATGCAGTGACGAGGTGTCTGATCCGTCCCTTTCTGTCACCGATAGTGTCCCGCATAGGCGGGACATTTTTGGATACCCGGATTTCAGGACTGGCAGTTCCGGGGTTTGTAAAGAAGAATGGCATTGATCTGTCCTTATATGAGAAACAGATATTTGATTCATATAATGATTTTTTCACTCGAAAGATCAGAGCAGAAGAACGACCGGTTAATCCGGATGCAAATGCGCTGGTCAGCCCAAGTGATGGAAAGGTCAGTGTGTATAAGATCCATGAAAACGGACATTTTCTTATTAAACACACCGAGTATACATTGGAACAGTTGTTGCAGGACAAGAAGCTGGCTAAGAGGTATCTGGACGGACATATTTATGTGATCCGGTTGACGGTAGATGATTATCACAGGTATTGCTATGCAGCAGATGGAAGAAAATCCGAACAGCGTAAGATAGCAGGAATTCTGCATACGGTGAACCCGGTTGCAAATGATGTCTGTCCGATCTACAAGATGAATTCCAGAGAGTATTGTCTGATAAAGACGGAGCGGTTTGGAACGCTTCTTCAGATGGAAGTCGGGGCATTGATGGTTGGTAAGATCAGTAATAATCAGCAAGGCTTGGGATTTGTTCATAAGGGTGTTGAAAAAGGACGATTTGAATTCGGCGGTTCAACGATCATTCTGCTGACACAGAAGAATGTTGTGATACCGGATCGGGATTTATTGGAACATACCGGATCAGGAATGGAAACACTGGTGAAAATGGGAGAGCAGATCGGACGATCAGCGAACCGTTTGGATGCATAATTGGATATGCAGATATATATCGAAAGAATAGTCAGGTGATCATAAATGAAACCAAGATCAGAAGCAAGTAAAAACCTATATCAGATGATGCTTGACCGGGGCTATCCGGTGGAATTCTGCGAGGTTATAACACAGAATCTGAATACAGATTTTACAGCCGGTCGTATGATCGGCTATTTGTCACATTATCAGACCCTTCCTATGGAGGAGGTCGTAGATGAGATGCTCGCGATCCTCACAGACCGCAACCGCATCATGCAGAAAAAAGAACTGGAGCGTAACAACGCCAAGTGGAATGAATACCTGGCAAATGGCATTCCTAATGACGAGGAGTAATGCCGAGATTCAGATATTTTATATTTATAATAATACCCCTATTGATATAACATGAACGAGATTTCGTTGTGAGAATGCACATTGCCAGTAAATGCGGGTGCATGTTTGAGCCCAAAGGGCGAGTTTGCACAGGAGCATTTACGAATCAGGCATGTGCATCGAACAGAAATCGTAGTGTGTTATTCAATAGGGGTATTGTTATAAATAGAAGTATCTGAATCTCGCATTATCCCTGTTTTAGCCGATTCCGCCTAATGCGATTCCAAGTATTAAAACCAGAATGCAGATAGGGCAATAGACATATTTACAGATTGGCAGGAATTTGTCTGTGAACTTCTTTTCACGTCCAAGGTTTACCTGCTCCTCTACATATTTCTTACCGCATACCCAGAAGAACATGATTCCGGCAAGTCCTGCACCAAGCGGGCAGATATAGATGGACAGAACATCCATCCAGCCGGATACGATTCCCTGAATACAGATGGATACGATCACGCCGATTCCTGCGATCACACCACAGGATAATTTACGATTTAATCCAAGCTTTTCCTGAATCGTTGCGATCGGAGCTTCGTACAGATTGATCAATGAGGACAAGCCTGCAAAGAATACTGCAACGAAGAAGATCATGGCGATGATATGTCCGCCCGGCATAGATTTGAACAGGGCAGGCAGATAGATGAACATAAGTCCCGGACCACCCTGGTCTAACTGCGCACCGGTCGTTGCCATAACCGGAATGATAACGAGGGCTGCAAGTAACGCAGCGATCGTATCAAATAAAGCAACCTGTCCGGCAGCTTCCGGTATATTTTCTTCGTCCGGCAGATAAGAGCCATAGATCAGTGTCCCATTTCCTGCAACAGACAGGGAGAAAAATGCCTGGCCAAGTGCGTAGATCCATGTCTTTGGATCGGCGAGAACCTTTGGCTCGATCCGAAAGATATATTTATATCCTTCGGCAGCACCCGGCTGGCAGGCGGTATAGATCGCAAGAATGATAAACAGGATAAAGAACAGAGGCATCAGGATCTTATTTGCCTTTTCGATTCCGTTTCCGATACCAAACATCAGAATGATAATGCCGACAGCGAGTGCAATGATCTGCCACAGGTTATTGCCGAATGCAGAAGCGGTTGAGCCAAATGCGGCACCAAAGGATTCTACATTTTCCGGTGCAAGTGTTGAACCGGTAAATGCACCGATCATATATTTTAAGATCCAGCCCATTACGACAGTATAGCCGATCGCCATGGCAAGTGCGCCAAGTACCGGTATAAAACCAAGAAGTTCGCCAAGTTTTTGTTTACCCTTTGTTCCACAGGCATAGCCGAAAGCGTCGACCGGACCGGATTTGGTAGCACGTCCGAAACTCATTTCGCCGATCACACCGGTGAATCCGATCAGGATAACGAATATGAAGTAAGGGATCAGATAAGAGCCTCCGCCATAGAGGGATACTCTGGTTGGGAACATCCAGATATTACCCATGCCAACCGCTGAGCCGATACAGGCGAGGACAAATCCCCATTTGTTGTTAAATGATTCACGTTTTTTCATCTTTTGATAACTCCTCCAAACAAATTACATACCCATATACTATACAGGAAAATATGGGATTACGCCAGCAAACTTTTCGAAAGTTTTCATGGTGTGGCAGAAAAGAATGTTTTTATTGTCATATTATTGTAGAATTTATATAATAGGGGCATCCGAGAAAAGTATAAGGGGAGGTATGTTATGAACTGGCCAATTTGGGTTATAATAGGTTTTGCTGTAGCGGGTATATTAGTTGGATGGCTGCAGGCAAAGGTTAAAGGAATAATCGGGGAAAAGAAAGTATCGGTGGTTTTAGCGACATTACCAGATAGTGATTATATTATTTTAAATGATGTGATGCTGCCGACAGAAAAGGGAAGTACTCAGATTGATCATATTGTTGTTTCTTTATATGGAATTTTTGTAATTGAGACGAAGAATTATAAAGGATGGATTACAGGAAGTCCATATGCTGAGCAATGGACAAAAAATATGTATGGTAAAAAATATAAATTTTATAATCCAATACGACAGAATTATGGTCATATAAAAAATTTGAGCACAATATTGGGATTGTCGGAAGAAAAATTTATATCCATTGTTGCTTTTTCAGCAAATTCAACAATAAAAGTAAAAAGTAGAGATTATGTGGTTCATATCTTACAGGTGAAAAAGGTTATAAAATCATATAAAGAACCTGTTTTTACACAAGATGAAATCAAACAGTTGGCGGATCGAATTAAGACAATTAATGAAGCATCTAGCGACCTGAGAGTTGGGCATGTTAAGAGAATTAAGGAAGCACAGAATATCAGAAAAAATAATAAGGAAGTTCAGCGGATCTGTCCTAAATGTGGCGGAAAAATAGTATATAAAAGAGGAAAATATGGTAAATTTCTGGGATGCACGAATTATCCCAACTGCAGATATACAAAAAAGATGAAATGACAGGAGGAAATACATGAAGATAAGAGATATTATAGGGCAGGAGAAAGCAACATTGTCATTTGAGGTTTTTCCACCGAAGAAGGATACAGATTTTGCAAGTGTGGAAGCTGCGGCACTTGGAATTGCGGCATTACGGCCGAGTTATATGAGTGTTACATATGGAGCGGGTGGCAGCACAAAAGGACATACGATCAAGCTTGCAAATGAGATTCAAGAAAAATACGGAGTTCCGACGATTGCGCATCTGACCTGTGTATGCGCAAATAAAGACAGCATCCGGACAGCACTTTCTGAAATGAAAAATGCAGGGATTGAAAATATCCTGGCACTTCGTGGGGATATTCCAAAGAATTATGATGGACAGGTATTTACTGATTTTGCTCACGCATCGGAGCTGGTAAAATTAATAAAAGAGAGCGGAGACTTCTGTGTGGGCGGAGCTTGTTATCCGGAGGTTCATCCGGATTCTGCAAACAAGCAGGATGATATTGCAAACCTGAAAAAGAAAGTGGAAGCGGGATGTGAATATCTGACTACACAGATGTTTTTTGATAACAATATTTTCTTTAATTTCATGTATCGTATCAGAGAAGCAGGGATTGCTGTGCCGGTGATTCCGGGAATCATGCCGATCACGAAGCGGGTTCAGGTGAAAAATGCCGTCAAATTATCCGGCTGCAATGTGCCAGAACGTTTCAAGAATATTGTTGACCGGTTTGGAGATACCGAAGCTGCAATGAAGCAGGCAGGTATTGCTTATGCGACTGATCAGATCATAGATCTTCTGGCAAATGGCGTAAAGCACATTCATGTATATTCCATGAACAAGCCGGAGGTGGCAGCAGGAATTCAGGCAAATCTGTCTGATATTTTGCTGGTTTAAAAGATGTACGATTTTTTGTGCATATAAAACTGTAATATAAAGCCATAAACGGGTTGACTGTATAAAAATACAGGAAATTCAAAGAAAATCGGAACTTTATAGGACAGAACAAATGTACAGGAGATCGGAATTATGATAAAAGGATATTTTGTAACGGAAGGTTATATGGGATATGTAGATGGAAGATACCAGCTTTTTGCGGATGAAACAGATTATATTGAATACATGGAAGAATAGAATCTGGAAGCGTCATTCTTGCAGAGACATTTCTGTATAATCAGCTACTCACTATATATAACTCGCTGTGGTTTCTATTCCATGCACATGCCTGATTCGTAAATGCTCCTGTGCAACTCGCCTTCGGCTCATACAAGCACTCGCATTTACTGGCAATGTGCATGTCATAACGAAATCCTCGCTGATGTTATATTATAGTGAATAGCTGGTTATACGGAAATGCTTTTGCAAGAATGCCGCTTTTTATAATTCTTTTATAATTGAACCATTGTTTTATGCGAATGCTAATAGTAACATGTGTAGTATATGAAAATAATAAGAATATAATTTTGAACTTGATGAGTGCAAGATTGCAAAATTGAGAAAACAGGAAAGGATGATGGTTATAGATGTGTACAGCAGCGACGTATAAAACGAAGGATTTTTATTTTGGCAGAACGTTAGATTATGAATTTTCTTATGGGGATGAGATTACGGTGACACCGAGAAAGTTCCCGTTTGAGTTTCGTCATATGGGAAAGAGGTATTCTCATTATGCGATCATTGGCATGGCGCATGTGGCAGGTGGATATCCGCTTTATTATGATGCGATCAATGAAAAGGGTGTTGGTATGGCGGGACTTAATTTTGTTGGAAATGCAGTTTATCAGGCAGTAGAAGCTGGTAGGGATAATGTTGCACAGTTTGAATTTATCCCGTGGATACTTGGACAGTGTGCGGATCTGGACGAGGTACGGGCATTGCTTGACCGGATGAATCTGGTCGGAACACCTTTCAGCGAACAGCTTCCATCGGCACAGTTACACTGGATCATAGCAGATCGAAATGCTGCGATCACAGTTGAGTGTATGGCGGATGGAATGCATATACATGAGAATCCGGTCGGAGTTCTCACGAACAATCCACCATTTGAGACACAGATGTTTTTATTGAATAATTATCAGGGCTTATCTCCGAAGCAGCCGGAAAATACTTTCGCAGAGCAGCTGCAGTTACAGTCTTACAGCAGGGGCATGGGTGCACTTGGTTTGCCGGGTGATCTGTCGTCAGCGTCACGATTTGCGAAGGTCGCATTTACAAAAATGAATTCGAAATCCGGTGACAGCGAGGCTGAGAGTATCAGCCAGTTCTTCCATATTCTCGGATCGGTCGATCAGCAGCGTGGATGCTGTGAAGTGGCAGATGGCAAATATGAGATCACACTCTATACTTCCTGCTGTAATGCAGATAAAGGAATTTATTATTATACAACATACGACAACCACCAGATCACAGGTGTGGATATGCACCATTGTGATCTGGACGGTTCCGAGCTTTTTAGATATCCACTGGTTCAGGGAGAACAGATCCACTGGATGAATTGATATACCTATTTGGTAGAATGTAAACTGGTGAGAGGAAAAATGTCATAAGGACATTGCGAGGTGAAAACACGGAATGAATTATTATATCAGCGATCTGCATTTCTGCTGTGCCAGTCAGCTTGCAGGCAGCGGAAGCGGATATGATGAGAGAGATTATAAGACACTGGAAGAAATGCATACCGATATGCTTGCCAGATGGAACCGGAAGGTGACAAATGGTGATACGGTCTATATCCTTGGCGACCTCAGTAAGCGGGGAAAAAGTGAAGAATTGATTGCACTCGTTGCGCAGTTAAAAGGACATAAGATTCTTGTGCATGGGAACCATGATGATCTGTCAGATTACAGGCTCCGGCAGTTATTTGAGGAGGTTTGTAATTACAAAGAGATTACAGACAACATTCGAGGAAATGCATATAAGCTGGTGCTTTGTCATTATCCAATCCTGTTCTGGAATGGTCAGCATAGAGGGAATATCCTGTTGTATGGGCATACACACCGATCCCCGGAGGATGTGTTTTTTCAGGACTGCATAAAGCGGCTGAATGAACGCAAGGATCTTCATGAGGAAGACCAGGATTTCCTGGCGATCAATGTCGGTTGTATGCAACCGTATATGAATTATGAGCCACAGTCATTGAAGGAACTGTTAGAAGCAAGAGGAATCGAGATCCCGGAAAAAAAGAAAAAAGGAAGGTAATTTCAGATGAAAAGTACATTAATTAAAGACACAACAAAATCAGAACGAATTGCACTTGTAAAACAGTGGGAGGAAGAAGAAGGCTGTGAGAATTCCGGTATGAATTTGATGGAATATTTCAGAGATTACATTGATGGCAAGAAAGAAATTGCAGAAGTAAATGCTGCATTTCGCACAAATTATGTAGTAGAAACACCGGAGACAGAAGAAAAGCCTATGTGTGGCATGGGCGGAAGAAGATTTTAAGTGTATAATTATTATTCTTATCAAAATGACCGGAACGGCAAAAAAATAAAAAATTGCCGCTCTGGTCATTGATAGAGATAAAATACAAAAACGCAACAGGATGGAATGAGTTTATGCAGAATGTATATAAGCAGATCGCGGACAATTTGATCGCATGGTATCCGGAGCATGCCAGAGATCTTCCATGGAGAAAAGATAAAGAACCGTATCATGTATGGTTGTCGGAGATCATGCTGCAGCAGACGAGAGTGGAAGCAGTAAAAGAATATTACAGAACGTTTTTGCAGGAGCTTCCGACGATTGAGGCGCTGGCAGAGGTAGATGATGACCGCCTGATGAAACTTTGGGAAGGACTTGGATATTATAACCGTGCAAGAAATCTGAAAAAGGCAGCAGGAGAAGTGGTGATAGAATGGCAGGGAAACTTCCCTGCAGAATACGATGAGATCCTGAGCCTGCCGGGAATCGGAGAATATACGGCGGGAGCAATCGGCTCGATCTGCTTTGATCTGCCAACTCCTGCGGTGGACGGAAATGTTCTCCGGGTATATACCAGAGTGATGGAAGATCCGTCAAATATCGACAAGCAGGCAGTAAAGAAGAAAATCCGGGAGGAGCTTCTGCAGGTGTACCGGTATGGACATTGCGATATGCTGACACAGAGTCTGATGGAGGTTGGAGCAACAATCTGTCTGCCAAATGGTGCGCCAAAATGTGAGGTATGTCCACTACAGGAATTGTGTAAAGCTCATAAGCATGATTCCTGGCAGCAGTATCCGGTTCGTGAAGCAAAGAAGAAACGGAAAGTGGAAGAAAAAGCGGTGCTGATGCTTCGGTATGAAGATAAGGTTGCGATACGGAAGCGGACAGAGAAAGGGTTGTTACATGGATTGTGGGAATTTCCGAATCTTCCCGGAAGCTACAGCACACAGGAGATCCTTTCGTATGTAACGTCAAAAAATCTCCACCCAAAAGAAATCTGGATGGAGACAACATATACACATATTTTTTCCCATGTAGAATGGCATATGAAAGCCTTTTATATGGAATGTATGGAACAGCAGGCGAAAGATCTTCGTTGGGTTACATTAGAAGAGCTGAAGCAGGAGATTGCGATTCCATCAGCATTTGCACCGTTTAAAGATCTTTTAAATTCCGGTGCCTGATGACCGGGCGTTAATAAAATCCAGAAGCAGACGTTTTACCTGAGTATATTTCTTTTCCGGGATTGGGATTACAAAGCCATCGGACATTGTAAGTTTAAAACGTTCAATTGATGATGCGAAATCAGGATTGATCAAATAACTCTGATGGCAACGCAGGAAATAATCCGGGAAGCGTTTTTCCAGAGAAAGCAGACTTTCTGTAATCTCGTAGGAATCGGAGATTGTATGGATATTGGAGTGTCTGCCATGGGATTCTATGTACAGGATCTGATTCCGATTCAGAAAAAGCAGAGATTTATCTGTACCCTTAAACGACAAACGTTCCGAGCGGGATACGCCGGCAAGCGGCATTCCGCGGAATTTGGAATCGTAATGCACCGGATAGATGGTATCTCGTTCATCGTAAGAGATAGCATTTGAGATATGGCAGAGCCGAATCTGAGGAACTCCGTTGTTCATGATCCAGGACAGATGAATCCTCTGATTAACCCGATTCATGCTGTTATCAGGCCATATCGTATCAACCATAAAGAACATAATGATCTCAACTACCCGGTTGCTGGTCGTAGCAAGAGGAGTAATAACCAGATCATGAAGAACAAATTTTAATTCGTGCTGTTCAGACAGAAATGTGTTGACCAGTACTTTTTTTGTGCGAATCACCTGTTTTTCGGCAGGACCGATCCACAGAATATCTTCATGGCATGCATCGAGAAATGGCGTAATGTTGTTGTCATAATATTGTGTCAATATCTCGCCTGAAAGAGAAACAAAATCCTGAATTGTCATGGGGTGCTCCTTTCTTTTTTTCTATTTTAATCAGAACTATATAAAAATACAACCCGCAAATTGGACAGTGCGTGTATGTTTGATTCGATAAGAAGAGGTAAAAAAGATAAAAATAAATGAAATAAATGGCAAATACTATCCGTTTGGTTAGTGTACAAAAAGTGGTGCAGGGTGATATAATTTGACTATGATCGATAATAGATCAGTGCATTTGGGAATTTAGTATAAAGAAAAGAGCGTGAGACCGATGTGGGGATATCGGTGATGACCGGCAGATTAGGGACTGCCGGTTTTTCCTTTTTATACAGCATGATTTTTCAAAAAGTGATTTGTGAAGTAATATCCGATTAAGCGATAATTAATTCTCAATATAATAGAAACAGAATTGACATATACCCATGTGGGGTATATATTAAATGCGACATAATGAATACGAAAGAAGGAATTGAGATGATAAAGACAACTTTAAAAATTGATGGAATGATGTGTGGTATGTGCGAAGCCCACATGAATGATGTGATCCGTAAGAATTTCAAGGTAAAAAAGGTAACTTCTTCTGCCAAGAGCGGGGAAACGGTGATCATCAGCGAGGACAATATCGATACTGAGGCTGCAAAGAAGGCAATCAAGGATATCGGTTATGAGATGCTTTCCGCAACCAGTGAGCCATATGAGAAAAAGGGCTTATTCCATTTTGGAAAGTAGCAAAAATTTCGCAATCAAAATAAACTGTTTATAAGCAGTATAACATTAGACAGATATATCCACTCTGAAAATATCAATGCATTTTCTATTCGATACACATGTCTGATTCACAAATGCTCCTGTGTGAACTCGCCCTTTGGGCTCAGACATACACCCGCATTTGTTGACAATGTGTATCTTATAACGAAAAATGCATTGAATTCTTTTCCGGGTGGATATATTTGTCTAATGATTAAATGTATGCGTACAGGCAGTTTATTTTGATTGCGAAGTTTTTTTGTAAATTTCAAATTGCATATAAAGATAGAATTTTGTCGAAAGAGATAGTATAATCAGGCTAACGCTTTTGATAGGAGATATGGAAATGTTAGTTTGTGATTATATTGTAAAACAGATTGATGGAGAATATGCGCATCTGCAGAATCTGGATGGTTCCGAAGAGATAAGCTGGTTGCAAGAGCCTTGCTGCCGAATGGGATCGCAGAGGGAACGAAGCTGCACTACGAGCTGTTACAGTATGAGATTATACAGTAAGCAGAGCTGGAGGAGAGCATAAGAATATGAACTGGAATCGAAAAGAACTGAGAAAAGGCGCGTGGAACACGGTGTTTAAGCGTGGAACGATGGCGTGGCTTGCACTGGTTGCAGTCTGCTTCATCTTTGCATTTTTAGGTGTCGATGAATTTGCACAGTCGACATTTGTAAATGGGATTGACAAGGCAATCGGACTGGATACTTCGCATGTAGCAAGTAACGTGGAAATCTTAAAAGACTATGCTGTAAATACACCGATTGTAAAGGATGTTCCGTTTATACATTCGGATTTTGTGATCGGACTGATCGATGTTGCTTCCAAGAGTCAGACATGGATCATTAAGCTGTTAGGCGCAAATGCCGCCTATCTGGAACGTAATACCGGAGAAGTGATCATTGCACTTCTGTTATCCGCATTTATTATGATGATCGTGCATTTCTTTATTCAGAGTGCAGCCATCGTTGGAAAGAATCGGTATGCGATGGAGTGCCGGTACAGTGATAAAGTATCAATCAACCGTATGTTTGCACCATTTCATTTTAAACATTTATTGAGATTGATCTGGACGATGTTCGTATATAAGGTGGTTCTGTTCTTATGGAATCTTACGATCGTCGGTGGTATATACAAATTCTATCAGTACCGGATGATTCCGTATCTGGTTGCAGAGAATCAGACACTTAGCTGGAAAGAGGCAAAAGCTTTATCCAAAGAAATGACAAATGGATACAAATGGAAGATGTTCGTAACAGATCTGTCATGCATTCCTGTTATGCTGTTAAAGCTTGTTCCGATTGCCGGTCTGTTAGTAGCAGTACCGTTTGATGTAGAGATCGACGTGGAGATGTATTTTCATCTTAGAAAGAGAATAGACAGTGAAGCATTTGTTGAGCGTGCATTTGACGGAGCACCATACTGTAAAGGTATAGAAACTGCTGTGCCGGTATATCTCTTGCAGGATGCAGCAGTAGAAGTACCAAAGGGAATCAAGATTAAGAGTGAATACCGGTTGACGGATTTCATCTTTTTCTTCTTCTCATTCTGTTTTGTCGGCTGGGTGTGGGAGGTTATGCTCCATATCGTCAGAGATCATGAGCTTGTAAATCGTGGAACAATGTATGGACCGTGGCTTCCAATCTATGGTGTCGGAGGTGTCGTTATCATCTTCCTGTTAGACCGATTTAAGGCAGATAAATTGAAATTATTCTTGATGTCTATGGGTATCTGTGGCGTGCTCGAATATATCGCAAGCTGGATCCTGGATTTCTTCTTTAATTCCCACTACTGGAATTATAAGAAATTCTTCCTGAATTTAAATGGAAGGATCTGTCTGGTCGGCTTACTTGCATTTGGCATCGGAAGTCTGTTCGGTGTCTATATCGCGGCGCCGAAGCTCAGCCGCTTTATGCATAAGAAGAGCCGGAAAACACAGATCCTGATCTGCGCTGTCTTAAGCACGGTCTTTATCATCGACCTGATCTGTTGTGCGTTATTTGGCTTCAATGCCGGATCCGGCGTAGGTGGAACCTATAACTAAGGAAACGAATCCCCTCCGACAGATAAAACCACATATATATAATCATCTGCCGGAGGGGTTTCTATGTTAGTGATTCTGGTCCCGCCAGTTTTTGGGGGAGACACCATATATATTTTTAAAAGCTCTTGAGAAATGCAGTTGGTTTGGATAGCCGACTGCATTTCCTATATCTGCAATTGATAATTTAGTCATTTTCAGCAGCTCTGTTGCTTTGGACATCCGATAGTTTATCAGGAATTCCTGTGGCGTTTTGCCAATGGAATCATGAAATATCTTTCCCAGATAGCTGCGGTTGATGCCGCAACAGGCAGCTATATCTTCGATAGAGATGTCATAAGGAAAATTCTGCTCTACGAAGTTGATTGCTTCTTTTATATAGTAATCGCTCATTTTACCGGTTTTTATCATCTGGGTAGAGGCGGTGGAACGGGTGAGTGCATCCAGAAAAAGGTAGGAATGACCGATCAGGTGAAATGGCGGTTCGTTTGGGTGATTGGCAATATAGAGCATTTCGTTCATCATGATTTCCCGGTATTCCTTTGAGGTAGCATGATAGATGGGCTGGTCTTTTGAAAAACCGGCAATGTCCAGTGCTTCTTTTACCCGTAATCCATCAAATTCCAGCCAGGTATATTCCCATGGGTTTGTCTCATCTGCGATATAGGTGCTGATCTGTCCCGGATACAGAAGAAAGCCCTGTCCGCTTTTGATCGAATAATTTCTAGTCTCTCCTTTTTTGTCCTGTGCCATTAAAAGTCCGGTTCCGGAGATGACATAATGAAACAGATAGTGGGTTCTGGCAGCCGGACCGAACTGATGGGCCGGTGCACAGCGTTCCCATCCGTACTGGTATAGTCCAAGATCTATAAATTTCTCATTTGGAAATATAGAAAAAAGGTATTCATGCATAAAAAAACCTCCCAAAATTAGAACAAATACACAATATAAACTCTACTGTTTTTTACTATATACCAAAATGCTAGATAAATGCAATAGTGAGACAAAAATAATGCATTTTGGTATAAAAATGGAATTATTACGATATTTTAACAAGCATTATGATATGTTAGAATGAAAATAACTTAAAAAAGCATATTATAAAAGAAGGGAGAAATGTATTTATGCTAAAAGGGAAAAAACTATTATTTGTACTTACAATGATGACTGGTTTCTGCTTACTGGCGGGGTGTGGCAAGAATAATAAAGACGGAAAAACAGTGATCGAACTGGTACAGTACAAGCCGGAAGCAACCTCTTATTTTGAAGAAGTTGAGGAACGGTTTAATGCCAGTCATGATGATATTGAATTGAAGATCAGTTCTCCGAACGATGCAATGACGGTGTTGAAGACCAGATTTGTTCGTGAAGATAATCCGGATATCATTGGTATTGGCGGTGACATCAATTATTCGAATTTTATTGATGCCGATATGTTGATGGATATTTCTGATTTTGATGGACTGGCAGATATAAAGGAAAATTATCTGACGATCTGTGAGAATCTGAAATTTATTCCAACAGAAGGAACATACAGTGTTCCATATGTGGCAAATGCTGCCGGTATCCTGTACAACCGGGATATGTTTGAGGAGCATGGCTGGAAGATCCCGGAAACATGGGATGAGCTTCTTGCATTATGTGATGAGATTAAAGCAGAAGGAATTCTTCCGTTTTATATGGGCTACAAGGATACATGGACCTGTCTTTCTCCATGGAACAGTGCAGTAGCTTCATTGACATCTTCGACCGTATGTAAGGATGTTAATAAGGGAGAAACGACATTTTCCGATCAGTATGTTCAGGTTGCGGAAGAAATGAAAACCCTGCTTCAGTATGGAGAAGCCAATCCGGTTGCATATTCTTATAATGATGCTTGTACAGCATTTGCAAAAGGTGAGTCAGCAATGTATATGATCGGAAGCTATGCTGTACCACAGATCCAGTCAGTAAATCCGGATATCAATATTGATTCATTTGTATTCCCGGCTTCTAACAATAAGGATGACATGGTTCTGACATCCGGTGTAGACCTTCAGTTCTGCGTGATGGAAGACTGTCCGAATAAGGAAGCAGCCTATGAAGTCCTCCGTTTCCTGTTAGAGGATGAAAATGTACAGGACTATATAGACAATCAGAATGCAGTACCTTGTAAGAAAGGTGATTTCAAGCTTGCATCTATGTTAGACGGTATGCAGGAATATCTGGACAACGGAATCGTGACTGATTATCAGGATCATTTTTATCCATCTGAGATGGCAGTAGATGCATTGATTCAGACTTATCTGTTAGATGGAGATACAGAAGCGTTTTTGAAGAAATTTGATACGGAATGGAAACGGTACAATCGTGACCTGATCACAAAGGTTCGCAAATATGAGCAGGAGCATTCCGGAGAGGAGGAATAGAAATGGATACAAAAAAGACAGAAGATATGAAGTTTGCTAAAAAGAAAAAGAAAATGTCCGGGAAATCCAGAACATTTATGTTGATCACAATTCCTATCGTAGCATTGTTCTTTACATTCAACACATTGCCTTTGATTCAGGGTGCGATTTACAGCTTTACCAATTTCCGTGGGTATGGCAGCTATGAGTGGGTTGGTTTTCGAAACTATATTGATCTTTTTCATGATGCCAGAGTTGGTTCATCCTATCTGTTTACATTTAGACTGGCTATAGTAACAACGATCATCGTAAATGTTGTCAGCCTGATCCTTGCGATGGCATTAAACAGCAAGATTCGTTTTAAGAGCGGTCTTCGTGGACTGTATTTCCTGCCAAATATCTTAGGCGGTCTGGTTGTTGGTTATATTTTTAACTATTTCTTTACTTATATTCTGCCACAGATTGCAATCATGCTCGGTTTTGAGGGAAACAGTATGCTGGCAAGTTCTAAAACGGCCTGGCTTGCGATCGCAGTAGTATGTGCATGGCAGTCGATCGCGATGAATACGATCATTTATATATCCGGTCTTCAGACAGTTCCGGAAGATGTATACGAAGCAGGATCTTTAGATGGTGCAACCGGATTTGCAAAATTCCGTTATCTGACATTTCCGCTGATCCTTCCGTTTTTTACAATTAATGTAGTCCTTTGTATGAAGAACTTCCTGATGGTATTTGACCAGATCATGTCATTGACAAAGGGTGGTCCTGCGCAGAGCACAGAATCCATTTCCTACCTGATCTACAACAATGGTATGAGTGGCGGACAGTTTGGATTCCAGAGTGCAAATGCAGTCGTGTTCTTTATAGTAATCGTAGTGATATCTGTATTACAGATGCGTTTCCTGGGTAAGAAGGAGGAACAGTTATGAAAAAATCGCAGAGACAGATCAGAAAAGAATATAAAGAAAAGGGGATTAAGACAGGAAAAGAACGATATAATATCGGGGTTACGATTCTGTTGATCCTTGGTCTTATAACCATCCTGTTCCCATTATATATGACGGTTATGATCGCATTTAAGCAGCCGTCTGAGATGACAAATGATATCCATGGAATCTTATCTCTTCCACAGCACTGGAGTCTGAGTAATTTTAAGGAAGCTATGGAGGTAACAGATTTCTGGCATTCTCTCGGTAACAGTTTATTTATCACACTGGCAACTATCGCATTATCGATCGTAATACATTCCCTGATCGGTTATGTACTTGGACGAAGCAAGAAAAAGAATCGGATCTATAATGGAATTTATCTTTATCTTGTCAGTGGTATGTTCGTGCCATTTGCTATTTTGATGATGCCGCTTGTAAAACAGACAGCAAAAATGGGACTGGCAAATATGATTGGTGTGGTATTACTTTATACAGTATTTTATCTTCCGATGAACACAATGTTATATGCAGGATATCTGAATAATCTTCCGCTTGAACTGGAAGAGGCAGCTTGTGTTGACGGAGCCACTACATGGACGACTTACTGGAAGATCATCTTCCCGAATATGAAACCAATGCATGCAACGGTTGCGATCCTTACAGCTCTTGGCACATGGAATGACGTTATGACACCGCTTGTAATTATGTCCGGTGATCAGAATACACTTCCGCTTGCACAGCTGAATTTCCAGACTCAGTTTGGAACAAATTACAATCTGGCTTTTGCATCTTATCTGTTAGCGTTACTTCCGATTCTGATCTTCTATATTATTTGTCAGAAACAGATCATATCAGGTGTGGCAAACGGAGCAGTAAAATAAAAGGAGACTTAATTTATGGCTATTATATATAACAAAGAGAAAAGAATATTTTCTCTCCATACGGAACATACCACTTATCAGATGATGGCCGATACACATGATTATTTGCTTCATCTGTATTACGGAAAACGCTTGGATTCGGAAATGGATTATATACTGACTTACTATGATCGAGGTTTTTCAGGAAATCCATATGATCTTGGAAACGATCGTACTTATTCCCTAGATGCACTTCCTCAGGAATTCCCTGTTCTTGGAACCGGTGATTACAGAACAACGGCAGGAAAGATCCGTGAAGCAAATGGCTGTATGGCACTTGATCTTCGCTATACAGGATATCAGATTCAGGATGGTAAGTATGATCTCCCGGGACTTCCGGCAGCACATTCTGAAGCTGCACAGACTCTGTGCATATATCTGAAGGACGAAAGAGTCGGTGTAGAGGTAACATTATTATATGGCGTATTACCTGACTGCGATGTAATAACCAGAAGTGTAAAAGTTACAAATGTCGGAAAGAATGAAATCTATCTGGAGAAGCTTTCCAGCGCATGTCTTGATCTTTTGTATGGAGATTATGATGTACTGACATTTTATGGACGGCATGCAATGGAACGGAATATGCAGCGAACACCGGTAACACATGGCAGACAGGTGATCGGAAGTAATCGTGGTACGTCCGGACATCAGTATAATCCATATATGATCCTTGCGGAACATGGCACAACAGAGACCGCCGGAGCCTGTTATGGTGTATCACTGGTGTACAGTGGAAGCTTTGAAGGAAGCGTAGAATTAGATCAGTTTGATCAGATCCGTCTGGTTATGGGTCTTCAGGAGGATTTCTTTTCCTATCAATTAAAGCCGGAGCAGACATTTTATGCCCCGGAAGCAGTTCTGTCATATTCAGCGTATGGAATGGAACAGCTATCCAATCAGATGCATCATTTGGTGAGAGAGCATATCTGTCGCGGGAAATATAAAGATCAGATCCGTCCGGTTCTTGTAAATAGCTGGGAAGCCTGTTATTTTGATTTTAATGGTGAAGCGATCGTTAATCTTGCGGAGCAGGCTGCAGCACTTGGTGTAGAGCTTCTGGTCATGGATGATGGCTGGTTTGGCACAAGAGATGATGATAATTCATCCCTAGGTGACTGGATTGTAAATGAAGATAAGCTGGGCTGTTCTCTTACGGAGCTGACAAAACGGGTTCATGACAAAGGTGTTCAGTTTGGTATCTGGATAGAACCGGAGATGGTTTCAGAAAACAGTGATCTTTACAGAAAACATCCGGAGTGGGCAATTCAGGTTCCCGGTAAACATCCGGTACACGGCAGAAATCAGCTTGTACTTGATTTTGCAAATCCGGAGGTGGTGGATCATATCTATGAACAGATTGCAGCTGTCCTCAGGCAGGGCGATATCAATTATGTGAAATGGGATATGAATCGAAGCTTATGTGATATATATTCCGACAGTATGGTATGGCAGGGAAATGTAATGTATGACTATATGCTTGGTGTATATGACCTGCTGGAACGTCTGACGCAGGCATTTCCGGATATGTTATGGGAAGGCTGCTCCGGCGGTGGCGGAAGGTTTGATATGGGTATGCTGTATTATACACCACAGATATGGTGCAGTGATAATACAGATGCCGTTGACCGTATCCGTATCCAGTACGGTACATCGTTTGCTTATCCTTTATCAACGATGGGAGCCCATGTATCTGCGGTGCCGAATCATCAGACCGGCAGAGTGACGGACATGAAGACCAGAGGTGTGGTTGCCATGACAGGTGCATTCGGATATGAACTGGATCTTGGAAAGTTATCTGAGGAAGATAAGACGGCAGTCCGTGAACAGATCAAAACCTATCATGAAGCAGCACCGGTTATTTTAAAAGGGGATTATTACAGATTAAGTAATCCGTTTGAGGCGGAATATGGAGCATGGATGTCTGTCGATGAAGAAAAAAAACATGCAGTTGTAGGTGCTGTTTTATTAAATACACATGGTAATCATCCTGTATTTTATATTCGATTGAGAGGGCTTGCGCCGGAACGTTCCTATCGGGATAAGAAAACAGGTACTGTTTATTCAGGAGCTGCTTTGATGGAGCTCGGTATGCCGTTTACGGTAGTATCCGGTAATTATCCAAGCTATCAGATCCTGCTTGATGCAGTAGAATAAGAATAAATAGGACTCCCCGGTTTCTGTTTGCAGAGATCGGGGAGTTTGGCAAAAACAATAGAATAAAAGATATATAAGATGATCAGAAATGAGGTGACGGACAGATGGATACGAAAGAAATTACAGTATCGGATCTGGCACAGGAACAGATCAAAAACGCAGAACGATTATTTCCGTTGATCCGGAAAAAAACAGAAGAAAGAAAAGAGAAAAAAACAGTCATATCGGTATCCGGAGGTTCTGGTGTTGGTAAGACCGGAATGGCTTTCTTACTTCAAAATATGTTTGAAAAACAGGGAAAGAAATCACTTATTATAAGCGGGGACAATTATCCGCATCGGATTCCCATATATAATGATGCAGAACGAATTGCGAGATTTCGTATGTCCGGGTTAAATGGACTTATAACTGAAAGGCTATATACAGATGAAATAAAAGAAAAATTATTAGAGCTTCAAAAAGCCGGAAGGGATGCAGAAGAACAAGAGGACATGCAGTGGTTATCCATATATCAGAAGTATGGAGACAAGGCTCTTATAGACTATCTGGGTACGGATCAGGAACTGGATTATGAAGCTATATCGAATCTTCTCATGCAGTTTCATGGAGGAACCTCACAACTGCTGCTACGTCATATGGGAAGAACCCCGGATGATATCTGGTATGATCGCAGGGATGTATCAGATACAGATATTCTGATCCTTGAATGGACACATGGAAACAGTGCATACCTGCAGGGGGTGGATGTATCTGTTGTATTGATCAGTACGCCGGAAGAAACACTTGAAAACCGAAAGAAGAGGAATCGTGACACTGCCATTGACAGTCCCTTTGTAGCCAGAGTATTAAGAATTGAGCAGAAGAAGATTAATGATGGATTGGATCGGGCAGATATCATTCAGGATATGCATGGCAGGATTTATACGGAATAGTAAGTGAACAGGAGGTTATAGAATATGAGGAAAACAGAGATAGAAGAAACAACTATGACAGATATAAATAAAATTGAAAATGGTCCAATGCTGAATCTGTATCCGGACAGTCTTGGCGGAGATCTGGAAGCTGTTGCGGATTTATTTGAAAGAGATGGATTTGCAGATGCATTTTCCTCAATGTATATACTACCGAGTATTTACCATTCTGATCTGGATCGTGGTTTTTCTGTAATCGACTATGATCTTGAGGAGACATTTCATTCTGAAAAGGCACTATTACGGTTGGGTAGACAGAATATAGATCTGAAGCTGGATTTTGTGTTAAACCATGCGTCTGTACAGTCGCCACAGTTTCAGGATCTGTTGGAGAATGGCAGTCAATCGGAATATCGTGACTTTTTTATTAACTGGAATACATTCTGGGAAAACTGTGGAGAAATGACAGAAGACGGCTATATACAACCGGAACAGAAGTATCTGGATCCAATGTTCTTCCGCAAACCGGGATTACCTCTGTTGATGGTGGAAATGGCAGATGGCAGTCGGATTCCATACTGGAATACGTTTTATCAGGAGATTCGGGATACTGATGATTATCATACCAGATATTTAGGACAAATGGATCTCAATATTAAATCAGAAAAGGTTTGGGACTTTTACCGTGAAACCATAAAAAAACTGGCAGGTTACGGAGCGAAGATAATCCGTCTGGATGCATTTGCATATGCCCCAAAAGCACCGGGACGCGCCAATTTCTTAAATGAACCGGAGACATGGGAATTCCTTGAACAGATCCATAAGCTTGCAAAACCATATGGAATCCGTCTTCTTCCGGAGATTCATGCCGGATATAAAGAGAAAAAGTATAAGATGATAGCAGAGAAGGGATATCTGACATATGACTTTTTCCTTCCGGGATTGATCCTGGATGCTCTTTACAGAGGCGATGGCTCTTACCTGGAGCAGTGGGCAAAGGAACAGATAAAAGAGAATATTCATACTGTGAATATGCTTGGATGCCATGATGGAATACCGGTATTGGATCTTGCCGGATTGTTGCCGGACAACAGGATTGAAGATCTGATCCGACTGCTTGTGGATCGTGGTGGTTTTGTAAAGGATCTTCACGGTAATAAAAAGATGTATTATCAGGTAAATACGACATATTATAATGCACTTGGCGAAAATGAACAGGCATTGTTATTAGCCAGAGCATTACAGATATTTATGCCCGGAAAACCTCAGGTCTGGTATCTGGATCTGTTTGCCGGATCTAATGATTATGAGGCAGTGAAGCGTGCGGGTGCAGGTGGACATAAAGAGATCAACCGGACGAATCTTTCACAAAAAGATATAGAGTCAGGCCTTGAAAAGGAGGTCGTAAAAAAGCAGCTTGAAATGTTGAAATTCCGGAAAGAATTTCCGGCATTTGGATTTGATGCGGAAATGACAATCCGGACAAAGCCTGCAGCGCAGATCTCCGCTCAGGCAGAAAATGTTTTGCATTTTGCAGAAGTACCGGCGGACCAGATGTATAACCGTATTTATATCACCTGGAAAAAGGACGGTTATCTTGCCCGTCTGTCCGCAGACCTTAAAGCCCATACCTACCGGATTCAGGCTCTTGATCCATCCGGTAACCTGGTCTGGCAGTCGTAATGTGTAAATCCCCTTCGACAGATGGTTATACATATGGGGCTTTATCTGTATTTCCTATCTGGCAGTCAGCCGTTTTTTACTATGACTTGCTATGATTTCTGTTTGCTGCATATGCCTGATTCGTAAATACTCCTGTGCCAACTCGCTCTTTGAGCTCGAACAGGCACACGTATTTACTGGCAATATGCAGCTCACAACGAAATCTTCGCAAATGTCATAGTTAGAAAACGTCTGATGACCATATAAGAAATACAGGTAAAACGTTACGCATATAACCATCTGTCGGAGGGGATTCTCTAATTTCATAATATAAATAATGGATTCGGGTGATCCGGGCAGACTGGCACTTCCTACATATGATATTAGCGTATTTTCGTTATGAGGTTTGCACTAGCTATCAGCATCAAGCCCATGTTTGAGTCCGTAAGGACGAGTTTGGGCGACTGCTGATGAATAAGCGTGCGAACCGAATAGAAAATAAAGCGGATCATATGTAGGAAGTGCCAGCCTGCTCGGATTGCTCGAATCCATTGTTTATACAGACTTATTTCTCTGGAAAAATCTTGCGAAAGATCAGACGGATAAATGGACCGCAGTAAAAAAGCTGCCAGAAGAAAGCTACCGGGAAGTTTAAGAAGGTGGTCTGGAGCCACACGGCTGCAAACTGACGACCGGCATGCTTGAATAAAATAGTGGCAACAAGGCTCATGCAAGGACACATAATACAGATGATCATGGTAGAAATTGCAAGCGTGATGATGATCGGGCGGTCATCCGGCTTCACGAAGCGGAATGCAAGAGCATGTGCAGCCTTATCTACAAACAGGAATTCAAGTAAAAAGGCAACCGGCCACATGATGATAAGCTCATGAAAGGCGGCTAAGAAAACGGAGTTTGACATTCCACCCGTGTTTAGGGAAATGTTGTAGCAGATCATGGCATAGACCATAAGAAAAGACATCATTAAAGTGAAAACAATGTTTTGAAATAAAGTTTTTGGCATAAAATAAATCTCCTTTTTGATAAATAATCTGAATAAATGCAGAACCAAAACTGCAAATATCTTAAAAATAAGCACAAAAAAGACACATGTGTTGTTCGTTATCAAGTGATATGCTCATCCGTCGGCAAACGAGGTGAAATATCAGGAGCACACTTGTGTCGTTTCCAATTTTATACCAAAGCTTTTTCTTCAATTTTTACAACGTCGGTCATTATACTAAGCTTTTAGTAAAAATGCAAGTGAAAATTTCATATTCAAATTTATAAAATTTCATATGCAGGTATAAAGAATATCATAGGTGAAAACAGATAATTGTATACGCAATAATACATGGATTTGTTTGACTTATAAATGGGTAGATGCTAGTATCATAGTTATGATCATTATGTGGGAGGCAGATGGATATGAACAGTGCACAGAAGATATGTATGATTGTCGGAGTGGGTTTTGCAGGAATAGGGCTTTTTATGACATTGATCTTTTTATTTGCATTTGGTAAGCCCGGGGCATTTATATTAATTCCATTAATGTTTGTGGTACTTGGATTATGTTTTATCGTGACGATCCTTGTTATGCTCCATAACAAGAAAATGATCCGTGTACATGGTGAAAAGTATACAGCGAAGATTTATGGTTATGTAAAAAATACATCTTATATGGTAAATGGCAGATTTCCTTTAAATGTAAAGGTGCATTATTTTGATAATTATGGTATCGAGCGGGAAGTGATCCTGCCGACTTCGATCAGTGGAGGAGCGGATTCCATGTTCCCGATCGGAATGACGATCGATATCTATGAATACAATGGTAAGTACAGTTATGATCCTGCTTCTGTCCGTGGAGAACGGCTCAGAAGAGAAGAAGAGCTGATGGACAACAAGCCGATCGATCCGGAACAGCTTCACCTGATCGCAGTCCGATGTTCGAACTGCGGTGCTTCTTATAAGGCAGCAACCGGATATGCCAGCCGCTGTCCTTATTGTGGTGGTTACCAGAATGTGTGATAAAGCACTGATGTTTGCCGGAATGTGTGATGAAGCTCTGATGTTTGCCGGAATGTGTGATGAAGCTGTTGCCGGAATGGGATGATGCCGACTGACTGTTTAGCTGCGCCCGAGGATCGCATCCATATCCTGTTCAGGAGCCGTGATCGGCTGCAGGTTGTAGGTGTCAACCAGAAAACGGACAACGGTTTCTGTCATAAATGCCGGAAGGGTTGGACCGAGATAGATGTTTTTGACACCGAGTGCAAGCAGAGTTAAAAGGATGCAGACAGCCTTCTGTTCATACCATGAGAGAACGAGGGTCAGAGGAAGTTTGTTGATATCACAGTTAAAAACTTCTGCCAGTGCAAGGGCAACTTTGATCGCGCTGTAAGAATCATTACACTGCCCCATATCTAAGATCCTTGGAATTCCATCGATCTCACCCAGGTCGAGATCGTTGAACCGATATTTGCCACAGGCAAGTGTCAGAACGAGAGAATCCATAGGAGTCTGTTTTACAAATTCCGTATAATAATTTCTGCCCGGATGGGCACCATCACAACCGCCAACTAAGAAGATGTGTTTGATATCACCATTCTTGATGGCGGTTGTAAGTTTATCTGCATGGGAGAGGACTGCGCCATGAGCAAATCCTGTTGTCAGGATATGACCGCCATTGATACCGCTCATGCTGTGATCGTGTTCATAGCCGCCCAGCTTTAGGGCATGCTTGATGATCGGAGTAAAATCCTTCTTGCCATCCTTTGTTCCCTCGATATGCACCATTCCTTCATAGCCGACAACAGAGGTAGTGTAGATGCGATCCTCATAGCTGGGGCGTGGCGGCATCAGGCAGTTGGTTGTAAAGAGGACGGGTGCAGGGATATTATCAAATTCCGTCTGTTGGCTCTGCCATGCAGTTCCGAAGTTACCGGCAAGATGCTTATAGGCGGCTAATTTTGGATAGCCGTGAGCCGGAAGCATTTCGCAATGTGTATAGACATTGACACCGGTTCCTTCGGTCTGTTTTAAGAGCAGATCCAGATCGCGGAGATCATGACCGGATACAACGATGAAAGGTCCCTTTCGGATATCGGTGTGAACCTTTGTCGGCGTTGGTGTGCCGAAGGATTCGGTATTTGCCTTATCGAGCAGTTCCATGCACTGATAGTTCACTTTTCCAAATTCCATAATAAGCTCGATCCATTCTTCTACCGAGTGTTCGCGGTTCACTTCACACAAGCCCTTATAGAACCAGGTTGTTACATTATCATTTTGATAGCCGAGATTCATTGCATGATGCGCATACGCCGCCATTCCCTTTAAGCCGAACAATAACGTGGAGCGGAGTGACACGATATCGTCCGTACCATCCCACAGGCTGATTACCGGTATATCATGTGGATCTTTCAATCCACAAGTCAGAGGATTGATATTTGCTGTTGATAAATTCTTATCTGTATCTGAGAAGTTACTGTTTGTAGTTGGTGAATTCATATTTGTATCTGAGAAATTCATATTTGCAGTTGGTGAATTCATATCTGTAGTCGGGAAGTTCTTGTATGCGATATCTGATATGTGACATATGTCTGTAGGCATACAGCGCATGATATCCTTCTGGTTTTTCTGCACTTCGTTGATGTAATCTTTGATTGATTTATCATCAAAATTCACATTTGTAAGTGTTGTAAATAAACCATCGATCAGCAGACGGTCAGCGGATTTTCGGTTGTTCAGGTATCGGGACAGAAGTTTGGGATCTGTCTCTTTTTTCTGTTGTATGGATTTCTTTGTAAGCTCGGCTGCTTCGGCAAGTCGTATCAGTTCACAGATTAATTCGTCCTGCAGATTGGATGTCGAGGGCTGCTTACCGCAGACTCCGGTATTCACACAGGCTTTATTGCCAGCCGTCTGCTGGCACTGAAAACAAAACATATTTGACATGGGATAACCTCCTGATGGAATTTTATTGATGATTGCGGAAGTGCATATATACTGTGCTGGTAAGGCATGCTGTTCATGTATATGCACTGTATTAATACTGCAATTATCTTTTTAAACATATATATTATTGTCGTGTATTTCTGGAATTATACAGGCGAAACCTTTCATTCAGTGTAAGTGTTATTTGAGGAAGATATCTGATAGTATAAATATTGTCAGATATGGTGGGTATGAAATTAAGAAATAAATTATGATACCCACAGGAGCCGGGCAGCAGCGGGTATGAGAGAGCGAAGGAAACCATGATACCCCAAGAAGTCAAACAACAGCAATTAAGAAAGTACAAGGAGGCGGCAGCATGGATGCATTATTAGAGATAGAAGATTTGAAAAAATATTATGGAAAGGAACCGAACCAGACAAAGGCATTGAACGGAATCACATTTCAGGTGATGCCGGGCGAGTTTTTAGGAATTATGGGAAGCAGCGGTTCCGGTAAGTCAACGTTATTAAACTGTATCGCAACAGTGATCCAGCCGGACAGCGGCAAGATCCGGATGAAGGGTACAGAGATCCAGAGGTTGAAGGGCAAGAAGCTGGCAGGATACCGTGGCAAGGAGATCGGATACCTGTTCCAGAATTTTGAACTGCTAGATAATCTGACCGGACGTGAGAACATCATGGTTCCATTGTCGATTCATAACATATCGGAGGCAGAGGGCGGAAAGCGTCTGGAGCAGTTAGCGAAATATCTGGAGATCACCGAGGTACTGGATAAGTTCCCATCGCAGATGTCAGGCGGACAGAAGCAGAGACTGGCAGCAGCCAGAGCACTGATCCTGAATCCGGGCATCATTCTGGCAGATGAACCAACCGGAGCGCTTGATTCCAGAAATGCTAAAGCCTTAATGGAGAAATTAGCCGGTCTGAACCGGGATGAGAAGGCAACTGTTTTGATGGTAACGCATGATTCCAATGCAGCAAGCTATTGCAAGCGTATCCTGTTCATTCAGGATGGCGTGATCTTCCATGAATTAAGACGGGATCTGCTCGCAGAGACACAGCAACAGTTCTATGAAAGAATCCTGCAGGTCATGGCACAGTTGGGAGGGGGCAGCGCAAATGTTCTTTAAACTGATCCGAAAAAACAGTAAACGAAACAGAAAAGAAAACGGTTTGTTTTTCTCTTCGTTAGTAATATCCATCGTGGCATTCTATATTATCCTGTCACTTTCTTCACAGGATGTTATGGTATTCCTTAAGAAAATGGAGAGTGATGCGGTAGATCGTCTGTTCCAGATCATACCTGCATTTTTTGTAATGACACTGGTGATCTTATTCTTCCTGATCTACTATGCAAGCAAATTCCAACTGGAACGAAGAAAACACGAATTTGGTGTTTACCTGATGATGGGAATGCGGAGAAGCAAACTTTTCGGGATGCTTCTTGCAGAAGATATAGGAAGCAGTCTGGCAGCACTTATAACAGGACTTCCGATCGCTGTTTTATTATCCGAACTGATCAGTCTGATCACAGCCAAATGTGTAGGACTTGGTATCGTCGGACATCAGGTAACATTTTCCATTCAGGCAATCATAATAACTGCTGTTGGATTTTTTGTGATCAAGCTGGTTGCATTCCTGATCTTAAGCGGGAAGATCGCAGGACAGGAGATCGGTGCATTATTAGTTGATACACCGGAGGGAACAAAGAAGCAGTTCCCGGCTGGTGTCTATGCGGTAAGCTTCGTCCTCGGTATTATCTGCCTGGCTGTGGCATACAGCATGGCGATCGGAGGAATATCATGGACGACACTTTGTAAGATGTCTGAGACAGTATTGATCGGTTTTGTCGGTATGCTGCTTTTATTCTATGGCATGCGGTTTTTTATCGACCGTCTGGTAAGACACAGCCATGGGGGAGCTGCCCTTCGGGTATTTAATTTCCGTCAGGTGCAGGAAAATGTCATAAGAAAATCCAGTACCTTATCGATCAGTTCCGTTCTGATCCTTGCAGCCCTCTGCTGTTTTGGAGCAGGAATTGTGATCGCATTTTCCTATGGAAATGAAAAGGGAAATATCCATATCATGGATTATACATTTGAAAATTACGAAGAAGATCAGAAACAGGGTGTGGAAAATGTAAAAAAGCTTCTGACAGACAACGGACTGGAACAGGATTTTTCCGATCTGTTTGAGGTGCGGGTCGGTCATCTTATTCCGGGTGCAAATGATGATTATGATGTATTTGATCTGTCATCCGTTATGAGCCGGGTAGAACAACTGCCGGATTCAGAGGATAAAGATATTCTGCTTAACAATCTGGAATATGTGTCATATCCATATCTGATCTCTTTGAGCGGATATAATCATGTACTCGAACTTGCAGGGAAAGAACCTCTTGCATTGTCAGACGATGAGGCGGCAGTATTTAAAAGTCTGGAATTTACATCGGATAGTATGAATCAGAATATAAATGATATTCTGGCAGACCGCCCGGAGGTGGCATATCTGGATCATAAGATGTATCTGACCGGTAAGATACAGAACACACCGCTTATTACCGACCGGGCAATTACATTATCCTTTGCCCTGATCGTGCCGGATGAAATATTTGACAAATATACATGGGACAGCACGATCTATCTGAATGGTGTGCTGGATCAGTCAAAGGTCAAGGGAGATAACCTGCTTCAGTCGGTCATGCAGATGAATGATAAACTTGCGCAGATCGATTTTGCAGCAAAAAATATTGAATATGAAAGTTATCTGAAAAATATGGGACGCCGGATGTTCTATATCGTAGCAGCAAGTTATATCACGATCTATCTGGCGATCATTTTCCTGATCATTGCAAATACTGTGATCGGGGTACAGTTCCTGATGGGACAGCAGAAATCCGGCCGCAGATATAAGACACTGATCCGGCTTGGAGCAACCTATGAACTGCTCTGCCGTTCCGCAAGAAAACAGATCAACTGGTACTTTGGTATGCCGGTTGTCGTTGCAGGCATCAGCAGTATCTTCGGTGTGCGCGCCGTCCTTACACTGGTTTCCGGTATGATCTCAAATAGTATCCGAGATGCCATGCTGCTTGCTGCAGCTATGATTTTGTTGCTCTGTGTGGTAGAATGCATTTATATGGCATTTGTAAAACGGTCAAGCAACCGGTATCTTCTGACACTGATGGTACCGGAACGTGAGGAGTAGATTCAGAGCAGATGAAGATCAATGGCGATGGCGTGAAACCTTGACTGATAGATGAGGAGTAGATATGAAGCATATAGCAGTGGTAGAAGATGAAGATATGATGCGGGAAGAACTGGAAGCTATATTGCAGAAGGCGGGCTATCAGACCAGCGGTATCACGGATTTTGAGAATGCGGCAGCAGCTATTCTTGCGGCATCCCCGGATCTGGTGCTGCTCGATCTGAATCTGCCGGGCATGGGTGGATTCCAGATCTGCCGGGAACTGAAGCAGAAAAGCTCCATACCGGTTCTGGTTCTGACGTCGAGGGATCAACTTCAGGATGAACTGCATGCCCTGGATCTGGGCGCAGATGAATTCCTGACGAAGCCGTGCAGAAAAGAACGTCTGCTCGCCAGAGTATCCAATGTGTTGAAACGGTACGAGGGAAGAAATAACCTTTTGGAAGGAAATGGATTTCTCCTTGACCGCCAGACCTATACTTTATACATTCATAACCAGTCTGTTATCCTGCCGCAGAATCAGGGAAAGATTCTTGAGATATTCTTAGAGCACGGATCGGATATTGTGACGAAAGAAGAGCTTTGTATCGCCTTATGGGGAACGGCAGAATTCATCGATGAAAATGCCTTACAGGTGAATCTTACAAGACTGAAAAAGACAATGGCAAATCTTGATATGCCACAGCAGATCATTCCTGTGCGTGGCGTCGGATATCGTTTTGTCGGACAGACATCGGAGAGGTAGAGATGGAACATATATCCATAAAGGAGATCGGACAGATCATAAAACAGAATAGATTCTGGCTGGGGATCATCGGACTGCTTGATCTGCTCAGTATCCTGCTGTTATGGCTGATCGATGCACAGGCATTTCAGGTGATCGCAATATCGGTAATTCTGTTCAGCCTGCTGGTATTTGTAACGGCTGTTCTTTATCTGGCAAAGAAAGAGAGAAAACGGAAGAAAGCATTTGATGAATTCCTTGCAGTGCCGGATTCCTATCATGAGGAACAACTGTTTCATGATGCGGAGAATCTGCAGGCAGAGATCAGAAGCTTCAGTCAGATATTACATGAACAGATGGATCAATGCGCACAGACGAAGTTACAGCTAAATGATTATGAGGAATATGTGGAAGCATGGGCGCATGAGGTAAAGACGCCGCTTGCCCTGTTGACATTTATGCTGGACAATCACAGAGACGAGCTGTCAGAAGATGTGGTATGCAAGCTTGACCGGATCAACTGTCAGATGCAGAGATATATCGACCAGATGTTATACTATGCCCGTTTAAAGGGGGCGAGAAAAGATTACAGGTTTGAGTCGGTCGATACGGAAACCTGTGTAAAAGAAGTGCTGGAGGATTTCACACCACTGTTAGAAGAACAGAAGATACAGGTTCAGCTTGATATAAAGGAGAACACATTATTTACCGATAAACGTGGCTTTGCTTTTATGCTTGGACAGTTTATCAGTAATTCAATCAAATACAGCAAAGGAAAGGATAAACAGCTCCGGATCTCCTGTATCAGAGAACATGAGAAGATTATTTTATCTGTCCGGGATAATGGCATGGGTATTAAAGCCTGCGATCTTCCGTATGTATTTGAGAAAGGCTTTACCGGAGATTCCGGTGACAGGCGGAAGAAAGCAACCGGGATGGGACTTTATCTTGCAAAAGAAATGGCACATGACCTAAATGTGGAACTGGATGTTTCCTCTGATGAAACTGCAGGCGGCTGTGAGATAAAAGTATATTTTCCGGTGGTAGAAGAATAAAAGTAAAGAAACCAAATGGGAATCCTGTAAGTTGGGATTTTCATTTGGTTTCCTTGCTTTTCTCTAAGATAATGTTCCGGTTTTGGAACATGACAGAGTTGGATTAATGTTCCTCTTCATTTGCTGTTGTATCATCATATATATCAGATGGTTCTAGTGCTTCTTCTGCTGAGGATGTTTCCAATTCTTCTATTACTGTGGTGTCATATGCAATTTGGCTTTCCTGAGCATGCAGATAGTCCAGATGAGCAAGAAACATCTTGAATCCGGTTACCAGTAAAATCGCAAGAATGCCTGTGATAACAAGTGATTTAATATAATGTGAAATATGTAATTCTTTTCGAATTGTATCAATGTCTTTTTCAGAAATATAATTGTTTACAAGTTCATGTGGGTCACCAAATTCAGTTACTAACGCCTCATAGGATATAGAAGATCTGGTCTGAGCCATTTCTTCTATATCCTGGCGTAAGTTGGTGATAAATTTACGTTCTGCTTTGTGCATGGTAGGCAACAGATGGCGCACTTTGCGCATATACCTGTTAATTTCCCCTTTTTTCTTCGTGTTCATCTGTTTGTTCATCTCCATTAAATCTTAAAATGTCCTGAATTGCCTGATTGGTCTGGTAGTAATCATGTAACAAAAGATCTAATCGTGTTTTCCCGCTATCCTCTAAGTGATAGTATATACGAATCATTCTTTTTCCCACTTGTTCCTTATGATCAGAGATATATCCGGCATCAATTAATTTGTATAATGCCGGGTATAATGAACCAATCGGAATATCAATGACGCCATTCGTTTCCTGTCTTATGATCTGTGTCAGCTCATATCCATAGTAATCCCGTAAGCTTAACAGATGTAAGACCATTAGTTCGACGGATCCACGTCGAAAGTTGCTTTTTCGATCCATTAGAACACCTCAATTTCAAGGTTTTAATATAACATATATCATTTATTTTGTAAATATACAGAAAAACTAAAATACTATTGACATATACACTTTGTGTTATTAATATATAGATAAAGCAAAACTGTATAGGGTATGAGGGGGAGATGACGATTAACCTTCTCGCTTCTTAATGTTACACGAATTATAAGTTGAAGTTTATGCTTGTATGTGGCTTTGACTGGTATCGTGGCAGCGTGGAAAACATGTAAAAAGTTTTTCATAGTTTATACAATCAGGAGGAGAATAAAATAATGATCAAAAAAAGAATTGGTAACAAAATAATTCTTGCTACAATTGCTGGTATGCTTGTTTTAACTGGTATGGGAATATCGGAGTCAGTATCAAGTGCAGCTAATACATCGGATACAAAATGGGAGGCCGTGCTAGATGAAAATTCTACGCAGGTAAAATATACCAATAAAAGGAGAAAGGATACTAATTCAAAAATTTATATCTACTGGAGTCTAACATATGGGTCTGGTCTTAGTGCAATTTCAGTAGGGGTTTATGGATGCACTGGCGATAGTGCAAAGAAATATCCTGCGGGTAGATTGGATGGAGACAGGAAACGTTTTTATGGTATAAATGGAATGGGAAAGTATGCAATGACTAACTATGTAAATGAATTAAAGTATTCTTATGCCAAGCTAGGTTTTAAGTCACTTTCGGGGTCAGGTGTAGCAAAAGGTGTATGGAGTCCAGATTGTGCTGGATCATATACAGTATTGAAATAGAAGAAAAATATTCTAAAATATATTTTCAACGAGAATTAAAAGGTGAAAAAGTTATGGACAGTTTGTAAAAGGATGTTAACTAGATTCCTATTTCAACTGGAAAAATTGTTGCTCATGAAGCTAATAATTTAATTATTCAGTTAAATCTATCTACCTATTGTCATGAATTTATGGAGAATATATAACGACTGAGCAGCATTTAATGTGAACAAGAATACAAAGCATATCTTTACCAGGATTGACTCATAGCATTATGAAAGAGATGGTTTTCTGCGGGGGACAGGAGACCATCTTTATTCATTTATTTATGCAGGTAATAAATCAGATATCTGCCAGGATGAAAGGAAAAAGGACGAAGTGAATAAAAAGAAGAAAATAGCAGGTATTGTATTGGCAATTGCTGTGTTTTTAATAATTGGAGCCCGGATCTGTTATGTAACTGCACATGCCAGACTGCCGGAACAGAATGTGATCGCACAGGGAGAAAATCTGACATACAGAGGATTAACTTATCAGATCAAAGACGCTGTTTTATGGAATTATGAGGATTATTTCAAAGAACATCCAGAATATCAGAGTTATCAGGAATCGCAGCTTACAGGAGAAAATACGAAGTTATTGATGGTCGCATATACAGTGGAGAAGATTCAGGACCAGAATGTGCTGGAAACGATGCCTTCAATTCAGTATTTCCATGTATTTAATCAATTTGATCCATTCTTTTTCAGTGATCTGAATCCGTCATTATCGGATGGAACATTTGTATCGGGGGATACCCTTTATATTCCTTATGAAATATATAAGGCGAACCTGACAAAGGAACAATGGGAACAGGTGGAGAATAATCAGGTGATATATGAGATGGTTCTCGGAACATATCCGGTGAAAAACAGATTACAGATCACAGATATTGAAATGGAGGGAGAACAGTGAGACAGGTTGTAAGCTTGGAATTAAAGAAAGCGTTCCGGACAAAGGGGTTTTATATTGCACTGATGGTTGGATTGTTGATCAGTCTGTACCATACAGTGTGGATTTACAGAAATGTGTACGCTCCGAATAATGTTGAATACGAAAAGGTTACGGAATTGGGGGAAATGGATAAGGAATATGGATACTGGTATGAGATCGGTGTTCTGGATGGATGGTTAGGAACAGAGCTGCTGTCGCCCTGCAATCAGCTATTCTATCTGTTGCTGCCATTTCTGGCAGTACTTCCATATGGAAGCCAGTTGTTTTCTGAATGGAACAATGGGTATGCCGGGCAGATGATCATACGATGTGGACGACGCAGGTATCTGACAGCCAGAGGAATTGCAGCATTTGTAAGTGGAGGATGTGTGATAGCAATACCATTGCTTGTTAATTTTCTGTCGATTGCCTGTTTTATGCCGATTATTGGAACAGACCCAATGGCATTACAGTCGGTTGTGCCGGGACGGGCACTTCTGGGTGACATTGTGTATGAAGCACCGGCGTTGTATGCAGCATGGTATATTTTTATAGATTTTATCTATGGCGGTTTATTTGCACTGATGGCGCTGGCAATCACACAATTCTGTTACAACCGGTTTGTATTGATGATCCTGCCACTGATGTTTAACTGCTGTATGTATTATGGAATCCACAATCTGATCCCGGATATAAATGCATATAATATCAGTCTGATCCCAAATCCTGCACAACAAGGCATGAAGCTTACCTGGCATTCTCTGTTCTTATCAATGTCAGGAATGTTTCTGATCCTTATAGTGCTGTTTGCTGCAAGTAACTATAAAAAAGATGTATTAAGAACTGGAGCAATGGAATGAAAATAGAAATTACTAATTTGAAAAAAGTGATAAAGGGAACTATCGTACTGGATGATATTAATTATACATTTTCTGGTGGCAGGATCTACGGCTTATGCGGGAAGAATGGATGTGGCAAGACTATGCTGATGCGTTTAATAGCAGGTCTGATCTATCCAAGTTCCGGAACTATACGGATCAAGGATAAAGTGCTTGGTAAAGATATTTCATTTCCGGAAAGTGTTGGTATGTTGATTGAGAATCCATCATTTCTAAATGATTATACAGGGAAACAGAATCTGGAGATGTTGGCTGGTCTTCAGAAAAATGTCGATAAGGCAGAAGTACGCCGGGTGCTGGAACAGGTGGGACTGGATCCGGATGATAAGAGAAAATTTTACAAGTATTCACTTGGTATGCGGCAGCGTCTTGGAATCGCAGCAGCGATCATGGGAAGTCCGGAACTGATCTTGTTAGATGAACCGATCAATGCGATCGATACAGATGGAGTGCAGGAGATCCGTGCAATTATTCGTGGGCTTTCGGCTGAAAACCGTATCATTATCGTTGCCAGTCATGATAAATCTGAAATGGATTATCTAGCAGATGAGAAAATTTATATGTCAGAGGGAAGGCTTATAAAGGAGACGGAGAATGATCGTTAAGTTTTTTCAACATGATATCCGGCAGGGGCTGGTAAAATATATTGGACGATATATTCTGGCTGTGCTGATTGGTGCGATCGCCTGTGGGATGGTCGATCAAGCTGGCGAGTACTTCTAGCAGTGGTATGGACAGAACCTGTCAATATGGGAATATGGTTTGAATCTGTTTCAGGGACAGAGTCCTTTTGTATTTACAAAAGGAAGCAATAATTCATTTGAGGTTCCAATGACGTGGTTTATGCTGTATCTGTGTCTGATGTTCTGTGTTGGAGATTATATCCGGCAGGATATGCATGGATTTGGTATGTATATGATGGTTAAGAGCAGGAAACGTTCAATCTGGTGGTGCTCGAAATGTGTCTGGTGTATTTGTGTGAATCTTCTGTATTTTGCATGTGCATGGCTTGGAACACTTGCGTATGCGTGGGCACGGTATGGAGAGATATCATTCAGGGATCATATAACATTGGCTAACATGATATACGGAACAGATTTTATAGGAGTCGGGGCATCAGATCTGCTTGTGAATCTGCTTGTTTTACCATTAATGGTTGGAATCATACAGTCTCTTCTTCAGATGATACTTACAGTACAGTACAGCAGTTCAGCAGGTATGGTTGTTGTATTTATGATGTTGGTCGTAAGCAGTTATTATGGCAGTCGTTATCTTCCGCATGGATATGCTATGATCACCCGTTTTTTCAGTAGTGATGGAGCAGATGCACTGTCTGTCAGGTTTGGATTATTGTATCTGACCATTTGGATCATTGCTTTGTGGGTGATCGGCTATATCATTGTCCGGAAAAAAGATGTATTTGGCAGGGAATAGGGAGCAATTTTGTATAAACGAAGTTGAATTTGTCCGTTTTCTGCAATATTTGTCCGTTTTATGCAAAGGAGGGTTGTTGGCGGAGTCGGCATACAGTATAGTATATAAAAAAGAACCCAATATGAAGGAGGAAATCAAATGAAAAATGTATTAAAAACTTTAACTGGTATCCTGTTGGTTTTTGCCATGGTGATAACAACAGGTATCAACAGCAATGCAGCGGGTATCAAAACGAATGATGGAGTACAGGCTGCGGAACAGACAACAGAGGCAGTATTGTGCGGAAATAATGTGCATGGAGGTGTTACAACACATGCATGGAAATTATGGATGGGTACAAACACAAAGGTAAGTTTTGATAACCTGCATGCTGTATATGGTGTATCAAATAAGCTTCGGAAGGCAGACTGGAAAGTATCCGATAAGAAAATTGCCAAGGTTGTAAAAACGAAGAATGGTATGCAGATTAAAACAGGCAAGAGGGCAGGTTCTGTAGTTTTACAGGCAAAGTACAGAACATCATCAGAAACGGTTGTTTATAAGCTGAAGATCAAGGTTGTGAAATCAACCTCTGCATACAAGGGAAAAGCTGTGAAAACAGAACTTGTTGAATTTGATCCGGAGTATATGGTAGTTACTTATGTATTGTACAATGGAACAAATAAAGAACGTACATTCAGCAATATGAGAGAACTCAGAAAATATGAAAATGGCAAATGGAAGAAGGTAGACGAAAAGAATATAACGATATCAGAGGGATATGTTCTTCCGGCACATAGCTGCAAGTATTGGACATTCAATCTGGCAGGCCGGTATGATCTTTCAAAGTTAGAGAAAGGTCAGTACCGTCTGTATGTTGGATATAGCAACAAGTATGTATCATTTAAGATAAAATAAACAATGCAGGGAAACGGTTTACTACCGCTTCCGGTATGCTCCCGGAGTGATGCCATATTTCTTCTTGAAGCTCCGGTTGAAGTAGGACAGGTTAAAGAAACCGCAGCTTTCTGCGATGGACAGGATGCTGTCATCGGTTGTGACAAGAAGTCTGGCTGCGATATTTAACCGGAAGTCACACAGATAGGTGGTAAAGGATACACCCATCGTATTCTTAAAAAAACGCATAAAATGGGATTCAGAGAATCCACAGTAAGAAGCAATGTCCGCAATGGATATTGCTTCTTTGTAGTTTCGGTCGATATAAGACAAGATCGCTTTGGTACGATCCAGATTCTTTGCATGATTCTTTCGGTCTGAGGTCTCTGCCTTTTGCTCTGCATGGGCATACAGGGTATAGAAGAATTCAAAATAACAGCTTTTTAGAGCAAGCCGGTATCCTTTTGGAGTAGATGAGCAGAGCACATCCACCCGGTTCAGGCAGGAGGACAGGGCTTCATATAAAGGATCGTCGCGATCATAGATGCTTTTGATATTTAGTTCATCAGAGAGCAGAGGCAGAAAAAACTCACTGTCCAGAGTATCGTGGTTTCTGGATCGGAACAGGTCAACTGAAAAGATGATATTCTCATATTCCATTGAATAGGAGGCATACTGGGAGATGCCGTGGATCCTGCCCGGCAGGATCAGAATGATATCCCCTTCCTCTACATAGTGCGTCGTGAAATCCAGCGTTACATTTCCTTTCCCTTTCTTAATATAAATGATCTCCATATATGGATGCCAGTGAAGTGGGACGGCATTGAAGTCCAGTGGTATGGAGCACAGATAGGTGTTGTAAGGAAACAGTGGATCCACATGTGCTTTGGTCTCCATGTAATTTTCATATTCTAAGCTGTTCATATATAACCTCTCTTTCCTGCCTTTTCTGCTATTTTATTCCTGACAAACAGGTGGAGATGTATGATCGTATCCACTCCATGTAACATTAAATGAATCTTGATAAAATCAAACATGATAGAATAGTATCATAAAATGCTCTTATTATGCAAGAAAGAACAGAAAAAAGATACTAGAATACAAACCAGAACAGACATTCCGTATATAAGACCTTTACCTTACCTTTACCTTTATTAAATGCAGGCAACTGGATAGCTGTTCAATAGAAAATTTAATAAAGAGGTATCAGATATGAAGAAAGCGTTAGAGCGTGGTGCAGGAATCCTACTGCCGATCAGCAGTCTCCCATCCCCATATGGAATCGGATCTCTGGGGAAAGAGGCATATGAATTTGTTGACAGGTTGAAGGAGGCAGGCCAGCGTTACTGGCAGGTGCTTCCGATCGGACCAACCAGCTTTGGCGACAGTCCGTATCAGTCATTTTCAGCATTTGCAGGCAATCCTTATTTTATCGATTTCGACATTCTGATTCATGAAGGTTTACTGACACAGGAGGAGGTAGATGCATACAGCTGGTACGATCAGCCGGATGACATCGATTACGCCCGTCTGTACAGACAAAGGTTTGAGGTATTGAGAAAAGCATATGGTAGATCGAAGCATGAGGCATCAAGGCAGTATGCAGAATTTCTTACGGAAAATGAAAACTGGCTTCCGGATTACGCCCTTTATATGGCGGTCAAGGCAGACCATGAGAACAAAGAATGGTTAAGTTGGGAAGAACCGGTTTTAAAGAGAGAAGAAACAGCACTTTGTAAGTGCAGGGAACAGTTACACGACGAGATCGGATTCTATATGTTCCTTCAGTTCAAATTCGATGAGCAGTGGAAGACACTCAAATCTTACGCCAACCATCATGGTATCAGTCTGATCGGCGACATTCCAATCTATGTAGCACTGGACAGTGCAGATGTATGGGCAAATACAGAACAATTTCAGTTAGATCATGATCTACAACCTGTGTGTGTAGCCGGTTGTCCACCGGATGCATTCTCCGATTACGGTCAGAAATGGGGCAATCCTTTATATAACTGGGATCGTATGGAACAGGATGGGTTCTCCTGGTGGAAGAACCGGATCCGTAAATCAGCCAGTCTCTATGATGTGATCCGTATCGATCATTTCATCGGCGTTGTGCGGTATTACAACATTCCGGCAGACGGAGAGCCAAAGAACGGATTCTATCTGGAAGGTCCGGGAAAGAAGCTTGTAGATGTGATCGACAGTGCCAGAGGAAATGCAAAGGTGATCGCAGAAGATCTGGGAGTCGTTGTGCCGGAGGTACAGAAGCTGGTGAAGGAATCCGGATATCCGGGAATGAAGATCTTACAGTTTGGATTTGACGGAAATGCGGAGAATGAACATGCACCGCATAATCACGAAAAGAATTACGTTGTCTATATCGGAACACACGATAATGACACATTAAAAGGATATATCGAGAATGCATCAAAGGACAATCTTACATTTATGATGGAATATCTGGGAGCGGCAAATGAACAGGAGATCCCGGAGAAGATGATGCAGGTATTATATATGAGCCCTGCCGATACCGTTATCGTTCAGATGCAGGATCTGCTTGGAAAGGATAACGAAGCACGGATGAATCTTCCGTCTACGATCGGTACAAACTGGCGCTGGCGGATGAAGAAGGGTGAATTTACAGACGAGATCAGAGACAGATTAAGGGAATTAACAAGAGTATATGGAAGAAATGCTGTGAAGCAGTATTTTTGTAAGGAGGATATAATGTTAACAGAGATTTGTAAGAAGAAATATAATAAAACGATCAAGGAATGCAGCAATGAGGAGATCTATTTTGCGCTGCTTGATATGACAAAGGAATTAGCAGAAGACAAGGTTACAGAAGATGGTAAGAAAAAGGTTTACTATATATCAGCAGAGTTCCTGATCGGTAAGCTGTTATCCAATAACCTGATCAATCTTGGAATCTTTGATGAAGTAAAACAGGTGCTGGCAGAAAACGGCAAGAGCATCTATGATATCGAAGAAGTAGAGCCGGAACCATCCCTTGGAAATGGCGGACTTGGACGACTGGCAGCCTGCTTCCTTGATTCGATGGCAACACTCGGACTTCCGGGAGATGGTATCGGGTTAAATTACCATATGGGTCTGTTCAAGCAGGTATTTGAGAATAACTACCAGAAGGAGACTGCAAATCCATGGATCGAGGCAGACAGTTGGCTGACAAAGACCGATGTAAGCAACACGATCCGGTTTGGAAACTGTACCGTACAGTCCAGAATGTATGACATCGATGTGACAGGTTATGAGAACCGCACAAATAAGCTGCATTTATTTGATATTGAGAGCGTGGATGAGAGCATCATGGAGCCGGATGGCATTAGCTTTGATAAGACAGATATCAAGAAGAACCTGACACTCTGTCTCTACCCGGATGACAGTGACGAAGCCGGCAACTTACTTCGTATCTATCAGCAGTATTTCATGGTTGCAAATGGTGCAAAGCTGATCCTTGCAGAGGCAAAGGAGAAAGGCTCGAATCTGCATGACCTTGCAGACTATGCTGCCGTTCAGATCAATGACACACATCCGTCTATGGTGATTCCTGAATTGATCCGTCTGTTGATGGAAGAGGGTATCTCCTTTGATGAAGCAACAGAGATTGTAACCGATGTATGTGCTTACACAAATCATACGATCCTTGCAGAAGCATTGGAGAAATGGCCGGTCGCTTATCTGGAGAAGGTCGTTCCACAGCTTATGCCTGTGATCCGTATGCTGGATAAAAAGGTCAGAAACCGTTATAAGGATGAGCGTGTTTATATCATAGATGGAGATTCCCGTGTGCATATGGCACATATCGATATGCATTACAGCCACAGTGTAAATGGTGTTGCTTATCTGCATACCGAGATCCTGAAGAATTCAGAGCTGCATCCATTTTATGAGATCTATCCTGAGAAATTCAACAATAAGACAAACGGTATCACATTCAGAAGATGGTTATTACACTGCAATGAAAAGCTGGCAGCCTACATCACAGAGCTGATCGGACCGGACTACAAGAAGGATGCCGATAAGTTACAGGAGCTGGCTTCTTACTATAAGGATAAGAACGTATTAGAAGAGATCCTTGCGATCAAGCAGAGCAATAAGGCAGTCTTAAAGGACTACCTGAAAGAGACACAGGGAATCGACATCAACGAGAATTCAATCTTTGATATCCAGGTCAAGAGACTGCATGAATACAAGCGTCAGCAGATGAATGCCCTCTGGGTGATCTACAAATATTTTGAGATCAAGAAGGGACATCTGCCTGAGACTCCGATCACAGTTATATTTGGAGCAAAGGCTGCACCTGCTTATACGATCGCAAAGGACATCATTCATCTGATCCTCTGTCTGCAGGAGCTGATCGACAATGATCCTGAGGTAAGTCCGTACTTGAAAGTTGTCATGATCGAGAATTATAATGTATCAAAAGCAGCAAAGATCATTCCGGCATGCGATATCTCAGAGCAGATCTCACTGGCATCCAAGGAAGCATCCGGAACAGGAAATATGAAGTTCATGCTAAATGGTGCGGTTACTCTTGGAACCCGTGACGGTGCAAATGTAGAGATCGGAGAACTGGTGGGCGAGGATAATATTTATTTCTTTGGTGAATCCAGTGAAGAAGTGATCGAGCACTATGCAAAGGCAGACTATGTGGCAAGAGAGTATTATGAGAAGCCGGAGATCAAGAAGCTGGTAGACTTTATTGTGAGTGATGAGCTGCTTGCGATCGGTCAGAAGGAATCACTTGCCAGACTTCATAACGAGCTGATCGTAAAAGACTGGTTTATGACGCTTCTTGATGTCTGTGATTACATTCAGACAAAGGAACAGGTGCTTGCCGATTATGAAGACCGTATGGGCTGGGCTGAGAAGACTCTGGTAAATATCAGCAAGGCAGGCTTCTTCTCCTCCGATCGTACGATTGCAGAATATAATAAAGATATCTGGAAGCTGTAAAATGTGTTAAAATAAGATATATATTTCCACCATAGAAAGGCGTTGATAGATATGTACAAGATATTGATCGTAGATGATGAGAAGATAGAAAGAAACGGTATTCGGTTTCTTTTAAAAAAACTGAATCTGGAATTTGAGATTGCAGAGGCGGTAAATGGTGTGGATGCACTGGAGAAGCTGGAGAAAGAAGATTTTGATATCCTGCTTACAGATGTAAAGATGCCTTTCATGGATGGAATCCAACTGATCGACCATGTTGTGAAGGAAAAGAAAAAGCTGCGCACAGTCATATTCAGCGGATGCAATGAATTCGACTATGCAAAGAAAGCGATCCGGCTGGGGGTTGTTGATTATATCTTAAAACCGGTCGATCCAAATGAATTCAAGAATACTCTGAATAAGGTTGTAAATGAACTGGAAGAGGCAAAGGCTTCGGACGAGCTGAAGAACAAGAGCATGGAATTCTTATATGAGCATGCGCTCTATATGCTGTTGAACGGAACGGATGTTACGAAGCTCAGACAGGAATACAGCGGATTATCGCTTGATCTGGGTAAATTCAAGAATATGCTTTTGATGGAATTCAATCATGATTTCTTCGGCAGACGTGGAGTGGATTTCAAAGAGAACGAGAACTTAAAGTCAATTGGAATCCTGCAATATCTGAACCTGAACCAGCAGCAGGAGATCTTATTCTTAGGGGATGAGATGAATATTCTCCGTAAGGCAAATGAGATCGTAAAGATCATCAAAGCCGATTATGATGCTGACTGTTACATAGCGATATCCTCTGATATCGGTGATCTGTCCGAAGTGGCAGATAAGATGGAAGAGCTCGAAGTGCTGATGGAGAACAAATTCTACCATCCGGAGATCCATGTATTTTATCCGAACATGGAGGGCGAGACTCCGGGTATTATCCAGTTCGATGATGATACCTTTATGAAGCAGATGAAACAGGATATCAAGATGAAGGATGTGGAAGCACTCCGGGAGCATTTCCAGAGATTCTGTGAGAAGTACAGACATAAGACAGAGTACTCCCAAATCTATATCAAGTTCCTGTTCTCGAATCTGATGAAGGATATCTACGGAAGCATCGATGAGACTGACGAAGCAGAGTTAAATAAAGACATTGAGAAATTATATATGGCGACAGATTTTCAGGTGTTGACGGATCTTGTCGAAGAAGCGATCCGGAGACTGGAAAACTGTTTTGCAGGAAAAACACAGACAGCTCATCGGGAAGTAGAATTGGTGAAGCAGTATATTTACCGGAACTATGGAAGCGAGCTTGGAATCGATATGCTGGCGGATATGGTACATCTTGCACCGAGCTATCTAAGTACGGTATTTAAGAAGGAGACCGGACAGAATCTAAGCAAATTCATCAAGGCATACCGGATGGAACAGGCAAAGGATATGTTAGAGAACAGCATGACGAAGATCGTAGATATCAGTGTGGCATGCGGATATCCGAATGTGTCTTACTTCTGTTCCAGCTTCCGTGAGTTCTTTGGCGTGAGCCCGCAGAAATTCAGAGAGAGCGGAGGACAGGCGGATGCATAAAGAACGGATAGATAAAAGGGTAAAAAGAGGGTTCCAGAATCTGCGATTATCCGGCAAGCTGTTGGTTATTTATATACTTGCCGGGTTTCTGCCGATCATGATCACGCTAACGATCACCTACCATGAGATGAAGAAGATCCTGTGGGATCGTGAGACAATGATCCTGGAATCGTATCTGACACAGACGACAGATGCGCTTGATAATGAGTTAGAGATTTATAACAATCTTTCTAATTATATATCCTATAATCAGTCGATCGCGAAGATCTTAAGCTCAGATCAGAGTACATATCAGAATTATGAGCAGGTGGCAAGTGTTATAGATCCCCTGCTTTCTTCTATTATGTATTTTCATGATGATGTAAAGCAGGTAACGATCTACACGGATGCCTGTCAGGTGAAGCACGGCAGTACGATCGCCCCCATTACCACGATTGAAAATGAAGAGACGAACTATGGAATAGTTGACGATAACCAGATCCACTGGATCGTGAATGCGAAGGATAAGACTGCGTATTCGTTAAACCGCATGGCCATGCTGGAGCAGAAAAAGGCGAAGGGTCTGCTCTATGTAGGGGTGGATTATGACAGCGTATTCCAGCCGTTTAATAACGAAACGGTATTTGATAATTATGGCGTTGTGATAGAGGATGCAGAAGGTAACTGCATCTTTAAAAAGAGTGTATTTACAGAAGAAAAACAGCCGTATGAATTATCAGAGGAACAGTTCTTTGCAACAGTAGGGCAGAAGGATTCCGGTTATCAGTTTATTAAGCGGGAGTCGAAGGCATCCGGCTGGAAGATCTGGATCTATAAGCCGGATCGACTGATCATTTCTTCGATTCAGCCAATCTTAATAATTGCTGCAGCAGCAATCCTGGTCAGTCTGATCGCAGCAGTCGCATGTATCCGTATAATTTCCGAGTTCATAACGAAACGTATCAGTAAGCTTCAGAAGAAAATGCGTAATCTGGAAACCGGGAATCTTGGTATGGAGATTGAGAATGACAGTACGGATGAGATCGGTGATCTGATCAATGGTTATAACAGTATGACGAAGCGTCTGGATGCAACGATCAATGAAGTATACCGAAGCAAGATCAAAGAAAAGGAATATGAGATGCGGGCGTTGCAGGCGCAGATCAATCCGCATTTCCTGTATAATTCCCTGTCTATCATTAACTGGAAAGCATTAGAGGCAGACCAGGAGGATATCAGTCGTATCACGTTGTCGTTGTCCACCTTTTACCGGACAGCGTTAAATAAGGGAAAGAATATCCTGCTTGTCCGGGATGAGATCGCGAACATCAAAGCATATCTGGATATCCAGCTTACGATGCACGATGACAGTTTCGATGTTATCTATGATATCGATGATTCCATTTTAAAATATGAAACACTGAACCTGATCTTACAGCCGATCCTCGAGAATGCGATCCATCATGGCATAGATCTGAAACAGGATGGCAGAGGAGAGATCTGCATCAGTGGAAAAGAGGACGATAAAGATATCCGGTTTGCGGTATCCGATAATGGTGTCGGTATGACCCAAGAACAGGCGGAGCTGATACTGACTGCCGATTCGAAGGGCTATGGTGTGCGAAATGTCAATGAACGTATCAAACTGTATTATGGCGCGGAATATGCGGTTTGTATCGACAGTGAAGTTGGCAGGGGAACGACTGTCACGATCCATTTTCCAAAAGAACTGCATGCAGAAATCAAACATTCATAAAAAACCAACATGTTTCTGAAATTATTGATATATACGGTGAAACGGTTCCTTTTTATAATAATGTCATAAGGTAAAGGTACTGCAAAAGTATTAAAAAACAAAAAAACATGATTTATTTAAAGGAGGAACGGTTATGAAGTTTAGAAAGTATGCAGCGATTGCACTGGCAGGAGCTATGTGCATGTCATTACTCGCAGGATGTGGAGATAAGAAGGATGATACATCTAAGGATTCCACAACAGCATCAAATGCAGAGGCAACATCAGGAGAGAGTACTGATGCATCTGCAGAAGAAGAAAACATTAAAGCAACAATTACAGTATGGGGACCTGCTGAGGATCAGTCACCGGATTATGGTGAATGGCTTCAGGGAAGATGTGAAGCATTTAATAAGGAACATCCAAATTGGGATCTTTCATTTGAATATGGTACATGCAGCGAGGCAGATGCAGGAAAGACCGTAACACAGGATGTATCCGCATCAGCAGATGTATATATGTTCGCAAACGACCAGTTACAGACACTGATCGATGCAAATGCAATCTCGGAGTTAGGCGGAAGCACAGCAGACTATGTAAAGTCAACAAACTCACAGGCAGTTGTGGATTCTATCACAGTAGATGGCGGAATCTATGGTGTTCCGTTTACAACAAATACATGGTTTTTATACTATAACAAGAAAGTATATTCAGACAGCGATGTAAAGAGCCTTGATACAATGCTTGAAAAAGGAAAAGTTGCTTTTCCTCTTACAAACAGCTGGTATGATGCAGCATTTTATCTTGCAAACGGATGTACATTATTCGGTGATGGTACAGATAATGACGCAGGAATCAACTTTGGCGGAGATAATGGAAAGGCTGTTACAGATTACCTTGTAGATCTTGTAGCAAATAAGAATTTTGTAAATGATGAATCCGGTGTCGGTATTTCCGGTATGACAGATGGATCTATCGCAGCTATGTTTTCCGGTTCATGGGATTATAAGGCATTACATGATGCACTTGGTGATGATCTTGGAATCGCAGCTATGCCTACAGCCAAGATCGGCGGATCTGACAAGCAGTTACTTTCATTTGCCGGTTCAAAGGCAATCGGTGTAAATCCAAACTGTGAATATCCACAGGTAGCAGTAGCACTTGCCCTGTACCTTGGTAACGAAGAATCACAGCAGTCACATTATGAAGCAAGAAGCATTGTTCCTTGTAACACAAATCTTTTAGAGAGTGATACGGTAAAGAATGATGCATTAGTAACAGCTCAGAACGATACCTTCAACAAGACATCTATGATCCAGCCATTTGTACCTAAGATGAGTAACTTCTGGACACCGGCAGAGAATTTTGGTAAGGCACTCTTAAACGGTGAAGTTACACATGATAATGCTGCTGAGCAGACAGAAGCATTCAATACATCATTGAACACAGATGTAGCAGAGTAAAAATAAACAGATCATAAGATAGAGTGTTCCATTTCCACAGGGGTGGTGGAACACTTTATTTTATGAAAGAGACGTAAAAACGCAACATTTACTTTGAGACGGAGGTGTCAGGATGGCTGAAGCGACAGTAAGCAAAAAGAAAAAAATAAGACGAAGTGATTATCCATATACTGTTTTCAAGGCCATGAGAAATGGTGACTGGATCACCAGATTATCGTTCCTGATCATGGGATTCGGAAACATTGTCAGAAAACAGTTTGTAAAAGGTGTATCATTTCTGGTACTTGAAAGCATATTTATTTATTTCATGATAAAAAACGGTGCATCTCTTCTGACCGATTTCTTCCATCTGGGAGGAGCAGAACAGGAGAAGGTGTGGAATGATGCAAAAGGCATATTTGAATATACACAGGGTGACAATTCTCTTTTGATGTTATTATATGGAGTAGCCACGGTATTTATCATATTTGCATTTGTATGCCTCTGGGTAGTCAGTGTCGAGAGCGCATATCGTGCACAGTGCCTGCATGATGCAGGGAAGAAAGTTCCGGGATTCACAGATGATATTAAGAGTTTATTTGATAAAAATCTTCATATGTTTCTGCTTCCACTTCCGGTACTCGGGATTGTTGTCTTTACGATCCTGCCGCTCGTATTCATGATCTGTATGGCATTTACAAATTACAGTAAGCTGGATTCACATACGGTATTGTTTAACTGGGTAGGACTGAAAAACTTTGCTAAGATTTTGAATTTTAATGACGCAGTCGGTAGTACATTCTGGTCTGTTCTTGGATGGACACTGGTATGGGCGGTTGCTGCGACATTTACCAACTATATCTTCGGTATGATCCTTGCAATGGTCATCAATCGAAAGGGAACAAGATGTAAGGGTGTGTGGAGGTCGATCTTCATGTTATCCGCAGCCGTTCCACAGTTTGTATCCCTGCTTTTGATGCGTACGATCTTCAGTCAGAATGGTATCGTAAATACCTTATTACTGAATCATCATATCATCGACAATGCAATTCCGTTCTGGAGCAACGCAACCATTGCCCGTATCATGGTTATCGTGATCAATATCTGGATCGGTATTCCGTTTACCATTATGCAGGTGACCGGTATCTTACAAAGTATACCGGAAGATATCTATGAGGCCGCAAAAGTAGATGGAGCCGGACCGGTGAAGATCTTCTTTAAGATCACACTTCCATATATGTTATTTGTAACAGCTCCGTATCTGATCACGACCTTTGCAGGTAATATTAATAACTTTAATGTAATCTATCTTCTGTCAAACGGAGCACCGATTCCGGTTGGAAAGACAGCAGGAAAGACCGATCTTCTGGTTACCTGGCTCTACAAGCTGACAGTTGATAATCAGTATTATAATCTGGGTGCGGTTATCGGTATCATGACATTTATCGTTCTTGCGATCGTATCTCTGATCACCTATCATAATACAACATCTTATAAAGACGAGGAGGGATTCCAGTAATGACTAAAACAGGTAAGAAAATAAATGGAAAACAGAAGCTTACACCATCGGATATCGTTGTTCATATTATACTGGTAATTCTTTCCGTGATCTGGGTGATCCCGATTCTGTGGATCGTTCTGATCAGCTTCCGTGGAGAAAAAGGACAGTATGTTTCTACATTGCTGCCAAAGGCGTATACTCTTGGCAATTACACAAAGTTATTTACAGATACCGGTATCCTGAATTTTCCGAAGATGTTCATGAATACTTTGATTATTGCGATCTTCTCCTGTATAATATCTACAGTATTTGTATTGGCGATGTCATACTGTATGTCGAGAATGCGTTTCCGACTGAGACGCCCATTTATGAATGTAGCATTGATCCTTGGTATGTTCCCGGGATTCATGGCTATGATCGCAGTTTATTATATCTTAAAGGCGATCGGACTGTCAGAAGGATCCTTGATCCGTGTTGCACTTATCCTGGTTTATTCCGGTGGTGCAGGCTTACAGTTCTATATTGCAAAAGGCTTCTTTGATACGATTCCGAAGTCGATCGAGGAAGCAGCTTATCTGGACGGAGCAACCAGATGGCAGTCGTTTACTAAGATCATTATTCCGTTAAGCCGTCCGATCATTGTATATACGGTTCTGAATTCCTTTCTTGCTCCTTGGATTGATTTCGTATTTGCAAAGGTTATCTGCCGTGCAAATAAGGATTACTATACCGTATCTATCGGACTTTGGAATATGTTAGAGAAAGAATATGTGTATCCGTGGTTCAATTCCTTTGCAGCCGGTGCGGTGCTGATCTCAATTCCGATCATCATTCTGTTCATGTTTATGCAGAAGTGTTATCGTGAGAGCTTCTCCGGTGGTGTAAAAGGTTAAGGGATCATATGATTATTTGCTTATAGTTTGGTTGAAACAGAGGAATGTATATGATTACAGGTTCGTATTTAAAAAAGATTATTTCATGTGTGCTGATTATAAATTTATTGATCTTATGTGGATGCGGTGATTCCGGGGCTACCCCCTCCACCCGGGAGAATGCAGAGACAAAAGAAGAATATGAAGCTGCGTTATATACAGCCCGCACGACACCTTACGGAAAATATCCGGAACAGCTTACCTACACATTGGGTAAGCTGTCCGGAGCAAATAATTCCAATCTCCCGGATGGCGAGACGTATGAAAATAATGCTTATACAAGGCTGTTGAATGAAAGGCTAAATGTTCAAAACCAGGATGTGTTTGAGGCTATGGATGAGCAATATACCGATAGTGTGACCATGGTGATCGCACAGAATGATCTTCCGGATGTGATGATCGTGGAGGATCTGGATGAGCTTCAGTATCTGGTGGATAATGATATGATCGCAGATCTGACAGACAGCTATAATAACTGTATGAGCGATACGATCAAGAATATATATGGAAGCTATGGTCGGGATATCCTTGATGTTGTAACCTTTGGCGGGAAGATCATGGCGATACCGGAAACGAATATCTCAGACGGACCGAATCTGATCTGGCTTCGTAAGGATTGGATGGATGCACTTGGGCTGTCCGCACCGAGAACACTCTCGGATGTAGAAGAGATCATAAGACAATTTAAAGAAAAAGACCCCGGACATAATGGGGCAGGAAATACCGTAGGGCTTGTATGTGATACCAGTCTCTGCGGCGGTTGTGGTTATAGCAGCGAATACACATTAGATATTATATTTGCTGCATATGGTGCATTTCCGAAACAGTGGATTTATGATGAGGACGGCAATGTTGTCTATGGTTCGGTTCAGCCGGAGGCGAAAGAGGCACTTGCCCATATCCATGAGTTGTATAAAGAGGGAATTCTGGATCAGGATTTTCTGATGCGGACGAGCAGTAACCTGATCGAGCTGATCGTGGATGGTCAATGCGGTTCTTTCTTTGGCCCTTGGTGGGCGCCGAATAATCCACTGATGCAGGCAGTGGAACAGAATAAAGATGCCGAGTGGCAGCCTTATCTGATCGCAACAGAGGAATCCGGACTTACCAGTTATCATACACAGAATCCTTCCAGTAAGTATATTGTAGTGCGTAAGGGTTATGAATATCCGGAGATTGCATGTAAGATTGTTAGTGTATTATTTGACTATTTGCGGTATAATGACAGAGACAATCAGGAGATTGTCGATTATTATAAAGAAAATGTAGACCCTACCGCCAGACCGTTTGCGATTAATGTAGATTACAACAATGCTTTGCAGATCTGCTATGGAGAATTGAATCATGTATTTGCGGGGGACAAATCCGCAGATGATCTGAACGTACTGGAATATTCCTATTATGAGGCATGCGAATCCTATCTGAAGGATGCGGAGAATGCCAGTGCGGAAGATTGGGCGGCGTACGCTTCCCGTATCACAGCCTGTAAGATCTTAAACGATGGAAGGACAAACAAAGTAGAGTCGTTATATTTTGGAGAAACGGAAACGATGGTCACAGACTGGTGGAGCCTTGAGAATCTGGAAAGTGACACCTATCTAAAGATTGTAACCGGCGAGAGCTCACTCGATGAATTTGATCGTTTTGTCGAGAATTGGTATCAGAATGGCGGGGAAACGATTACAAAAGAGGTACGGGCTGAGATCGAATAAGAAGTTTCCAGTGCTTTTATACGGAGGCATATTAAGATGACAGAAAGAGAAAAAATGATAGCAGGATTCGTTTATGATCCATCTGATGATGAATTAATACAATTAAGACAGAATGCGCATCGGTTGAGTAAGGAGTATAATGACTGCTTTGAGACGGATGAGAAACGCGAGAAGATTCTGGCAGAGCTGATTCCGAATAAGGGTAAGAATGTATATCTTCAGGGACCGGTTCAGTTCGATTACGGCTGCTTTACCGAGATAGGCGAGAACAGTTATGCGAATTTTAATTTTACCTGTCTGGACTGTGCACCTGTTAAGATCGGCTGCAATGTATTTATGGGACCGAATGTTTCTCTGCTGACACCGATGCATCCGTTTCGTTTTCAGGAGCGTAACATTTATAAGAGGGAAGACGGCGCGTATACAGACCGGGAGTATGCGAAGCCGATCACGATCGGAGATAACTGTTGGCTGGCAGGAAATGTAACAGTATGTGGCGGTGTAACGATTGGCAGCGGTTCTGTGATCGGAGCGGGAAGCGTGGTTACGAGAGATATCCCATCGGGAGTACTGGCTGCCGGAAATCCATGCAGAGTCATTCGCGAGATCACGGAGGAAGACTGTTTAAAGTAGAATTATATTGTTGAGAAAAAGAAATGGGAGTCTGTCAATGAAAAAGTTGACAGGCTCTTTTTGAATCATTAAACTGAAAGAAGAGTAATTTTTGTAAAGGAGTATGAAACATGAAAATAGGTATTTTAGGATATGGAAATCTTGGACGAGGTGTTGAGTGTGCAATCAAGCAGAATCCGGATATGGAGCTTGCAGCGGTATTTACCAGACGTGCACCTGAGACAGTATCGATATTGACAGAGGGAGCAGCCGTTTGTTCTGTAAATGATGTGGAGCAGTGGAAGGATAAGATCGATGTTATGATACTCTGCGGCGGCAGTGCTACCGATCTGCCGGAGCAGACACCAAAGTATGCAGAGATGTTCAATGTTGTAGACAGCTTCGATACACATGCAAGAATTCCGGAGCATTTTGCAAATGTAGATGCTGCCGCAAAGAAGAATGGTCATGTCGGCATCATCTCAGTAGGCTGGGATCCGGGTATGTTCTCTTTAAACCGTATGTATGCAAATGCAATCTTACCGGAAGGCCGTGATTATACATTCTGGGGAAAAGGTGTCAGCCAGGGACATTCCGATGCAATCCGTCGTGTAGAGGGTGTTAAGGATGGCAAGCAGTACACGATCCCTGTAGAAGCAGCACTGGAAGCAGTCAGAAATGGTGAGAATCCCGAACTTACAACCAGACAGAAGCACACAAGAGAGTGCTTTGTTGTATTAGAGGACGGTGCCGATCCTGTAAAAGTTGAAGAAACGATCAAGAACATGCCAAACTATTTTGCCGATTATGATACAACGGTTCACTTTATCAGTGAAGAAGAATTAAAGGCAAACCACAGTGGAATTCCTCATGGTGGATTTGTGATCCGTTCCGGTAAGACCGGCTGGAATCTGGAAAATAATCATGTGATCGAATACAGCCTGAAGCTGGATTCCAATCCGGAATTCACATCCTGTGTCATCGTGGCTTATGCAAGAGCAGCATACCGCCTGTACAAAGAAGGACAGAGCGGATGTAAGACCGTGTTCGATATAGCACCGGCGTACTTGAGCGCAAAAGACGGAGCGGAACTCCGCAAGAGCTTGTTGTAATAAGGAGGATTTTGAGATGAGCGTTGTTTTGGATGAGATGAAGACGAGAAGAAGTATCCGGAAATTCAAACCGGATATGGTTCCGGCAGATGTTCTGGATCAGATCATTGAAGCAGGAACATTTGCTGCAAATGGCAGAGGCTTGCAGTCTCCGATCATTATTGCGGTAACAAATAAAGAGATGCGGGATAAGATCATGGAGATGAACCGTAAGATCGGCGGCTGGGAGGAAGGCTTTGATCCGTTTTACGGAGCACCTGTTATATTGATCGTACTGGCAGATGCATCCTGTCCGACTGCTGTCTATGACGGAAGCCTGACGATGGGAAATCTGATGCTTGCCGCACATGATCTTGGAATCGGAAGCTGCTGGATTCATCGTGCAAAAGAAGAATTCGAAAGCGAAGAAGGAAAGCAGATCCTTGAAGGCCTTGGAATTACCGGCAACTATATCGGTGTCGGACATTGCGCACTTGGATTTACGGATGGAGCGTATCCTGATGTTATTCCAAGAAAGGATAACAGAGTATACTATATTCGCTAAGCAGTTATTGACATTCTGAAAAAATATGGTAGAATACCAACGAAAACGAATGAAGTGGATTTTTCCGGATAATAAATAAGTCATCTTTTCGCCACACAGCTATAAGTGAAACCATTTATAACTGTGTGGCGTTTTTATGTAGAGAGGGAGAAATGTATGAACGAAGAATTTATGAAAGAACGACCGGTGCTGCCGCTGCTTTTGTCAATGGCACTTCCGATGATATTATCGATGTTGGTCAATTCTCTGTATAACATTGTGGACAGCTTTTTTGTAGCGAAGATCAGCGAGGATGCAATGACAGCTCTGTCGCTTGTTTTTCCGATCCAGAATTTTGTAAATGCGGTAGCCATCGGTTTTGGCGTGGGAATCAATGCGGTGATCGCGTTCTATCTCGGCGCAAAGGAACCGGACAAGGCAAATGCAGCAGCGTCAAAGGGTACTCTTCTTTCTGTTGTTCATGGTGTGATCATGACAGTAGTCTGTATCCTGATCATGCCGGGATTTCTGCGGATGTTCACATCGAATGAGACAGTTGTTCAGATGGGAATTCAGTATTCGATGATCGTATTTGCATTTTCTGTTATTATTTCCATTGATCTGTCATTTGAGAAGATCTATCAGGCAGTTGGAAGAATGGTTGTTACAATGGTCGGACTTGGCGGTGGATGCCTGATGAACATTGTATTAGATCCCCTATTGATCTTCGGTATCGGACCATTTCCGAAAATGGGAATCCGGGGTGCTGCACTTGCAACCGGACTTGGACAGGTGTTTACCCTGTTGATCTATCTGTTTGTCTATGTGTTCCGTCCAATATCCGTAAAGATCGGCAGACGATATCTGCATACGGAGGATTATCTGACAGGGAAGTTGTATGCGATTGGTATTCCGGCTATTCTTAATATGGCACTTCCGTCCCTGCTTACGACTGCACTGAATGCGATATTAAGCACCTATTCACAGATCTATGTTGTGATCCTTGGAATCTATTATAAATTGCAGACATTTTTATATCTTCCTGCAAACGGCATGATCCAGGGTATGCGTCCGGTAATTAGCTATAATTACGGAGCGGGAGAGCATAAGCGTGTCCGCAGCATTTATAATATTACACTTACGATCATTGGTCTGATCATGGTATTTGGAACAGTGATCTGTCTGATCTTCCCGGCTAAATTGATCGGAATGTTCTCGGATAATCAGGTAACGATCACGGAGGGCGTGACGGCACTTCGGATCATCTGTGCCGGATTTATTGTTTCTTCGGTATCCGTGACTTCATCCGGTGCATTAGAGGGACTTGGCAAGGGTACGCCATCATTGATGATCTCCCTGCTTCGCTATGTGGTTGTCATCATTCCGGCTGCATTTGTACTCAGTCGTATCTTTGGTGTTGTCGGTGTCTGGAATGCGTTCTGGGTAGCAGAACTGATAACAGCAGTTGCCGCACTTTTCATTTACCGACAGGCAGTTAAGAGAAAAAGTTAAGATTTCATAGATTGCACAGTTGCATGAAAAAGAAGATAATAAAAGAAGAAAGAAGGATTTATATGTGGTTTGTATTTGCATTGTTGTCGTCTGTATTTGCGGCATTGACATCAATTCTTGCAAAGGTAGGTATTGACGGAGTAAATTCGAATCTTGCAACAGCGATCCGAACAGCAGTTGTGCTTGTGATGTCATGGGGTATGGTGTTTCTGACACATACACAGTCCGGAATCAGCGCGATCGGGAAGAAAAGCTGGTTGTTCCTGATTTTATCAGGACTTGCAACCGGAGCATCGTGGTTGTGTTATTATAAAGCACTTCAGATGGGAAATGCATCCAAGGTAGTGCCAATCGATAAATTAAGTGTCGTTATTACATTGATTCTTGCATTTGTATTCCTGCACGAAGAATTCACGATGAAGTCGATCATTGGCTGTGTACTGATCGGACTGGGAACTTTGATGATGGTGTTATAAATAGATTAAGATAAGAGCGCAGACGGCACAGATAAGGTGTATATTTTAGTAGAAGTCCGGATATGGCAGAAATGCTGTATCCGGAATTTTTTATGGTTAAACTTGTTTTCCGTTCGGATATCCGTTACAATCAAACTTGGAGAGACGGAGGCAATATACAAAGCTAAAATATGCATGATATTCTGTTCTATCGGGAAAGGAGATGGGACATGGATAACGAAATTGTATATTCCTCCAAGGCTACTGATCAGAAAGCACAGTATGATGCCAGTGCCAAGCGCCTGCTTGGACAGAAAATCATATTGGCGCATATACTGATCAGGGTAGTAGAAGAATTTAAAAGTATGGATGCAGATACGGTTGCATCATTGATTGAAGGTGAACCGTATATCAGCCAGATTTCGGTTGAACCCGGACTAACGAACAAAGATATGGTGGATGCCAGAACCGGTGAACGGATTGTCGGGTTGAATACTGAGAATTCTGAGATTGATGAAGGAAAGATATATTTTGATATTATCTTCTATGTACGGATGCGGGATGGACTGGCGAAAATGATCATCAATCTGGAAGCACAGAAAAATGAACCGACAAAGTATCATATCTTAAATCGGGCAATCTTCTATACGGCAAGGCTGGTGTCATCCCAGAAAGAGCGGGAATTTATCGGTTCTGACTATAACGAGATCAAACAGGTATATTCGATCTGGATCTGTATGAATATGGAGAAGAACAGTCTGAGTCATATCCATATGGTGAAAGATGATCTGGTAGAGGAACAGGACTGGAAAGGCAATCTGGATATTTTAAATATCGTAATGATCGGACTGGCAAAGGAGATTCCGCCAAAGGAAGAACAATATGAACTGCATCGCTTGCTTGGAACGCTATTGTCACAGACAATGACGGCAGAACAGAAATTGAAGCTGATGAAACAGGAGTATGACATACCGGTAGATAGACACAGTATAAGGGAAGAGGTGAAGATCATGTGCAATCTGAGTGAAGGCGTAGAAGAAATGGGATATGTAAAGGGCGAAGCCGCGGGCATAGTCAAAGGTGAAATAATAGGCGAAGCACGAGGAAAATCGGAGATTATCCTGAAAATGCATAAGAAAGGCTATTCCTTAGAGCAGATCATGGATGTAACCGATATGAGCAAAGCGGAAATTAAGGCAATCATAGGATAAAGACATAAGCAGAACAGATAACATGTATATTTTAGTAGAAGTCCGGATATGGCAGAAATGTTGTATCTGGATTTTTTTGTCGAAATTTAAATAATTAAGAAATATTTTGTGAACTATTGACAGTTATTTTTTTTTTATAATGTTTATGCTTTTTTAGAGACATCAAACAAAAAGTGTCAGATACAGATAAAATTGTGTTTATTTGTACCTGGCACTGTTTCTAAAAATGGGAAAAAGCAATGTAACTTATAAAAACAAGGAGCGTAAGAGAAAAGGAGAGATGAATGAAAATGATGCAAAGGAAGATAAGAAGCCTGATCTATGCGGGCTTGGGATTGATTTTATGTGTGTTGCTGTGTGGCGGGGGCGGTATGACAGCACAGGCGGAAGAGTCAAAGACATATGGTGATTTTACATATGAAGAAGCTAAGGATGGAATTACTATTACCAAGTATAAAGGTGATAAGAAAAAGGTTGTAATCCCGGATAAGATTAATGGGACAGAGGTAATAAGTATAGGAGATTCGGCATTTTGGAATTGTAGCAGTTTAACCAGCATAACAATACCGGAGGGAGTAACGAGTATAGGTGACAGGGCATTTGATCTTTGCTTAAATCTGACCAGTATAACGTTACCAAATAGCTTAACGTGTATAGGAAGCTATGGATTTGCAACTACTGATCTAACGAGTATCACCATACCTGAAAATGTAAGAAGTATAGGATGCGATGCTTTTTTTTCATGTGATAAATTAAAAAAAGTAGTATTGCCGGAGGGGATAACAAGAATCTCCAGTAAAACATTTGCTATGTGCAGCAATTTAACCAGCATAACGATACCGGATAGTGTAACAAGTATCGGTAAGGGAGTTTTTTTTAGCTGTCCGAAATTAAAATCGGTTGTTATACCAGATAGTGTTATTGAAATTGACGTATTTAAAAAGGGTGAGAATGAGAGTGGATATTGGTGGACAGTTTTTAACCAAAATACTACAGTTATTTGCAATAAAAATTCCGCAGCATATAAATATGCAAAGGAGAATAATATACCAGTTAAATTAATGCCAAAGCCTGCTAAGAAAGGTACAATTCTTACAGTTCCTTCTAAGAAGATTAAAGTAAAGGTAACTTCATCTTCAAAGAAGAATCCAACTGTTGCTGTTATGAAGATCACAAACAAGAAAGCGAAAAAACTTACCATACCATCTACTGTAAAGGTGGGTGGTGTTACCTATAAAGTAACAGCGGTTGCGAGCCAAGCATTCAAGGGTAACAAAAATCTGACAAATATCACGATCGGAAGGGGTATAACGAAGATTGGCAATGAAGCATTCGCCGGTTGCAAGAATCTGAAAAAGATCACAGTCACAGCAGGAAATCTTACAACCATCCGTAAGAGTGCATTCAAGGGCATAAATAAGAAAGCAACCATTACTGTGAAAGGCACAAAGAAAGCAAAGACAGCTTTAAAGAAACAGCTGAAAAAGAAATCCGTCGGATACGTAAAGACGTGGAAGATTAAATAATTAGAAAATAGTTAATGTAAGCAGGATCGGTATTATATGACGTGGTATAATACCGGTCCTTTTTGCCAGAAAATCATTGACAAAGAACCTTTTCAGGCCCTATAATTTTGCCTAGCATTTTAGTAGGTTATTTAGGAGAGATAGACATGTTAACACAGTTTTCCCGGACAGAATTATTGCTTGGTAAAGAAGCAATGGACAAATTGGCAAATTCAAAAGTAGCGGTATTCGGCGTTGGAGGCGTTGGCGGATATGTATGTGAAGCATTGGCACGAAGCGGTGTCGGTTCCTTTGATCTGATCGACGATGACAAGGTATGCCTGACAAATCTGAACCGCCAGATTATTGCCACCAGAAAGTCTGTGGGGAAATATAAAACAGATGTTATGAAAGAACGGATTCTGGACATAAATCCGGATGCTAAGGTCGAAATGCACAAATGCTTTTTCCTGCCGGGAAATGCAGATGAATTTCCATTTGACTCCTATGATTATGTTGTAGATGCAGTAGATACGGTTACGGCTAAGATTGAGCTGGTGCTCCAGTCACAGAAAAAAGGAGTGCCGATCATCAGCAGTATGGGCGCAGGAAACAAGCTGGATGGCAGTATGTTTCAGGTAGCAGATATTTATAAGACAAAGGTATGTCCGCTTGCAAAGGTTATGCGTCGGGAACTTAAGAAGCGTGGCGTGAAAAAGTTAAAGGTTGTATATTCGGAAGAACAGCCGGTAAGACCACTTGAGGATATGTCGATCAGCTGCAGGACAAATTGCATCTGCCCTCCGGGAGCACAGCACAAATGTACAGAGCGGAGAGATATTCCGGGCAGTGTGGCGTTTGTACCATCTGTAGCAGGACTGATCATTGCAGGTGAAGTGGTAAAAGATTTGTGCAAAGAAGAAAGGCAGCGTGCATATGAGCATTACAATAGCGGAATTAAAGAATCGAGATAAGGACAGTTACCGGTTGATCGATATCCGGGATGCCATTGAGATCTCTCATGGGGCAGTGCCGGATGCGATTGCGGTTCCTGCGGAAGAAATAGAGACAAGCAGCGAGGTAGATAAGGACAAGTTGCTTGTTTTTGTTTTATAGTGATATGAATGAAACACAGATTACAGGAGAAGATGATATGTATAAAATTACAAAAGATAAGCTGACATTTATACTTTTTTTAGTAGGTATGAGTCTGTCCTTGAGTACAATTTTGAATGGATATCAGATTATGAGTAATTGGATTCAAAAATATGAAAGTCAGGATGGTATTTCAAAGTATAACGCTTATATTAATATCTACTCTACCACAGGAGCAACGGAATATAAATTGAATGATATAGAAGAATATCGACAAATACAGGAGATGGCGGTTCGAAGTACAAAAGCAATTCTGGAGTGTATAAGCGATGTTAGTTGTGATGCTGTAATCAGAGGAGATGAGTTTTCGATTGGCAGTTGTGAGGAAGATGCGGATGAAGTGCAGATTGCAGTGGCATATCATGGAAACTGGAACAGATTGCTTGAAAGTGGCAGATATCCAACAATGGAGGAATGGAATTCGGATAACATTTATCTTGTAGTAGGACATGGATGGAAGGATTCAGTAACAGTTTCAAAAGATGGAACGGAATGCTTGTCATTAGATGGAATTGATTGTCAGGTGACTGGGTATCTGGAATCATTTGGAAATGATTCAGATAAAATGATTATTGCGTTTGGCTCGTTAGAAAACTGGACATCGGAATCAGATGTATTTTTGAACCGGATAGCCGATGGAATGACCTATACTTCATCTTCTTATCCGGGAATGACAATCCAGCTTATGGATAAGAGTGTTCCGGTTGCAGAGCAGGCTGATGAATTGATAGAGATATTTGGACAATCAGATAATTATTATGCACAGCTGCTGGATCATTATGAGAGTCAGACAGATGTGTATATCGTTTATAAATTAAAAGCAGCTATTCTGATATTACTGTACATAGTGGGTATTATAAATTGCATAATGATTGCAAGAGTATGGTATGCACGACAGAAAAGAGATTTTGCAATCATGAAAACGGTTGGAATAACAGATAGACGAATCATAGAGTGGCAGTTGGTACGAATCGGGATATTAATGGGAATTTCTATTATTGTTGCAGGATGTTTACAGATTTTCTATTGTCTTGCAATGGAAAAGAAGATGACGTTTGTCTGGAATACATATATTTTGTGGTATTTTATATTTATGATTGGTATTTTGTTGCTGGTATTACTTTTTCCAATCTGCAAGCTGTTAAGACAGCTGGTGCCTGCAAAGGAGGTTAGGGATTAAGTATGAGAAAACGAAATATAATACGATTAGCAGCAGATAATGTTATGTCTCATGTTTTACAACTGGGTGGTAATATTGTGTTGGCAATGGTGTTATTGCTTTTGATTGCTGTGCTGATCAGTGTTTATAGTATGTCAACCAATATCAGACATTCTTTGCAAGAATCAGGAATCAGGAATATAGATACCTTGTGTGAAATCCGTTTTTGGATGAACTGGATAGTGAATTACAGTCTGACCCGGCACTGGATATAATAAAATCAGTGGATGGAGTGGAAGCTGTAACCTGTGCGTGGCAAACAGGATATATAAATACCGATCCGGCATTGGAGAAATTGAAAAATATTCAGACAGGCCATAGTTTTCAGGCAATCGATGATGAAGATGGAAAAGATGGCTTATATTATATTGAAATAGATGCAACCATTCAGAATATATGGAAGATGAAATTAGACGAAGGAATCCTAATCGAAGAATTAAAACCGATGGAAGATGGCATGTATTTATATCTGGGATCTGCATATAAGGACAAGATAGAAGTTGGAACAAAATATATTGGCGAAGTGGGGGATCAGTCATATACATATGTAGTTGCCGGGATATTAGAAAAGGGACAAAGTTTTCCGGTTTCACAAATGGAAATGCTGGATTTTTCAGATGTTACAGGAACAATTCCGTTGGATTATGAAGTGTTAGCCTGCCCGGGAGAGATATTTTGTAATAATTCGGATTTCTATTTTTCTATAAAACAAGGACACTCTTATGTAAAGATAAAGAGAAGTCTTATGCAAAAGCTGGCAAAGGCTGGATATAAAGATATAAAAGTGATTGATATTGGTAAAGCAATAGAAAATGGAGAAGAAATGAGTCGGAAGATTAATTATAATATTATTCAGATGTTAATTCTGGTGGGACTCACATTTTGTATTGTACTTTTATGTATACAGATACTTGATTTTTTGCGGAGACGAAGAGAGTATGGAATTATGCTGACGGCGGGATTTTCAATGAAAAATATAACCTGGATGATCCTATGGGAGAATATTCTTAAGTTTCTTCTAGCCTATGGCTGTTCATTATTTCTTGTATGGTGGTTGTTTATTCATATAATAGAGCCTGATCAGTTAATGGTATTTTCTTACAGAAGTATATACTGGAAGCGAGTGGTTCCTATCCTTGGAGAGATAAGCATACTATTTGTTGCATTATCAACAATTTGCCCGGTATTTATGATTTATAAGTGTTCACCGATTGATTTGTTAGGAAAAGAAGGAGAATAGTGATGATAAAACTTCGAAATGTTACAAAAATATATGAGCATCGGGAGCTTCCGGCGCTTAAGGATGTATCACTGGATGTCCAGGATGGGGAATACATATCGATCATGGGACAATCCGGATCAGGGAAAAGTACATTATTAAATATTATTGGGACTATGGATTATCTGACAAGCGGTGAATACTATTATAATGATATTGCTGTTCATGAGATGAAAGGAGATAAGCTTCACGAATTTCGTCGTAAACATGTGGGATTTGTATTTCAGAATTATGCTTTAATGAAATCTTATACGGTATTTGAAAATGTAGAACTGCCATTACTGGCAGGCAGATATTCCGGTAGGGAAAGAAAAAAACTGGTGAATGAAATGTTAGAATTTACAGGAATCAGGGATTTAGCAGACAAAAAGGTAACCAGGATTTCAGGTGGGGAACAGCAGCGTTGTGCGATTGCAAGATTGATGGTGGCAGGGGGAGATTTGATCCTTGCAGATGAACCGACAGGCGCATTAGATCATGAAATGGGAATCGCGATTATGGAGTTGTTAGAAATGTTGAATAAACGAGGAAAGACATTGATTGTGATAACACATGATCAAGAGATAGGAAGTCGGGCGGATCGTGTGATACGTCTTGCAGATGGACAAATATTGGAGGAAGCAAAGTGAGAAATAATTTGGGGAAAGTCACGCTTATGATATCTATATTATTGTGCTTTGGGGGATTAACTGCTTGTGAAAGTGCAAAAGAGAAGAATATATCATATGTAGGGGATGCGGCAAATAGTTTGCATATTCCGGATAGTTATATGGAAGAATGGAAAGTAAATAAGAATACAGTTAAGCTTGCGGTAGAGGGTGTTGAATATATACCAGATTCTGATTTTAGAATATATGAATATAAGCAGATTCCGAATGCTGCAAAACAAAAACAGGAGATTGTTGAAGCTGTGTTTGAGGAAGAGAAAGGAATTTTTGAGAACCGTTTGGAAAATGATTATAAGAATCTGTGCAGAGAGGATCTGGAAACCATACATATATATCAGGAGAAAATTCGAGAATATTATTTGGATCAGGGACAAACATCACAGGCAGTTTCCTGCGATCAAGAAATAGAAAATATTATTGCCTGTGAGGCAGGTGCATCAGATAAACGAGCATTGATACAGAATTATGAGGGACAGAAATATGTTGGATATATCGGAGATAATTTATTCCTTTTGACATTTAAAGAAGAAAATGATTGTATTACAGGAATTACACTGGAGAATTATCTGGGAACTGCGGGTTTATATACATATTACGGAATGAAGACGGATGATACGATCACATTGGAAAATCATCTGGGAGATGTAACAGAATGTATTGTTGACTTAGAGAATACAGTGGAAAACAGATGTGCAAAAGATATGGATTGTGCGCGTGATGAAGCCTTGTTGTTTTTGGAAGCATGTGGAATTACGGATGTAGAGATTTTAGAAGAAGGACCGCTTGGTTATAGTACGTTTGAAAGTGCAAGACCAATTGATTTTAATGGCTATTGTTTTCAGTTTACCAGAGCTGCAGGCAATAGAGGGGCATATATAGCTGAAACGGAGTTGTTTGCGCCATATCCGTTCTGCACATCTGAATTATTTACTGTTTGTGTTGACGATAATGGTGTGATGAATGCGGAACTTTATATTGCAGGGGTGCAGGCAGGAGAAAAAGCAGTAACATTAATGGATTTTGAAGATATAGAACCGAAATTCGCAGAACAATATGAGGCATTTTATGCAGCATATCCAGGAATTGATAAACCAGCGGCATTTAATTTTATGGAGCTTGATTATATGCTTGTGGAGGGGGAAAAATTAGGGACGTTTGAGTACAAACCTGTTTGGCTCGTGGCGTATTATGAGGATTTGGATACCTGTTATACATATGATTATTTTTATCTTCCTGATTCGCTGCTGGTAATTGACGCTGAAACAGGAGAATATATTGACTATCTAAAACAGAGCTGTTTTCGTTTATATTCTTCAAGAGTAGCTGTTTTCCATAATTGCATTGACAAAGTAACTTTTTAGGTCATATAATTGCTTGGTATTTTAGTGTAGGTAAATATATATGAAAGATTATTGGTGCACTAGGAAGAAAGGCAGCGTGCATATGAGCATTACAATAGCGGAATTAAAGAATCGAGATAAAGACAGTTACCAGTTGATTGACATCCGGGATGCCATTGAGATTTCTCATGGGGCAGTGCCGGATGCGATTGCGGTTCCTGCGGAAGAAATAGAGACAAGCAGCGAGGTGGATAAGGACAAGCTGCTTGTTATTTTCTGTGCGAGAGGCGTAGTCAGCATCGACGTAGCGGAGCATTTGAAAGAAAAAGTATATCAGGCGGAGAGTCTGGAAGGCGGTTATGCTGCATGGCTGCTTGATGTCATGAGCAAGCCGGAGGAGCAGAACAAGGCGAAGGATGTTGAGCTGAGCCTGCGTAAGAAATTCAAGAAAAGCATTTGGTCAAAGTTCACCAAGGCGATCAACACATATGAGCTGGTGAAGCCGGGAGATAAGATCGCGGTCTGCATTTCCGGTGGTAAGGATTCTATGCTGATGGCGAAATGTTTTCAGGAATTGAAGTTGCATAACAAATTTGAATTTGAAGTTAAGTTTCTGGTTATGGATCCCGGTTACAGTGAGGCGAACCGGAAGGTTATAGAAGAAAATGCAAAAAGTCTGAATATCCCGATTACGATATTTGAATCGGATATATTTGAATCTGTGTTTACGGTTGAGAAGTCGCCATGTTATCTGTGTGCACGAATGAGACGAGGACATCTGTATCATTTTGCACAGGAGCTTGGCTGTAATAAGATTGCACTTGGTCATCACTATGATGATGTAATTGAAACCATATTGATGGGTATGCTGTATGGTGCACAGGTACAGACGATGATGCCGAAGCTTCACAGCACGAATTTTGAAGGGATGGAACTGATCCGACCGTTATATCTGGTGCGTGAGGATGATATCAAGGCATGGAGGGACTATAATGGTCTGCATTTTATCCAGTGTGCATGTAAATTCACGGACACCTGTACGACTTGTAATAACGAGAATCGTTCGAAACGTGTTGAGATCAAGGAACTGATTCAGACTTTGAAGCAGGTAAATCCTTATGTGGAAGGGAATATTTTCAAGAGTGTGGAAAATGTAAATCTGGACACGGTTGTTGCATGGAAGCAGCACGGAGAGAAGCATCATTTTCTGGATGCGTATGACAGGAAAAATATCTGTACAGAAAATGATTCAAAGGAATAATGTAACGATTTGACAATAAACAAGATAGGAAGAGGGAATACAAATGAAAAGCAGACAAATCAGAAATTCACTCCTGTTAGTTCTTACGGCATTTATCTGGGGAACCGCCTTTGTGGCACAGAGCAAGGGCGGACAGGCACTAGGACCATTTTCTTTTAATTGTATACGAAGTCTGGTTGGAAGTGTAGTGCTGCTTCCGGTGATCAGGTTGCTTGATAAAATTAATCCAAATAATAAAAAGCCAAAGACAGCCGCAGAACGGAGAAAGTTATGGATCGGTGGACTGTGTTGCGGAATGGCATTGTTTTTTGCAAGCTCGGCACAGCAGCTTGGTCTGTATTATGGTACTCCGGCAGGAAAGGCCGGTTTCCTGACAGCCTGCTATATTCTGCTGGTTCCGATTCTTGGTTTGTTTTTAAAGAAAAAATGTGGTTGGAATATCTGGCTTGGAATGGTGATCACGATCGTTGGACTTTATCTCTTATGTATGACAGCGGGTTCGTTATCATTTCAGAACAGTGATCTCTTTGTATTGCTCTGTGCATTTTTGTTTGCTATACATATTCTGGTGATCGATCATTTTTCACCATTGGTTGATGGTGTACGGATGTCCTGTATCCAGTTCCTGGTTGCCGGGGTACTCAGTGCATTCCCGATGTTCTTTTCAGAGATGGGACATTCGGCAGCAGGGATAGCAGCATGGCTTCCACAGTTACAGTCATGGGATGCATGGGTTGCAATTCTGTATGCCGGTGTGATGTCGAGCGGTGTTGCTTATACCCTGCAGATTATTGCACAGAATGGACTGAATCCGACGCTGGCATCTATGATCATGAGTCTGGAATCTGTATTTTCAGTACTTGCCGGCTGGGTGATCCTTGGTGAGGTGTTGACCGCCCGCCAGCTCCTTGGCTGCCTGTTGATCTTTATTGCGATTATCTTCGCACAGATTCCTGTGGGGGCGAAGAAAGAAGCATAAAACAATTTTAGTAGCATTAAAAATATGCGCGCCGGCTTATCACTATATTTTATGGAGCAGACCTATTTGAACGTCGGTCCTTAACGAGTCACCAATAGGTGACGAGTTTAGTACCGCTACGTGAAAATAGAACGAGAGTGTTCTGCGCAATAAAGATATAGTGATAAGCCAGCGCGCATATTTTTTAGATAAAATCAATATATTATTTCTTCTTCTTTTCTTTCAGAATCTTCTTAATAGAATATTTCTCTAATGAATCCTCAAATATCTCACGGAGCGGTCGTGCATTTTTCATAGCAAGGAAGAAATGTGATTTTTCCTTACGGAGCTCAGCTTCCTCTAACAGATGCTGTTTGAGTTCGTCAATCTTAACGACGATTTCATATTCGGCAGCCAGCTTACGTATCTTAACGATAAGGTTGAAGGAGTAAACGATATCAATCAGGAACACGCCGTAGAAGAATCCGATAAAGAATGAAAATGCAAGGTTTCTGGATAACCAGTCAAGTGCTGATAAAACATGTGGATGAATCAGCAGGTAGTAGATCGCGCCGAGAACTGCCCAGAAGAATGAAAACAGTGGACAGATGATTCCCTGAATATTGCCCCATCGTTCTGTGTAGTCCCAGAGTTTTACATTCATTCCCTTAATGAAGATCAATCCGGTGATGTATTCGATCACGGTCATAGCGATCGCCATAAATACAAATAAAACAATCTTCTCAATGATTGGATGTTCATCCAGAAATGACAGGTTAATAGATGCTAACATATACAAGACGCATAGTCCTGATCCATATAGCGGAAGGTAAGGACCGACCAGAAAGCCGGGATTTACCCATTTCTTTGTTGTTCGACCATTTGGAGAACAGAATCTGCGGAAGAACAATTCAATCACCCATCCGATCAGACTTCCGATAAAAAATAAAAACAATAATACAAGAGCTTTATTCATAATATTTCAACCTTTCTGATTTATATTTTTCCATAGAATTATGGCTCTTTTTTTCATTGATACAAATTGTGACATATCGCGGTCATAAAGTCAATAAATTAAATGCTTTCTCAAGTTGTTTGTATTGAAAAAGTATGGCAAAATGTGGTACTCTCAGATCAGGTATATGAGGCATTGCAGATAGTGAGAAAGCATATATCTGCATTTTAGAAAATGAGGGATAGGGAGATATGTATAAGATCAGAGAAAATGCGGATCGGGAGAAATGTATTCTGTTGATTCCAGCAATGTTAGATGCACATTTTCCATTGTTAAAATATGCGTTTTATTCAAAAAATTATCATCCGGTGATTTTAAAAAATGAAAAGGATATAACGGATATTGGATTAAAATATGTCAATAACGATATGTGTTATCCGATCATCTTAAATGCAGGACAGATGATAGCAGCTCTTCAATCAGGGAAATATGATCTGAACCGTACAAAATTATTAATGCCGACTGCCGGAGATGCATGTCGTGGTTCAAATTATCTGCATGTGTTAAAGGCGGCTGTTCGGAAAGCAGGATTTCCGCAAGCTCAGGTATTGTCGTTAAACATTCAGGGATTGGAGAAGGGGGAGCAGATGAAGCTGGAACCTGATATGGTCTGGCGTGCGTTATTTGGATTGTTTTATGGTGATATTCTGATGCTTTTACTAAATCAGGTCAGACCAAATGAAGTGCATAAAGGTGAGGCACAAAAGAAATGGAAGAAATGGGTCAGGATTCTTGCATGCGATCTTCGGGAAGGAAAACATCTGACAATTTCAAGAATGAAACAGAATTTTATAAGGATTGCGGCGGATTTTTCAAAAATTGAACTGGTGAAGCCAAGAAAGCAACGAATAGGGATCGTCGGAGAGATTTATATAAAGTATTGTCATTTGGGAAACTGGGATATGATCCGTTTTCTCGAAAAGAATAATTGCGAATCCCATACAAATGGATTATCCTGGTACGCGATGTATTATATAGATTCGCATTTATCGGATGTAAGCAAAATAGAACAGGTGGCTTATCGTATTGGGTTAAAACTGTTCGGAAGTCTTCAGAGATCCATGATTGCAGCAATGCGGCAGTATGGATTTTATTCGATGGAAGAATTTCAAATAATGAAAAAAGAGGCTGATGGTTATGTAAACTGGACATATAGAACCGGTGATGGCTGGCTGATCGGTGCAGAGATGGTAGGACATATTCTGCATGACTGCAAAAAGGTATTGGCAGTTCAACCGTTTGGATGTATGCCAAATCATATCTGTGGGAGGGGATTGTATCCTTCCATTCAGCAAAAGCTTCCGGAAGGGCGTATTGTGAGTGCTGATGTAGATTCCGGTTCTTCAAAGTTGAATGTTTATAACCGTGCCAGAATGTTGGTGGATATGCATATTTAACAGAATAGATGGTAATCTTTCTCAATATGCGGTATACTTACTGTACATTGCATAACAGAAAATGAAAACATAACAGACAAAGGAGAAAATTGTCATGAATATAAAAGAGATGCAGGATGAAATAATGAGAATAAAGAAGGAAAAGGATATTTGCATCCTTGCACATGCCTACCAGAGCCACGATATCTGGGAAGTGGCTGACTATGTAGGAGATTCCTTCGGTCTTGCACAGAGAGCAGCAGAAGCACCTCAAAAGACTATGATCATGTGTGGCGTGCGTTTTATGGCAGAGACTGTAAAACTGTTATCACCGGAAAAGACCGTATATCTGCCGGAGCCGGATGCCGGATGCCCGATGGCAGACCAGATCGACTATGATCTGCTGGCAGCACTTCGAGAGAAGAATCCGGGTTATACAGTTGTAGCATATGTGAATACTACAACGGAAGTAAAGACATTAAGTGATGTCTGTGTTACTTCTTCTTCCGCAGTAAAGATCGTGAAGAATATGCCGGAAAAGGATATCTTATTTATTCCTGACTGTAATCTCGGTTCATGGGTAAAGAAGCAGGTACCGGAAAAGAATATTAAGCTGGTATCGGGCGGCTGTCCGACACATGTCAGAGTAACCGTAAAAGATGTAGAGAAAGCAAAAGCAGCTCATCCAAATGCATTACTTCTGGTACATCCAGAATGTTTAAAGGAAGTAACGGAGCTTGCAGACTATGCCGGAAGTACAACCGGTATTATGGATTATGCAGCAAAGAGTGATGCAAAGGAATTCATCATCGGTACGGAGAACAGTATTGTGTCACACCTTCAGCTTGCACACCCGGAGAAGCGTTTCTATGCATTGTCTAAGGATTGTGTATGCCACAACATGAAGATGACGACACTTGGTGATGTCTATAACTGCGTGGTAAATGGTGAGGGCGAGAGTATTACCCTTACAGAGGAGACAATGCAGAAAGCCAGAAAGAGCATCGATGCGATGCTGCGCCTTGGCTAGAAGCCGGACGATCACTGTATTTCATATAAACAGAAATAGCAGGAAAAAATGCGAAACTTACTTTGCTTCGATTGGTTTTTATATGCGCGGGATTTCGGACACGATAAAATCGTTGTGTCCTCCATCCCGGCACAAAACCATCGAAACGCAGGTGTTTTCGCAACATTTTCCTGCTATTTTGTTTATTATACAATATGGTGATCTGCCCGAGAGGTCAGTTTACATAATCTGATATCTGGTATTTGCATATGTGACATATTGATACGGCCAGTTTGGATATAAGAAAAAGTTTGAAATTGAATATTTCAATATGGTCAGATAATTTTATAATAAATCCTAGCAGGTTTGTAGTGAATCTGTTCGTGATTTTGAGTAGTGATATTCAAGGATGAATATGTTACAGATAAATACACACATCAAATGAAAAAAGGAGTTACGATTATGGCAAACAGACAGTATGAATTAAACAAAGAATTGGCACAGATGTTAAAGGGTGGCGTTATCATGGATGTAACAACACCGGAGCAGGCAAAGATCGCAGAGGCAGCAGGTGCTTGTGCAGTTATGGCACTGGAGCGTATTCCGGCAGATATCAGAGCAGCAGGCGGTGTATCAAGAATGAGTGATCCTAAGATGATCAAAGGTATTCAGGATGCAGTATCTATCCCTGTTATGGCAAAGTGCCGTATCGGACATTTTGTAGAAGCTCAGCTTCTTGAAGCAATCGAGATCGATTACATTGATGAGAGTGAAGTTCTTTCACCTGCTGATGATGTATATCACATCGACAAGACAAAGTTCAAAGTACCATTTGTATGTGGTGCTAAGGATCTCGGCGAGGCACTTCGTAGAATCAATGAAGGTGCATCCATGATCCGTACAAAGGGTGAACCCGGTACAGGTGATGTTGTTCAGGCTGTAAGACATATGAGAATGATGAACAGCGAGATCGCACGTATTTCTTCTATGCGTGAAGATGAATTATATGATGCAGCAAAGGTTCTTCAGGTTCCATATGACCTTGTATTATATGTACATGAGCACAAGCGCCTTCCGGTTGTAAACTTCGCAGCAGGCGGTGTTGCTACACCGGCAGACGCAGCTCTTATGATGCAGCTTGGTGCTGAAGGCGTATTCGTTGGATCCGGTATCTTCAAGTCAGGAAATCCGGAGAAGCGTGCAAATGCCATCGTTAAGGCTGTTACAAACTTCACAGATGCAAAACTGATCGCTGAATTATCAGAGGATCTTGGTGAAGCTATGGTTGGTATCAATGAGAGCGAGATCGAACTCCTTATGGCTGAGCGTGGTAAGTAAAATATCAGACAGACAAATAGATGCGGATATCGTAATGATGGATGATCGACATAAGCGAAAGGATGAACAGACACGATGAAGATAGCAGTATTAGCGGTTCAGGGCGCATTTATCGAACACGAGAAAATGTTAGAGAGCCTTGGAGCAGAAACAATAGAACTCAGACAGAAAAGTGATCTGGAACAGGATTTTGCCGGTATCGTTTTGCCGGGTGGCGAAAGCACTGTTCAGGGTAAGCTGTTAAAAGAGCTTGATATGTATGATGCATTAAAAGAAAAGATCGAACAGGGCATGCCGGTTCTTGCAACCTGTGCGGGACTGATCCTTCTTGCAGAAGAACTGTCCAATGATGATAAACGTCATTTTGCGACCCTTCCGGTCTGCGTAAAGAGAAATGCATATGGCAGACAGCTTGGAAGCTTTCATTATGATGGCGAGATCAAAGGTCTTGGAGTATATCCGATGGAATTCATCCGTGCACCATATATCGAGAGTGTAAAGCCGGGTGTTGAGGTATTAGCCGAGGTAGATGGTCACATTGTAGCGGTAAAATATCAGAACCAGATCGCACTGGCATTCCATCCGGAGCTTTCCGATGATACCCGTATCCATCAGATGTTCTTAGACATGATCAAATAAGGACAATAAAAGTAAACAATAAGATAACGGTATTTATTATTGAGCAGGTTGACTGTACGATAATAAATACCGTTTTTTATTGTCCATATATAAGAACTATGTGATATCCCGCCCTGCGCCTGTCCTTATAGAAATGCCATTGCGAGGATTTCGTTATGAACTGCACATTGTTAGTAAATACGGGTGCTTGTTTGAGCCGAAGGCGAGTTAGCACAGGAGTATTTACGAATTTAACATGTGCAGTGAGTAGAAAACGCAGCACGGCATTTCTATAAGGACAGGCGCAGGGCGGGATGCCATAGAGTTTTTGTCTATCTATAGAATGTAAAAAACTTGCATAATGCTTTCTTCCCACATATAATATTTTATAACTATGGTATCGCAAGGTGGGTTGTGATGCCGGCAGGAATAATGTGAAGGGCGGTTTGCTATGCTGACATATGCACTGGAAAATCGAGGAACAGATACGTTATATGAATATCTGTACAAGCAGATCAAAACAGATATTTTGTCTAAGAAGCTTGTAGCAGGGGAACGTCTGCCATCGAAGCGTCTGCTTGCAAAAAATCTGAATGTCAGCACGATCACCGTGGAAAATGCATACAGTCAGTTGGTTGCCGAAGGATATATATATTCGATTCCGAAAAGCGGTTATTATGTTACGGACATTTCGGCAGATCTGATGAAGCCGTTGCCGGAGCGACCGGCGAAGCAATTTGAAAAGCCGGAAGAAAAGAAAACATATTTTGCGGATTTTGCCAGTAACTCAACGGTAGAGGATGCGTTTCCATTCAGCATCTGGTCAAAGCTTTTAAAAGAAGTGATGGCGGAAAACAGCAAAGAGCTGATGTCCAGATCACCGTCCAAGGGTGTCTATGAGCTGCGAAGCGCGGTAGCAGGCTATCTGTATCAGTTCCGTGGTATGGATGTGAAGCCGGAGCAGGTCATCATAGGAGCCGGAACAGAATATCTCTATGGTCTTATCATTCAGCTGCTTGGCTATGACAAATGTTATGCGGTCGAAGATCCGGGGTATCAGAAGATATCAAGGATCTATCAGGCGCAGAATGTATGCTGCAAATTTGTGGCAATGGATGAAAATGGGATCAATATGGAGGCTCTGGAAGAATCCGGCGCAGATGTACTTCATATTTCGCCAGCGCATCATTTTCCGACCGGACTGGTAACACCTGTCAGCAGGAGATATGAATTGTTATCTTGGGCATCCAGAAAGGACAACCGCTATATCATCGAAGATGAATATGACAGTGAATTTCGACTGGTTGGCAAGCCGGTACCTACACTTGAAAGTATCGATGTGGGCGAAAAGGTCATCTATATCAACACATTTTCCAAGAGCCTTTCCTCTACGATCCGTATCAGTTATATGGTTCTTCCGGAGAGTTTGATACGGCGATATGATGAGATGCTCAGCTTTTATGCTTGTACGGTGTCAAATATCGAGCAATATACACTTGCAAGATTTATCACCGATGGTTGTCTGGAAAAACACATCAACCGCATGCGTAATTATTACAGAGAACAGCGGGATCTGGTGCTTGCATGCATTAAAAAATATATGAATCCGGACAAGATTCGTATTCGCGAAGAGAATTCAGGGCTGCATTTCCTGTTGGAGATTGATACGAATTACAGTGATGAGCGGTTGCGGAATAATGCCGAAGCAAGAGATATTCACATTTCATTTCTCAGCCAGTATTATAGAAATACCGAAAATGCCAGATATCATACACTGGTCATTAATTATTCCGGTATCATGCCGGAGCATATAGAAGAAGCAGTCAGAAGATTGATTGAAAGTATCGAATAAAGAGTGTGCGGATATTAATATAAGGAACCATATAAGGAGGAATCATATGAAGATATTGTTTGATACAATCGCAGAATCAGCGATCAAGAATTTTAAAGGGGGAGAAGGAACATTCCATGTGCATATGTTTCAGGATATGAATAACAAGATCATGAAGGGCAGACTTGTGCCTGGTTCATCGATCGGAACACATACGCATGAGACAAACAGTGAAATCATTTATGTACTTTCCGGTGTCGGAACGATGGAATATGAGGACACCAAAGAGAAGCTGTATCCGGGCGACTGCCATTATTGTCCGCAAGGTGCAACCCACAGCCTGTCAAATGAAGGCGCCGAAGACCTCATATTCTTCGCCGTTGTACCTGAACACGAGCACTAGAGTCGTCAAACATACTCCTAAGGTTTATATGATTGCTAATGTTAGTATATAAACAGATAAGAGACAGGGGCAGAGGATATATATTTTATGAAGCAGACCTGTTCGAACGTCGGTCCTTGGTGAACTGCATAAGCAGTGAGCCTAGTACCGCTACGTGATAACTGAGACCTTAGCGAGGCTCTGCCGAGGTTAGTTCGAAGTTATACAGAGTAGAATAGAACGGGAGTGTTCTGCGGAATAAAGATATATATCCTCTGCCCCTGTCTCTTATCGTTCGGTTATCATACAGCCACCACCTCACACACTGTGAGGACGTTGCCGTTGATGTGGAAGCGCACGTCGAAGCCTGCGAAGGCGACGCCATATCTGCGGTCGGGATCGTGCTGGTAGCCGGGACGCGGATCTTCTGCAAGAATGCCGATCAGGGCAGGACGCTTGGCTTCCGGGATTATTGCCAGAAGCTCCGGCGGAAAGATGACATCCAGTTTTTCCGTATGAATGTGTTCGGTAAAACCGCCGGTGGCATCCGGGTGGCAGTCCGTATATGGAATATAAGGTTTGATATCATATACAGGAGTACCGTTTAACAGATCGACACCGGAGATATGAAGGATTGGACCATAGTCATCGGTGTATTCAATTCCTGTCAGTTTAACAGAAGACAGACCTATATTATTTGGGCGGAACGGCGATCTGGTCGCGAATACGCCCATTCTTTTATTGCCGCCAAGTTTTGGCGGCTTTACTGTTGCACTCCAGTTCTGCCGTTTGGCTTTATGGAATTCCCACAGGATCCAGATGTGAGAGAAATCCTCCAGCCCCCGGAAGGCTTCCGGCTGCCGGTATTCCGGCAGAAAAACAATCGTTCCGGTCAGTTCATCCACCAGACCACTCTGTCTGGGAATCCCAAATTTTTCCTGAAAATCTGTATATACATGTCCGATGATATTCATATCGTTATTTTCTTTATCCTTTCGTAAAACGAAATTGTATCTGCAGTTCATAGTAACATGAAAATTTTTTATTTTCCACAGAAATCCATAAGATGACTTTTTCATGATTTTACATTTCTTCCGTTTACACAAAGTTTTTACTTTTCCTTTACTTTGGGATGGTGATGTTTTTTACATAGATGCCGTATGATAATCCTGCGATCCGGAAAAGGGCGCGCGATCCGGTTTCGCAATTTACATAATTTTGAATGGATCAGAAAGATGAACGATTCTGAGTCCAAAGAGTCAATTGGAGGAAAATTAAAATGAAAAAAGGAAATAAGATTTTAGCGGTAACATTAAGTGCAGCACTTGCGGCAGGATGCCTTGCAGGATGTGGAAGTAAAGGTGGTTCAGATTCCAAGAGTGGAAGTTTTGATACAGTACAGGAGATCTCAGTTGTATCCAGAGAGGAAGGCTCAGGTACAAGAGGCGCATTTGTGGAACTGACCGGTGTAGAAGAAAAGGATGCAGATGGAAATAAAGTTGATAAGACAACTACGAGTGCGATTACAGCAAACAGTACAGAAGTCGTTCTCACAACAGTTGCAGGAGATGATTATTCGATCGGTTATATCTCACTCGGAGCATTAAATGATACCGTAAAGGCAGTTAAGATCGGCGGCGTTGAAGCAACGGCAGATAATATCAACAACGGTACATACACCTTATCAAGACCATTTAACATCGTGACAAAGGGTCAGGTAAGTGATGTAGCACAGGATTTTATCAACTACATTATGAGTGAAGACGGACAGAAGATCGTATCAAGCAATGGTTACATTGAGATTGCAAACTCCGGAGCTTTCAAGTCATCAGGAGCAACCGGTAAGATCGTAATTGCCGGATCATCATCTGTAACTCCTGTTATGGAGAAATTAACAGAGGCATATAAGGCAGTCAACAGTGGTGCGGATATCGAGCTTCAGGAATCTGATTCAACAACAGGTATTACAGCAGCGGCAGATGGTACATGTGATATCGGTATGGCATCCAGAGAACTGAAGGATAGCGAGACAAGTGAAGGCCTTACAGCTACTGTAATCGCAATGGATGGTATCGCAGTTATTGTAAATAAGAATAACCCTGCAACTGATTTAACGACCGATCAGGTAAAATCAATCTTTACAGGAGAAGCAGCAACCTGGGCAGATGTCAAATAGTAAGGAGTGTCCTCTATGCAAAAGTTTAAAGAAATATTCATGCATATCGTATTCCTGTTAGCGGCATTTGTATCGATAGCAGCGGTTTTATTGATCTGTGTGTTCTTATTTGCAAGTGGCATTCCTGCCATGAAGGAAATCGGTCTGACTGATTTCCTCTTTGGTAAAGTCTGGAGACCGACCAATGATTATTTTGGTATCCTTCCATTTATTCTTGGCAGTATCTACGTTACAGCTGGGGCGATCGTGATCGGCGTTCCGATCGGACTTCTGACAGCGATATTTTTATCAAAGTTCTGTCCGCCAAAAGCATATAAGATCATTAAACCATTTATCAATCTGATGGCAGGAATCCCATCGGTTGTATACGGATTTTTTGGAATGTGTGTACTTGTTCCGGCAGTCAGACAGATTTTCGGAGTGAACGGAAATACAATGCTTACCGCATCTGTACTGCTTGGCATCATGATACTTCCGACGATCATCAGTGTATCTGAAACTTCGATCAGTGCTGTCCCGGATAAATATTATCAGGGTGCATTAGCACTTGGAGCGACACATGAAAGAAGTGTATTCCTTACTGTAGTGCCGGCTGCAAGATCCGGTATCATGGCAGCAATCATCTTGGGCGTTGGTCGTGCAATTGGTGAGACAATGGCTGTTATCATGGTGGCGGGAAATCAGGTTCATATGCCGAAAGGGTTGATGAAGGGCGTAAGAACCATGACTGCAAATATTGTAATGGAAATGGGCTATGCCCAGGATCTTCACAGAGAAGCCTTAATCGCAACAGGTGTTGTATTGTTTGTATTCATTCTGATCATTAACCTGCTGTTTTCGATTTTAAAAAGAAAGACGGTGAACTAAATGGGAAAAAGAAATTTACTTGCGGAATATAAAAGACGTCCCGGCTCACTGATCCTTCGGATACTTGTTTATCTGGCAGCAGCTTTGACGTTGGTTTGTATTGCTTTTATTTTGGTCTATATTCTTGCAAAAGGAATTCCGAATCTGACACCGGATCTGTTCAAGTTGGAATATACATCGGATAATTGCTCGATGCTTCCGGCATTGGTTAATACGTTGTTTATGACATTACTGTCATTGCTGATTGCGGGACCGATCGGTATCTTCGCAGCTATTTATCTGGTGGAGTATGCAAAATCAGGAAATAAGCTGGTTGGAATTGTACGTATCACTGCAGAGACGCTGACAGGCATTCCATCTATTGTATATGGTTTGTTTGGAATGATCTTATTTATGACAAAGCTTGGATGGGGATTGTCCCTGTTGTCCGGCGCATTTACACTGGCGATTATGGTGCTTCCGGTTATCATGAGAACAACAGAAGAAGCCTTGCTGGCTGTTCCAAAGTCGTACAGAGAAGGAAGCTTTGGACTTGGTGCAGGAAAACTTCGTACAGTATTTAAGGTTGTTTTACCGAGTGCTGTTCCGGGTATTTTATCCGGTGTTATCCTTGCAACCGGACGAATTGTCGGAGAGACAGCAGCGTTGATCTATACGGCAGGCAGTGTGCCGAGAATAGCGAAGAATGTATTTTCTTCCACACGAACCTTGTCCGTACATATGTATCTTCTTTCCAAAGAGGGACTTCATACGGATCAGGCATATGCAACAGCCGTTGTTCTTCTTGTATTCGTAGTATTGATTAATTTCGCATCCGATGCAATTGCAAAGAAAATGTCGGCAAAAACAGAAAAAGACAGATAACAGATAGATATAAACGGAGATAAATCGATGAGCAATATAAAATTTGATGTAAAAAATCTGAATCTTCACTATGGTAAATTCCATGCGTTGAAAGATGTAAATATGGAAATACCGGAAAAACAGATTACAGCATTTATCGGACCTTCCGGATGCGGTAAATCAACATTCTTAAAATGTTTAAACCGTATGAATGATCTGGTGGAAGGCTGTAACATCACGGGTGATGTGAAGTTAGATGGTGAAGATATATTTGACGGAATGGATGTAAATCTGTTAAGAAAACGGGTTGGAATGGTGTTCCAGAATCCGAATCCTTTCCCAATGAGTGTATATGACAATATAGCATATGGTCCAAGGACACATGGTATTCATAATAAAGAAAAACTGGATGAGATCGTAGAGCGGTCTCTCAAACAGGCGGCAATATGGGATGAATTGAAAGACAGACTGAAGAAATCGGCGCTGGGTCTTTCCGGTGGACAGCAGCAGAGACTTTGCATTGCCAGAGCACTTGCGGTTGAACCGGAGGTCTTACTGATGGATGAACCAACATCAGCGCTTGACCCGATTTCTACGTCAAAGATCGAAGATCTTGCTATGGAGCTGAAGCATGATTATACGATTATCATGGTTACACATAATATGCAGCAGGCAACCCGTATTGCAGACAAGACAGCATTCTTCTTACTGGGTCAGGTGATCGAATTTGATGATACCGAGAAGATGTTCTCGAAACCACAGGATAAGAGAACTGAGGATTATATCACAGGAAGATTTGGTTAAAAGGAGTAAAGATAATGAGGACAAATTATGACAGACAGTTGAAAAAACTCAATGATGAAATGGTTGAGATGGGATCCATGATCGAGGGTGTGATCGAAAAGGCGATCAAAGCACTTGTAAATCAGGATGTTGATCTGGCACAGGAGGTTATCCGCAGGGATGATCAGATCGATCAGCAGGAAAAGGATATTGAGAGTCTGTGTTTTAAACTTCTTTTAATGGAGCAGCCGGTTGCAACAGATCTTCGTCAGGTTTCATCTGCGCTCAAAATGGTAACGGATATGGAACGTATCGGTGATCATGCAGCAGATATTTCTGAACTGACGATCCAGATGGCAGGCAAACCTTATGTAAAAGAATTGGAACATATTAAGGCAATGGCAAAAGAAAGCATGGTCATGTTGGTTGACAGTATAGAAGCATATGTGAATCTTGATCTTACAAAAGCAAGAAAAGTTATTGCCCAGGATGATGTGGTAGATGATCTGTTTATAAAAGTGAAGAGTGAATTGATCAATCTGATCCACAGGAATGCAGATGCAGGGGAACAGGAAACCGATCTTTTGATGGTTGCAAAATATCTGGAGCGGATTGGCGATCATGCAACGAATATTTCAGAATGGGTCATATATTATATAACAGGAGAACATATTTCCGGAAATTAAGAGTCTTATAGGATACAGGATCAGGAGGTGATTGTCATGAGACGTATATGGAATATGACAGCAGATGCCGGTAAAGGAAAAAGTAAACAGCACCTGATAAAAATGTTTTTGTTATTGAACAGTATCGTCTGGGGCGTGATCGCTGTGGTTGTAGCTGTCACGTTGAAAGGAATCGGGCTTATGTCATCATGGAGTATGGCAGAGAGCATTTTGGTATCGGCAGGATATGGTATTTGTCTGGTAGGATTGATTGGCGGTATCGTATGTATTTTACAAAACGACGGTCCTGACAGAACGTATCTTGAACAGCGACAGGAAGAATATTAAACGCATTCAGCGTGAAATGTAAAACAAATTTTAAAATTTTACACAGACTTTACGTAGGAATCCTTTCCTTTTTACATACCTGTTATACGATGATGTGCGAAGGTACAAATGTCTAATTTATGTAAAAAGGAAGGAATTTTTTTATGAGTATTTTTGATGTACTTGCACTGTTTGGCGGACTTGCATTGTTTTTATTTGGTATGAACGTAATGGGAGACGGTCTGACCCGTGCGGCGGGCGGTAAGATGGAACGTATCCTTGAAAAGCTGACTTCAACGCCGATCAAAGGGGTGCTGCTTGGAGCGGCTGTAACAGCGGTTATTCAGTCATCATCGGCTACAACCGTTATGGTTGTTGGCTTTGTAAATTCCGGGATTATGAAACTGCGTCAGGCGGTCGGCATTATCATGGGTGCCAATATCGGTACGACAGTTACTTCCTGGATCTTAAGTTTGTCAGGAATTCAGGGAGACAGTATCTGGATCCAGATGTTAAAGCCATCCTCATTTTCTCCGATCCTAGCGGTTATCGGTATTGCATTTCTGATGTTTTCCAAGAATGAGAAAAAACATGATATTGGCATGATCTTTTTGGGATTTACGATCCTTATGTACGGAATGGATGCAATGAGCGGTGCGGTTGCTCCTCTTGCAGATGTTCCTGAATTTGCAAATGTGCTTTTAATGTTCTCAAATCCTATACTCGGAATGATCGTAGGAACATTATTTACAGCAATCATCCAGAGCTCATCGGCATCGGTTGGTATCTTACAGGCACTTTGCATGACAGGAGCAGTTACATATGGAACGGCACTTCCTATTATAATGGGACAGAATATCGGTACTTGTGTAACGGCATTATTATCCAGTATCGGAGCAAAGAAAAATGCGAAACGTGCAGCTTTTGTACATCTTTACTTTAATCTGATCGGAACCATTCTCTTTATGATCGTATTCTATTCGATCAATGCATTTGTAAAATTCGGTGTATTACAGGATATGGCAACCCCGGCTGGCATAGCAGTGATCCACAGTATATTTAATATTCTGACAACAATTGTATTGCTTCCGTTTGGAAAGGGTCTTGAGAAGCTGGCAACTCTTACGATCCGTGAGAAGGAAGAACCTGTTGAGGAGATTGCGGAGCTTGTACCGTTAAAGCATCTGGATGCAAGATTTCTGGAGCAGCCGGCATTTGCCGTTACACAGAGCATGGATGTTATGAATCAGATGGCAGGGTATTCAGCTGAAGCGTTATATGATTCATTAGAGTTGCTGAAGGATTATTCGGATGAGAAATGGCAACGTGTTGAGGCTTTGGAAGATATCGTAGACAAATACGAAGATGAACTCGGAACATATCTGGCGAAAGTCAGCGGAAAAGAACTGGCGGAGGAAGACAGCAAACGTGTATCCAATGGGCTTCATTGTATCGGAGATCTGGAGCGTATCTCCGACCATGCATTAGCAATCGCAGAAATTTATGCCAAGATGCACAAGGAAGAAATGGTGTTCTCAGATAAGGCAATGGCAGAATTAAATCTGTATTCAAATGCAGTTTATGAGATCATGAGCATGACCTGTAAAGCGCTGAATGAAGATGATATGAAGATAGCAAAGCGGATTGAACCATTGGAGGAAGTAATTAATGGACTGAATGCTACGATCAAAAAGCAGCATATCAAACGTCTGCAGAAGGGAAAATGTACGATCGAGCTTGGTATTGCCCTTGAAAATCTTCTGAATAATTATGAACGTGTGGCAGACCATTGTTCAAATGTGGCTGCATCATTGCTTCAGGTTAAGACAGACAGCTTTGATACGCATGAGTATCTAAACCGGGTCAAACAGGAATCAAATGTAGAGTTTCAGGCGATGTACAGCATGTATAAGGAAAAGTATAGTTTATAGTAAAGTATACAATATCATAAAGTGCAAATTACTTTGACCATATATTAGAAATATATTATTATAAATAGGAAAGAACAGAGACAGGAGGAACGGCAGATGCAGGCATTGATTTATATTGTAGAAGATGATATGAACATTCAGGAAATAGAAATGTTTGCCTTAAAGAACACGGGATACGTAACAGAAGGTTTTGCGAATGCGAAGAGTTTCTTTTCCAGAATAGCTGAGAAGATTCCGGATCTGATTCTGCTGGATATCATGTTACCGGATCAGGATGGACTGGAGATTGTCAGAAAGTTAAGAGAACGTCCGGAGACTGTGCGCGTGCCGATCATTCTTGTGACGGCAAAGACGACAGAACTTGATAAGGTAAAGGGACTGGATATCGGAGCAGATGATTATCTGACAAAGCCATTTGGCGTAATGGAGCTTATATCCAGAGTTAAAGCATTGCTTCGCAGAAGTAAGAGTATTCAGGAGGATCAGATTCTTCGACTGAAGAACGTAACCCTTGATTCCGAGAAACGTATCGTGCAGGTGAATGATGTTCCGTGTGAGTTGACCTTTAAGGAATTTGAATTGTTAAAGCTGCTAATGATCAACGCCGGAATTGTACTGCGGAGAGAAGTGATCATGATGGATGTGTGGGGAACGGATTACGAAGGTGAATCCAGAACTCTTGATATGCATATCAAGACGCTGCGCCAGAAACTGGGAGATGCAGGGAATATGATCAAGACAGTTCGTAATGTCGGATATAAGATGGAATGAAAATGGATAAGAATAAATAAGAAGAAACAGGAAAATCTTATAACAGAAGAATCTTATAACAGAAAGAACAGGTTTTTATGGAAGAACAGAAAGATAAAAAGGATAAGAAGGTCAGAAAAGACAAACGATTATCCAGCAAGATCAACAGTCGCTTTATAGCATTGACGCTGATTGCGATATTGTGTACGATGATACTTTCGACAACGGTTTATTATGATCTGTTTAAAAAGGAGATCATGCGCGATCTGGAAAATTACACACAGACCTTGAAGAGTGCAGGATTATTTGATGATATCAGTGAGCTTCGCAATGTAAGGATTAAGAATACAGAACTGCGTATTACATTAGTTGCACCGGATGGAACGGTTAAATATGATAACATGGCAGATCCGGAGTCCATGGGAAAACACAACGACAGACCGGAGATCGAGGAGGCATTTGAGAAAGGAGAAGGCGAGGATACCCGTCTTTCCCAGACGCTCAATATGAGCACATTCTACTATGCGATCCGGCTTTCAAATGGTTGTGTACTTCGTGTATCAAAGGAGACAAGCAGCATTGTCAGTGTATTTTTGAAGGGACTTCCAAGCATGACAGTTATTATGCTGGTGCTTGTGACTGCCGTGGTTCTGATATCACGATATCTGACAAAGAGTATCGTCCGTCCGATCGGACAGATGGCAAAGGATCTGGATCATATTGATGATATTAACGCCTATAAGGAGATCCGTCCATTGATTGATACAATTAGGGAACAGCATAGTGATATTATGGAGAATGCACAGATGCGACAGGAATTTACGGCAAATGTATCTCATGAGTTAAAAACACCTCTGACAGCGATCTCCGGTTATTCTGAGCTGATTGAAAACGGGATGGCGACAGATGGTGATGTCAGACGATTTGCTACAGAGATCCATCGTAATTCAAATCGACTGCTTACCCTTATCAATGACATTATTCGTCTGTCAGAGCTTGATGTAACAGAGAATGCACCGTCTATGGAACGAATCGATCTGTGCGCGGTTGCAAGATCGAATGTGGATATGCTGATGCTGTCGGCAGAAAAACATAACGTTACATTGAAGTTTTCCGGTCAGCCAAGTTATATTATGGGTAATAAGATGATGATGGAAGAACTGGTATACAATCTGACCGATAATGCGATCCGATATAATAAACCGGATGGAACCGTAGAAGTAACTGTGTATTCTTATGAGAAAGATCATTCAGTTGTCATGAAGGTGAAGGATACCGGTATCGGAATACCTGAGGGGCATCTGGGGCTGGTGTTCCAGAGATTCTACCGGGTCGATAAGAGTCGGTCGAAGTCGACCGGAGGAACCGGTCTCGGACTTGCGATCGTAAAACACATCGTAGCGCAGCATGATGCGAAGCTTGATATAACAAGTGAACCGAATGTGGGGACAGAGATAACGATCACCTTTCAGAGCAGATAAAAAGACAAGGAAAAGGAGCCTGTAAGAAGTTAGGAAACAGGCTCCTTTGATTTATAAGTATTCACACACACCGATTTGAAATTCAAGATTGTATGTTATTTACTATTCTGATACTATATTAACACACGCTATTTTAAATTTCAAGGTAAAAATGTAAGAAATGCACAATTCATTTTATTAAAAATATACAAAACTTTACCGACATAAGAAATTTTAAGGCGTGAAAAAGATGAAAATACGATTTACCACTGGTAATTTTCGGTTTTTGTTGTATATATATAGTGAACGGAAAAATGATAGGACAATGAGTTAAACAGGTTGATTTAGACACAGATAGGAGGTTTTTAACATGTCATTAAATGATTATGTAAAAGCGCAGAAGCTTGGTGAAAAGAGATATCAGGCTGCACTTTCCAAAAATGAATATCCATATCTGCCGGTACTGGATGAACTGATCACGAATTCCGATATTGCAGGCGAAGTAAATCTTGGTTTACAGCATATTTCTCTCGATCGGGTTGTAGGTACAGCGACAAAAGGCCGTACTACAGCATTTGCAAGTAACTTCATGCCTATATTAGATGCGAATTCTGAATTCGGAAATAAATGGTCATCTCTCTGTGACTCTCATATAGAAGAAGGAATCCATGATCCGATCAAAGTATATGAATATATGAATAAATTCTATGTCATAGAGGGAAATAAGCGTGTCAGCGTACTGAAATATTTCGGTGCGGATTCTGTCCCTGCGATGGTAACCAGAAAGCTGCCGAAGCGGACAGATGAGCTGGAAAACAAGATTTATTATGAATTTGTAGATTTCCATAAGCAGACAGGAATCAACTATATATGGTTCACACAGCTTGGCGGATATGACAAATTAAGAGAATATATAGGATTGACACCGGATGGTGGATTTACGGATGATGATCGTATGAACCTGAATTCGGCACATCTGGCATTTGATACAGCATACAGGCAGAAAAACGGCAGTGACAGTCTTCCGATCACGGTAGATGATGCTATGCTTGTATTTTTAAATGTATATGGATACAAGGCATTACAGGATATGTCTTATGATGAGGTAAAGGCAAATCTGGAAAAGGTCTGGGACGAGATCGTGTTAAGTGCACAGAAGAAGAACATGACGATCGTTCCGAAGCTGGAACCGGTAGAGTCAAAGAAGAAGCTGTTCAGTATCACGCCGGTACCGAAGAAGCTTAAGATTGCATTTGTTTATGATAAAGAGCCTGAGAATTCTGTATGGATCTACAGCCATGATCTCGGAAGAATGGGCGTAGAAGGTAAATTCAAGGATCGGGTTGAGACACATACTTTTTCGAATATGGATGATAATACGAAGCTTGCAGAATGCCTGGAGAAGATCGCACAGGACAAATTCGATGTTGTATTTACAACCGGCCCGGAGATGCTTCCGGAGTCATTAAAGGCAGCGATCAAATATCCGGAATTGAAGATATTAAACTGCTCGTTAAATGTATCGACCAGCCATGTCAGAACGTATTATGCGAGAATGTATGAGGCGAAGTTTATAACCGGTATTATCGCAGGTTCACTCTGTGAGGATGGCAGGATCGGTTATGTGGCTGATTATCCGATCTATGGAACGACGGCGAACATCAACGCATTTGCGATGGGAGCAAAGTTTGTGAATCCAAGAGCGAAGATCTATCTGGAGTGGTCAAAGGTCAAAGGCTCCGATCCGAAGAAACGGTTTAAGGAACTGGGCATTTCTTATGTATCCGATAAGGATATGATCACACCGCTTACGGCCTCCCGTGAATTCGGTCTGTATTCCTGCGATGGGGACGAGATATCGAACCTTGCGATGCCATTTTACAACTGGCGCATATTTTATGAGAAGATCGTTCAGTTGATTCTGGATGGTAACTGGAAGCTGGAAGAAAAGAACGAGAAAGTAAAGGTTCTGAATTACTGGTGGGGCATGTCTGCCGGAGTGATCGATGTGATCTGTTCGAACCATCTTCCGGTTGGAACAGCCAGACTGGTAAATCTGATGAAACAGCTGATCAAGGATGGTACGGTAAGTCCATTCTACGGCAAGCTCTATTCACAGAATGGAGTGGTTCGTGATGATGAAGATGGTGAGATGAGCCCTGAGGAGATCATGAAGATGGATTGGCTGGCAGATATTGTTGTTGGTTCGATCCCGACTCTGGATGAGCTGGTAGAAGATGCCAGAGATGTTGTTACCTTCCAGGGAGTAAATACGCCGGAAAATCTGGAATTGAAAAAAACTACAGACATAGTATAATAAGGCTATGCGGGTCTTGTGATCCGGAGTACGAATGTAGATGAGCGTGTTTTCTTTATGGAAACAGGCGGGGTACAGTTTCGTAGAAAAGAAAAGAAAACACGGAGATACGGATATGAAGATTCTTGTTCTGGCGGATGCAGAATCAAAATACCTATGGGATTATTTTGATAAGAAAAAATTAGAAGGAATTGATCTGATCATTTCCTGCGGTGACCTTGCACCGCAGTATCTGTCGTTCCTTGCGACATTTACGCATGCTCCGGTTCTGTATGTATATGGAAACCACGATACCTGTTATGCAGACACACCACCGGATGGCTGTATCTGCATCGACGATCGAATCTATGTATATAAAGGAATACGGATCTTGGGTCTTGGAGGCTGCATGGAGTATCAGTACAATGGTGCGCCGCATCAGTATACCGAGAAAGCAATGGAGAAACGCATCCGTAAGCTGGGTCGGCAGATAAGAAAACATCGTGGATTTGATATTATGATCACGCATGCCCCTGCGTATCGGATCAATGATTCCGAGGATCTTTGTCATACCGGTTTCAAGTGCTTCCGGACAATGATCGAAGACTATCATCCGCAGTATCTGGTACATGGTCATGTGCATAGTAATTATGGCAGGGATTTTGCACGGGAATCCAGATACCTGGATACCACGATCATAAATGCATTTGAAAAATATATTATAGAAATAGATGAGACTGCCTTACAGGCAGCGAAATAGTCTTGCAAGCCAGGCGAAAGTTTGATAAACTTAAGCTTGGCTTAAATACTATATTCGAAAGGAGATAGAGGTTTGGAAAAGGGAAGTGCAGAGTACGAGAAAATTTTAGATGAACTGGTTGGTTATTGCAATGATTCAGGTACGATCGATCAGAACCTCTATGTTACATATGATGTTAAGAGAGGCCTTCGTGATTCAAATGGAAAAGGTGTCTTAACAGGTCTGACAGAGATTTCAGATGTATCCGGTTTTGCAGTTCAGGATGGTGAGCTGGTGCCGGCAGATGGAAGACTCTATATTCAGGGATATAATATCGAAGATCTGGAACGTGGATTCCACGGAAGCAAGTTTGGCTTTGAGGAGACAATCTATCTGCTTTTATTCGGTGAACTGCCGACCAGAACTCAGTTTAATAAATTTAAGGAATTGATGGAGACGTTCCGGGAACTCCCAAGAAAGTTTGCTCGTGATGTGATCTTAAAAGCACCAAGTAAGAATATGATGAATGTCTTACAGCGATGTGTGCTTACTTTATATTCATATGATGACTGCCCGGATGACATCAGCATTCGAAATGTCCTTCGCCAAAGTATGGAACTGATTGCACAGTTTCCGCTGATCGCTGCATATGGCTATCAGGGCTATAAGCATTATTATCAGGATAAGAGTCTTATCATTCACAATCCGAAGCCGGGCCTTTCGACAGCAGAGAATTTCCTTCGCCTGATCCGTGCGGATAAGAAGTATACTGAGCTTGAAGCGCAGGTACTGGATATCTGTCTGGTGCTTCATTCAGAGCATGGTGGTGGTAACAACTCCACATTTACAACACATGTTATATCATCAACCGGAACTGATACCTATTCAACCGTTGCCGGTTCTCTCGGTTCTTTAAAAGGACCGAAGCATGGTGGTGCGAACCTGAAGGTTCAGCAGATGATGGATGACTTGAAGGCTCATGTAAAAGATTGGAGCGATGAAGCGGCGATCCGTGAATATCTTCAGGGACTGCTTGATAAGAAGGGCTTTGATCATAGCGGTCTGATCTATGGTATGGGACATGCTGTTTATACGGTGTCCGATCCAAGAGCCAAGATCCTGAAACGTTATGCCGGAAGACTTGCAGAAGAAAAGGGTATGCAGGAGGAGTTCAAGCTGTACACGGATATTGAACGGATCTCTATGGAGCTTCTTGCAAAGAAGCGAAACTCCGTTATCTCTGCAAATGTCGATTTCTACAGTGGATTTGTATATCGTATGCTTGATATACCGATTGAACTGTTTACTCCAATCTTCGCGATTGCAAGAATCGCAGGCTGGAGCGCACATAGAATAGAAGAGTTGGTAAATGCCGGTAAGATCATCCGTCCGGCTTACAAATATGTCGGAACGCATAAGACATATCTGGATATGGACGAAAGAAACTGGTAAAGAATACAGCACCGGTGCTTAAGAGATGCTGTGTTGTTAAGAATATGAAATAAAAATGGAAGCCTGTATTACTATTATGAAGCAAGCCTAGCCGAATGTCGGTCCTTAGCGATCCGCCGTCAGACGGGAGCTTAGTACCGCTACATGAGGTTAGCGCGAAAGCATCTTGCGGAATAATAGGTAATACAGGCTTCCATTTTTTATTTCATATTCTATCCGGGGGTTATCGGCACCATCTTCCGGCAGCGCCGCATGGCAGTACCAGACCGGAGCCTGTAACCGGAAGTCCTACTTCGTCGGAGATAACATGACCGCCGAATTTAGACTGTACCTCGGTTGCTATCATATAGGTAAGAACGGCTGGTGCAAGTCCGGTCGTATAGGAATTGACCAGGAAGAAAAGCGGATCATCGCAGAGCAGCTCGCTGCACAGCTTGATAAACGGATGTATCTTTTCTTCGATCTTCCAGATCTCGCCCTTTGGTCCTCGACCGTAGGATGGTGGGTCCATAATGATCGCATCATAGTGATTGCCACGGCGGATCTCACGTTCTACGAATTTTACACAGTCATCAACGATCCAGCGGATCGGAGCATCTCCGAGTCCGGATGAGACTGCATTTTCCTTTGCCCATGTAACCATGCCCTTAGAAGCATCAACATGAGTAACTGCCGCACCTGCTTTTGCTGCCGCACAGGTTGCACCGCCGGTGTAAGAGAAAAGGTTTAATACCTTGATCTCTTTCTTTTTCGATGAGCGGATCAGGTCAGAGAACCAGTCCCAGTTGGCTGCCTGTTCCGGAAACAGACCGGTGTGTTTGAAGCTGAATGGTTTTAGGTTAAAGGTCAGATCTTTATAATGAATCGACCATTGCTGCGGAAGGTTAAAGAACTCCCATTCACCGCCGCCCTTATTGCTGCGGTGGTAGTGACCATTTAGTTGCTTCCAGCGTTTATCTGTTTTTGGAGTTGACCACAGAACCTGTGGATCGGGACGAAGGAGAATGTATTTGCCCCATCGTTCCAGTTTTTCTCCATCTGAACAATCTATTACTTCATAATCCTGCCAGTGATCGGCTGTCCACATAATCGATATCCTCGTTTCGTTTGAAATATTTATATAAAACTACTATATTATAAGGTGCAGTCATTTTCAAGTCAACGATGAAATCTGCATAGAAAGAAAATGAAATCGGCATATAAGGAAAACAAATTGACCGATATCTGCCGGGGTGATAAAATCACAGCAGTAGAGCAAAACGAAAATATATAATTGCAATAGATAATTTGGAATATAATGAATGCCAAATTATTTGCTCGTGAAAATGTTAATTATGTGAAGGACATTTCATGAGCTGTGTTTCACAAAATGATAAGCAGATACAAGACAGAAAACATGGAGAAATATATGGATATTATAAAAGAGATCGCGGAGACACATCCACATAAGGTCGTACTGAGCAATGGAAAGGGAGAATACAAGAAGATCATATTTGCCCGAAAGGTATTAAAGGGCAGAAATGCATACCAGCTTGAGAAATATACACAGACGCAGGTCTTTCATGAGAATATCGAAGAAGGAAGGCTGGCAGAGCATATTGCGATGCATTTTCCGGCAGAGTTTAAGCAGATGAATGCATTTTCTCTGACGACAGATTATGATGTAAAAGCAGGCAAAAAAGGAAATCTGGCAGTCAGCCGCAGACAGGCGGAGAATAAGACGATATTGGTCGGCGGTAATAATCGCAAGAAGAAATATATTCTGGATGAGGGAATGGATATTCCTGCATTCCGGGAGCTTGGAATATTTACCAAAGAGGGAAAAGTAGTTTCCTCCATGTATGATAAGTTCCGTCAGATCAACCGCTTTATCGAGATGGTCGATGATGTGTTAAAGACTTATAAAGGCGATGAGATCAACATTATTGATTTTGGATGCGGCAAATCCTATCTGACTTTCTTCTTATATTATTATATAGTAGAGATCCGTCATATGACGGCACATATCACAGGGCTTGATCTGAAAGAACAGGTAATAAAGAACTGTAATAAGCTGGCAGAAAAATGCGGATATACAGATCTGAAGTTTAAAATCGGTGATATTAATGGATACCGGACAGACCGTAAGGTGGATATGGTAGTGACCTTGCATGCCTGTGATACGGCAACTGACTATGCGCTCTATAATGCGATCTGCTGGAACACGACATACATCTTATCTGTTCCGTGCTGCCAGCATGAGTTAAATAAACAGATCCGGTCGGAGGAGTTGTCGGCACTGACCAAGTACGGAATCATCAAGGAACGGACAGCAGCATTGATGACTGATGCGATCCGTGGATGTATGCTGGAATATTGTGGATATAAGACAGATCTGTTGGAATTTATTGATATTGAACATTCACCTAAAAATATTCTGATCCGGGCAGTGAAGAAACCGGTATCAGAGGAGAAACGGGAGCGGGCAAAAGCAGAAGCGGAACGGTTGTGCCGGACCTTTGGCATTCACCAGACTCTGATGCAGCTTGTGCTGACGGAAGAAAGGAGCCATTCATGAAGCGAATTTTAATATATGATTGTAATACAGTGGATACCGTTTATGCACCGCTTGTATGCAGAGAGATCATGATTCAGGATGATCTGATCGACCGTCTGGCATGCGGCTATGTTTCAAAAGCTTCGAAAGAAGAACTGCAGAAGCAGGGATTTCGCGTGATGGGAGCAGAAGAACGGGGGAATCATGCCGGCTGCACTTTTATAACAGAATTGGTTGCCCATGCATTTGACCGGCAGGTCGAAGGAATCGATATTGTGACCGATGATGATACGATCCTGGCGGCAGTTGTAAAGGCACAGGAGCAGGGCAAGAATATTCGGGTATTTGGCAGTAACGCACACAGCGAATCGTTTATCCGCAGAAGTAATCGCTTCTGTTATATAGATATTTTGCAGGGCTATGAACCGGAACAGTGTCTGACACCATTATCAGAGATTGTATCTGATGTCTACCGCATTATAATAGAAGAAAGAGCTTCGGGTATCTGTACAGAACTGGCAGGATTGATATATAAGCTCACAAAGCTGCACACAGAATTCGATACCAGAAACTATGGATATACCAGCATGGAAGAACTAATCCTGAAAAATGGAAAAGATATTCAATTCTATAAAGCTGGAGAGCAGTATTATCTCGAGATGATCGATGACCGGGAAAACGTAGAACACTTTATCACATCGTATCTGTCAGAACGGAATAACAAGATAGATGATATGCAGGAGCTGTTTGATGCATTATCAGAAGAATTCGAACGATTTGATACCAGAAATTATGGTTACGCATCGGATATCGCTTTTCTTTTAAGTTTCCCGAAGCTGGAAATATATAATAACAGGGGCGTGAAGCTGAAACAGAGCTTTAAGCTGAAATAAGCGATAACGTTTCTATTGTGCATTATATATAGAAGAAACAGATAAAATATAACAGTATGACGGATGAAGAAATGCAGGGAAATATAATAAAAAAATTCTTAAAAAATATAGAAAAAATGCTTGCATTCCGCAAAAACGTGTTATATAATCAAACGTGCTGTGACATGATAGCGTTGAAACGGAGGTTGCTGTATCGTATAGATACAGGTTTTTCGTGGAGCGAATGTCAATAAAAAATTACTGACGACAAGTCACTGTACCAATAACTGTCTATCAAAAGGATAGAAACGACGTGTTGATTCTGATTTAATTCAGGATACACACGGGAGAGTGTACAGTCACCACTTGTTGTACTATTAAAAAGTGCGAAAAGGAGGCGGCTTTTTTTATGGCAAAACAGATTATGAGAATCACATTGAAGGCGTACGACCACAAACTTATCGATCAGGCTGCTGGACAGATCATCGATACTGTTAAAAAGACAGGAGCTAAAGTCAGCGGACCGGTTCCAATGCCTACAAAGGTTGAGAAGATTACAATCCTCAGAGCTGTTCATAAGTACAAAGATTCAAGAGAACAGTTCGAGCAGAGAACTCATAAGAGATTAATCGACGTGATTGCACCAACACAGAAGACAATTGATGCATTACAGAAGATCGATTTATCAGCTGGCGTATACATCGACGTAAAGATGAAATAATCAGCCACAAAAATTAGAAGTGAACTAATCAAATCACAAAAAAACAAACATAGCACGAAACAGTGCACAAGCAGTAACCTAATGCATCCGAAGGATGTAATTTAGTATGATTGTCAAGACAATCCGCTGTGAATTAAATTAGGAGGAAAACTTAAAATGAAGAAAGCTATTTTAGCAACAAAAGTCGGAATGACTCAGATCTTCGACGAAAACGGCGTTTTAGTGCCGGTAACAGTTTTACAGGCTGGTCCATGTGTTGTAACCCAGGTAAAAACAGTTGAGAATGACGGTTATGATGCAATTCAGGTAGGATTCGGCGAAAAGAAAGAAAGAATCACAACAAAAGATGTATCAGGAAAGAAAGTAATCAGAAACCCACATGGTGCTGGTAAGGCAGAAGTTGGACATGCAAAGAAAGCAAACACAACACCTAAGACTTTCTACAGAGAGTTCAGACTTGATGACTGTGCTCAGTACGAACTTGGTGCAGAGATCAAAGCCGATGTATTTGCTGAAGGAGACAAGATTGACGTTACAGCAAAGACAAAAGGTAAGGGATATGCAGGCGGTCTTAAGAGACACGGCTTAAAGTCAGGTCCTTCAGGACATGGTTCCAAGTATCACAGACATGCAGGTTCAAACGGTTCAGCTACTACACCAGGTAGAGTATTCAAAGGTAAGAAGATGCCTGGACATATGGGTAGCGTAAGAGTTACAATCCAGAACCTTGAGGTAGTTAAGATAGATGTAGAAAATGATGTTATTTTGGTAAAGGGCGCAGTTCCGGGACCAAAGAAATCATTAGTAATGATTAAGGATACAGTAAAGACTGGCAAGTAGTCTTTAGGAAGGAGGAACGAAAATGGCATCAGTTAAGGTTTATGACATCGAAGGAAAAGAAGTTGAGACATTAGAACTCAATGATTCTGTATTCGGTGTAGAGATAAATGAACATTTAATGCATCTGGCTGTAGTTGGCCAGCTGGCAAATAGCCGTCAGGGTACACAGAGCGCAAAGACTCGTTCTGAAGTATCAGGTGGTGGAAGAAAGCCATGGAGACAGAAAGGAACAGGTCATGCAAGACAGGGTTCAACAAGATCTCCACAGTGGACAGGTGGCGGAGTTGTATTTGCACCAAAGCCAAGAGATTATTCAGTTAAGATGAATAAGAAAGAAAAGCAGCTTGCTATGAAGTCAGCACTTTCAGCAAAGCTTGCAGAAGATAAACTTGTTGTAGTTGACAAGATTGAATTAGAAGAGGTTAAGACAAGTGTATTCGCAAAGATCCTTGCAAATCTTAAAGCTCCTAAGTCATTAGTAGTAACAAAGGACAAGAACGACAAGGTTGTTCTTTCAGCAAACAACATTCCAACAGTTAAGACAACAGCTACAAACTCACTGAGTGTATATGACATTCTTAAGTATGATAAGCTTGTTCTTACAAAGGATGCTGTAGCAGCAATTGAGGAGGTGTACGCATAATGGCAGACATCAAATATTATGACGTTATACTTAAGCCTGTAATCACAGAGAAAAGTATGAATGCAATGGCAGAGAAGAAGTACACATTTCTTGTACACCCGGAAGCAACAAAGTCTCAGATCAAAGAAGCTGTAGAGAAGATGTTCGAAGGAACAGAAGTTGCTAAGGTTAACACCATGAACAATGACGGTAAGGTTAAGAGACGTGGCGTAACACTTGGAAGAACAGACAAGTACAAGAAAGCAATCGTTAAACTTACAGAAGCAAGTAAAGAGATCGAAATTTTCGAAGGACTGTAAAATAACGAAACAGATTTATACGCAAAAAAGCGTGACAATAAATTGAACCGAAAGGAGAACAAAAATGGGAATTAAGACATATAACCCATATACACCTTCCAGAAGAAATATGACTGGCCTTGATTTTTCAGAGATCACAAAATCAACACCTGAGAAATCACTCGTTGTATCAATGAGCAAGACAGCCGGCCGTAACAATCAGGGAAAGATCACAGTTAGACATCACGGTGGTGGTGAGAAACGTAAATACAGAATTATAGATTTCAAGAGAAACGATAAGGATGGAATTCCAGCAACAGTTAATGCAATCGAATATGATCCAAACAGATCAGCAAACATTGCACTTCTGTTCTACGCTGATGGCGAGAAGAGATACATCCTTGCTCCTTATAAGTTAGCAGTAGGAGATGTTCTTATGAGTGGTGCTGAAGCAGAGATCAAAGTTGGTAACTGCCTCCCACTTCAGAATATTCCAGTTGGTACATTAGTACACAACATCGAGTTATACCCGGGTAAGGGCGGACAACTTGTTCGTTCAGCAGGTAACTCAGCACAGCTTATGGCTAAGGAAGGAAAGTATGCAACATTAAGACTTCCTTCAGGCGAAATGAGAATGGTTCCAATCATCTGCCGTGCAACAATCGGTCAGGTAGGAAACATTGAGCATGGCCTTGTTAACATTGGTAAAGCCGGACGTAAACGTCACATGGGTATTAGACCAACAGTTCGTGGTTCTGTTATGAACCCTAATGACCATCCACATGGTGGTGGTGAAGGTAGAGCACCAATCGGTCGTTCAGGCCCTTCAACTCCATGGGGTAAGCCAGCAATGGGATTAAAGACAAGAAAGAAGAACAAGCAGTCTAATAAGATGATCGTAAGAAGAAGAGACGGCAAGAGCATTAAATAGTTAATAAGGAGGTATGACAATGGCTCGTTCATTAAAAAAAGGACCATTCGCAGATGAGCATTTACTCAAGAAGATAGATGCTATGAATGCAAGCAATAGCAAAGAAGTTGTTAAGACCTGGTCAAGACGTTCAACAATTTTCCCATCATTCGTAGGTCATACAATCGCAGTTCATGATGGAAGAAAGCATGTACCTGTATATGTTACAGAAGACATGGTTGGACATAAGCTTGGTGAGTTCGTAGTTACCAGAACCTACAGAGGTCATGGTAAAGACGAAAAGAAGGGTAGAAGATAATATTTGGAATATTTGAAAGGAGGACTAAATCATGGCTAAAGGACATAGATCCCATGATAAGAGACTCAGAAATGAGAATAAAGATACCAGACCATCAGCTAAGGTATCATATGCAAGAGTGTCAGTAACAAAGGCTTGTTTCGTATTAGATGCCATCAGAGGTAAGGATGTTCAGACTGCACTTGGTATTCTGGCATACAACCCAAGATATGGTTCAAGTGTTATAGAGAAGCTGTTAAAGTCAGCAATCGCAAATGCTGAAAACAACAATGGACTTAAGGCAGAGGACCTTTATGTAGCAGAGTGCTACGCTAACAAGGGACCTACAATGAAGAGAGTTCATCCAAGAGCCCAGGGTAGAGCATATAGAATCGAGAAGAGAACAAGTCACATCACAATCGTGCTTGACGAGAGATAGGAGGTAAATAATGGGACAGAAAGTTAATCCTCATGGTTTAAGAGTCGGCGTTATCAAAGATTGGGATTCAAGATGGTATGCTGACACAAAGAATGATGAATTTTCTAACAACCTTGTAGAAGATCATAAAATCAGAACTTATTTAAAGAAGACACTTTACAATGCAAACATCTCAAAGATCGAGATCGAGAGAGCTGCAGACAGAGTAAAGGTTGCATTATATACAGCTAAGCCTGGTGTTATCATCGGTAAGGGCGGAGCTGGAATCGAAAAGATCAAAGCAGATGCACAGAAGCTTACAGATAAGAAGCTGTTCATCGATGTAAAAGAAATTAAGAAGCCGGATGCAGACGCACAGTTAGTAGCTGAGAACATTGCAGCACAGCTTGAGAATCGTATCTCATTCAGAAAAGCAATGAAGTCATGCATGAGCAGAACAATGAAAGCTGGAGCACTTGGTATCAAGGCTTCATGTTCAGGACGTCTTGGTGGTGCTGATATGGCTAGAACAGAGTTCTACAGCCAGGGAACAATTCCTCTTCAGACACTTCGTGCTGACATTGATTATGGTTTTGCTGAAGCAGACACAACATTTGGTAAAGTTGGTGTTAAGACATGGGTTTACCATGGTGAAGTACTTCCTGTAAAAGGAAATAAGGAAGGAGCGGATAAATAATGTTAATGCCTAAGAGAGTAAAGCGTCGTAAGCAGTTCAGAGGAACTATGGCTGGTAAGGCACTTAGAGGCAATAAGATTACAAACGGTCAGTATGGTTTAGTAGCACTTGAGCCTGCATGGATTAAGTCAAACCAGATCGAAGCAGCCCGTATTGCGATGACAAGATATATGAAGCGTAGTGGTAAAGTATTTATCAAGATCTTCCCTGATAAGCCAGTTACAGCTAAGCCGGCTGAAACTCGTATGGGTTCAGGTAAGGGAGCACTTGAGTACTGGGTAGCAGTTGTTAAGCCGGGTAGAGTTATGTTCGAGATTGCAGACGTACCTGAAGAAGTAGCAAAAGAAGCTTTAAGACTTGCTATGCACAAGCTTCCACTTAAGTGTAAGATCGTTTCAAAAGAAGATTTAGAGGAGGTAGCAGGCAGTGAAAACTAAGGACTATATGAACGAATTAAATGCTAAATCTGTTGATGAGCTTCAGAACGAATTAGTAGCTGCAAAGAAGGAATTATTCAACTTAAGATTCCAGAATGCTACAAATCAGTTAGAGAACACAAGCAGAATCAAAGACGTAAGAAAGAATATTGCAAGAATACAGACAGTTATAGCCCAGAAGGCTAATGCTTAATTATCTTAGAAGGAGGAATATATTGTGGAAAGAAATCTGAGAAAAACACGTGTAGGTATCGTTACAAGTGACAAGATGGACAAGACAATCGTTGTTTCTATCGTAGATAATGTTAAGCATCCTCTTTATGGAAAAATCGTAAAGAGAACTTACAAGTTAAAGGCTCATGATGAGAAGAATGAGTGCAATATTGGCGATAGAGTAAGAGTTATGGAGACAAGACCTTTATCAAAGGACAAGAGATGGAGACTTGTTGAGATTATAGAGAAGGCTAAATAAGGAGGCAAATAAAATGGTTCAGCAGGAAACAAGACTTAAAGTTGCTGATAATACTGGTGCCAAAGAGCTCCTTTGCATCAGAGTTTTAGGCGGCTCAGTAAGAAGATATGCAAATATCGGCGATATCATCGTTGCCTCAGTTAAAGACGCAACACCAGGCGGAGTTGTTAAAAAAGGTGATGTTGTTAAGGCCGTAGTAGTAAGATCAAAGAAGGGCGCTCGTCGTAAGGATGGTTCATACATCAAGTTTGATGAGAATGCAGCAGTTATTATAAAAGACGATTTAAATCCAAGAGGAACACGTATCTTTGGACCAGTTGCAAGAGAGTTAAGAGACAAGAAGTTCATGAAGATTGTCTCACTTGCACCTGAAGTATTATAAGGAGGTGTAGACCATGGCAACATTAAAGATTAAGAAAGATGATATGGTACAGGTTATTGCCGGCAAGGATAAAGGTAAAGAAGGCAAGGTTCTTCATGTTGACAAGAAGAACGGTACTGTAGTCGTTGAAGGCGTAAATAAAGTATTTAAGCACAGCAAGCCAAGCATGGCTAACCAGGCAGGCGGAATTATCGAAATGGAAGCTCCAATGGACATCTCCAATGTAATGTATCTTTACAAAGGCAAGCCGGTAAGAGTTGGTTTTGAAGGAACAGGTAAAGATAAAGTCCGTGTTGCTAAAGTAGATGGCAAAACAGAGAAGATAGATTAATTGGAAGGAGGTCGTCTTAGTTGAGTAGACTTAGAGAAAAGTATGACGCTGAAATTAAAAGCGCCATGACTGAAAAATTTGGATATAAAAATGTAATGCAGATCCCAAAGCTTGATAAGATCGTTATTAACATGGGCGTTGGTGAAGCAAGAGAAAATGCTAAAGTTTTAGACGCAGCTATCAAGGATCTTGAAACAATCGCCGGTCAGAAGGCAGTTGTTACACGTGCGAGAAAGTCAGTTGCTAACTTCAAGTTAAGAGAAGGAATGCCTATCGGATGTAAAGTAACACTTCGTGGCGAGAAGATGTATGAGTTCTTAGATCGTCTTGTAAACCTTGCACTTCCTCGTGTACGTGACTTTAGAGGTGTTAACCCTAACGGTTTCGATGGCAGAGGTAACTATGCTTTAGGTATCAAGGAACAGCTCATTTTCCCGGAAATCGAGTACGATAAGATTGATAAAGTCAGAGGTATGGATATCATCTTTGTTACAACAGCAGAGACAGACGAAGAAGGTCGCGAACTGTTAACATTATTTGGTATGCCTTACAGCAAATAATTAAAGGAGGAAGATTCGTTATGGCTAAGACAGCAATGAAAGTTAAACAGCAGCGTAAACAGAAGTTTTCATCAAGAGAATATACACGTTGCAAGATTTGTGGACGTCCACACTCAGTATTAAAGAAATACGGAATCTGTAGAATCTGCTTCCGTGAATTAGCATACAAGGGACAGATCCCTGGCGTTAAGAAATCAAGCTGGTAAGAGATAGAAGGAGGAAGAAACATTATGTCAATGAGCGATCCAATAGCAGATATGCTTACAAGAATTCGTAATGCTAACACAGCAAAACATGATACAGTAGAAATCCCTGCTTCAAAGATGAAAAAGGCTATTGCTGACATCCTTTTATCAGAAGGATATGTTCAGGCAGTAGACATTATCGAAGATGGTAAGTTTGAGACAATCAAAATTACATTGAAGTATGGTGCAGATAAGAACGAGAAGATCATCACAGGCCTTAAGAGAATCTCTAAGCCAGGTCTTCGTGTATATGCAAGCAAGGATGAGCTCCCAAGAGTACTTGGTGGACTCGGAACTGCAATTATTTCAACAAACAAAGGTGTACTTACTGACAAGGAAGCAAGAAAGCAGAATGTTGGTGGCGAAGTATTAGCATTTGTTTGGTAGGCATTGAGCACTTAGTGAGCACAAGCTGAAAGCGCCGTGCGAAGTTAGTGCGAAAGCCCATCCCGAGACTTAACGAATACGAGTCGAAGACGATGGATGAGTTTAGTTCGAGTGGATGTCATTAGAGCACTTAGTGAGCACAAGCTGAAAGCACCGTGCGAAGTTAGTGCGAAAGCTGATAAAACAATCCCTCCGGCATCATTTCCTGAAAAATACCGGAGGTTAAAGCCTGCATGGATACACTCCGTGCAGCACAAATACAAATAATATAAATTTTAAGGAGGAAGGCGAAATGTCACGTATCGGAAGAATGCCTATCGCTGTACCTGCAGGAGTGACTGTAGATATCGCAGAAAATAATAAAGTGACTGTTAAAGGACCAAAGGGAACACTTGAGAGAGTTCTCCCGGCAGAAATGGATATTAAGTTAGAAGCTGATGTAATCACAGTTTCAAGACCTAATGATTTAAAGAAGATGAAGTCTTTACACGGACTTACCAGAACACTTATCCACAACATGATCATTGGTGTTACAGAGGGTTATGTTAAGGATCTGGAAGTAAACGGTGTAGGTTATAGAGCTCAGAAGCAGGGCAATAAATTAGTTCTTGCTCTTGGTTATTCACATCCAGTTGAGATGGTTGACCCAGAAGGTATCGAAGTAAAGGTTGATGGTAACAAGATTTCAGTTGTTGGTATTGACAAGGAAAAAGTTGGTCAGTATGCAGCAGAGATCAGAGAAAAGAGAGCACCGGAACCTTACAAGGGCAAAGGTATCAAGTATGTTGACGAGACTATCAGACGTAAAGTTGGTAAGACTGGTAAGAAATAATAAAGGAGTGAGATAAGATGGTTAATAAAGAATCAAGAAGCGAAGTTCGTATTAAGAAGCATATGCGTGTTCGTAATCATTTAGCTGGAACAGCAGATAGACCACGTTTAGCGGTTTTCAGAAGTAATAATCATATGTACGCTCAGATTATTGATGATTCAGTTGGAAACACAATTGTAGCAGCATCAACAGTAGAGAAGTCAATCAAGGAAGCACTTGAGCAGACAGATAATGTAGATGCAGCAGCATACGTTGGTAAAGTTGTTGCTGAAAGAGCACTGGAAAAGGGAATCAAGACTGTTGTATTTGACAGAGGAGGATTCATCTACCAGGGTAAGGTTCAGGCATTAGCAGATGCAGCAAGAGAAGCTGGTCTAGAATTCTAAGAAGGAGGAAGAACAACATATGAAGCGTGAAATAATTGATGCTAGTAAATTAGAATTAGAAGATAAAGTAGTAGATATCAAACGTGTAACTAAGGTTGTTAAGGGCGGACGTAATTCTAGATTTGCATGTCTTGTAGTTGTTGGTGACAAAAACGGTCATGTAGGCGTAGGCGTTGGTAAGGCTGTAGAAATTCCTGAAGCTATCCGTAAGGGTAAGGAAGATGCAGCTAAGCACCTTGTTACAGTTCCTGTAAATGAAAACGGAAGTATCCCATATGATTGGAACGGAGAATTTGGTAGTGCAACAGTATTGCTTAAGTCAGCTCCAGAAGGTACTGGTATTATCGCCGGTGGTCCTGCTCGTAACGTACTTGAGCTTGCTGGATACAAGAATATCCGTACAAAATCCTTAGGATCAAACAACAAACAGAACGTAGTTCTTGCAACAATCAAAGGTCTTTCAGAGATCAAGACTCCGGAAGAGATCGCAAGACTTCGTGGAAAATCTGTTGATGAGATACTTAACTAAGGAGGTATTATAAGATGGCAGATAAGTTAAAAGTTACTTTAGTAAAATCACCAATCGGATGCGTACCAAAGCATAAGAGAACTGTAGAAGCATTAGGTCTTAAAAAGGTAAACAAGTCAGTTGAACTTCCTAACAATGCTGCAACTCTTGGTATGGTTAAGCAGGTTAGTTATTTAGTAAAGGTAGAAGAGATTTAATTATATTTGAAGGAGGTGCAGGTCGTGAATTTATCAACATTAAAGCCAGCAGAAGGTTCTAAGCATAGTACTAATTTCAGAGTAGGCCGTGGTCATGGTTCAGGAAATGGTAAGACTGCAGGTAAGGGCCATAAGGGTCAGAAGGCACGTTCAGGATCACCTAGACCAGGATTTGAAGGCGGACAGATGCCTTTATATAGAAGAATCCCTAAGAGAGGATTTACATGTATCAATCACAAAGATATCGTTGCAATCAATGTTTCAGTTCTTGATCGTTTCGAGGATGGAGCAGAGGTTACAGTAGATACACTTGTTGAATGCGGTATCGTAAAGAATCCACGTGATGGAGTTAAGATTCTTGGAAATGGAGAGTTAACAAAGAAGCTTACAGTTAAGGCAAATGCTTTTTCAAAGTCAGCAGCCGAGAAGATTGAAGCTCTTGGCGGAAAAGCAGAGGTGATCTAATAATGTTTAAAACCTTTATCAACGCATTCAAAGTAAAGGAATTAAGACAGAAATTATTATACACATTCTTTGTTCTCATAGTAGTCAGGCTGGGAAGCCTGATTACTGTACCGGGAATCCGTGCAGATGCAATTAAAGAATATCTAAGTAACGCACTTGGAGATTCCTTCAATCTGTTCAGCTCATTCACCGGAGGATCGTTCGATCAGATGTCAATATTTGCATTGAACGTAACACCATATATTACATCTTCCATTATCATCCAGCTTCTTACCATAGCAATTCCAGCTCTGGAAGAAATGCAGAAAGATGGTGAAGACGGAAGAAAGAAAATTACAGCAATTACCCGTATCTTAACGATTGGTCTTGCAATTCTGGAAAGTGCAGGTCTTGCGATCAATTTCGGAAGAAAAGGATTCATGGACAGCTACAATTTCTGGACAGTGCTTTCAATGATCGTTATCCTTACAGGTGGTAGTGCATTTGTAATGTGGCTTGGCGAACGTGTAACAGATCGTGGTGTGGGAAATGGTATTTCCATTATCCTGTTGATTAACATCGTATCAACCATGCCGAATGATTTCAAGAATATTTACACACAGTTCATCAAAGGCAAAGATGCAGTCAGAATGTGTCTGATCGCACTTCTGGTTGTTGCAATTGTTGTATGTGTAACCATTCTTGTATGTATGCTTCAGGGAGCTGAAAGAAAGATTCCTGTACAGTATGCAAAGAAAGTTCAGGGTAGAAAGCAGATGGGAGGTCAGTCCTCCAACATTCCACTTAAGGTAAATACAGCAGGCGTTATTCCTGTAATCTTCGCTTCTTCACTGATGGCGATTCCTTCTATTATAACGAGTTTATTTGGAAAGAGTCCATCCGGTGTTGGTGCTAAGATCCTTCAGGGAATGAGCCAGTCATACTGGTTTAATCCGAACTATCCTTGGGGATTCCTTGGATTGGCAGTATATATCTTACTGGTATTCTTCTTCGCGTATTTCTATACAGCAATTACCTTCAATCCAATGGAGATTGCAAATAACATGAAGAAGAGCGGTGGTTTTGTACCGGGTATTCGACCAGGTAAGCCAACCCAGGACTATTTAAATAAAATACTGAACTATATTATATTTATCGGAGCAGTTGGTCTTTTGATCGTTGCGATGATTCCTATGTTCTTCAACGGATTTTTCAGTGTAAATGTTTCATTCGGTGGAACATCCATCATCATCGTAGTTGGTGTTGTAATTGAAACCATGAAGAGTCTGGAATCACAGATGTTAGTAAGACATTATCAGGGATTCTTATTAGATTAATTGTAAGATACAGATATAAAAAACACGAAAAATGGGAGTGTACACTTGTGCACTTCCTATTCGTGTATTATAGTATAAGTATCTATGGCTTGTTCATTTGGAGGACGGCTGATAACAGGAGGGATTGCAATGAACGTATCCCGCAGGAAAATAAAAAATGGAGGTTATATATGAAGATAATTATGTTAGGTGCGCCAGGCGCAGGCAAAGGTACACAGGCTAAAATGATCGCTGAGAAGTACGGAGTACCACATATCTCAACAGGAGATATTTTCAGAGCAAACATCAAGAACGGAACAGAACTCGGAGCAAAGGCAAAAGAATATATGGATAAGGGACTTCTTGTTCCGGATGAATTAGTTGTAGATCTGGTAATTGACAGATTCAAAGCAGACGACTGCGCAAAGGGATATATCCTTGATGGATTTCCAAGAACTATTCCACAGGCAGAGGCACTTGACAAAGCATTATCAGCAATCGGTGATTCTGTAGACTATGCGATCAACGTAGAAGTACCGGATGAGAATATCGTTCGCAGAATGTCCGGAAGACGTGCATGCGTTGGCTGTGGTGCAACATATCATATTGTATATAACCCTACAAAAGTGGAAGGCAAATGTGATGTATGTTCATCCGATCTTATCTTAAGAGATGACGATCAGCCGGAAACAGTATTAAACAGACTGAAAGTATATCATGAGCAGACACAGCCATTGATCGATTTCTATGCTAAGAAAGGAATCCTGAAAGAAGTTGATGGAACAATGGATATGAATGATGTATTTGCAGCAATCGTTAAGATTTTAGGTGAATAAAATGGCAATATCTATAAAATCTGAGAGAGAAATTGAATTGATGAAAGAAGCCGGCAGAATTCTGGCTCTCACACATGAGGAGCTGAAGAAGGCGATCAAACCGGGAATCACAACCTATGAGATCGATAAACTTGGTGAAGAAGTGATCAGAAGCTATGGCTGTATTCCTTCCTTCCTGAATTATAACGGTTATCCGGCATCTATCTGTGTATCCGTAAATGAGGAAGTTGTTCATGGTATACCATCAAAGACAAGATTTCTGAAAGAGGGCGACATAGTAAGTCTTGATGCAGGCGTTATCTATGAAGGATATCACTCCGATGCAGCAAGAACTTATGGAGTAGGAAAGATTTCACCGGAAAATGAGCATCTGATTGCAGTTACAAAGCAGAGCTTTTTCGAAGCAATGAAGGCTGCTGTTCCGGGAAATCATATTCGAGATATCGGAAGGGCTGTAGAGCAGTATGTTTTGAAATTTGGATATGGAATCGTAGAAGATCTGGTTGGACATGGTGTTGGAGCAAATCTTCATGAGGATCCGGAAATACCGAATTTTGAAACGATCAAAAAAGGACCAAAGCTGAAACCGGGAATGACGATCGCAATCGAACCGATGATAACAGCAGGTGATTATGAAGTAGACTGGCTGGATGATGACTGGACTGTCGTAACCGTGGATGGTTCCAATGCAGCACACTATGAGAACACGATCCTTATTACAGAGGACAAACCGATCATCTTGTCGCAGGCAGAAGGATTGGAATTATAGAAAATAAAAAATGAATTCAAAATCTCAAGGATTTTAAGGAGGATTAAAAATGTCAAAGGCAGACGTAATTGAAGTAGAAGGAACAGTAATCGAGAAGTTACCAAATGCAATGTTTCAGGTAGAGATCGAGAATGGTCATAAGGTTTTAGCACACATTAGTGGTAAGCTCAGAATGAATTATATCAAGATCCTTCCGGGTGATAAGGTAACAATTGAATTATCACCATACGACCTGACAAAGGGAAGAATTGTTTGGAGAGATAAATAAATTCTTCTATATAAAGAGGTATGTAATGAACATCCTGTAAAGATATTCCCTTTATAGGATGTGATTTATCATAATAATCCCATTAATATGAAAAAAATAGAAAATGGGACTTGCATTCTATTGTGAAAAATGATAGAATGCTTATTCGTAGCGGACTTTTTTTGAAAGGAGATTTTCTAATGAAGGTTAGAGCATCAGTAAAACCTATATGCGATAAGTGCAAAGTTATCAAGAGAAAGGGTATCGTTAGAGTTATCTGCGAGAATCCAAAGCACAAACAGCGTCAGGGTTAATCAAAAAAAGAAACTGGGTATCCGGATGATAGCCCATCCATATGATATCTTGTTTTTTAAGTATCAACACACACGGATGTGTTGTAAATTTTAAAAGCGGCTGTAGCATAATCATTATATGCTAGTAAAAATAAAAAAACAGGCAGCGAGATGGAAACATATGCATTTCACCTCAGCATTTTTATGTTGAGATATGTCGAGATCCGATATGCCGGACAGAAGAATTTTTACGGAGGTTAATTAGAATGGCTCGTATTTCAGGTGTTGATTTACCAAGAGACAAGCGTGTTGAGATTGGTCTTACTTATGTATATGGTATAGGTTTGACATCTTCACAGCGTATCCTTAAGGAAGCAAATGTTAATCCTGACACACGTTGTAATGATTTAACTGATGATGAAGTAAGAAGAATCAGCGAAGTAATCAATGCAACACAGACTGTTGAAGGAGATTTACGTAGAGAAGTAGCGCTTAACATCAAGCGTTTACAGGAAATTGCATGCTACCGTGGTAAGCGTCATAGACAGGGACTTCCTGTTCGTGGACAGAAGACAAAGACAAACGCAAGAACACGTAAGGGACCTAAGAAGACAGTAGCAAACAAGAAGAAATAATACTGTTTTCATTTGTTCTTATATATAGTAGAAGATAAGAGATCTTCTGCACCGGGCAGAAGATAAAGTACATTTGTATAAATTTGGAAAACCATAGGAGGTTTAAGAGTTAATGGCTAAGCAAGTTACTAAAAAAGTGGCTAAGAAGCGTGTCAGAAAGAGTGTTCAGCACGGACAGGCTCATATTCAGTCATCTTTCAATAATACAATCGTTACATTAACAGACGCTGAAGGTAATGCACTTTCATGGGCAAGTGCTGGCGGTTTAGGATTCAAGGGTTCTAAGAAGTCAACACCATATGCTGCTCAGATGGCTGCTGAGACAGCTGCAAAGGCTGCTGCTCCTTACGGATTAAAGACTGTTGATGTTATGGTAAAAGGCCCAGGCTCAGGTAGAGAAGCAGCTATCCGTGCTCTCGCAGCTTGCGGTATCGATGTTGTAAGTATCAAAGACGTTACACCAGTTCCACATAATGGTTGTCGTCCACCAAAGAGAAGAAGAGTCTAATTAGGAGGTACAGAGTAAGATGGCAGTAGATAGAACCCCAGTTCTTAAGAGATGCAGATCTTTAGGCATGGAGCCAATGTATCTCGGAATTGACAAGAAATCAAATAGAAAATCAACAAGAGCAAACAGAAAAGTAAGTGAGTATGGTTTACAGCTTCGTGAAAAGCAGAAGGCTAAGTTCATTTACGGTGTATTAGAGAAGCCTTTCCGTAACCTTTACGCTAAGGCAGAGCAGCAGAAGGGCTTAACAGGTCCTAACCTTATGACATTACTTGAGTTAAGACTTGATAATGTTATCTTCAGATTAGGTTTTGCAAGAACAAGAAGAGAAGCAAGACAGATTGTAGATCACAAGCATGTACTTGTTAATGGAAAGAGTGTTAACATTCCTTCATACCAGGTAAAGGCCGGAGACAAGATCGAGATCAGAGAGAAGAGCAAATCCTTACAGAGATATAAGGATATCATTGCTGCAACAGAAGGACATTTAGTTCCAGGTTGGTTAACCGCTGACAGAGAAAACCTTTGTGGAGAAGTAGTTGAGAAGCCAAACAGAGAGCAGATCGATGTTCCTGTAAACGAGACCCTTATTGTCGAGTTATATTCCAAGTAATAAGAATAAATATGATCATCCGTACATCCATCCGGGATTTACCCGTGTGGATGTCTGGATGCAGAATATATTTATGATATTTGCAAAGTTGGAGTATACCAGTTAATTACCCATAAAGGAGGGGCTTAAATGTTTGAGTTTGAGAAACCAAAAATTGAGATAGTTGAGATTTCAGATGATAACAAGTATGGTAAGTTTGTAGTAGAGCCTTTAGAGAGAGGCTATGGTACAACCCTTGGTAATTCATTAAGAAGAATTATGCTTTCTTCATTACCTGGTACAGCAGTAACACACGTTAAGATTAAAGGTGTTTTACATGAGTTCAGTTCTATTCCCGGAGTAAAGGAAGATGTAACTGAGATCGTTATGAATATCAAGTCTTTAGTAATAAAGAATAATTCATTAACAAATGAGCCGAAGCAGGCTTATATCGATGTAGCTGGTGACTGTGTTGTCAGAGCATCCGATATTCATGTAGACGGCGATATCGAGATCATCAATCCTGATCTTGTAATTGCAAATCTTAGTGGCCCGGATGCAAGACTTGAGATGGAACTCACCATCGGCAACGGCAGAGGCTACGTTGGTTCTGATAAGAATAAAGAAGCAGATGCACCGATTGATGTCATCGCTATTGATTCTATATATACACCGGTTGAGAGAGTTAATCTTACAGTTCAGAATACTCGTGTTGGTCAGGTTACAGATTATGATAAGCTGACACTTGATGTATTTACAAATGGTGCTATCGCACCGGATGAGGCTGTCAGCCTCGCTGCAAGAGTCCTTGTAGAACATTTGAACCTGTTCGTTGATCTGTCTGAGAACGCAAAATCCGTTGATGTAATGGTTGAGAGCGTAACAGATGAGAAGGAAAAGGTTCTGGAAATGAATATTGATGAGCTTGAATTATCAGTTCGTTCATACAACTGCTTAAAGAGAGCCGGTATCAATACAGTTGAAGAATTGATCAATAAGACTCCGGAGGATATGATGAAAGTTCGTAACCTCGGTCGTAAGTCATTAGATGAAGTATTAGCTAAGCTGAAAGAATTAGGCTTATCACTGAATGACAGTGAGGAATAATACTTTTTACCACTCAAGCCGAATAATAGTAAGCACAGTGAAGACCCGCAAGGGTAAGGAGGATAAATAAAAATGGCAATGTATAGAAAACTTGGAAAAGCAAGCGCACAGAGAAATGCATTACTTCGTAACCAGGTAACACAGTTATTATACCATGGTAAGATCAGAACAACAGAAGCTAGAGCTAAGGAAGTTGTTAAGATTGCAGAGAAGCTTATCACATTAGCAGTTAAGGAAAAGGATAACTATGATGAAGTTACCGTTACCGCTAAGGTTGCTAAGAAAGATAAAGATGGTAAGAGAGTGAAGGAAGTTGTTGATGGTAAGAAAGTTACTGTATATGATGAAGTAGAAAAGACCATCAAGAAGGATCAGCCTTCAAGACTTCATGCAAGAAGAGAAATGCTTAAGGTATTATATCCGGTTGTTGAAGTTCCTACAGATGCTGCCGGAAAGAAAGCCGGTACAAAGAAAGTTGATTTAACAAGTAAGTTATTCGATGAGTACGGTACAAAGTACGCAGGACGTAAGGGTGGTTACACAAGAATCATCAAGATCGGTCAGCGTAAGGGCGATGCTGCAATGGAAGTTATTCTTGAGTTAGTATAATTATAAACATAAGGGCTGTCAGGTACATGTATGTGTATTTGGCAGCTTTTTTATTTCTAGGAGCGTGTACATGAGTTTTATTCAGGTGAGAAAGCTTGGACATAAATTTAATATCAAGGACAAGGATGGAAATGTTACAGGTGAAAAATGGGCTGTGAAGGATATGGATTTTGATGCCCATAAGGGACAGATCATTGCCGTTCTTGGACGTAACGGTTCGGGAAAGTCAACATTTGCCAGACACCTGAATGGCTTATATGCACCAAATCAGGGAACGGTATGGATACAGGGAGATTCTGATGTATTAGATGCGAGCCGGGAAGGTGATCTGCTGGCCATCCGTCGTGCAGTCGGGATGATCTTTCAGAATCCGGACAACCAAATGGTAGGAAATACGGTTGCGGAAGATGTAGGATTTGGTTTGGAAAATCTGGGCTTCCAGGCAGAGAAGATATGGGAGCGAATCAACGAAGTACTTCGATTGACAGGGATGGAGGCATATCTGGAACGAAATGTATCACATCTAAGCGGTGGACAGAAGCAAAGACTGGCAATCGCATCTGTGATGGCCATGTCACCGGAATGTATCGTTATGGATGAAGCAACTGCCATGCTCGATCCTGTGGGAAGCAGACAGATACTTGATACCTTATATCATTTGAACCGGGAGTTTGGCATCACGGTCATTATGATCACACATCGAATGGAGGAAACGGTTCGGGCAGATCAGATCTATGTAATGGATGATGGAAATGTAGAGTTGATTGGCGCACCATATGAGATTTATCCACAGGTAGAGAAGTTAGAGCAGCTTGGTCTAGACAGTTTATTGCCATATAAGCTGTTGCATGAGTTGAAAGTAGATTATTCCGATGATAAGAAATTTGTCAGAGATTCAGACGAAGACGCAAAAAGTGCGTTGGTTGATAGAAAAGAGGGGCTTTTGTCGGTACAGGATGCTGTGGACAGGATAAAGGCATGTTTGCGTGATGGAAAATCGTTTGATACAAAAAATCTAAATGGACAAAATGTATTAGACGATATTAATTCGTATTTAAACGATACGAAAAATATAAACAAGCCCGAAACAGCAGAGCAAATTAATTCGGCGCAGGAAGATACACCATCAAGTAAAAACGAGAATGAAATATATGAGTATATTCCTGATAACAGAGACGGCATGGATAGAGAAGGACACAATGGTATGTTATTGGATGCAGGGATAAAAAAAGATATCTTGGTCGGGGCTGATAATCTGGAGTATTCTTATAAGGATGGTGCGGTACTGGTTCCTGCGGTAGAGCAGGTGTCATTTCAGATCAGAAAAGGAGAGATCCTTGCGGTGGCAGGACAGACCGGTTCTGGAAAAAGTACGCTGTTATATATGCTAAACGGTATTTATCGTCCGATGGGAGGAACACTTAAGGTTGATGGAATTGATGTAGGAAAGACGAAGAATCTGAAAGAATTACGGAAGAAGATTGGATTTGTGTTTCAGTATCCGGAGTATCAGTTATTTGAAAGTACGGTGTTAGCGGATGTAATGTATGGCGCATTGAACTTCGGCATGTCGAAAGCAGAAGCAGAACAGGCGGCGAGGGAAGCACTGACACTTGTGAATATATCAGAGGAATATTATGAATATTCTCCGTTTGACCTTTCAGGCGGACAGAAGAAGCGTGTAGCACTTGCAGGAATCCTTGCATATAAGCCGGAGATTCTTATTCTCGATGAGCCGGTTGCCGGCATGGATCCGAAATCCAAACGGGAATTATTTGCACTGATCCGCAGATTACATGAAGAACGGAATATAACTGTAATCTTTGTATCACACGACATGAAGGATGTGTATGAGATTGCAGATCGTATACTGGTTATGGGACAGGGAAAGCTGGTCTATGATGGAGCAGTAGAGCAGGCATTTGGAACGCCGGAGATTGTAGAAAAACTGGGCTTAGAGATGCCGGAAATGGCGATGTTCCGAGAGACACTGCTGCCGGAGATCAAACTTACAGCAAGAAGCGTGGCGGGCGTGATTGAGGAACTTAGTGGGCTAAAGAATATATAAGAAGAGATATAAAATTAATGAAGTTATAGAGATTGATGGTGACATTTCAAAAACATGAACACAGCATGAGAAAGTGGATAGTTATCAGATAATATAGGGGAAAGAAGCATGGTAAGAGACATTACGATCGGACAATATTATAATACCAGATCACCGATTCACGAGTTGGATGCCAGAACAAAACTGGTGCTCACGATCGTATATGCGGTTACGATCTTCTGGTGCAGGGATTTGTGGACTTTTCTTGCTGCAACAGCATTTCTTATTGTGTATGTGGCATTAAGTCGTGTCCCACTTTCTTTTATCTGCCGGGGACTTAAGGTTGTCTGGGCGTTTATATTATTTACAGCATTTTTCAGTCTGTTTAACGGTGATGGAAGGGTTCTGGTCAGTATCTGGAGATTTCATATCACGACCGGCAGCTTAAAGACGACCGGAATTGTAGTATTCCGTTTCGTGTATCTGATCATTGGTTCATCGATCATGACATATACAACGCTTCCACTGGCACTTACAGCAGGCTTGGAGAAGTTGTTTGGATTCCTGAAGATATTCCATGTTCCGGTATCGGATATGGCATTGATGCTTTCAATCACGTTACGTTTTATTCCGATTCTGATGGAAGAATTGGACAAAATTATGAAAGCGCAGCTTTCGCGTGGAGCAGATTTTGAAAATGGAAATGTTTTCAAGCGGATACGAAGCTATACCCAGATATTTATTCCGTTATTTGCATCTGCGATCCGACGTGCAACCGATCTGGCATATGCGATGGATGCCAGATGTTATCACGGAAGTGAATACCGTACCAGCATGAAACCATTGCGATATAGCAAAAAAGATGCATTTGCATATGGTCTGCTGGTGGTATATGTGGTAGGATTGATCTTGATGAAGATATATCTATAACAGGAAATCGGGAAAATGAAACGAGTAAAATTAGTAGTAGCCTATGATGGTACGAACTATCATGGCTGGCAGGTACAGGACAACGGAATAACGATAGAGGAAGTGCTGAATCGGACGATCAGCGAGCTGGTGCAGGAGGATATCAAGGTGATCGGAGCCAGCAGGACAGATGCTGGTGTACATGCCTGTGGAAATGTGGCAGTATTTGACACTGAATCCCGGATACCGGGGGATAAGTTTTCATTTGCGTTAAATCAGCGGCTTCCGGAGGATATACGGATTCAGAAATCCTGCGAGGTGGATGCAGACTTTCATCCAAGGTATGCAGATACAGTAAAAACCTATGAATATAATATATTGAACCGGCGGTTTGAACTGCCGACAAAACGGTTATATGCGGCATTTTGCTACTATCCGATGGATATAGAGCGGATGAATCAGGCGGCGGCGTATCTGGTTGGTGAACATGATTTTAAGAGCTTCTGTTCTGCAGGTGCACAGGTGCAGACGACGGTTCGGACGATCTATGCGGTAAATGTGACGAAAGAGGATGACATGGTTCATATCAGGATCACGGGAAATGGCTTCTTATATAATATGGTAAGGATCATTGCAGGAACTTTGATGCAGGTCGGAACCGGGCTGATGGAGCCGGAGCAGGTGAAGGAGATCCTGGAAGCGAGAGACCGAAGCAAGGCAGGACCGACAGCAGTAGCGAAAGGCTTGACACTGGTGGAGATCCGATATGAATAAAAGAATCGTTTGTATATGTATGAGTGTGCTTTTATGTCTGACTATTATATGTATGGACACAGGCACAGATGTACATGCCGGATATTATGAAGATAATGACAAATATATAAAACAACGTGTAGCTGACAGGATGAAGGAAATGAGCTGGGAGGAGAAAATAGCCCAGATGATCCTGGTGAAGGCTCCTGCTAAAAATGCAGCAAATATCCAGAAGCAATATCAGTTTGGCGGATATGTTTTGTTTGGGGAAGATTTTGCAAACAGTACTCCTGATACATTACGAAACAGAATTTATGGAATTCAAAAGGCGTCAAAGATTCCGATGTTGATTGCAGTGGATGAAGAAGGCGGAACTGTTGTAAGGGCATCCAGATACCGCCAGTTCCGATCCACGTCATATGCATCACCGAGAGCGGTTTTTTCTGCAGGTGGATGGAATGGCATTGTAAAAGACACGAAGAATAAAGCAAAATTTCTGAAAAAGCTTGGAATCAATACAAATCTTGCACCGGTTGCTGATGTTGCATATGACTCGGGTAACTTCATTTATAATAGAAGTTTTTCTACAAATGCAGCGGATACTTCCAGATATATCAATCTTGTGGTGAATAACATGAAACAGGAGGATATGATCAGCTCATTAAAACATTTTCCGGGCTATGGAAATAATGGAGATACGCATACAAACCTGATCCATGATTATCGGAGCTATAGTAGCTTCAAGAACCGGGATCTGAAGCCATTTCAGGCGGGAATCCGGTCGGGATGTGATATGCTTATGGTAAGCCATAATATTGTACATTGTTTTGATTCTAAAAATCCGGCATCTATATCACCGAAGGTAAACAAATACATTAGAAATACAATGAGATTTAAAGGTGTGATCGTTACGGATTCGTTGTCGATGGCAGGAGTACGGAGCTTTACCGGAAGTGAGGGTGAGAGTGCTGTCAGAGCAGTTCAGGCAGGAGACGATCTTCTCTGCACGGAGCATTATAAAGAAACATATCAGGCATTGCTTCGGGCTTACAAGACAAAGCGGATATCGAAAAAACGGATCAATGCATCTGTCAAAAGAATTCTCATGATGAAATACCGCCGTGGTCTGAACGGAAGATTTGCGGTCAGACGCAGATAGCATATTTGAATGCGAAATGGTAGATGAATGCTGAAAAATAAAGAAAAACGCCTGAAAAAATAAAGAAAGTTTATTGACACACACGGATGAGTATTGTATAATGTCCAAATGTGTGAAGTTTAAAGATACGGTGTGAACCAATGCCCCGGTAAACAACGTATTTGAGGATATACCATATTAATATTTTAGAAAATAATTTAGGAGGTACCACGATGAAGAGCTTTATGGCAAGCCCATCAACAATAGAAAGAAAGTGGTATGTAGTTGACGCTACAGGACATACTTTAGGACGCTTATCATCAGAGATAGCAAGCATTTTAAGAGGAAAGAATAAGCCAACATTTACACCACATATCGATACAGGTGATTATGTAATAGTAGTAAACGCAGACAAGATCAAGGTTACCGGTAAGAAGATGGATCAGAAGATCTACTACAACCACTCAGATTATGTAGGCGGAATGAAAGAGACTACATTAAAAGAGAAGATGGCTAAGAAGCCAGAGGATGTTATCCGTTTAGCAGTTAAGGGAATGCTTCCAAAGGGACCACTTGGAAGAGACATGATTACAAAGCTTTATGTATACGCTGGACCTGATCATAAGCAGCAGGCTCAGAAGCCAGAAGTTTTAGAGATTAAGTACTAAGAAGGAGGATATCATCAATGGCTAAAACAACTAAGTTCTATGGAACAGGAAGAAGAAAAAGCAGTATCGCCAGAGTTTATATCGCTCCAGGTACTGGTAAGATCACAATCAACAAGAAAGATATGGACGAGTACTTCGGACTTGATACACTGAAAGTTATCGTTAAGCAGCCATTAGTTGCTACAGGTACAGATGGTAAGTTCGACGTTATGGTTAACGTAAAGGGCGGCGGCTTCACAGGTCAGGCCGGTGCTATCAGACATGGTATTTCAAGAGCATTACTTGAGGCTGATTCAGAAGAATACAGACCAATCCTCAAGAAGGCCGGATACCTTACAAGAGATCCTCGTATGAAGGAAAGAAAGAAGTACGGTCTCAAAGCAGCTCGTCGCGCTCCGCAGTTCAGCAAGCGATAATCGACTGCTCAGACTATATCAAAATGGTTCAAAAACCCCGGAAAATCAAGGTTTTCCGGGGTTTTCTTATACCTAAACGGGCTGATATAGTTTGACTTGATTTGACCAAACGAGAGCCGTTTTCACCCAATTTTTAGTGGTTAAATATAGGACAACCGGCAAAAATGGGGTCAAAAAACGGCCTTAGTGGTTAAAAAATAGGACAACCAGAGAGCAATTTCGGGGGTATTTTTGAGGGTGATTTGGCACTCTCAGACACCGGATTTTTCGCTGGAGAGTTTGGCATAATCTGACCAAATCTGAACAATTAAATACGATTCTAATGCAGGCACTCAGTAACAAATAACTGGGTGCTTTTTTTGTTTCAGAGATTTCGGCATTAGAAAGGGCCGTCACTTTATGATTTTGAAGTGGCGGCTTTTTCTATTTCCAGAAACAACAGCAACAATCAGAAATGAGGTGAAGTCATGAACACACAAATCATCGCCATTGCCAACCAGAAAGGCGGCGTTGGCAAAACAACAACCTGTGCGAACTTGGGAATAGGTCTGGCACAGGCCGGAAAGAAAGTGCTTCTGATCGACGGGGACCCGCAAGGAAGCCTGACAATCAGCTTGGGAAATCCGCAACCAGACAAGCTGCCATTTACACTGTCGGATGCAATGGGCAAAATTCTGATGGATCAGCCTATACGCCCCGGAGAAGGTATTCTGCATCATGCAGAAGGCGTTGACCTGATGCCTGCGGATATTCAGCTTTCCGGTATGGAGGTTTCTCTGGTAAACGCCATGAGCCGTGAAACGATTTTACGGCAATACCTGGACACACTGAAGGGACAATATTCCCATATCCTGATTGACTGTCAGCCTTCGTTGGGGATGCTTACGGTCAATGCGCTGGCGGCTGCGAATAGGATCATCATTCCCGTTCAGGCAGAGTATCTGCCCGCTAAAGGGCTGGAACAGCTGCTCTCCACGGTAAACAAGGTAAAGAGGCAAATCAATCCCAAGCTCCAGATTGACGGTATCCTGCTGACGATGGTGGACAGCCGAACCAACTTTGCCAAAGAGATTTCCGCGCTCCTGCGGGAGACCTATGGCAGCAAGATCAAAGTATTCGGCACAGAGATCCCCCATTCTGTCCGTGCAAAGGAAATCAGCGCAGAGGGAAAAAGTATTTTCGCCCACGACCCTGGCGGCAAGGTGGCAGAGGGGTATCGAAATCTGACGAAGGAGGTGTTGAAACTTGAAAAGCAGCGCGAAAAAAATAGAGCTGGCCTCGGTAGATGATCTGTTCTCCACCGAAGAAGGCCGTCAGGATGCAAAGCTGGAAAAGATTCAGGAGATTCCGCTGTCTGAACTGCATCCCTTTAAGAACCACCCATTCAAAGTCAAGGATGACGAAGCAATGATGGAAACCGCAGACAGTATCAAACAGTATGGTGTGCTGGTTCCTGCGATTGCCCGCCCTGACCCGGAGGGTGGTTATGAACTGGTGGCCGGACACAGGCGGCACAGAGCCAGTGAGCTGGCAGAAAAGGAGACCATGCCGGTCATTGTTCGGGATTTAGATGATGATGCCGCCACGATCATTATGGTTGACAGCAATCTGCAACGCGAAAGTCTCCTCCCAAGTGAAAGAGCCTTTGCTTACAAGATGAAACTGGATGCCATGAAAAGACAGGCTGGCAGACCGAGTAAAGAAAATGTGTCCCAAGTTGGGACACAAAAGCGATCAGACCAGTTGCTTGCTGAACAGGTGGGGCAAAGTCGAAATCAAATTCAGCGCTATATCCGTCTGACAGAGCTGATTCCTGAATTGATGGACATGGTGGATGAAAAGAAAATTGCCTTAAATCCTGCTTATGAGCTGTCCTTTCTCAAAAAGGAGGAACAGGTAGACCTGTTGGACGCGATGGACAGCGAACAGGCTACCCCTTCTCTTTCTCAAGCCCAGCGGCTTAAAAAATACAGTCAGGAGGGGCATCTGACCCTCGATATGATGCGTGTCATCATGGGTGAGGAAAAGAAAAGCGATCTGGACCGAGTGACATTTACCTCTGATACCTTGCGGAAGTATTTTCCTAAAAGCTATACGCCCCAGCGGATGCAGGAGACCATTATCAAGCTATTGGAACAATGGCAGCGTAAACGTCAGAGAGACCAGGAGCGATGAAAGGAGCCGCCTATGAAAGATATTTCAGCCCGTGAGCTGAAAGGACACAACATTCTCGCCGTAGAGAGGTTTTGGGATAACACCCGCTGGATGATTGAGTTTTTCGTCCTGCGTCCCAACACAGCTTACGGCAGCCCCGGAGAGGAAATGCGGCTGTTTTTGACAGAGGACGGGTATCAGGCTGCCCTGCAAAGCCAGCAGCGTCGGGAGATCAAGATCAAGCGTTACGCTCGTGTGATTGAGGGACATATCCTCGATTTCAAACCGGGAAAACGCCGCCGCTCATAAACCCATACAACGAAAGGAAAGGAATGACTATGTGTACGGTAAAGGAAATTCAAGAAGCAATCCGGGAAGATTGCAAATCTCAGCATGACATGGAATCAACGGATATTGACCGAGTGATGCAAACACTTCCTTTCGCCAAGGAGGAGCCATTTACAGAGGCGCGTCCTCGAAAGCCGCTGTTTTGGTTCTATGCAAGAAAATTTGAAAAGTGTTGAACACCGCAATTCTTTGGAATGAGGATTGCGGTTTTTTTGTACCCAAAATTCGGAAGGAGTGAGGTCGATGGCCGTTTTTCGCATTGAACGGACCCGTGATTATACCGTGATGAGCAATCATCATTTACGAAATGCAAATCTGTCGTTAAAAGCCAAGGGACTGCTTTCCATGATGTTATCTTTGCCAGAGGACTGGAATTACACCACCCGTGGTCTTGCAAAGATCTGTAAGGAGGGCGTGGATGCCATAGGCGCTGCGTTGCGGGAATTGGAGGCTGCCGGTTACATTGTGCGGCACAAGCTGCGTGACCGGCAGGGACGCATCAGCGATACAGAGTATGTCATATACGAGCAGCCACAGCTTAGAAAACCGGATACGGATTCACCAGATACGGAAAACCCGTATATGGACAAACCGGATACGGAAAAGCCCGCAGAATTAAATATAGAGAAATCAAATACTCAAAAACAAAATATTTATGGATCAAGTACCGATTCCATTCCCTTCCGGGATTACGCGGCAGATTGTCTGCCGGAACGGAAAGGAAGAGATGCGATGTCACTCACAGAGATAGAGAGTTATCGGGAATTGATTCAGGAGAATATCGGGTATGAATACCTGTGTCAGCAGTATGAAACTTATCGGGAGGATTTGGACGAAATTGTGGAGTTGATCGTGGAAACGGTCTGTGCAAAGCGAAAGACCACCCGTATTGCAGGAAGCGATTTTCCGCATGAAATCGTTCGTTCCAGATTCTTGAAGCTGGATAACTCGCACATTGAGTTTGTCATGGACTGTTTACAGAAGAACACCACGGAAATTCGCAACATGAAGCAGTATCTTCTGACCGTTCTGTTCAATGCACCGACCACGATAAGCAATCATTACACTTCACAAGTAAATCACGATCTGTATGGCGGCTGGTAAATGGTCGCTTTTTTATTGCCCGGAAGTGCCGGGAGAAAGGAGTAAGCATGATGTCTGAGGGAAAGACCATAGGGCAGCTGATGGAAGAAATGCGGGCAAAGGCAGGAGCGCAGAATTATCACGGTCATGGATATATGGACCTCCAGCGTTTTGCGGAGGACACCCGGCACATGATTATTTTTGATGTGCTGACGAACGATTCCCCTGTTGGCTGGAAAGGCGAACGAACCCGCCTGTTCCTGTCGGATACCGGTTATGAAAAAGCACTGGATAGTCAGGAAAAGGGGCAGATTAAGATTTTGAGCCACGCAAAGGTACGTCAGGGCAATCTGCACTATGACCGTTCTGACCAGTTACGCTAAGGAGGGCGGTATGAAGCGTTATCTTCTGCGGCGGCTGGTGGTTCCGCCTTAGCAAAAAAAGAGATTCCCTGCAAACTTCGTGGAAAGGAGGCGAGAAAATGCAGGAAGAAGTGGAAAACAGAACTTTGACGCTGGTTGTCAGTGGAACAAAGTTTACCGGCAGAATGTTTAAGGCTGCCATAAGCAAGTACATGGCACATCGAAAGGAAAAGAAGCTGGAAAAACAGAGAAGCCGTGATGCGCCGGTTGTTCCGCATGGAAAACAGACTGTGAAGCAGCTTGTCGGGCAGAATCAGGGAATATCCAACATTGAGATCACAGACCCCTCTATCAAGGAGTTTGAGAAAATCGCCCGGAAATATGGTGTGGACTATGCGGTGAAGAAAGACCGCAGCAGCTCCCCGCCCAAGTACCTGATCTTTTTCAAAGGCCGTGATGCAGATGCTCTGACAGCAGCTTTTACAGAGTACACCAACAAAAAGGTCAAAAAGGCAACGAAAACAGAGCGCTCGTCCGTACTGGCAAAACTTAACCAGTTCAAAGAGATGGTTAAAAATGCTGTGGTGGATCGCACCAAGCGAAAGGAGCTGGAACGATGAAAAAGACATTGGACATCAAAAAGCTCGTTTTGCTGAATATGCCGTATATCCTGCTGGGGCTGTTTGCTACCAATTTTGGAGAGGCATGGCGAATGGCACAAGGGGCAGATGCTTCAGAAAAGTTTCTTTCGCTGGTTGCGGTTCTGCCTGGGGCGTTGCAAAGTTTCTGGCCAAGCCTGCATCCATTGGATTTGTTGGTAGGGCTGTGCTGCGGTGTTGGTCTGAGGCTGGCGGTGTATCTTAAAAGCAAGAACGCCAAGAAATATCGACATGGTTTGGAATATGGTTCGGCCCGCTGGGGAACCCGTGAGGATATTACACCTTACGTTGATCCTGTATTTCAGAACAATGTGATTCTGACGAAAACGGAGAGCCTGACCATGAACAGCCGCCCCAAGGACCCCAAGACTGCCAGAAACAAAAATGTACTGGTGATTGGCGGCTCCGGTTCCGGTAAGACCCGATTCTGGCTGAAACCCAACCTGATGCAGATGCACAGCTCCTATGTTGTGACGGACCCGAAGGGAACAATTCTGGTGGAGTGCGGAAAAATGCTCCAAAGGGGTGCGCCCAAGCTGGGGAAGGACGGAAAGCCCATGAAGGATAAGCACGGCAAGGTCATTTATGAGCCGTACCGAATCAAGGTCCTAAATACCATCAACTTCAAGAAGTCCATGCACTATAACCCCTTTGCATACATCCACTCGGAAAAGGATATTTTGAAGCTGGTGACAACGCTGATTGCCAATACCAAAGGCGAGGGCAAGGCCGGAGATGATTTCTGGGTCAAGGCGGAAACATTGCTGTATTGCGCGTTGATTGGATATATCCACTATGAAGCTCCGGTGGAGGAGCAAAACTTCTCCACCCTCATCGAGTTCATCAACGCCATGGAAGTCCGGGAGGATGACGAGGAGTTCAAAAATCCTGTAGACCTGATGTTTGATGCACTGGAATCGGAAAAGCCAAACCACTTCGCAGTGCGGCAGTATAAGAAATATAAGCTGGCAGCTGGCAAAACCGCTAAGTCGATTTTGATTTCCTGCGGTGCGCGTCTGGCCGTATTTGATATTGCGGAGCTGCGCGAGGTTACATCCTACGATGAGTTGGAACTGGATACGCTGGGAGACAGAAAAACGGCTCTGTTCCTCATTATGAGTGATACGGATGACAGTTTTAACTTTCTCATTTCCATGTGCTACACCCAGTTATTCAACCTGCTTTGTGAAAAGGCCGATGATGTGTATGGCGGCAGGCTCCCAGTCCATGTGCGCTGTCTCATTGACGAGTGCGCCAACATCGGGCAGATTCCGAAGCTGGAAAAGTTGGTGGCCACGATCCGAAGCCGTGAGATCTCAGCCTGTCTGGTGTTGCAGGCGCAGAGTCAGCTCAAGGCGATCTATAAGGATAACGCAGATACCATTATCGGAAATATGGATACTTCCATCTTCCTGGGTGGCAAAGAACCAACAACGCTGAAAGAGCTGGCGGCTGTTCTGGGAAAGGAGACCATAGACACTTACAACACCGGAGAGAGCCGGGGACGGGAGACTTCCCACTCGCTCAACTATCAGAAATTGGGAAAAGAGCTGATGAGCCAGGACGAGCTGGCAGTTATGGATGGCGGCAAGTGCATCTTGCAGTTGCGCGGTGTGCGTCCGTTTCTTTCAGACAAGTATGACATTACCAGACACCCTAATTTCAAATACACAGCTGATGCAGACAAGCGAAATACCTTTGATATTGAAGCATTTTTGTCTGCCAGACTAAAACTCAAGCCTGATGAGGTCTGCGATGTATATGAAGTAGACACGGAGGGCGTGTAATACGGTTCCGCTGAGAAAGGAGTGATCGTATCTATTTGCCGCAACTGCCTCTGTTGAGGCCATTGGCGTACAAAGCGGACAATCGCAAGAAAAATAATGAAAAAGGAGGACAGCCGGAATCATGCCCCCGGAAACCGGGCGGCAGATTGTTCCGGCTTTTGTATGCCTATGAAACATGACAAACCTATTTTTTAATCAGATTCCGGCTAACAAACTATATGGCATTTTTTGAACAGGCAATTACCGTTCTTCAGACTCTCGTTATCGCTCTGGGCGCTGGTCTTGGTATCTGGGGTGTCATCAACCTGTTGGAAGGTTACGGCAACGACAACCCTGGCGCAAAATCTCAGGGCATGAAGCAGCTCATGGCTGGCGCTGGTGTAGCCGTTGTTGGTATGGTTCTTGTACCTCTGCTCTCCGGACTGTTCTCTGTCTAAGCGTTCCTGCATGAAATCCTTGCCGCTCCCGCAGTTCTGCGGGGGCGGCGGAAAGGAGGTTGACACCGTATGGATTTCTTACTTGAAGCCCTGACAAATTGGCTGAAAGAAATGCTGGTGGGCGGTATTATGAGCAACCTTTCGGGGATGTTTGACAGCGTAAACCAACAGGTCGCGGATATATCCGTACAGGTAGGACAGACCCCACAGGGATGGAATGGCAGTATTTTCAATATGATTGAGAATCTGTCAAACTCCATCATGGTGCCGATTGCAGGTGTGATCCTGGCTATCGTGATGACCGTAGACCTGATCCAGATGATTGCAGACAAGAACAACCTGCATGATGTGGATACCTGGATGATTTTCAAGTGGGTGTTCAAATCAGCTGCCGCCATCCTCATTGTCACAAACACATGGAATATCGTGATGGGCGTCTTTGATATGGCGCAGAGCGTGGTGGCGCAGGCGGCAGGGATTATCAATTCGGATGCGTCCATTGACATTTCCTCAGTTATGACCGATCTGGAACCGAGGCTGATGGAAATGGATTTGGGACCGCTGTTCGGACTGTGGTTCCAATCCCTCTTTATTGGCATTACCATGTGGGCGTTGTATATCTGTATCTTTATCGTTATTTATGGCCGTATGATCGAGATCTACCTTGTAACTTCGGTGGCTCCCGTTCCAATGGCTGCAATGATGGGCAAAGAATGGGGCGGTATGGGACAGAATTACCTCCGATCCCTACTGGCACTGGGCTTTCAGGCGTTTCTCATTATCGTCTGCGTGGCAATTTATGCTGTGCTGGTGCAGAACATCGCTATGGAAGATGACATCATCATGGCAATCTGGAGCTGCGTGGGCTACACTGTACTGCTATGTTTTACGCTGTTCAAAACCGGCAGTCTCGCCAAATCAGTCTTTCAGGCGCACTAAAACGGAAGGAGGTTTCCACATTGGCTTATGTACCCGTACCCAAGGACTTAACAAAAGTCAAAACAAAGGTCATGTTCAATCTGACCAAGCGGCAGCTTATCTGCTTCACGGGCGGAGCGCTTATTGGCGTACCGCTTTTCTTTTTGCTCAGAAAACCTACCGGAAACAGTGTAGCGGCTATGTGTATGATGCTGGTTATGCTGCCCTTCTTTATGCTGGCTATGTACGAAAAGCATGGACAGCCCCTGGAAAAGATCGTGGGCAACATTCTCAAAGTAGCTGTGATCCGTCCAAAGCAGCGACCTTACCAGACCAACAACTTTTATGCCGTATTAAAGCGGCAGGAAATGCTCGATAAGGAGGTGTATGACATTGTTCACCGCAATAAAAAAATGGCTGCATCGGATGTTCGGAAAAACCGAGGAAAAAACTGTGCAGCCGGTAAAGACAAAGAAAAAGCTGTCCCGCGCCGATAAGAAGCAGATCGAAGCGGCCATTGCCCGCGCTAACCGCACGGACAAAAAAGGAAAATCTGCGCAGGACAGTATCTCTTATGAACGGATGTGGCCGGACGGAATCTGCCGCGTATCGGACAGCCACTACACAAAGACCATCCAGTTTCAGGACATCAACTATCAGCTCTCCCAAAACGAAGATAAGACGGCAATCTTTGAGGGGTGGTGTGATTTTCTCAATTATTTTGACAGCTCGATTCATTTCCAGCTGTCTTTTTTGAACCTTGCGGCATCGGAGGAGACCTTTGCTAACTCCATTTCCATCCCGCCCCAGAGGGACGCCTTTGACAGTATCCGCGAGGAATACACCACAATGCTGCAAAATCAGCTGGCCAGAGGTAACAACGGTCTCATCAAGACCAAATACCTGACCTTTGGTATCGACGCGGACAGCATCAAAGCCGCCAAGCCCCGTCTGGAGCGTATTGAGACCGATATACTTAATAACTTCAAGCGTCTTGGTGTAGCTGCCAGAACGCTGGACGGTAAAGAAAGGCTTTTTCAGCTTCATGCGGTATTCCACATGGATGAACAACTCCCGTTTCAGTTTGAATGGGACTGGCTGGCTCCTTCCGGTCTGTCCACAAAGGATTTTATTGCACCAAGCTCCTTTGAGTTCCGCACCGGCAAGCAGTTCCGTATGGGCAAGAAATACGGGGCTGTTTCTTTTTTGCAGATTCTCGCACCGGAGCTGAATGACCGTTTGCTGGCTGATTTTCTGGATATGGAAAGCTCGCTCATTGTGAGTATGCACATTCAGTCGGTGGATCAGGTGAAAGCCATCAAAACGGTAAAGCGGAAGATTACCGACCTGGACCGCAGCAAGATCGAGGAACAGAAAAAAGCAGTCCGTGCCGGATACGACATGGACATCATTCCATCTGACCTTGCTACCTACGGCAGTGAAGCGAAAAAACTCTTGCAGGATTTGCAGAGCCGCAACGAGAGAATGTTCCTTTTGACCTTTCTGGTGCTGAACACAGCGGACAATCCCCGTCAGCTTGGCAACAACATCTTTCAGGCAGGCTCTATTGCCCAGAAGTATAACTGTCAGCTGACCAGGCTGGACTTCCAGCAGGAAGAAGGGCTGATGAGCTGTCTGCCTCTGGGTCTCAATCAGATTGAGATTCAGCGAGGACTGACCACCAGTTCCACAGCTATCTTTGTGCCCTTTACTACGCAGGAACTGTTCCAGAACGGGAAAGAAGCTCTGTACTACGGCATCAATGCTCTGTCCAACAACCTCATCATGGTGGACAGAAAGCTGCTGAAAAACCCCAACGGCCTGATTCTGGGTACGCCGGGTTCCGGTAAGTCCTTCAGCGCAAAACGAGAAATTGCCAACTGCTTTTTGCTTACCAGTGATGATGTTATTATCTGTGACCCGGAAGCGGAGTACGCACCTCTTGTTGAGCGTCTGCATGGGCAGGTCATCAAGATCTCACCTACTTCAACCAACTATATCAATCCGATGGATCTGAATCTGGACTATTCGGATGATGAAAGCCCGCTGTCACTCAAGTCTGACTTTATCCTCAGCTTGTGTGAGCTGATCGTGGGCGGTAAGGAGGGCTTGCAGCCGGTGCAGAAAACCATTATTGACCGTTGTGTACGGCTGGTTTACAACGAATATCTCAATGACCCAAAGCCGGAGAATATGCCGATTTTGGAGGACCTTTATAACCTGTTGCGGGAGCAGGAAGAAAAAGAAGCTCAGTACATTGCAACGGCATTGGAAATCTATGTAACGGGTTCTTTGAATGTGTTCAATCATCAGAGCAATGTGGACATTGATAACCGGATTGTCTGCTACGACATCAAGGAACTGGGCAAGCAGCTTAAGAAAATCGGTATGCTGGTGGTACAGGATCAGGTGTGGAACCGCGTTACCATCAACCGTGCCGCTCACAAGTCTACCCGCTACTACATCGACGAGATGCACCTGCTTTTGAAGGAGGAGCAGACCGCCGCCTATACGGTGGAAATCTGGAAGCGATTCAGAAAATGGGGCGGTATTCCGACAGGTATCACCCAGAATGTCAAAGACCTTTTGAGCAGCCGCGAGGTAGAGAACATCTTTGAAAACTCGGACTTCGTGTATATGCTTAACCAGGCAGGCGGAGACCGCCAGATTTTGGCGAAGCAACTGGGGATTTCCACGCACCAGCTTAGCTATGTGACCCACTCCGGTGAGGGCGAGGGCCTGCTGTTCTATGGCTCCACGATCCTGCCGTTTGTAGATCACTTCCCGAAGAACACCGAACTTTACCGCATTATGACTACCAAACCCCAGGAACTGAAAAAGAAGGAGGATGAATGATGATGAATCCCAACATTTTGAATAAAAATTCGCTGATGTTTTTTGACAGGGCGGTAAATGCCCAGCGCAGCCAGCTGCTTACAGTCATGGCCGATGCGGTAAGTGAGTGCCGCACGGCGGCAGATCAGGCAGCCGAACTGAATGAGACCGGTCAGGTGGGGCTGCTCCGCCTGGCAGAGGTTTGGAGCGCCATCCGTGCCAAGGAAGGTATGGGTGGTCTGGTTCTGGAAGGGACTGAAGCGAAGATCCTGTCCGATGTGGTGGCACAGTTTTATGCCTACCTGTCCGGCTGTATGTTCAACGATCCGGTGGGAATGGCCATTTATGCAGAGCTGCACTACATGATGTCCTCCCTCATGCTGGGAGAATGGTTTGAATAAGGAACCGCGTCTGCGCTTTACTGATGAGGAACGGTCTGACCCTGCACTGGAAAAGCCGATCCGTAAAGCGGAGAAAGCTGCGACCAGAGCAGATAAGGCGCAGGCCAATATCCCAAAGAAAAAGGTCAGGCAGACGGTCATTGACCCGGATACCGGAAAAAAGACCTCGAAGCTGACCTTTGAGGACAAGAAAAAGCCACCTTCCAAAGTTTCTCAAGGAGTCAGGGAAGCTCCCGTCCATCTGGTCGTGGGCAAGCTCCACAAAGAGATCCGGGAAACAGAGCAGGACAACGTGGGCGTGGAAAGCGCCCATAAGTCCGAGGAAGCGGTGGAGACCGGCGCTTATCTGGTGCGGGAGGGCTATCGCAGCCACAAGCTGAAGCCGTACCGCAAAGCAGCACAGGCAGAGCGCCAACTGGAAAAGGCAAATGTAAATGTTCTGTACCAGAAATCTTTGCAGGAAAATCCCCAGTTTGCCAGCAATCCGCTTTCTCGCTGGCAGCAAAAGCAGGCCATCAAAAGGCAGTATGCCGCCGCCAAACACGCCGGTCAGACTGCCGGAAATACCGCCCAGGCTGCATCCAAAACCGGAAAAGCCGCAAGGACGGTAAAAGAAAAGGCACAGCAGGCAGGGGCGTTCGTCATGCGCCACAAGAAGGGTTTCCTGATGGCAGGGGGGTTGTTCCTCATTACCTGTATGCTGATGAATACCATGTCCTCCTGCTCCATGATAGCGCAGAGCATCGGTTCCGTTCTCTCCGGCACCACTTATCCGTCGGATGACCCGGAAATGCTGGCAGTGGAGGCAGATTATGCAGCCAGAGAAGTCCAGTTGCAGGAGGAAATCGACAACATTGAAAGCAGCCACCCAGGGTATGACGAGTATCGCTATGACCTTGGTATGATCGGCCATGACCCTCATGAGCTGGCAGCATTTCTGTCTGCTGTCTTGCAAGGTTACACCCGGCAGAGCGCTCAGGCAGAGCTGGCGCGTGTGTTTGCAGCACAGTATCAGCTGACGCTTACTGAGGAAGTGGAGATCCGCTACCGCACGGAGACCTCCACCGACCCAGAGACCGGCGAGACCACCTCGGAAGAAGTTCCCTATGAGTATTACATTTTGAATGTGAAACTCACCAGCAAGCCCATTTCCGCTGTGGCGTCGGAGTTACTGCCCCCGGAGCAGATGGAAATGTATCAGGTTTACCGGCAGACCATGGGCAATAAGCCGTTGTTGTTTGGCGGCGGTTCCCCTGATACCAGCGGCTCGGAAGATCTGTCCGGTGTGCAGTTCATTAACGGTACCCGCCCCGGCAATCCTCAGCTGGTGGAACTGGCCAAGCGTCAGGTGGGCAATGTGGGCGGCTATCCTTATTGGAGCTGGTATGGCTTTGACAGCCGCGTGGAGTGGTGCGCCTGCTTTGTATCCTGGTGTTATAACCAGGCTGGAAAAAGTGAACCGCGCTTTGCAGGCTGTGAGTGGCAGGGCGTTCCGTGGTTCCAGTCTCATGGACAATGGGGTGCAAGAGGCTATAACAATCTGGCTCCCGGAGATGCAATTTTCTTTGATTGGGATTTGGATGGGACAGCAGACCATGTGGGTATCGTGATCGGTACGGATGGCAGCCGTGTTTATACGGTGGAGGGAAATTCCGGCGATGCCTGCAAGATCAAAAGTTATGACCTGAATTATCAAAGTATTAAGGGCTACGGCCTGATGAACTGGTAACAGACTTTGTGGAAAGGAGTGAACGGTTATGGCAAAAAACAAAATTGAACGTATCGACCAGGAAATTGAGAAAACCCGTGAGAAGATTGCGGAATATCAGGAAAAGCTCAAGACCCTGGAAGCACAGAAAACGGAGGCAGAGAATCTGGAAATCGTTCAGATGGTTCGTGCGTTACGCATGACTCCAGCACAGCTGAACGCTATGCTTTCCGGTGGAATGAACCACGGCAGAGATACAGCACTGTCGGAATCAAATAATCAGGAGGTTACCGCTTATGAAGAATAAAAGAATTTGCAAAACACTTTCCGCCCTTTGCCTGACAATGGTTGTGGCATTTGGATTTACGATCCCTGCTTTCGCACAGGGGTCAGAACAGGCTCCGGCGGCACCGGCAGAGGATTCTACCAATGACAGCAATGTGATTGTGGAAGAAGCAGAACCGGCACCGGCACTTACACCAGATGGCAATGCCGCTCTGGTGGATGATTTTGGTGGCAATAAGCAGCTCATTACCATTACCACCAAGGCGGGCAACTATTTTTACATTTTGATCGACAGGGCTAATGAGGATAAAAAGACTGCTGTTCACTTTCTGAACCAGGTGGATGAAGCGGATTTGATGGCACTGATGGAAGATGAAAATGTCAAAGAGGAGCCGGCTGCTGTGTGTAGCTGTTCAACAAAATGTGAAGCAGGGGCAGTCAATACGGCCTGCCCGGTCTGCGCAACTGATAAGAGTAAATGTACGGGCAAAGCACCGGAACCTCCGGCAGAAACATCGGAGCCGGAAAAGGAGAAGCCTGCCGGATTGAACCCGGCTGCGATAGTCCTTTTGCTGGCTCTGCTGGGAGGCGGTGGCGTATTTGCCTACTTGAAGCTCGTTAAGAACAAGCCTAAGACCAAGGGCAATGACAGTCTGGACGATTATGATTATGGCGAGGAGGATTCCGAGGAATGGGAAACCGAGGATGAGGAGTCGGACGAGCCGGACGCTGACGGGGGCAGCACAGAAGAAGATGATGAGGACAGTGTGAAATGACCCGTTTCACAGACAGTCCCTATGAACGCATGATGACACGCAGGCCGGAGGGCGGGAAGGAAACTTCCCGTCCTCCTTCTTTGCCCCACAGCCACCCCTGCTATGGTTGCGGGAATTATGGAAGACCCTGCGTAGGTATCTGTCACCGGGAAATGTCCCGATGGCTCAAAGAGAGGAGGAACCATCATGGCTCAACATAAATTGGTAATTGCCGAAAAACCATCAGTTGCCCAGAGTTTGGCGGCGGTGATCGGCGCAACCGTCCGTAAGGACGGGTATCTGGAGGGCAACGGTTGGCGTGTCAGCTGGTGCGTGGGCCACCTGGCCGGTCTTGCGGATGCAGACAGCTATGACCCAAAGTATGCCAAGTGGCGATATGATGATCTGCCTATCCTGCCGGAGTATTGGCAGATGGTGGTGGGAAAGGATAAGAAAAAGCAGTTTGATATTCTCAAAAAGCTGATGAATGCCCCGGATGTTTCGGAGGTGGTAAATGCCTGCGATGCCGGACGCGAGGGCGAGTTGATCTTCCGCAGCGTCTATGAGCTGGCAGGTTGCAAGAAGCTGATGAAAAGGCTCTGGATTTCTTCGATGGAAGACTCCGCCATAAGGGAAGGCTTTGCAAACCTGCGCCCCGGTGCGGACTATGACGGACTTCGAGATGCTGCCCTCTGCCGTGCCAAGGCCGACTGGCTGGTGGGGATCAATGCGACAAGGCTTTTTTCCGTGCTGTATCACCGTACCCTCAACATCGGGCGCGTGATGTCCCCAACACTGGCGCTCATTGTCCAGCGAGAAGCTGAGATCGACACCTTTCAGCCGATTCCCTTTTATACCGTGGCGCTGGAGCTGCCCGGTCTTACCGTATCCGGGGAGCGCATGGCGAATAAGGCCGCTGCTAAGCAGCTGAAAGAAGCCTGTCAGGGTGCAAATGTCACAATCAAAAAGGTGGAGTGTAAGGAAAAGTCCGAAAAGCCGCCTGCCCTCTATGACCTGACTACCCTGCAAAGAGATGCCAACCGCCTGCTTGGATTTACAGCCCAGCAGACCCTGGACTACCTACAAAGCCTGTATGAAAAGAAGCTCTGCACCTATCCCCGTACTGACAGCCGCTATCTGACTGGTGATATGGCAGACAGCCTGCCGGTGCTGGTCAATCTGGTTGCCAACGCTATGCCGTTTCGCAAAGGGATCGCCATTACCTGTGATCCGCATACGGTCATCAACGATAAGAAAGTAACCGACCATCACGCAGTAATCCCTACCAGAAATCTCAAGGATGCAGACCTTTCTGCCCTTCCTGCGGGAGAAAAAGCGGTGCTGGAGCTGGTGGCCCTGCGTCTGATGTGCGCCGTAGCCCAGCCCCATATCTATTCGGAAACTGTTGTGATTGCAGCGTGTGCCGGTGGGGAGTTTACCACAAAAGGAAAAACGGTGAAGCATCCCGGATGGAAAGCACTGGAGGACGCTTACCGTGCCAAAATGAAGGATGCAGAGCCGAAAAAAGAGGGCACAGAGAAAGCCCTGCCGGAGCTGACCGAAGGACAGACCCTTTCGGTTGCTGCGGCAATCGTCAAAGAAGGCAAAAGCAGTCCGCCTCAGCACTTTACGGAGGATACCTTGTTGTCCGCAATGGAGACTGCCGGAAAAGAGAATATGCCGGAGGACGCCGAGCGAAAAGGTCTGGGGACACCGGCCACCCGTGCCGGTATTTTGGAAAAGCTGGTATCTGCCGGTTTTCTGGAACGAAAAAAGAGCAGGAAAACGGTACAGCTTCTTCCTTCCCACGATGCAGTATCCCTTATCACGGTCCTGCCGGAACAACTGCAATCGCCGCTTCTGACTGCCGAGTGGGAGTATCGCCTGGGCGAGATCGAGCGCGGGCAGCTTGCCCCAGAGGGGTTTCTGGACGGGATCAGCACCATGCTGAAAGACTTGGTGGGAACTTATCAGGTCATCAAGGGAACCGAGTACCTGTTCACTCCGCCCCGTGAGGTGGTGGGCAAATGCCCTCGCTGCGGCGGTGAAGTTGCAGAACTGCAAAAAGGCTTCTTCTGTCAGAATGATTCTTGCAAATTTGCAATCTGGAAAAACAACAAATGGTGGGCTGCCAAGAAAAAACAGCCGACCAAAGCTGTGGTGTCTGCGCTGCTGAACGATGGCTGTGTCCGTGTGACGGGGCTATATTCGGAGAAAACCGGCAAGACCTACGATGCCACTGTGGTTTTGGAGGACGATGGACAGTATGCCAACTTCAAGCTGGAATTTGACCAGCGGAAAGGAGGCAGCCGATGAAGCTCTCTTTAGTGGAACGGGAAACCATTCTCCTCTATAACCAGGCAGAACCAATGGCTGAGGTCTATACCCACGATCCCCGTCTGATGGAGAAGCTGGAACTGCTGGCAAAAAAGCACCCCGACCAGATCACCCGAAAGGACGCCCATAACTTTATCGTCCCCAAGCGGTGTGTATCAGTCCGGGAGCCATATAGCGCAGAACGCCGCAAAGCCGCCAGTGAGCGTGCGAAAGCTGCCGGATACCAGCCTCCTATGCGAAAGTCCGGCAGTTAAAGGCACATGACAGAGAATGTATTTGAAGCAGTCAAGCAGTCGGTCAGCACCAGAGATGCGGCAGCGTTTTATGGGATCGAGGTCAAACGAAATGGCATGGCCTGCTGTCCCTTTCACGATGATAAGAACCCAAGCATGAAGGTAGACCAGCGGTTCCACTGCTTTGGCTGCGGTGAAGATGGGGATGTGATCGACTTTACCGCAAAGCTCTTTGACCTCTCCTCAAAAGAAGCGGCGGAGAAACTGGCACAGGACTTTGGCCTGATCTATGACAGTCAGGCCCCTCCCCGCAGGAGGTATGTCCGGCAGAAAAACGAGGCACAGAAATTTCGGGAGGACCGGCAGCGGTGTTATCGCGTACTGTCCGATTACTACTATCTGCTGAAAAAATGGGAGGCCGACAATTCTCCCCGGACACCGGAGGAAGAACCGCACCCCCGTTTTGTGGAAGCAATCCAGAAAAAAACCTATGTAGAGTACCTGTTGGACCTTTTTCTTTATGAAAGTGAAGAAGAACAAAAGGCATGGATTGCAGAACACACAGCAGAAATCACACACTTGGAAAGGAGATTGAAAATCATGGCTGAGAACAAACCCACCAACCGAGAGCGGCTAAGGGAAATCACAGATGGCATCGAGCAGGGCATCAAAGAACTGTTTGAGAGTGAAAAGTATATGCGCTATCTGTCCGTCATGTCCCGCTTCCACCGCTATTCGGTAAACAACACCATGCTCATCTATATGCAGAAGCCGGACGCTACATTGGTAGCCGGATACAATAAGTGGAAAGACCAGTTTGAGCGTCATGTAAAAAAGGGCGAGCATGGCATTACCATCATCGCCCCCACACCGTATAAGAAGAAAATCGAGGAGCAGAAGCTGGACCCGGATACCAAGGCTCCGATTCTGGATAAAGACGGAAAGATCGTCACAGAGGAAAAAGAAATCGAAATCCCCATGTTTCGTCCGGTCAAGGTCTTTGATGTGAGCCAGACCGACGGGAAACCTTTGCCGGAGCTTGCTTCCTCCCTTTCCGGCAATGTGCCAAATTATGAGGCATTCATGGAGGCCCTGCGCCGCAGCGCACCGGTGCCGATTACTTTTGAAGCAATGGCCGCTGATACGGACGGCTATTTTTCTGCTGATCATCAGAAAATTGCCATTCGTCAGGGCATGAGTGAGGTTCAGACGGTTTCAGCCACAGTACACGAGATTGCCCACAGCAAGCTCCATGACCCTAAAAAATATGAAATGCTACCGTCATGGAAGGTTGTGCTGGAGAGTGAAGGTGGAACCAAGCATGATTTCAAGCTGGATTTTGCCACAGAAAGAGAAGCTGAACAGTTTGCTTCTGATATGGATTGGCGCTATGTGGACGAAAATCAGTTTGAATGGCGTCTTGCAGTTGAGGAAGATCCAACCACAGAAAAACAGGCAATCAAAAATCGCCACACGGAGGAAGTGGAGGCTGAAAGCATCTCCTACGCAGTCTGCAAATATTTTGGCATCGAGACCGGAGAAAACAGCTTCGGCTATATTGCAAGCTGGAGTCAGGGCAAAGAGCTGAAAGAGCTGAGAGCCAGTTTGGAAACCATCAACAAGACCTCCGGTACTTTGATCTCTGACATTGAGCGCCACTATAAGGAAATCTGCAAAGAGCGTGGAATTGACCCCCATGCAAAGGCAGAGCCGGAAACCGCCCCGATAGAGCAGCCAGAAGATGCTGCTAAGGTAGCCGATAGACAGCCGACCGGCAATCTGACCTACTATGTAGCAGAGTGCATGGAGTTTCCAAACCTCGGAGAATACCACGATAATCTGTCTTTGGAAGAAGCTGTCCGCATTTATCAGGAGATTCCGGCAGAGCGAATGAACGGGATCAAGGGCATTGGCTTTGAGCTGAAAGATGGAAGCGACTATGAAGGACCTTTTCCGATTTTGACTGGGCAGACCATTGACCTGGACACCATTCAGGCAATCGACTATTACCGTGATAATCCGCTGGTACAGAAAGCGGTAACGGAACTGGCTGCGGCCATGCCGGAAATGGAGGTACTGGGGGCGGATGCCAACCAGCAGGAGGCTTTGTTTCTGATCAACGATACTACCTATCTTCATATCCAACCTTGTGACAGCGGATGGGACTACACTCTTTACGATGCTGCGTCCATGAAAGAGCTGGATGGTGGTCAGCTGGATATGCCGGAGCTTTCCTGCATGAAGGCAGTTCTCCAGATTTGTGATGACAACAATCTGGACAGCACTTCGCTCAGACACGCTCCTATGTTCATGATTGAGACCTTGCAGGAAGCGGCCTATCAGCAAATGCAGGCAGAGACCAGTCAGATGACTGCTTCTTCCCAGCTGCCGGAAGCGCAGGAGCAGGCACTGGATGAATACCCCATGCCGGATGAGCAGGTATCCACACCGGATATGCAGGAATACGGCTACTTCTATGATGGGATGCTCCCTGTTACCAGAGAACGGGCGCTGGAACTGGATGCCGCCGGTTTGACCGTCTATGTGCTGCATGAGGACAATACGGAGAGCATGGTGTTTGATCCGCAGGAAATCATGAATCATGGCGGTCTTTTCGGTGTGGACCATGAGGAATGGGAGAAAAGCCCTCAGTTCCACGAAAAGGTCATGGAGCGTCAGGAACATCAGCAGGAACGCGAACAGGCATTTCTCTCTCAGAACAGAGATTGCTTTGCCATCTATCAGGTAAGTAGTGACGATCCGCAGAATGTGCGCTTTATGAATTTGGACTGGCTAAAGTCCCATGATATTTCCGTAGACCGCAGCAATTATGACCTCATTTACACCGCTCCGCTGAGTGAGTCTGGCACTGTGCCGGAGCAGCTGGAAAAACTCTATCAGCAATTCAATCTGGAAAAACCCGTGGACTTTCACAGTCCCTCCATGAGCGTCAGCGACATCGTTGCGATCAGACAGGACGGTAAGGTATCCTGTCATTACTGTGCCAGCCTTGGATTTACCCAGATCCCCGGATTCCTGCCGGAAAATCCGCTGAAAAATGCGGAGATGTCCGTGGAGGACGATTACGGCATGATCGACGGCATCATCAACAATGGCGAAAAAGAGCCTACGGTGGCAGAGCTGGAACAGCAGGCCCGAAGCGGTCGGCCCATTTCCCTGATGGACTTGGCAGCCGCCGCTCATCGGGAGGAACGGGAAAAGAAAAAATCCGTTGTGGACCAGCTGAAAAGCCAGCCCAAAGCAGAACACAAAAAGACAGCACCAAAAAAGAGTGCGGAAAGGGAGATTTGATATGGCAAACTTTACTTTTGAGGAAATGAATCTGATGTGCATTTACAATACCGGCAGCCGCACCGGGCTGATTGACAGCCTGCATGAAATGCGCGGCGAGCTTTCGCCGGAGGAAACAGAACTGAGAGAGCTAACCGACAGCGCCCTTACGAAGCTCTGTGCGATGACCGATGAGGACTTTGCCGAGTTGGAGCTGTACCCCGATTTTGACCAGTAAACCTAAAGCTGTTCTTTGTGGGGACAGAAAGCTATTTATTCTACTATTTTTTCAAGTAGAGTTTTACAAAAAAAGGATGTAACTCCTTGACAAGATGATGTATAATGTACTTTATGTAAATTAGAAAGCACTAGGGAGTTTTAGAAATATGAAAAAGCTAATAGAAGTATCATTAAAATCTATCATTTTCTTTGTTGGATGGGCAATTTGCGCATCAGTTATACCAATTCCTGAGATTGACAATGCAGCGCTGTGGAGATTTTTTGCAGAACTAATACCGTTTTTGGCGATTGTTGTTATGACCGTTATTTTTGGGTTTGTAGATCGTAAAAAAACCAAGTTACATCTCGCACAACGCCCCGTCTATAACAGTTTATTAGGAGGGGTAGTGGGACTAAGCTGGTTAGGTATATCTGTCGGTATTTTGCTTTTTGCCGGGTCTGCACGGATAGAAGATACTAATCATATTTCTATGCTCTGGCTCTGGATACTATCAGCCTTTATCAACACAATTATGCAGGAAATGTTAGTTCGTGGTTATCTATATCAGATGATAAAGAGAAACTACAATGTAGTTGCGGCAACTGTTGTGTCTACCATGCTATTTACTTTGGCACATGGAGGTGCTTTTGAAGCAGGAATTCTCCCTGTTTTGAATGTTTTGACAATGAGTTTGTTTATGACAGCAGTTTTGGAATATACAAATTCTTTGATTGCACCTATAATCATTCATTTTCTCTGGAATAGTGTAGGAGCAATTATTTTGGGAGGAGTATCACTTGCAGAGGACTATCCGCATTTGTTTAATATGACATTCGGTGGCGATCAACTGCTATCTGGTGGAATTTATAAAATTGAAGGCAGTGTTGTAGTATTTGTTTTGAATGTGCTTATGATAATTGGATTTATTGTGGCAAAGAAAAAGAAGAATATTGCATGAGAAGCCACAAAGTAGCAAGCAGGAAATCGTTCAGGTTTCCTGCTTTTCTTTTACCCAAAACCGAAAGGAGGACAGAATACCATGCCAACCAAAGCTGAACTATATGCACAGATGGCGGACAAGGTGGCAACGCAGCTCACGGGGAGCTGGCAGGAATGGGCAGGGTTTCTCACTACTGCTTCCCGCCTTTACAAGTACCCGTTCCATGAGCAGCTGATGATCTATGCCCAGCGACCGGACGCCACCGCCTGTGCGGAGTACGATTTGTGGAATGAAAAGATGGGCCGTTATGTAAGGCGCGGCTCCAAGGGAATCGCTCTGGTGGATGATTCCGGGGACAGACCTCGCCTGCGTTATGTCTTTGACATTTCCGACACCGGAACCCGTGAACATTCCCGCACTCCCTGGCTGTGGCAGTTGGAGGAGCGCTATCTGGATTCCGTGCAGGCCATGCTGGAGCGCACCTATGATGTTTCCGGTGAGGATCTTGCCGGACAGCTCACGGAGGTAGCCGGAAAACTGGCCGAGGAATACTGGACGGAGCATCAGCAGGACTTCTTCTATATCGTTGACGGTTCCTTTTTGGAGGAATATGATGAGTATAACATCGGAGTACAGTTCAAGGCAGCCGCCACCGTCAGCATCACTTACGCTTTGATGTCCCGCTGTGGACTGGAGCCGGAACGCTACTTCGACCACGAAGATTTCATGGCGATCTTTGATTTCAACACCCCGTCCACCATCGGGGCGCTGGGAACAGCGGTCAGCCAGATCAACCAGCAGGTGCTGCGGCAGATCGGCGTTACCGTCCGAAATGCAGAGCGCGAAGCCAACCAAGAAAGGAGCAAGCAAGATGAACAATCCCATGACCTACATCCAGAACGGAGACTATCAGATTCCCGACCTGAAGCTGAGCCAGCAGCCGGAGAAACCCCTGGGCAAGTACGGCAGGATGAGGAAAACCTACCTGAAGGAACACCGTCCCATCCTCTACAACCAGATGTTGCTGAGCGAGAAGCTGTACCCGCACCTCATCGAGATCGACGAGACCGCCCAGAGCAGACTGGAACAGATGATGCTCCAGCTGGCGAAGGAAGCGGGAGCCACCGAGGAACTGAAAGCCAGCGATCCCATGAAGTGGGTGGGCCTGATGAACACCTGCAAAGCCCAGGCAGAGGAGATCCTGATGGCGGAGCTTATCAACAGCTGACCCTAAACCTGTTCCTCTCCGAAGCGGAGCAGATCCAATCCATAGATGAAGCAGAGAATGTAGCGCATACATCCTCTGCTTTTTCTTTTGCCCAAAATGATATTGACCATGTGCTGCGTTTGGGAGGCAATACAGATCGTCAGAGGGAGCGTGTGGTTGCAGCATTTGAAAAGCAGAAAACCACCGCTGAGATTGCCGAGATACTGAAAACGCTGTACCACGGCGGCAACGGCCTTGGCAGCGTGAGCGTATGGTATGCCGAGGATGGCATCCATCTTTCCCACGGGAAGTCTGTCCGTTATGACAGGTCTGCCCAGGTCATTTCCTGGGAGAGTGCCGCAGAGCGCATCGGGGAACTTTTGGAAAGTGGCCAGTTTGCCTCCAATGTGGAGCTTGCAGAAGCGGCAGGCTATGAACGCTCCCTCCTTGCAGAAAAACTTTGGCATCTGTACCACGATTTCAGCGATAAAGCCAGAGATTCCGGGTATCTGTCCTGTCTGTCCGGTATTCAGAGAACCGGGTTCCCGGAAGAAACTGCATGGCTTGCCGAGCAGCTGAGTGACCCGGCTTTCCGCCAGACCCTCAAGGAAGAATACGCCGCCTTCTGGACTGCCTATCAGCAGGACCGTGACCTGTTGCGCTTTCATTACCATAGGCCAAGGGAAATTTGGGAGAACCTGAAGGATCTTGACCTGCCACGCAGAACTTTTTCTTCGGACCTTTCCCAAGTGCCAACCGTCCAGCATTTCATTACCGAGGATGAGATCGACGCCGCCATGACCGGCGGCAGCAGTTTTGCCGGAGGAAAGGGCCGTATCTATGCGTTCTTCATGGAAAACCATACGGATAAGGAAAAAGTGAGATTCCTTAAAGACGAGTATGGCATTGGCGGACGCTCTCATGCCCTGTCCGGCGCAACACACAGCGGCGAAGATCACGATGGGAAAGGACTGCACTATAAAAAGCAGGACTGCCCGGATGTTCACTTGAACTGGGAAAAGGTTGCCAAGCGCATTACTTCACTTGTCCAGAAAGGCCGCTATCTTACCGAACAGGAACAAGCGCAGTATGACAAGATCCAGGCTGAAAAGGATCTGGCAGAAGAAGATGCCATTCATGCCCAGCAGCCGGAGATAGAGGAAGAAACGCCAAAGCCTACCCTTCGGGAGCAGTTTGAGCAGTATAAGCCTGTGGTGACTGCCGCCATATCTGAGGATGTGGCATATCGAAATGCCTGCGGTCATTCCGACCGTGAAAATGCTGTCATCGAGGGTAATGCCGCTGTGCGCCGTGCGGTTCTTGGCTCTAAGGATATGGAGCTGATTCGGCTCTATTCCGATGTGCCGGAGTTCCGTCAGCGTCTGCACCGGGAAGTGATCGACGAAACCTATCCAAAGCTCCATGAGCTTCTGCGCCCTCTTTCTCAGGAGGATATTGATACCGCCCTTTGTGCATGGAACGGCAATATTGAGAGTAAACACGCTGTTGTCCGCTATATGAAAGACCATGCAAGAGAAAAAGATACCGCCACATGGCTGGCTCTGGAATACGGCGGCAGTAACAGCAACAGCCTGTTTGTTGTCCGTGCCGGCAGCCCGGAGGAAACGCAGCTGCCCTGGCCGAAGGTACAGCGCCGGATTGCCCAGCTCATTCAGGAGGACCGGTTCTATACCGAAGAAGAACAGAACCGTTTTGACGACATCGACCCAATCGCCATCCGGGAAGCCCTGGAGGAAAGAGGGATCGTCAACGGCCAGGTGGCAGACCCGGAAAAACTGGATAATGACTCATTTATCCAGCAGGTGATGTCGGATGCCGAGCAGATCGCAGCTGCCGAGACAGAACAGACTTCCGATGTTTCCATTTCCGATGAGGAATATGATGCAGTTCGCCGCCCAACTCCGCAAAGAACCTCCTATGACCCTGCCGCCCCGGTTTATGCCGTGGGTGATACCGTGTATATCGAGGATGACGCTTATCAGATCACCGAGCTGAGGGATGACACCGTACAGCTTCTGCCCACCGGGATGGTATATCCCATCTACCGGGCAGAGCGCAAAGAACAGTTCGAGCAGCTGCTTCGGGCAGACCGCCGCAATGCTTACTATACCGAGTTTCTTCCCATTGACCCGGACAAGGCAGATCAAGACTTGCGGGATGTATTGGCTCATGGACTGATGGATGAAGCGGATAAAAAGCAGATTTCCACGCTGCTGCAATCCGGCAGGAGCAACAGCGAGATCGCCTACTGGCTGAGCAGAGCCTATTCCGGTGAGATCGAGACACTGAATCTGGAGACCGGCGATATTGCCGATTACCGTACCACGGCACAGGGCATGGAGCTGGAAGTCATGGATGCAGAGGAAAAGCGTCTGGCTGTGCTGTATTTCCGCTGGGATGAGGTTGCGCCTTTGCTGCGCGGGATGTATGCCCGTCAGCAGGACGGCTTTGGACAGGAACAGCCCCAATCGGCTACCGAATCCCCGACCTTCCATTCCGAGACCATGGCCGTCTATCCGGGCGATAAGAACAATCTGCCTTATGATGTGGTGGTGGAACGACTGCATATCGAGGAGCCAGAGCCACCAGCCCCTGTGACTGAGCCGGAGAAAACCTTTGAGGAAGTGCTGGACGAACACCCGGTTTCCATTCAGGTCAATGGCCAGTGGGAGACCTTCTCCAATGCCAAAGCTGCCGAGGAAGCCTCCTATGAGGAATACAAGGCTAACCTGCGCCGCAATGCAAAAAACTTCCGCATTACCGATGAGCATTTGGGCGAAGGCGGTCCGAAAGCCAAGTTCCAGGCAAATGTCAATGCGATTCGTTTACTGAAAGAACTGGAAGTTGCCGGACAGCAGGCAAGCCCCGAACAGCAGGAGGTTCTTTCTCGATATGTGGGCTGGGGCGGTCTCTCTGATGCGTTTGACCCGGAGAAACCGGCATGGGCTTTAGAGTATGCCCAGCTAAAAGAACTGCTGACCCCGGAGGAATATGCCGCCGCCAGAAGCTCTACCCTCAACGCCCATTACACCAGCCCTACGGTCATTCAGGCCATCTATGAAGCGGTGGACCGTATGGGATTTGAGACCGGAAATATTCTGGAGCCATCTATGGGTGTGGGCAACTTCTTCGGTATGCTGCCGGAGGAAATGAGAAACAGCCGTCTATGCGGTGTGGAGCTGGACCCGATTTCCGGGCGCATCGCAAAGCAGCTCTATCCCAAGGCGGACATCACAGTAGGCGGCTTTGAGACCACTGACCGCCGGGACTTCTTTGACCTTGCCATCGGCAATGTGCCTTTCGGTCAGTATCAGGTCAATGACAAAGCCTACAACAAGCTGAATTTCAACATTCATAATTACTTTTTCGCCAAAGCACTGGATCAGGTGCGTCCCGGCGGTGTGGTAGCTTTTGTGACCTCCCGCTATACCATGGACGCCAAGGATTCCACCGTGCGCCGTTATCTTGCCCAGCGTGCCGAGCTGCTGGGAGCTATCCGTCTGCCTAATGACGCGTTCAAAAAGAATGCCGGTGCTGAGGTGGTATCGGACATCATCTTCCTCCAAAAGCGGGACCGCCCGCTGGACATCGTGCCGGAATGGACTCAAACCGGACAGACGGAGGACGGATTTGCCATCAACCGGTATTTTATCGACCACCCGGAAATGGTGCTGGGCAGACAGGAGCCGGTAAGCACTGCTCATGGTATGGACTACACCGTGAACCCTATCGAGGGACTGGAGCTTTCCGACCAGCTGCATGATGCGGTGAAGTATATTCATGGCACTTATCAGGAGGCAGAGCTGCCGGAGCTGGGCGAAGGCGAAGCTATTGACACCTCCATTCCTGCAGACCCCAATGTGAAGAACTATTCCTATGCCATTGTAGACGGGCAGGTGTACTACCGGGAAAACAGCCGTATGGTGCGCCCTGACCTCAACGCCACCGCCGAAGCCCGTGTAAAAGGTCTTGTGGGACTGCGTGATTGTGTGCAGGAACTGATCGACCTTCAGATGGATGCAGCGGTTTCGGACAGCACCATTACCCAAAAGCAGGCGGAACTGAACAGCCTATATGACAGCTTTTCTGAAAAATATGGCCTTATCAATGACCGTGCAAACCGACTGGCCTATGCAGATGATTCTTCCTATTACCTGCTCTGTGCGCTGGAAGTCATCGACGAGGACGGGAAACTGGAACGTAAGGCAGATATGTTCACCAAGCGGACCATCAAGCCCCATCAGGCGGTGGCTGTGGTGGATACGGCAAGTGAAGCACTGGCGGTGTCCATCTCGGAAAAAGCCTGCGTGGATATGGACTATATGAGCCAGCTTACCGGAAAAACAAAAGAAGAACTGGCCGGAGAGCTGCAAGGCGTAATCTTCCGTGTACCGGGACAGTTGGAGCAGGATGGAACGCCCCATTATGTGACTGCTGATGAATACCTCTCCGGCAATGTACGCCGAAAACTGCGTCAGGCGCAGCGGGCGGCACAGCAGGACCCGGTTTATGCAGTCAATGTGGAAGCTCTTACTGCCGCGCAGCCCAAAGACCTGGATGCGTCGGAGATCGAGGTGCGTCTGGGCGCTACCTGGATCGACAAAGAGTACATCCAGCAGTTTATGTATGAGACCTTCAACACCCCGTTTTATCTCCAGCGCAGTATCGAGGTCAACTATTCCTCCTTTACTGCTGAATGGCAGATCAAGGGGAAATCTTCTGTATCCTACAACGATGTGGCAGCTTATACCACCTACGGAACCAGCCGCGCCAACGCCTACAAGATTCTGGAGGATTCCTTAAACCTGCGGGATGTCCGTATCTATGACACCATAGAGGACGCAGACGGAAAAGAGCGCCGCGTACTAAACGCCAAGGAGACCACTCTGGCTGCCCAAAAACAGCAGGCGATCCGGGAAGCCTTTAGGGACTGGATCTGGAGAGACCCGGAGCGCCGCCAGACTTTGGTGCGCCAGTATAACGAAGAAATGAACTCTACCCGTCCCCGCGAGTATGATGGCAGCCATATCACTTTTGGCGGCATGAACCCGGCCATTACCCTGCGGGAACACCAGAAAAGTGCCATCGCCCATGTGCTGTATGGCGGAAATACCCTGCTGGCACACGAAGTAGGCGCGGGCAAAACCTTTGAGATGGTGGCCGCTGCGATGGAAGCCAAACGCCTGGGCTTGTGCCAGAAATCTCTCTTTGTGGTTCCCAACCACCTGACTGAGCAGTGGGCATCGGAGTTTCTGCGCCTCTATCCTTCTGCCAACATCTTAGTCACAACCAAAAAGGACTTTGAGACCCATAACCGCAAGAAGTTCTGCGCCCGTATTGCGACCGGTGACTACGACGCCATCATCATGGGACACAGTCAGTTTGAGCGTATCCCCATCAGCCGGGAGCGTCAGGAAAGGCTTCTCTATGAGCAGATCGACGAGATCACCGAGGGCATCGCAGAGGTGCAGGCCAGCGGCGGCGAGCGTTTTACCGTCAAGCAGCTGGAGCGTACCAGAAAGTCTCTGGAAGCCAGACTGGAAAAGCTGCAAGCCGAGGGGCGAAAAGATGATGTGGTAACTTTTGAGCAGCTGGGTGTGGACCGGCTGTTTGTGGACGAGGCCCACAACTACAAGAACCTGTTTTTATACACAAAAATGCGGAATGTGGCTGGTCTCTCCACCAGCGATGCCCAAAAGTCCAGCGATATGTTTGCCAAGTGCCGCTATATGGATGAGATTACCGGAAACCGTGGCGTGATCTTTGCCACCGGAACGCCGGTCAGCAACTCCATGACCGAGCTTTACACCATGCAGCGTTATCTTCAGTATGAACGCCTGCAAGAACTGAACATGACCCACTTCGACTGCTGGGCTTCCCGATTTGGGGAGACCGTCACAGCATTGGAGCTGGCACCGGAGGGAACCGGCTACCGGGCAAGAACGAGATTCAGCAAGTTTTTCAACCTCCCAGAGCTGATGAACCTGTTCAAAGAAGTGGCGGACATCAAGACCGCCGACCAACTGAATCTGCCTACCCCGGAGGTGGAATACCACAATGTTGTGGCGCAGCCCACCGAACATCAGCAGGAAATGGTCAAAGCTCTTTCGGAGCGTGCATCGCTGGTGCACAGCGGAACCGTTGACCCGTCTCAGGACAATATGCTCAAGATTACCTCGGATGGCCGCAAGCTGGGGCTTGACCAGAGAATCGTCAACCAGATGCTGCCGGATGAACCTGGCACAAAGGTCAATCAGTGCGTGGACAACATCATGCAGATCTGGCGGGACGGCAAAGCTGACAAGCTGACCCAGCTGGTGTTCTGCGACATTTCTACACCGCAGGCAAAAGCTCCTGCAAGCAAGGCGGCAAAAACGCTGGATAATCCACTGCTTCATGCACTGGAAGATGCTGTGTCTCTGCCAGAGCAGGAACCTGTCTTTACGGTATATGACGATATTCGTCAGAAACTCATTGCTCAGGGAATGCCTGCCGACCAGATCGCTTTTATCCATGAAGCCAACACCGAAGTGCGGAAAAAGGAGTTGTTCTCTAAAGTCCGTACCGGTCAGGTGCGTGTCCTTTTGGGCAGCACCGCCAAGATGGGTGCAGGCACCAATGTGCAGGACCGTCTGGTGGCACTTCATGACCTGGACTGTCCGTGGAGACCGGGAGACCTTGCCCAGCGCAAGGGCCGTATCGAGCGCCAGGGTAACCAGAATCCCCTTGTTCATGTGTACCGCTATGTGACCGAAGGAACCTTTGACGCATACCTCTGGGTGCGACACGAAGTCGCTTAATTTAACTGTTTGGCGGTAACTCCGACCAAACCATCCATTCCGTTGGATGAAGCCAATATCCCCGGCTTTGCCAGTAATGGCATTGTTCGGAAGCGGATATAAACGGAACCCTATTTGGAGCAAATCCCGTGAGGGAGAAGCGAAACTGCCAGCTACAAGGCGGTTAGGGTGCAGGCTTTCTGATAGCAAGGTTAATTAACTGAATCACCGTAAGCTTCGTTAAGGCTGAACAAGCCAAAGTAGCTGATAGGCTTGAACCAAAAGGTGTGCAGTTGGATATTCCTTTCCACAGTAGGAATACACGGACATAGGACTGCCGGAGTAGAGGTGGAACCTAAACTATCAATAATTGTTGATTAAGTGGAACGTGTCAAGCCCGTATTCTCGCCTGCAAAGGCAAGCGGACCGTAAGGAAAGCCGTTGGGAATGCGGGTAAAGGATTGCGGAGGAAGCGAATGCCGACCCTGTAATGGGGACGGATAGGGGTTCAAAATTTGCCCCACCCGAAAAGGGAGCAGAATTCCGCAGGGTGCTTAATTACGAGAGAGTTTATAGAATTTTTGAAAGGAGTAAGGCAAATGAACATGAAAATGTGTGCGACTTCTGACGTAGCAAAAGCATGGAACAGCATTGACTGGAACAAAGCTAATGCATACGTTAAAAAACTGCAAATGCGTATCGTAAAGGCTCATCAACAGGGCAGAACCGGCAAAGTAAAGTCTTTGCAATGGCTGCTCACACACTCTTTCTACGGACGTGCTTTAGCTGTAAAAAGAGTAACGAGTAACAAAGGCAAAAAGACAGCAGGTGTAGACAAAATTTTATGGTCTACTCCCAAACTGAAATATGAAGCAATTCTCAGTTTAAAACGCAGAGGCTATAAACCATTACCGTTAAAGAGGGTATATATCCCAAAAAAGAACGGAAAAATGAGGCCGCTCAGTATTCCATGTATGAAGGATAGAGCGATGCAGACATTATATAAATTTGCACTGGAACCGATTGCGGAAATCACTGCTGACCCTAACTCCTATGGATTTAGAGCAAAGAGATGTGTACAGGATGCAATAGAGCAGTGTTTTACCTGTCTGAATAAAGCAAAATCCCCTAAATGGGTGCTGGAGGGAGACATTAAAGGCTGTTTTGATAACATCAGTCACGAATGGATATTGAACCATATCCCAATGGATAAAGATATTCTGCGAAAATGGTTAAAGAGTGGGTATGTCGAGACCGGAAGATTATTTCCGACAGACCTCGGTAGCCCACAGGGTTCGGCTATCTCACCAACTATCTGCAACATGGTACTGGATGGTCTGGAAATCCAGATTAAGAAGAAATACCACAAAACTAAGAGGGATGGAAAAGCATACTTTCCAAAAGTGAACTTTATACGTTATGCTGACGATTTCATCGTCACAGGCGAAAGCAGAGAGCTTTTGGAAGCAGGTATCCTCCCGATTATCCGGGAATTTTTATCAGAGAGAGGGTTGGAACTGTCAGAAGAAAAGACAGTGATTACCCATATCGAAGATGGTTTTGATTTTCTCGGATGTAATATACGCTGGTATAAAGACAAGCTTCTTACAAAACCATCCAAAAAGAACTATAAAGCCATCGTGAGCAAGGTACGGGAGATTATAAAGCAAAATCCATCTATGAAGCAGGAAGATTTGATAAGAAAGTTAAATCCGGTTATCAGAGGGTGGGTAAATTTCCAAAAGTATAATGTTTCCTCGCAGGCGTTTGAACGGTTTGATTTTGATGTATGGAGATGTCTGTGGAGATGGTGCAAACGTAGGCACCCGAAGAAAGGACACAAATGGATCGCTAAGAAATATTTCAGAAGAGTTGGCACAAGATACTGGACATTCAGTGTAAATATGGCAGACTCGTTTGAATTACATCTGATATACGCTACTGATACTAAAATAGTAAGGTGGATGAAAACAAAATCAGAAGCGACACCATTTGATGAGCGTTTCACAGAATATTTTGAGGACAGAGACACAAAGAGAATGTTTCGGGAAATCAATGGAAGAAGGAAATTAAATGCACTGTACAAAATGCAGAAAGGCATTTGTCCGCATTGTGGTGAACCTATCACAGTGGAACGGGGATTCCGAATCCATACGGAAATGGGAGCCGACTTTAAAGAAAAGAAAGTCTTATTACATGCTGATTGTCATAGAGAGCTTCATTACTCGAAAAATGTTGATGAACTGGTTCTGCTAACGCAGGGCTTATAAGTGCTTGAGCCGTGTGAGGGGAAACTCTCATGCACGGTTCTTAGAGGGGAAAGCGGTAGTAATACCGCTGACCTACTCGACCAGACGGTGGAGAATAAACAAAAATTCATCAGCCAGATCATGACCAGCAAAAGTCCGGTTCGCTCCTGCGATGATGTGGATGAAACAGCCCTCAGTTTTGCCGAGATCAAGGCTCTGTGCGCCGGAGATCCCCGCATCAAGGAGCGTATGGATTTGGATGTGGAGGTATCCCGCCTGAAGCTGATGAAAGCCGACCACCAGAGCAAGCAATATCGTCTGGAGGACCAGCTGCTCAAATACTTCCCGGAGGAGATTGAAAAGCACAAAGGCTTTATCAAGGGCTTTGAATCCGATCTGAAGGTTTTGGCAGCGCACCCGCACCCGGAGGACGGTTTTGCTGGTATGGAAATCCGCGGCGATCTGCTGACCGATAAGGAGAACGCCGGCGCAGCACTTCTGGATGCCTGCAAGGAGGTCAAAACCTCCGATCCGGTGCAGATCGGCAGCTACCGGGGCTATGCTATATCCGTGGAATTTTCCGCATGGAAACAGGAGTATACGCTCCTGCTGAAAGGACAGATGACCCACCGGGCAACCCTTGGTACAGACCCTCGCGGAAATCTTACCCGTATCGACAATGCCCTCGCCCAGATGCCCCAGCGTCTGGAGGCGGCAAAGGCTCAGCTGGATAATCTCTATCAGCAGCAGGCTGCCGCAAAGGAGGAAGTCGGAAAGCCATTCCTTTACGAAGAAGAACTGCGAAGCAAAAATGCCCGTCTGGTGGAGCTGGATACTTTGCTCAACATCGACGAAAAGGGACAGGCACATGCAGAGGCTGTTGTTGCCAAAAGCACACGGACTTCGGTGCTGGACAGCCTGAAGCACCCGGTGACGCCCCGCAGTACAGACAAGAAACCAAAACAGCATGAGGAGGTGCGATAACATGAATACCAATAATCTGAATGCGGCCATTTATGAAAAGATGGCCACTGAGCAGGAAAAATACAGGGACTGGTTGAAAAGCCAGCCCCCGGAAGAAGTCTTAAACCATGCCTATGAGTACACCATCCGCGAGGACATCGTGATGGCGATGGAGGAGCTGGAGCTGACCGACGCCCAGGCCCAGGCACTTTTGGAATCTTCTTCGCCGTTGGCGGATGTGTACCGCTATTTTGAAAAGCTGGAGACCGGCTATATGGATGTGATCCGGGACAGCATTGAGAACCGTGCCGACTATGTGTGCAGAGCCAAAGAGGAACTGCGAACAACACCGGTCTATCCGCATTCAGCTGCCTATGCGAGAGAACATGGGGAAATGGCACAGTACAACCTCTCATATCAGGCGAACAGCGCCTGCAAAGAAGTTATTGAGCAGACCATCAGCGCCCACTATGCAGAGAATCGGCTGGATACGGAGACGGCGGTCAAAGATGTGCTGGAAAAGTTCGGGACGGAACGGGTACAGTTTATTCTTGCCAACACCATCCAGCGCAAGAACTATGACGGGCGTATCTCTCAGGACAATAAAGCATGGGCAAAAACCATTCCCATGCTGGAGGACAGCGGCGCTTCCCGCCACAGTGCCTATCTGGTGGTAGATCAGGTCAATCCCGGTTTGACCGACCTGTTCACCAGACAGTTCCGAAAAGTCGCTCAAGAACAGCAGAAAAGTTCTGTCCTGCAAAAGCTCAAGCAGGAACCGCCTGCCCGCAAGCCTGCCGCCCCGAAAAAACGGGAGCCGGAGCGATAACTATGGCAAAGCGCAAGCGGGATGTTCCGGTGCTGTTTTGGGTGTCAGCAGAGGAACTGGAGTTGATCCATCAAAAGATGCAGCAATACGGGACAGAGAATTTGAGCGCTTATCTGCGGAAAATGGCGCTGGATGGTTATGTGGTCAAGCTGGAACTGCCGGAGCTGAAGGAGTTGGTTTCCCTGATGCGCCGAAGCAGCAACAACTTGAATCAGCTGACCCGCAAAGTGCATGAGACCGGGCGGGTTTATAATGCTGACTTGGAGGATATATCCCAGCGGCAGGAACAACTGTGGGAGGGTGTAAAGGAAATCCTTACCCAACTCTCCAAACTTTCATAACAGGGATAGATACTCCATTTGCGGAGGGAGGAACGGCGTTTCTTCGCCGCACCTTCCTCCGCTTTTTCTTTTTGTCTGTATCCTTGTCTTTTGCCTGTCCGCACCGGATAATATGAGTAGAATAAGAAGCGTAGTAAAGGAGTGAAAACAGATGCTGACCTTTGAAAAGGTGCTGGAGATTTTTGCGGATTACCTGACCGCAGACGAGACCATAGAAGTTTATATCAGCCGCCATGGATGTGTAAGAGTTGAATTTGACCAGGATTTTCACTATTGCTCTGGCGAGGTGTGCCATACTCCCAAGGAACTGTTCAATCTCTTAGCTGATGATTACCGGACTTATGTGGAGATTGAACTGACCAAAGGCAGACGGGAGTTGACGGAAGATGATGAGAGAGAAGCGGATGCCTTGTGCAAACGGTATCTGGAGCGTTGGAGGGAGGAACTGGAATGAAGATTTTGAAATGCTTGCTGATGATTGTAACTGCACCGGTCGTTTTGGTGTTGACGCTTTTTGTCTGGCTCTGCATGGGGCTGATCTACATATCTGGTCTGGTGCTTGGTCTGCTCAGCACGGTAATTGCTCTACTTGGCGTGGCTGTGCTTATTACCTATTCCCCGCAGAATGGTGCAATTTTGCTGATTATGGCATTTTTGATTAGCCCGATGGGGCTGCCGCTGGCTGCGATCTGGCTGCTGGGAAAGGTGCAGAGTTTGAAATTTGCGATCCAGGATTGGGTGTATGGGTAAATGATGTGAATATAATTTGGAATGAAAAAGAAGCAGGACAATGGGAGATGAGACCCAATGCCCTGCTTCTCTGTTTATTCGGAACGAACTGTAATATATTTTTGATGTTTACTTTTCGGTTTATCGGGAAGTGTCATTTTGAGTGTTCCATTGTTCAATAGCGGACGCAGATATTTTTGTGTAAAGTTTTTTGTGTTTTTGTATCCACAGTGTTCTGCGATTTCTAATTTTGAATGTGGTTCTATGCAAAATGCAAGGATTTTATCATGGGTTGCATCATGGGTTGCGTCATAGGTCTTATCATGGGTCGTTTCTATGATAGAAGGACCATGATGGTAATTTACATTTTTCAAGATGACTCTGAAATCTGTCGCTGTTGAGGAAAATTCGGGCTTATATGCCTCTGTGTATCCAGGCAGCTTTTCAGTTTCACTGACAATTTTGCGCAGACCACTTCCACGGCGTTCCATGTACTTCATGCGGTGGAACAGATCAGCGATCACAGGGTTTCGTCGCATCGAACGAATACTGTAAATATCGTATTCCTGAATTGAGCCGCCGCCAAACATACCGCCCGGAGATGTGATTTCCACCCGATCATCAAACATATCAATGTGGACTTCGCTGCCAAGCACAATATAATCACGATGGATGAGAGCGTTGACAAGAGCCTCTGTTACAGCTCGTTCAGCATAATCCGGCTTGTCTACCCGATACTGAGCTTCTTTGACAAAACGGACTTTGGAATTATTGCGAATAAATTCACTGCCGCTTTTCAGTAAATAAATCAAATTCCCCTCGTATTCCTTATCGTCCAGCGCATCATCAAAGATAGAGCCTTTTTCCAAGCCATTCCACCGGGTACAGAATATACGGGAGTTATAAACTGTGTGCTGATCGGTCATGAGCTTTCCGGCATTGGTCAGGACCCCATTTTTGTCAGCCAAACCGAATGAGACATAATCGGATGGCTCGAAGCGGAGGCCGGTTCGTTCCAGATAGGTTGCCTCCAGGAGTGTGAAGCTGTAATCCTTTTTCACAGCTTCTGTTGTTAAGGTGTCAAAGGACTGATTGGTTCCCTTTAAGATCAGTTCATTCACAATGTAATCCGGTGCAATTACGCTTTCATTTCCAACACGGATGTATGCTTCCATTACTCCGTCTGCCTTGTAATAGTATGGGGTGCTGCGGCCAGGAGAAACCTCCAGAGCCAACAGGTTTTTACCATCTTCCTGCAATGGCTTTAAGATAAACTGCGGTAATGGTGTGATACGTTCTTTGATTAAGCGGCTGATCGCTTCAGCATCCTTTTGAACATCAGACAAGCCGATAGGCTTCCGGTCATCAGAGACCCCGAAAAACAGAGTGCCGCCGATTCCATTGGAAAAGGCACTGACACTTTTTAACCAGCTTTTGGGTTTCTTTATTTCAAGTGCAACTTTGAAATCACATTCGGTTGCTTCAGCAATGAGCTGTTCTATCATAAAATCCCTCCTTTGAGGTATTGGTAGTTTCTTTATATTATACCCATAAGGAGAGTTTATTTCAACGATAGGCACAAAGAGTTCAGAGAAAATATTTTGAGAGGAGGGCTTTTTATGGCAACTACAAGAATCATGCCGCTTCATGTCGGCAAAGGCCGCACAGAGAGTCGGGCGATCAGTGACATCATCGACTATGTAGCAAACCCACAGAAAACAGATAACGACAAGCTCATTACCGGCTATGCGTGTGACAGCCGGACTGCGGATGCAGAGTTTCTTTTAGCAAAGCGGCAGTATATTGTTGCTACCGGACGAGTGCGCGGAGCGGATGATGTGATTGCCTATCATGTGCGCCAGTCCTTCCGCCCCGGTGAGATTACCCCGGAAGAAGCAAACCGGCTGGGCGTAGAATTTGCAAAGCGTTTTACTAAAGGCAATCATGCCTTTGTAGTCTGCACTCACATAGACAAGTCGCACATTCATAATCACATTATCTGGTCATCGGTCAGCTTAGAATTTGACCGGAAGTTCCGAAACTTTTGGGGCAGCACCAAGGCGGTTCGTCGGCTAAGTGACACCATCTGTATTGAGAATGGACTGTCCATTGTAGAGAATCCGAAACTTCACGGAAAGAGCTATAACAAATGGCTGGGCGATCAGGTAAAGCCATCTCACCGAGAGCTGCTTCGTGTGGCGATTGACAACGCATTATCACAAAGTCCTGCTGACTTTGAAGAACTGCTGAAGCTGTTGCGAGAATATGGTTGTGAAGTCTCAAAGCGCGGAAAATCGTATCGACTGAAACTCTCTGGTTGGGAGAAAGCCGCCCGCATGGACAGTCTGGGCGAAGGATATGGATTGGAAGATTTGCGGGCAGTTCTCTTAGGGAAGAAAGCACATACCCCGCGAAAGAAAACAGTCACACAGGCAGAGCCGCCGAAGATCAATCTGCTGGTGGACATTCAGGCAAAATTGCAGGCTGGAAAAGGTGCTGGCTATGCTCGATGGGCTAAAGTTTTTAATCTGAAACAAATGGCGCAGACCATGAATTACCTGTCAGAGAACAATCTGCTGGAGTATGCGGTTTTGGAAGAAAAGGCTGCGGCTGCCACGGCACATCACAATGATCTTTCGGCGCAGATCAAGGCGGCTGAAAAGCGCATGGCAGAGATCGCTGTTCTGCGTACTCACATCGTAAATTATGCCAAGACCCGTGAGGTCTATGTGGCATACCGCAAGGCGGGATACTCTAAGAAATTCCGGGAGGAACATGAGGAAGAAATTCTGCTCCACCAGGCTGCTAAGAATGCCTTTGATGAGATGGGAGTCAAGAAGCTTCCCAAGGTCAAAGAGTTGCAGACGGAGTACGCGAAATTGCTGGAAGAAAAGAAAAAGACCTATGCCGAGTACCGGCGTTCCCGTGAGGAAATGCGGGAGCTTTTAACGGCAAAGGCAAATGTAGATCGAGTGCTGAAAATGGAGGTAGAACAGGATGTTGAAAAAGAAAAAGACCACGGCCAGCGGTAAGCTGGTCCTGGTCAAAAGCGTTCGCAGAACGCGCAGCCACAGAATGAAATTCTGTGTTCAAAGGGGCTTGGGGGCGCTGCCCTCAACAAGCAAGCGGAGAGGAAAATCACGGAGGGATTTTTTTCTCTGCGGGCCTGTGTGTATTAACACAGGCATTGCTTGCCTCTTTTTACCCGGAAATGAAAGGAGCCAGTGAGGAAACAGTCAAATTTCACTCACCGGCTCAATTCGTTTCAAATTTCTCGGATAGTTCTGTTAGTTCTTTCGCGGTCTCCTGCGTATGGTGCAAGAGGGTTTCACGCATTTCTGACGGACAGCTGCAATAAAGCATTTTCATCTGATTGGCTCCATCATCTTCTGGAGAAACATCTGGATTGATCAGAGTGTCCAGAGAGATCGGAAGCACCTTTGCCAATGCCTTCAAAATCAAATAGGACGGATTTATTTGTCCTTTTTCAATGCTGGCGATTTGCTTGACAGATACATGGCTCAGATCCGCAAGCTCCTGCTGTGTCAGGTCTTTTTTCTTTCGGGATTCCCGCATTTTTTGCCCCAAAGCGGTCAAATCATCAATCGGCATAATCATTCACCTCAAGTATATTCTATCGTGCCGATTTGCACAAAGGAATAACCTTATTATACCGGTCGATAGGCTTGATTATGCCGATTTTTGCAAGGGGTTGAAAGGGATGAAAAGTCAGCAGACTTTAATCAACTAGATTATCACAGGCAGGCTGGGAATCGTGCTGTCTTTTTCGATGTTGGCAAGATACCGCCATTCAATCCCGACCATTTCTGCCAATGTTTTTCGTGCCAGACGCTTTGCCTCTCGTGCGGCTTTGACATCTGCACCGAAGGTTTCAAAACCGGGACAATCTTCAACTTTCGCCATATAACATCACCCGGTTACATTGTATAATTCATACTTTGCCCGTGGAATGTTACTATATGCAGGTTAGTTGAAGTTTATAATTCATATATAAAAGACCAGCGCCACTCAAAGTTGCTGGTCTTTCCGAATAATGATAATGATTTATTGTTGATTCTTTTTTAATGAAGCAATCCATGCTTGGATTGCTTCCACCAGTACATACTGCTGACGCAAAACAGCCATACCTGTTGCGGGAATACTGGGCTCATTTTCTTTTTTCTGTATATTATGTTCCAGATAGGATTTTAAAGTACTAATATTTTCTTCAATTTCTGCTATGCACGATTTTTGTTTTTCAGGTGGCAAGGAATCCAAATTCACAATAACAGCGTTGAAGTCCAGAAAAATGTTAATAGGTTTTCCAGAAATCTCAAACATGAGCCGTTCAAATTCCGCTTCTCCCGCTTCCGTCAGGGAATAAATCGCTTTCTCTGGCATCTTCCCTTCCTTTACGATTTCGCCTCGGATTAGCCCCTTTTCTTCTAACTGAATGGCTTTTTTATAAATGGATGGAGTGCTGATTTTTACCCATTTGGATATGTTTCTATATTCTACTAACTTTTGAATATCGTAGGCGCTCATTGGCTCCTTTTTCAATATTCCCAACACGATTAAATCTATGGTTGCCATGTGGAATCACACCCTTTCACTATGCTTTCTGCATGAAAGAATACTGTCAAATTTACTATAAATTATAGTATTAGATTTTATACTCTTTGTCAAGATAAAACGCCTGACTTCTCTTGACATATACTATAAATTATAGTAGTATGATTTATACGGTAGTATACTATAATCTATACTACTATAAATTACACTTAAAGAAGCGAAAGGAGTATTAACAATGAATGAACGCAACAACAAACTTGAGCTTTTGGGCAGTGCGCCTATCCCAAAAGCGCTGATGGCTCTCGGCATACCGATTATGATTGGGATGTTGATCAATGCACTCTATAATCTGGTGGATGCCTATTTTGTGAGTGGCTTGGGCAAAAGTCAAATGGGTGCTATTTCTGTCGTATTTCCGTTGGGACAAGTCGTGGTTGGTTTAGGTCTTATGTTCGGTAACGGAGCCGCATCTTATCTGTCAAGACTATTGGGACGCGGAGATAAAGATACCGCCGATAAAGTGGCAAGCACCGCATTGTATAGCAGTATTCTGATTGGTGCTATTATCATCCTACTTTCTGCGATTTTCCTTAAACCAATTTTGGTAATGTTGGGCGCGACGGAAACAATTATGCCGTATGCCTTGACATACGCAAGAATTTATGTGCTGTCCTGTGTTTTCAATGTATTTAATGTAACAATGAACAATATTGTAAGTAGCGAGGGTGCAGCAAAAACGACCATGTGTGCCTTGCTATTGGGAGCCGTATTGAACATCGGATTAGACCCTCTTTTCATTTATACTTTGGACATGGGAGTAGAAGGTGCAGCAATCGCCACAGCAATTTCGCAAATGGTATCCACGCTTGTTTATCTTACCTATGTTCTGCGCAAAAAAAGCGTATTTTCGTTCAGCATAAAAGAGTTTTCTCCTACGAAGCAAATGATAACGGAAATTTTGAAAATTGGAGTTCCCACTTTGGTGTTCCAACTGCTAACAAGTCTTTCGATTGCGCTAATTAACCGCGCATCCAGCAATTATGGCGATTCGGTCATTGCAGGCATGGGGGCGGTTACGCGAGTTACTTCTATGGGAACTCTTGTTGTCTTTGGATTTCTGAAAGGGTTCCAACCTATTGCTGGATTCAGCTATGGGGCAAAGAAGTTTGATCGCCTGCGCGAAGCAATCAAAACCTCAATCATTTGGTCTACAAGTTTCTGCTTAGTCGTAGGCTTGGTGATGGCCGTTTTTTCTACGCAGATTATCTCTCAATTTACTGAGGGAGATAATCAAATGATTTTAGTGGGTCAAAAATCACTGTTTGCAAATGGGATCACATTCATTCTTTTTGGTTTCTACACGGTTTACTCCTCTTTGTTCCTTGCCTTGGGTAAAGGTGCGGCAGGTTTCTTTTTGGGAGCATGTAGACAAGGTATCTGCTTTGTTCCTGTCATTTTGCTGCTGCCTATGGTATGGGGAATGAACGGAATCCTATATGCCCAACCCATCGCAGATGTAATTTCCGTAGTAATCACTGTATTTATGGCGTTACACCTTCATCGGGAATTGTCTGTGGCTGAAAAACAGGCTATGTCCAATTCGGAAATATAAGATACTTCTCCTTGACTTTTGCTATCAACAATAGTACTATTGATAATAGTAAAAGTTGGAGGTGTAGTTATGTCGTCAATCGATTTAGTCATACTTGGTATTGTATTGGAAAAACCGCAAAGCGCCTATGACATTCAAAAGGATGTGGAGTACCACCATTTTTCCCGTTGGACAAAAATAAGCGTACCTTCTATTTATCGCAAGGTTCTCCAGTTGAGCGAAAAGGGTTATCTGCAAAGCGATATTGTCAAGGGCGATAAGTTTGCGGATAAAGCCATTTATTCTATTACCGATCAGGGCAGAGCGTATTTTAAGGAGCTGATGGCCTCTTATGTCGCTGGCCCAGTACCCTTGCTATTCGATTTCAATGTGGTCATTACCAATTTGAACAAGATGGACAAGGTCGAAGCGTTGGAGCTGGTTTCGGCTTTGCGCCAGAGCATACAGTCCTCGGCTGAATCCAACGAGGGCTATGCGCGGGAATTTACAGACATTCCTTTGGTTGGGAGAACGATTTTTGAGCAGCAGCAGCTTCTCTATCGAGCCCTTATGGAATGGCTGGATCACTTTGAAGGACAGTTCTTAAAAGAATGAGCACGGCCTTCAAAAGCAGTTTGACCATCCTGTTTGAAGCTCCATTTTGGATCGGTCTATATGAAAGAACGTATAGCGGTAAATACGAGGTGTGTAAAATCACTTTTGGTTCAGAACCCAAAGACTATGAGGTCTATGAGTTTCTGCTGAAGAATTGGCATAAGTTGAAATTCAGTCCCCCAATCCAGGCTGAAGTATCCATAGAGCGAAAACTCAATCCCAAACGAATGCAGCGTGAAATTCAAAGTCAACTGCAAGATAAAGGCGTTGGCACAAAGGCACAGCAGGCGTTGAAACTCCAGCATGAGCAATGTAAGCTGGAACGTAAAGCCAAGAGCCGTGAACAGAAAGAGGCAGAGAAAGACCGTCAGTTTGCCATACGGCAGGAAAAGAAGAAAGCCAAGCACAGAGGAAGATAACATGAAGATAGAATGGATTTTATGCCCCTTTTGCGGCAGCAAAACGCGATTAAAAATTCGCTATGATACAGTATTGGAAAACTTTCCGTTATATTGTCCTAAATGCAAACATGAAACCCTGATTACAGTAAGAAAACTAAATTTATCCATCATCCAAGAGCCAGACGCACAGACGCAGAGCCGATAATACGCAAGGCAAATTCACTTGTGATTATCGGTTCTTTTTTATTTCAATATACGATGAGAGCCTGCCCCGCCCAATGGGGAAAGAAAAAAACCGTAGCTGGGCAGGTTGATTTTGTGCGCTTACTCTACATACTCTGGCGGCGGTTTTGAGAAATCAGAGCCGCCGTTTCTTTTCGCCTATCCTAAACCAACGACGATCTAACACCGTGTAAATCCACGGCGGCATATAGGAGGATTGCCGCCGTGTCTATTTTTGCCTATTTTCACAGCATCCATGACCTGCACCAACTAAAAAAAGCCTTGCCCCTCCTCCGGGAAGGTATGACTTCCTATCGGTATTATCGTTCCGCCTAAATCAGCAGAATGGTAGGTGTTTTTGTCGCGCCAGTTTCCCATTGCGGGGAGCTGGCGTTTTTTATTGTCGATTTTTCAGGAAAGCTCCTGAAGTATGTCGCTGCCGATCCCCGCCTCCTTTCGATTCACTCGTCAATCGCCCGTGAATTGAAATGGAGGTACATAATGAAGAAAGTCAATCTTAGGGACTTATATCCCGATGTTTATAAAAATGATTACTTTGTAGAAGTAACAGAAGATGTGCTGGAGACGATCCGAGCCGCTGAGCGTGCGGAAGCTGCTTATGACCGGAGGATGTATCGCTATAAGGCGTACTACTCCCTGGACTGCGACAACGGCATTGAAAATGCGATCCTGATGAAGCCCCAGACACCGGAAATGCTTTTGGAGGAAAAGCAGCTGCGGGAGCAGCTCTATGCTGCTGTGATGGCTCTGCCAGAGAAGCAGGCCAAGCGGATCTATGCCCGGTATTATCTGGGTATGCGTGTGAGTGAGATCGCCGCAGCGGAGGGTGTAGACCCAAGCCGTGTCCGTGACAGCATCCGGCGCGGTCTGAAGCAGCTGGCAAAGTATTTTTAGGATAGAATAACAAAGGGCGCAAGGCCACATAGTACTTCTGGCACAGGGCTTTGCGCCCTATTTGCATCCTTGTATTCTTCGAACGAAAGAAATATAATAAGCCATATTGGAGGGAAACTATATGGATTATATGACGCTGAAAGAAGCAAGTGAAAAATGGGGTGTTACCCCAAGGCAGATCAATTATCTGTGTGCCGGTGGGCGTATCCCCGGTGCTGTGAAGAAGGCTACCATTTGGCTGATTCCCAAGGATGCGGAGAAACCGGCAGACCGTCGTTTCAAAAATACAAAAAAATAATCCTCTCGTGAGGTTTCTGTGACATTTTGATGCTACACTAAGAATGAAGGAGCGTGATACAATGCGAATTTTAGTAGTCGAGGACGACCGACTTTTGAATAATACCTTGTGCTATAATCTGGATGCTGCGGGCTATGTCGTGGACTCTGCATTGACAAAATCAGCAGCCAGCAACTTTCTGACCAAGCAGGACTATGACCTGATCGTGCTGGATGTAAACCTGCCGGACGGGAATGGCTTTGATTTCTGCCGTGAGGTAAAGGAACGCTGGCCGGATACAGCGGTGATCTTCCTGACCGCAAATGATATGGAAAGTGATATGCTCAAAGGATATGAACTGGGTGCAGAGGACTATGTGACCAAGCCATTTCCTATGAGCGTCTTTCAAAAAAAGCTGTCCGTAGTGTTGGGGCGGCTGGCAAAACAGTCTGGTGGCGGTGATTGCTACGAAGATGGTGCGTTGTCCATCAATTTCTCGGAGATGACGGCTTCCCTGTCCGGTAAGGCGCTGGTGTTCACTCCATTGGAATACCGGTTGTTGAAAATCCTGACCAAAAACCCGCAGAATGTTTTGACCAGGCAGGTGCTGCTTGAAAAGCTGTGGGATGCCGATGGGAACTTTGTGGATGAACACGCCCTGACTGCGGTCATCAGCCGGGTGCGGAACAAAATTGAAACGGAGGGCCGCCAGTACATCAAGACGGTGTACGGTATGGGCTATATGTGGATTGGAGGGGCACCGAAATGAATATGAGAAAACTCTCCATCAACAAAGCCTGCATCCTTTTGGGAACGCTTCTGCTGCTGGCAGTTGGTGCAGTCTGCACCGCTGTTTATCTGCTGACTCAGAATATAACCGCTGTCCGGTGTGTGTTCCTGTTCAGTCTCTTTGTACTGCTCTGCGTTATCTTCTTTGTGTCCCTGATCCGCCGGAAGCTGGTCCGGTTCTCCGATGCCTTTTGTGGTCAGATGGATGATATGCTCTCCGGGGATATGCAGCCGAAGCAGACGGTCGAGGAAGAAAGCCTGTTCTATAAAATCAACTACCGGCTGGGGCGGCTGTACGAGGTCATGCAGGAAAATAAAAACAGCATCGCAAAGGAACGGGCTGACCTGCAAGAGCTGATCTCCGACATTTCTCATCAGGTCAAGACCCCGATTGCCAACTTGAAGATGATCAACAACACGCTGCTTGAAAACGAGGTTCCCCCGCAGAAGCAAAAGGAATTTCTGACAGCCCAGGCCAGCCAACTTGATAAGCTGGACTTCCTCATGCAAGCCATGATTAAAACCTCCCGCCTGGAAACGGGAGTCATTTCGCTAGAGCAAAAACAGCAGCCGGTTTATGATACCCTTGCCGCTGCCCTGGGCGGGATTTTGCTCAATGCCGAAAAGAAACAAATAGATGTGCAGGTGGAATGCCCGGAGCATTTGGATGCGCGCCATGATAGAAAATGAACAAGCGAAGCCCTGTTCAACATTCTGGATAATGCTGTGAAATACACCCCGGCAGGCGGGCAGATCCGTGTGTCGGTGGAAGGCTGGGAAATGTATGTGAAGATCGACATTGCAGATACCGGCATTGGCATCACAGAACAGCACCAAGGGACGATTTTTAAGCGGTTTTACCGGGAAGATGCGGTGCATGATGTGGACGGTATTGGGATTGGCCTGTATCTGGCTCGTGAGATTGTGACCTTGCAGGGCGGTTATATCAGGGTGGCGTCCGAGGTCGGGAAAGGCTCAACCTTTTCTGTTTTCCTGCTCCGAAAGTAGCGCCGACACGCCCCAAAAATTGAAATGTCACAGACTTGTGACATTTGGGGCCGAATTTAGCGGAAATTTTTTGTGGCTCATGACATTTCTGTGAGGTTTGGTCGTTACAATGAGTTTATCAAAAAGAAAGGATGGTGTTCTTTATGAGCATTTTGCAAGCGACTGAACTGAAAAAATATTATGGCACAGAGCCGAACATTACCAGAGCCTTGGATGGTGTGACCCTCTCCATAGAAAAGGGCGAATTTGTAGCCATCGTGGGAACCTCCGGCAGCGGTAAATCCACGCTGCTGAACATGATAGGCGGATTGGATGTGCCCACCTCCGGCCAGGTGGTCGTGGATGGCAAGGAGCTGTCCAAACTCAAAGACGAGGAACTGACCGTTTTCCGCAGAAGAAAGATCGGCTTTATCTTCCAGAACTACAATCTGGTGCCGGTGCTGAATGTCTACGAAAACATCGTGCTGCCTGTGGAGCTGGACGGAAACAAGGTAGACAAGAAGTTTATGAAAGAAGTCGTTCAGATGCTGGGGCTGGAGGATAAGCTGAACAATATGCCCAATAACCTTTCCGGCGGCCAGCAGCAGCGCGTAGCCATTGCCCGCGCTTTGGTGTCAAAGCCTGCAATCGTCCTGGCTGATGAACCGACTGGCAATCTGGACAGCAAGACCAGCGCCGATGTGCTGGGGCTTCTGAAAACCACAAGCCAGAAATTCCATCAGACCCTCGTGATGATTACCCATAACAGTGAGATCGCCCAGCTTGCCGACCGCATCATTCGGATCGAGGATGGTAAGATCGTGCAGTAAAGGGGGCAGGACTATGAATGACATTCTATTTGGCAATAACAACAAGGCTGTCATCAAAAAGCTGGCGAACCGCAGCTTCCGCAGCAACAAAATGCGGAATGTGATTGCGGTCATTGCGATTGCCCTGACAACCTTTCTCTTTACAGCAGTCCTGACCATTGGTATGGGAGCCAAGGGAACGCTGGAATACAACATGGCAAAGATGATTGGCACTGGTGCGGATGCGCTGGTACAGGGTCTTTCCGAAGAACAATTCCAGCAGTTAAAAGAAAACTCCATGTTTGAAAAGGTGGGCTGTTGGGTACCTATTGAGATTATGACCAACACCAACCGGATATTTGCGGAAATTGATTACGCAGATCAGCCCCAGTTGGAGCTTCGGATGCAGACGCCGCGCACAGGTTCTGCGCCCCAAAAAGCAAATGAGGTTTTGGTCTCTGCCAATATACTGAAGGATCTGAACATCGAAGAAAAAATTGGGGCAGAAATTCCTATCGAATTTAAGAATCGTCAAAGCGGCCAGATGTATCATTTTGATATGATTGTATCCGGTATTTACGACACACCAAACGAAAAATCGGAATCAGTCATTGTTTCCAAAGCCTTCATGGAAGAAAATCCGGAGATGATGCGCGAAATTGCCCAAGGGCGTGAGGGCTGTGGCATTTATGATGCTGATGTGATTATGCGGGATAGCTCCATGGTAAAGGAGCGTATCTCGGAGTTTGTCCGCAGCATTGGCGGTAATCCAGACGATAGAAGTGCTGAGAATTATGTCCGTGTAGCCCCCAACACTTTCCTTTCCAACAACAGCGGCGGCTCTATCATGTGGCTGGTAGCAGGTGTATTTGGCGTCCTATTCATGTTCTGTGGGTATCTGCTGATCTACAATGTATTCGAGATTGCAGTTACCAACGATATTCGGCAGTATGGCCTGCTACGGACGGTGGGGACTACTTCCCAGCAGATCAAGCGTTTGGTCAACCGGCAGGCGCTGTACCTGTTCCTGATTGGAACACCATTTGGCCTGCTTTTTGGCATCCTGCTCGGACGCAGTATTCTGCCTGCGGCACTCCAGATGTTTGCTGCCGACTATAGTGGTAAAAACATTGAGGTCAGCACACTTCCATATTTGGGTATCATCGTAGGTGCGATCCTGTTCTCAGGACTTACAGTTTATATTAGTACCAGAAAGTCGGTGAAGAAAGCCTCCCGTGTGTCACCTATCGAGGCTATCCGCTATGTAGAACAGGATACGGTTTCCATAAAACGGAAAAAGACAAATACTGGAGCAGTTATTCCTCGCATGGCGAAGGCCAACCTCCAGCGCAATAAGCGCCGGACGGTCTTTATTGTGATTTCCCTGACTTTGAGCATCGTCCTCCTGAACTCGGTATTTATCTTCAGCGGCAGCTTTGATGAAGCTACTTATGTACAAAAACAGACCCGAAGTGACTTTGCGGTTTATAACCCAGACATTCAAGCCGCATGGGGAGATGAATTTGGGCATAGCTGTACTGTTTCAGAAAAATCGGTAGAGGAAATTGAACAGCAGCCAGGTGTAATGAACGAAGTCCGCCTATACCGTAATACTTTTGAGGATGATCATATTGCCTGTGATTGGGGTCCTTCTTTCTCGATTGACAATACAAATAAATATGCCTATGTACTTCCTGATTCATTAAATCTCGGCTGGACTGAGGATGGAGAGGATTATGCTGCGTTGACTGCGGATAACCTTCCTCTTGGGAATGTGTATGGCTTCTCTGAAAATCTCCTGAACAAGATGGACATCATTGAGGGTGAAAGCGATGTGTCTGTCCTGAAAGAAAAACTCTGGAATGGTAACAATGTAATTTTAGTAAGCCACTATGACGATAAGGGAAACTTAAGCGGTGGTGCGGATAATATCTATTATTTTGGCCTGTCGGTTGGAGACACCATTCAATTTTATGAAAATGGAGCTCCGACTGAGGAGTTTACAGTGATTGCAAAGGCTGCTGTTACGAGCAATGAAATGACTTTGACTGGCGGTGGCGATAATATTACGACAGATGTTGGTGGACCAAAGATCTATATGTCAGAAAATAAGTTCAAAGAGATTTATGAAACCCCTACCTTGTACGGTTTCCTCTTTGATGTAGAGGAACAGTATCAGCAGGATATGGAGAACTATCTGATGCGGGACACCGATGTTTCCTATAATTCTATTACAACGCTGAAAGCTGATGTTTTAGGCATTAAAAATGTTGTCCTGCTGGTTGGCGGAATGATAGGTGCTGTATTTGCTTTGGTGGGCCTGATCAACTTCATCAATCTGGTTATGACCAATATCGTTACCCGCCGTCATGAGTTTGCCACTATGCAGAGCATTGGTATGACGAACCGGCAGCTCCGAAAAATGATGATTTCGGAAAGTTTCTCCTATGTGCTTCTGGCAGGGATTGTCGGCACATTAGTTGCGGCGACACTTGGCATGACATTGCTAAGAGCATTTGTAGAAAACGGTCCTACCAGTATGATGATGACATTCCAGATAACCTTGCTGCCTGCGCTGATTATGCTGGTTCTCTTTCTGGTACTGGCGTTTATCGTTCCGGTTGTTGCACTCCGACTCCTTAACAATCGGAGTGTCGTAGAGCGGCTTCGGGTAAATGAATAACAGGCGCAGCCATATCAAGTGAATACTTCCTGCGCCGTCGTATGCGGCTGTGGGACGCGGAAAACCGGGGGATTTTTCTCCCGGTTTTTCAAATGTCACGAACTTGTGACATTTGGGGCCGAATTTAGCGGAATTTTTTTGTGGCTCGTGACATTTCTGTGAGGTTTGTTCGTTACAATGGGTCTAAGTTAAAGAAAGGATGGTGTTCTCTATGAGCATTTTGCAAACGACTGAACTGAAAAAATACTACGGCACAAAGCCGAATATCACAAAGGCCCTGGATGGTGTGAACCTCTCTGTTGAGCAGGGGGAATTTGTAGCGATTGTTGGAACCTCCGGCAGCGGCAAATCCACTCTGCTGAACATGATCGGCGGGCTGGATGTGCCTACCTCCGGCAAGGTCATTGTGGATGGGCGCGACCTCTCTACATTGAAAGATGAGCAGCTTACCATTTTCCGCAGGAGAAAAATCGGCTTCATCTTCCAGAACTACAATCTGGTACCAGTGCTAAATGTCTACGAAAACATCGTGTTGCCCGTAGAACTGGACGGAAACAAGGTAGACAAGAAGTTTATGAAAGAAGTGGTGCGGATGCTGGGGCTGGAGGATAAGCTGAACAATATGCCCAGCAATCTCTCCGGCGGCCAGCAGCAGCGTGTAGCCATCGCCCGCGCTCTGGTATCGAAGCCTGCTATCGTTCTGGCTGACGAGCCTACCGGCAATCTGGATAGTATGACCAGCAGCGATGTGCTGAGCCTGCTGAAAGTTACCAGCACAAAATTCCACCAGACCCTCGTAATGATTACCCATAATAATGAGATCGCTCAGCTTGCCGACCGCATTATTCGGATCGAGGATGGTAAGATCGTGCAGTAAGGGGGTGGGACTATGAATGATATTTTATTTGGCAACAATAATTCCAAAGTAATTACCAAGCTATCCAAACGCTATTTCAAGAAGAATAAGGTACGCAATCTGGCTGCGCTGCTGGCAATTATCCTGACTGCTTTCCTATTTACCTCTATCACTTCCCTGGCGTTCAATATGGCGTCCTCCATCCAGCTATCCCTGCAAATGCAGAAAGGCAGCAAGGCGGATGGCACTTTGGGGTATATGACGGAGGAACAATACGAGCAGCTTGTAAACAGCGATTTTGTGGAGCAGGCAGGTCACCGGCGTATCATTGGCTATGCAAGCAATACTTCCAGCCATTCCATTGAGATCAATTATGCGGACAGTGTGCAGCAGGAGCTGACCTTCTGTGTGCCTACCCACGGAGCTGCACCGGAGAAAGCGAATGAGATCGCCACTACGGATTTGGCGCTGAAGGCGCTGGGTGTAGAACCTGAGATCGGCGCAGAGGTTCCGTTGGAATTTGAACTGCGGGGGAAAACTTATCATTATGATATGGTGCTTTCCGGCTGGTGGGAAGCAAGCAATGACTCTGTGAGCGTTGCGACTGTTTCAGAGCAGTTTATAAAGGAAAACCCCGATGTGGTGCAGAACACTTATGCGGTAGACCATGAAATGTCCGGCGTTACTTTTTCTGATGTCGTGCTGAAGAATAAAGCAAATGTTCAGCAGCAGTTGAATGAGTTCGTTTACTCCATTGGCGGCAATCCAGAGGATATGGGCGCAGACAATTTCATTCTCGCATCAGAAAATCAAATGTCCCAGGGATTGACTTCATCAGAGTCCATCGTGTTTGCTGTTGTATTTATCCTGATGTTTGTCGTGTGCGGATACCTGCTGATCTACAATATCTTTGATATTTCTGTGATGCAGGATGTTCGTCAATACGGCCTGCTGCGGACGATTGGCACTTCCACACGGCAGATCAAGGGCATTGTGAACCGTCAGGCGGTCTGGCTCACGCTGATCGGACTGCCTATTGGTCTAATCGCCGGTTTCTTTGCCGGTTGGGTGCTGCTTCCTATCGTGACAGAGATCATTAACCTTGAATACTCTATGGTGGGTACATCCGTATCGACCTCGCCTCTGATCTTTGTTATCGCTGCTCTCTTTACAATTTTGACCGTGTTTATCAGCACCCGGAAGCCTGCAAAAAAGGCGGCAAAGATTTCTCCTCTGGAGGCGATCCGCTACACCGAGCAGAACGCCTATAAAAAGAGAAGTGCCAAGCGTACCAATGGAGTAAAGCTGTCCCGCATGGCCTTTTCCAACCTGGGGCGCAATCGTCGGCGTTCAGCGTTCATCATTATTTCCCTGCTTCTGTGCATCGTCCTGTTTAACTCTATCATCATTGTGACGCAAAGCCTTGATGAAGAAAAGTGGGTAAACCGTGTTACCAGAACAGATTTTAATGTCTATAACTCCGCCGCATTTAATGTAATGGAAAGCGTTCAGCACCATGAAGATACACTCTCACAGCAGGCGGTGGATCTGATTGCCGGACAGCCCGGAGTTGAGGATGAACGCTATCTTTACCGAAATACAAAAGACGATAGAAATGTGTTGGTTGACTATGGGTTTGAAGATTTAAGCGGCATAGAGCTATTCCATGAGGAAGAAGGCGTCGTAAATCAAAGCTATCAGGGATATAGCCTGTACACAAGTTCTGATACCGAAAGGCGCTATTTTGGTAATGTGATGGGAGCCTCCGAGAATTTCTGGGCGGATATGCGTATTTTTGAAGGCGAAAAAGATGCCGAAACCTTAACGCAGAAAATGGCTACCGGAGAATATGTCATTATTGGCTGCCCCATCGACAAACTGACGGAGGAACCAAAGAACACTCCGCTGACCGATCAGTTACAGGTCGGGGAGAGCATTTCCTTCTACAAGGATGGGGAACTGGTCAAAACCAGCACCATCCTTGCAAAAGCGATCCTCGTGGGAACGGAAACCGAAACGCCGACAGGCACCACCGCCCAGGCACACATCGCCGCTGATGCTCCTTTTGTATATCTGCCGGACACTGTATTTAAGGAAATCTATGACGCTCCCACGCTGCTGACTTATGGATTCAATGTGGATGAAGCCTTGCAGCCGCAGATGGAAGAATTTTTGAGCAGCTATGTGAGTGAAAATACTTCGGTTGCCTATACTTCCACCAAGCTGTTGAAAGAGCAGCTTGATTCGGTCCGCAGCATGATCCTGGTTATCGGTGGTCTAATCGGCTACATTATGGCCTTTGCAGGTCTGATTAACTTTACCAACATGATTATTACCAACATCATCACCCGCCGCCATGAGTTTGCTACCATGCAGAGCATCGGTATGACCGGCAAGCAGCTTCGCCGTCTGATGGTCTATGAGGGCATCTATTATGCCGCAGGCGCAGACATTATCGGCGGAGCAGTCGCAGCGATCCTGGCAGTCACAGTGCTAAAGAGCGCATTGAATGACCCTTCCATGTGGTTCTTTACTCTGAATATTACATTGGTTCCCGTTCTGGTCATTGGTGTGCTTTATCTGCTGCTGGCTGCGGTCATTCCGCTAATCGTTCTCCACTTCTTTAACAAGGGAACTGTGGTGGAGCGGCTGAGGACATCGGAGTAACGGCAGAGATTGCTACAATAAATAATCATAAACCTATTGAAAGCCGGGAGGAGGCATTTCCTCTCGGCTTTCCTCAAAAAATTTGAAATCTCACAGATTGGTGAGATTTCAGCTTGTTATTTTGTCGAAATGGCGTATGCCCGTGACATTTCTGTGAGGATTGCCTGTTAAAATAAAAGAAAAGTGAAAAAGTTGCCGCACGATGGCAAAAGAAAAAAAGCCATCGTACAGCGACTATATTGTTATGCACTTTGCAACGGTGGCTTTGAAAAAATCAGAGCCGCCGTTTCCTTTCGTCTATCTAAAATGAACGACGACCCTACACCCTGCAATCTGGTACGGCGGCACATAGGAGGATGCCGCCATGTCAATTTTTGTCATTCACAATAGCCATGAGTTACACCAGCTAAAAAAAGTCTTGCCCCTCCTCCGGGGGAGTATGACTATCTATCAGTATTATCGTTCCATCTAAATCAGCAGAATAGTAGGTATTTTTGTTGCGCCGATTTCCCGTTATGGGAAGTTGGCGTTTTTTGTTGCCATTTTTTCGGAGATGACCCGGTTGTCTGCCGGTGTCGGTCTCCGCCTCCATTCGATTCACCCGTCAATCACCCGTGAATCGAAATGGAGGTACATAATGAAGAAAATTAACCTTCGGGAACTTTATCCTGATGTTTATACAACAGACTTTTTTGTAGATGTGACAGAGGAAGTAATGGAGACTATTCGAGCAGCTGAACGTGCGGAGGCTGCGTATGAGCGAAAGATGTATCGTTATAAAGCACAGTATTCTCTGGATTGCGAGAATGGCATTGAAAATGCGGTGCTATTGAAGCCGCAAACACCGGAGATGCTTCTGGAGGAAAAACAGTTTCAGGAGCAGGTCTATGCCGCTGTGATGAAGCTGCCAGAGAAACAGGCAAAGCGAATTTATGCCCGATACTATCTGGGAATGGCGGTAAATGAAATTGCCGAAGTAGAAGGTGTAGACCCAAGCCGTGTCCGAGACAGTATCCGCCGTGGATTAAAGCAGCTTGTAAAATATTTTTGATAAAATTTCATTTGATGCGCCTGTTTTTTGCCTTTTTTGTCAGTGTTAATAAGAAGGACAAGTTTTCCTCCTTCATCAGTACATTGACAATCGAATAGACAGCACAACAGGTACATAACCCATGTACGAGCGAATGTGAAACGCCGCGAAGATGGAGCCGTCAGGGAGGTGATGAAAGAACTGCTTCGGAGCGATCTACGATTTCATAAAACGGATTGTGGCAGATTCGGCGCGATGACTGCATGGGGGCTTAAAGATACTTCCTCACGGCCCGCCAAAGACTTGGGGGGAACCCTGCGGCACACGATACGAACGGTGCTGCGGAGTTATGACAGCCGCGCCAACGGAGACCTGTTGTGTTCCCATCGTCAGGGGGCGTGGCAAATGTGATGAAAGCTGAGTTATATAAATAGGAAGCGTTTGCAGCTTCCTGTTCAAAATCAGATACCATGCGCTGGCAGTTTCGGCTGCCAGCGTATTCATGTGGCTTTGAACAAACACGATGACAAACTTGACAGATTGGAGGAAATATGCTTTATGGAAAAACTTATTACACGAAAAGAAGCAGCAGAAATTTTAGGTATCAGCATTGCAACGCTGGACGCGGCCCGTAACAATGGTCTTATTTCTTATGTGCAATATGTGCAGAATGGCTGTGTGTATTTTACTTCAGCGGGCCTTCAGGAGTATATCGCAAAATGCACCCACAGAGCAAAGCCAGCAGAAAAAAACGCAACTTATCGTAGACCTCGCAGAGCTGGAGTGTGAGTCGATCCGTATCCTTGCTGGAAACGTAATGGTCTGATAAAACATAGATACAGCGCTGGAGTATATTCTTAGGAGGTGGCGGAATTGGCAAAAAGAAAAAGAGCAATTCCACAATACGGTACAGTTACGCTTAACGGCATAGATTATTATAGAACGCGGGTTCAGAACGCAGATGGAAAACTGGTGGCCCTTTATGCGAGAACACCGGAAGAATTATATGATAAAGAGTTGGGAGCATTAGAGCAGATCGACAACGATACATTCTGTCGGAAATCCCCGACGGTTGCAGACTACTGTGAAAAATGGCTTTTGATGCAGTCGGTTCATGTGAGGGCAACCACGCTGATAGATTATACCTCAAAGGTCAGACGGCACATTATAAAAGAACTGGGACAGATGCGGATGGCAGATGTGACACTGGATGACATTCAGCTTGCACTTGTTCCTGTTTCCGAGAAGTCCGCTTCGGTATATAAGTCAGTGGTTATCCTGTATAAATCCATTTTCCGTGCAGCAAAGGAAAGTAAGATTATTGATAACAACCCAACGATTTACCTTACGGCCAAAGGTGGAGGCGTTCCGCAGAAGGACAAAGCTGCATTGACGGATGAACAGGCCACCAGACTGCTGGATGCCATTCAGGGACTTCCGCCGTATGTATTTGTCATGTTAGGGCTGTATGCAGGATTGCGGCGAGAAGAAATTCTTGCCCTAAAATGGGATTCTGTATATCTGGATGTGGATTGCCCTTATTTAACGGTACGCAGGGCATGGCACACGGAAAATAACAGACCGGTGATTCTGGATGAGCTGAAAACGAAAGCCGCGCATCGAAATATTCCGTTGCCGGTTTGCCTGGCGGACTGTCTGAAAGAGACAAAAGCTAATTCACAGTCAGAATATGTGGTGCCGAACCGGGAGGGCGATCCGCTGTCTTACACACAGTTCAAGCGGCTTTGGCAGTACATTGTAACCCGAACAGTCAAGGAGCGTTTCTATTATCGCTACGAGGATGGAAAGCGTGTAAAGCACACGGTTACGCCGGTCCTCGGTGAAAAGGCAGCACATAACGGCAAAGTGATTTACAGTTTGGATTTTGAAGTGACACCGCATCAGCTGCGGCATACATACATTACGAATCTGATTCATTCGTCCGTGGACCCGAAAACGGTTCAATACCTGGCGGGGCATGAGAGTAGTAAAATTACGATGGATATTTACGCAAAGGTCAAATACAACAGACCGGATGAGCTGGTAAGAACAATGGGTGGTGCATTTGCCCAGTGGGATGCAGCACAGGCATAACAATTATAAAGAGTAGGAAACAAAGCTGGAGCGAGGCAAGGATGTCTCGCTCTTTGTTTTACATAATCCGTATCTTTGATTAAGTGGGTGCTTTCTGATAAAAAGAAGGTGTGAATTTAAGAACACTCATTATCAGGAAAGGAAGATTTGTATGGCTAAGAAAAAACAAAGCGTTCCAGAGTACGGAACGGTTACAAGAAAAGGAACACTGTATTACAGAACCAGAATTACAGATGCCGATGGAAAGCAGGTCAGCTTATATGCGACCACCTGTGAAGAATTATATGAAAAGCAGTTGGAGGCCCGGAGACAGGTGGATGAGATCATCTTTCACCGAAAGCATCCGACAGTTGCCGAGTATTGTGAGAAATGGCTGCTGATGCAATCAGCAAAGGTGTCTGCGGCTACTATAAAAGGATACAGACAGAATATGAAGAATTATGTCATTAGCTCTCTGGGAGATATGTATATGGAGGAAGTGACTGCGGATGATATTCGTCTGGCGCTTGTTCCGCTGTCTCAAAAATCGAAAGGACTGTATGATACGGTAAATATGCTGATTAAGTGTGTGTTTTATTCGGCAGAGCGCAGTCAGCTGATAACCGATAATCCATGTGTGGGAATTTCAGCAAAGGGCGGAAAAGCATCGAAAAAGAAAGATGCCTTAACAGATCAACAGGTTGCGGTTCTGTTGGATACGGTGAAAGAGCTTCCGCCATATCTTTTTATTATGATTGGTTTGTATTCCGGCTTGCGTCGGGAAGAAATTCTTGCATTGCAATGGGATTGTGTATTCCTGGATGAATCCACACCATACATTTCCGTGAGACGTGCATGGCGCGCGGAGCATAACAGGCCGGTGATTTCTACCGTTCTAAAGACAAAAGCAGCTAAAAGGGACATTCCCATTCCGAAGTGCCTGGTGGACTGCCTGCGGGAAGCAAAAGCCAATTCCATATCGGAGTATGTGATTGCGGACAGTGAGGGACAGCCGCTTTCCTATTCTCAGTTTACGAGAGTTTGGCAGTATGTAGTTGTTCGCTCTGCGAAAGAGAGAACTTACTATAAATATGTGAATGGACAGAGCATCAAATATACCGTCAAGCCGACATTAGGAACAACGCAGAGGAACAATCCCAAGATTCGCTATACCCTGAATTTCGATGTAACACCGCACTTGTTGCGGCATACCTACATCACGAATCTGCTCTATGCGGGCGTTGACCCTAAGACAGTTCAGTACCTGGCAGGGCATGAGAATAGTAAGACAACTATGGACATTTACGCGAGGGTCAAGTATAATAAACCAGAGGAACTTTTCGAGGTAGTGAATGATGCTTTGAACCAGGAGAATTTCGATGAAAAATCACCGATTTCCATGGTTAAGGAATAGGACAACCGACAACAGAAAATGCGAAAAAGCCCGTAATATCAAGGAAAAACGCACCATAGAGATGTTTAGTACGGCTTAAAGGCAGCTCGTCGTGCTCCACAGTTTTCAAAGAGATAATTCAACCGAATATCGAAAAAGAGCAACAAACCCCGAAAATCCAGTATTTTCGGGGTTTTCTTTATATTCTGAAAATTTATCAAACATCCTCAAAACACACGAAAATCTATCGATAACTAACACACAACTAACAGGTAACTGACAAATGATCACCATAATTAAAATAATTCTTTCTCAGTAATTTGTATATAAGAAGATATGATGTTGAAAAATGTCTTTTATTATCAATTGTAGTGGAGTATAATGATAGAAAGTACAAAGGGGAATTTTTATGAAATTACTTAAAACAAGTGACGAATTGATATCTCATATGAAAATAAAGGGAATAAAATTTGATATAGCTAAAGAAGAAGATGCAAAGGTATTTCTTCAAAATAATAATTACTACATGAAACTAGCATCTTATAGAGCCAATTATGACAAGCAAAAAAGTAACGATAAGTACATAAATCTTGATTTTGCTTATTTGCAGGAATTGTCAACCATTGATATGCATTTACGGTATTTAATATTGCAAATGTGTCTTGATGTCGAACATGCTTTAAAAACCAGATTGTTAAAAGATATAGAGGATAATCCAGAAGAAGATGGCTATGATATTATTAGAAGATTTGTTACAAAGTATGAGAGAAGTTGTCAAAATATACAGAAACACAAATCTAGTGAATATTGCAGAGAATTGATAGAGAAGTATTATCCATATTTTCCTGCATGGGTATTTGTAGAATTAATATCTTTTGGAGATATGGTGAAGTTGTATGAGTATTATACGGAGAGGTATCCAGGGCGTTTAAAAGATAGTGACTTGTTGTATTCAATAAGGGATTTAAGAAATGCAACTGCACATAGTAATTGCCTGATAAATAAACTTCAAAAAGGAACAAATAAGCCATCTGTTAAAATTATAAAATTTGTTTCAAATATAGATGGAATAGGTGCGTCTATGAGAAAGAACAAATTGAGTAATAAGTTTTTGTATGATTTTGTTACATTGCTTTATGTTTACAATGAATTTATTAATGCAGATGTTGTGAAAGAGAAGAGGTTTAAGCAGATACAAGAATTTATAGATGGTCGTGCAATAAAAAATAAAGAGTATTTTGATAAAAATGAATGCATAAAAACAGCATATTTTTTTGTAAAAAAAGTTGTTGACTATATAAATGAAGCGTGTTAAAATATATACACGATTAAAAAATTAACTTTTTGTAGGGAATGGGTCTTTACTCGTTCCCAATTTTTTTTGCATAAAGCAGTGTGGATAACATCAGAGATATTTTCGGTAACGAACACGTAACTGACAAAATGTGTTTGAATGTTTTAAAATCAATATTTGATGTTCTCAAAGAGATAAGAAACAATTATATTCAATATTTCAAGAACCCGCAGGAATCAAGTATTTCTGCGGGTTTTCTTTATTTTGTATAGGAGCAGAAACACCCCTGAAACACATCAGAAATTAATTACTAGTAACGTACTAGTAACACACTAGTAACACTCTACAAGGTGTCTTGTGCAAGACGCTTTTTTATATTCTTTCGTAATTCCGGCTTGGACTTTGACCAGAAGACTTACAATTCAAAGCAGAATATGACACTTTAGAAAAGTATATTACACACTTTGGAATTTGTGTTCTGGAGTGTTTTTTTGTGTGAACTATGATAGAATAGATATCATAATAGCTTATAGTGTGTTTTGCATATTAACTGGTATGGAAGGATTGTTTATAAAAAATGGTAAAAGTGAATTACTATTGAACAGGTAGTCTGTAGGCAATTAGATATCTTTAATGGCATAGGGTGATGAATAATGGAATTTTTGAATTGAAATTAATAGAAAAGATTGGTCAGGTATTTTCGATTGCAATGCATGATAGAAAATATAATCGTTATCAGTTTATAAAGAAATGGTGCTTTTCAAATACCTGCCAGGCGGTATTTGATTTTGACGAGACATTATGTTCGCAGGCGAAATCTTATATTTTAAGAACATTTGAAAAAGAATACCAGGATAATTTACCGGCGAAAGACGCAGATAGTCCATTATATGAAGATGATGCGTATTGGTTTGGATATCTAATAACTTACTGGCATTTTTTGTATGGCATTTCTGGTAAAGAAATCATGCAAAAGTATGATGTCTGTAAGATACTAGATGAGTTTGATCCATTGCATACACTAAGTATTAAAGCAGCGATCGACAAGATCCGGGAGGATGATAGAAATGAGTGAGATAAAAGTATACCATGGATCATATTGTGAAGTGAGCATATATGCAAATAAAAAAGCCGGAAAGGAGAATAGATGGTAACATTACGATTTGTATTTAACCAAGATAAGTTAAAACAGGCAGGAAAGACCGAGGATGAAATGCTTGCCCCAATGCGGGATCATGCTAAAAAATATGAGATCGCAGAGCCGGAGCCGGGATTCTTTGTGAAAGATGGAGAGGATGCCTTGTGTGTAATCGGCATGTATATTCCTAAAATTACAAGAAAAGATGTACATTATCTAGATTATCTGGATGAATGGACACTTGATGTAGACGGAGAGAAAGAGAACTGTATAGAGGAATCCAGATCATGGATTCGTCAGCATGAAAGACGATATGTAGGGTAGTGGAATATGAGGAGAAAACAATTATCATTTGATATTGACACAAAGGTTGCAAAGGCTATACTTGGAAAGAATAATTACATCAAAGCATATTTAGATGTTCGAAAATTCCTGGAAAAGGAAGGATGGGAGCATATAGAAGGTAGTGTCTATATGAGTAAAAAGCCGTTAAGCACAACACAGGTTATGCATTTGTTAAATGATTTGATATGGGAGTATCCATATCTGACAAAGTGCTTCCGGGAGATTCATCAAGCGGATGTATTCAAGGTACATTCCCTGTCAAAGCAATTTGAGTATGATGGAACGCCAGGAAGATTCGCTAAGCAGGAGCTGACACAAAAAATGAAACCAAAGCATAGAAGTAGATAGAGTAGGTAAGAAAAAGGGGTGGTTACTATGATGAAGAATAAGGGTAAAAGATTAGTTGTTTTGTTAATAGCTGCATGTATGATCCTGTCTATGTTTTCCGGTATGACAGTATCCGCAGCAACGAATGCAGAAATATATGCAACAACCAACACAATCAAGAAAGTTGATGGAAAATATTATTATGTGAATGCATCCGGAAAAATGGATAAAAAGACTGGCTGGAAGAAAGTTGCCGGAAAATACACTTACTATGTTGGATCGAAAGGTAATGTTACTGTAAAGATCACTAAAGGAAAATATTATAAGTGGAGTGATGGTCAGTTTAAGAAGCAGCCAGTGAAGAAGAATAGTACAAAGACCATCAAAGGTAAAGCTTTTTATGTGAATAAAAATGGGAACATTGAGAAAAAAACTGGATGGAAAAAGATAGCCGGTAAGTATGCGTACTATGTAAATAGTAATGGTGTAGTATCTCTTAAAATTACCGGTGGAAATTATCAGAAGTGGAGTAATGGTCAGTTTAAGAAACAGTCCCTAGAAAAGTATAATGGAAAGATTATTATCATCGGAAAGAAAGCATTTTATGTGTCAGAAGATAAGATCGTGCGTAAAACAGGTTGGAAACGTGTTTCGGGTGCTAATTTGTCCAGTATAACGAATCCAAGGGGATACTATGTAGGAACAAAAGGCTCGGTTCTTTATAAGGAAACAGCAAAGGGGACATGTAAGATCACTTCTGCAGGTGAGGTATCTGATAAGCTTATGAAAAATGGTTGGAATGGATCTGTATTTGTAAAGAATGGAAAAGTGCAGATCAAAACGACTGTTACAGTAGGTGGATATATAAATGTATTTAATAAAGATGGAAAGAGAGTGACATTAAAAAAATCCGGCAACAAAATTGTTAGATCGGACACAAACGAACCAGTTACCACAAAAGGAGCTTATAAGGTTGGATCTGGTAGCAATAAGCAAACCTATTACGTTACAAATAACGGCAATATCAAGAAGAATGGAACAGTTACAGTCAATGGAGTAAAGTATACGGTTGACGCATCGGGAAAGTGTACAAAGGTAACTGAAAATGGTTCCGATAATAGTGATGGATCCGGTAATGATGGAGAACAGAATTCTGGTACGAATGGCAATCAAGAGCAGCAGTCTCATGTATGTAAGTGGAAGGTGGTTATGAACAGTAGTTTGTCACCGGTTAAGACCAATTATAAAGAACATGCTGCAGTTACCAAGATAGTCAACAAGAAGATCCGAGATGCTTACGATGAACCAATTTATAGTGAAGAACCTTGGTATGTATGTAATTCTTGTAGTAGAAGGGGAATTGACGATCAGGAATGCGCATACGAGACTTATGAGGAATTACTAGAGCATCACAAAGCCAATAATCATGGTGGAAATCATCTCATAAAGAAACTTTTACGCTATGAGCATCACGATGCAGTCTATGCAGACGTAGAAGAAGTAGTAGAAAAAGAATGGTCAGAGTGGGATCAAACATATAAATGTACTGAATGTGGAGATATCATGACAGAGCATGTAGTTAATAAGAATGGAGAGTTAATTTACACACCAAAAAAAAGTGGAGTGCTTGTTGACATTAATGGAAATGAGCAGGATAAGGTTACTGCTGGAGTATCGTATAAGTAATTTCCAGAACCAAGAAAACCAAGAAAACCTGGAAGTGGGATTTCAGGTGTGATATGATAGAATCAGTTCAATAGAACGATATAAGACCTCTACAGAAATGTGGAGGTTTTTTATTGCACAAAATTGAATATAACAAGGACGATGGTCATAGCTGCCGGAGGAATGATAAAGATTCTTCCAGATATGGTGCTTTGACACTCGTCCTTTTTTTATAAATAAAAATATTATTTTCAAAGGAGGACTGAAAGATGTTCAAAATGAAAAGACAGTGGAAAAGAATCATATCCACAATCATGGCTGCACTTATGGTAGTGACAGTCATTCCAAGCAGCTTTGGTTCATCATCGGCTGCTGAAATTGCAACACCGGGAGATGCTGATCAGACAGGATATGTCAAGATCGAAGCAAAACTGCCGGAATCTGATAAGAAAGGAGAAGATGTAACAGGTATTGTATATGAGGTATACAAAGATGCTTCCTGCAAAGATGAAGTAGGCGCATTTGTATTATCCTGTGATGGTAAGGCTTACAATTCTTTTATTGTACGATATCGGCGAAAGGTGGACAATTTTTGTTGTAAAGGGGGTGATTATTAGAAATAAAGGGTTAGATTATTTTCTTATACAAACACATAATTTATTTAAACAATGAACAAGAAATGATAATATATGTCATATAAAGGAGGATTATTTATGTTAAGAAATATAAAAGAAAAAATTAAAAATGTGCTTTGCGACCTTATTTATAGACTGGGGCAACTAATTATGTTTTTTATTGATATTGTGTTACATCCAATAAAAAACATTTCATGTATTTTTATAGTAGTTTTATATGTTTTATTAGAAAAAACAAATATACATAAATTAAGCGGAAAAGATATGTTTCTTTTTTCGGCAGGGATGGTTACTGTATTGACATTTATTGTATCTTTTTTACAAAGTGTGACAGTAGAATCTAATAATAAGGAAAAATTTTATTTTGGATATAACTTAAAAAGAAATTTGTACAATAATTTTTGGATAAAAAGATTATATGAAATGAATATTAAATTATTTCTTTGGCTTATATTCATAATACCATGTTTAAGAATAGCAACCAACTATCATTATGAATATACGATATTGAATAATTTTATTGATTTTATCAAGAAGAAGGAAAATAATTTATATTGTATTTGGGTGTCTATTATTGTTGTAGTGTGTATTTATTTTGCCGCAATTCTGATTGAATCCATTGATATTACTAAAAATAAATTTAGATTAAGTAATTTTTATGCTGCTAGGAATGAGATGACAAAAAATATAATAGAGTTAGAAGTCGAAAAAGAATACAGAAATTATTTTAAAAACGCATTAAATAATAGTGTTGAACGGTTTTATAATTTTTATAACCAGATAAATGTATATAACCTAATGAGATATATATTTAGGAGAGCTAACGAGGTAACAGATACACAAGATGAGTTTAATGAATATTTAAACCATGTCTTTAACGCAGAAAACGATTGTGTAGATGAAATATTTATAAAAATTGATGATCTTATTAAGTCAATTTGTAAAATTAAAAATCCCTATATAAAAAAAATAAAAGTTCGTTCACTCAAAAAATATTTAAAAAAATTAAAAAGTTACTATGTAAAAAAATGGAATAGTATAAAACAGTCATCGTATTATAAGTATTCATTTTTAGCAATATGTAAAATTATTAACAATGATTTAATAGGAGTTACTGATTTAGAGGATAAATTTATAAACAAGATCGAAGATGAAGATATTAAAAAGATTTATAAGGATTTATTTGAAGATGATTGCTCAAATGAAATGATATTTAGGGATAGTAAAATGGTAGGAAATATATGTATATCTCGCATAATTGCTGTTTTAATTGAAATGTGTAAGAAGAAAGAAATGTATGAAGAATTAAATTTTAATAATGATATATATATAATTTTTAATACCCTTAATCTTCGTCATGATTTGAAGAATTATATTTCAAAGGTGTTTGAATACATATTTGATTATATCTTGAAATGTGAGAATAGAAATAATAACTTTACAAAGGAGTTTTGTAATATATTAAAATCAAATTATTGTGATCAATATAAATATATTATAAATGAAGCTAAAAAATGCAGTTATAAAGAAATTATGAGTGGCAATAATATTTCAGATTTTCAGCTTAGCTGGTTATTATCTTTACTTAATAATAATGATGTCGTTGTCGCTTTAATCTTTGGTTTAGCTTATGCAGAAAGATCTGGAAAAGATTATATGTCAGTTAGCGCATATAAGATTTGGGGAGAGAAGATAAATAAGTTGATATATAAGAATATCTTAGGTGAGCTTAATGATGATAGATATATAGATGAAATAATTAAAAAGATAGAGGAGTCCTATGTTTCGCATTTTATATATCCGAAATTTATTAAGTGGTTGTGTAAATCTCTTTTTGTTAATTTTGATTCTGTTATGTATCATGAATTTAAGGAATTAGGTGATAAAGGCATAAGAAATAATTTTGGCTTATGTAGTTATATGATTTTACGAAGTTTATTACGTGGTAAAGCAAATATATATAATAGCTTATTATTTACAGAAGATGAAAATAAGGAAATACAAAAAGAATTGCTACCAATTAAAGAAATAATACTGCTACCATAATAAACCACAAGATTACGTTTGACTTTATTGTGATAAACTGTTACTATGTTATCGTGTTGCGCCCGGAAGGGGCAGACATATATCTTTTAATTATATTCAGGAGGAAATAATCATGAAAAAGTTAGTAGCACTGGTTTTAGTAGCAGTAATGGGACTTTCTATGGTTGGCTGTGGAAAGAAAGATTCATCAAATGACTCAAAGAGTGATCTGGAATACGTAAAGGAAAAGGGAACTCTTGTTGTTGGTGTTACAGATTTCGCACCAATGGATTACAAAGACGACTCAGGTAACTGGATTGGATTTGATGCAGACATGGCATCCGCATTTGCTGAGAGCATCGGCGTGAAAGCAGAATTCGTAGAGATAGACTGGGACAACAAGATCATGGAGCTTGATGGTAAGACAATCGACTGTGTATGGAACGGTATGACACTTACAGACGAGGTTACAAGTTCAATGGCATGTTCTGATGCATACTGCAACAATGCACAGGTAGTAATCGTGCCACAGGACAAGGCAGATCAGTACCAGACAGTAGACAGCATTAAGGAACTTACATTTGCTGTAGAAGCAGGAAGTGCCGGAGAAGATCAGGCAAAGGAACTTGGACTTAATTATACAGCAGTGAAGGCACAGTCAGATGCACTTATGGAAGTTGCAGCAGGAACATCTGATGCAGCAATTATCGATTCCCTTATGGCAGCAGCTATGGTAGGTGAAGGCACAGGCTATGCAAATCTTACATATACAGTAGGCCTTAACAGTGAGGAATATGGTGTAGGTTTCAGAAAAGATTCTGATCTTGCAGCAGAGCTTAACAAGTTTTTCAAAGACAGCAAGGCTGATGGATCTATGGAGAAATGTGCAGAGAAGTACAAGGTACAGGCAGCACTTACAGAGTAATTAACAGACTATAAGACGGTTATTTTGATTATTACTTAGAGAGAAAATTATTATGGATTTGTTTTTTGAACAGCTCCCAATTGTACTTGGGGCGCTTAATACAGGATTTATTCAAACTTTAAAATTGTTCTTTGTGACCTTGCTTGGTGCATTTCCACTGGGACTTTTAATAGCATTTGGCTCTATGTCAAAGTTTAAGCCACTCAGCTATCTTATGAAATTTATCGTGTGGATCGTTCGAGGCACACCTCTGATGATCCAGATGCTTATCATCTATTATTTTCCGGGACTTGTATTCCATAACCCGATCTGGGGCGGTGGCGAAGGCGGAAGATTCGTGGCAGCATCGGTATCGTTCATCGTGAATTATGCCTGCTATTTTTCAGAGATATATCGTGGAGGAATTCAGGGAATTCCTGTTGGACAGGAGGAAGCAGGTCTGGTGCTTGGTATGACTCCAAAACAGATATTCTTCAAGGTTAAGCTTCTTCAGATGATAAAGAAGATCGTACCTGCAATGTCCAACGAGATCATTACGCTGGTTAAGGATACATCACTTGCACGTATCATTGCGTTGCAGGAGATTATCTGGGCAGGACAGGCGTTCATGAAAGGTTCACAGGGAATCTCAGGTGCGATATGGCCATTGTTCTTCTGCGCATTCTATTATCTGATCTGGAATGGTGTACTTACTGTTTTACTTGGAAAATTAGAGAAGAAACTGGATTTCTTCAGATAGAGGAGGAGCTGTATGGCGATATTAGAGGTTGAACATATAAAAAAGAAGTTTGGTAAGACCGATGTACTTAAGGATATCAGCTTCTCATTAGAGCAGGGAGAGGTTCTGTCGATCATAGGATCATCAGGAAGTGGTAAGACTACATTGCTTCGCTGCCTGAATTTCCTTGAAATGCCGGATAACGGAATTATCCGTGTAAATAATGAGATCCTTCTCGATACGGATAAGCCGGAGACACTTAAGGAGTCGGAGGTTCGGAAGAAACGGTTGCACTTTGGACTGGTATTTCAGTCATTTAATCTGTTCCCGCAGTACACAGCACTTCAGAATGTTATGCTGGCAAGGGAGCTTCTGGCAAAGGAAAGACCGGACTATAAGGCAAATAAAAAGAACATACTGGATGAGATAAGAGTACAGGGCGAAGATCTTCTGCGTCAGATGGGACTAGGAGACCGGATGAACAATTATCCACATCAGTTATCAGGCGGGCAGTGTCAGCGAGTTGCGATCGCAAGAGCACTTGCTATGCAGCCGGATATCCTGTGTTTTGATGAACCGACATCAGCTCTTGATCCGGAGCTTACCGGCGAAGTGCTGAAGGTTCTCAGAAATCTTGCAGATAAAAAGACAACGATGATAATTGTCACTCATGAGATGGCATTTGCAAGAGACGTAGCCAGTCAGGTTATATTCATGGATGATGGATATATACTTGAGCAGGGCAGACCGGAAGAGGTATTTGACAATCCGGAGCAGGAACGTACAAAGCAGTTTTTATCATCATATTCATAATTATTTATTTGACGCACGACAAATGATTTTATATCCTATAAGAGGAATAAAATTTGCCGTGCGTTATTTTTTGTATCAAAATATTATAGGCAGGAAGTATCGCAGGGTAAAGACGATAGATAAAAGATGGGAGCGGTTATTTGTGACCGTGAATAGATGAAGATGAAAAAAATACCACACAAAAAGATTATCATTCTGATGCTTATAATCATTATTTTGATTCCGTTTTGCCTGTTTCAGAATAAGCATCTGGTAATTACCACATATACATATGAATCAGAAAAGCTTGGCGCAGATCTCGATGGATACCGGATCGTACAGATATCGGATCTACACAACGCTGAATTTGGAAAAGAGAATAAGAAGCTGTTAGAAACCATACGAAGCTGTTCGCCGGATATCATTGTTATTACCGGGGATCTGGTGGATTCTAATCATACAAATGTGGAACGTGCGGTAGCATTTGTGAAAGAAGCAGTGAAGATCGCACCGGTATATTATGTGACCGGCAACCATGAATATTGGCTTGAGCCATCGGAAAATGAACAGATGATGCAGGGGATTCTTGCTGCCGGAGCATGTGATCTGGATGATGAAGCCGTCTGCATTGAAAAAGGGGATTCCTCTTTTATGTTGGCAGGGTTAGATGATCAGCACTTAAGTGATGAGACATTAAAGAATCTGCTTCAGGAGCAGAAAAATGAATTATCCATCGTACTTGCGCATGAGCCACAGTACCTTCAGAACTATGCAAATGCCGGAGCTGATCTTGTCTTGACCGGACATGCACATGGAGGACAGATCAGACTTCCATTTGTCGGGGGAATCGTTGCACCCGATCAGGGATTTTTACCGGAATACACATCAGGAAAATATAACCGCGCAGATACAGAAATGATAGTCAGCAGGGGACTTGGCAACAGCATAATTCCGGTTCGCCTGTTCAATTATCCGGAGGTTGTGTGCGTAGAGCTTAGATGTAAAAACTAACGATTTATGGAGAAACAATATGCCAAAGCTACTTGTGATTGAAGATGACAGAGAGATCAATCATCTCATCTGTGAATATATGGCGGAAACCGGACAAAGATAAAGAAATATGACGACCGGGAATACATAGAAATCATATGTGTTATCATATAATAGCTATAAGAAAAGATGGTTCAATTAGGGTGTTGGATCTTTGATAGCCTGAGGAGAATTTGTATACATGGATAAATGGTATATCATAATTTCAGGACTGTTGCTTTTACTGGCAGCAGTCCTTTTTATACGTTTGATACAATATAAAAGACAGATGCGGATATTTGCAGCCAAGCTTCAGAAACGCTTGCATGGAGGAGTGGATCAGGAGATCCATGTGGAATATTTTGATCGTGACATCGTAGCTCTTGCAAAAGCGTTAAATGATTATTCGGATCAGATCAAGGAGAGAAACCGTGCGCTGGAGCAGGACAGAACCAGACTGAAAAATGTGATCGCAGGCATTTCTCATGATTTCAGAACACCCCTTACAGCAGTAAAAGGATATCTGCAGTTGATGAAAAAAGGTGGACGCATAGACGACCGGGATATGGAATATCTGGATATCGCGATCGCAAAGACAGAGTATCTCCGTGTGTTGTCGGATGCATTTTTTGAGGTATCTTATGCAGAGGCAAAGGATGAAGCCATTGACATCAGGAATATAGATGTGGCAAGAACTTTGACAGCACTTGTGCTGGAGCAGTATGAATGGATTCAGGAGTCCGGGATTCAGGCAGCATTTGACATACCGGAAAGTGTAGTCTGGGTTCAGAGCAACGAGAAAGTGCTGAACCGGATATTTACAAATTTCTTTTCTAATGCCAGAAAATATGCGGATACCAGAATCAGCGTCTGCTTACAACAGGATGCGGACGGAGTATCCATTACATTCACGAATGACATAGAGGCTGACAATGAGATCGATATCGACCATGTATTTGACGCCTTCTACCGTGGCAATTCCCGCCGGGAGGAAGGCGCAGGACTTGGTTTATATGTTGTAAAATGCCTGGCCGATAAGCTGGGGCATGTGGTTTCAGCAGAGGTAAAAGATAAGCAGTTTTCGGTAATGCTGCGAATAAAGTGAGTTTTTATACCCTTGCAAATGAAGGCAGGATATGCTATCCTAACCGTACAATTCTATGAGTTGATATTGAAAGGATTAAGATTATGTTCTGGAAAATGACAAATCTACAACTGAAAAAAGGTTATACATGTGTTCCTTACGGGGATAGTGCGCCTTTTTTTAGAACAAGTCATATATCAGAACAATGATATAAAACGTAATAAAAAAGTACACTATCTCCTTATCCATTTAAGAAAAATAGATAAGGAGATTTTTTTATGAACACAATTAGAAAACAAATAGGATATTTATACACATCATCCGTCCTTGGAAATTTATCTTTAACAGGGGCTTGGGTGGCAATATTGGCTGCCAGAGGATATAGTTTGGTCGAAATAGGTTTTGTGGAAACGGTCTTTCATGTAACCAGCATTATTTTTGAGATACCGTCAGGAATATTTGCGGATGTATTTGGAAGAAAAAATATGTTGATTGTGAGCAGTATTTTACGAATGATTGCAAATGTTGTTATGATCGCATCAGGGAATTTGTTTACGATATGTCTGTCTATTGCACTTCATGCGATGAGTTACAATTTTTCATCAGGATCGGGAGATGCTTTAGCATATGATTCTTTAAAAATCTATGGAGAAGAATCCTATTATGCAAAATATGAATCAGATCAGTTGAGTATATACCGTTTGTGTAATGGAATATCAACTTTGTGTGCAGGATTTGCGTTATACATTGGTTATAGAGCCGCATATGGAACGGATATTTTAATGTGTCTGGTTCAGATATTTGTTTTAAATAGAATATGGGAACATAGAGAACACAGGGATCATAAGGCAAATACAATTGTCCGTGCATTGGTTGACTGCTGGTGGGAAAGTATTCAGTTTCTAAAGGATGCAAGGAGAGCAATAGTTTTGATGTTGGTAAATTCGCTGGTAGGAGCAGGGGATATTTTACTGTTATTTTTCTTACAGGCTAAGCTGCCGGAGAGTGGAATCCCAAATGCCTTGCTTGGAATGGCACTCTTTATTATGGAACTTGGAGGAATCCTTGGAGCAAGGGTGATTCTGTTGTGTGATCGTTTACGGTACAGAACAGTATTTGTATTAACCGGATTCCTTGTTCTTCTTGGTATAGCAGTGGAACATTCTGGTAATTATGTGATTATGACATTAGGTGGATTTATTGCGGCATTTAGTGATGATGCATTACAGGTAAGAACAAATACGATACTTCAGAATATGTTCCCTTCGGAACAGAGGGCAACATTGATCTCTATGGAATCTTTTACATTTTCCATGATCATGATCGTGTTGTCACCGCTTACAGGTATTCTATTTTCATGGTGGTAATTGTAACACCTGTATATTTGTCATATAAGAAATAACGCCTGTCATGTGATTTCCAACCTGTTCAAAATCTATCAAAAAACTATCTTTTTTCCCATAAAAGTGAAAAGCATGTTATAATAAACACATGATTGTTTGTATGTAAAATAATAGTTTTGTGGTGTATAGAGTAGTAAAGATGAGAGGGAGGATCACCCGTGACAGTGGATGATATCAGAGAGAGAATTAAGAAAAAAGATATAGAACTGTATGTACAGGAATTACTACAGTTTGAGAATACATTTGATGGATTCAAAAAGGCGATCGAACCTCTGGCTGAGCGGCTTAAGATCGGCAGGGTAGCGGGACATTTGCACATTGAGGCAAATATCAAATCTGTACAGGATGAAGATCGTCATGATGTATTCTATGCCGGGGATGGCTTGTATTCCGAGAAAGGCAAATATCAGAAGACATTTCAAGCGGTAGAAAACGGATATTGTGAGCTTACGGCATTCCCATATGAAAATGTAGAATGGAGCGAGGAAGAAAAAGAAGATATAGCTCTTCTCCTTGAGGTTTTATATCTTCATGTGACGAGATCCAGACTGATCCGTAAGACAAGAGAATATTCGTATTGTAATCTGATCACGATGCTCCCTAACAGTGCAGGCTTTGTCAGGATCATACAGCAGCATTTGCAGGATCAGACGATCTGTCAGTACAACGGCTTTTATTTTAACCTGAAAAGCTTTGGACTGCTCAGCTATAAGTATGGTGGTGCAGAAGGTGATCTGATGATCAAGCGTTATGCAGTCGCTGTCAGAAAATGGCTGGCAGAGGACGAGACACTGGCGCATCTGGGCGGAGATAATTTCATGGCGCTGGTCAAGAAAAGCAGAACGGCAGAGTTCCTTCATCTTCTGGAAAAGGTTGAGGTAACAGCAAAGTATATGGGACGGGTCGTTCCGGTATATATAGCGGCAGCGGCAGGTGCCTATGAGATAACGGCAAAGGACAGAGATCCCGGAAATATTATGAATGGTTTGTCGATTGCCGTCAGTTATGCCAGACAGCACAAGCTTCCGTATGCGTTTTTAACGGACAAGATGCTGGAAGAAACAGTAGATGTTCAGCGGATGGAACAGATGCTTCCTGAGGCGTTGGAGAAACGGGAATTTCAGGTGTATTATCAGCCGAAGGTTGATATCCGGACAGGTCAGATCGTAGGTACAGAGGCACTTGCAAGATGGATTCATAACGGAGAAGTGATACAACCATTTCGGTTTATTCCGACCATGGAGAGGAATGGATTTATCATTCATCTGGATCTGTATATTCTGAAGCGGGTCTGTGAGGCTATAAATGAATGGATTGAGAAAGGGTATAAGCTTGTTCCGATATCTGTGAATATATCGAGAAATGATATTTCCGGGGTTGGGCATGATCCACGGATGTTGGCGGAACGAATTATAAGGATCATAAAAGAGTATGATATTGATCCAAAGTATATCATCATAGAAGTAACAGAGACGACAGAAGCGAGTGAACAGAAGGATCTGTATGACTTTATCAAGAATATGTCAGAAGCAGGTATTGCGACATCAATTGATGACTTTGGTACAGGCTGTTCGACCTTGAGTGTTCTTCGGGATTTCCCGGTAAACGAGATTAAGATCGATCGGTCATTTATCAATCATGAGGCATTTTCAACACAGGATCAGATCATTATTAAGAGTATCATTCAGATGGCAAGACAGTTGAATCTGAATGTCATAACCGAGGGAGTTGAGACGGAGGAGCAGGCAAGATTTCTTCTGGAACTTGGCTGTAACCATGCACAGGGCTATCTGTATGATAAACCATTAGAACAGAGTGCATTTGAAAGCAGGCTGTCAGTGGGAGGATATGATCGAAAGATATAGAAGATAATGAGCATTATATATGATACAAACGGACTGGGACATTTGTATAAGGCCGGAAAGCAGTCTGAAGGTATCGGATTTCAAATAATATAAGGAGAAAACAGAAAATGGGATTTTTAACAGGTAAAACAGTTATTGTCACAGGTGGAGGACGTGCCGTATTAAGTGATGGCAGATGTGGTTCGATCGGTTACGGTATCGCTACAGCATATGCAAAAGAAGGCGCAAATGTCGTGATCACAGGACGAAATGTGAAGAAGTTGGAAGATGCAAAGGAAGAACTGGAACGCTTATATGGTATAAAGGTTCTGGCTGTTGCAGCAGATGTATCTGCCGGTGCGGATAATGAGGCAGTTGTTGCAAATGTTGTAAAGCAGACGATCGATACATTTGGCAGTATCGACGTATTGGTTAATAATGCACAGGCATCGGCATCCGGTGTTCCGCTTGCTGACCATACAACAGATCAGTTTAATCTGGCATTATATTCCGGACTGTATGCAACCTTCTATTATATGAAAGCGTGCTATCCATATCTGAAAGAGAGCAAGGGATCCGTTATCAACTTTGCATCCGGTGCAGGACTGTTCGGTAACTTTGGACAGTGTGCGTATGCAGCAGCAAAAGAAGGAATTCGTGGACTTACAAGAGTTGCAGCAACAGAATGGGCAAAGGATGGCGTAAATGTAAATATCATCTGCCCGCTTGCATGGACAGCACAGTTAGAACAGTTCAAGAATGCATATCCGGATGCATTTGACAAGAATGTTCATACACCTCCGATGGGTCATTTCGGTGATTCAGAGCTTGAGATCGGACGTGTATGTGTACAGCTTGCATCCCCTGATTTCAAATATATGACAGGAGAGACGATCACTCTGGAAGGCGGACTTGGACAGAGACCATAGTCTTAGGTATTAACGGAAAATCTTTAGATCATTCAATAAGAAAAAAATGATAATAAAACCGGAAAAAGCTACTTGACAGTGCGGAACAGTTGAAATATACTTTGAATAACGTGTTGATGAGAACAGTACTGAACGAAGAATCTACAGAGAGAGATACATTTGGTGGAAGTATCTTAGAGGAGTCATTCAGGAAGACCAGCTCTGAGCGGCCCTAATCCGGTCCGGTGATTCCGTTATCATCATGAATGAGATATTTCCACAGGAAATAAAAAGGGTGGAACCGCGATATAAGAATTATAATCGCCCCTTGTATAGATGAAAAAACGTCTGTACAGGGGCGTTTTTTGTGCAATAGACAAAGAAACAGAAGGATTCCTGTACAAATAATTATCGGACATTGTACCATTGGGTGGGATGTCAGTTCAGGTAAAAGAAAGGAAATAAGAAAATGGTAGATTTTAAAGCAGACGAGAGATTAAATACGCTCAATCATTCCTGCGCCCATGTTATGGCACAGGCCGTAAAGCATTTGTATCCACATGCAAAGTTCTGGGTTGGACCGGTTGTAAAAGAAGGTTTCTATTATGATATCGACCTTGGCGATGATGTTGTAAACGATGATGTGATCGCAGCTATCGAAAAAGAAATGAAGAAGATCTGTAAAGAGGGCAAGAAGATTTACAGACGTGAGGTTACAAAGGCAGAAGCACTTGAAATGTTCAAGGATGATTTCTACAAGCTGGATCTGATCGAAGGCTTAGAGGATGGAAATATTACAGTTTACGATCAGGGAGATTTCACAGATCTCTGTCGCGGACCACACGTTGATAACACAAAATTATGCAAGAACTTCAAGTTAGTAAAATATTCCGGTGTATACTGGAAGGGTGATGCCAAGAACCATGTAATGCAGAGAATCTATGGTGTATGCTTCCCTACAGCAGAAGAACTGGAAGAACATCTGAAGTTATTAGAGGAAGCAAAAGACCGTGACCACAGAAAGATCGGTAAAGAGATGAATCTGTTCATGTCAGATGATCTGGTTGGACGTGGACTTCCTATGTTCCTTCCAAAGGGTTATATCGTATGGCAGGAGCTTGAAAATTATATCAAGAACAAGGAAAGAAAGCTTGGCTACCGTCATGTTATGACTCCTTGTGTTGGTACGGTAAATCTTTATAAGACATCCGGTCACTGGGATCATTACAAAGACAATATGTTCCCTGCAATGGAAGTTGAGGGTGAGTCTTTCGTGCTTCGTCCAATGAACTGCCCGCATCATATGATGATCTATGCAAACAAAATGCATTCCTATAAAGATCTTCCGATTCGTATCGGCGAGATCGCACATGATTTCCGTTTCGAAGCCAGTGGTACTTTAAAAGGAATCGAGAGAGGCAGGCATTTCTGTCAGAACGATGCCCATCTGTTTGTAACACCGGAGCAGATTGAATCTGAATTCAAGCAGGTTGTTGACTTGATCTTCGACACCTATAAGGATTTCAATATCACAGATTATCGTTGTGTTCTGTCCTTAAGAGATCCTGAGGATAAGGTGAAATATCATGATGACGATGAGATGTGGAATACAGCGGAGGACGCACTCCGTAAAGTGTTGGATGATATCGGTATCGAATACACAGAAGAGATCGGTGAAGCAGCATTCTATGGTCCAAAGCTTGATGTAAATGTTAAGCCGGCGATCGGAAATGAATATACATTATCTACATGCCAGCTTGACTTCTGTCTTCCTGCAAAATTCAACCTGACATATATTGATAAGGATGGTACAAAGAAGACTCCTGTCGTTCTTCACAGAGCAATCCTTGGTTCCTTAGATCGTTTCATGGCATACATTCTGGAGGAGACAAAGGGAAATCTGCCACTTTGGTTAGCACCGGTACAGGCCAGAATCCTTCCTGTAAAGAATGAAGATGAGGAATTAAATGCATATGCACATGAGTTGTATGATTTCTTAGATGATAACAACATCCGTGTTGAGATTGATGAACGTGCAGAGAAGCTTGGCTATCGTGTAAGAGCTGCTCAGGTTGAGAAGGTTCCGTATCTGATCATCCTTGGTAAGAATGAGGTAAATGATAAGACTGTCAGCTACAGACTTCATGGTGAGCAGAAGACAACAACTGTTCCTATGGATGAGTTCCTTGCAATGCTTCAGGATGAGATCAAGACCAAGAAGTTGAATCCTGCCGCATCCAAGTAATACAGAGTACAAATAAGGATAAGCCGCCGGAAGCAGATTTCCGGTGGCAGATCCTTCAAAATATCAGAAACCGGCACTTGATGTATGGATAACCGCATGCTATAATGTATCAATACTTTTTGCACTGCATATCAATCTACAGTACAAACTGAGCAGGCGGTGGGATGACCACAGGGCCGGGCCACACAGGGTGGCAGCAGATAAAGAATGAATTTATGATCTGCGGGACAGTAGTTACTATTTGTTCCGCAGGTTTTTTATTATTCCGGCTACAGCCGGTCAGAGATAATTCTATTAATCTGATGGAAAGATTATTAATTGCGTTGCATAAAGTTATCTTATATATGCGGAGGTAACTATTATGGCACAAGAAAATCAGGATTCTAAGAAAAGGGCAGCGGTCGGTAAGATGACCGGTTTCATAGGGGTATTGTGTAACCTGCTGTTGGCAGGCAGCAAGCTTGTGATCGGAAAGTTGGCCGCATCTACATCAATTACTGCAGATGGATTGAACAATCTGTCAGATGCAGCAAGTTCCATCGTAACATTACTCGGATTTAAGCTGGCAGAGAAGCCGGCAGACAAAGAACATCCATACGGACATGCGAGATTTGAATATCTGGCAAGTCTGGTTGTGGCTACTATGATCCTTGTGATCGGATTTGAATTGGCAAAGACATCGGTACTCAAGCTGATCCATCCGGCATCAATCGAATTTTCCATGCTGATGATCATTGTGCTGATCGGTTCGATCCTGGTAAAACTCTGGATGATGTTCTTTTATCGTAAGATGGGAGATAAGATTCAGTCAAATACCTTATTTGCTGCAGCCGCAGACAGCAGAAATGATGTGCTGACAACAGCTGCGGTTCTTGCCGCAACAGTTGTAGAACATATCAGCGGATGGAAAATAGATGGTCTTATGGGTGGGCTGGTATCTGTTTTTATCATTGTAAGCGGAATTTCGCTTGCAAAGGATACAATCTCTCCGCTTCTTGGAGAAGGTGCAAATACCGGTTTGCGGGAACAGCTTATTGGATATATAAGCAGCTGTCCGTTGGTACTTGGCTGCCATGACCTGTTGGTACATGATTATGGACCGGGCAGACAGTATGCAAGTATTCATGTGGAGATCGATAAGAAGATCGATCCAATGGTGTGTCATGATGAGATTGACCGCATCGAACGGGAATGCCTGAACCGATTTGGTGTGCATATGGTTATTCATTATGATCCGGTTATTACGGACGATGCAGAGCTCGATCAGATACATCATCAGGTACTTGATATCTTGCAGCAAATAGATGCAGAAATAACAATCCATGATTTCCGCGTACACACTCATGGTGGAAAGAAAGAACTTGTTTTTGATATGGTTGTTCCATCGGAATGGCAGGGGCAGGAAAAGAATATCGTACGGGAACTAACGGAACGGTTGCAAGAAGAAAACAAAGAGACATATTTGATAAAAATTACGTTTGACCTTGAGGACAGGGCGTAGTACATTAACAGAATAGTTTACACTGGGGGAATATTGGAAGACAGGGAACAAGAGGTATTAAGAGAACTTCTGAAATAGACGGCTGCCGGCAGATAAAAATCTGCCGGCAGTTTTGGTATGCCATAATCTGATTTTAAATAAAGGTACAGAATTATTGTACGCGATTCAGAAAATATGGATTGACAGTGCTTTTATTTCTGTTATAATCCCATTTGGGATTATGAAAGAGAGGAAGATAATAATATGGATCGAAAGACTTTGCAGATTATAAATGCATCCAATCACAGTATCATAAAGCTGCGTGGAGTGTATGCAGACTGGTCTCGCAGACACAACATTAATTATAATGAGATGCTGGTACTTTATACGATACGCGAGAACGGATACTGCACTCAAAAACAGGTATGTGACAATTATCTGCTTCCGCGTCAGACGATACATAATGTAATTTCAAGGATGCGTGAACAGGGCTATCTGATTCTGGAACCGGAAAAAGGAGAAGGACGGGAAAAAGCATTTGTATTGACAGAGAAGGGCAGGAAATATGCAGAGATATTTTTCTGTTCGCTAGCTTCTATAGAAGAAGCATCTGTAAAACGATTTGGCTATGAGAAGATGCAGATGCTGACAGAGCTTATGAAGGAATACCAGGAAATATTGGCTTCTTGTGTAGAGCAGGAGGCAGGAGGCAGCAGAGATGGAAACAAACAGTAGTTTTTACGGCACAGAAAAGATCAATAAGATCTTTTTTAAAATCGCACCGCCTGTCATGCTGGCACAGTTGATACAGGCTCTTTATAATATAGTAGACAGTTTATTTGTCGGGAAATACTCAGAGAGCGGTCTGACGGCGTTATCGATCATTTATCCTGTTCAGCTTCTGATGATCGCACTGGCAGTTGGAACCGGTGTTGGAATTAATACAAATATTGCACATTTTCTGGGAATAAAGAGGTATAAGAAGGCGGATGAGGTAGCAGGCATCGGCTTTAGTCTGGCGATCATTATGTGGATCTTATTTGCAGTAAGCTGTTATCTGTTGATGCCTGCATATGCACGGTTGCAGACAAATTCGGATACAGTAATTGCTGATGTAATTACCTACGGAAGGATTGTGTGCGTGGGCAGCATTGGATTGTTTACAGAGAGCATATGGACAAAGGTACTTCAGGCAAACGGAGATATGAAGACACCGATGATCGCACAGATCACAGGAGCTATCACGAATATTGTGTTAGATCCGATTTTGATCTTTGGGCTTTTTGGTATACCAAAGCTTGGAATAGCAGGAGCTGCATTTGCAACGATCACAGGACAGGTTGTAGCGGCACTTCTTGTTATGAAGAAGGGATTTCATCGTTCGCCGTCTCTTTGCAAATATCCAGAGGATATCCGCAGGATCTATGCGCTTGGAATTCCGAATATCATCATGCAGGCAACGTATACATTTTACATATTTGGATTAAATATGATCCTTGCAGGATTTTCCGATGAGGCAGTGACAGCACTTGGATTGTATTACAAATGGCAGACATTTTTCTTTATACCACTGGGTGCTCTTCAGACCTGCATTGTACCCATCATTAGCTATAACTATGCGGCAAAGAGTATTGATCGTTGTAAACATACGATGACGGTTGCCTTTATATGGGGAATTGCATTGATGTTCATCGGAACGTTATGCTTTGAATTTATTCCGGAACCTATGCTTTCTGTGTTTACGAAGGACAGCGAAGTTATCCGTATCGGAGTGCAGGGATTCCGATTTATTGGGATCAGCTTTATACCGATGGTAGGTGCGCAGATTTATCCGGTCTTTTTGCAGGCAACCGGCGAAGCCTTTAAGAGTTCATTTCTAACCATTATGAGAACGGTGTTCTTATTTGTACCGCTTGGATATCTGTTTTCCAGATTCGGATTTGTGTATTTCTGGCTGACTTTCCCGATTACAGAGGTAATCACTACTATAGTAGGATTTATGTTTTATCGAAGGTTTTACAGACAACATAAGATGATAGTTCACGAGTAGAACAAGTGTACATGTTTGCGAATGATCAGATGTAAAAAATATGTGAATAAAATGATAATATACATGCAAAAAAAAGAAATGATGCTATAATGTGCTTCAAAATATATTAATACAATCAGGAGGTAAATTATCATGGATATTAAGAAAGTTGGAATATTTGCAGCAGGTTTATTGTTTGGTACGGCAGGTATCAAGGTATTATCAAGCAAGGATGCAAAGAAGGTTTACACAAACTGTACAGCAGCGGCTCTTCGTGCAAAGAAGTGTGTTATGAACACAGCTACAACCATTCAGGAAAATGTAGATGACATTTACCAGGGCGCTAAGCAGATCAATGCAGATCGTGAAGCAGAAGAAGATGTCGTTGTAGAAGATATTCCTGCAGAGACAGCAGAAGAAACTGCTGAGTGCGCATGTGAAGCTGCAGCAGAAAATACAGAAGCAGTAGAGGCATAAGAAAAATTTAGATAAGAGGATGAGCTGAATTGAAATTCATAATAAAAGATAAGATGAAGGGCAGACTGCGTGTGCATATGTGTCAGAATCATATGTCATATGAAGAAGCTGATATTCTTTTATATTATCTGGAGTCTTTTGAACCGGTCAGCTCGGCAAAGGTGTATGACCGGACGGCGGATGCAGTGATCTGTTATACGGGAAATCCGGATATCATTATCGACAGACTTCGCAGATTTCATTATGAAGATGTAAAAGTCCCAAATGGTTATCTGGAACGAAGCGGCAGAGAGACGAATGCGATGTATCAGGAGAAGCTGATCGATAAGATTATCTTCCATTATGCAAGAAAGTGGCTTCTGCCATATCCGATATCAGCAGCTTATACAGGTCTGATGTCTGTTAAGTATATCTGGAAAGGCGTTAAGACTCTGACAAAGGGCAAGATCGAAGTTCCGGTGCTGGATGCAACATCCATTGGAGTATCTGTCTTACGAGGGGATATGAAGACTGCAGGTTCGATCATGTTCCTGCTCGGAATCGGTGAACTGCTTGAGGAGTGGACACATAAGAAGTCGGTCGATGACCTGGCACGTACGATGTCATTAAATGTCGGAAAAGTGTGGTTAAAGACAGAGAATAACGAGATATTGGTTGATTCTGATACGATTGCAAAAGGAGATCATGTCGTTGTCAATGTCGGAACGATCATTCCGTTTGACGGAACTGTCTGTGATGGTGAAGCAATGGTGAATCAGGCATCACTTACCGGAGAATCCGTATCCGTCAGACGTACGGCAGGAAATGTCGTATATGCCGGAACAGTGGTAGAAGAAGGCTCGCTCATAATAGAAGTAAAAGAGGTATCCGGTTCCAGCCGATATGAGAAGATTGCGCAGATGATCGATGAGTCTGAGAAACTGAAATCCAATCTGGAGGGCAAGGCGGAGCATCTGGCAGACCGTTTGGTGCCGTACAGCTTAGGCGGTACGATACTTACCTATCTGCTTACAAGAAATGTAACAAAAGCCCTTGCGATCCTGATGGTTGATTATTCCTGTGCATTGAAGCTTGCTATGCCTGTATCGGTATTATCGGCGATCCGTGAGGCAGGAAACCGTAAGATTACAGTCAAAGGCGGAAAGTATCTGGAAGCGGTAGCAGAAGCGGATACGATCGTATTTGATAAGACCGGAACACTGACAAAGGCACAGCCTACAGTTGCGGGAGTCGTTTCCTTTAACGGAACAAATGAAAACGAATTGCTTCGTATCGCTGCCTGTCTGGAAGAGCATTTTCCACATTCAATCGCAAAAGCCGTAGTGGATGCGGCAAAACGAAAAAATCTGGATCATGAAGAGATGCATTCAGAAGTAAAATATATCGTAGCGCATGGAATCTCGACAACAATTGGGGATTCCAAGGCGATCATCGGCAGTTATCATTTTGTATTTGAGGACGAAAAATGTACGATACCGGATGGGATGGAAGAAGTATTTGAGAATCTTCCGGCGGAATATTCCCACCTCTATCTGGCGATCGATAACGAGCTTGCGGCAGCAATCCTGATTGAGGATCCGTTAAGGGAAGAATCTGCAGATATTGTAGAACGGTTAAAGTCGGTTGGAATCTCCAAGGTCGTTATGATGACCGGTGACTGTGAACGGACTGCAAAGGCGATCGCAGAGCATGTCGGTGTCGATGAATATTATTCAGAGGTACTGCCGGAGGATAAGGCTGCATTTGTAGATCGAGAGAAGGCAGCAGGCAGAAAGGTTATCATGATCGGTGATGGTATCAATGATTCGCCGGCACTTTCAGCAGCAGATGCAGGCATCGCGATCAGTGATGGTGCGGAGATTGCCAGAGAGGTTGCAGATATTACGATCGATGCGGACAGTCTGGATGAGATCGTGACATTGAAGATACTTGCAAATCTTCTTATGAAACGGATTCACAGAAATTATCGTTTTATCGTAGGGTTTAATACCGGGCTGATCGTGCTTGGAGTTGCGGGTGTGATCGCACCGACAACATCTGCACTTCTGCATAATACATCAACCTTGATGATCGGATTAAACAGCATGAAAGACATGTTGCCCGAGTTATAATAGATGTGCTATACTATCTCCATGTGTTTCAGGTGCGGAAGAAAATCTGCATTTTAGACATATGGGGATATTATTATATAGAAAGAGTTATACGAATATGCCGGAATCAAATCTTACAAAGAAAGCGATTGCATTAAGTGCAAAAGAACTGACCAAAGAGAAACCATATGACAAAATATCGATCAGTGATATTGCAGACCGATGCGGAATCAAGAGACAGACATTTTACTATCATTTTCAAGATAAATACGAACTGTTGGTCTGGATCTATTTTAATGAATTATTTGCTCCTAATATGGAGGACATATCCTTAGAGAACTGGGATGAGAAATTAGGCGCGATCCTCACACAGATGCAGGAGGAGAAAAAGTTCTATATTAACACGATCAAACATGCAGAGGATTATATTATCCAGTATATGCTTGAGGTTGCAGAACAGACCTTTGAAGAGGCAATTGATAAGTTAGACGAGAAATCTCATCTGAAAAACGAGGAACGTGGTATATTTGCCCGGTTCTTCGCATATGGGATCTGTGGGATTATCGTTGAATGGGCAAAGGGTGGCATGAAGATGGCACCGGAGAAGCTGGCTGATTATATGAGGGAGATGCTTGAGAAGTGTAAGCAGGCAGTCTATATATCCGATCATGACAGACAGTAGCAGAAGCCGGGCAGACCTTGGTGTACAGACAGTACAGAAAATGATAGAATTTATCAGGTATTCAGGCTTTTTTTATACTTATTTTAGAATTCGTTTTGACATTTCCGGATAAATGTCAAAAAAATTGTCAACCCTAAAATCTTGTATAATTACAAACAAACAAAATAATCATATTCTATGAACGGAAACAAGAAAAAGGTTTCCGTTCATTTTTTGTATTAACGAAAGGATTGATTCTATGAACAAATTTGGAAAGGCGATTGTAAAGCTTCGTGTACCGATCTTAATTATCAGTATCCTGCTTTTGATCCCGGCAGCGATTGGTTTCTTGAAAACCAGAGTAAACTATGATGTACTTTCATATTTACCAAAGGATATCGAAACCATGAAAGGTCAGGACATTCTGGCGGATGATTTCGGAACGGGTGCTTTCTCCCTGTGCCTGGTAGAAGGGATGGACGATAAAGATGTCGTCAAATTAAAAAAACAAATGGAACAGGTAGACAATGTTGATTCTGTAATCTGGTATGACTCGATTATGGATATTTCTATTCCGGATGAGATTTTACCGAAAGATATCAGAGAGGCATATCGTAATGATGATTGTACGATGATGGCAATTATCTTTAAAACAACAATGTCTTCCGATGAGACAATGGAAGCGATCACTCAGATCAGAAAGCTTGCAAGTAAGCAGTGTTTCATCAGCGGAATGTCAGCCGTTGTTACGGATACCAAGGATCTGTGTGATAAAGAGGTTCCAATCTATGTAACCATAGCAGTTATCTTATCGCTGATCGTATTATCACTGACTATGGATTCCTTCCTCGTACCGATCTTTTTCTTATTAAGTATCGGTATGGCGATTGTATATAACTTGGGAACAAATGTATTTAAAGGAGAGATCTCTTACATAACACAGGCACTTACCGCAGTCCTGCAGTTGGGTGTAACGATGGACTACTCGATCTTCCTGTGGCACAGTTATCAGGAAGAGAAAAAAGTAAATGGCAAAGAGAATAAAGAAGCTATGGCAGATGCGATCGCTTCCACCTTCTCATCTGTTATCGGTAGTTCGATCACAACAGTAGCAGGTTTCGTTGCACTGTGCTTCATGACCTTTACCTTAGGCCTTGACCTTGGTATCGTTATGGCAAAGGGTGTCGTTATCGGTGTTATCTGTTGTGTAACCGTACTCCCATCCATGATCCTGATCTTTGATAAGCCGATTGAAAAGACCTGTCACAGATCTTTACTTCCTAAGTTTGATAAGCTTAGCAAATTTATCGTGAATAAGTACTGGATCTTCCATATCTTATTCCTGATCCTTCTGGTTCCTGCGTTATATGGTTATACACATACAGATGTTTACTATAACCTCGACAGCTCATTACCGGAGGATCTTCCAAGTATTCAGGCAAACCAGAAGCTGGAAGAAGAATTCAATATGAACTCTACACATATGATCCTGCTTGACAGCAATCTGGATGAAAAGAGTATTAATAAAGTTATTTCAGAAATTAAGACTGTCAAGGGTGTTAAGACTGTACTTGGTCTGGAATCTGTAGTTGGTCCTATGATTCCACAGAGTATGATTCCACAGGATTTGAAATCCAAGCTTGACAATGGCGAATGGAAGCTGATGTTAGTCATGTCAGAATACAAAGTAGCAAGTGATGAAGTAAATACACAGTGTGATGAGATCAATACGATTCTTCACAAATATGACAGTAAGGGTATGCTGATCGGTGAAGCTCCTTGTACAAAGGATCTGATCGAGATCACAGATAAGGATTTTAACACAGTAAGTACCGTATCCATCGGTGTTATCCTGCTGATCATATTATTCGTCTTCAAATCCGTATCACTTCCGATCATTCTGGTATGTGTAATCGAATTTGCAATCTTTATCAATATGGGTATTCCTGCATTTACAAATACAACATTACCATTCATCGCATCCATCGTTATCGGTACGATCCAGCTTGGTTCTACCGTTGACTATGCGATCCTGATGACAACAAGATATAAGAGAGAGAGAAGTAATGGCCTTGCTAAGAAAGAAGCAGTTACAGTTGCACTTCAGACATCTATGATTTCCATTATCGTAAGCGCATTAAGCTTCTTTGCCGCAACCTTCGGTGTTGGCTGTTACTCAGAGATCGATATGATCAGTTCTTTATGTACGTTGATGGCAAGAGGAGCTATCATCAGTATGTTTGTCGTCATCTTCCTGCTTCCTGCAGCGTTGATGTTATTCGATAAGCTGATCATCCATACAACAATCGGATTCAAGGGTATTACCGGCAAACAGAAAGTAGCTTATGCCGGAGCGGGAAATGTTGATCCGGCTTCGGAACAGAAAACGGCAGATGATGATGATTTCCTGAATGAAGACAGACCATTTGCAAAGAAGAAATCCGGAAACTTTGATAACTATGATTTTGATGACAGTTACAGTGACGATGATAAATATATAGATGTAAATAATGATTCCAATGGTCCTGCTGACCGGCAGTAGTAAATTAGGAGGTAATTAGTATGAGTTATAAAAATATGAAAGCAAGAAAAAGATTTATGGCGATCGCTCTGAGTGGTGCAATGATGTTATCCGTTACAGGCTGTGGCAGTACAGCAACAGGAGATGTACAGACATTAGAGAACCCGGAGATCATGAGTAAGAGCGATGAAGAATTGTCAGATGTACTTGAGAATTCTGTCGGACTTTCCGAGAATACAGACAGTGATAAAGATGAAACCGTTTACGTTATTGCTGATGCAGCAGGTAATAAGCAGGACGTTATCGTCAGTGAGTGGTTAAAGAACACAGATGGTGAGGCAACCATTAAGGATAGCAGTAACCTGACTGATATCGAGAATGTAAAAGGCGACGAGACATTTACAGAGAATAATGGAGAACTTGTATGGAAGGCAGATGGCAATTCCATTTATTATCAGGGCAAGTCAGAGGAGCAGGTTCCTGTAGAAGTTAAAGTTACTTATTATCTGGATGATCAGGAGATCACACCGGATCAGCTGGCAGGCAAGAGCGGCAAGGTAAAGATGAGATTTGAATATGTCAATAATTCAAAGAGTGGAGATGTATATACTCCTTTCCTGATGGCGACCGGTATGATCTTATCAAATGACAAATTCTCAGATATCAAGGTTGAGAATGGTCAGGTTGTAAATGATGGAAACAACAGTATCGTTGTTGGTATGGGTATGCCCGGCCTTCAGGACAGCCTGGATCTGCAGAAGTTAGATGTTGAGATTCCGGATTACTTTGAGGTTACAGCAGACTGTACAGATTTCTCTCTGGACATGACAATGACAGTTGCTTCTACCGGATTCTTATCCAAGGACAGCGATAACAAGGATCTGAAGGATGCTGAATCTGATATCAACGAACTGATCGACACATATAGCGATGGTATGAATTCCCTCGTTGAAGGAATTACAGAATATACAGATGGTGTATCTTCCGTATCCGATGGTATTGGTCAGGTAAAAGATGGCGCGGACAGCTTATATCAGGGTTCCTTAACTCTGGCACAGGGTGTTGATTCTGCAACAACAGGTGCCGGCACATTAAAAGCAGCATTCGAAGGTGAAAATGGTATCTTATCCGGTTCCAAGCAGATCAGCGACGGGCTTGCAACATTAAACAAAGCCGTAAAGGGAATCGAACTTCCAACCAAGACAGAATTAAGTGATAAAGAAAAGAAAGCAATCAAGAGCACGATCACAGAGAATATTACAAATAACCTGACAGCAAACAAGGATAAGATTGCAGATGGTGTTGATAAGGATGCTGTAACAGCAGAGGCACAGAAGAATGGTAAAGCAGCAGCACCTTCTAAGGAATCCGTTGTAAAAGAGGCACAGGCAGCAGCACCTTCCGCTGATACAGTTGCAGCAGAAGCACAGGCAGCAGCACCTTCCGCTTCTACGGTAGCAGCAGAGGCACAGGCAGCAGCACCTTCATCATCAACAGTAGCATCGGAAGCATCCGGTCAGTTTGCAACTTATTTCCAGGAATTTGTATCTGCTTATACACAGATGACAGGTTCCCAGCCAGATGATGCAACAATGCAGGCATTACAGGGAGCGTTTGCAACTGCATATGGTGATGTATATGGAGCAGCTTATAAGTCAGGATATGGTACAGCTTATGGTTCCGGTTACAAATCCGGTTACGGTACAGCTTATGGCACAGCTTATACATCCGGCTACAGCACAGCATACGGTACAGCATATACCAATGCTTTCACAGCAGGTTATGGCAGTGCGTATGGTACAGCTTATCAGTCTGCATATGGTACAGCTTATGTAGAAGGTTATAAGTCGGGATATGCAACAGCATATCAGGATGGTCTTTCCTATGGTGCGAATCTGGTACTTGGCAAGCTGAGTTCATTCTCCGGACAGATCACAACTCTGAAGAAGAGTGTAGACGCCCTGGCAACTGGTGCATCAGCACTGAACACAGGCCTTGGCAAGGTATATACAGGCACTTCTGATCTGTATAATGGTATGGTTAAGTTGAATGGTGGTGCAGGCAGCCTTACAAAGGGTGCAAATACTCTGAAAGAAGGAGCAGGCACATTAAAGGATGGCGCATCAAAGCTGACAGATGCAAGTGGTGACTTAAAGGATGGCAGCAAGCAATTATCAGATGGTACAGATAAGGTCGTTGATGCAGTAAATGATGCAGAAAAGGATCTGGATTCTCTGTCAGAAAAGTGCGATAAGGTCATCAAGGCCGGTGAAGCTTATGAATCCTTCGGTGGAATCTCAGATGATATGAAAGGTAGCGTTAAGTTCATCATCAAGACAGATTCGATCAGCAAGTAATTAATAAATGAAAATCGTTTGCCCTATAAAAAGCATTGGTTGGATTTTGTTCACGATTTAAGACAAAAGGATACCTTGTTAGGACATCCGAAGTAGGAAAAAAGAATATAGTTTGACATAGGGGCTCCGGTTTCGCATGTTTTTCAATGAATCAATCCTTGAATATATGCCGGAGCCCTTTTAATGTGTACTAAGTGCATTTCCGGTTTTATATTCTGAATATGCCGATTACTTCCTCTTGATAAAATCTCTACATGAGACGCACTTGTTTTTCTATTTGAAACACATGCCTGATTCACACCTGCTCCGTGCTAACTCGCTCTTCGAGCTCAAACAAGCACCCGCAGGTGTTGGCAATGTGTTTCGCATAACGAAAAACTGCGTGAATGTCGTCATGTAGAGGTTTTATTATACGGAAGCAACGGCAATTATGTTATATGAACCGGAAATGCCTGTTGCAGCATGGAAAGGCGTCAGGCAGATTTAATGTTTAGCCGGAAATACAGAGGCTATTATATAAAAAAGGGGTTGACATATATACAGTTTAGATGTAACATAACGATGTTATGTGAATGACTGTTCATATGTTGAAATGGAATAAAACTGGTGGTGAGATGAGATGAAGGACGATCGGGAGACAAAAGAAAAGCTGCTTGCAAGTGCAGAGCATGAATTTATGGAGAAGGGCTATCAGGGTGCATCCCTCCGTAATATCTGTAAGAATGCAGGTGTGACGACCGGTGCATTATATTTCTTCTTTAAAGATAAAGATGATATATTTGCTTCACTGGTGGCACCGGTGCTTGGAAGTATCCGTACGATGATGGAAGCACATATGCAGCAGGAGTTGCAGGAGGTAAAAGGCGAGCTTCAGGAGGGGAAGGATGATTTCAGCGATGACATCTATGCATCCCGGCGGATCATTCATGAACTGTATCAGAATTATGACCGGGTACAGCTTCTGCTGACAAAGAGTCAGGGATCAAGTCTTGCAGGATGTATTGATGAATTTGTGGCATTTACAGAGAAGAATTACCGGATGCTGGCAGACGCACAGGCAAAGGTGTGTGGAGTTGCTGCACCGGATGATTATACGATACACTGGATGGCACATATGCAGATCGATGCATTTGTCCATCTGCTGACACATGAATCCGATGAAGAAAAAGCAGTTGCCCATCTGGGAGACATATTGAAATATCTGCTTGCCGGATGGTATGCACTGTTTCAGAGAGATGAATAGATAACAAAAAGCTATGTGAAATTTTATTTTGCATAGCTAAAAAAATGATAACAACATAACGGTGTTATGTAAGCGAAAAAATAACAGGAGGAAGCGAGTATGTATTTAGAGGTATCAGATGTAAAAAAAAGTTATGGAGAAGGTGGAAGCTACATACAGGTTTTAAAGGGAGTATCCCTTCAGGTAAAGCAGGGCGATATGTGTGTCATTCAGGGAACCAGTGGTTCCGGTAAGTCTACGTTATTGAACTGTATCGGTGGACTGGATACGATCGAATCCGGTTCGATCAAGGTAGACGGAACCGAGATCGCAGGCATGAAAGCAGATGAATTATCTGACTACCGAAGAGATTATCTGGGATTTATCTTCCAGTTCTATAATCTGGTACCGAACCTTACCGTGCGGGAGAATATACAGATCTGTGAATATCTGACAGATCAGCCGCTTAATATGGATGAGCTGCTTGAGATACTGGGACTGACAGAGCATCAGAATAAGTTTCCGGCACAGTTGTCAGGTGGTCAGCAGCAGAGATGTGCGATCGCAAGAGCACTGATCAAAAATCCGAAGCTGCTCTTATGTGATGAACCGACTGGAGCACTCGATTCCAAGACATCAAGGGATATCCTGATCCTTCTGGAGAAGATCAATGCGACCTATGGAACGACAATGCTGATCGTAACGCATAATAATTCCATTAAGAATATGGTCGATCAGGTCGTGATCGTAAAGGATGGTCAGATCAGGAAAGATTATTACAATGAGACAAAGGTACCGGCAGCAGAATTGGAGGATTTATAAGATGCAGAAAGTATTGAGAAAAAGGATTTGGAGAGATTTCAAAAGCAACCTTCCAAGATATCTGGCATTGTCCCTTCTGATCATACTTGCCATGTATCTGGTAGTCAGTCTGGTCGGTGCGGCAGAAACGATCATTCGCGGAAGTGAGAATGCTGACAGCAGACAGTGTGTTGAGGATGGAGATTTTTCACTGTTTGTACCGATGAAGGATGAAGAAATGGAAGATTTGGAGGCGGATGGAGTGACGATCGAGCCACAGTTCTATATGGACTATGAGATTGACGAAGATCACACGATCCGTATCTTTGCAAACAGGGATGAGGTCAACAGGATCGATCTGGTAAAGGGCACACTTGCAGAAAAGGGAAATGAGCTGGTGGTAGAACGCCAGTTTGCAGAGAAGAATGATATATCAGCAGGTGATGTGATTACATTTGGCGGACGGGAATTTACCGTTACCGGAATCGGTACAACACCGGATTATGATAACGTATTAAAATCTCTGGGAGATACCGGATGCGACTGCCTGCATTTTGGTACGGGATTTGTTGCAGCTGATGTATACGATACACTTCGTGCGGAAGAAAAAAGTATAAAGTCAGAGGAATATTATTATGCATACCGGTTAAATGGTGCTATGACGGATGATGAATTAAAAGACCGCTTGGAGGAGCTGGAATTTACATCCGGAGATGTAGAAGATCCATTTTTTCAGGAATACTGGGATCGTACGATGGGAAAGAAGGACGATCTGACAGATGGTATTCAGGAGCTGTTAGATGGAGCAAAAGAGTTAAAGGAGCTTAAGGCATTTGAAGATGGAATTATAGAATATACAGACGGAACAAAAGAAGCTGAAGATGGTTCCAATGAACTGCTGGATGGTATTCAGGAGTTAAAGGATGAGACAGATGATATGATCGATGACATCTTCTCAGAGGATGCACAGAACCTTATGACTTTTGTAAAGGCAGGGGATAATGCGAGAATTCAGGCGGCTTCCGGTGATCAGGAATTATACCGGAGCGTTGGTACGATCGCAGGTGCGATCCTGTTGATCCTGATCTCTTATGTATTATCAGTGTTCGTTGTACATTCGATCGATCAGGAAAGTGCCGTTATTGGTGCGTTATATGCACTTGGGGTAAAGAGAAAGAATCTGATGGCACATTATGTAACACTCCCGACTGTGATCACATTTGTTTCAGGTCTGATCGGAACACTGCTTGGATATTCAAGCCTTGGTGTGCCGATCCAGATGCAGGACTGCTACAACTATTATTCCCTTCCGGATCTGGATGTTATCTATATGCCATATCTGTTCATTTATGGAATCGTGGTTCCACCGGTTATTTCTATAATCGTTAATTCACTGGTTATCCGAAAGAGGCTGTCGAAGCCGGTTCTTACAATGATCAGGAATGAGCAGAAGGTTGGTAATGGTAAGGATATAAAGCTTGGAAATATGAGCTTCATGAATCTGTTCAAGATCCGCCAGATGCTTCGTGAGAGCCGTACCGGATTTACGGTAGTATTTGGAATGTTTGTAAGTCTTCTGCTGGCGATGATGTCACTGGAGATATATACTTACTGTGCGAATGTAAATCGTGATTATGTAAATGATACAAAGTATGAGTATATGTATACCTACAAATATCCGACAGAGGAAGTTCCGGAAGGTGGATATGAGGCATATGCAAAGACACTGAAAAAGAAAATTTACGGTTACAACTTTGACATAACAGTTATGGGACTGACAGAGAATAATCCGTTCTTTGATGTGGATCTGTCAGATTCATCCAGTAAGGTTGCGATCAGTTCTTCGATCGCTTACAAATACGGTCTGGATGTTGGTGATACTCTGACACTAAAGGATGATGAAGCAGATAAGATCTATGCATTTGAGATCGCATCTGTTGCGCAGTATGCTCCATCCTTTATGGTATTTATGCCATATGACAAGGCGCTTGAGTTATTCGACGAACCGGAGGATTATTTCAATGTTGTATTTTCCGACCATGCACTCGATGTCGAGACCGGAAGATTATATGCAACAACGACAAAGACCGATGTGAAGAAGGCTGCCGGTATCTTCTCGGATATAATGCAGGGAATGATCCTTACAATTGGAGGAGTATCTGTTCTGATCTTCATTGTTGTTATGTATCTGATGATGAAGGTTATGATAGATCGGTCTTCTTTCAACATTGCGTTGATTAAGATCTTCGGATACCGGAATAAGGAAGTGAAGAAGATGTATCTGGATGGTAATTTCTATATCATAACGATAGGAGCATTGATTTCGATTCCACTGACCAAATGGATCATGGATGTGGCTTATGAGCCTGCCTTTGTTCCGAATATTGCCTGCGGTATCGACAAGTCCTTCCCATTCTGGATGTACCTTGCCATCTTCGCAGGTATCCTGATCCTGTACTTCATCATCAACCATCTGCTGATCCGCAGAATCCGCAAGATGGTGCCTGCTGAAGTGCTGAAGAACAGAGAGTAGTAATTGCGAACATATAAGTTTTAATGTGAATGAGCTCGCTTGATATTACCAAGCAGGGGACGCTTTCGCTCGTTTCGGTCTGCAGCGGTACTAAGATGCCGCATATGCGCCATCTAAGGACCGGCGACCTCAAATGCCCCTGTCTCGGTAATTCAACGAACTCATTCATAATTTAAGCTGAGAAGTTCGCAATTATTCTTTTTCGCCCAGTATTATAGCTCAAACAAGCACCCGCAGACGATGGCAATGTGTTTCGCATAACGAAAAACTTCGTGAGTGTCTCATGAAGGGGGATTATGTGGAAGCAATGCCGGTTACGGGGTAAGAACCGGAAATGCTTGTTGCGTTCATATAATTGAGATGTTACAGCAGATATAAGATAAGAGCAAAAAGGCGGTTGTGTTGAAAAGACAGGTTGTGGTAAACTGGCATTGCAGGCAGGTGGACCAGGTATAGCATAAAGAGAGTCTCAGGATGGAAGTGAGATATGGCACATGCCTGCGGATAGTATATATCAGGAGGATATTGCATGTTATTAATAAAGAACGGCAGGGTCGTTGATCCTGTGACAAATACAGATCGGAAGCTGGATGTGCTGGTTGATGGTGCGGTGATCACAGAAGTGGAACAGCAGATAGATCCGGAAGCATGCAGGGAAAAGTATGGTACAGATGATGTTTGCGTGATCGATGCGGAAGGTCTGGTGGTTGCACCGGGGCTGGTCGATACACATGTACATTTCAGAGATCCGGGCTTTACTTATAAAGAGGACATCGAGACCGGAGCAGAGGCTGCCGCTTATGGCGGATTTACGACGGTTATCTGTATGGCAAATACGAAGCCGGCAGTTGATAATGTAGAGACACTTGAGTATATTCAGAGAAAAGGGGAAACGACCGGGATCCATGTGATCCAGACGGCGACCGTTACAAAGGATCTGAAGGGAAAAGAACTTGTAGATATGGAACTGCTGGCAGAACATGGTGCTGCCGGATTTACAGATGATGGTATCCCGATCATGGATGAAGAAGTCTTAACGGAGGCAATGCTTCGTGCGAAAGCGCTTGATCTGCCGATTAGTCTGCATGAAGAAGATCCTGCATTTGTAAAAGGTGCAGGTGTGAATATGGGAGCAGTATCCGAGCAGCTTGGCTATGGTGGGGCTTCCAGAACAGCAGAGGATGTCATGGTCGCAAGAGACTGTATCCTTGCCCTTCATACAGGAGCATCTGTCTGTATTCAGCATATCAGTTCCGGAAATTCCGTTGAGTTAGTAAGGCTGGCAAAGAAGCTTGGTGCGGATGTTCATGCAGAAGCAACACCACATCATTTTACACTGACAGAGGATGCAGTTCTGACCTATGGAACAATGGCAAGAATGAACCCACCGGTCAGAGAAGAAGCGGACCGGTTGAAGATCATTGAAGGTATTCAGGACGGCACGATCGATATGATCGTAACCGATCATGCACCGCACAGTGCAGAAGAAAAGGCACGTCCGATGGCACAGGCACCGAGTGGGATCACAGGCCTTGAGACATCACTGGCACTGGGAATCCGTTCACTGGTACAGCCGGGCTACATCACACTTATGAAGCTTATGGAGCTGATGAGTAAGAACCCGATGGAGTTCTACCGGATGACACCGGGCAGCATCCAGGCGGGAGCGCCGGCTGATATTGTGATATTTGGAGAAAATGAAGAATGGACCGTTGAACATTTCCATTCCAAAGCCTTGAATTCACCGTTTTTTGGTTGGACACTTCCGGGAAAGCTTCATTACACGATCTGCAACGGTAAGATCGTAGCAGAGAACTAGAACACAGGGGATACGGGTACATACAGGGAATCATACATTTTTTTGTACAGGAGGAAGAAGAAATGGCAAAAGAATTAAGATGGGCAGTACTTGGTACAGGTGTAATTGCAAATGAAATGGCACAGGCGCTGGAACAGATGGGTAAATCCTTATATGCGGTAGGAAACCGTACCCATGAGAAGGCAGTTGCATTTGCGGAGAAATATCATGTAACAAAGGTATATGATGATTTTCATGAGATGTTTACAGATCCGGAGATCGACATTATCTATATTACAACGCCGCATAATACCCACATTGAATTCCTGAGACAGGCACTTGCAAACGGCAAGCATGTATTGTGTGAGAAGTCGATCACGTTGAACAGTGATGAATTAAATGAGGCATTGCAGATTGCAGAGAAGCATCATGTGATACTGGCGGAAGCCATGACGATCTGGCATATGCCATTATATAAGAAATTATGGGAGATCGTATCATCCGGTGAACTCGGAAAAGTTCAGATGATACAGTTGAACTTTGGAAGCTATAAAGAATATGATATGAATAATCGTTTCTTTAACATCAATCTTGCCGGTGGTGCATTGCTTGATATCGGAGTATATGCACTCAGTCTGATGCGCAGCTTTATGGCAGAGACACCGGATCAGGTGATGAGTCAGGTGCGGTTCGCGCCGACAGGGACGGATGAGCAGGCAAGCATCATCCTGATGAATAAAGAACAACAGATGGCAGCTATTACGCTGTCCATGCATTCAAAGCAGCCAAAGCGTGCAATGATCAGTTGTGAAAAAGGGTATATCGAGATCATGGAATATCCAAGAGCTGATAAAGCGATTATCGTAGATGCTGCAAGCGGAGCAGTTACACCGGTAGAAGCCGGTGAAACAAAGCGTGCGCTTGAATATGAGATGCGGGATATGGAAGAAGCGGTACAGTCCGGAGATGTAAGCCGGATGCAGATGCCTTTTACCGGAGATGTCATGAACATCATGACAGACCTTCGAAAGAACTGGGGCTTAGTCTATCCGGAAGAATCAAGAAAGACGGAGTAGATCCCATTTTGATGAGGTTCCGGTCTTTCGGAAAATATTCTGTAAGTGCTTCTGGATCGTGTTCTCACTGATCCCGAGAGTGGCTGCAATCTCATCGTTATTTGCAAATGAAAAGATCAGAGACAGGATCTCTGTCTCTCGTGGAGTAAGGTCATAGCCTTTTGCAAGTGCCGGGATACGGTTTGCAAGAGCGGTATGGCCTTTCTCTTTTTCCGGATATAGGATCTGTTCATAGGTTACGTTGATATGCTTGCCAAGAGAACGGAAGAAGAACATATCATCGTCTGTAAAATCCCCATCGATCTTGGTACGAAACAGCGTCAGGATACCGGAGAATTCTCCACTGCAGATCATGCTGTACTGTAAGGAATCGTAGACATGGAATTTCTGATAACAGTGCTGATAGAGAGAAGAGTTCAGACGGACATCATCATTTACCAGATCGCTTTCTCTTACAAGCTGGGATTCCCGTACATTGTTGATCCAGAGCAGATGATCCTCACTCATATGATCGATGTAGAGCAGTTCTGCTTCATAGAAATAATCAGGAAAGCAGACCGGAGTCGGTACGATCTCAGTTCGGTTTTCCGGATTGACGGAGATAATGCTCGCATAAGTAAATGGGATCAGCAGGCGAAGTCTTGGGAGAAATTCATCTCTCAGTGCTTCATAGGATTTACATTGGTACAGCGTATATACGATATCGTTATAGATCAGAAAGTTGTTCTTTTCCATTGTGGGTCTCCTTCGCGTGAAATGATGTTGATTTTCAGGCAGATGCCAAGACTGCTTCATTTGCATAGCAAGCCATCCGGTCGAAAGTTATATAAATACAATTATATATTACAAAATACTTGTTTTCAAGTATATACTACCGAAAATGATTAGCATTTACCTCAAATTAATAATTGAAAAACAGTAGGGAATTGAGATAAGCTATAAAACGAAAAAGAGATCAGAGAAAGGAAGCGTTGCGGATGAAGGATAAAAAATATGTTATAACAATTACGAGACAGTTCGGAAGTCTTGGAAGACCAATCGCAAAACTGATGGCAGAACAACTGGGAATAGAGTATTACGACAGAGATATCGTGGATCAGGCAGCCAAGCAGTTGAAGCTTCCCGCTTCTGTTGTAGACGAAGAAGAAGAAAGCGCAAAGAAGATCTTCAAGAATCCGTTTTCCAGAATGGTACTTCCGCTTGGCGGTGGCACGAACAGTACCCAGGATGATATTTTCGATGCACAGCAGAATATCATACGATTTCTTGCAGAGAAAAGCTCATGCGTGATCGTTGGACGTTGCTCTGACTTTATTTTAAGCGAGATGGACAATGTGATGAATATATTCATCTATGCTCCGTACCCGGATCGTGTTGAGAATTGTGTGAATTCGATGGGACTGGAAATCGATGAAGCTCGTAAGATGATCGTAGCCGTTGATGAGGCGCGTGATTCCTATCACATGAATTATGCCGGATATAAGCCGGGAGACATCAATCATTGTGATATCCTGATCAACAGCAGTCTGCTCGGTGTAGAAAATACTGCAAAGTATCTGGCAGAACTGGTACGTGAGAAGTTTATCAGTGATTAATAAGGATTAGACGTAATTAAAATTAAGTAGAAACTTATCATATATAATAATTGTAAATAAGTAAATGAAATTGTAAACTAAAAGCAGTTGATACGAAGGCGTATCTGCAATGCTATAAGGCATTGCGGATGCGCTTTTTGTTGTTTTATAAGGAAAAATACAAAACGGAAAGGAAGAATGGTTATGACACATGGCTTGGTGGCACTGTTAATAGTGCTGATCGTAATTGTCGGTTCGATACTGACACATCGCTGCGAAGAATTTATGATCGGGGGTTCTCTGGTCGGCGCGGCAGTTTTATTTAAAGGTTCATTTCTGACACAATGGTGTACGATGCTTCAGGAGACGATTTCGGAAAATGTCTGGATCGTTGTAGTATGCGGATTGTTCGGCAGCCTGATCGCCTTACTTCAGACAGCAAAGGGAAATTATGGTTTTTCTAAGCTGGTTTCCAAATTATGTAATTCAGAGCGAAAGACATTACTTACCACATTTATACTTGGTATATTGATCTTTGTAGATGATTATCTGAACGTTTTATCGATCGGTGCCTGTATGAAGGGTGTTTACGATAAACGTAAGATACCGAGAGAGACACTGGCGTTCATGCTGGATTCCACAGGTGCTCCGGTCTGTGTACTTCTTCCGTTTTCAACATGGGCAGTTTTCTATGCAAGTCTGTTCATTGATCAGCCGAGTGTACAGGCATATGGATTCACCTCCGGTATGAAAGCGTACTTAAGTGCCATTCCATTTTGTTTTTATCCAATCATTATATTATTGATCGTATTTTTATTCTGTATGGGAATCATGCCAAAGCTTGGTGGTATGAAGAAAGCATATAAGCGAGTAGAGGAGACCGGCAAGGTCTACAGTGATGCCAGCAGAAAGTACAATCATGAAAACCGTGCAGGTTATGAAGAAGACGGAAATATCTGGGATTTCGTTATTCCGATGGCAGTCCTTGTAGCGATCGCCATTATCACAGGTGATCTTCTTCTGGCAGTTGTTCTTGCGATCGCATGTTGTATGCTGATGTATCTTCCAAGAAAGGTTATAGCTGTAAATGAATTCTTTGGTGTGATCGTAAAGGGATTTGCGGATATGCTTCCAACCCTTACCTTACTGGTACTTGCGTTCTTATTGCAGAAGGTAACAGAACAGCTTAACATGACAGATTATATAATCGATCTTGCACAGCCATTATTAACAGGCTCTCTGTTCCCGATGATCACATTTATCCTTGTTGCGGCGCTTTGTTTTGCAACCGGATCCTTCTGGGGCATGAGTGCAGTCGTTGCACCGATCGTATTCCCGCTTGGCGCAGCAATCTCCGCAAACCCGGTTCTGATCATGGCAGCAATTATCTCCGGTGGTGCATTTGGAAGCCATGCATGCTTCTACTGTGATGCAACGCTTCTGTCATCGAACAGTGCAGGCATTGATAATATGGAACATGCAGTATCCCAGCTCCCATATGTTATGATCGCAGCTATGTTGTCAATCGTTGGCTTCCTGATCTGTGGATTTATAGTTTAGAGTAAAAGGGGGCATGTGATATGGCAGAATATATTATAAAGAGCCGGGCAGTATTTGATGGTCGGGCGGATAGCTGTAAGCCGCTTGCTGTCTGGATCAAAGATGACAGGATAAAGAAGCTCCTGCCATATGATGAGACAAATGCCGTTCCGGCGGATGTTCCGATATACGATATGGGTGACAAGCTTGTCATGCCATCCTTTATCGATGCACATACCCATATATTTACCGGAGCGGTAGCCGCAAGTGAATATGTATGCAACACGTTGGATGCCTGCCATTCGGAACAGGAATGTGTGGAGCAGATGGCAGCATATGTAAAGGCGCATCCCGGACAGAAGCGAATCCGCGGAACTGGATGGTTTATCGGGAACTGGACGGAGGATCGTATGCCGGACAAACGAAGTCTGGATGCATATTTCCCGAATACTCCAGTATATCTGGAATGTGCGGATGCACACAGCATGTGGCTGAATTCAGCAGCACTTGCTGAAGCCGGGATCAGACCGAATCCCGATTTGGCAAATGGCATGATCGAGACTTACCCGGATGGAGAGCTTACCGGAATGTTGATCGAACCGGAAGCCTATGCGCCCGCCATGGAAAAGTTCATGGATTTTACGGATGAAGAAATGACAGAAATACACAGACATTTCAAACAGGTACTTGCGGAGAACGGAGTTGCAGGCTTAAGTGAGATGTTTGCAGAAGATTATACAGAAGAGACTTATAAGAAATATGAATTGCTGAAAAAGCTGGATGATGAAGAAGGGCTGTATGCAGATGTATATGTCTACACGAAGTTATTTGGCTATACCTCATTTGAAAAGTTCTTTGAGATGAAGGAAAAACTGGATTCCAGACATTTTCAGATCACCGGTTTAAAGGGGTTTATTGATGGGGTGACGGAGACTTATACCGGACTGCTCTTAGAGCCATATACAGACCGCCCGGATACCTGTGGGGAGAAACTTCCGCTCTGGCCGAGAGCGAAGATGCAGGAGGAGATCACTGCGGCAAATGAGGCAGGCATACAGGTCAGACTTCATTGTATCGCAGATGGTTCTGTGCGCATGGCGCTTGATATGTACGAGGAAGCGGAAAAAAGAACCGGAAGAAAGGATCTCAGAAATACGATCGAGCATATCGAAAATATTCATCCCGATGATATCAGGAGATTCAAGGAATTGGATGTCGTAGCATCGATGCAGCCATATCATCTGATCCTGTCCAATAATGATAAGATCGTGCGGCTTGGAAAGAAGCGGTGCAGATATGAATGGCCGATGAAAAGTATCACGAATACAGGAGCGGCATTTGCAGTCGGAACGGATTACCCGGTTGTGGGATTAGATCCATTTCAGACAATCTATGCGGCAGTGATCAGAAAGGATGCAGACGGAAGAATATCCGGTCAGAATCCGTGGGAGGCCATTGATATGGCGACAGTCTTAAAAGGATATACCTACGGAGCTGCTTACGTCTATCAGGCAGAAGACCGAACCGGTTCGATCGAAGAAGGCAAATGTGCAAATCTCATCGTGCTGGATCAGAATCTGTTTACGATCGATCCGGAGATGATACCGGATACCAAAGTGCTATGGAATATATTTGAGGGTCAGACGATATATGACAGACTGAATAATCTGGCAGGTGCGAGTGGAATATAAGCTGTTGAAAACAGACAACCGACAGATGATAGATTTGACGGATGTAAGTAGAAGGTAAGCCGGAAATCAATGGCAGAAAATATAGGATAAAGAAATAAGATGTTCTGATAACAGGAGGATATGAGTATGAGAAAGGTAAAGGTAGCGGCTACACAGATGAGCTGTAGCTGGAATAGAGAAGAAGTGTTAGACAAGGCGGAGAAGCTGGTTCGGAAGGCAGCAGCAGAAGGAGCAAATATTATCTTGTTACAGGAATTGTTTGAAACTCCGTATTTCTGTCAGAAGCAGAAATTCGAATATTTTGATCTGGCAAAGCCACTTTCAGAAAATGCGGCAGTAAAACGATTTACCGAGGTTGCAAAAGAGCTTCAGGTTGTTCTGCCGATCAGCTTTTATGAAAAGGCGGGAAATACAGCATTTAATACAATAGCGATCATTGATGCAGATGGAACGATCCTTGGAACATATCGTAAGACCCATATCCCGGATGGACTTCCATATGCGGAGAAGTTTTATTTTACACCGGGAGATACCGGATTTAAGGTATGGAAGACAAAATATGCAGATATCGGCGTTGGCATCTGCTGGGATCAATGGTTCCCGGAGGCTGCCAGAAGCATGGCACTTCTTGGTGCAGAGCTGTTGTTCTATCCGACTGCGATCGGAAGCGAGCCTACATTAAACATTGATTCCAAGTCACACTGGCAGCATGCAATGCAGGGACATGCAGCAGCAAATATCATGCCGGTGATCGCATCGAACCGTATCGGAACAGAGACAGATGATGAGTCTTCGATGACATTTTACGGTTCTTCCTTTATCGCAGATCAGACCGGAACAATCGTGGAGGAGGCAGACCGTGAGACAGAATCTGTGCTTGTCCATGAATTTGATCTGGATGCGATCGCACAGATGCGTAGAGAATGGGGCGTGTTCCGTGACCGCAGACCGGAGATGTACGGAACTTTGATGCACCATTAATTAAAGACATTTTATGTATAAGATCACACACATAAGTTCAAGAATGAAGATTGCAGGAAGCCCAATGTAGAATTTGGGCTTCCTGATTTTATGTCGGAACAATAGCATACCAAGAACCGCACCAAAGATTCCGAATACACCGGCAAGGATCAGGTGGGCTTCCGGGATGCGCCACTTGTGGTGGATGGCTTTCCATTTGTCGATGCCATACAGGAAAAATACGATCAGATTGATCAGGATATATGTACTTAAGAATAAATGATCTTTTATCAGTTCAAATAACATATGTGGTTGTACTCCTTTCATCCGTACAGACTGCTTTCACAGAGGAGAAGTTCGTTCCTTCGCAGTTTCCAGTCAAGCAGATTTTCATTATATGCATTTTAAGATGATTTTTGTGGATTGTCTATATTTATATTCTTGAAGCCTGTTTGATACGGGCTTATAATGATGCATAAAATAAGAAAGAAGGACGAAAGATGAATATACAGATCAGAGAATATAAAGATTCAGACATACAGGAGATGAACCGCATCTGGAACCGTGTGGTAGATGATGGAGTTGCTTTTCCACAGGAGGATGACCTGACAGAGGAGACAGGCAGGGGATTCTTTGCAGGCCAGACCTATACTGCGGTGGCAGAGGATACAGACACAGGAAAGGTGCTCGGACTTTATATCCTGCATCCAAATAATGTCGGACGCTGCGGTCATATCTGCAATGCCAGCTATGCGGTAGATGCGGATGTAAGAGGATTTCATATCGGAGAGAAGTTGGTGTCTGACTGTCTGGTACAGGCAAAGGCGTATGATTATCTGGTGCTGCAGTTTAATGCGGTGGTGGCTACAAATGTGCATGCAAGACACCTCTATGAGAGGCTTGGATTTACGCAGCTTGGAACGATTCCGGGTGGTTTTCGCATGAAGGCTGGACACTATGAGGACATCTGCCCATATTACTTTGACCTGAGAACGCTACATTAGATAATTACAGCATGCAGTTAAATGTTTTGTATCGGAACATTTAAAATATTAGCATGCTGCAATTATCTTATCTGCCAAGTCTTTACGGATCAAAGTAATATGTTTAACAAAATATAATTTAAGAGCTAAGACAGTATGTGGCAGAAATATATAATGAAGAAAGCAGTATGTTTTCTTTACACAAGTCAATTAAAATGGTAAAATAATTAATGTGCGTAATAAGAACGATATAATTTATTTGATGTGTCAAATAAGACTTTAGAATAGAAATCAGGATAGATAATCATGTTTAAATATAGATTTTTTCAGGTGATCCTTGCGATCGCAGTTGTAATGCTGATCGTGTCGTCTGCGGTGTTTATCTCATTCCAGGGAGTGAATATCAGTGAGGCAGAGTACACATCAGAGATGACCGGACGAACATTTGAGACAGATGGAGCAGATGGTTCGGAAACTGCTCTGACGGAGTTCGAGGCGTGGCTGGAGTACAGCATCATTGCGGATGGACTGAAGGAAACCGGAAATAATGTTGATTTTGATAAGGGAAATGTGAAGCTTTGCGACTATAACCTGACGCAGCTTAGACAGTTGAAGAAGGTGAAGGATGAGGCGAAACGAATGATGTTCCTGTCGGTGATCCTGCTTATCATAGGATTTCTGGCAGTAAAGAAAAGACGAATGTATGAGTGTGTCGTATGGGGCGGCGTTGCAGCAAGTGTGATCGGAATAGTATCACTGATCCTGCTCGCGGTATCCGGAAGCGGCATTTTCTATGGCGTTCGTGAGATGGTATTTAAAGGCAGGTATGATGTATTTTTCTCAGGGGATGACAGACTGATCGCGCTGATCCCGGATAATCTGGGACTTCGGATGTTCCTGATCTATACAGGAGTGATACTTGCCGGACTTGTTATTACGATCATAGTACGACTGATAAGCTGGCGAAAGACACAGCCACACAAATTCTAATATATTCAGGAGGGTTATATGAACAAGAGAATCAACGATTGGATCAACTGGGTACTGTATGATGAACTGATCGCAGGTAAACTGAATGCACCAAAGCATCTGCTGGGTATTCATGAATATGGGGAAGGACAGATCATCACAGCCTATCGTCCACATGCGGTGGAAGTGAAGGTTACATCCAGAACAGGTAAAAAAGTTCATACGATGGAGAAGGTAACGGATGAGGGATTTTATGCGATCTTTTTCCCTAAGAAGGAATTTAGCGGAACAAAATACAATCTGGTGACAACTTATGAGGATGGAACGACTGTTACGACAGCAGATCCATATGCATTTGACAGCCAGATTTCAGATTTTGATTCTTATTTATTTGCAGAAGGCAAGCACTACGAGATCTATAATAAATTTGGAGCACATCCGATGACGATCGATGGCGTAAAGGGAACCTATTTTGCAGTATGGGCTCCGGACGCGCGGAGAGTCAGCGTTGTCGGTGATTTCAATATGTGGGATGGTAATTTACATCCGATGCAGCTTCGACCAAACGGTGGAATCTATGAGCTGTTTATTCCAAATGTGCTTTCCGGCGCAGTATACAAATACCAGATTTTGACCCGTTATGATGAGATCTTATATAAGAGTGATCCATACGGAAATCAGGCACAGATGCGTCCGGACAATGGTTCGGTTGTTGCAGATCTGACGACCTACAAGTGGAAGGATATTGCATGGATAAATAAGAGAAAAACCTACAGCAGAACAGATCGCATGAAGATGCCGATGACCATCTATGAGATGCATCTCGGTTCATGGAGAAAGAAAGTTGAAGACGATGACAGCGGCTTCTTCAGTTATAGAGAGTTAGCTCCGATGGTTGCGGATTATGTAAAGGATATGGGCTATACACATGTGGAGATCATGGGTATCGCAGAGTATCCGTTTGATGGTTCCTGGGGCTATCAGGTAACGAATTATTATGCACCGACATCCAGATACGGATCGCCGGAAGATTTCATGTATTTTATTGACTATTTACATAGTAAGGGAATCGGTATCATCTTAGACTGGGTACCTGCACATTTCCCGAAGGATGCACACGGACTTGGCAGATTTGATGGTATGCCGCTCTATGAGCATCCGGATCCAAGAAGGGGCGAGCATCCGGATTGGGGTACTTATATTTTTGATTATGGCAGAGCAGAGGTTGCAAACTTCCTGATCGCAAATGCACTTTTCTGGGTAGAGAAGTTCCATATCGATGCGTTACGGGTAGATGCTGTTGCATCCATGTTATATTTGGACTATGGTAAGCAGGATGGACAGTGGCTTCCAAATGAAAATGGCGGCAATGAGAATCTGGATGCAATTAAGCTACTGCAGAATATTAATGCAGTTATGGAAGAAAAGAATCCGGGAGCATTCCTGATCGCAGAGGAATCAACTGCATGGGCCGGTGTGACTGCTCCGGCATCCATGAACGGACTTGGCTTCCTGTTCAAATGGAATATGGGATGGATGAATGACTTCCTCGAGTATATGAAGATGGATCCATATTTCAGAAGCTTTAACCATAACAAGCTGACCTTCAGCTTATCCTATACATATGCAGAGAATTATGTTCTTGTCATTTCACATGATGAGGTCGTACATCTGAAATGTTCAATGATCAATAAGATGCCGGGAAGCGAACCTCAGAAATTTGCAAATCTTCGTCTGGCATATGGTTATATGTATGGCCATCCGGGCAAAAAGCTGTTATTCATGGGTCAGGAATTTGCACAGCCGCGCGAGTGGAGCGAGGCAAGAAGTCTTGACTGGTTTGTCCTTGACAATCCGTTGAATCAGGGTGTACAGCGTTGGGTAAAAGCGTTAAATAATCTGTACAATGCGAATGATGCGTTATATGCAAATGACAGCGATGTGATGGGCTTTGAGTGGATCGACTGTGACCATCCGGATAAGGGTGTGGTTTCATTTATCCGTCGAGGTTCTACACCGAGTAAGCAGTTGTTATTTATCTGCAATTTCGTGCCGGTTGAATATGATAATTATGAAGTTGGAGCACCTTGCTTCACAACATATAAAGAAGTCCTGAATTCCGACGACGTACAATTTGGCGGAGCAGGAAGATTAAACAGTGGTAAGATCAAGGCTATCGATAAGAAGACAGAACGTATGCCTTATTCGATCAGTGTAACAGTACCGCCACTTTCTACTGTTGTTCTGGAATATGATTACACCGATGTAACACCGGAGGATATTCTGAAGAAGAAAGAGGCAGAAAAGAAAGCGGCAGCAGCAAAACGCGCGGCTGAGAAGAAAGCGGCTGCGAAGAAAACTGCAACGGAAAAGAAGGATGTAGAGACGACGGAAGTTGTAAAAAAGGAGCCGGAGAAGAAGACGGCTGCGACAAAGACAAAAGAAACAGTAAGTAAGACAAAGCCTGCACAGACAAAAGCGGCAGTTTCAAAGAAGACTACTAAGAAATAATAAAAAATGCTGGATCGTACTTGTGCGGTTCAGCATTTTTTGTAGGCATAAGGAGAAGACATGAAGATAGAAAAAGTAAGTACAGCGGATGCGGAGGAGCTTCTCACAATCTATGCACCCTATGTAGAAGAAACAGCAATATCATTTGAATATGAAGTACCGTCTGTAGATGAATTCAGGAACAGGATCGAGCAGATCTCAGCAAAGTATCCATACATAAAGGCAGTCGTGGATGGGAAAATCGCAGGCTATGCATATGCAGCAGGTTTCAAAGACAGAAAGGCATATGACTGGTCAGTGGAAACAACGATATATATCCGAAAAGACTGCAGGCAGCTGGGGCTTGGCAAAGCCCTATATGAGAATCTGGAAAAACTACTGAAGGAAATGGGAATCCTGAACATGAATGCCTGTATCGCAAGTCCGGCAGCAGAGAGCGGACATCTGACGGATGACAGTTACAGATTCCATAAAAAAATGGGCTTTACGCTGGTTGGGCGTTTTCATAACAGCGGCTATAAGTTTGGTGAATGGTACGATATGATCTGGATGGAGAAGATGATCGGCGAGCACGAGAAGGATATGCCGGATGTAAGATTTGGTCAATGAAAAAGAAATTTATAAAAAACACTTGCAAAAAGATAATCCAAGCAATATAATACAGGAGAAGTGCAAAGAGGCACAGAGCGAGAAGCTCTGTGCCTCTTTAGTTTTCCAGGTATTAAGTTTTAGGAGGAAATTCAAATGAAAACAGGTACAGTAAAATGGTTTAATGCAAAAAAGGGATATGGATTTATCAGCGATGAGAATGGTGATGACATTTTTGTACATTTCTCAGCTTTAAATATGTCTGGTTTCAAAGTATTGGAGGAAGGCGATAAAGTTGAGTTCGAAGTAATTGAGGGAGAAAAAGGACCTCAGGCTGCAAATGTAACAAAGCTGTAAGCTGATACATAATGAAGATACCTCATGACAGATCATCGGTACTCAGAATTTTGAGAACCGATGATCGCCATGGGGTATTTTTTTGCGGATTCTTGCGGAAATTATGATTATATATTAGAATAGCGGCACAGGAGAAAGAAAACATGAACAATCCAATAAAAGAATTAACAAAGAAGGAATGGATCATCTGGTTAGGATCTATTTGTATCGTATGCGTATCGAACTTGCTGACAACAGATTTTGATCTGCTGACTCTGGTAGCTGCATTAGTGGGTGTAACTTCGCTGATCTTTGCAGCAAAGGGAAATGTATGGGCACAGATCCTGATGGTGATATTCAGCATCCTTTATGGGATCATTTCCTACCGGTTCCATTACTGGGGCGAGATGATTACATATCTTGGCATGACAATGCCTATGGCGATCTGGTCTACGATCACATGGCTCCAGAATCCTTCCGGCGGAAACGGAAATGTCGTAAAGATCCAGAAGCTGAACCGGAAGCACATCATAGGGCTTATTATATCCGGCGCGATCGTAACGGCAGTATTTTATTATATTTTAGTTGTATTCGATACCCCGAATATTATATTCAGCACCATATCGATCATAACCAGTTTTCTGGCAGCAGCACTTACGATGCTCCGTTCCTCGTATTATGCAGTATGGTATGCGGCAAATGATATCGTGCTGATCATTTTATGGGTGCTGGCATCCATGAAGAATCCTGCCTATATCCCGGTCGTTGTGAATTTCGGTATCTTCTTTATCAATGATATGTATGGCTATATCAGTTGGAAAAGGCGGGAACGGATACAGCTGTAAAATGCAGAAAAAGTGGGTTGTTGGTACTATTACTTTACACAAGAGAGTTTGTAGCTGTGGAGCTGAAGAAGTTATCGACTAATAAAAAACAGAATCCCCGCTATGGTGTGTTTTACTATTTATAAAGCAAGCCTTTGGGAGCGTCGGTTCTTAGTGAGTCGCTATATGCGACGAACTTTTCATAGGTATGGAATAGTGAGACAGGCAGAAAATAAATCAGCCCTTGGGGTATATTATAACCCCAAGGACTGATTTATTTTCGTATGTGTGATTAGTTCTTCGAACAGCGGAACAGCAGATCCTCCCAACGGCGATCCACTTCCTCCTGATACTGAACGAGTAAATGCTCATTTTCAGGCTTGAACAAATGCTTGAAACGACCCTGTGTCCGTAAGAAGTCCTCGATCGGAAGCTTCTTCTTAGGAGAATAGCTTAAGATCCATTTGCCTTCGATGACTTCAAATAAAGGCCAGTAGCAGGTCTCAACCGCCAGCTTACAGATATCCATGATCTGTTCGGTAGGATAACGCCAGCCACGAGGACAAGGAGCCATAACATTTAAGAAAGCAGCACCCGGTGTGTAGATGGCTTTTTCGGATTTCTCATAGATATCACGCATATTACCAAGCAGAGTAGTCTGACCGACATAAGGGATATCATGAGCTGCCATAACCTGTGCCAGATCCTTACGGTTCTGCATCTTACCATTTGACTGGGAACCGACAGGAGTGGTAGTTGTATCTGCATACATCGGAGTAGCAGAAGAACGCTGGATACCGGTATTCATGTAAGCACCGTTATCGTAGCAGACATATACCATGTCATGACCACGCTCCATAGCACCGGATAAAGACTGAAGACCGATATCGTAAGTACCGCCGTCACCGCCAAATGTTATGAATTTATATGTTTCATCTAATTTACCCTTTTTCTTTAATACATGATAAGCAGTTTCTACACCGGAAAGGGTAGCGCCTGCATTTTCAAATGCGTTATGAATGTAACTGTCTTCATAAGCAGTATATGGATACATGAAGGTGGAAACCTCCAGACATCCGGTAGCGTTACCGATAACTGCTTTGTCACCCTCATGAAGGGCACGGAGTACATTACGAACTGCGATCGTACCGCCACAGCCTGCACACATTCTATGACCCGGAGCAAGACGCTCAGGCTTGTTCATTACTTCTTTAAAATTATATGCCATTTTGTCTTACCTCCTTACTTTCTAAGTCCAATATACTGATACTGTGGAATGGTCTTGCCCTGCTCGATCATTTCCTCTAACTGGTTAAATACATCGGTTGCTTCCACTGTTGTATAATCTCTGCCACCAAGACCGTAGATATAGCTGACAGCCTTTGTAGAAGCTCCGATATCATACAGGTGCTCCTTGATCTCAGCGGATAAAGGACCGCCGCCTGCACGGAAGCCTTCGGAACGGTCTAAGATCGCAACTGCTTTTGTATGAGTCAGCGCCTTTGCAATTTCTTCACCGGGGAATGGACGGAAGACACGGAGCTTTAATAAGCCGACCTTCTTGCCCTGTGCGCGCAATGCATCGATTGCTTCTTTTGTCGTTCCTGCTGCGGAACCGATCATAACGATCGCATAATCAGCATCTTCTAATTTATATTCCTCAAAGAAGCCGTACTGTCTGCCGGAGATCTTTGCGAAATCATTCGCAACATCCAGGATCACCTGCTTGGCATTCTTCATACCTTCGTTCTGATTCATTTTGGATTCCATATAGAATGGAGAAGTTGCATATGGACCGACTGCCATAGGCATCTTTGGATTCAACAGGTACTGTTCCGGATTGTATTCACCGACAAATGCTTTTACCTTGTCATCCTCTAACAGTTCGATATTCTCAACTGCGTGGCTGGTGATGAAACCATCCTGACAGATCATGATCGGAAGACGGACATCCTTGTGTTCTGCGATCCGGTAAGCCTGTACGAAATTATCATAAGCTTCCTGATTATTCTCTGCATAGATCTGGATCCATCCGGTATCTCTTGCACCCATACTGTCTGAGTGGTCGCAGTTGATATTGATCGGGCCGGATAAAGCTCTGTTTACAAGAGCCAGTGCAATCGGCAGACGATTGGAAGCTGCAACATAGAGCTCCTCCCACATCAGCGCCATACCGCAGGAAGAGGTTGCTGTTAAGACACGGCAACCGGCAGCACTTGCACCGATCGCAGCACTCATAGCACTGTGCTCACTCTCGACCGGAATAAACTCTGTATCGATCTCACCGTTTGAAATATATGTAGAAACAAACTGTGGAATCTCTGTAGAAGGGGTGATCGGGAATGCCGGCATGACATCCGGGTTGATCTGCTTGATCGCATAAGACACCGCTTCATTTCCTGATAAACGTTCTCTGATACCCATTTATTTGCCCTCCTTCATCGTAATAGCACCAAACTTACACTGATAAGCACAGATACCGCAGCCCTTGCAGTGGTTCAGATCGAAGTCAAGGCGTTTGCCGCCTACGACCGGGATGCAGCTGTCCGGACAGACCGGTGCACATAACAGACAGTGTACACATTTGCTCTCATCTATGACGGGAGTAGCAGTTCTCCATTCACCTGTGTTAAATGCTTTGGAAGTACCACCGCCGTACACATGGTTACCGGGTGTGATTTCTGTATATTTACTTTTTTCATGTATTCTGCTGATATCTGTTCTCATTACTTGGTTACCTCCTTAAATGCAAGCTCAAGGGCTTTCATATTTCCATCGATAACCTCAGGCTTCTTTGCAAATTTGTGCTGATAGGAAAGTCTCATATCTGCAAGGAAATCATCCTGCTCCATGATACCGCTGACTGCAACGATAGCAGCAAGCATAGGAGAATTCGGGAAGTTCCTGCCGAGTGTCTGCATCGAGATCTCCCGGGCATCTAATGTATAAACTTTTCCTTTGTAGCCATTTAAATGAGGACGAACCTCATCCGGTGTCTTTGGGGTGTTAATGACGATCGCACCATCTTCTTTTAATCCGGCGGTTACATCCACGGATTCCAAGAGGGACTCGTCAACGACAACAACATACTGTGGGGTGTAGATATTGGAATGAACGCGGATCGGATCGCTGCTGATTCTGTTATAAGCAGTGATCGGCGCACCCATTCGCTCCGGACCATATTCCGGAAAACCCTGAACGTATTTTCCTGTTTTAAAAGCTACGTCTGCAAGCAGCAGAGCAGCAGTTTTGGCACCCTGGCCGCCCCGGCCATGCCATCTGATCTCAATCGTATCTTTCACTTTTTAATCTCTCCTTGTGACTATAAACGCATCGATATGTCAGAATGAATATAGAAATGATTTCCCCTATTATTTCAGACAAATAGAAGGTTTATTGAAAAAAATTCTTAATAAAACGTAGACTTTTTTATTATATCATGTATAAATAAGAAGTAAATAAAAATTTTTTTGTAAATAAGAGAAGAAATTTGAACGAATAAAAGACGGAAAAGTGCAGATAACAGAATTTCGTCATAATGAAAAATGAGGTATAATGAATCGCACCAAGAATGTAAAAAAAGAGGAGAGAAAAATGTCAAAGGGGAAAAAAGTAAAGATCGTAATTGAGGGAATCATTCTGTTGTTTATTGTTTACTGTGTCGTTTTAAAGATGCTGCCGGTATCGACAGGAAGACTGTCAACATACGAAGAGATCAATGATGCAGTAGCAACAGCCGCTTCAAGGTATAAGAATACGGTTACGCTAAAGACAACAGGGGAACCGTATATGGATTATCAGTCGGTCCTTGACAAGCTGATGGAAAAGAATATGTATGCAGGTGGAGAATTCTATGCATTTTCTTATGTATATACGCCGGATTCAGGTGGAGAAAAGGTAGCGGTAAGGATCAGTCATATGAGCCGGTTAAAAAGCTTTCTTGTATTTATCCGTTCCGGTCAGATTTCGGGGAAGATAAAGGGGCTGTCAGATTACGAGAAAGTGAAAGCGGTACATGATTATATTATCTTACATAATGAATATAACCGCTCATCCGGTGGTGCATGTAATACTCTGTACAGAGGAGATTCGGCATGTAACGGATATGCGCTGGCATTTTATATCATTATGAAAAAGGCCGGAGTCCCTGTTACCTGTGAATACGGTTATGGACTGGAATCCGAGCATCTGTGGAATCGGGTTCAGGTGGATGGACACTGGTATAATATCGATCTGACATGGGATGATCTTGGTGGACAGAATGTCGGATATGATTATTTCCTTAAATCTGATGCGGACTGGCAGGGACATGATCATGGCGGTTCCGATGCAGAAGTTTCTATGGATGTGACAGGAAAGACGGCAGCGGAATATTATAGAATGTTCCCGAATTATAATGCGATCATGATCTGGTCGATCATCGGAGTGATCGCAGCAGGGTTTGCATTATATATCTGGCTGCTTGACCGGAAGATGAAACGGAAGAAGTTAGAGAAAGCCCGTCTGGAAGCACAGGAGGAAGCGCAGAGAATGGAAGAACTCCATAAGAGAATGCAGGTGGTTACAGGTGCATTTACAGATGAAGCGACCGTTCCGGCGAATGAAAATGCGGTCACGGACTATCAGACAGCACCATATACAACACAGATGGCAGAGAACGTAGATGAGACTATCATGAATCATGAACAACCTCAGACTGCGGATCTTTCTGAAAGTGCTTCACAGAATAAAAGCAGTGGTGCTCATTCGGGGTTCCGGTTGAAGCAGGATGATTAAAAATATAATAATGAAAACTTTCATCGGCATAGTTGTTCACAACTATGCCGATTTGTGTTAAAATAAACAGCGATTGACAAAATGAGAAAAAGAATCACCAACAAATCAGGAGGAAATAGAATGATTAAATTATTTGACAATGGTGCTTATCTTTTAAATGGCACAGAGCTTGTAGAAGACAATGCCGATGCAAATGCGATCCTTACACAGAAGTTAGGTACAGCTCCATCCAAGGAAGAAGCTGCAAAGAATACTATGGCATACGGTATCCTGGAGAAGCACAACACATCTGACAATATGGACAATCTTAAGATTAAATTCGATAAGATGACCTCTCATGATATAACATTTGTAGGTATCATCCAGACAGCAAGAGCTTCAGGACTGAAAGAATTCCCGATTCCTTATGTCCTTACAAACTGTCATAACTCCTTATGTGCAGTTGGTGGTACGATCAATGAGGATGATCACATGTTTGGCCTTTCCTGCGCAAAGAAATTCGGTGGTGTCTATGTTCCGCCTCATCAGGCTGTTATCCATCAGTTCGCAAGAGAAATGCTTGCAGAATGTGGTGCAATGATCCTTGGTTCTGACAGCCATACCCGTTATGGTGCGCTCGGTACAATGGCGATCGGCGAAGGCGGCGGAGAGCTTGCAAAGCAGCTCTTATGCAGAACTTACGATGTAGCTAAGCCCGGTGTAGTAGCAATCTATCTGGACGGAGAAGTTGCAAAGGGAGTAGGTCCTCAGGACGTTGCTCTTGCGATCATCGGTGCAACCTTCCAGTGTGGTTATGTTAAGAATAAGGTAATGGAGTTCGTAGGACCTGGTGTTGATAAATTATCTGCTGATTTCCGTATCGGTATCGATGTAATGACAACCGAGACAACCTGCCTGTCCTCTATCTGGAAGACAGATGAGAAGATCAAGGAGTGGTATGATACACACTATAGACCGGAAGCATACAAGGAAATGAATCCGGGCCCAGTTGCTTACTATGATGGCGTTGTATATGTGGATCTGTCAAAGGTAAAACCAATGATCGCTATGCCATTCCATCCAAGCAATACATATACAATTGAAGAATTAAATGCAAACCTGATGGACATCTTAGACGACTGCAAGAAGCGCGCACTGGTTAGTCTGGACGGTAAGGTTGACTTCACATTAAAGGATAAAGTCCGTGATGGCAAGTTATATGTAGAACAGGGAATCATTGCCGGATGTGCCGGTGGTGGATTCGAGAACATCTGTCAGGCAGCGGATATCATCCGTGGAAGAAGCATCGGTGCAGATGAATTTACATTATCTGTATACCCTGCATCAACTCCTATCTATATGGAGCTTGCAAAGAACGGTGTACTGGCTGACCTGATCGAGACAGGTACGATCGTTAAGACAGCATTCTGCGGTCCTTGCTTTGGTGCCGGAGATACACCTGCAAATAATGCATTATCAATCCGTCATTCAACCAGAAACTTCCCGAACCGTGAAGGCTCCAAGATCCAGAATGGTCAGATCTCATCCGTTGCACTTATGGATGCACGATCGATCGCAGCGACAGCAGCTAACAAGGGATACCTTACAGCAGCTACAGATCTGGATGTTGAATACAAGGGACAGAAATATTTCTTCGATAAGAGCATTTATGACAGACGAGTTTACAATGGTGTCGGCAAGGCTGATCCATCTGTTGAGATCAAGTTTGGTCCGAATATCAAAGACTGGCCGGAGATGATCGCACTGACAGACAACCTGTTATTAAAGGTTGCATCTGTTATTAACGATCCTGTAACAACTACAGATGAACTTATTCCATCTGGTGAGACATCTTCCTATCGTTCAAATCCGCTGGGACTTGCTGAGTTCACTTTATCCAGAAAAGATCCTGAATATGTAGGCCGTGCAAAGGCAATTCAGGCAGTTGAGAAGAAGAGAGAAGAACTTGGATGCTTCTGCAAGGCAGATGAATCCATGAAGCCTATGATGAAAGAAATCAAAGCAAAATTTGCAGATCGTGAGGTCACAGGTTCCAATACCGGTTACGGCAGTACGATCTTTGCTGTAAAGCCGGGTGACGGTTCTGCCAGAGAGCAGGCTGCTTCCTGCCAGAAGGTACTTGGCGGCTGGGCAAATATTGCTAAGGAATATGCAACAAAGCGTTACAGATCCAACCTGATCAACTGGGGTATGCTTCCATTCATCATGGAGGAAGATTTCGCATTTGACAATGATGATTATGTATTCATTCCGGGTATCCGTGAGGCTGTTCAGAATAAGGACGAGATCATCAAGGCATATGTTGTAAATAAAGACTTCAAGGAATTAGATCTGAAGCTTGGAAGCCTGACCGATGATGAGAGACAGATCATTATGGATGGTTGCCTGATCAACTACTATAAGAACAATTAAGAATCAGAAAATGATATAGATACAAAAAAGCCGGAGTGATCCGGCTTTTTTGTTAAGTACAATATAGGAGAAACAACATGATATATATAGGAAATCACCTGTCGTCCTCCAAAGGCTTTGAGGCGATGGGAAAGGCGGCATTAAAACTTGGTGCAAATACATTTGCATTTTTTACAAGAAATCCACGGGGCGGAAAGGCGAAAGAAATCGATCCGGCAGATGCGGAACGGTTACGTTCCCTGATGGAGGAGCATCATTTTGGAAAACTGATCGCACATGCACCATATACGATGAATGTCTGTGCAGCAAAACCGGATATTCGGGAGTTCTCATGGAATATCCTAAAGGATGATATGGAGCGGATGGAGTATCTTCCGGGAAATTATTATAATTTCCATCCGGGTGCACATGTTGGTCAGGGGGCAGAAGAAGCCATACCGGTAATTGCTGACGCATTAAATCATGCGATCAAACCGACTCAGAGTACAGTCGTATTACTTGAAACAATGGCAGGCAAAGGCTCGGAAGTCGGAAGAAATTTTAAAGAACTGGAACGTATCATAGAGCTTGTTGACTGCAAGGATAAGATCGGGGTATGCTTTGATACCTGTCATACATGGGATGGTGGTTATGATCTTGTGGAAGATCTGGATGGTGTACTTCACACGTTTGATCAGATCATCGGACTTGACCGTTTAAAAGCTGTTCATCTAAATGACAGCATGAATGTGAGAGATTCACACAAAGACCGACATCAGAAGATCGGAGAGGGTGAGATCGGAGCAGAAGCATTAAAACGGATCGTAACGCATCCATTGCTTGCAGGCAGACCGTTTATCTTAGAAACACCAAATGATGATGCCGGATATGCAAGAGAGATAGCAATGATAAAGAGCTGGGCGGATGAAAGCATGGAGTAATTGTAAGGATAACAGATAAAATAAAAACTGCCACTATCAGAATGGTTACCCAATAATGGCTCGATTCTGACAGTGGCTGTTTTTAATATTAACAGATAATTTTTATAATTACGGATGAACTGCATTTTTGTAATTAGCAATGAATCAGTTCAAGCTTATTTCTCTGTTTTCACTAACTCTGATAATGAAGTTGCAAGTCCTGCAACACCCTGAATATCAGATGGAATGATGATCTTGGTTGACTTGCCGTCAGCAGCCTTTGCGAAAGCTTCCAGACTCTTGATCGTAAGAACCTGATTCGATGGGGCAGATTCATTTAAGAGACGAATACTGTCTGCATTTGCCTGCTGTACAGCGAGGATAGCCTGTGCCTGACCTTCAGCTTCACGGATTGTTGCTTCCTTCTTAGCTTCTGCACGAAGGATCTGTGACTGCTTCTCAGCTTCGGCTTCCAGGATAACAGACTGTTTATTACCTTCTGCAATAAGGATTGCAGATTTCTTTTCACCTTCGGCTTTCAGGATTTGTTCACGTCTTTCACGTTCTGCCTTCATCTGTTTTTCCATGGCATCCTGAATTGCTGCAGGTGGGATAATATTCTTTAACTCAACACGGTTTACTTTGATGCCCCAAGGATCCGTTGCTTCGTCCAGGGTAGCACGCATCTTTGTGTTGATTGTCTCTCTGGATGTCAGTGTCTGGTCAAGTTCGAGATCACCGATGATGTTACGGAGAGTAGTGGCTGTCAGGTTTTCGATTGCCATGATTGGATTTTCAACACCGTAGCAGAAAAGCTTTGGATCTGTGATCTGGAAGAAAACGACAGTATCGATTCTCATTGTAACATTGTCTTTTGTGATAACCGGCTGTGGAGCGAAGTCTACAACCTGTTCCTTTAAGGTAACACGACGTGCGATCTTGTCGATAACAGGCATCTTCATATGAAGACCTACGGACCATGTACCGCAGTAGGTTCCCAGACGTTCGATAACGTAAGCATGTGCCTGTGGGACGATCTTGATTGTGCTGCAGATAATAATGATAGCAATGAATACTAAGATAATTACCAGCCATGTGAGTGGTGAATCCATAATAAGTACCTCCTTTAAGTGGCGACAGATATAGTATCTGTCAAATTAAATAAATTATATTCTGCTGACAATAAGTTTTACGCCGGAAACCTCATTGATCGTGACTTCGGTTCCCTGGGGAATAATATCAGTTTCATCAGCAGCACGTGCGGTCCATTCGAGACCATTTACTTTTACCTGTCCGGTGGCTTTTAGATTATCAATGGTTTCAGATACGATCACCTGTTTGCCGACCAGACTTTCGACATTTGTTTTTTCCATATCGGATAATTTGAAATGTTTTAAAGCCACAGGCCTTGTAGTAAACAGAAGAACTAATGAAATAACTGCAAAGATCAATATCTGGATGATCAGTGATGTACCAAAGAATACAGAGATCGCAGATACCAAAGCTCCTCCCGCGAACCAGATGGTTGTAAGTCCGAGAGTAATGATTTCGATAATTATACAGACCATAAAGATAATGGACCAGATAATTAATTGACAGATTAATTCATTTTCCATAAGAACACCTCCTTTATGCCTCCCCGGTCTTAGGCAAAATAAGTTTTGTGGTTTGTTAAGAACCCTTAAACATGTCACCATTTTACTATGTAACTAAAATATCGACAATGCTTTTTTCAAAAATATAGGGTTATTTAAGGTTCATTTTTTGAACGATTCCGGATTTGGTAAAGTCATGGTTAAATCTATTTTAAATCTATTAAAAATAGGAAATGCTATTGCCTGACTTTTTGAAACAGTATATAATTTTTTCAGGTTGTTTATAATTATATGTAAGAATAAATCCATTGATGTGTTGTTACAGGAATGGAATGAAACGACATATCCGATGTTGGGTTTTGAATGCGGAAAGGGAAAGGTTATCAGACAAAATTGGGAAATGAAAAAAAAAGACGGCTGTTTAAGGCGGGAACGATCATATTTCTGGTAATTGCAGCAGCGCTTGTATTTAATAAGATATTGGAGGAGTGGACAGGCTTTCGGAAGGTACTGGATACGATAACCGGGGCGGCAGCACCGATTATAATTGGTTTTGTGATCGCTTTTTTGTTGAATCCGGTGCTTATCTTTTTTGATCGCTTGTGTCATACGATCTTACAGGATCGGGTGATCAAAGACAAGAAAAAACTGTTTCATGTATCAAGAGCCATATCAATCATTATAACGATCATTTTGTTCCTTGGTCTGCTCACGGGTTTGATCTGGATGGTAGTGCCACAGGTCATCGACAGTATCAATCTTCTTATATCCAATATGGATAATTACTATAATAATATCATGAAGGCGATCAATACCATTTATGATAAATTCAAGAACCTTGGCGAATCCGAAGAAATGGTAATGAATGTCGTAAACACTGTATATGACCGCTTACAGAAATGGGTAAATACAGATGTTGTTCCGAATCTGGATAAGATTGTATTGAATATCAGCTCCGGTGTTGTGGGCGGATTGAAGTTCATTTATAATTTCCTGATCGGTATTGTAGCATCTATCTATGTGATGGCGAATAAGGAATATTTGGCTTCCAGAGGCAAGAAAATCGTCTATGCACTGTTTAAACTGAAAAACGCGAATATCATTCTGGATGGACTTGCAAGTGTAAATAAGATATTCAGTCAGTTTATCAATGGTAAGATCGTGGATTCGATCATAATCGGGATTATAACATTTATTTTGACAACGATCGTAGATATGCCATATGCATTGCTGATCAGTGTTATCATTGGTGTGACAAATGTAATTCCGTTTTTTGGTCCGATCATCGGTGCGATCCCATGTGTGTTTATTGTTCTGATCGCAGATCCAATCAAGAGTATCATATTGCTTATCATGATCCTGTGTATTCAGCAGTTTGATGGAAATATTTTAGGACCAAAGATCCTTGGTGATGTAACGGGACTTTCCAGCTTCTGGGTTCTGACCGCGGTTATCGTAGGCGGTGGTATCTTCGGATTCTACGGAATGTTACTGGGTGTTCCGGTATTTGCATGTATCTACATGTATATCAATAAGACATGTACCGACAAGCTGGAAAAGAAGCATATGGTATCGGTGTCCTCGGAATTTGAGCGGATCAAACGGATCGATGAAGAAACCGGAAAGCCAGTCTATCTGACAGAGGAAGAGGAGGATATCCGTTTTCATAAAAAAACTCCGGAGGAAAAAGCAGCCGCAAAGGCAGAGCGCGAAGCAAAGAGGCATGCGAAGAAGCTTTATCAGCAGATTGAGAAAGTGATGCATGCAGAGAAAGCAGATGATCAGTTGGCTGCAACGAAGCATGAAGCGGAAAAACAGAGCAGTGATGACGACAAAGATGATCAAATGTAGGAAACGTGGCATATTCAGAAATGACAGGGCACATATAGTGTAGCTTTATGTGATAGAATAAGCCGGCAGATTTCTGTGGGGTAAATACCCGGTTAGAGATTTGCCGGCGTTCCTTTTGCAATAGGATAAAATAGTTGTTTTCTTTGAATTAGAAGCATTTTATCAGATAAATCGATTTAATTTTCCATCGTAGTTAAAACCGGCAGATGCCAGTTTTTCGGAAACATCATTTACATTCAGATCCAGATCCGTACATAATTCATCCAGACTTGGATAAAAATCACGAAGCTTCATATTAATAAAGCTGAGGAGCATAACAGGATCTTTTGGAATATTTGGATTAGCCATAGGTGGAAAACCTCCTTTTATGAAAATCTTTTACATATTTTATTTGTAATAAGTATAAAAAACTGGTATATATATAGGGTATTGGAAACGTGTGTCATTTCCGATGTTAGTATAGCAGACGCCGGAAATATGTGCAACCAGATAGAATGGTAGCTGATCGTCTTGTAGTCAGTTACAAAATAATCAGGAGAAACAATCATGCAGAATGATAATGAAAAGAAGAAAATAAAGAAGCCGTCCGGTATAAGAACAAATTTTGCTTTTCAGGCGGCAGTGCTGGCAGGTGCAGGTATATTATCCCGAGTGATCGGTCTCTTATACCGGTCACCGTTATTTCAGATTATCGGAGATGAGGGAAATGGATATTATGGTACAGCGTATGCAATATATTCCATGATATTGATGATCGCTACGTACAGCATTCCAACAGCGGTTTCTAAGATCATTTCAGGGAAGCTGGCCCTGGGAGAATACAGAAATGCGAGACGGGTATTTAAATGTGCTTTTATCTATGTAGTATCTGTCGGATTGGTGGCGGCTGTCCTGACATTTGCATTTGCACCGGCTTTGGTGAAGGAACAGCCAAATGCGATTTTAAGCTTACAGATCCTCGCACCGACAATATTTCTGTCGGGCTTTCTTGCTATCTACAGAGGCTATCTTCAGGCATATAAAACGATGATTCCGACCTCCATATCACAGATTATAGAGCAGATTGCAAATGCAGTTGTCAGCGTTCTGGCTGCTTATCTGATGTCCAGACCATTTGTACCGGGAACCTCTGAACATGCAAAATATGGTGCAGCAGGCAGTGCAATGGGAACAGGGGCAGGTGTTCTCTGTGGAATTATTTATATTCTGATCGCATATGCAGGAAGAAGAAAAGAAATCATGGAGACAGTAGAGTCTGATGTTTCGTCGAATGTAGAATCATATGGAAAGTTATTCCGGCAGATCGTAATGATCGTAACACCGATCATTATTGCTGCATTTGTGTATAATATTACGACCACCGTAGATATGAAGATTTTCTACAATGTCTTAAACAGTAAAAATGTAGATCGTGTTGAATCTGCAAATTTGTACGGTATTTTTTCCGGTCAGTATATGGTGCTGATCAATCTTCCGGTATCGATCGCATCTGCGGTTGGAACAACCCTGATACCAAATATTTCGGGAGCATTTACCAAGGGGGATAAAGCGGAAACGAATCATGTATACAATCAGTCCATGAGTATCACGATGATGGTGACGATACCATGTGCAGTCGGAATCGGTGTGCTATCAGAACCGATCATCACACTGTTGTTCCGTGGCGCGGATCCGCTGGTATTTAAGGCATTGACTGCCGGCTGCATATCTGTGGTATTTTATTCATTATCAACACTTACAAACAGTATCTTGCAGGGAATCGGAAAGGTTATGGAGCCGGTGAAGAATGCGACACTTGCATTGTTGATCCATTTAGTATTTCTTGCTGCTATTTTGAAATTTACAGATGCGAAGCTGTTCGGTCTGGTAGCGGCTACGATCCTGTATTCATTACTGGCATGTATCTTTAACCATATATCTGTATCCAAATATATGTCTACAAAGCTTAATGTGAAGAAGATTTATCTTGCTCCTGCTGTTGCATCGATATTTATGGGAATCGTTGCATGGGGTAGTTATCAGATCTTCTACCACCTGATCCATATGAATTCAGTCAGTGTTGTTCTGGCAATCCTGCTTGCAGTTATTTTCTATGCAGCAGCTATTCTGGCAGTCGGTGGATATACGAAGGAAGAAATCCTTGCTATGCCAAAGGGAACCCTGATCCTGAAGCTTGCAGAAAAACTACATCTGGTGAGAGAGTAGAGAAAGGAACGTGTGATAATTAACTCCCAGATTATTGCACTAAAACAAAAGATGAGCAAATTTAAAAAAATGATCATGCGTATGGCAGACCGGCTTGACAGCAGCTGCGCGCTGGGTGCGATCCGACAGGGTATGATCATGATGATCCCGCTTCTTGTAGTCGGGTACCTGGCGGCGATGTTGATCAATCTACCGATTCCTGCATATCAGACGTTTATAGCGAAATTGTGTGGTGGACATGTACTGGAAATTCTGAATTTTGTATATGCCAGTGTTAATGAGTTCTTTGCTGTTTTTCTGGCAGTAACAACAACGGCCAGTTATGCCATTATGAAACGGAGAAAGCAGGAAATCTATGAAGGTACAGGAAATATTATCATTTTAGTAATTATCACACTGGCTGCTCTGGTAGGGTATTTCGGAATCCAGTACGATGATTTTTCCATTCATTCGTTAAGCAATATGCATGCATTTACGGCACTGTTTGTTGCGCTTATTTCCGGTAAGATCTATTACACAATGAAGAGCAGTCGTTTCTTCAAGGTGAAAAATCAGCGTACGAATACGGACGGTATCTATATTGAAGCAATCGAGGGAATTGCTCCGGCGGTTGTCATTATTGGATTTTTTGCGTTTTTTCGAATTTTGTTACAGGTATTATTTGGAGTAAGCGGTTTTCAGGAATTGGTTGAACGCTTTTTTGATTACCTGTTAAAGCCATTACAGAATGGACTGGGAGCAGGAGTGGTCATTATTTTTCTGACACATGCGTTATGGTTCTTTGGAATTCATGGACACAATATGTTAGACACAGTGATCAAGCAGAATTTTTCTGATATAACAGCCGGAATTTTCAGCAAGACAATGCAGGATGTATTTGTACTTCTGGGAGGAGTGGGAGCCGTTTTGTGTCTGGTGATTGCGATCCTGTTGTTTGCGAAAAAGAAGGGTGTTCGGAATCTTGCATATATGGCAGCACCGAGTTTGGTCTTCAATATCAGTGAAATTGTCTTATTTGGAGTTCCTGTGATTTTGAATCCTATTCTACTGATCCCATTTATGCTTGTACCGATGGTGAATTATCTGGTCACTTATGCGGCAATGTTCTTTGGACTTGTTCCGCATGTGATACGTGAAGTTGATTGGACGACGCCTGTTATTCTGAGTGGGTATCAGGCTACCGGTTCCTGGGCAGGAGCAGTTTTGCAGATCCTGTGTCTGGCAATTGGTGTGTGTATTTATAAACCATTTATTCGTATGTATGAAGAACAGCGGGAACTGCGTCTGAAACGTGATGTCAAAAGACTGGTGGAGGAGATGCAGCGCGAGGAGCAGAACAATTCCATCTCACCATATACAAAGCGTGAAGATGAGATCGGACATATGGCCCGTATCCTGGCAGATGAACTTGTTGAAGCAATCAGACGGAAAGAATTGTTCTTAGTGTATCAGCCACAGGTGAACCGTGATGGCATGTGCATTGGTGCAGAAGCGTTGATCCGTTGGGAGCATCCGGAATTTGGATTTATCTATCCTCCGTTGATCATACAGCTTGCCAAGGAAAAGAAGGTACTTAGTACGTTAGAGAAATTTATCTTTGATACGGCAGGTGCGGCACTGGCACAGGTAAGGGATATCGTACCGGATGATTTCAAGATGTCGGTCAATCTTACAAATGAATCTCTGGAATGGGATGGCATTGAAGCATGTATCGAAAATGTTGTACAGAAATACCAGTTTCCAAATGTACAGTTCGGACTTGAGATCACGGAGCAGGATGCACTTTCTTCGTCCATTGATATAACGAAAAAGATTGAAGCATTGAAGGCGAAAGGTCACAGATTCCTGATCGATGATTTTGGTATGGGACATACGTCGCTGGTTTATTTGCAGACGAAGTATTTTAACATTGTAAAGCTGGATGGATCTCTGACGAGAGACGTTATTCATAATGAAACGAATCGTGATATCATTGCATCAATCGTCTATCTGGGCAGATCTTTGAAATTCAAGATTATTGCTGAATATGTAGAGAATGAAGCTCAGAGAGATGAACTGAAAAAACTTGGCTGTGATGCATTCCAGGGCTATCTCTACAGCAAGCCGATTAAACTTGATGAACTTATGTCGTGGATCAAAGGGTCAGGACATGAAAGCTGAGATATAAACTAAAAACTCCATGCCGGACGTCTATATATTTTATGAAGCAGACCTGTTCGGAACGTCGGTTCTTAACGAATTACCAACAGGTGATGAGTTTAGTACCGTTACGTTCCGGATCGAACGAAAGTGTTCTGCGAAATAAAGATATAGACACCGGGCATGGAGTTTTTCTGTTATCGTGTGGTGGCTTTGTATGCTTATGCCATCATAGATGTAAGGATCTGGTTGACCAGTTTTCCGTCAGCTTTGCCTTTAACCTTAGGCATCAACTCTTTCATGATCTTACCCTTGTCTTTGGCTGTTGGAGCATCGATACCAAGACCTGCAAGAACTTCTTTGATCGTAGCAGTGATCTCTGCTTCATCCATCATCTTTGGTGCGAATTCTTCGAATACGGTGATTCTTGCCTTGCATTCATCTATGATATCGGTACGATCAGCAGGTGTTGTATCGATTGTTTCCTTTGCGAGCTTGATTTCTCTTAATACAACTTCGTTTTCTTCTTCCTCTGTCAGATCAGCACGTTTGTCTATAAATTTATTTTTCAGGGCTGTAAGGAGTGCGGATAATGCGTCCTTTCTCTCTTTATCATGTGCCTTCATAGCGGCCATCATTTCGCTTCTGACTTCATCAATTTTACTCATTATATTCATACCTCCGTATAAAGTTATATATAGGTAATTGCAAAACTGTCGATGTTTTGTAATTGCTTCACATATTGTGATCGGACAGGTTTACAACCTGTCGCTCCTTATTATAGCACCGGAAAAGCGATAATTTCAATATGGCAACTGTATTTGAATTATCGGTTGCATTTGTCCGGGGGGAAGGTATAATGAGCGCATATGGGTAAATATGACAAATAACAGGAGATGAAAGACTATGTCACTTACTATGAAAATGACAACATTATGTTATATAGAGAAAGACGGAAAATATCTGATGCTTCATCGTACAAAGAAGGAGAAAGATATTAATAAGAATAAATGGATCGGAGTCGGCGGACATGCGGAAGGAACAGAAGGACCGGAAGACTGCCTGCTTCGGGAAGTAAAAGAAGAAACAGGACTGACACTGACATCTTATCAGTTCCGTGGCCTGATCACATTTATCAGTGATGTCTGTGAGCCGGAGCTGATGTGTCTGTTTACAGCAGATGGCTTTACCGGAAGCTTAACCGCCTGCAATGAAGGAGAACTGAAATGGGTAGATAAAAGCATCGTGCCATCTCTTCCGACCTGGACAGGAGATGCCATATTTTTAAAACTTTTATTAGAAGATGAACAACGTTTCTTCACTCTGCGGCTGGTCTATGAAGGAGATGAGCTGGTGGAACACCGACTGGAGTTTTATTAAAAGAAAACGCCAGCCGGCATTCGACTCTGTATAAGTCATGACTTTTACAGGCACAACACAACCATTTCATAAGTCTTGACGCTGCAGTTATTTACGAACAGCTTCTTTTATTATTCGTGTGATCTGGATAATAAAGGTTGGGATAAATGCAAGCCCTAAAATGCTCAATACATTTTTAACTGTCAGGTCGGCAATCATGAATAAGCCATGCATAAATGGTGCGAGCAGGACAAAGCCAAGCAGCAGGACACCGGCGAAGAAAGCGGCGACACTCCAGAGGTTGGAGCGGATACCGATCTTTATAATAGAGGATTCGCTGCGGCATGTAAATCCGTGGAATAATCTTGCAAGCGTCAGTGTGGCAAATGCCATTGTGCTGGCAGTCAGGGCATTTACGGAATCACCCAGATAAAAGGCGACGGTTGTAACAATACCGATCAGAACACCGTAGCAAATAAGCTGGAGCGAGAAGGATTTATTGAAGATTCCTGCTTTTGGATCTCGCGGTTTGTTACGAAGTAATTTCTTATCGGATGGTTCCATACCGATGGCAAGTGCTGGAAGTGAATCGGTCAGCAGATTGATAAAGAGCAGATGAACCGGCTGGAATGGGGTATCAAGCGCCATGATGGAGCAGTAGAGAACTACCAGAATGGCTGCGAGGTTTCCGGACAAAAGGAACAGGATGGCATTCATGATATTACGGTAAACATTTCTTCCTGTCAGGACAGCTTTTATGATCGTTGCAAAATTATCATCTGCAAGGATCATAGCTGAGGCATCCTTTGATACCTCGGTTCCGGTGATTCCCATAGCGACACCGATATCTGCTTTTTTCAATGCTGGAGCATCATTTACACCATCACCGGTCATGGCGACAATGTGACCTTTCTTCTGCCATGCATCAACGATACGGATCTTGTTTTCCGGTGAAACTCTGGCATAGACGGAGATCTTTGGAAGAACATCTGTAAGTTCGTCATCGGTCATACGGTCGACTTCCTGACCGGTTACGGCCATATCACCATCGTGGAAGATACCAATCTGTCTGGCAATAGCGGTTGCCGTTACTTTATGATCTCCGGTTATCATGATCGGTTTGATTCCGGCGGAGATAGCATCCGAAACTGCAGCCATGGATTCTTCTCTTGGCGGATCGATCATGGATACAAGTCCGATAAAAGTATAACCATATTCGGAGGCTGCGGTCAGAACTTCCGAATCGGAACATTCTTTATAGGCAAGTGCCAGAACCCGTAAACCTTGTCTGGAAAATTGCATGTTTTGTTCCAGAATTCTGTCGCGGTCGTTCTCTGTAATCGGACGGATACCATCCTCTGTGATGATTGAATCCATGCGGGTAAGAAGAACATCGACTGCACCTTTTGTCAGAAGTGTAGGTACGCCGTGCAATAGGTATTTGCTGCTCATCAGCTTCCGTTCGGAGTCAAATGGAATCTCTTCCAGACGTGGCATCAGATCACGCAAAACTTCTTCTGTTACACCGACATCAAATAGTTTCGTTTTCCTTGCCATCGTAAGGAGACAGGTTTCAGTCGGATCCCCGATATCCTTGCCATCCCGGATACTGCTGTCGTTGTTTAAGATACAGTTGTACAGGAAATAACGATGTGCCGGAATATGGAGATCCAGTTGGTCGGCATTTAACAGAGTATCACAGGTATAAAGCTGCTGAACTGTCATTTTGTTCTGTGTCAGTGTGCCTGTCTTGTCAGAACAGATAACAGAGACACAGCCCAGACTTTCGACTGCCTTCAGATCTTTGATAATCGCCTGGTCGGCAGCCATCTTTCTGGTACCCATTGCCTGAACGATCGTAACGATCGAACCGAGAGCTTCCGGAATGGCAGCGACAGCAAGGGCAACTGCGAACATCAGAGAATCCAGTATTTTCTCGCCCTGCATCAGGCGGAGACCGAATACGATCAGGCTGATCACCATAATGATCGTTGCCAGTTTTTTACTGAAATTATCAAGACTGATCTGAAGTGGGGTCGCTTTGGATTTTGTATTATTCATAAGGGTGGCTATCTTACCCATTTCTGTATGCATTCCGGTTGCTGTAACGAGAACATTTGCACGACCATAGGTAACAAGACTGCCGGAGAATACCATATTGATGCGGTCACCGAGAGCAACATCCTCGGTGATATCAGAGTCGTCTTTATCCACATTTGTAGACTCTCCGGTCAGAGAACTTTCATTTACCTGTAAAGAGAAATTTTCGATGATACGGCCATCAGCGACGATCATATCACCGGCTTCCAAGAGCAGGATGTCTCCCGGTACGATGCCTTTTGATGCGATCTCCTGTTTGATTCCGTCCCGTAATACTTTCGCTTTTGGGGCAGATAATTCTTTTAAGGAATCAAGAGATTTTTCTGCCTTTACATATTGGATCGTACCAAGGATCGCATTCATGATAATAACCGCAAATATAACAATCGTACTTTCGATGTTGCCGGATGCCATAGAGACGATTGCGGCAGCGATCAGGATGATAACGAGCAGATCGGCAAACTGGTGAAAAAAGACAGAAGCGACGCTTTGTTTCTTTTGCTCGACCAGAGCATTTTCCCCATAGGTTTGTAGTCGCTCTTTAGCATCTGTAGTGGTAAGTCCTTCCGGATTACCGCAGGTTCGGAATAATTCTTCTTTGTTCAGCTGATAGATTTCTTTCATAAGCCCATGTCCTTTCTTTTGCTTTTTTCCTGAGGCAGATAATGAACAGTAGTTTTTTTTCAAACATACTGCTTGTATTTGGGAAAAACTTTGGTTGGTACATGCTGTATTTTGCAAATGATAATAAAAAAACGAGACTTTTTGTGCACAAAAAATATGCACAAAAAGTCTCGTTTTAACGTATATATCGGTTATCCGATCCCCGGCCTTTTAAGGCGTACTGACGAGAATCGGCACATGCACAGCATGAAACTACTCCCTTTTTGAATGATATATTTTTATCATGTATGAAAAGCTTAGTCAACCGTTTTTAGAAAGTTTTAACCATTTTTTTACCGGAAAATTCGATTTGAAGAACTATGCTTTGACAGAATCTTATAAAAACGATCAGAAAATATCGAAAATAAAAAAGAGGTGTGGTACAATGAGCGTAATTGTTTGGACACAGGTCTTGCAGTATATTAAAGCATAAAGTACCTGTATAAAAAGAAAACATATAAGGAAGCAACCGGGAGGCACAGATATGACATTACAACAGCTTGTCTATGCTGTAAAGATAGCAGATACCAAATCCATGAATAAGGCGGCAGCAGAATTGTATGTATCCCAGCCGGCACTTTCCAGTACGATACGGGATCTGGAAGAAGAATTGAATATCGAATTATTTATCCGAACCAATCGTGGTATCGTGATCACGGCGGAGGGAGACGAGTTTTTAAGCTATGCAAGACAGATGGTAGAACTGAATCAGATGATCGAAGATCGATATATAAATAACGAAAAGAAAAAGAATAAATTCAGTGTATCCATGCAGCACTATTCATTTGCGGTAGAAGCCTTTATCGAGCTTGCAAAGGAGATCAGGCTGGATGATTTCGAACTGGCTGTGCATGAGACACGGACAAATGAAGTGATCGAGTTTGTAAGAGACTACCGGAGTGAGCTTGGAATCTTATATTTAAATGAGTTCAACCGAAAGGCTTTGCAGAAGATCTTCTCAGAAAACGGACTGGAATTTACGGAATTATTTGACTGTGATGTATTCGTGTATCTGAGCAACGAGCATCCACTGGCAGGAAAAGAGAAGATCGCATTTGAAGAATTAAAAGATTATCCTTGTCTTTCCTTTGAACAGGGCGAACGAAATTCGTTTTATTATGCAGAAGAAGTATTCAGCACTCTGGAATACAAGCAGATCATCAAAGCAGATGACCGTGCAACAATGCTGAATCTGATGGTTGGTATGAACGGATATACCTTGTGCTCCGGTATTATCTGTGAAGAATTAAACGGCAGTGCTTACCGCGCAATTCCGCTTGACACGGAGGAGAAAATGACGATTGGCTATATCAAACGAAAAGGCATGCGGCTGAGTACCCTTGGCAGACGCTATATCGAGATACTGACCCAATACGGAACACAAGAAAATGTAAAGAAGACGGCTGAGTAAATGCTCAGCCGTTTTCTTTGTTGTGAGGTCTGAGCCTGCAAGGAGTGGGGCAAATGACAATTAAGTAACAAGCTGGCTATAAATGATACTTATAACCAGCTCACAGAAATACATACTACCGAAATCTTATTCCTACTGATATACTATGGTATAAATAATGCATGAACTTATGGTTTGTTCTGACAGGCTATTATGACTTGCCAATACAGGGGCATTTGAGACCGCCGGTACTTGATGGTGCGAAAGCAGCATCTTAGTACCGCTGCAGGGCTCAACGAGCGGAAGCGTTCCCTGATTGGTAATGTCAGTAATAGCCTGTCAGAACAAACCATAAGTCAAAAACGCAGGCAGCAGGAAAGGATGACGGTTATTATGGATACAGGAATTGCTACAAAATGTATATATGGAAATCACGAAAAATTTGAAGGCGACAGAACGGGAGCGATCAGCTTTCCTATCTATCAGACAGCAACGTATGCACATCCGGCAGTTGGACAGAGTACGGGGTATGATTACAGCAGACTCCAGAATCCAACCAGAGAACAGTTGGAGAAGATCGTTGCATCATTAGAAGGAGGACTGGATGCTCTCGCTTTTTCTTCCGGCATGGCAGCTATTACAACATTGATGGAGATCTTCAAACCGGGCGACCATATCATTTCGGAAGCAGATCTGTATGGCGGAAGTATCCGTTTATTTGATCATATTAATCAGAAAAATGGTATTGAGTTCAGCCGGATCAATTTTGCAGAGGAAGATCCGGAAAACTACATCAAAGAAAATACAAAAGCAATCTATATCGAGACACCGACTAATCCAATGATGAATGTTATTGATATCCGCAAGACGGCGGAACTTGCAAAGAAACATAATCTGCTGCTGATCGTGGATAATACATTTCTGTCACCGTATTTCCAGCGGCCATTTGAACTGGGAGCCGATATCATCCTGCACAGCGGAACAAAGTTCTTAAGCGGACATAACGATACGCTGGCCGGATTCATCGTGGTAAATACACCGGAGCTTTCGGAGAAATTACGATATATTATAAAGACGACAGGTGCGGGACTTGCGCCATTTGACAGCTGGCTGGTGCTTCGTGGCATCAAGACACTGCCAATCCGTATGGAGAAGGCACAGGAAAATGCACAGGCGATCGTGGAATTCCTGTTGCAGGAGAAGAAAGTAAAGAATGTCTATTATCCGGGAATACCGGGAACAAATAATTATGAGGTCTGTAAGAGCCAGGCGAGTGGATTTGGAAGCATGTTGACATTTGAAGTGGAGAGCAAGGAGCTGGCACTCCATATACTGGAATCCCTAAAGCTGATCCCATTTGCAGAAAGTCTCGGCGGCGTAGAGACCTTGATCACATATCCGACGACACAGACTCATGCGGATGTACCGGAGGAAATCCGTATAAAGAATGGTATTACAGACAGTGTTCTGCGTCTGTCGGCAGGAATCGAAGATAAGAAGGATCTGATCGCGGATCTGAAACAGGCAATTGATTCTTTTCGGGAATAAAACAGTGTAATATATGAATAATGATGAAAAAGTAATTTGCCTGAAAAATATTTTGATATGGAAATATATTTACAGCATAGGATCTGAGACATAACGGGAGGATAATTATGGAAGAAAAAAACCTGAATTTTGATGAAGTAATAGATAGAAGAAATACAGACTGTTTGAAATTTGACTTTGCAGAGCGGAGAGGAAAGCCTGCGGATGTACTTCCTCTCTGGGTTGCAGATATGGATTTTAAGACCTCGAGTCTGGTCCTGGATGCGTTGACAGAGCGTGTACAGCATGGAATTTTTGGCTACACGGAGAGCAGAGAGAGTTATTTCGAGGCGGTCAGCAAATGGATGGAAGCTCACCATGACTGGAAGGTGGAACGAAGCTGGCTGACAAAGACACCGGGTGTTGTATTTGCACTGGCGATGGCGGTCAAAGCATATTCCAAGGCAGGGGATGCCGTTCTGATCCAGCAGCCGGTCTATTATCCGTTTTCAGAAGTGATCCGTGACAATAACCGGAAGCTTGTGAGCAATGATCTGGTACTTGGGGATGATGGAAAATATCACATCGATTTTGATGATTTTGAGAAACAGATCGTTGACAATCATGTTGTGCTGTTCCTGTTGTGCAGTCCGCATAATCCGGTCAGTCGTGTATGGACGGCAGAGGAGCTTACGAAGATGGGTGATATCTGTATCAAGCATGGCGTTACGGTTGTAAGTGATGAGATACATGAGGATTTTGTTTTCGGAGACCACCAGCACACGGTATTTGCGACGATCAAGAAAAAATTCGAACAGAACTCCGTTACCTGTACTTCTCCTGCAAAGACCTTCAATCTGGCAGGACTTCAGGTGTCGAATATCTTTATTCCAAATGGAACTCTGCGCGCAGTATTTCGTAAGCAGGTGGATGCGGCGGGCTACAGCCAGTTAAATGCAATGGGACTTACCGCCTGTGAAGCAGCGTATACTCATGGCGAGACATGGTATCAGGCAATGATGAGATATGTAGAGAGTAATATCGCATTTGTGCGTGATTACCTGAAAAAGGAACTTCCACAGATCAAGCTGATCGAGCCGGAAGGAACTTATCTGCTGTGGCTGGATTTCAGGGCACTCGGAATGACAGAGAAGGAACGGGAGAACCTGATCGTGAATCAGGCAAAGCTGTGGCTTGACAGCGGTGCGATCTTTGGGCAGGTAGGCGAAGGCTTTGAACGTATCAATGTGGCATGTCCGAGAGCAACGATCAAGGAGGCTCTGGATCGGTTAAAGGCAGTGATCGACTGATCTGGTTATAAGCTGTGGTTATAGCCAGTTAAAATATTTTGACTGGTTGACAAATTATGGAACTGTCACTATAATAGGCGCATAACATATAAAACCTACTTTAATACTATGATAAAGAAACGCTATAAGATGTGCCGGATGAGAAAATCATTTATCCAGAGTTGGATGGTGACTTGCAAACAGACATTTACCCGGAGGTTGATGCTTCCGGGTTTTATAACGGCAATAAAACATACTAACCAGATAGGAAAATGGAGAAATAGAAAAATGGCAAATATTCATTCATCAATTACAGAACTTGTAGGACATACCCCATTGGTAGAATTCGTAAATTATGAAAAAGAGTTAGGGCTGAACGCCCACCTCCTTGGTAAGCTGGAGTATTTCAATCCATCAGGAAGCGTAAAGGACCGTGCAGCTCTTAACATGATCTTAGAGGCAGAGAAATCAGGTAAACTGAAGCCGGGCGGAACGATCCTTGATTTTACAAGTGGAAATACAGGAATTGCAACAGCAGCATTTGCAAATTCCAGAGGGTATAAATATGTAGTAGTCATTCAGCCGGGAGTATCAGTAGAACGTACATTGATCTTAAAGGCATATGGCGTAGAACTGCTTCAGGCAGCCGATGTACCGGGCTTCATGGAGATGCTGCAGAACGGTGGTTTAAGCATGGCAAAGCTTACAGTTATCATGAACAAATATGCAGATGAGCATGGTTACTTCTATATTGATCAAGGAACAAATCCTGATAACCCGGAAGCGCATTACCGTACAACGGGTCCTGAGATCTGGGAGGATACAGACGGAAATGTTGATTATGTGGTAGCACTGGTCGGAACCGGTGGAACACTGGCTGGTCTGTCCAGATATTTCAAAGAGAAAAATCCTGGTATCAAGATCATCGGCGCACAGCCGGCAGTACAGTCCAGAAAGAATGTCAATCATCCGGAAGCAAATACGATCGACGGCGTACTTGCATTTAACGATGTTCCGGCACAGAGTGTTCCGGTATTCTTCAATCCGGAGCAGGTCCCATATGATGAATGTCTGGATATTGTAGCAGAAGATGCATATGAGACAGGAAGAAGACTGGTAAAGAGTGATGGCGTATTCCTCGGACAGTCAGCGGCAGCAGCATTAAAGGCAGCAACAATCATAGCTGAGCGTCCGGAAGCATCAGGAAAGAATATTGCAATCATCATGGCTGACAACGCATTCAAATATCTGTCAACCAAGATGTATGTGGAGGAATAAAGGAATATCGTATGTCATATAAAACATAGAACAGGAAGGAGACAACATGGCAGACTATCTTACATATGCGAAAGAAACCATGAATTTCATAAACAGCCGGAAGAAACAGGGACCGGAAGGTATCTACTGGTCTTTGCAGGATGCGGCAGAAGGAAGATCCATTTATTATGATGAAATCTGTATGTATGCCGGGGCGTCCGGAATCATTGTATTTCTTCTGGGATTATATCAGGCGACGAATGATGTGAGCTATCTGCAGGAGGCAGAAGAAGCAGCCGCATATATCCGTTATCGTTTTGATCATGACCGGGATCTGAAAAGAAACTTTTCAAAATACGCATTTTCCAGTGGCTGGAGCGGAGCAGGCTTTGCCATGATACAGCTCTATAAGATAACCGGAAATGAGAAATATAAAACATTTGTGGCAGATATTATTGAGTCTGCAAAGGCAGATGCAAAGCCCGGAAAAAATGGCAGAGGTTATAGCTGGACTTCATTTCCGGGTATCGTAGGAGATGCCGGAACGGTTCTGTTCTTCTTATATGCAGCAAAAACATTTGGCAGAGAGGACTGGACAGCATTTGCTGCAAAAGCAGGAGAGAATTTCCTCGGGCAGCGTCATGATGCTGGAAACGGAACCTGTTGGTATCCGGGTGTAGATCCTGTTTACTTTGGAGCAAAAGAAGATTATATCGATCCGAACTTCCCGATGGGAACCGGAGGAATCGGATTTGTACTGCTGAATCTGTACGAAGCATCCGGTGATCAGAGGTTCTTAGATGCGACAAAGGGAATCGCGGATTTCATGATCGCACAGGCGGTTAAGATGAAGGCAGGAAGCCTGATCCCACATGGTTTGCCGGATCGTAAGGATCTGTTCTATCTTGGCTATTGTCATGGTCCGGCGGGAACAAATCGTTTCTTCTATAAATTATATGAGATGACAGGAGAAGACCGGTATAAGCGGTATATCGATATGCTGACACAGGGTGTAATTGACACAGGAGCACCTGAGGTTCGGACAGAAGGCTACTGGAATACCTACAATATCTGCTGCGGAACTGCAGGTCTGTTAAATATGTATCTGGGTCTGTGGGCAGCATTTGGTGATGAGACTTATCTGGAACAGGCAAAGAGATGCGGTAAGGTCATCACAGACGGAGCAACGGTCACAGACGGTACGGAAGGAAGAGAGTGCACATGGAGATTTGCACTTGACCGTGTCGCACCGGATGTATTAAGTACACCGATCGGTTTATTCGATGGTGCAGCAGGTATCGGAGCTGTATTGCTGCAGCTTGCTTCTGCAGAAAAGGGTCAGTTCCATGCGACAAGAATGCTGGACGATCCATTTCCGGAGAAGAACAAACTATGATAAAACGATTGAAGATTTTATAAGCGTAAATAACAGTGATTATTTTACTCGGTGAATGATTTTTTCGTTTCATAATTAATCAAAAACTTACGTTGAGAGGAGACACATAAGATGAGTCAGATAAATAACAACATTGATCCTGACAGCAGGGATTATGATTTGAAATCAATAGAGCCGGATGAGCGTTTCACCCAGACAACAAAGGAATTCTGGATCACGCTTGGAACCTATCTGGTATTTATGGTGCTGATGACCGCCAACCTGTATCTGGTGGGCGGTAAGGATGTATCAAAGTACAAATACATTCTTGGATTTCCACAGTGGATTTTTAATGAGATCATTATTTTGATCGCAATGGTAGTAGCGGTTATTCTGGTTGTAACATTTGTATATCGTGACATGGATGTTACTCCAAACGGAAAATTAAAAGAAAGAAAACATAAGGAGGGCAAATAGAGATGAACTTATCTACAAATCAGAGAATTATAATCATTACTGTATTTGCCGCATATACGATTTTCCAGTTGGTATACAGTCTTGTTACCAGAAAAGCAATGGCAAATGGAAAAGGTGATTACCTGAGCAAATTCTATACCGGCGGTAGAAGCGGTGGTGTGCTTGTAACTGCCATGATGGTATCAGCCGGTGTTGCCGGTGCCGGAGTATTCATGGGTGTACCGGGTTATACATATACATTTGGTGCGACCTGGATGGTCTGCTGTTTCTGGTCCATGTGCACGAACTTCATGGTACTTGGACTGATCGGTAAGCGGGTCGGTATCGTAGCCAGAAGAACGGATTCCAAGACATTTGTTGAACTTCTGATGCACAGATATAACAACAGCAAGATCGTTGGTGCGCTCTGCGGACTGGTTATCCTGTTCTTCCTTGGAGCATTTGCCGTATCCACAATTACCGGCGGCGGAAGAATTTTCCAGATCTTAACCGGTCAGGATTATCGTATTGGACTTGCTATTTTCACTGTACTTGTTATCATCGCAGCTATCACAGGTGGTATTAAAGGTATCGCATCTGCGATCGTTTTTCAGGGAATTATCATGACAGTTTCCGTTATTATCTTATTTATTATGGGCATCAACGGAACAGATCTCAGCTATACAGAAACGATCCAGTCATTAGTTAAGAGTAATCCGGACTGGTTCGTACCTGCAAGTGTAAAGACGGTTCTTTCGTTTGCATTCTTATGGGGTATCACAACCTGTACAATGCCTCATGTAACAATGACAACGCTTACTTATAAGGATACACAGACTCTGCATCGTGCGATCAAGGTTGGTGCGGTTGTAGTTGCAATCTGGCTCATTGGCTTAAATGGTCTGTGCTTCACGATCAAATATATGTTCCCGGAAGGAAGCCTTGCAACTCCTGACCTTGGTATTCCGACACTTGCAGTAAGTGTAATGCCCGCATGGGCAGCAGGTCTGGTTCTCGCCGGTGTATGTGGTGCGGTTCAGTCATCTGTTGGTGGAATGATCGTATCTCTTGCAGGAACGATCGTCAGTGATTTGTACAAGAACCTGTTCAATAAAGATGCAAAGCAGGAGACATTAAAGAAGTTAAATGTTATCAGTGTTATCGTTGTTGCTCTTGTCGTATTCTTATTTGCATGTGATCCACCGGAACTTCTGGCTTCATTGATCACTTATGCTACCGGTGGTATGACAGTAGCATTTCTTCATACTTTGCTTCTCGGACTGTTCTGGAAGCGGGCAAATGAGTATGGCGCGATCGCAGGTATCATCAGTGGTATTGGCTTATATCTCCTGATCGATATGGGCGTTCTGCCAATCTCACTTGGTTTCAATTCCTGTATCGTTGCCTGTCTGATCTCCACGATCATTATGGTGGTTGTCAGCCTTGCAACACCGAAGTGCCCATACCGCGTGATCGCCACATGGTTTGGCAAGGAGTATCCGGCGGAAGCTTCAGTTGCTGAATAAAGTTAAGATATATATAGCCTGTCTGGCTGTAGACTAGACCACTGCACTATGACTCACTGTGGTTTCGATGAGCTGCATATGCATTTCATAACGAAATCCTCGTGAATGTCATAGTGCAGCGATCTAGTCAACAGCCAGACAGGCTATATTTGCGTTTGTATATGTGATTTATTGCTTGATGATGCTTGATTTCTGGGTATGGTAGTGGATGAGTAAGTATGATACCCGAGGTGTCTGGTTAGATGAGGGTATGGAATGGGAAATAAGTGTACGATACCCACAAGGACAAGTCTGATGCGGGTATTAGGAAGAATGTTGGGGGAAAATACCCGACGAAGCTAAATAAATTTGGTATGAAGACGAAAAAACAGGTGCGATACCCAAGAGTGGCATATAGTAGAGGGTATAAGTGTGAGAATATAGAGATTATACCCATGATTCGGGAAGCTCTTTTTCACAGGTTGACACTGTGAGGGGATAAGGCTAAAATGAGACTGGCAGGCGATGTGCCTGACTATACAGGTAAGGCTGGTAATTAAAATGAAAACCATAGTAGCGAAAGCTGATCTGGAAAACGAAGAATTATTCCGGAAGGCTTCGGATATATTAAAAAGTGGTGGACTGGTTGCATTTCCAACAGAAACCGTATATGGACTAGGTGGAGATGCGTTAAATCCAAAGGCATCCGAAAAAATTTACAGTGCCAAGGGAAGACCATCGGATAATCCGTTGATCGTACATATTGCTGATACGGCAAGTGTATGGGAGTTGGCGGCAGAGGTATCCACACAGGCACAGATGCTGATGGAAGCGTTCTGGCCGGGGCCGCTGACGATCATTTTCAAAAAGAAAGACATTGTACCGCATGAGACAACCGGCGGTTTGGAAACGGTAGCGATCCGTATGCCATCACATCCGGCAGCTATGAAGCTGATCAAAGATTCAGGCGTGTATATTGCAGCACCGAGTGCAAATCTGTCCGGAAGACCATCACCGACAACAGCAGCACATGTAGAGGAAGATCTGTCCGGCAGGATCGATATGATCTTAGATGGCGGACCGGTTGGAATCGGAATTGAGTCCACGATCGTAGATGTGACAGGCGATCGTCCGACAATTTTACGTCCGGGTTATATCTCAGCGGATATGATCAAGAATATCTTAGGAGATGTCATGATCGATCCGGCACTGGAAAGTGTGGATATGAAAGTCAGACCAAAAGCTCCGGGCATGAAATACACACATTATGCACCGAAGGGAAAACTCACGATCGTAGAGGGGGAGCGGGAAAAGGTTGCCGCAAAGATCGCAGAGCTAGTTGCTTGTAAGCAGGCAGAGGGATATAAGACGGCAGTTCTGTGTGATACAGAAAATATGAATTTATATTCCTGTGAAAATGTCCTTGATGCAGGAAGCAAAAAGAATGAAATTACGGTATCTTCATCATTGTACCGGCTGCTTCGTCTGTGTGATGATATCGGCGCAGACTATATTTACAGTGAATCCTTCCGGGAAGGTGATATGGGATATGCGATCATGAACCGGCTGATCAAGGCGGCAGGACATAGAATCATATCGGTGTGATGTAATGAGCGCAAAATTATTTGCTCGCAGGGATGCTGATTTTGCGGAATGCATTGAGTGAGCTATGCTCACGATATAATGGAAAAAGTTGACAGTGAAGAAAAAACGGGTTGGGTGACAACCGCCCGAAAAAAATTTGAAAACAAGAAAGGCAGGACAAAGAATATGATAGCACTTGGATGTGACCACGGTGGATACGGATTAATGCAGGATGTGATCAAGCATCTGGAAGAAAGAGGACTGGAATACAAGAATTACGGATGCTACAGCGAGGAATCCGTTGATTATCCGGTATATGCAAAGAAAGTTGCACACGCAGTAGCAGATGGAGAATGTGAGCGAGGAATCCTGATCTGCGGAACAGGAATCGGAATCTCTATTACAGCAAATAAAGTACCGGGAATCCGTGCAGCACTTTGTGGCGATTGCTTCAGTGCACAGGCGACAAGAGAGCATAACGATGCCAATATCCTTGCAATGGGTGCCCGTGTAACCGGACCGGGACTGGCACTCAAGATCGTTGACACCTTCCTTGACACACCATTCTCAAATGACGAACGTCATATCAGAAGAATCAAGATGATTGAAGAGTAAAGAAAAATACTATAAACTGCATATACCGGCAAATGTGGGTGCTTGTTTGAGCCGACAGGCGAGTTGGCACAGGAATATTTGCGAATAGGGGATATGTAATTTATAGAAGATTATAAGTAGTAAGAAAAACATCATCTATCAGGGTGGGATGTATAGTTATAGTTTTGTAACAGTTTTTTGCATTGGTATTTAATGTATGTAAAATAACAACAACCATATAATAAGACCGCAGTCAGAAGAGATTATCGAGGATTTCGATATGAACTGCATATACCAGCAAATGTGAGTGCTTGTTTGAGCCGACAGGCGAGTTAGCACTGGAACATTTGCGGATAAGGGATATGCTGTTCATAGAAACAGCAGATAGTCTTTGACTGCGGTCTTATTATATGGCTGTTGTTAATCACAACAAAAATTGTGCAAAATGACGTGAAAAATGGTTAAACTAAATTTGACAGTTTAGAATGTTTGTCAAAAATGCCCCAAAAACTGGTAAAATTTCATGACCTTTTGATGAAAAATCTATAAAAGAAGATAAATATTGCTTGAAAAGAGCACACTAACATAATAAAATATTAGCAGAGCGGCATTACATGCCGAGATTAATAATTACGGAGGGAGAAATTATGCTACAGGAAGCCATGAAGACATTAGAAGATGCAGAAGCAAAGGCAGCCGAAATCGTAAAAGAAGCCGGTAAAAAAGCAGAAGCAATTCAGGCGGAAGCAAAGGAAAAGGCAAATGCGATGATCGTAGATGCAAATGCAGGTTCTAAAACAGATCTGGCGGCTATCGCGGTCGACCAGAAGAAACTGGAAACTGATCTTGCAGAAAAAGCTTTGAAAGAAGCATCCGACGAGATTGCTTCCTTAAAAAAACGTGCATCCGAGCGAGAGGGTGAAGCCGTAGAGCTTGTGATCAAGCAGCTATTGTAAATGCTTGAATATCAGGATGCAGAAGGGAGGTAATCATTATGGCGGTATTGGCTATAAAAAAGATTGACATATGCGCCATGAAGAAAGACAGAAAAGCCATATTGGAGAAACTTCAGTCCATGGGAGCTTTGGAGATCCGGGCCGGTGGGGATGAGACGGATGTATTTAAGAAGATCAACACAACCAGTCAGCGTTCCAAATATGAAAAACGAGTCCAGAATACCGACGAAGCTTTAGAGATCCTTGGCAGATATGCACCGGAAAAGACATCGATGCTGCAGGCACTTGCAGGCAAAGCTGATGTAGACGATTCTGTATATAAAGATATTGTTGAGAATCGGCATGATTATAATATGATCGTGCAGAAGATCCGGGAAAAGGATAAGAAGATTGGAAACTGCAAAGCAGAGATTGCAAAATGTCAGCTTGCGATCGATGGACTGAAACCATGGATCAATATGGATGTTCCGATCAATACGACCGGAACCGAACATACAGATGTGATCATGGGAAGCTTAGGACCCGGTCTTACAGAGAATATGATAGAAGAACTGGTTGCAAAAAGGCAGCCGGAGTTATCAGCTCATGAGATTACGGTGATATCTTCTGATAAAGATCAGACATGTATATTTGTGGTATGTTTGAAAACAGAGACGGAAAGACTGGAAGAAGCCTTAAGGGCAGAAGGATTTACCCGGATGTCGTATTTTTCAAAACGGACACCGGAGAATAAGATCAAGAAATACCGACTCACGATAGAGGGGTATGAGGATGAGATCGAGGATCTGAAAAAACAGATTGCCGGATTTGCAGAAAACAGGCAGGCACTTAAGACCTTATCCGATTATTACAAGATCAGAACTGAGAAATATCAGGTGCTTGGAACCTTGCTTCAGTCGAACAGTACATTTATCATAACCGGTTATGTGCTGGAACGGGATGAGGAAAAGGTAAAAGAAGAACTGAATCAGAATTTCGTGCTGATGGTGGAGACCGGCGAGATACCTGAGGATGAACCGGCACCGGTACAGTTAAGTAATAAGATGCCATTTGCATCGGCAGAAGGAATCCTGGAATCCTATGGACTTCCTGCCAGAGGCGAGATGGATCCGACGACACCGATGAGTTTATTCTATGTATTCTTTTTCGGATTGATGTTATCGGATGCGGCATATGGACTTATTATATTCCTTGCATGTTTCATCCTGCTTCGGAAGTTCCCGAAGATGGGAGATGGCATGAAGAAGTCACTGACATTATTTGAATATTGCGGTATATCGACATTGATATGGGGTATCTTGTTTGGAGGATATTTTGGAGATGTGGTAGCAGTCGTATCACGAACCTTCTTCCATCATGAGATCACGATCGCACCGGTATGGTTTGCACCGCTTGACAACCCGATGAAGATGCTGATCTTCTCCCTATTATTTGGATTGATCCATCTGTTCGGCGGTCTGGCGTTAAAAGGTTATATGTGTTTAAAGAAGAAAGATTTTGTAGGCTTCTTCTCAGATGTTATATCCTGGTATCTGCTCATCATCGGTCTGGTACTGATGCTGATGCCAACCAGTTTATTTGCATCAATCGCACAGGTAAGCTTCCATTTTTCAGATGGACTTAAGACCTTCAGCTATGTCATTACGATCTTAGGTGCAGCGATCATCGTTGTGATGTCCGGCAGAAGTCATAAGAATCCGGTGCTCCGACTGGCACTTGGTTTGTATGATATTTACAATATCACAGGCTGGCTGTCTGATCTGTTATCTTATTCCAGACTGCTTGCACTGGGACTTGCAACTGGTGTTATCGCACAGGTTATCAATCAGATGGGAAGTATGGTAGGAGATGGAATATTGGGCGCGATCGTATTCATTCTGGTATTCATCATCGGACATACATTTAACCTTGCGATCAATATGTTAGGTGCTTATGTCCATACATGCCGACTTCAGTATGTAGAATTCTTTGGTAAGTTTTATGAGGGTGGCGGAGAAGCGTTCCATCCATTTAAAGAAAATACAAAATATGTAGATATAGGGAATGCAGGCATGAAAACCTGTAAACCGGAAATTAAGGAGGAATAATCAATATGACAATGGGTACAGTTTTAGCTTTAACAGGAGCTGCATTAGCAGTTATTTTGGCAGGTATGGGATCTGCTTACGGTGTAGGTATCGCAGGTCAGGCTGCATCAGGTGTAGTAAGTGAAGATCCAAGCAAATTCGCAAAGGTTCTTATCATCCAGCTTCTTCCCGGTACACAGGGTATCTATGGACTGCTGGTAGGATTCATCGCTTTATCAAAGATCGGTATTTTAAATGGTGCTCCTGCAGAACTTTCAACAGCGACCGGATTACTGATCCTTGCAGCATGTCTTCCAATCGCATTAGTTGGTCTTGTATCCGCTATGCATCAGGGCAAAACCGCTGTATCAGCAGTTGGTATCGTAGCAAAGAAGCCGGATCAGTTCGGTAAAGCAATGCTTTTCCCTGCAATGGTAGAGACATATGCGATCCTTGCTCTGCTCGTATCAATTCTTGCAATTAACGGTGTACCGGTATAAAACAGGCACAGATTTGAATCATGATTGAACAAGTAGTACAGGAGGATTTGTATGACAGGATTAGAGAAGATCGTTGAACAGATTCTGGCAGAAGCAAACACTCAATCCGATATGATCCTTGAAGATGCACAGAAAAAGGCAGATCAGATTATAGAAGATGCAAAGGTGGAAGCAGATAAGATCAAGGCGGGTTCGGCTGAAAAGGTCAGCCATGTGAAATCTGACGGAATGGCAAGAGCAAAATCCTCTGCCGACCTGAAGAAACGCCAGACAGTCTTAAAGGCAAAGCAGGAGATCATCAATGAAGTGATAGGTAAAGCCTATAACGGAATGATCGATATGGAAGTTGACAGATATTTCCATATGATGGAGCGTATGATCGGAAATGCAGTACAGCCAAAGAGCGGACAGATCAGCTTCTCAGCCAAAGATATGGAGCGGCTTCCGGCAGGATTTGCAAAACGGGTATCAGAGATAGCAAAAGCACATGGAGGAGATTTGACGCTCGCAGATAAAGCCAGTGATATAGATGGAGGATTTATCCTGATCTATGGAGGTATCGAGGAGAATTGTTCGTTAACTGCCATGTTCCATGCGCAGAAAGAAGAAATGGCAGACAAATTAAATTCCCTGTTATTCACATAAGGGAGGTAGAAAAATGGCAGACAAATATATATATGCAGTTGCCAGGATCCGGGCACTTGAGATGTCCCTGTTTTCGCAGGCTGTGATCGAGCAGTTGATTGCCCAGAAAACATATGCGGACTGCCTTCAGTTCTTAGGTGAAAAAGGCTGGGGTGATACAGAAGCCGGAGCACAGGATGCAGAGACCATTTTGAACAGGGAACTGGAAAAAACATGGATACTGGTCAAGGAGATGGTATCCGATCAGACAGTATTTGACGTATTGCTGATCCAGGATAGTTTCCATAATCTGAAGGCAGCGGTCAAGACCGTTGTAGACGGAGAAGTTCAGGCAAATATATTTTATGACAATGCATCTGTTTCGGGTGAAGCATTAGTCGAGATCATTAAAAATAAAGATTTCCGGTCATTGCCGGAATCTATGCGGGAATGCGCATTAGAGGCATATGAGTGTCTGGTGCATACCGGAGATGGTCAGATGTGTGATGTTATCATTGACCGGGCAGCCATGCGGGCAATGCTTGCGGCAGCGGAGAAGAATGGAGATGCATTATTAAAAGAATATGCAGAGACAGTTGTGGCAGTTGCAAATATCAAGATCGCAGTCCGTTCTGTAAAGACAGAAAAAGGACTGGATTTTATGAGACGTGCGATGGAGGAATGTCAGACGCTCAATGTGGAACGGCTGATGCGGGCAGCACTTTCCGGTATGCCGGATGTGATCAAATATCTGGAAGAAACACCGTATTCCGGTGGAGCTGCGGCATTATCAGACAGTTCATCTGCATTTGAACGCTGGTGCGATAACCGGATCATAGAGGCGATCCGGCCGCAGAAATATAATTCATTTACGATCGGACCACTTGTTGCTTATGTACTTGCAAGGCAGAATGAGATCAAGACAGTCAGGATCATCCTGACTGGAAAGTTAAATCATCTGCCGGATGATGCAATCAGGGAAAGGGTAAGGGAAATGTATGTATAGAATTGCAGTATTAGGTGAATATGACAGCATCTATGGCTTTGCGACTCTGGGACTTGAGACCTTCCCGGTATCCGATGCAGAACAGGGCAGTACACAGCTCAGAAGACTGGCAGAAAGTGGATATGCCGTTATCTATGTAACAGAGAGCATGGCAGAGCAGATCAAGAAAGAGATAGAGAGATATAAGATGCAGATGCTTCCGGCGATCATCCTGATCCCAGGAGTTTCCGGTAATACATCTGCAGGTATAAATGGAGTAAAGAAATCCGTAGAACAGGCAGTCGGTTCGGACATTCTGTTCAGTGGAAACTAGGAAGGAGCGTGACCAGAAAACGTGGCAACAGGTAAGATAAAAAAAGTTGCAGGACCTCTCGTTATCGCAGAGGGAATGCGTGACGCGAATATGTATGACGTTGTCAGAGTAAGTGAGAGCCGACTGATCGGCGAGATCATAGAGATGCATGGAGATCAGGCATCTGTTCAGGTTTACGAAGAGACATCAGGACTTGGACCGGGTGCACCGGTAGAGTCAACCGGAATGCCGCTGTCCGTAGAACTTGGACCCGGACTGATCAGCAGTATCTATGACGGTATCCAGAGACCTCTGGATGATATCATGAAAATCTGTGGAAATAATTTGCAGCGAGGCGTTGAAGTTCCATCATTAAAGAGAGACATCAAATGGCCATTTGTTCCATGCGTTAAGGCAGGGGACAAGGTAGAGACCGGAGATGTGATCGGAACCGTACAGGAGACAGTTGTCGTAACTCAGAAGATCATGGTTCCATATGGTATAGAAGGAACTGTAAAAGAGATCAAGAGCGGAGATTTCACAGTAGAAGAAACTGTATGTGTAATTGAGACAGCAAAGGGTGATAAGGAACTGACACTGATGCAGAAATGGCCGGTTCGTAAGGGTCGTCCTTATGCAGAGAAGATTCCGCCGGTTATGCCGCTCATCACAGGACAGCGAGTTGTCGATGCATTCTTCCCGATCGCAAAGGGTGGTGTAGCAGCAGTTCCCGGACCATTCGGTAGTGGAAAGACCGTTATCCAGCATCAGCTTGCAAAATGGGCAGAAGCCGATATCGTTGTATACATCGGATGTGGTGAACGTGGAAACGAGATGACAGATGTATTAAACGAGTTCCCTGAACTGAAGGATCCGAAGACAGGATACTCCCTGATGGAGAGAACCGTTCTGATCGCAAATACATCGGATATGCCGGTTGCAGCCAGAGAGGCTTCTATTTACACCGGTATTACGATCGCAGAATATTTCCGTGATATGGGATATTCTGTTGCGCTGATGGCTGACTCTACTTCCAGATGGGCAGAAGCACTTCGAGAAATGTCAGGACGTTTACAGGAGATGCCCGGTGAGGAAGGTTATCCTGCATATCTTGGAAGCCGTCTGGCACAGTTCTATGAGCGTGCCGGTATGGTTAAGACACTTGGTTCGGAAGGAAGAACAGGAGCTTTATCCGTAATCGGAGCCGTATCACCTCCCGGTGGTGATATTTCAGAGCCGGTATCACAGGCAACCCTTCGTATCGTTAAGGTATTCTGGGGACTGGATTCGGCACTGGCTTATAAGAGACATTTCCCGGCGATCAACTGGCTGACCAGTTATTCGCTGTATGTAGATAACATGGGAAAATGGTTTGAGGAAAATGTCAATGAGCATTGGATGGAAGATCGTCAGAAGCTTATGACATTATTACAGGAAGAAGCAGAGCTGGATGAGATCGTTAAGATGGTTGGTATGGATGCCTTATCTGCAGGCGACCGTCTGAAGATGGAAGCAGCCAGATCTATCCGTGAGGACTTCCTGCATCAGAACTCATTCCATGAGATCGACACCTACACACCACTGGATAAGCAGTTCCGCATGATGGAACTTGTGCTGGCATTCTATGAGGAATCATCAGAGGCCTTGAAGAGTGGTGCAACTATAAAGAATATTCTGAATATGGAGGTTCGTGAGAAAATCGGACGTTTCAAATATACACATCCGGAAGATGTGGAAGCAGAATATGACAAGATCATAAAGGCACTTCATCAGGAACTGGAAGCAGCCATAGCAAAGGAGGACTAAGCATATGCCAAAAGAATATAGAACCATACAGGAAGTTGCAGGACCTCTGATGCTGGTACATGGTGTAGAAAATGTTACCTATGATGAACTTGGTGAAATCGAGCTTGCAAGTGGCGAAGTCAGAAGATGCAAGGTTCTTGAGATCAATGGTGAAGATGCACTGGTACAGTTATTTGAGAATTCAACAGGTATCAACCTTTCAAACAGCAAAGTAAGATTCCTTGGACGAAGTATGGAACTTGGCGTATCAGAAGATATGCTCGGTCGTGTATTTGACGGACTGGGAAGACCGATCGATAAAGGACCGGATATCCTTCCGGAGGAGAGAAGAGATATCAACGGTCTGCCAATGAATCCGGCAGCAAGAAATTACCCATCGGAATTTATCCAGACAGGTATCTCTGCTATTGATGGATTAAATACACTGGTAAGAGGACAGAAGCTGCCGATCTTCTCAGCATCGGGACTTCCACATTCGAAGTTAGCAGCCCAGATCGCAAGACAGGCTAAGGTGCGTGGAACAGATGAACCATTCGCCGTAGTATTTGCTGCTATGGGTATCACCTTCGAAGAAGCAAACTTCTTCACGGAGAGCTTCAAGGAGACAGGCGCGATCGACAGAACCGTACTGTTTATCAACCTTGCAAATGACCCTGCGGTTGAGCGTATCGCTACACCTCGTATGGCACTGACCGCTGCGGAATATCTTGCATTTGAAAAGAACATGCACGTACTGGTTATTCTGACGGATATCACAAACTATGCAGATGCATTACGAGAAGTATCCGCAGCCCGAAAAGAGGTTCCGGGTCGTCGTGGATATCCCGGATACATGTATACAGACCTTGCAACTTTATATGAAAGAGCTGGAAGACAGCGTGGCAAGAATGGTAGTATCACAATGATCCCAATCCTTACCATGCCTGAGGATGATAAGACACATCCAATCCCTGACTTAACAGGATATATCACAGAGGGACAGATCATCTTAAGCCGTGAGCTTTACAGAAAGGGTGTAACACCACCAATCGATGTACTTCCATCTCTGTCACGTCTGAAGGATAAGGGTACCGGTGAAGGAAAGACAAGAGGAGATCATTCCAGCACCATGAACCAGTTATTTGCGGCATATTCCCGTGGTAAGGATGCAAAGGAACTTATGACGATCCTTGGTGAATCTGCATTGTCGGATATCGATATTTTATATGCAAAGTTTGCAGAAGCATTTGAAAAGGAATATGTATCTCAGGGGTATGAGACAGACAGAAGTATCGAAGAAACATTAAACATCGGCTGGAAGCTGTTATCGATCCTGCCTCGTGCAGAACTGAAACGTATCGATGACAAGTGGTTAGATCAATACTACGGAAAGTAACGAGGCGAGCGCTTCGAGTTGACATTATAAGGAGGCAAAAATGGCAGCTACACAGGTAAATCCTACCAGAATGGAACTGACCCGTTTAAAGAAGAAGCTTGTTACGGCAACCAGAGGCCATAAGCTGTTAAAAGATAAACGAGATGAGCTGATGCGGCAGTTCCTTGATATGGCAAGAGAGAATATGGCACTTCGTGAGAAGGTTGAGGCCGGTATCAAAGCCGCCAATACGAATTTTGTCATAGCAAAAGCCGGCATGTCTGAACAGATCCTTCATACAGCACTGATGGCACCGAAACAGGAAGTCCAGCTTACCTGCAAGGATCGAAATGTTATGAGTGTAGATATTCCGGTATTTGAATATACAACAAAAAGTGCGGATGAGAATGATATCTATTCTTACGGTTTTGCATTTACCTCCGGTGATCTGGATGATGCAGTAAAGTCACTTGCTGACATCCTTCCGGATATGCTGAAACTGGCGGAGATTGAGAAATCCTGTCAGCTTTTGGCATCGGAGATCGAAAAGACCAGACGACGTGTAAATGCGCTGGAGCATGTTATCATTCCTGAGACAAAGGAGGGCATCCGATATATCAGTATGAAGCTTGATGAGAATGAGCGAAGCACGCAGGTGCGGCTCATGAAGGTCAAGGATATGATGCTGGAGGAAGCCCATCACTATAAAGAGCATCAATTTGAGTGATGCAGACGAACGAAAACTCCTGATATTATACATTGTTATTACGCAAAACGCTTGCACTCTATCCTCGGTGCAACGGTACGTAAGGTAGCAAGGGACGCTGCCTAAGAACCGGCACTCGGATAGGTTTGCTACATAACAAGTATAATATCAGGAGTTTTCTGCTTGTTGTTATATTAGAAAATAAGATTTTATTTGTTTCGCTCGGCAAGTTGCGCCTTTAATTTTGCAATCTCAGCATTTTTTTCAGATAAGGTAGCATTCATTTCAGATACTGTAGCATCTCTTTCGGCTAGAGCAGTGACTGCTTCGTCCCGTTCTTTTTTCAGTTCATCGATCATGTAGTTGACGGTATTTTCATCCAATTTTCGTAATGCTTCAGAAAACATGGTAACAACCTCCTCCGGGTGATACAGATATTCTGACATATCCATGCAGATGGCTTCCATCCACGGATAGTCGGATATCAGTGCTACAAGGTCATCCAGGGTAGTTGCCGTTAACAGGGATAACCATGCGTTAAGTTCGTTGATATCTTTAGAATACTTACTTTTTTGGAAGACGTCAAGTGCAACGACATAGTATTCCTGCAGAAGATGGAAGTTGATCCCGGTATCAAATGCAGCCTTTCCATGATGCAGATAGATATCGGATAATTCGGGATCTTTACATTCTTTTGGACTGTTTTCAAACATCACGATCGTATAAACGGTTTTCAGATCCTGATAGGTGAATGTACTTCCCTTTTCCCCTTTTACTCTGGTGTACTGGCGGAGCAAAAGATCAGCAGAGTAGCAGGACATCCGCTCACCGGGAAAGGTGTATGGGATCTTTTGGATCTCCACATTTGCGATCGACCCATCTTCTAACTGGACGATGATATCCAGAAGCAGGAGAGAAGTTGATGGCAGCATGCTGTCCTCATTTGACAGGATACATTTTACGGTTACTTTTGTGCCGATGATACTGCTGATTAGACGAGATAACCGTTCCGGGTATATATCCGGGTTGAACAGCTTTTTGAAAAATGGATCATAGGTCAATGGCAGACTTTTCTTGCCTTCCATGAATTCCAGAAAACGGTTTTTCCATTTGTCAGGCCAGTTCAGATATGTCCGGTAAATGGATGGATTCTTCTTTAATTCTAATAAACATTCATCTTTGGTCCGGGATGGGAAAAGCTGATGGATGTTTAATGCGGCAGACTGTATAGCGTTACCTTTCTGTGAGACAGTAACGTTTCTTTTTTCATTTTCATTGTACATAAATTTAATTCCTCGTAATATCCGGCGCCTGTTTTGTCGACAACATAACCATAGCAGAAAAAGAAACGAAAAAACGGTTGATGTAACAAACAGCATGTCTGGATGTAATAACTTGCATATTTGCAGAATATTTTTATTAATTTCTTTTGGTATATTGACGACTCTTTTTTTTATAATGTTTATGCCATTTTTTCGAGTCGTATTGACTTGTAGAAATAGAGCAGAGACAGGAAGATCTGTTATGGTATTGCAAAAACAGAATCTGGTAAAATAAAGGAGATACGAGATAAGCTTTCGTTGAAAACAAATGAGTTTAATCCGTATCGAGACAGGTTAAAGAAAAGGGGTATTATTGATTGTGAGGAACATGGATACGATTTCTTTTCCTTACCTGAATTTGGGGAATATGTATTAACGCATTTGTAATATTAGATAAATGGATATAACTTCTATAAGAAATAAACATTTTCAACTTGTACCCCCTTTTGTTCGTATGATAATATGAAAAAGATGAATTCTTTGCGTGTGACAGAGAATTTATTGGAGGTATCCTGTGTTTGATCAAGGTCATCGTTGACCGGCAGGGGAAAAAGCTTCCGGGAACGATTACTGACTTTGTCAATGAAAATGGTGTTGATTTTCCGGTTGTGCGGTTTCAGTATAATGGACAGGATATGAAATTACGAGCTGCAAATGGCGGAAACAAAAAGTTAAACCAGAATGATCCGGTGGAGATCATTTATCGTCCGGGCAAAGCAAAGTATGTGAACATTGTTGGAGATAACAAAGATGTAGTGATCGCAGTTGGAATAACCGTATGTGGTATCGGTCTGATCATTTGTAAGATTTTACGGTAAATAATTATAAACTTGTTTTCCTTTTTAATATCCGTTACAATCAAACTTGGAGAGACGGAGGCAATATACAAAGCTAAAATATGCATGTTATTCCGTTCTATCAGTATTAAGAAAGGAGATAGAACATGGATAACGAAATTGTATATTCCTCCAAGGCAACTGATCAGAAAGCACAGTATGATGCCAGTGCCAAGCGCCTGCTTGGACAGAAGATCATACTGGCGCATATACTGATCAGGGTAGTCGATGAATTTAAAGGTATGGATGCAGATACGGTCGCTTCTTTGATTGAAGGTGAACCATATATCAGCCAGGTTCCGGTTGAACTGGGATTAACGAACAAAGAAACGGTGGATGCCAGAACCGGTGAACGGATTGTCGGACTGAATGCAGAAAGTTCCGAAATTGATGAGGGAAAGATATATTTTGATATTATCTTCTATGTACGGATGCGGGATGGACTGGCGAAAATGATCATTAATCTGGAAGCCCAGAAGAATGAACCGACAAAGTATTTTATCTTAAATCGGGCAATCTTCTATACGGCAAGACTGGTGTCATCCCAGAAAGAGCGGGAATTTACAGGTTCTGACTATAACGAGATCAAACAGGTGTATTCCATCTGGATCTGTATGAATATGAAAGAGAACAGTCTGAGTCATATTCATATGGTAAAAGATGATTTACTTGGCGAACAGGACTGGAAAGGCAATCTGGATATTCCTAACATCGTGATGATCGGATTGGCAAAGGAGATACCGCCTAAGGAAGAACGATATGAACTGCATCGCTTACTTGGAACGCTATTGTCGCAGACAATGACGGCAGAACAAAAATTGAAGCTGATGAAACAAGAGTATGACATACCAGTAGACAGACACGGTATCAGAGACGAGGTGAAGATCATGTGTAATCTGAGTGAAGGCGTAGAAGAAATGGGATATGCGAAGGGCGAAGCCGCTGGCAAAGCAGCTGGCAGGGCAGAAGGCGAAAAAATAGGCGAAGCACGAGGTAAGGTCATTGGAAGGTCTGAAGGAAGATTAGAAGGAAGATCGGAAGAAAGAGTTGATATTATCCTGAAAATGCATAAGAAAGGCTACACCTTAGAACAGATCATGGATGTAACCGATATGAGCGAATCGGAAATTAAGGCAATTATAGACTAAAGACACAAGCAGGACAGGTAACATGTATATTTTAGTAGAAGTCCAGATATGGCAGAAATGCTGTATCTGGACTTTTATGCTTTTTTATAATAAAACAGTATCTGAGGTTGACATGTAAATATATACATGCATATACCAAAAACGACAAAAATGAGAAAGAAAAGAGGAATAACAGATGAAACAGGTGATGAAACGATTAACGGCATTATTGCTTGTAGGGATAATGGTTATCAGTATGATTCCCGAGCTGACAGTAAAGGCAGCGGGCAATGCGAACATTCAATGTGTGTTCAAATGCGGAGCAAATGTTACAGGGGTTCTGGATATTACGGGTACTCTGACTCTGACCGGTACCGGAAGTACATATGAGGGAGATAGTGGAAAAAACTGGATCAATTCATTCTGGTATGGGGATAAAGATAAGAATGGATTTGAAACATATCAGTACCGAATTAATTGTGTTGTAATTGGGGATGGGATCACATCAATCGGAAACTATTTATTTAGAGCTTGTAGTAGTTTGAATTCTGTAACAATCGGTAAAGATGTCCAGACGATTGGTAAATATGCATTTGAAAATTGCGAGATGTTAACAAGCATTAATATACCGGGTAATGTACAGGTTATTGATGAATATGCATTTTATCGCTCCGGACTTAATGATGTTCGGTTGAATAAAGGACTGCAGTATATTAATAAAGGTGCGTTTGAAAAGACAAAGATTACCGCTGTGACGATACCGGAAAATACAATTAATATAGAAGAGTGTGCGTTTGGAGATACAGTAAAGAATATCACGATCTCAAAAGGTGTATCAGCTATTCAGGCAAATGCTTTTTTGGCAGAAAATGCATATGTTGATGTGTTAGATGATAATGTTGTTCTTTCCAGATACGCATTTGGAAAAGGAACTACATTAAAAGGAAATGCTGCCTCAACTGCAGCAAAATTTGTAAGTGACACCAATAAAACAGCTTCTTATGATGGTTATTATAAATTTGAAGTCAGACCGATCAAGGTTTTCTTCGCAGCAAATGGTGGTACATGTAAACAGCAGAGCATGTCGGCTATTCCTAGTAAATATTATGGTACATTGCCTGCTTCGGCCAGAAAGGGATATACATTTGCAGGTTGGTATACAAGCCCTGCCGGTGGTGTTAAAGTATCCAGACAGAGTAAGGTTGCAAATAAGAATATTACATTATATGCACATTGGACAAAGGTTAAAGTAGCGAAGGCAAAGAAACCTGGCGTTAAGAGTACATCAAAGAAAAAAGCAAAAGTAACGATAAAAAGAGTCAAGAATGCATATGGATATCAGATTTGTTATTCTACTAAGAAAAACATGAGTGGAGCAAAGAAAAAAGTAACAAAGAAATTAACCAAGACATTAACCGGATTAAAATCTAAAAAGAAATACTACGTTAAGGTTCGTGCATTTAAGAAGGATTCTACCGGAAACCGGGTGTATGGAAAATGGAGTGCTGTAAAAGCAGTCAAGATTAAATAATCTGGTATTAGATGTGCAGCGCTTACAGAAAAAAGTAGAGTGTAAGTATAAGGAAGAGCAAAAACTGCCGCCAGTCATTCAACTGGCGGCAGTTTTTGTGTTCTTTCGGAGTGTATTAATTTTTCATATTTGAATGCTGCCGGTCGTATAAGATCATTTCCGTCCATATCGGAAATCACAAAGATCTGCACCCTCAGCGATCGTCTTCGTCCGGGTGAGCTTCATTTGCATCATATCCGCGAGAACATAGTCCATCCGACAGAGATATTTCGCTAGTTCAAAGCATCCTTCATCCCGACAGAGATTACAGATACCGCAGGTATGATAGTCGTAGCCAAGTTCAAAATCATCTTGAGGAGTTCCCTCAATGATATCAACGACCCAGTCATTTTCATATCGGCGCAAATGAGAATCTGCTGACCATTTTAGTCTGCCCGGCATCTTCTTTTTATCAAGATAGCTGTTGGCATTTCCAACCGCTATATGAAACAGCTTGTTGGAAGATAAGCCGTCCTTGTACAGTTCATAGCAGGCTTCCGGTGACAGTGGGGTTTTACGGTTTAAGGCGATAAAATATGCTCCCATGCAATAGGAACTCATAAGTCTGGATTTGCCAATGTCCTTCGCATTTTTCATAATCGATACATATTCCTGCTTTATTGCTTTTTTATTAATATTCAATTTCTGTTTTGCTGCCTGCTTCATACAGGAGCTGTGATAAAAATATCCAAATAATTTCTGTGTAAATCCATATTCCATTTTAAACTGCCTCCATACTAGTCAAATTCCAGTTCGATGATCTGGCATATTTTCTTCCATATAGAGGAATTAATAATGTTTCCTGTACGGTTCCTTTTTCAATCTTAATTTTTTCCATGTTTTGGTTCCTCCTGTTTTTTTATTCCAAGTGCTGCTTCCAGTCCATGAAGCAGAATGTTCATTGCTTCTAAAAATGCCTGTTTGCACTCAGGTGTGATCCCGTTTTTGCAGGAATCATCTGCGATTATTTCACAGACCATCGAGAACTCAGAGGATGAGAGAATATAGACTGTTTTTTCTGATAATTGATTTGATGCAAGTCCTCGTTTGTATAATTCGGAATAATACTGCATTGCAAATCCGGTGCATTGTTCAATGTAGATTTTACGAAAACGGCTCAGGTATGTACCGGAGTCATTTTTTAAGAGCATGTGAAATAACTGCATGTCATCCTCTAACAGCTCAAAGGTGCGGATGGATATCCCGGAATATAAGACCTGAAGTAACTGATCATCTGTCATGGAAGTAAAATCTGCATGCAACATAGATTCGGAAAGCAGCATAAGCTTATTTCCGCTTTCCGCAAAAATTTCTTCAAACATATCTTCTTTGCCGGAAAAGTGTTTATAGATCGCTCCCGGTGTTATGCCTGCTCGCGCTGCGATCTTACGCATGGAGGCTTCCTGATATCCATATTCTAAAAAGATATCTCTGGCACTTGCAAGGATGGCTTCTTTTGTTGCTTTTGTACTTTCTCGAATTGTTCTCACTCCCTGTCTGTTTAAAATGGTAAACACTGTTTACTTTATAGCACAGATCATAAATGAAATCAAGAAAATAATGAATACAAGATTAAAACAATTACTTGCGTTATAGAAGAAAGTTAGGTAAAATAATCTCTGTATGTAAAATGCTAGAAATGAATGATACTATATAGAAGAAAGTAAAGTAGTTGTGAGGGAGATGGACGATGAAATTATCCATTTTGTGTTGTTTAACGGACGACGAAGAATTAAACAAGGCGACCATTGAAGTATTTGAAAAGATGGCGGCATATGGGCTTGGTAAGAATAATAAAGTCCGGATCGGTGAAGAATTTGCAAATGCAGCAGGGGAAGGCAGTATGGCATTTGCAGAAGGAAGTAGTACTGATATTGGCGACAGTGATCTGTCGGCGGATGATATTTCTCAGGAAAAGATCAGCATGGGTGAAAAGAAGAAGCATGCTGAGACTGAGAAAGAAAAAGTAGAAAAGAAATCAGAGACTGTAGTTTCGGATGCACAGATGGCAGAGTATTCGGTTCAGTTTGTGCTGAATACCAGTCAGGTAACAGCAGATAAAGACTGGTATAATAATGTGATCACCAGGATCGGTAATCCTGCATTTACGGTAACAATTGATGATACCGCATATACTGCACCGGCAGAAGCATATCATCAGATGGCAGAGAAAGCAGAGGGAGATTACTGTGCATTTATAGAAGTCGGAGATGTGATTTCAGAGAATCTGGCAGAGATCCTTACAAATGGAATTACGATCTGCCCGGGACATCATGTATATATGATCGCAAAAACATTTGCAAATGCAACGAAAGGCGCATTTCGTAATTTCTTAAAAGTCACAGACAGTAAAAAGGAATTAAAATCATTTTATGTGATTGATCTGAAAAATAAATATGACTGTTATCCATTTACTTTTGCAGGAACAATATTAAAGACAGATATTTTAAAGAAGCGTAATGTGAATGCTTCATTGGGACTGGAAATGGAACGTGATTTCTTCCTGCGTTATTTAGCAGAAGAAATGAAAGTTGTGTATCTTCCGGGTGTGGAATATACAGCATATGAATATGAGGAGCATGATATTACATTTTATCGTGGATTGTATATGCAGGAGTGGTATTTTGATTCTATTACAGAATTCTGGATGCCGTTCTTAACAGAAATGAAAGAAAAATATGGAAGGATACCGGTATTTATCCAGTATAACTTCATGTATTCCATACATGCCAGATTTGAAGGCAACATGGACAACCGGAATAAGCATGTAATCGAGGAAGGCCATGGAGAAGAGTATCTGGAGCTGATAGGCAGGTCACTTGGACTGATCGAAGAGAGTATCATGCTGAATCGGAATAAGATAGCGGCCTGTATCACGGGTGATACGATGAAATGGGTGTATGGTATCTTACGAAATGGACAGGATTATAAGTTCCAGCGATTCTTCCTTGCAGGAAAGATCTATTATGGAATCGGGGATACCCTGTTTAATTCAGTTATGAGCTTAAGCACTAACATTTTATTCATCAATTACAGAGCTGGTAAGCTGGAAATCGATGGAACGGTTCATCCAATCCTGTATTCCATGGCGGACGAGATTTATTTCAAATATAACAATGTCAAATATAAGATCGAATATAACGGACGATATGGTCTGACAAAGGCATTTGGAGCAGCGATCTGTAAGAGACATTCGTTCCATCTGAGTATTCCGGTTGCAAAGAAAAATGAAACAGCAATATCCTGTGAGGCGAAATTCGGAACGCAGATCGAGACGATCACCCTTAGTTTCCCATCCCATTTCAGTCGGGTATGCGGAGCGTTTGCAAACAGCCACTGGTTTTTTGGAGATAACAGAGAGTATATGATGACATCTGAGCGGAGAAGTATGGTCATCCGTAAGGTGAGCAAGTCACAGAAATTTGTAAAAGAGCTTAAGTTACTGAAGGATATGTTTAAGAAGAATAACTGGACAAGAAAGTATGCGATATTCAGAATGCTGTACTTTATCTGTCGTCCATTCATGACCAGAAAGCCGATCTGGATGTATATTGATAAGATTTACAAGGGCGGAGATTCATCCGAGTACCTGTATAAATATGCCAGTGCACAAAACAGCAAGGATATCAAGCATTACTATCTGGTTGATAAGAAGAGTACGGATTATAAGCGTCTGAAGAAAGAGGGCTACAAGCCATTGGTGCGTGATTCCTTAAAGCACAGACTTGTATTCTTATATGCAGATATGATGGTTATATCGAATTCAACGGTTTATGCATTTAATGGATATAAACTAAAAAATTCGGCCTTTATCCGTGACCTTCCGCATTTCCATGTCTGCTGTGTTCAGCATGGTATGTCGATTCAGAAGATTGCGATCGCCCAGAATCGTCTGCGGGATAATCTCAGACTTTACTTCTGCGCATCTAAGTATGAGATCGAGAATCTGTCTCGTCCGGTATATGATTATGTCGGCTATGATGCATTGAAGCTGACAGGCGTTCCTCGTTATGATGGCTTGAAGGATCGGGCGAAGAAGCAGATTATGATCAGTCCGACCTGGAGAATGCAGGCAGCGATGCCGGTTCGTACCAGTGAGAGCGAACAGCGTGATTACAATCCGCTGTTTAAGGAATCAGAATATTTCAAGGTATTCAATGCACTTATTAATGACAAGCGTCTGATCGATGCGGCAGAGAAATATGGATACCGGATCAAATATGTTCTGCATCCGATCGTAAGCTCACAGGTGGATGATTTTGATAAGAATGATTTTGTAGATATCGTTCCGGCAGTTGGAGATATGAGCTATGAAGATATGTTCTGTGAATCCAGTCTGATGGTAACGGATTTCTCTGGTATCCAGTTTGACTTTGCTTATATGAGAAAGCCATTGGTATATCTCCATCACAAAGATATACCACAGCATTATGAGGAGGGTACCTTCCATTATGATACAATGGCATTCGGGGAGATCTGTCATGACAACGATGAACTGATCGATACCTTGATCGAGTATATGCAGAATGATTGTAAGATGAAGCCGGAATATGTAAAACGCGCCGATGACTTCTTCTACTACAGAGATCACAATAACTGCGAGAGAATCTACAAAGAGATGATCGATTATCAGGAGAAATATGTTCTTCCTGAAAGATACTGACCAAATAGAATATACGAAGTGAAAGCAGGCAGCTGTCAATACTATAGGAATATGTGCCCGAAATCAGGGATATGTACTTATATAGTCTGTAGCAGCCTGCTTTTTGTTATGTATATATTTTTATATTAGATGGCTGTATTTATGATTGTGCAGATCAGAGTAAGTGTGATAAGCTATAAATAGGTATTTGCCTGTAGAAATGTGGATTTGGCGGGACACATTGTAGTATGTGGAGAAGCACACAGGATGAGAAATGCCGAATAATCTGTCGGAAAGGATGCTGATTTTTACATGCATCAAGTACGATATATGAATAAGTTAAAAATGAAAGGAAGTATGGTGATTATGAGAAAGTGGAACAGGCTTACAGTTGCTATTGTAGGGTTTGCAATCGGTCTTGGACTGCTTATGACACCTGTCAGAGTGCGGGCACAGGAGGTAACAGAGCTTGCAACACAGGCAGCTATGGAGAATGTGCAGCAGACAGAAGAGGATACAGCCGAGTTAGCTGAGTCAAATGTAGTGAAGCTGGATGCGGATAAGATCGGGAAGCTGTCTTCGTATAATGACATGGTGTATGTACCAGAGAAGAATGGGATGTTTTTTGTACATACGATAGGAGAGGTATATAGCAATTCAAAGCAGTATGAGATCGTCTTTTATGATATGACAAATGGAACATATACAACAGTATATACCAGCAGATATTATATAGAAAAAGCATATATGGATGAAGAGGCCGTTTATTTTGCGACTGCAGACTATAAGAAAAATACGGATGCTTCATCGGATTCATACAGCTATGTCTGTCAGGTGGAGATTGACAGTTATAATTTTAAGACGGGAGCAGAAAAACAGCAGAGCTTTGATACATTTAATGTAAAAGGACGCTGGGCAAATATTTTATCAGCAATCGGCGTAGATGGAGCGGGCAGATATTATATAGCAACCAATGAGGATAAATTATATTTGTTCCGTCCGGATGGTAAGCTATTGAGCCAGAAAAGCGGAGGAGATGATATATATGAATTCCTGGGCTTTGATCAGACAAATGGAAACTTTTACTATATGGGATATGAGAACTGGAGATATTGGGGCTTCAATCACCACATGGCGAGCCTGAAAGCGGGAAAAGTGAATGGTGACAATTCCATCACGATCAAGGGTGAGAATATGATGTATCTGTATCAGTTTGATCTCTTTACACATAAGACGCCGGTCCGGATGCTGAATGGACGATATCTAGCCGCATTATCAACATTTAATGGAGAAATCTGCGCACTGGTGGATTCCAATCAGTATGATATCAATGATGTCACAGAGAGTTCGACCAGTATCAATCTGATCGATAGCAGCGTATCGGTATCACCAATTAATATTGCAAATAAAAAGGCATTAAAGATGGCATTTTATACAGCTGATTCCGACTATGGCGATGGACATGCCGACTTATCCAGCATTGGACCAAGATGTGTATTAAATGGTGCAGGAACTTCCCTAATTGCAAAAACGGATGAGAAAATACTGACAGAATATGATATTGCAACGAACAAAGAAAAGATCCGTATGCAGACTACATATCCTGTATACACGTTTTTTATGGATAAGAATAACAACTGTGTTGTGATAGAAAAAAAGGATAGTAATTATTATCTCGAAATCTTTGACTGGACATATCCGACTAGCTTTCATGTAAATGCACCTGCAAATATGAAGGTTGGAGCATCCGGAATGGTGACCTGCAGTACGAATAGTAGATTTTCACTGGATTATACATATAAAAGCTCGGATCCAAAGGTTGTAAGTGTAGATCAGAAAGGTAATCTGACCGCATGGAAGAAGGGAACAGCAAAGATCACGATCAGTGCATCGCCTATCAATGTACAGAAGACGATCGCGATCAAGGTAACAGATTCAACCTTGTCAAAGAGCAAGACAGCATATAAATCAACCGGAGCAGTTGGATCGGTATCGGCAACGATGCACCGGAGTATCAATTCAGGCTATACATATGGAGATGTCCAGACGGCATATCTGAATGCCAGAGCAGATGGAACCTTTGAACGTATAGAGTACATCCGTGGTGTGGTTGTCCGCGAGGTTTATGATTCTTCCTATCGGTTAAAGAGCCAGAAAAAGATCAAATGTGAGCTTTCATTATTTGGCGGATATTATAGTGGCGAGAAATACAACTATCTGGTATTTGGTCAGTCAAATCCGAAGGAAAGCAAATCGAAAGAGGTCATTCGTGTTGTAAAATATGATAAAAACTGGAAACGGCTGAAAGCGTGTTCCATCAAGGGCGCAAATACATATACACCGTTTGAAGCCGGAGGACTCTCGATGACGGAGACGGCAGGTAAGTTATATATTCATACCTGCCATACGATGTTTAAAAGCAGTGATGGTTATCATCATCAGGCGAACTGCACCTTTGTGGTAAATGAGGACAGCATGAAGCTTGTAGATTCTTACTATGATGTGATGAACCTGTCTGCGGGTTATGTCAGCCATTCCTTTGCACAGCAGATCGCAACCGATGGAACCTATATTTACCGCGCAGATCTGGGTGATGCATATCCGAGAGGAATCGCACTTACAGCAACGGAGGTAAGTAAAAAGGTTGGCGAACCAGCTATGTATGGAACCATTATCTCTATACCGGGATATGCAGGAAATAATTATACTGGTTATACGCTGAATGATCTGAAGCTTGGAGATAATAATTATATTCTGACGGGAACCGGTATTAAAAGTGAAAAGACTTCAGTAAAGAATGTCTACATCAATGCGGGATCCAAGACAAGTTTGCAGAAAGATGCTTCGTGGATCACAAACTATACAGCTAAGGATAAGATTACAGTTATAAATCCAAAGCTTGTGAAGATCAGTGGTTCCCAGTTTCTTCTGTTATGGGAAGAAAAGAATACAAAGAAAAATACATATACGACAAAGATGGTTCTATTAGATGAAGCCGGAAATAAAGCATCAGCAATCTATTCATCATCCCTTGCACTTGCGATGTGTGAGCCGGTTGTAACCAAATCCGGTACGGTTATATGGTATGTAACCAACAATGATTCACCGGTATTTGTAGAGGTCAATCCATACCAGCTGTCGAAGGTTCAGTCAAAGACAAAGAGCGTAACAACCTTCAAAAAAGACAAGACTGATTCATTCGATAATACAGTAAAGTCAGGCTATCGCAAGGGTGATGTTGTGATCAAGAATAAGATGATCTACAAGATTACATCTTCGAAGACCGTTACATTTGGTGGTGTAACATCAAATACAATTACGACACTGACTGTTCCTAAAACTGTAAAGCTCGGTAAAAAGACCTATCAGGTAACGGCGATCGCATCCCGTGCCTTTGTAAACAGAAAGAAGCTGAAAAAAGTAACGATCGGTGCAAATGTATCCAAGATTGGAAAATATGCTTTTTATGGATGCACAAATCTGAAGACCATTACGATCAAGTCAACAAAGTTAACAGCATCGACTGTTGGCTCTAAAGCATTTTCAAAGATCTATACAAAAGCAACGATCAAGATCCCAAAAGCAAAGAAGACGGCATACAAAAAGATCCTTTTAAAGAAGGGTGTAACAAAGAAGATGAAGTTCAAGTAGAAAACACCTGAATTTGTGATGGAAGTGAGCTGTATTGGAGGTGTCAGGCATTCATGTGTCTGGCACCTCTTTTTGCTATATTGCAAAAGAACGTAAGTCTGCAGTATCTGATTTGCCTCATGAATATGAAGATTATGATGTACGTCAGCAATCCAAGAAGTTCCTGGAATAAAAGCACATGATATTGTCCAGAATATGGATATAGGAAAAGGATGGTAGATGTATACATGAAGCGTTCGGCGAAGATATATATGGTGCTGCTTGTCTGGATCGCAGCAGCATTGCAGTTTTTTATAAATGAGAAAATGGATATGGAAGAAGTGTTCGCCAGTATGCAGGAGGCAGATACACAGCTGGAGGTTCATGCTGATATAAGTGTATGGGGCGTATATGAGATGGCAGATTCAGAAAAATCTGAAAATAAAGATTCAAAGGATGTCTGCCCGCGTCTGACTCCGGCGAAGATAAATAATCTTCTTTTGAATACTGCCGAATGCTTTGGGGTATCTGCAGGCGAACTGACTGTTACCGGACGGCATGATTCGATAACAACTTTTCAAAGTAACGGAAATCCGGCATTCTGGAGATTTACTTTTATTGACAATTCAGTTACCGGACAGGGTTATCTGGTCGTTCAGACGGATCGTATAGAGGCAGTCGATCAGATTCATACATTTTTTGATAATCTGAATATCAAGGAGATGGTAAGTGTTGAAGCTGATATTTATGCAGATTCCTTGACGCAGGAGCAGGTGATGACAGCAGCGGTGGCTTCGTATGGATTGACATCGGACACGGTAGTCGTGAGCAGGGAACAGACAGAGAGATCACATACCGGCAGAATACTGGAGCAGATATTACAGGAGCTTCCAGTCACAGGGCTTACGCAGACTCTGGAAGGCTGGTATGGACGGCTGAATTCCAACGTGCATCTGAGCGATCTTGCAGCAAATAAAAATGTCCGGCTTCAGGAGTCGGATTACGGTTCGGTTCATCTTCAATTCGGCGACAAGACGGATCTGGTCAGGTTGTATGCGTCAGTTCTCAGACGATGAAATTTCAGATGTAAAATTTACACAAAACCTAAGAAAAATAACACGAAATATATATTAATTTTCTCCCGGATATGTTAGAATTAGTTGATTTTTGTCTAATGATAAAAATTATAAATAACTTGAAAAGGAGAGTGTATAAATAATTGGAAAACATTATCGAGTTAAAGCATATCACAAAAAATTTTGATGATAACTTTACGGCTGTGGATGACTTTAATCTGGAGGTGCAGCGTGGAGAGTTTGTAACCTTTTTAGGGCCGTCCGGTTGTGGTAAGACGACCACACTTCGAATGATAGCCGGTTTTGAGATGCCGACAGAGGGGGAGATTTTATTAAATGGTAAGGACATCAGTAAGTTGCCGCCAAATAAGCGCCCGATCAATACGGTATTTCAGAGATACGCATTGTTTCCACATTTAAATATTTATGACAATATCGCATTTGGCCTGAAACTGAAAAAGCTTCCAAAGGCTGAGATTGAAAAGAAAGTAAAAAAAGCTCTTGAGATGGTAGATCTTGAAGGGTTTGAAGATAGACGCGTTCAGACATTGTCCGGTGGACAGCAGCAGAGAATTGCAATCGCACGTTCATTGGTAAATGAGCCGGAGATTCTGTTGCTTGATGAGCCGCTCGGTGCGCTGGATCTGAAAATGAGAAAAGAGATGCAGCTCGAATTAAAGGAAATGCACGAGAGACTTGGAATTACCTTTATCTATGTAACCCACGATCAGGAAGAAGCGCTTACAATGTCAGATAAGATCGTTGTAATGTCAGAAGGACGTATCCAGCAGATTGGTACGCCGGAGGATATTTACAATGAGCCGAAGAATGCATTCGTTGCGGACTTTATCGGAGAAAGCAACATTTTTAATGGTATCATGACAGGCAAATTAAAGGTTCGTTTTTGTGGTGCGGAATTCGAATGCCTAGATGATGTAGAGCATGGAACACAGGTGGATGTCGTAGTGCGTCCGGAGGATATCCTGATCGTGTCGCCGGAGCAGGGAGCAGTAAAAGGAACGGTTATCTCTGTGGTATTCAAGGGTGTTCATTATGAGATCACAGTACAGTCCGGTAAAAATGAGATCGTGATACAGTCCACAAAGTCTGCAAAGGTAGGCGATATGGTTGGACTTAACGTAGAGCCGGATGGCATTCATGTTATGCCTGCGGAGAAAGCACTGAACCGCATCGAGACAGGAGTTGACAAATATTATAAGCTGGAATTCTTAGATGGTGAGCTTGAGTGTGATCTGAGTAAGATCGTTCCGTCGTCTCATTATGAGGATGGTGTATTAATGGATGCGTCCGGAGATGTCATCGATCATGAGCGGCTCAAGGTGATCTTAACGATCAAGCCGGATGATATTACGATGAGTGATGATCAGGAGGAAGGTATCATATCCGGTCATATCATTAACCTGATCTATAAAGGAGACCACTACAGCTATGTAGTCCGTACGGAGAATGAGGAAGATTTCATTGTTCACGATGAATATCTCTGGAATATGGATGACTTTGTCAGCCTTGTGATTCCAAAGGATAAGATCCACTTTGAACTTAAGAAATAACCGAAAGCAAAAGGAGACAGAGATGAGTACATTACGTTTTTCCAGAAAACAACTGTGTGTGCCATATGCATTGTTCCTGATATGCTTTGTGGTTGCACCGCTTATAGTCATTATATATTATGCATTTACAAATGGGGAGGGGCAGTTCTCACTGGAGAACCTGACAGGATTCTTCACCAGTCCGAACACGATCGGAACCCTTGCCTACAGCTTTGCGATCGCCTGTGTATCGACTGCAGCAGCTTTGTTGCTGGCGTACCCGATCGCCTATATACTTGCCAGAAGTGAATGGAAGAAAAAGTCGATTATTGTTATGATCTTTGTTCTTCCTATGTGGATCAATTTTACGTTAAGACTGACTGCTTTAAAGGAAGTCCTGACGTTGATCGAGCATAATCTGGCATATTATCCGTTTTTGAATTCCGTGATCGGTATGGTATATGACTTTCTTCCGTTTATGATTCTGCCGATCTATACAACATTGATGAAGTTAGATAACAGTCTGTTAGAAGCAGCAAATGATCTGGGCGCAAGTTCTGTTCAGACATTTTTAAAGGTGACGCTTCCGTTATCTGTTCCGGGTATCATCAGTGGTATCGTGATGGTATTCCTTCCGTCTATGACGAACTATGTTGTATTGGATATGTTGTATAACAGCACTTATGTTATGGGTAGTCTGATAGGCAGCTATTTTGCTGCATACGATTGGCACAATGGATCCATGATCGCACTGGTGCTTCTGTTGATCATATTAATCTTTACTCTCTTTACAAATAAATATGAGGGAGAAGACAACAACAGAGGAGGTGCATTGTTATAATGAAAAAAGGATTTCGGGTTGCTTTTATTATATTGATGTTGGTGATCCTCTATCTGCCGATTCTGATCCTTGCAGTTTATAGTTTTACGGATTCGGCAAATATCGGAACAATACACGGATTTTCCGTTCAGAATTATGTTACATTATTTACCAAGCCTGAGCTTGCAGATATGATCTGGGGTACGGTTCTTCTTGCGGTTGGATCTGCATTGATTGCCACTCTGCTTGGAACATTGGGTGCGATCGGTGCATTTTATTCCAAGAAACTTGCATCGGGGATCGTATCTGCGATGAATCAGGTTCCGGTTGTAAATGCAGATGTTGTAACCGGTTTTTCAATCTGTATCCTGCTGATCGTAGTATTTGGTGTCAGTAAGGAATCCTATGTGCCGCTGGTAGTCGGACATGTCGTGCTGTCTGCACCATTTGTCTATCTGTCAGTTGTACCGAAGCTAAAGCAGATGGATGGAAGCCTGTATGAGGCAGCTATGGATCTGGGTGCATCACCATTTACCGCACTGGTAAAAGTAGTCCTTCCACAGATCCTGCCGGGGGTGATTTCAGGATTTGCACTGGCAATTACCCTGTCATTAGACGATTATTTCATTGCAAGCTATACGAAGCCTGCGACCTTTGATACGATCAGTACTTATGTCGTAAATGCGACGAAAGGATCTCAGACAGAGATCAAGACTGCTTTATGGGCGTTATCAACAGTGATCTTCGTGATCGTTATACTGATCGTTGTTGGTATGAATATGACATCAAAGGCAAAGGCGAGAGCCGGAAAGGCAGGTGGCAGATATGAATAAGAAGAAGTTATTCAAAGGATTTGCCGGCTTCTGTGCCGGACTTATGATGCTTACACCTGCGGCTTATCTGGTACATGCGGAGGCAGATAATAATGTGCAGGATCAGACAGAAGCATCTGCCATATCAGATAATACAGGAAGTGATGCAGCAAAGACAGATGCTGCCGATGTACAGAAGTCGGATGATACGATCGTGCTTCGAGTATCCAACTGGGAAGAATATATCGACCTTGGAGAATGGGATGAGGACGAAGTAATCGACCTGGAAGATGGAACCGAGATCTTCGGTGAGAATTCCATGGTGACGGATTTTGAGAACTGGTACTATGAGACATATGGTCAGAAGGTAAAGGTGGAATATTCCTGTTTTGGAACAAATGAAGACCTTTATAACATGCTTACCCTTGGTGATAAATACGATCTGGTCTGTCCATCCGACTACATGATCATGAAGTTGATGGCAGAAGAAAAAGTAGTTCCGTTTTCGAATTCGTTTTATGACACGAGTATAGAGGAAAATTATTATGCAAAGGGAGTATCTCCATATATCAGACAGACCTTTGATGAAAATGAGATCAATGGTGAGAGCTGGAGCAAATATGCAGCCGGATATATGTGGGGTGTAACCGGTATCTTATATAATCCGGAGAAGATAACAGAGGAAGAAGCAGGTACATGGAATATCCTGGATAATCCGAAGTTTGCACGTCAGGTTACGATCAAGGATAATGTGCGTGATTCTTATTTTGCGGCACTTGGCATTTTGAAGCAGGACGAATTGACATCAGAGGAATTCATAAATGCAGATACTTATCATGAGGATCTGCTTCGGGTAATGAATGATGTCAGCCCGGAAACGATACAGGAAGTGCAGGATCTGCTTCAGGATATGAAGGACAATGTATATTCCTTTGAGACAGACAGTGGTAAGGCAGATATGGTATCCGGTAAGGTGCTTGCAAATTATCAGTGGTCCGGTGATGCGGTTTATGCGATGGATCAGGCAGAAGAAGATGATCTTTATCTTGATTTCGCCGTGCCGAAGGAATCTACCAATCTCTGGTTTGATGGCTGGGTGATGTTAAAGGATGGTATCGATGAAGATGCCAGAAAACAACAGGTAGCAGAAAGCTTTGTGAACTTTCTTTCAAGACCGGACAATGCAGTCAGAAATATGTACTACATCGGATATACTTCTGTTATTGCAGGAGGCGAAGATGATAATACAGTATTTGATTATCTGAACTGGAATTATGGTGCGGAAGATGGAGAAGAAGATACAACAGAATATCCGCTTGGTTATTTCTTCAGTGGTGATAATTCGGATCCTGATTACATCATAACAGCTCCGGAGGAGCAGACAAGACGTCAGCTCTATGCCCAGTATCCGGACGAAGCGGCGATCGAGCGAAGTGCGATCATGCAGTACTTCGATGCAGATGCCAGCAAACGGATCAATCAGATGTGGATCAATGTCCGTTGCTATAACATTAAGGATGTAACGCCGCAGGTGTGGGCGATCGTGGTGATACTGATTCTTGCGGCAGCAGGGCTGATCGTACATTATAAGCGTTCTCATTACCACAGCTAAGTGGTGTGATTTCGGCGATCAGCTGGGAGTTTATAGAATAAAAAAGAGGAATCCTTTATGTTCCAACCATACAATCGTCAGATTTTATGTCTGGCTTTTGTAGGTGGAACAAGAAGGGTTCCTCTTTTTTGTGGGGATTACCAGGTCAATGAAAATTCAACCAGCTCCGGTGTTTCCGGTTTGCCGATCAGCGGTTCCTTTCTGTCCAGAGCAGATAAGAAAGCCATTTCATCATCCGTCAGTGGCTGCTAGTTTTACGTGCTATTCCGGTCAGACTGATACCGGATGACACGAACCCGAAGAAATGGATGAATGAAAGCCGTCCAAAGCATGAATAATAAGATGAAATAATTTTTTCAGTGATATTTGAGGGATTTTGAAATTATAATAGATTTAAATGGTATTAATAAATAAAAAATGTTATTATAACTACATAATATATGAATAAAAATAATCAGGAACAGGAGGAAAATTTTATGACAAGACAGGAAGTTTTAATGACCTTTGCACAGGGTGCTAAAAAAATATTGGAAAATAATTTATCTAAGCTTATTGTCTATGGTTCTTATGCTCGTGGTGATTATAAGGAAAATTCAGATATTGATGTTATGATATTAACCCCCTTTTCAAAAGAAGAAATAGAACAAGTCGAGAACAAAATTTTTGATCTTGCTTTTGAATTAGAACTGGAATCAGGCATTATGATTAATCCAGTTCTGGAAAATGAGGAACATTATAAATATTGGTTGGGGGCGTTGCCATTCTTTGATAATGTAGAGAAGGAGGGGATAGTAATTGGATGAGAGACAAAAGAATTTAAGTAATTATCGAATTGCCGAAGCTGAAGATAGTTTAAAAGTAGCAGCACATTGTTTAAAAGAGGGTTTGTATAAGGATTCGATTAATCGTTCTTACTATGCTGCATTTTATGCAGTAAAAGCTATATTGGCGTTGAGTACAGTTGATTTTAAGCGTCATAAAGATGTTATGGGATACTTTAATAAAGAATATGTGGCTAAAGAAATATTTCCGCGTGAAATTGGAAGAAAGCTTGGAACGTTACAAAGAGTACGTGAAAAAAGTGATTATGATGATTTCTATATTGCGTCACGAGAAAAAGCGGAAGAACAGTTTCAGACAGCGGAGCTGGTTATTGGGGAGGTAAAAAAATATTTGGATAAGTAATAAATAATGGATAAAAGGGACTGTGCAGCAGTCCCTTTATTTTGAATAGTAGTACGAATAAGAAAGATAAAAAATAATTGTTAGAGTGAGCATTTATAATAGTTATTTTATCAAACTTTCATGAGTAAAAAATGAAAAATTATGATAGTAAAATATCTTCTTTTATAGTACTAATTATTTGGAATTTTTTTTCGCGAATTAAATATGTACGTTGCTCATGTGTTTTGTTAATTAAGGCATCTTTTAGTAGTGAACGATATAATTCATTATTATCCAAATAATCATCTTCATAGGTATCATCTTCTGCAAGTTGCATACGTATAAATTCTCTTTTGACGGAATGCATTTCAGTTTTTGTGAGTTTTATTGTATCTTCATTAAAAAATGTATGTGCATCTAAGATAAATATACGTGTTATATCCTTTGCATTATATAAGGCTATACCGGTACTGCGCATATTAAATTTTCGTATTTCTTTTTGAATTGTTTTACATAAATCATATTTGTAAGAATCGGCATAACCTATTTGGATGACTTTTTGTTCATCTAGTGCTAGGATAAAAATACCAAGTTTCTTTTGACATTCACTGAGATTGTAGATTTCTTTAAAATTATATTGTTCTGTTATTCTCGTTAATTCGGTATTGTATGTAGGAAAGTCTTTTTGACTTCTGTCATTAATTAAAGATTCAATATATTCTTTCCATGCGTGATATCCATTGAAGGTATTGTAATGTTCATTGTCTTTTAAATAGTTTGTAATATGGAAATATCTTATTTGCAAACACATATATGCTTTTATATTAAAATTGGGTGAACCATAAGAACCAAATTTTCGTCCAAAATGCTCGAAAGTTGCATATGTAGGAATATAATTTCCGAATTCTGTGGGAACAAAATAAAAATTATTTATGTCTATATCTTTAATTATATCAGAAGGAGTACCTTCTCGTTCGTTGTAAAAAGTACCATCTTTATAATATAAATTAATTTTCATGATATCATCTTTTGAAAGGGCTGATTCTATCAATGTTAGATTTGGGTTAAGAGAAGTGGTAGCCATATATAGTTTATCCTTTCTGAAAATATTTTTATTTTGTATGCGTATAAAAAAGAAGCCTGGGAGAAATTTCTCCCAGACTTCTTTTTTGAATAGTTCTATTATAATTCAGAATAACCATAGCTGTTAACAATGGCTTCAATGCGGTTTCCGGCCTGACACATTGGACACTGATCATGAGGATAGGTCTTGTAATCAGGAAGATCCTTTTCGGTAAACAGTGCATGTACCGGATAGCCGTCAACCTCTGTTGCAACAGAGAAGATTGCTGAGATACCTGCGATAGAACCACCGTAGTATTTGATACACTCCAGACTCTTTTTGATCGTTTTACCGGTTGTAGCAGATGCGATCAGAAGAAGCACATGCTTGCCTTCGATCATTGGCTGGAGGTTGTCACGGAAGATCAACTGGCCGGAGCTGTGAACCTCAGGTGTAACAACGTAGATGGATTTGTGCTGGTTCATGGAAGTGATACCGTTCTGACTTAAGGTTTCTGCCAGATAAGCACCGATCACTTCAGTTCCGTCCATGCAGACGATCGTGTCAACAATGGTTGATGCCATATATTCGGTTCCCATGGATTTGGCAGCGGCAGCAGCCATAGTGCCTCTGACCTTCAAGGTTGTCATATCGATATACTGGTTGATATGAGAATGGTTTGTAGCAAAGTGACCGTTCATCACTTTGATATATAACTGATTATTGTAAGAAGATGTTAATTTCATTGGTTCATGTTTCATATGTATGTACCACCCTTTCATTTAAATAACATATATAATTTATTATACAACCTCTAAAATAGTGTTAACGACCAGATCATTCTGTTCCGGATTCATGAAGCAGAAGCGGATATAAGAATTATCCAATCCTGTGATGTCGGCACAGCTTCTGATATACAATCCCTTACTCTGGCAATGTTCCACAACTGTCTGAGCAGTAATATCGGTCTTTAATAATTTAACCAGAATAAAATTTGCATCCGGCTTATAGAGCTTAATCGTCTTGCGGCTTGCCAGTGCAGAATAGACGAGATTCCGTTCCGTCTTCATCAGTGTCTGGGTCTTACTTATGTAGGAAGCATCCTTGAACATATCAATGCCGGCTGCCTCGGCAAGTGCGTTGATCGCATAAGGAAAACCGGTGATTGACATTGTCTTTTTAAAAACCGGATTAGATGTGATCGCATAGGCTAATCGAAGACCGGGTACTGCAAAGAATTTACTTGTGTTTCTGAGAACGTAGAGATTGTCATATTCCTTAACCAGCGGAATAGCGGTGCAATCATCCTTATCCTGAACGAAATCCATATACTCCTCATCAACGACCAGTGCAATATCATTTCCTGCGCAGATCTTTGCAATGAATTCCAGAGATTCGCGGTCGATAACCTGTGACGTTGTTCCATTTGGATTCGAGATAAATGCCATATCAATGGACTCATTTAACGTAGAGATGAAATCCGCAATATCCAGTTCATAATTTTCCTCTTCGGATAACTGATAATATGTGATATCACAGCCGTTCATTTTTAGGAGCTTCTCATAATTTTGTGCTCCCGGTGAAAGAAGGACAGCATGTTTTGGACTGTTGAATTCGATCAGGAGTTTGATAAATTCATATGAGCAGCTTCCGACAATGATATCGTCCGGATCCGCACCAGAATAGCCTGCAATACTGTCTTTTAATCTTGTATATGAGCCATCCGGGTAACGCTTCAGATCTTCGATACTGTTAAGAATGACATTTTTGACAGAATCCGGAACCCCGAGCGGATTCATGTTCAGGTCAAATCTTACAGATTCATTCTGGGAGAGCAGATTGCTCCCAGAATGATGTGACGTACTTTTTCCCATAAAAAATTCCTCTTTTTCCATATATAATGTTTCAAAAAACTATTTATTTTGCTATAATCAAAATATATGTTTTTATATAATTATACCGATTCGGGGATTTAATTACAAGAAAAATACATGAGTTTTAATAAAATGATTACGAAAGCAAGGAGAACCAGATGAAAGGGATCGTAGAACAGTACGCCAGAGGAGAATTCAATGTAGAAAGACCGGATATTGATATTTCCATTGCAAAGTTGGAACTGGCTGTGGAAGCCGGCTCCATATTTCAGGGAACCTTTAAGGTGGTGTCAAAGAATGATGTACCGATCAAATTGATGGTATATGACAGCAGATACCTGTTCGATTTCAAGAGTCATACATTTGTAGGCAGACGGAATACGGTTGCCTTTTCTTTTGATGCCCGCGGAATCGAAGAAGGCAAGAGCTTTAAAGGACATATCAACATCATAACGGATGGTGGAGAATATAAGATCCCGTACAGCGTAGAGGTTGTTCCGCCTTATGTTCTGGTAGAAGACAAACGGATCGAGGACCTGTTCCAGTTCGCGACCTTCGCAGAGGAGCACTGGGATGTAGCAGTTCAGATCTTTGACAGCCCGGAATTCGTGCGTACCTTTTTAGGGGATGACGCGATCATTAAGGGAGTCTATGAGAGCCTGAAGAAATCGTTATCCATCAATCAGGCAATGGAAGAATTCCTTGTATATACCCATAAGAAACGTGTGCTTACACTGACAGCAAAGCAGCGTGAGCTGTTGATCGAGATGCCGGATGAGCTGGTTCGTGCAACGATCTCCGTAAATAAGAACACCTGGGGTTATACCCATACCTATATTACATCAGACAGCGATTTCCTGATCCCGGAAGCAACCCGGATCACAGGTCAGGATTTCACTGGAAATAATTATGAGCTGAACTTCCTGATCGATCCGACGAAGATCCCGGAAGGGGTATCGGCAGGTTATATCCATTTTAATAATACCCTGCAGAATATCAGTGTAAAGGTCAGCATCAAGAAGCCGGAGGTTCAGAGAACCGAGCCGAAGAATCGTCATGTGAATTTCATGATCAAGAAAGGTCATGAGGCACTGGCAAAAGCATACATTGATTTCCGTACGGATAAGATGGCACTTGCTGATTACACGAAACGTTCGACAGAGGCACTGGAAACACTGGTCAAATACAGACCGGAGGATAACATCTATCGGCTGGGACTGCTTCATATGAAGCTGTTAGAGGGCAAGACAGAATATGTAAAACAGGAATTTGTCCGTATCGATGCAGATGCCGATCTGAACGAGGCAGGCAGCATGGAGAAGTGTTATTACAGTTATCTGAAATCACTTCTGACAAAGGATAAGGACATGATCGACAGCACGGCAAGACTTGTCCGCGGACGACTGGAACAGGAGAAGGACAAGCTGTTTTATTTCTGGCTGCTGTTATTTGTGGATTACAGTTATACAGAGGATAAATGGAACCTTTATGAGGATATCCGGAAATTATATAATGAGGGTGTAAACAGCCCGGTTATTTACTTTGAAATATGTGATATGTTCAATAAGCAGCCGCTTATGATGAAACGGATCGCACCGCTTGAGATCTCAGCTATCCGCTGGGGTATGCGGCATGAATTTGTATCCGAAGATGTCATTATGGAATTCGTAAAGACGGCTGCAAGAATGAAGCTCTTTGATATTCACGCATTCAAGATGCTGGAGAATATCTATGCAGCAAAGCATGACCGTATGACACTGGATACGATATGTGAAATTCTTCTCAGATTTAAAAAATGTGATAAAGAGTATCATGTATATTATCAGGATGCGGCAAATGCAGGAATTAAATATGTTGGTTTGTATGAGGGCTTCTTAAAGAGCATGGATAAGAAGACGTATCAGCCGATACCAGAATCCATTCTCCGTTATTTCAATTACAAGAATACGTTAGATGATGAAGAGCTGGCATATCTCTATGCAAATGTCATAATGAATAAGGCACAGAATATGAATGTGTTCCATGAGTATATTCCGGCAATCGAGAACTTCATGGAGAAGAAGATCATTGACGGAGAAGTGAGTGATGATCTGACGGTTATCTATGAAGAATTTCTGGAGCCGGAGAGTGTGAAACCGGAATTTGCATCAAAGTTAATTAATATCATATTCAAGCAGAAGCTGACCTGTCGGAATAAGAATATTGTATCAGTGGTTGTAACACATGAGGAACTGGAAAAGAGTGAACAGGTGGATGTGATTGACGGAGAAGCTTATGTAGAGATCGTGTCAGAATCCGCTATCATTACATTACTTGACAGTCGGGGCTGCAGATATATCAATACGGTACCATACCGGCTTGAGCCGGTTGTTGGAGAAGAAAATTATCTGGATATCTGTAAAGAGTATAATCCGAAGGATTACCGCCTGTTATTATTTGAGTATAACGATATAGACAGCTTCTCATATAAGGATGCATCCGAGATCAATCTGGCGCGTGATATCTCTAACTGTCCGAATATCAGTTATCTGATTCGGCAGAGAGCACTCCGCCATATGGTTGAGTATTATCATGAGAATTATGATGCGGACATTTTATATAAATATCTGTCGCGAATTGATCTGGATTATGTGGAAGTGGAGGACGCTTCCCGGATCATTACATATTACATTTCTTTACGGATGTATGAGCAGGCATTTAATGGAATCCATCGGTTTGGATATGTAGATGTGGATGTGGATGAACTGATACGGATCGCGGAATTCGGAATATCCGATAAGCGCTATGATGATGATCGGACGTTATTATCCATCTGTGTATATCTGTACCGGAGGGGGTATGCGACACAGAAGGTTCTGGCATTCCTGATCAATAACTATAATGGTTCGTTAGAGGAAATGGCAGAGCTGTTTAAGGCAGTTAACACAAATTATCGTGATATTGATATGCTTGCAGAGAATATCTTGGCACAGATGATGTTTGCGGATGCTTATACAGAGGCAATCTTTGATATCTTTGCGCTTTATTACGCAGGCAGAAGCAGGGGCATGGTAGTCAAGGCATTTTTACGGTTCTGTGCATACCAGTATATTATCAAGGATCTGAAGATTCCTGCGGATATCATGGAATGTCTGTATAAAGAGGTGGCGAAGAAGAACATTACAGATGAGATTTCAGAGATGGCGCTGCTCTCTTATTTTGCAGGCTGCGGTGGACGGTTCTCGGCAGAACAGAAGGAATGGATCCGGAATACAGTTCGTCATTTTATAGACAGCAGTAAGATCCTGCCGCTCTTTAAAGAATTTGCATCCTTTGTAACGTTGCCGGATGATATGAAGTTTAAGACCTATCTGATCTTTAAGGGTGAGAGCGGCAGACAGATCTGGGTAAGCTACAGCTTCGGACAGGAAAGCAACAGTATGGCACATTACAAATCGGAGCGAATGAATGAGATCATACCGGGAATTTATATCAAGGAATTTGTTGTGTTCCACGGAGAGACGCTGTTATATTCCATTGATGGTGCGGAGAGCGGTAATTCATCCATCGTTGAGAGTGATATTTTAAAGAATACAACATGTCATAAGAAGAACAGTAATCGATTTGAGCTGATCAACAGTATGCTGATCAGTCAGGAGACAAGAAATGATCAGGAGCTGATCCAGGCGATGGATACCTATCTGAATAACACACATTTCTTTGAGGAGAATCTGATATTGTTATAAGACAGCAGAAACAGGAGGAGATAACATGACGGAACATCCATTATATCTGGGATTGGATCTGAGTCCGGAGTATACACAGTTAAGTTATTATAAGCTGGATGAAGGAGTACCGGAATCAATCTGTCACAGTGATTCCAAAGATACATATCTGCTTCCAAATATTATGTTTTATACAGATAAATATAAAGACGGAACCGGAGCAAAGGATGAATCCGGTTGGAGTGTCGGAGCGGTGGCTGCAGGGAAACGGTTCAAGGAAGATGGCGTGATGGTTGATCGTATTTACCAGAAGACGATCATCAACGAGGACACGGAGATCTATGGAACAAGTTATAAAGCAAAAGACCTTCTGGTCAAAATGCTGCTGCTTCATATCCGGGAATTTACAAAACAGTTTGAAAGCTATGAGATCAGGCGGCTGGTAGTAACGATCGCAGATGCCGATATTCATATCATTAAGGCAGTGCAGGAGTTACAGAGAGCGCTTCATTTAAGTGATGAACAGTTTGAGATCACAAGCCATATAGACAGTGGAATTTATTACATCTTTAATCAGCCGGAGTCGTTAAGAAATAACAGTGTGGTGTTGTTTGATTTTAACAGCAGCGGGCTTGATTATTACAGATTCGATATTACGCATAACAAATCACCGGAGATTGTGGATGTATTTCATCAAAACCTGAAAGACCGCTTGACATTTTCAGCGTTTAAGAAGGATGATGAGGAGCTGGATGAGCAGTTCGCAGCAATCTGTCAGGAGCTTCTGGCAGAGACTTATGTGTCCTCGGTGTTCCTGACCGGAATTGGCTTTGCGGATAACTGGCTGAAGGAGTCGGCGACGATCCTCTGTCAGGGAAGACGGGTATTTGTCGGTCAAAATATCTATACAAAGGGAGCCTGCTACCGGGCATTTGGCGATCGGCACAGCAAGGTGCTTGATCGTTATCTGATCCGGTCGGAATATACAGTTGGCTTTGATATAGGTATCAGTTTAAATGATGACAGCAAGACATTTGTGCCGATCACCAGAGGAGGACAGGAATGGTTCCACACAAAGGGAAAATTATATATCTTTCCGGACGAATCAAATCAGGTGGAGCTGATCTATCGCAACATATTGACAGGAGATTATGATAAGGAGCATATCGAGATCCACGGACTGCCGAAGCGTCCGCCGAAGACGACCAAGATCTCACTGGAAGCGGAATTCTACAGTGCGGAAAAGGGAGCGGTTGTTATCAGGGATGAAGGATTTGGAACGATGTTCCCGACCACAAATAAGATATATAGGAAGGAATTTGACCTGAAATGGGAAAAATAATTGTATGTAATACAAAAACTGCACAGAATCCATATACGTTCCTGAATACCAAGGTATCTGTATATTCCTACGAGGAATTGTGTTACTACCTGTATAATAATATGGTGCTGGTTGGGGAAGAAGATGTGACGGCGAGATTGTCGGCATGGATCAGGAGAGAGCTTGCTCTCACAGAACTTGCAGACAAGATTGATACATTACTTGACAAGCATGCATTTGTTCAGGATATCATGGTGGAGATTCTTGTGTATGGCGGATATTACAGCAGTGAAGAAGTACGGCAGTTTATGGCGGAATGTCAGAAGCTTCGTACGTTAAAATCATACGAAGTCGAGAAGCTGCGGGCGGATGGATATCTGCGGTACAAGCATTATATAAAAGCGGGTGCGATCTATGATGAGGTTATCTGCTATCTGGAAAAAGAAAAACAGGAGGATGAATTCCTCGGAAATGTATATCATAATAAAGCAGTTGCTCTGGCCGGAAATCTTCAGCTTGATGAAGCAAAGAGCTATTTTATTAAGGCATATTCGTTAAATAAGAATGAGGAATCCCTAATCGAATATTTCTGTGTGCTGGCAGTTACAGTGGATACTGCGACACTTGAAAAAGAGATTAAGAAACGAGGACTTCCTGCGAACTTTTTAGAGGATCTGATGAGTGAAGTCGGAGATTCTAAAGAAGATGTGCGGGAGCTTCCAATCTACAATAAAGTCCAGAAAGCGGTTTATAACCGGCTGCATGGGCATATTGAAGATTATGACAGACGGATGGATACGATCCTGTCAGAATTAAAAGACGAATTCCGGGATCAGCTTGTCTGATAAATGAAAGGTAAGGTTGTGTATGGAGTATGATGTGATTATTATCGGTGCAGGACCGGGAGGAATCTTTGCGGCATATGAACTGATGAAGAAGAAACCGGAGTGTAAGATCGCTGTATTCGAAGAAGGATATACTTTAAAAAAGAGAAAATGTCCGATTGATGGCGATAAGATCAAGAATTGTATTAACTGTAAGCATTGCTCGATCATGTGTGGATTTGGCGGAGCAGGTGCATTCTCAGATGGAAAATACAATATCACAAATGATTTTGGTGGAACACTGTATGAATATATCGGTAAGCAGAAAGCTGTTGACCTGATGAAGTATGTAGATGAGATTAACATGGAAAATGGTGGCGATGGAACAAAGCTTTATTCAACCGCCGGAACGAAGTTCAAGAAGCTCTGTCTTCAGAACAAGCTGAAGCTTTTAGATGCGTCGGTTCGCCATCTGGGAACTGATATCAACTATGTTGTTCTTCAGAATCTGTATGATCAGATGAAGGATCATATGGACTTTTATTTTGATACACCGGTTGATACAGTACAGGTCATTGATGGTGGTTATCGTATCATCTGTGATAAGGGTGAATTCGACTGTGAGAAATGTATTGTATCCGTTGGACGAAGCGGAAGCAAATGGATGGAAAAGGTATGTAAGGAGCTTGAGATCCCTACAAAATCCAACCGTGTCGATATCGGAGTCCGTGTGGAGCTTCCGGCAGTTATTTTCTCACATCTGACGGATGAATTATATGAAAGCAAGATTGTATATCGTACAGAGAAATTCGAAGATAATGTCAGAACCTTCTGTATGAATCCAAATGGAATTGTGGTAAATGAGAATACGAATGGGATCATCACTGTAAACGGACATAGCTATGAAGGTGATGAGAAGAAGACAGAGAATACAAACTTTGCACTTCTGGTTTCCAAGCATTTCTCAGAGCCATTTAAGGACAGTAACGGATATGGTGAAAGTATCGCAAGATTATCAAACATGCTGGGCGGTGGTGTCATTGTACAGCGGTTTGGCGATCTGGTCCGTGGAAGAAGAAGTACCGTGAAGCGTATTGAAGAAGGGCTGGTAACACCGACCTTAACGGCAACACCGGGTGATCTGAGTCTTGTCCTTCCAAAGCGTATCTTAGATGGAATCATGGAAATGATCTATGCACTGGATAAGGTAGCACCGGGAACAGCCAATGATGATACTTTGTTATATGGTGTAGAGGTCAAGTTCTACAATATGGAAGTGGAGTTGGATGAGAATCTGGAAAGCTGTCATAAGGGTTTATATGTGATCGGAGATGGCAGTGGCGTAACGCATTCGTTGTCCCATGCCTCCGCCAGCGGTGTCTATGTTGCCCGCCATATCATTGGAGAAGAATAGGATTGAATAAAAGCTGGAGCTGTCCTAATGGCATCCGCTAACATATAATACGAATCCCCCTATACATGACATTGACGGATTTTCGTTATGAACTGCACGTTGCCAGTAAATACGAGTGCTTGTCTGAGCCGAAGGCGAGTTAGCACAGGAGTATTTACGAATCAGGCATGTGCAGAGAATAGAAAATCCGGCACGTCATTATAGAGGGGTTCGTATTGTATGTGGACGAAGGCATTAAGACAGCTCCAGCTTTTCAATAATAAATCCAGCATTCTCCATATGATATTCGTTGCCACAGTAAGGGCAGATGCGCTGGCGTACGGAATCGAAGCTTGCGCCACAGGCAGGGCAGTGGACGGAGGTAATGGAGAAACCGGGCGGTTCCATGTAGGCGGTATTACGGCGGAGTGATACGTCGATACAGTCGCCCCGACGGTTTATGGCGCCATCATGTTCACTGTAATTGATCCACCAGGTACGAAGATTCAGGCACAGCTCACTTCCCTCCATGTGGATATCATTGACAGTTAAAGCCTGCATGTAGGTCATCTCGATGATATCCTGAAAATATGGATCAAAAGAAGAACCACGATAGAAAGCAAGGTTTTCCGGGTGGTCTGCCAGAACGGTCATGCGGATCAGGGCGATGATCTGGCCTTCAAATTTCTCAAAAGAAAAAACAGGATCATAAGGCGCAAATGCTCGTGAGATCTTTCCCTTTGCTGTCACATAAGACCAGAATGGAATACGTTTTCGACCGTCACGATTGAACTGCTTAATGATCAAAAGAACGGATGAAAGCATAAGTCCGGTGATGCCGCCGAAGATCAGTGTGACAAAATAGGACATGATCAGGCTGGCAGGAATCGGATTCTCCCGGTCTGAAAGAAAGGAAATAAAAGTAAATAGAAATACAACCAGCATAGTGATCCATATGGTGGAGCCTCGTTTGTTTACATTTTTCATGGAAGCATTATTCCGGATAAAATAGGTATTCGTGACACGCGGGAACAGATCCTTTATCTGGAAAACGGTGCTGCAGTATGGACAGCCCTGTGTCAGAGCAGCAACCGGATTGACAGCGCCACAGTTCGGACAGGTCATGGTCATATGATGAAGCTCTGCTTCATTTGGTGTATGCACAACCACCTCATACATGATGTCATCTGATTTCCGGTCATATATGGTGCCGGAAGCATTTTCAAATCGCAGATGCCGGTTGATCCTTTCGTCCATGGTATCAACGGAATACCAGACCGTGTTTCTTGAAAGATAAGAGGTGCCAGTGGTGTCTTTGGCAGGCGTTGTGTAGTGGATCATTCGGATACCTTTGCGATTCAGACGTTCCTTCTGCAGGTGGAGGGCATAGGCGGTATCACCATCACAGCTTTTCGGTATCAGCCCGGAATTATACCATTGGTTCAATTCGATTGCAAAATCATCATAGATGCTTTTGTGCTTTTCCCACGCAGGTGTGTATTGTTTAAATGTACGTTTCTGGTTCAGATACCGGATCAGTAATATGCCGGCAATTATGATCAATACGATGCCGATCCCAAGAAAAATAAATCTTGGTGTACGATCGATCTCGCAAGTGTATACAGAGGCAGACAGAATTCCTGCTGCCAGAATGCCGATGCTTTTTGGAAACAGAGTGGCATCAGGCAGTGAGACCGGATGGTTTCGTTTTATATTTGATATTGGTGGGAGTATATTCATTCTTTTTCTCCTGATAAAAATATTTTATATATTGGGTAATATGGGGAAAATTATAAGAAAATAAATGCGATGTACGATATAAAACCATTTGTCCCCATGCAGGAAAAGTGTATAATGAAATATAGAAGATGTCCAGCATAAAATAAGAAAGGACCAAAGCATGAAAAAGCAGGAAATGGCAAATACATCGTTAAAAGAGAATAGAACGCATGGAACGGTGCAGTATCCGGTTGCTTTGTACGAATGGAACGGAGAAAATGAGTGGCATGTGGTTCCGCATTGGCATGAGGAAATGGAATGGATCTATTTTCAAAAAGGTGATTTCCCGGTATGGATAAATACAAAAGAGTATCAGGTTCATGCACCGGCATTTATGTGCATCCATCCGGAAGAACTGCATGCACTGATCCTGGAAAAGGATGGTATAGAAAGTGCGGTTGTGTTCCCTGTTGATATCCTGTGCTTTGAACGGTATGATGCGGCGGAGGCGAAGGTGCTTGGCCCACTTGCAGAAGGAAAGCTTCGGATGCCGGTTCTGTGCCAGAGCGGGGATGCGGCATTTGAGGAATTGAGTGCCTGTTATAAAGAGATTGAACAGGTGCTTAGGCAGATGAAAGAACATGATACGAAGAAAGGGCAGCATCTGGATTCTTCAATAACGCGTGAGAACGTGGCAGGAGAACCGAAACAGAATCTACAGAAAAATATGCTCTATTTGAATATCAAGGCAAAGATGTTAGAATTGATCGCAGTTGCATATAAGTATGACCTGTTTACAAGACAGGTCAGGGAAGACAGGGAAGAATCCGGAACGGTAGAGAATCTGAAAAAGGTGCTGCAGTATATCGGGGAGCATTACGGTTCACCGATCCGCCTGTCCGAACTGGCGGAGCTGGTCAATATGAATGAACAGTATTTTTGCCGATATTTTAAGAAGAATATCGGGAAGACGATCACAGAATATATCAATGTGATCCGTGTGGAGAAAGCGGCAACGGCACTTGCAGAGACAGAGGATAAGATCATAGATATTGCATCTGCCTGTGGATTTGACAATATCGGATATTTTATCAGACGCTTTAAAAAGGAGAAGGGCATGACACCTTCCGAATATCGTAAAAAGTCAAAATAGTACAATGAAATAGTCAATTTAAAGATAGAAAACCTCTATGAATTCCGTATACTGTAATTAAAGTGTAAAAAGAACGAGTATCTGTATCCGATGGTGGAACAGATACAGACAGTATAAAAGGAACACAGGAGGTTTTTATAATGAAAAGAAAATGGTGGCATGGTAAAGTAGCATATCAAATATATCCAAAGAGTTTTCAGGATACAAATGGAGATGGAATCGGTGATCTTCGTGGCGTGATCGATCATTTAGATTATCTGAAAAGTCTGGGAATCGATATTATCTGGTTATCTCCGATCTATCAGTCTCCATTTGTCGATCAGGGTTATGATATTTCAGATTATTATAAGATCGATGAGATCTTTGGAACGATGGAAGAATTCGATGAGCTGTTAGCAGAAGCGAAGAAGCGGGATATGTATATCATTATGGATCTTGTTATTAATCACTGTTCTGACCAGCATGAATGGTTCCAGAAAGCATTAAAAGATCCGGAGGGTAAATATGGCGATTATTTTTATTTCCGTAAGGGAAAAGACGGCAATCCGCCAAGCAATTACCGGTCTTATTTTGGTGGAAGCGCATGGGAGAAAGTAGAAGGAACGGACTATTATTATCTTCATATGTTTGCAAAGGAACAGCCGGATCTGAACTGGAACAATCCTGAGGTATTAAATGAATTATATACCATGATCAACTGGTGGCTGGATAAGGGCGTTGCGGGTTTCCGTATCGATGCGATCATCAATATCAAGAAAGATCTGAGTTTTCCGGATTATGAGCCGGACGGACCGGATGGAATGACAGGAATCTTCCATATGGTTGAGGGCGTCGATGGCGTTGGTGAACTGTTAGAGGATCTGAAGAAGCATACATTTGAAAAGTACGATGCGTTTACAGTTGCTGAAGTATTCAATATGAAGAAGGATGAGCTGGAAGAATTTATCGGTGACGACGGACATTTTTCAACGATGTTTGATTTCTCAGCGCATGAGATGACCTTTGGCGATCATGGCTGGTACGATGCGAAGAAGGTCGGATTTGATGATCTGAAAAAGGTGATCTTCCATGCACAGAAGGAATGTGAAGATGTCGGCTTCCTTGCAAATATTATAGAGAATCACGACGAGCCGAGAGGTGCGAGCCGTTATCTGCCGGATTACCTTCAGAATGAAGACGGAATCAAATTACTGGGAACGATCAGTGTTATGCTGCGTGGTATTCCGTTTATTTATCAGGGACAGGAGATCGGTATGCGTAACTGTCATATGGCTTCGATCGATGATTACAATGATATTAGTACAAAGAATGAATATGCAGTTGCAATCGATGCTGGCTGCACGGTAGAAGAAGCGATGGAAGCCTGCTATGAGAACAGCAGGGATAATGCCAGAACACCGATGCAGTGGGATGATTCTGCACAGGCAGGATTTACAACCGGAACACCATGGCTCTTTGTAAATCCAAATTATAAAGAGATCAATGTAAAAGAACAGCTTGGCAGGGAAGATTCAGTATGGTACTATTACCAGAAGCTGATCGCACTTCGTAAGTCCGAGGACTACAAAGAAGTATTTACCTATGGCAAGGTCGTTCCAATGTTTGTGGAGAAGGATGGAATATTTGCATATGCAAGAAAGACGGAAGACCAGATCGTTTATATTATAACGAATTACAGCAGAGAAGATATCACGGTTGATCTGCTGACTACAAATGAGCAGCCGAAGCTTCATGTTTTGTTAGATAATAAGAATGACGTATGCTTAAATGGCAGCTGTATACGGTTAAGCTCCGGGCAGGCAGTGATCTTGGGATAATGCCTTTGAATAATTGATCAACACATAAAACCATTAAAATGATGGCAAAACAGCACTTAAAAACCATCATTTTAATGGTTTTTATTAGTTACAAGGAAATTTATATATGATATTCTGTTAAAAAGTGGAAATAAAATTAGGGGTAGTTAAATTAGGGTATAGAAATGGGGTGCATATATGAGAAAGAATTACAGGAAAGGTATCGGCAGATGGCTGGCAGGAGTGCTGGTTATCAGCATGACACTTGGACAGATAGCAGGCTGTCAGGTGACAGGTGGGGATAAGAATGGGGGAACAACCTCCGGGTATCTGACAGAAGAAAATACTGACAGGGCAGATGGCTCACAGACGACAACCGAAGAAACGACCACAGAAGAAGAGTGGAAATCAATCGTCTCGGGAGAATACTACAAGCAGGCAAAGGTATCCGGATATACGAATCTGTATCAACTGGATATGAAAGTAGAGGAAGATAATATTTATATCAATAAGATGTTTGCTTTTGGGGATGCACTTGGAATCCAGTATGGCGTAGGAGAAGATGGTTATCTGGCACTATATGATCTGGCGGATCTCAGGCAGAAAGTGGTTGTAAGCTGCCCGAAGAATACATATGCGTCAGATGTATTTTCAAATGGAACCGATGAGGTGGTTCTCTATGATAAAGGCAATAAAGAGCTGATCCGGTATGGAGCATTGTTGGATCAGGAGACTGTTATGCCGATCGAAAAGGGGACACCGGACAGTTATCTGATGTCAAAGGATCTTACCGGTTTCTTCTATACAAATGCAGAGGATGGACAGATCTATGAATATGATCTGCGGTCGGGGGAAGAGTCAGAGGTGTGTCCGGCATATTCAGGAGAAGGAAAAGATACAACGCTGCTAGGATATGCGGAAGAACCGGAGTATCTGGTGGTGTCGGCATATGATAATACGGCAGACCGTTTGGAGGTCAGATGTTATAGTGTGACCGGTGAAGATATAAAAGAAACCGGTGATTATGATATCGTGCAATTTGAAGGAAGTGGGGATAAGTACTACGCATCGGTATACGCGGATGGTCAGGCCTATCAGGTGTATGGAGAAACGTCCGGGGAAGAACCGGGTATTTTGTTCCCGGATAATACAGGTGATTTTCAGGTTGGCTGCGATGTAGAACATGGTCTGGCTATGTATGGCAGTGCCAGCCAGTCGCAGGAGACGAATACACAGAAGTTGCAGTTCCGGATCTATAATGTGGATACCGGTAAATGTGAAAGCAGACTTGCAGTAACATTTCCGTTTGATGAAACAAATTATATTTATATCGATCAAGGTACTTATATAGATACATACAACTTCTTTGCATTTTCAACGAGCGGACTCACACCGGAAGTATACATATGGGATCTGAACGATGCGCGCAGCATTTCCGGTGATTCCAGAGTCTACCGTTATCCATGGAGTTATCTGGATCATCCGTCCGATGAGTTGAAGCAGGAGCTGCGGCAGCAGGCAAAGGATATCGGAGATCAAAATGGTGTAGAGGTACATATATTTGATGAAGTGACGGAGTGCAGCAAGGATATCTACCGGTATGAGGCATCAGACAATGCACTTCTGACCGCGCAGTCACTGGAAGTCCTGAAGAATGAGTTGAAGAAATATCCGGATCGGATGTTGAAAAATCTGGATGATGGATATGGAAGCATATTAAAGATCTATCTGGCAGGTGCGATCATAGGAACAGATGAAACGGCACTTACAACAGCTGCCGGAGTTCAGAATACTCTGGAGAATGACACATTTCTGGTTATTGATATCAATGATCAGTCCTCCTATATCAGCACGATCCACCATGAGATCTTTCATGCGATCGAGAACCATATGAATTACACCGGCTGTTGGTTTGATGAAGGAATTTGGTCGGAGTGCAACCCGGCTGGATTCGATTATGATTACGATTATATTGCAAATGAAAATAGCTATGACAATACCTATGTAGCATTTTCATCCGGTGATGCGTCAGAGATTGCATTTATTGACACCTACTCAAAAAGCTTTCCAAATGAAGACTGTGCGAGAGTATTTGAATATGCCATGACGGATCAGCAGAATGATAATGGATTCTTTAGCTATGAAAGAATACGGAAAAAGTTAAAGGTGATATCGGATCAGATGAGTGCATGTTTCCCAGAGGATGATGGAGCGACACTTATGCCGTGGGAAAGAGTATTGATGTATGAAAAATAGCAAGATTACGTTTAAAACCGCTTGACACTGGAAAGACTTCTGTTGTACTATGAGATTTAGTTTAACAGCATAAATGCAAGGAAAAAGAGGAGTACCATAAAGGAACTGCCAGAGAGGAAGATTCACAGGCTGAAAGGTCTTTCGAGGAAATTTGTGGGAAGGTAGCTTTGGAGCAGCACATCCGAAATGTTCAGTAGGATGCGCCGGGTCGTTCCCGTTACAGAATAAGATGAGTGATAAATTAAGGTGGTAACGCGTAAGATACGCCCTTTGGAACAGAGATGTTTCAAAGGGCTTTTTCTATGTAAGAAGATTGATTCTGTAAAGGAAAAACGCTCCACTAAAGATGCTATAAAAACAGAAAGGATGGAACAGATGAAAGAACTGGAAAAGACATACAATCCGGCCGATATAGAAGACAGGCTGTACAGAAAATGGGAAGATAAGAAATATTTTCATGCAGAGGTAGATCGCAGTAAGAAACCATTTACGATCGTTATGCCGCCTCCAAATGTAACCGGACAGCTTCATATGGGTCATGCCCTGGACAATACGATGCAGGATATCCTCATTCGTTTCAAGAGAATGCAGGGCTACAGTGCATTATGGCAGCCGGGTACAGACCATGCAGCGATCGCTACAGAGGTAAAGGTAACAGAGAAATTAAAGGCAGAAGGTATTGATAAGAAGGAGATCGGCAGAGAGGCTTTCTTACAGCATGCTTGGAAATGGAAAGAAGAATACGGCGGAAGAATCGTAAATCAGTTAAAGAAGCTGGGTTCATCTGCTGACTGGGACAGAGAGCGTTTTACAATGGACGAGGGATGTTCAGAAGCAGTTAAGGAAGTATTTGTTAATCTCTATGAAAAGGGATATATCTACAAAGGTTCCAGAATTATCAATTGGTGTCCTGTATGTAAGACATCCATTTCGGACGCAGAGGTAGAGCATGTAGAGCAGGAAGGACATTTCTGGCATATCAATTATCCGATCGTTGGAGAAGAAGGAAGATATGTAGAGATAGCAACGACCAGACCGGAAACCCTGCTTGGTGATACGGCGGTTGCTGTAAATCCAAAGGATGAGCGTTATAAGGATATCATCGGTAAGATGCTGAAGCTTCCTTTAACAGACAGAGAGATCCCTGTTATCGCAGATGAATATGTAGATATGGAATTCGGAACAGGTTGTGTAAAGATTACACCGGCACATGATCCGAACGACTTCGAAGTAGGTAAGAGACACAATCTGGAAGAAATCAATATTTTAAACGATGATGCTACGATCAACGAGAAGGGCGGCAAATACGCAGGCATGGATCGTTATGAAGCAAGAAAAGCAATGGTAGCAGATCTGGAAAAAGAAGGTCTTCTTGTAAAGGTTGTACCACACACACATAACGTAGGAACACATGACAGATGTAAGACGACGGTAGAGCCAATGATCAAGCCACAGTGGTTTGTCCGTATGAAGGAAATGGGCCAGGCAGCTCTTGACCTGATCAAGACAGATGAGCTGGAATTTGTACCGGAGCAGTTTGATAAGACATACATCCACTGGCTTGAAAATATCCGCGACTGGTGTATCTCCCGTCAGCTTTGGTGGGGACACAGAATCCCGGCTTATTACTGTGATGAGTGTCATGAGACAATCGTTTCCAGAGAAGTTCCGACGGTATGTCCGAAATGTGGATGCACACATCTGACACAGGATGAAGATACACTGGATACATGGTTCTCATCCGCACTCTGGCCATTCTCAACACTTGGCTGGCCAAAGAAGACACCGGAATATGAATATTTCTATCCGACTGACGTACTTGTAACCGGATACGATATCATCTTCTTCTGGGTTATCCGTATGGTATTCTCCGCACTGGAGCAGACAGGAAAGAGCCCATTTAAGCATGTTCTGATCCACGGACTGGTTCGTGACGATCAGGGCCGGAAGATGAGTAAGTCTCTTGGAAACGGTATCGATCCGCTTGAGGTTATTGATAAATATGGTGCAGATGCCCTTCGTCTTACACTGATCACAGGTAATGCACCGGGAAATGATATGCGTTTCTATTGGGAGCGTGTAGAGAATTCCAGAAACTTTGCAAATAAGATCTGGAATGCATCCAGATTCATTATGATGAATATGGAAAAGGCTGATTTCTCAAATGTAAAATTATCTGATCTTACGATCGCTGACCGTTGGATCTTATCCAAGGTCAATGATCTGGCAGTTGAGATGACAGATAACATGGAGAAATACGAGTTGGGTATCGCAGTTTCCAAGGTATATGACTTCATATGGGAAGAATTCTGTGACTGGTATATCGAAATGGTTAAGCCAAGACTTTACAATGATGCAGACGAGACAAAGGCAGCAGCTCTCTGGACATTAAAGACCGTTCTGATCCGGGCATTGAAATTATTACATCCATATATGCCGTTTATCACGGAGGAGATCTTCTGTAACATTCAGGATGAGGAAGAATCTATTATGATCTCTGACTGGCCTGTATATAAAGAAGAGTGGAGCTTCAAACAGGATGAAAATGCAGTTGATACGATCAAGGCTGCGGTTCGTGCGATCCGTAATCTGCGTACCGGTATGAATGTACCGCCAAGCAAGAAAGCAACTGTATATGTTGTATCTGCTAAGAGTGAGATCTGTGATATATTTGAAGCATCAAAGAATTTCTTTGCAACACTTGGATATGCAAGTGAGGTATTCATTCAGGATAGCAAGAATGGTATTGATGAGAATGCAGTATCTACCCTGATACATGATGCCGCACTCTATATTCCGCTTGCAGAGCTGGTTGATATCGACAAAGAGATCGAACGTCTGGAGAAAGAATCCGGTCGTCTGGCCGGCGAGATCAAGCGTGCATCCGGTATGCTTGCAAATCCTAAATTTGTAGATAAAGCACCGGCTGCCAAGGTAGAAGAAGAAAAAGCCAAGCTTGCAAAATATACAGAAATGAAAGCCCAGGTTGAAGAACGTCTGGCTCAGTTAAAGAAGTAATAACAGAGACGCAAGGCTGTGTCCATATATGAATCGAAACGACAGTGTCGACAGAAATGATTCATGGTATAAATTCAAAAAGAAAGAAACAGGCTGGCTGATCCGCATATAAAAGCACTGATAATACAGATGTTTTCATATCGTATCAGACAGCCTGTCTGGTATAGGAAGATGATACAGGATATAGAACCAAAACGGTTTCATAATGAATATGCATATCGAAAACCGCCGAAGAATGATGATGTGATCCTTGCGTTTTCCGAGAAAATGATCCTTGCCAAAAAGGTGGAGGATGAGCATGAGCTGGTCTGGCTCACTATCTCGGAATATAAAAGCTATATAGGAATAAATGATACGGTCACGCAGAATGCATCATGGCAGGATAATCTGACCTACCTGTTTGTGATCGATGACAGACAGTATTTTCTGTATCGGCCGCAGGATCTTGTCCGGACAACAGAGCCTTATTATGTTGAAAGATCAGCGAATGGAGCAACTGATGTAAATTGGGGAGAGCGTCTGGAGATTCCGGGTTATGAATACCGGAGCATGTATAAGACCAGAAGCTGCAAGCCAAAGGAAGAAGTGCTTGCGGCGGCAACCGGATGGCATCTGCATCTGTGGTATTCGATGAACCGCTATTGTGGAGCCTGCGGAACGCCTGTGCTCCCGGATGAGAAAGAACGGATGCTCCGTTGTCCGTCCTGCGGACATCTGATCTTCCCAACGATCGCACCGGCAGTAATTGTCGGAGTGACAGATGGCAATCGTATCATTCTTACAACTTACGCTGCAAGAGAGTATAAACGATACGCCCTGATTGCCGGCTTTACGGAAATAGGTGAGACGGTAGAGGAAACGGTTCGGCGTGAGGTGATGGAGGAAGTCGGAATACCGGTTAAGAATATCCGGTATTACAAATCACAGCCGTGGGGATTTGACAGCAATCTGCTGATGGGATTCTTCTGTCAGGCAGACAGAAAAAAGTCAGATGAGCATGAACCGGAACTGACCATCGATCATGAAGAACTTGCAAGCGGCGAATGGGTAGAGCGCGAGCAGATCCCGGACTATGGGGAACATCTGAGCCTGACACATGAGATGATGATGCAGTTTAAACGATATGGACAGGGTGTGTTTGCTCTGAAAACAGACCGATCACAGGATTAAAACAGACCGATTACTATAAAAAAACAAAAATAAAGTTATAGTATTTGATATCTGAATAAAATAAAAAAGATAATAAAAAAAGAAAAGCATAAGGTTGAAAATAATTTCATATATTATAAAACCTGTGTTAAAAAGTAATAAAAAACGATTTGTTTCTGAAAAGCTGTTGGTTGACAAAACAAAAGCGGATGGTATAATGAGCCAAAAACCAGCTGGTAATACCAGTGTACCATACGATTTTGCAATGAGGCATTGAGAATGATCAGTGCCTCATTATTGTATCAGGATGTATTTCTGTTACAGTAAACACTTCAGGAACTGAGTAATCAGAAAAGTGAGGTATTATCAAGATGAAAGAAATCAATGCAGAGGAATTAAAAGGAAATCTGATCGAAATGATCAACAAAAAGTGGGCACTTGTAACTGCAGGAGATCATGAAAAGGCAAATACGATGACAGTAAGCTGGGGTTCCTTTGGTGAGTTCTGGTCAAAGCCTGTTATCACGATTTATATCCGCCCACAGAGATATACAAAGCAGTTTATCGATGAACAGAAGGAATTTTCCGTTTGTGTGCTTCCGGAAGAGTACAGAAAGGCACTGACTTATTGCGGAAGAACATCCGGTAAGGATGTAGCGGATAAATTTGCAGGAGCAGGGATCACTCTTGATTTCTGTGGTGATGTTCCGGTTATCAAAGAGGCAGGCATTACACTCATTTGCAGAAAAATGTGCGAAGGAGATATTGATCCTGCTACCTTTGCTGATCCTGAGGAAGGAGCAAAGGTATATCCGGATAAGGATTATCACAGATACTATATCGCAGAGATTGAAAAGGTACTTGTACCGGATGAATATTAAATTAATACGGGCGTTCGCGTCCGAGAAAGAACAGTCCGGCAGCGCCGGGACCGCAGTGGGATGCGGTAATTGTACCGGCATTTAAGATGCGTACCGGATGAGTGACATTCGGAAATGCCTGTAGGACGGAGTTCTTTAACAGATAAGCAAGCTCGGGGCAGGCAGCATGGGAGATGAAGCATTTTCCATTGTAGTCTGTCCCGTTTTCTGCGTAGTATTCCATCTCAGAGATCACCTCTCTTACGGCGCGCTTCTTGCCACGGACTTTTGTATAGGCATCTGCCATTCCGTTCTGATCCAGCCGGATCAGAGGATGAATGTTCAGGATCGATGCGATATGGGAAGCAGCACCGCTGATCCGTCCGCTATGGTGTAGAAAGGTGAGATCGGTTGTAAAAAACTGGTGATGGATACAGGTACGATGCTTCATGATCCAGTCGGCAGCTGCTGCCAATGAAAGACCTTCATCCCGCATATCAGCAACGTAGTCCGTTAACAATCCATACCCTCCTGCACCGCAGAGAGAATCAATGACCTGCAGCTGCTTTCCCGGATAGTTCTTTTTTATTGCTGCCGCCGCACGATAGGCATTATTTGCCGATCCGCTTAAGGCGGAGCTGAAGGTGATATGAAGCACATCCCCCTTCTGTATCAGTTCTTCAAAGAAATCATAATAGGAAGCTTCGTTGATCTGGGAGGTTGTAGGCAGCAGCCCTTTTTCCAACATCTTATAATACTTCGGCATCAGATCCGGATTTCGTTCCATGTTATCCTCGTATACATGTTCATGAATAACGTAAGTATAAGGAATGACCGCAATTTCCCGTTCATTCAGATAAGAATATGGCAGATCCGTTGTCGATTCACACGATAAGATAAAATGTCTCATGATAAAAACCTCCAATACATTTTCCGATATATTTTCGGTATTAGTATTTCCGGAATTGATGAAAATACTCTTTGAAAAAATTGTTATTATTGTGATTTCCTATAATATTATTTGTGATAACCATTCGCAAGAAAAAAAAACTTTGGCGAATATTGTTTTCGGCAGAACTAATTCCGCTGCTTATATCCATAGGACTGATGATTTACTATAATAATCTTCCTGGATATGGATTTATGCCAGGACTAACTTATTTGGGAGAAGTATTGTTTAGTTTTGGAGCGGTTGTTTTGTACTGTATAAGTTTCCTGATTTCTATATGCAGTTATATTGCAATTTCAAATAAACAAACTTAATTTGAGGTATTCCACTTGTGTGTTTATTTGAGTGTAGGTTTGTCAAACATATGTTACACAGATGCCAAATAATCCTTTAGTACCTGATTTGGAGATTTCCATCCTAATGGACGCATAGGAAAGTTGTTATAATCCCTGCGATTATACACTTTCAACTGTTTGGCAAAGTCCTCAAAAGAATAAAAAGTATGAGTTGCATAAAAACGCTCATTATCCTTTCGGTGGCTTCTTTCAACTTTCCCGTTATGTCGTGGTGTAAAAGGTCGTATAACTTTATGGCGAATCCCATGCTGCTTCAGATGCACCTGAAATAGTGTGGGTTTGTCACGGTGAGTGGTAAAACGATTTGTAAATTTTGCTCCATTATCAGTTTGGATACATTGAATGGGTAACGGAAAGGCTTTCACCAGATGCTCTATAAACATAGCAGAAGAATACGTGTTGTGTTCTTCAAAAGCCTCTACGAAACGCCATCTGGAATACTCGTCAATGGCAGTATACTGAAAGAATTGTTTGCCGATGACCTTGGGGTTTTTGAGGCATGCAGAAGGAACAAATTTTACATCAACCTGTATGCGTTGTCCCGGATAATCCATCTGTTCGTAAGGCTTTGGAATATATTTAGGATTTGGCGGATGAACTGCCATAATTCCCTGCTTACGGAGAAATCTGTATAGTCCAGGGATGGAACGGGAGTAACCACGCTGCTTGAGTTTAACCCAAAAGACAACAAGACCGGCATTGGGATTGCGTCTGCGCATATCAAAGATCAGCTTGATCTCTTCAGGGGTTTGTTGGTTTGGATGATGATGGGGTCTGCGAGAGCGGTCACGAAGGGACTCAATAGAACCGTCATAACGTCGTTTCCAACGATAAATGTATTGACGGTTGGTTTTATATTTGATAGCAGCCTTGGTGACACCAAACCTTTCAGCGTATTTGATTAAGGATAGACGATACCGCATATCTTGTGTTATAGTAGCCATAGCAGAGAACTCCTTTTTTGTTTTTTTTGTTGTGGTGACTAAAATATAACACAAAAGAAGCATCTCTGCTTTTTTTATATTCAGTTGTAACACATGTATTGTAATCCTACATATTCCACTTGTGTGTTTATTTGAGTTCCTTGAATGAGCTTAAATATTATGTTAATCTTTTAAAGAAGTTGGCGTGTAGTTGAGTAGAAAGATAAATCGAAAGTTATAAAGGAGAACTGAAATTTATGGATAATAAATGGGAAGAGTTATACGATGCAGCAAAACAGGTATTAAAACCACGAGATGTTTCGAAAATTATTGAAGCAGGAGGAGTTGCTGCTGCGGTAGAATCTATATCGGGTAAAATTTATGTTGGGGTGTGCGTAGATACAGCGTGTACTTTGGGCATATGTGCCGAAAGAAATGCTATCTTCAATATGATTACAAATGGTGAGGATGCTATTAAACGAGTAATTGCTATTGATGGAGATGGAAAAGCCATTCCACCTTGCGGAGCTTGCAGGGAATTTATGACACAGCTAATGCCAGAAGAATATCGAAAAATTGAGATAATGATGGATTATGAAAATGAGCGAATAGTAACGCTTGGCGATTTAACACCAGAATGGTGGATATAATCTCATTTTATCAAATCGGTATTTGGAGGAGATTCTTATTTATGAAAAAAGGAATAAACAAATCAATCTTATTTTATATTGCATCAGTTCTGTTTTTCATAGCCTCAGCTATTGGCTTTGCGAGTGGAAATGAAAATTCTATGGCTATAGTATGGTTATGTCTTGGTTCCTCATTTCTTTGCTTAGGTTCGACTCATAAGAAAAAGGAAAACAATAAAACAAATACAGATGATAAATAATTTTCTGCTTGTATTGTTGTAAAATTGAAATTTTGGAGGTTATTATGGCTTTTGATTTTAAGAAAGAATTTAAAGAATTTTATATGCCTAAGAATAAACCAGAGATTGTAAATGTACCTAAGGCAAATTATATTGCAGTTAGAGGAAAAGGCAATCCAAATGAAGAAGGTGGGGCATATCAACACGCAATCAGTATTCTATATGCTGTTGCATACACATTAAAAATGAGTTACAAGACCGATTATAAAATTGAAGGCTTTTTTGAATATGTTGTTCCGCCATTGGAAGGTTTTTGGTGGCAGGATGATGTCGTGGGTGTAGATTATACAAATAAATCTGCTTTCAACTGGATTTCTGTTATTCGTTTGCCTGATTTCATTTCTAAAGCTGATTTTAACTGGGCGGTAGAAACAGCAACGAAAAAGAAGAAACTCGATTGTTCGTCAGCAGAGTATCTTACGATTGATGAAGGATTATGTGTTCAAATTATGCATATAGGTTCTTTTGATAATGAGCCAGCAACTGTTGCTCTTATGGATGCTTATTTAGAACAAAATGGGTATGTTAATGATATTAACAAAGATAGATTGCACCACGAGATTTATATGTCTGATGCAAGAAAGGCTGCCCCAGAGAAATGGAAAACTGTAATTAGACATCCGATTAAGAAAGCGTAAAATCGGAATTTGTCGACTTGTTAATTTCCAATTTTTAGTGATAGGGAGATACACAATGAATGGTTTGATTATAAAGGTACTCAGCATAAGTATTGCGGTAGTAACCGTAGTATACTTGATTATTTATAAAGGAAATACCATGATTACAAAGATATTTAGCGTGTGTATTATAGCAGCAATGGTAATATACTGGATTGTTTATGAAAGAAATACAAGAAAGCGAAAAAAACAGGAATTACAGCGTGATGACTATTTATTTGCGAAAGAAAACGATTTGCCGTTACAGATAAATTGGAATGAGATAAATGACTTTTTGTCAGATTCCGGATATGGTGTAAATATGCCAATGGAGAATTGGTTTATGATGGATTGGGCGAGACAGCCCTGTGTGGAGAATGGTATAAAAGAAGGAAAGTTTTCTATGAAAGGGTTTCGAGTGTTACAAGCTTTAAGTAACGATATGAAACACATTTTTTATGATGTGAGGTTTAATTATGACCGTGGTCCGGATATAGAAGATAAAAATAGGAAGTACGAAGCCGTAAAAAAGGTGTTGGATACAAAATACGCCGGTTTGTCAGAAAAAGTACGGAAGAATATATATGACCAATTTGTTAAGATATATGAAAGAAAAATCTAATTACAATACAAAGGAGGAAGCCGTTGGTTTTTTAATGAATGAAACTAATCTTACATATGAAGAATGTTCTAAAGCCAACGATTTCCATATTAGACTAAATAAGAAAAATTAATATACAATTCAAGTTTATAAAATTAAAAAATGGAATTTAAGGAGCTTCCTGTATAATAAAAAACGTGGATGTTGAAAATTGAAAATACCTCAGAGTACAATAAGACTACTGACTGGCAGGTTAGTAAAAATCTTATTGAACAGAGAGGTATCTACAATGAAGTCTAACATACAGAACGCAAAAATTGAAGCTATTACAGAAAAAACTTTGGTACTCGGAATTGATGTCGGAAGTGAGACGCACTACGCCAGAGCTTTTGATTACAGAGGAATTGAGTATTCAAAGAAACCTTTTAAATTTAGTAACACAGAGGCTGGATTTGTGACATTTAAGGAATGGATCTTGGATCTCAAAGAAAGACATGAGAAGGATAAGGTGGTTCCAGGTATGGAACCGACCGGGCATTACTGGTTCAACCTTGGAAAGTTTCTACAGGATAATGAAATGAAACCGGTTCTTGTAAATCCTCACCATGTGAAAAAATCAAAAGAACTCGACGACAATAATCCAACTAAAAATGACCGTAAGGATCCGAAAGTTATAGCAGGATTAGTTAGAGAGGGACGTTACATGATCCCATACCTGCCGGATGGTGTTTACGCTGATCTTAGAACAGCATCAAACATAAGATTCCAGTTACAGGCGGAACTTACAAGAATTCAAAACAGGATCAGTCGTTGGTTCAATATATATTTTCCTGAATATAAGACGGTATACGGAAATCCAGATGCCAAGAGCGGAATGCTAATCCTTAAATCAGCACCACTCCCTGAAGATATCCTGACGTTAGGTATCGATGGAGTGAATCAAATCTGGCGTGAAGCGTAGTTAAGAGCAGTTGGAAAAGCGAGGGCGAAGACCCTGATAGAAGCTGCAGAGCACAGCGTCGGAAGTAAAGAAGGAGCAGTATCTGCAAGAATGGAAATCCGAATGCTTCTGGAGGATTATGAATCCAGAAACATACGTCTTCAGGAAGTTATGACTCTGATTGAAGGGTTGGTAAAGCAGATTCCGATGGCTGAGAAGCTGTTGAAAATCAAAGGTGTGGGAATCAAGACAGTGTCAGGATTCCTTGCTGAAGTAGGTGATATCAGCCGTTTTAACACGCCGAAAGAACTGCAGAAGCTTGCAGGGTTGGCATTGGTTGAAAGTAGCTCGGGAAAGCACAAGGGCGAGACAACAATAAGCAGACGAGGTCGAAAGAGACTCAGATACCTGCTCTTTGAGGTTGCAATGTCGCTTGTGGCGAAGAACCCGGAGTTCAGAGAACTCCATAATTATTATACAACAAGAAGGCTGAATCCGTTGAAGAAAATGCAGTCACTTATGGCGATTGCAGCCAAGCTGATACGAGTCTTTTATGCCATGCTGACAAAAGGTGTGGATTATGATCCGAAAAAGATGGTCAGTGACATCAAGAGACCGGCAGTTTATCTACAGGCTGCGTAAGAAAGACAAGTAACTATAATGGAGGCTGTCATGTGGACAGCCACTGGAACAAGCAGAATGTAACAGATAACGTCCGCTGATCACAGTGCTGGAACAGGAAGCGAGTCAGTAATCAATAATACAAAGAATGAGCCAGTAGTCGGCAGGAATATTTTCCATGGGGCGAGACCCCGTTAGGGAGCATAGCTGACACCCTGGTTATGGGCAGGCAGGACGAAGGAAGTTAGGACCTCTGGAGACAGAGATGATCCTGGTGGATATAGGAGGTTAGCTGCCATAGAGGGATGGGTATACACAAGGCCAGTAAAGCGGAAATCAATGACGTTTTATTTCGTATACCCTCAAACCACTATTTCAGTACCTGATACATCGAAATGCTCATAACTGCGGCTTATTCACTGAGATATGAAAGGTTGAAAACCTTGAATTTTCAATAAAAAACACTTGATTATATGAGGAGGAGTATGTAAATGAAATTAGCAGATTTAGCAACAGGCTCTGATTGGATAGTGTGGATTGTCTTTGCGATATTTGCTGTACTTTCTATTATTTTACTTTCTGGACATGGAAGCTGGTTCATTTCTGGATATAATACAGCTTCAAATGAAGAAAAGGAAAAATATGATGAAAAGAAGTTATGCAGAACAATGGGAATTGGAATGTCTATTATAGCAATTCTTGCATTAACTATGGGCTTGTTTGAAAATATTTTGCCTGCATTTTTTGTATATATTGCATTGGGGATTATTTTGGTTGATGTCGTGGTAATTATCATTTTAGGAAACACACTATGCAGAAAGTAATAACTTCAAGTTTGGAGAATTGAGAAAATCGGAATTTAGAGGAGTAAAATACTATGAATCCTGAAATAGATATAAGTAATGTTATCCTAAAAACAGAGCGTTTGTTGATTCGCCCGTGGCGGCAATCCGACCTTGATGACTTTTATTCCTACGCTTCAGTAGATGGAGTCGGACAAATGGCGGGTTGGAAGCCTCATAAAAGCAAGGAAGAATCTAAGATTATTCTTGATATGTTCATTAGCCATAAGAAAACATTTGCACTCGAATATCAGGGCAAAGTAATAGGTTCTGTTGGGATCGAAAAATACAATGAAACTCACTTCCCGGAATTTGAAAATAAGAAATGCCGTGAGATAGGCTATGTTCTGAGCAAAGAATATTGGGGACAAGGTTTAATGCCGGAAGCGTTGAAAGAAGTAATTCGTTTTCTCTTTGAGAACGCTAATCTTGATGTAATTTTCTGTGGTCACTTCTTGTGGAATGAGCAATCTCATAGAGTTCAGGAAAAAAGTGGTTTCAAACACTATGCATTTGATACCTATGAGACAGCATTCGGTACAACGGAAGAAAATGAGGTAAACATTCTAAAAAGAGAAGATTGGGTATTGCAGTAAATTCCAGTTTGTAACGAAGGTATTTGCGATGAAAGAAATTAAGATTGAGTTATTGGGGATTGCAATAATACCTTTAGGAATTGCTGTGACAACAAATAATTTTTGGGGATATGTCCTAGGTGTTCTTGGATTTGGCGTCGCTGTAGTTGGCTGTTTTCTAAAAGATAATCACTGATAACTTCTTGTTTGAAAAATTGAGAAAACGTAATATTGAACAAAAAGAAATGCACAGTTCTTAGCTTATCGTGAACTGTGCATTTTTGTAAATAAATACTTTTAATTAGCCGATTACGGCATCCTCTGCTGTAAAATGTTCCAGAGAATTTTCTTTTACCTGAATGCAGATATAAGTAATTCCAGAAATATCGGATGCAAAAAACTGACGCTCTGCAGTAGGCACGATTTTTAGCCAGTCTCCAGTTGAAAGGCTAATTTCTTCTCCATCAATTATTGCTTTGCCGTTACCTGAAAGAATTCCATAGATTTCTTCATTTTCTTTATGAGAATGAACAAATGGGACATTTGCTCCTGCAGGTAGTTCGTTTAAACTGATTTCTGCACCTGTTAAAGACAACTTTTCATGCAGCTCAATTCGGTTTTCCTTTCCAATAGTTGTTTTTGTGTAATTTGCCATAATAACCTCCATAGTTAATTTGTAGTTTCTGGTTGCTTGGTATTAGTATAGTGTGAGACACATACAAAAACAAGTACGCACCTTTTTGTAACTGTACACTCAAAAATGAATGTGTTACAATAGACTCGGAGGTGAGAATTATGCGAGCAAAAGAAGAATTACCGGAATGCCCAGTTGCAACAGCAGTATCTCTTATCGGAGGGAAATGGAAACTGCTGATTTTGCGTAACTTGAAAGAGCGTCCATGGAGATTCAATGAGCTACAACGAAGTATAGATGGTATTTCACAAAAGGTTTTGACAGATAGTTTAAGACAAATGATGAGTGATGGGCTGGCATATCGCCACGATTACCATGAGCAGCCACCGAGAGTTGAATACGGCTTAACGGAACTCGGAACAAAAATGCTTCCAATTGTTAATTCACTTGCTGACTTTGGTAACTACTATAAATCAATTATTGAACAGAATTAAGGACGTTAGTATTTGAAAAGCTTGAACAATTCCAGTTTGGAGAATTGAAAAAACGGAATTTACCTATTAGGACATATAAACTGTTGACAATAAAGCTCCTATATAGTATGTTTTTGGTAAACTACTATATAGGAGCTTTTGTATGGAAATGAATGGAGGATTTCTTGTCACCAAAATAAAACAGCTTGGAGACCGGATTTTCGAGAAGATTCTCAGTGAAAAGAATATTGATGCGTTTAATGGAGCCCAGGGGCGTATTCTTTATGTACTGTGGCAGGAGGATGGTATCTCAATCAGGTCACTCTCGACTAAATGCGGATTAGCGATAACATCTCTTACTACGATGCTGGAAAGAATGGAAAATCAAGGGCTGATAAGCCGTGTTCAGTCTGAAACGGACAAAAGGAAAACACTCCTGTTTCTGACTGAGAAAGCACATGCCTTGAAGGGCGAGTACGATTCTGTATCTGATGAGATGGGCAGTATTTACTACAAAGGTTTTTCAGAGGAAGAAATTATCCGGTTTGAGGAATGCCTCGACCGCATCAGAAAGAATCTTGAGGAGTGGCAGAAGTCATGAGTATTTGTATCAAAGATCAGATTCAGAACATGAATATCGTCATTGGCTGCATAGTGGGGTGTACATATTGCTATGCCCGCAACAACGTGAAACGCTGGCATATGATTGATGACTTCGCTGACCCTGAATTCTTTCCAGGTAAGCTCAAGATGATGGAAAAGAAACGTCCGCAGAACTTTCTTCTTACCGGCATGAGCGATCTCTCCGGATGGAAGCCGGAATGGAGAGACGAGGTATTTGCAAAGATCCGTGAAAATCCACAGCATCAGTTCCTGTTCCTTACCAAGCGACCTGATTTGCTGGATTTTGATACCGATCTGGAAAATGCGTGGTTTGGCGTTACGGTGACGAGGAAAGCAGAACTGTGGCGTATCGACGCTCTTCGGAAAAACGTCAGAGCAAAACATTACCATGTTACCTTTGAGCCGTTATTCGATGATCCCGGCACAGTTGACCTTTCCGGAATCAATTGGATCGTTGTCGGCACCATGACCGGAGCTCAGAGCAGGAAGATTCATACGGAACCGGAATGGGCATGGTCTCTGGCGGACCAAGCACATAAGCTCGGCATTCCGGTGTTTATGAAGGAAGACCTTGTCCCTATCATAGGGGATGAAAATATGATTCAGGAAATGCCGGAAGAATTTAATAAAGTGTTAGAGGAACAGAAATCATGGAAGAAGTAATAAATGGAATCCTCATTCGTGAGGTGGAAACAAAGAACATCATGACTAAGTCTAGTCTGCCGGTAGGCGGTTACTCGGTCAATCCCTATGCAGGCTGTACACATGCCTGCAAGTATTGCTATGCTTCTTTTATGAAGCGCTTTACCGGGCACAAGGAGGAATGGGGCACTTTCCTTGATGTGAAGCATTGGCCGGAAATTAAAAATCCGAAGAAATATGCCGGACAGCGGGTGGTCATCGGTTCTGTGACAGATGGCTACAATCCACAAGAGGAGCAATTCGGGAATACCAGAAAACTTCTGGAGCAGCTGATCGGCAGTGACGCAGATATTCTGATCTGCACAAAGTCGGATCTTGTGGTACGGGATATTGATCTGTTGAAGAAGCTTGGACGTGTAACCGTTTCATGGTCGATCAACACACTAGATGAAAATTTCAAGAACGATATGGACTCTGCTTCTAGCATTGAGCGCCGTATCGCTGCTATGAAGCAGGTATATGAAGCAGGTATCCGTACAGTCTGTTTCGTATCTCCGGTATTCCCCGGTATCACGAATTTTGAAGCAATCTTTGAGCGGGTAAAGGATCAGTGCGATCTGTTCTGGCTCGAAAATCTAAATCTTCGAGGCGGTTTCAAAAAGACAATTATGGATTATATCGCCGGAAAATATCTTGATCTTGTACCACTTTACGACGAGATCTATAACAAGCATAACCGCAGCTACTTTGAAGCACTTGAAGTAAAAGCTGAGGAAATGGCTAAGAAGTATGATTGTCCCTTTGTGGATAATGAAATGCCTTATGGCAGAGTCCCGCAGGGACATCCGGTGATTGTAGATTATTTCTATCATGAGGAAATCCGAGGGACAGAGAATACAGGAAAAAGAAATCGCTAAATTCCAGTTTGATGGAGTGACAAATTCCAGTAAGCTGGTGTGTTTAACCGAGAGACGAATTTGATTTTTACTAATTGTTTATGTAAAGGAATGCCTTGTGATTATATCTGCGATAGTTGTGTAATTGGACAAAAGAGAGCAAAATATGTCGGGACAAAAATATGCTTTGGAGATAAGATGTGTTTTGTAGGAAGGAGTAAATAAGCATGAGCTGGTTGGAAGATATCACTTCATCAATCAAATATATTGAAGGACATCTTACAGATGAACTTACTCTGGAAAAAATTGCTGCAAAGATTAATCTTTCGCCATTTTATTTTCAAAAAGGGTTTTCGATTCTTTGTGGAATTACGGTATCCGAATATATAAGAAATAGAAGATTATCACTTGCCGGCAGAGATTTGCAAACAGATGGTGTTAAGGTTATAGATGTAGCAATGAAATATGGCTATGATTCTCCAGACAGCTTTACGAAAGCCTTCACCAGATTTCACGGTATTACGCCTGCACAGGCGAAGTCCGGAGACGGTGAACTCAAAAACTACCTTCCTCTAAAAATACATGTATCTATGAAAGGTGGATTTGAAATGGAATGTAAAATTGTTAAAAAACCGGCATTTACTGTTGTCGGAAGTGCCAAAATTATTAAAAATGAAGAAGGGTATAAAGAATGCCCACAATTTTGGACAGAGCATTATGAAAAGGGAAACGGTAAGTATATTTGTGGTATGTATGGAATCTGTTTAGATGATGGAGCACCGGAAGGATTCTTCAAGTACATGATTGCTGATGATTATATTCCTTCAAAAGACATACCGGAAGAATTTGAAACGGTAGTTATTCCTGAAAATACATGGGCAGTATTTCCATGTAAAGGATCTATGCCGGAAGCGTTACAAAAAGTGAATACAGAGATTTTTAAGGAATGGCTTCCTGGGAATAGTGATTATGAAATTGCAGGAATGTATAATATAGAATACTACACCGCACCTTGTGATTATCCGAAAGGAAATCAGGATGAGAATTATTATTGCGAAATTTGGATGCCGGTGAAATCAAAAGAACAGTAGATTTTAGAATAATTAGTTAAATTCTTGCGAGGATATGATATGAATAAGGCCAAAAGAATAGTAGATAATATGGATTCTGAAAATGCATTTGCGGTTTGTTCGGAGATTGGAATTATTGATGAAAATGCAACACCGCTTAAGCAGGCAAGATATATTAATGAGCTTTTAAATACTACTGAGAGTATGAAGATATATATGACTGATACTATGCGAAAATGTGGTGGGTGCTGCTTGTCAACCAATGCTATAAAAATAGCAAAAAAATTATACGCTAAATCTAACGATATAGCAGAATTTTTGAATCTTCTGAATGAAGCAGATATTGGCGGAAGGAACTTACATATTTTTGAAGGAAAGATTATTGCTGTATACAAAAAATGTTATTGTAATATACCTAAAAAAGTTGAGAATATGAATAAAAAGTATTGTGAATGTTCTGCTGGTTGGTATATGCGATTGTTCTCTGAGGTTTTTGAAAAGAGTGTAACAGTTACTATTGTTGATACAATTGTCAATGGAGCTTCTGAATGTGTATTTGAAATATCAGATTATGTATAGACAGACAAATTCCAGTTTTTGAAACTGAGAAATCGGAATTTAGCGACGAGGTGAATAATATGGAAAAATGGGGAATGTTTGAATTTAATTCGCCTTATTTTGGAGAAATTATAGAGAAAATAAATGACGTGGTATTGCCAAACGATTACATAGAATTGATGAAAAAACATAATGGTGGTGAAGGCGATATTGGTGAAACCTGGCTTATATTATATCCGTTGGAAGAATTGCAAGAAATAAATGATGATTATGAAATTGAAGAAATTTTGCCGGGTCACATTATTATTGGCTCAAATGGTGGTGGTGAACTTTATGGAATTGATAATAAGGGAAACTACTTTAATGTACCAGTGCCAATAGATGAAGATGATGTTGCTTTGCTTGGAACGGAGATAGAATTACTTCCAGATAAAATTAATGCACTATGGGAGTAGATTCTGTTGTTGGTTATATGACGAACAGATCATAAGCTTTGAAGTTGTAGAGAGGATTAAATTATGGGATTACTTGATAAATTTAAAAGAGTTGAAAAGAAAGCGGATAATAGAAAATTTCCGTTTGAAGATAGTCCTGACACTGCCTGCATTACCTGCTACCATGTGTTGGAGGGGTATAAGCCTATATTATACGTTTCTCACGATGAGGACGGGTATTGGCAGTTTTTATGCGGCGAAAACCATAAGGAAGAAGATGCGAGAGTGGTTTCCTTAGGTGAAATTTTAAGCATAGATGAATCGATGAGGGATTTAGCAGTGTTAGATTACGGTCAATATGCAACCTCAGAAAGTGTTGAAGGTAATTGGACGGTAAAATATAAAAATTAGTAAATACCTAAGTTCGTCCAAATAATTTTACCGGGCAAAATGTAACGGAGGGTTACTATTATCTGTTATAAGTGTTATTTTTGTGATAGTAGGAATTATAATAGTTGATAATAAAGATAATTGATATTGAAGACAGATTTCCAGTTGAAAGAGTAAATAAACTGTTGAATGACAGAGAATAAACTTTGAATTTGAAGGTGAGAACATGATGGAGTGGATAAACATTTTTGGGGCAGTATTTATAGCAGTAATCATGGTACCCAATATTATTTTTACATTAAAGTATAAAGATGGTTTTGAAAATAAGTGGAATAATAAAGGTGTTGAAGTTGTAGAACAGATAGGAAGATTTGGGTGTTTCGGATTTATGGTTGTCAATATTCCTGGAACCTGGTTCGGTTGGTGGTCTGATGAAGCTTTTGCGATATATTTAATAGCAAATGTCGTTTTAATTATACTTTATTGTGTGATATGGATTATTTGTTTTAGAAATAATACGATTTTTAAAGCATTGACATTATCTATTATTCCATCCGTAATTTTCATCTTCAGTGGAATTATGAGCAGGTCTGTATTATTGATTGTAGCATCGCTATTATTTGCACCTGCACATATATTGATTTCATATAAAAATGCAAAGTATTAGATGAATTTGAAGATGACGGAGGGAAAGAAAGTGAAAAAAGCATTGTTGGTAATTGATATGCAGAATGTATGTGTTGGAAAAAATCACGCTACATACTTTAAATATGATAATGAAATTCTGATTCAAACTGTAAACGAAGTTATTGACGCAAATGAAAGTAATGTGGTTGTTTATATCAAAAATATCATGAAGAAAAATTTAATAAATAAGCTTGCACCATTTAAGGCTTATGAAGGAACTGAAGAAGTGGAATTAGTTAGCAATCTTCATGTTATATCTGATTATGTTTTCATAAAATATGAGGGAAACGCATTTAGCAATCCTAAACTTAATGAGTTCTTAAAAGCACATAAGATTAAATGTGTGGAAATCGTAGGAGTTGATGGTGGTGGGTGCGTAGCATTGACTGCGTTAGGGGCCATAAAAGAAGGCTATAGTGTAATACTTAATGAATCAGCTATCGGAACAATGTTTAATAAGAATAAAGAAAAATATTTTAAAAAGCTTCGAGAAGCAGATGCAAAAATTATTTAGATAAATATAAGGCACTCAAAACTTTCAGTCATGCGGAGAGATTGAAAGCAACAGAAACTTTGAAGTTTCACATGGGTTATTAGGAGAAAAAATGGAAAATATTTTAAGTGTTGAAGAAACGAAAACAAGATTAATATGTGAGTTGTCAACAGTAACTGGCTTTAAGTATTTAAAAAGTGGTATTTTGAAGAAAACAGTAAAAGACATTGTGTTTGAAATAAACTTTTTCTCGTCAAAATGGAATGCATCTGGGCAGAGTATTGAAGTAAATGCCGATTTGAGGATTATTTATAAAAAATACGGAAAATTACCAGTTGACAATGTAATAGCATCTATGAGTTATAATCCCAAAGATGGGTATTGGTATGATATATCAACGGAAAGTAAATTGCTTGAAACGAAGAATATATTAGAAAAAAGATTTCGAGATACTGCAATGGATTTGGTAAAAAGATTTGATGAAGATTATAATGCAGCTATACGATATCTTTTCTTTGAAGGGTTTGAAAAATATAATGTGTATCTTGACTTTGTGGCAGATAATTTAGGTCAGGAAATAATTAAAGATAAAGCACAACAAATATATGAGGGTTTATCTGACGAATGTAAAGAACAGGTTATTCAATATCAAAATGGGGCAAGGAATAAATCATGGATGTTAAATAGATGTAATTTAAAATATATTGTGGATAATAACTTGTTCCATTAAGAAGAAAGTAAAATCGCAATTTTTATGTATAAAGGAGAAATGAATGAAACTACTTGTGATAGATATACAAAAAGGAATAACAGATAGTAGACTTTTTAATTTTGATGAATTTATTGAAAATATTACAAGAATTATACAAGCAGCTAGAGATAATCAAATAGAGGTTATCTATTTTCAACATGATGATGGACCAGGAACGGGGTTTTCAATCGGTGATGAAGACTTCGAAATTGCAGAACAAGTGATTCCCAAGGAAGGGGAAAAGATATTTATAAAAAATATCAATAGTTGTTTTGGAAATAAAGATTTTACAGATTATGTTAAAGATGATAATACATTAGTGATAGTGGGACTACAGACAAACTTCTGTATAGATGCAACTGTGAAATCTGCTTTTGAAAGAGGATATAAAGTAATTGTTCCACAAGGGGCAAATTCAACATTTGATAACGACTATATGTCTGGAGAAGAAACCTATAAATATTACAATGATATGATGTGGCCAAAGAGATTTGCTACATGTGTATCTGTTGATGACGCAATTAAATTGATGGAAAGTTAAATCGAGATTTGGAGAGGTATTGTTTATGAAGATTGAATATAGAAAAGCAGATATTACGGATGCAGAATTGCTAATAGATATTTATAATTTTGCATTTTATAGTGATTATATTAAATATGGTGAATGTCCGGCGTATGGAAAGACTAAAGAGATGATGGTCGGGGCGTGGTTAATTGGTTTTTGAGCAACTCCATTATATCACAAGCCGTGAAAACAATATGACAGCCAAAGGCATGGTTATGATACAGAACAAGGTAGTAAATACATTTAAAAGACCGGAGTATGCAGCATCTTTGTTATATACCTGAGCCATCTGGGTGATTGTTGAAGCGGATGGTGTGATGGAGGCAAGGAATACTATGAGGAGTAAAGTTCTTCCTTCTGGAATAAGGGCATATACATGACTTACATACATTATAAGCAGTAAAACAGCAGGCCAGATGACGAGCCTGATGGCAGAGAAAATGTATAGTTTTGCGTTTTTCAGGCTGTCGCGGATCGGCGAATCAGCCATCAGCATGCCAGTTACTATCATGCTGAGAGGTGCAAGCATATTTCCTATGTCTTTTACCGGTGTGAGTATGACAGATGGCAGTTTTATATGGCAGAAAAAGAGCAGGAGTCCGGCTATTATGGCTATTACATTTATATTGGTTATTATCTTTTTCCATTCCATATGTGGCTTTTCGGCGAGCATGGTGCTGCAGTGTGTCCAGAGAAATATCAGCTGTACAGACATAAATGCACATGAATACAGTACATAGTTGGTACCCAGCATAGCATTTACAAGTGGGATTATCATATTTCCCGAGTTGGAATACATGACAGTGGCACATTCAACTGTATTCCAATGCCAGAGTTTCCTTCCGATATTTATAAAAATCAATAGAAGAATATGTATAATGGTTGCAAGAACAGCGGAAAATAATAGTCCCTGCAGTTTTTCTTTTGTAAAGCCAATTTCAAATGAATTTATTATGGCGCAGGGCATCACCAGATATACCACAATGATAGACAGGATCCTGCATATTGATTACCTCTTTTCGCTCCTGTATTATAATCCCATTTTACAAAAAAAGGAATATACCACAATGGGTGGCTTGTCAAAAATAAAAGAATGCGATAGAATATGTGCAATTTACAGGAATTTGTTTAGTTGGATTTAGAACAAGGAGAGATGACAAGCTATGCATTCACAGAAAATCCATAACAAAAAACTCATATTGCCGGTTCTCATTTTCCTGGCAGGTTGTCTGGCCTTGGCAGCAGTTTTATATCATTCATACAGAACAAATTTAAAACATATGCGGGCTGTCACAGAACTTAATGCCACAACCTATGCAGAACGGTTGCAGAATGATATGAACCGTGGCGTTGCGATTACAGATACACTTGAGGAAATAGTACTCAGTGAAAATGGAAAAATTGATAATTTTCAAAAAGTTGCAGGAAATCTGATGACAGATTTTGTTCAGAGCATACAGATTGCACCTAATGGTGTTGTTACAGATATATATCCGGAGGCGGGAAATGAAGCGGGAAAGATAGATTTGATCCACGATGAAAGTCGTGGAGAGATATGCCGTTACGGGAGAGATAAAAATATAGTTACTATGCAGGGCCCGTTTGACTTAAAACAAGGAGGCCGGGGCATTGCAATCAGAAATCCCGTATATCTGGAGTGCCCGGATGGAACCTCTGCGTTCTGGGGATTCACTATTGTAATTATCCGTATTCCGGAGGTATTTGAGAAATCGGTTCAGTCACTTACCCAATTTGGTTATGATTACTGTCTGACAAAGACAGTTTCTCCTTTGTCGGATGATACAGAGGTGGTATCGGCATCAGGTAATATTTTGAAGGAGCCGATTACATTTGAGTTTGAATTTTGTGGCAGCACATTTGGCTTAGAGGTAATGCCAACTGATGGTTGGAACCACGGATGGAACATACTTCCGCAGCTCGTTTTTGGAATTTGTATTATTTTGCTTTTAACGGGATTAACGGTGATCGTTCTTGTGGTTGAGAGACATCGTGAGATATTAAAAAAAATGGCGATAACAGATCCGTTAACCGGTCTTTTGAACCGCAAAGGTTTTGATGAGCAGCTTGAAAAGGTGATACAGGACGGTCATTGTATTCATTGTGTGGGCGCACAGATGGATATTGATGATTTTAAATTTATAAATGACATGTATGGACACGTCGTTGGTGATACCGCACTGAAAAGTCTTGCACAGGACATGAAAGATAATTTTGGTGTAAATGCCATTCTATGCAGAAATGGCGGCGATGAGTTTTCTGTTATCTTGATCGGAACAACAGAGGAAGAGGCAAAGAGTATAATAGAGAGTTTTACCCTTAAGCCAAGGTATATAACATATAATGGTGAAGAGCATCCTTTTTATATTTCTCTTGGGTACGCAGAATATCCGAAGGACTGTGACGATGTTTTGGAGCTTATCAGATGCGCAGATATGGCACTTTATGCGGTAAAACTACATGGGAAGCATAGTTGCAGTCCTTATCGCAGTGATTATAAGATACAGCACAGAAGTCAGCTTGGGTTTGCACTTCAGGATGTGTCAAAAAATCTTCCGGGAGCTTTCCTGATATATATAGCTGATCCGGAGGATGATCGTATTTTATTTGCAAATCGTGAATTGATTGAGTTTGCAGGCTGCAAGGATTTCGATGATTTTCTGGATTATACCGGGCAGCGATTCAGGAATCTTATTCACCCGGATGAACGGGATTCTGTGGAGACCAGTATCTGGAAACAGATTGATGCAAAGACCAGTGGAAATAATGATTATGTAAGATTCCATTTTGCAAAAAAAGATGGATCCTACCGCCCTGTTCTTGATCATGGAAGAATTGTAGAAAGCCGTTACTATGGAAATGTGTTCTATGTTCTTATCATGGACTGTGCTTTGATTGAATCTTTTTATGATGGCTTTTCCAGATAGAGTAAGTCATCAGCAGAAACAGTTATTGGAGAACTGATTTTCTCATGAAGATACAGGTATATCCTATGTGATATATGAGATATAGAAAACAATACAATATAAAAATAATTATCAGGCAGGCAGTCTTATAACGAGACTGCCTGTTTTTTCGTGAATTTTACAAAAGAAATATACAACCCTTGCAATCTTTACGGAAGTGTGATAGCAGGCACAGGCAGGCATATTTATAATAAATACAGAAATGAAGTGAGACCACCTCAAGGAGCAGGTGAGTCCGCTTCATATGTATAAGGAGCAGGCAGCCGGAGATGAAAGAGACAGAGAGAAAAGACAAAACGACAGGGAAAACGGATGAAAAAGCAGGTGGGCATCTTGTTTTATTTGTGAGAAGAAATGCAGTATATATCGCGGTTTTCCTGATTGGAGCAGCCTTTCTTCTGGCGGCAGGTTCATTTGACTGGGATCGGATCAACAGCTATACAATGTACAATAACGACAGCAGGACATTCGTAAGAGGGCGGGTAGTATCTGTCGATAATGAACGGCTGGAGACAGATCCATATGATCATTCCAGATATCTTGGGGAACAGGAGCTTACAGTTCTGATTCTGGATGGGGAGCAGAAAGGCGACAAAGTATCGATTGATAATTATTTGTCACAGACACATAACATCTATGTAAACGCGAATCAGAAAATAATCGTATGTGCAGATATGCCGGAGGAAGCAGCTCCCTACTACACAGTATTCAATTATGACAGGTGCCTGCCACTTGGCATCCTTGTGGTGGTATTTGCCGCGGTAATGTTGTTTGTGGGAAAAGGAAAAGGCTTACGGGCATTAGCCGGTGTCGTTTTTACACTTCTTCTGGTAGTACTGTTTATGGTTCAGGCGATCTACCACGGATTTCCTCCTGTGATTGTCTCAATCCTGACTATATTAACAGGAACAGCAGTCAGCCTGTTGTTGTTAAATGGCTGCAGCAGACGGACGGCTGTATCCGCACTTTCTACTGTACTTGGAGTCGCAGTAACAGGAATTATTTTTTACATAAGTTCAAAAACCTTACATCTTACAGGATTTAACAGTGACAATGCGGAAGAACTGCTGGTCATTCAGGGAGCGACAGGACTTTCGGTTCGATCACTTCTGATCGCAGGCGTTCTGGTATCTTCCTTTGGAGCCGGCTGTGTATTTGCAAAGAGCAGAAAGAATAAACAGTAAGTGTCAGTTATACAGAAAAATATAAGAATCCCGTTTGGCGTATGCCAGGCGGGATTCTTGTGGTATAATAAACATAAAATTACTTGCTTGTATATTTTGAGAGGGAGGTATGTATGATGTGTTATACAATTGAAGAAATCAAAGATAAAACAATACCAATTGCAAAGAAACATGGCATGTATTGTAAGAATGGGTGAAATAAGATACAGAAAAAGACTGTTGTTTGAATAATTCAAATAACAGTTTTTTTCGATTTTAAAACAGTCGGGAAAATGATGAGAATGTCGTATTTTTTATATTGTAAAAATAGGATTCATACTATCATACATTCATAAATTGAAGAACGAAATCATAATTTCTGTCAAAAAGAATGAGACAGAAAATACATATGCAGAGAGCCGGAAAACAGCTGCATAAGGAAGATAAAACAAACGGATAAAATCAGGAAAAGGAGTATGATGGATATGAAGAATCAGGTAGTATTGGATTGGAATCAGTATGTAGCACTTGCAAGACAGACAGTAGCAGAAGGCTGTGTTCTGCTTGAGAATAAAGATCAGGCACTTCCGCTTGTAAAAGATGAGAAGGTGGCAGTATTTGGAAGAATCCAGAACCACTATTATAAGAGCGGAACCGGTTCAGGCGGAATGGTAAATGTATCAAAGGTCTATGGAATCGTAGATGGTCTGCGTGAGAGTGGTCAGGTCATTCTGGATGAGGAGCTGATCAAGATCTATCAGGACTGGGAAGAGACACATCCATTTAACGAAGGCGAAGGCTGGGGAAATGAACCATGGTGTCAGGAAGAAATGGAGCTGACCGATGAGGTTGTGGAAGCAGCCGGCAAGCGATCAGAGACAGCTATCGTGATCATCGGACGTACAGCAGGCGAGGATAAAGATGCAAGTGATACCAAGGGTTCTTATCAGCTTACAGATGTGGAAGAAGATCTGCTCACAAAAGTAAGAAAGAACTTTGATAAGATGATCGTTTTATTAAATGTCGGTGGTCTGCTCGATATGAGTTTTACAGACCGTTACCAGCCGGAAGCTGTTATGTATGTATGGCAGGGCGGCATGGTTGGCGGACTTGGAACAGCAGATGTATTAACAGGAGCAGTTTCACCATCCGGTCATCTGACAGACACGATCGCATATAAAGTTGCTGATTATCCTTCTACACCATATTTTGGTGATCCGGATAAGAATTATTACAGTGAAGATATCTATGTCGGATATCGTTATTTTGAGACTTTCGCAAAGGATAGCGTCAGATATCCGTTTGGATATGGCCTGTCCTATACAACATTTGAAAAGTCAGTCGTTGTATTTGCAAATGAGCCGGAGAAACAGCAGTTTACACTTCATGTAACTGTTTCAAATGTCGGTTTAAAGAAAGGAAAAGATGTTGTTCAGATCTATGCGGAAGCTCCGCAGGGTAAGCTTGGAAAAGCAGATAAGGTTCTTGTCGGATTTGCAAAGACAAAGGAGCTTGCACCGGGTGAATCCGAAGAAGTAGAGATCACTGTTCCATACAGCCGCTTTGCATCCTATGACGACTCCGGTATTACAGGACATGCGTATGCATTTGTATTAGAGGCAGGCACATATCATGTATTTGCAGGTGCAGATGTCAGAAGTGCGGAATGTGCAGGCACATTTGAGCTTGCAGGAGATCTTGTGATCAAACAGCTTTGCTCTGCACTTGCTCCGGTAGAAGCATTTGACAGAATGAAGGCAGCAGAGACAGAGAACGGATATCAGGTCATGATGGAAGCAGCACCACATCATGCATCAAACGAGAAGCAGAGAAGACAGGCTCATCTTCCACAGGAGATCCGTCAGACGATGGGGACGCATACATTATCCGATGTGGCAGATGGTTCGATCGGAATGGATAAATTTATATCAGAATTGACAGACGATGACCTTACTTGTATCATTCGAGGAGAAGGCATGGGAAGTTCACTTGTAACACCGGGAACGGCAGCAGCGTTTGGCGGTGTATCCAAGTCACTGATCAACCGTCATGGAATCCCTTCTGTATGCTGCAGTGATGGACCGTCCGGTATGCGGTTAGATTGTGGTGTGAAAGCATTCAGCCTGCCAAATGGAACGATCATCGGATGTACATTTAATACAGAGCTTGTAAAAGAGCTTTACACCTGTACCGGTTATGAGATGATCGCACAGAAGGTGGATTGTTTACTTGGACCTGGTATGAATATTCACCGTCATCCGTTAAATGGAAGAAACTTTGAATATTTCTCAGAAGATCCATATGTGACAGGATGCTTTGCCGGTGCGATGTTAGAAGGTCTGCATGCAGCAGGTGTAACAGGGGCAGCCAAGCATTTCTGTGCAAATAATCAGGAGATGAGACGACATTTTGCAGATCCTATTGTATCAGAACGTGCACTTCGGGAGATCTATCTGAAAGGTTTTGAGATGATCGTAAGAAGCGGTGTCTGCGATGCGATCATGACGACATACGGACCGGTAAATGGAGTATGGACAGCGGGTAATTATGATCTCTGTACGACGATCCTCAGAGAAGAATGGGGATTTAAAGGTATCGTTATGACTGACTGGTGGGCATCCATCAATGAGCGTGGACAGGAGCCGGATAAGATCAATTTTGCTGCGATGGCGCGTGCGCAGAATGATATCTATATGGTATGCCCGGATGGCTCAACAAATGCCAGCGGAGACAATACAGCCGCAGCACTCGTAGACGGACGACTGAAGCGTTCGGAGCTTCAGAGAAATGCAGCCAATATCTGTGGTTTTGTACTTCATACAGAAGCAATGCGCAGAGCAATGGGCTGCCCGACAGAGGTATCGATTATCAATCGTCCGGCAGAACCGGATGATGTCGATCTGTCAGAGGTTGAATTTGTCAGATTAGATGGCGACTATGAATTACGACTTGATACCAAGAAGTCGAAAGCCGGTGTAAATTATGTTCTTCCGTTTGATGTACAGAAAAAAGGAATTTATGAGATTGAACTGATCGGAAGTTCCGATCTCTCAGAACTTGCCCAAATGCCATGTACGTTGTATTATACCAATATACCGATCCTCAGTTTCACATTCCATGGAACAAATGGGGAAGACATGGTTATCAAAAAAGAATTTGATCTGCATACCAGATTTTCAGTTATGCGTCTGAATGTCGGTAAAAATGGTCTTCATTTAAAACAGATCCGATTCAGATATTTAAGGGAGGGCAAAATTTGGAATTAAATATTTTACTGAAGATAGCAATTATCTTTCTGTTTTTTACAGTCGTTGATATATGCGGACATTTCATCTTTAAGACAAAGAGAAATGTCCCGGAATGGCTGCTCACGATAGGGGTAGTTCTGGCTTTTGCCGGGACTACCTTTCTTGGCGTACGCAGTTATTTCGATGATACAGATACAAATGAGCAGGGTATCTATATGGCATATTGCTATATAATGGATGGCAATTCAGACCAGGCAGTCCGGATTCTGAATGATATATCAGGCAGTTCGGAGGAAAAAGAGGTGCTTGGTGCAGCCTGTGATACGATGAATGGCGATTATATCAATGGGTATTTCAAAACCCAGGAGCTATTAGAACGAAAAGGGATCAGCAAGGCTGGCAAAACCTGCCTGACGAAGCTTGATACTTATTGCTCCGAAAAGCTTGGTATGACAGATGGTGGAACAGAGGCATATACGGATTATGAAGCATATCTTTCGGATCTGGAAAAGCAAGGTGCGGTGGAGGAAGCTACATATAAAAGCGGATCCGATGATGTACAGGAAAAGAAGACGGCAGGACAGGAGTTTTTTTCTGCTTTAGAAGAGTATGTGGATGAACGGCATTTCACCAGAAAAGAAAAGCGCAAATATGAAAAGGCGTATGAGCTTGACAACAAGATCCATGGAGTGGCTGTTTCGGAGCTTACAGAGGATGATATCAAGGACCTGAAACATACCTATGGAGAAACAGAGGAGATCCTTCGCAGGGAGGTCAGCTTTTATGTTTATCAACAGGATTATGATAAGGCGAAGGAAAAAGCATCGGAATTGAACCGACAATTTAAAAGTCCGGAGAATACGGTTATTTATACGGATGTGATCGCCGAAGAGGTTTACCGTAACAACATGGATAAAAACTATACAGAGGCTTCCTTTGATATGAAGGATGAGGAGATCAGAAAGCTGGTGAAACAGGCAGAACGTACGAAGGAAAAAGCACAGAAGCTGATTGATGAAGAGGGCTATGAAGGAAAGCATGCGGATGAGATCAATGAATTATTAGAAGAGGCAGATGAAAGTTACAAGGAAGCATGTAATGTTCCGATCAAGCGTGCGGCAAATTATATTCTGGTACAGATACCACGACATGGCGATGATACCGGCTTTTATGAACTGCAGCTGTCGAAGCTGTACCTTGCAATGGATGACCGGGATACTGCAAATGAACATCTGCATCAGATAATTGATAATAGTGCAGCGATCAGCGATCAGTCCTCTTTGAAGGATTCGATCGATGAGGTTGTTACCCAGTATAATCAGATATCCAATGATGCATACAATCCGGAGCTGAATGCAGCTGTGACTGATCTGGTGGACAAACAGAGTGCACAGGTTGTTCCGGTGTCAGAGGATACCATTAATGGTTCATTTAATTCTTATGTATCAACGACTTTGAAATATGACAGGATCAGTATTCATATCAGCCGGATCGATACAACAGATTATCCTGCTATCCGTGCTTACATCAATATTAACGGAACAAAGGATTCCAAGGAAGAGCTGGCAGACCAGTTTACAAAGGAAGACTTTTCAGTGATCGATACACAGTATGAGATAACAGATTTTACCTTACATAGTGGTGCGGAGAGTGAAGGAGCAAGCATCGGTATTGTCATGGATAAGAGTGGAAGCATGGAGGGAGCAGCGCTTGAAAATGCAAAACAGGCAGCGGCAGAAGCAGTCGATCATATAACAGCAGAAAAGATGATGATCATTTCCTATGATAATGAAGCATATCTGGAACAGACCCTGACATCAAAAAGCGGAACCCTGAAGAATTCTATTAATAATATATCAAGTGGTGGTGGAACCAATATTTCGGCTGGTTTAAATCTTGCACTGGATAATCTGGAAAGCGCGAATGGAAGCCGGGCTGTGATCCTGATGTCCGATGGACAGGACGGCGGTTCGGAGGAGGATATGCAGGCGGCAGTTGATCGCGCGGTAGAGCTTGGCATCAGTGTATATACGGTTGGATTTGGTGAGTGTGATGATGCCTATATGCAGGCGATCGCAGAATACACAGGTGGAAAATTTGTAAAGGCAGAGGCATCCACGGAGCTGTCGGATATTTATCTGTATCTGCAGAAATATATTGTCAATAATTACAGCATTGAATATACTGTGACCAGAAATCCGGAAGCAGATCCAAGATTTCTGACGGTTGATATTGCAGAATATAATGCATCAGAGACCAAGGATTATTATATAAATGAAGAAAACAGACCGGAAGATCTGGGGCAGGATGATCTGATCCGGAAGGTAGACGAGAATACACTTGGCATATCATCCGTCACACCGGGGAATGCATCGGAAAAGGATGTAAAGGCAGGTATAACCGTTACCGTAAATGGAGGTGGATTTGCTGATATTGAAAGTGTATTTATCGGAAATACAGCTTTGACGGATATACAGGTAACAGATAGAACAAGTCTGACTGGCGTACTGACCGGAGAACTCACCGCAGGCATTTACGATGTAAAGGTAAGAACAACCGATGGAAGAGTTGTAACCGGAAGTGCTGCTTTCAAGGTATTTAAGGCAGGAACCTCAGAGTCTGTAAGAATAGGAGATATGACGGTCACAGCAGATTCGATCGGACAGGTGGCAGATGACAGGCTGGTAGCCAGTGGTAATGTTATGATCAATGGTTTTATGCATTGCTCAGGTGATATGGAGATGATCGTGGCAGATATGGATCCGGAGCTGGAGCTTGTGTCCGGCAAGACGATAAAGGCAGGAGATTCCGGTACAATTCAGGGTGATGGCAAGCTTTATGTCAGTTATACAGAAATGCAGGAAAAAAGCAGCAGATTTGCGGATCTTGTCATGAATGGCAGGGATTATATTGTTGCAGAGTCAGGCTTTTATGCAACGATAGATGAGGAGAAGACATCCTTTGATCAGAACCTTTCAAACATGAATATATCGATCCCATTTATCATGGATATCAAGGCGGCGGAAGTAAAATTATACAGTAACCGCTTGCAGATCGACATTGATTCGATCCGGGTGGATAAAATGATAAAATCAGGAATTAAGTCACTAAAGCATGAAACCGGTGCCAACAAATACAAAAAGACAGAAAAACCACAGGAAAGAGCCAGCTTAAAGGAATTTGGCGTTTCCGATTTCTTTAAGGGCTTTGATATTTCGGCTTCAGTAGCAGTTACAGCAGATGGACTGGAGTTTGGTGGAGAACTGACTTTGTCTCCGGATGATAAGATCAGCTTTGGAATATTTGGAATAAATGAAATGTCGGTCAAGCTGAATTCGCTGGATCCGGAGCATGAATACTGGAAAATTGGCGGTAAGATTGATTTTTCAACATCAATAGGTGCATTTGGTAATACCGGAATTTCCGGCTTTGATGGATATCTGTCATCCTATTACTGGATTCCGGATACAGTTAAGCTTGATGCAAATCTGCGGCCGGGACCAAGAGTCTGCGAGATAATGGAGATCAATAAGGTAGGCGGAGAATTACAGGGTATGAGCACATTGCTGATCGGACTATATGATTCTCTCGTATCTGAAGAGACAAAGAAGATCCTAAATGCCGGAATCGATCAGACGTTATATGATAAGGATATTAAGCTGATCGGAACTGTTGAGGCAGAGGCGGATCTGTTCGGATGCTTTGGCGACGAGAATACCGGAAATCAGTGGATGAAAAAGTTCAGGCAATGGGGCGAGATCGGAAATGCAAAGGGACAGGTTGAGATCAATTTCAGCGAGCCGGAGTTTGCTGTTTCAGCAGAAATGTCATTGCTTGGTGCTGAAAAAGCAAAGGCAGGAGCCAAGATCAACAAGGATGGACTTGATATATCAGCGGCACTCGAGCTTGGAATTTCCGGTTTTGGCTGCGAGGTAAAAGGAAGTGCAGCAGCAAATCTTGGAGGAAACTTCACTGATCGATATATTAAGATTGGAGTAAATGGAAATGTAGATATGGCGCCGGTGGATGTCCATGCAAAGGGTGACTGCAAGCTCACGATTGATTGGGACAGAGAGTTCAGTAAAGCTAAGGTAACATTAAATTATAAGGCGAATAACGGAAAACAACAGGAAAAATCTATATGGTATGATGAAGATGGAGGTCTGTTCCTGTGGGATAAGATCAGCACATCATCTAATTAAGGGGGCAGTTTAACATGAAGAGAGTAAGGAAAACAATGTGGAAGCTGTGGACAGGCGTATTATTATTTATAGGGATGATCGTCTGGCTTCCGATACAGGTGTGGGCAGCACAGACAGAAGTCGAGATTGATATGCCGGAGGGTTACAGTAAGGCGGTCTTTTATGTAACCTGGGAAAATTATGAACAGCCTGGAACGATTGTGCTGACTTCACCATCCGGTAAAGTATATAGCAAGAAAAAAACGCCGGATCAGGTTTATGAGGCAAATGGCGAAGCAATCATACATGTCGGAAAAGGAGAAGAAGGTACATGGAAGGCTGCGGTAACCGGAGAAAATCTTGGTGTGGTGGACGTAACGATAGGTGAGGTTCCGGATTCGCTGGTCATCAGTAAATTTGAAATATCAGAAAAAGGAACCGGAAGTGTCAAGGTAAACTATAAGATCACAGACTGCCCGGATGAGCTTTATGTGGAGGTGTTTGCAGATACAGATTCAGAGGGCTTTGACGGAACCTGCGTATATAGTGACAATATGGAAAAATCCGGATCGTTTACATTTGATCTGGATCAGCTTCCGAGCGGAGAATATCATTTTTATATCCGTGTATCCGTAGACGGTGTGTATCAGCGTGCCTATAGTGATGCATTTATCAGCTATCAGAATCCGGAGGATGTAGAGAAGGTTTCCGGGGTAAAGGGTGGAACATATAATGATGGATATTATATTTCATGGAAAGCTTCTAATGAGGAAGCTTATACGGTACGGGTTTATGATGAGGCACATAATCTGATCAGAGAAGAGGAGCAGGGAACCACGGATTTCTATTATGATGATTTTACAGGTGATGCTTCTAAGGTTTATCTGGCAGTGATAAGAACAGATGAGAACTGCAGGTATGAGCTTGTGTCGGCAGATGCTGCAGTAAAGGCTGATGCTGATGTAGTCTTTGATACAGATGCAGACAGAACAAAGAGCAGCTTCATTCAGGCAACGGTCACGATGCAGGATAAGAATACATTTGATGCATATCTGGGAGATGAGCGGATACTTACGGATGAAAAAGAAAATGGTATGTATCGGGTGAACTTAAAGGATGGAGATAATACGGTGACCTTTGTTATTACGGATCCGGCAGGCAATACTGTAGAATATTCCAAAGAGATCTATGTGGATACCGTACCACCGCAGTTGTCCATATCCGAGGATGTTGATGGAAAGGTAGTAACCGAAAATACCATTTATCTGAATGGTTATACGGAAGCAGGAGCTTCCCTGACCTTGAATGGCGAACCGGTCGAACTGACACAAAGCTATTTCCATAAAAAAGTGTCACTTGCAAATGGAGAAAATACACTGGAGCTGATCGCAGAGGATGCAGTAGGAAATCAGTCAGTATACAGAGCTGTGGTGACCTATGAAGCTGCAAAAACTGTAAAACGTGTATTTGAATATGTGATACTTGGTGGTCTGGTACTGGTATTATTGATCCTTTATATTATTGTATTTGTCAAGGGGCGAAAAAGGAGGAAGCAGTCATGATCGTATATACAATCATTCAGGTGGTCATTACGCTTGCTGCGGCTGGTGTGATCGGTTACAGTATATTTCTGACTGTACAGGTTTCCGGTGACCGGCTGCTGACCATGGACAGTACATTAGGTTATCGGTACGCGGTTGCTTATCGCCAGTGGCAGTTATATGCAGGCATTGCTATTGCGGTATTGCTGTTTTTGTGGGTGCTGTATATACTGGCTTGGCGTAGATACAGGATGAAACACAGAGAAGAGCGTCTGGCAAAAAAAACAGCGAAAAAAGAGGCAAAAAGGCAGGAAAAACAGAAGAAAAAGACAGATGCAAAGAAGCCTCAGACAGCTGCCGGTGACACAGTATCAGATAATTATGATGTAAGCATGCAAAGCTATTATCCAAATGGATATGATACAGATAACTGGGGCTATTATCCAAATGGATATGCTGCAGAGAATCAGGGCTATTATCCGAATGGATATGCTGCAGAGAATCAGGGCTATTATCCGAATGGATATAGTGCAGAGGATCAGACGTATTATCCGAATAGCTATAATGCAGATATACAGGGAGGTTATCCGGATGAATATGCTGCAAATGCACAGACATATATGCCGGATACATATGGACAATATATATCATCGGACGAAAAGAATGCTCCAGACACAAAAACAGGAATGAAATGAAAAAGAGTCATTTCAGCCGTTAACGAATCTTGTTATTAACAAAAGGGGATGTAAAAAAACTCCCCTAAAAAGAAAAATAGCTATGGGCTTGTGCCTATAGCTATTTTTGGTATAATAAATTATGCAACTAACTCAAAATACCAAGGGTAATTATACACCTCGTTTTCAGGTATTTATCCGATCTCGCCGTGCTTCTCATAGCTTGTGATGCGGGAAATGGAATTATCTTCATTTACAAATACAACAGTCGGACGATAATCTTTGGCCTCTTCCGGTGTCATGGAGGCATAACACATCAGAATGATATGGTCTCCGACCTGAACCTGTCTGGCTGCTGCACCATTTAGGCACATCACACCCGATCCCGGTTCTCCGGCGATGGTATAGGTCTCAAAACGATTTCCGTTTTCGATATCAACGATCTGCACCATTTCATATTCAAGGATCCCGGCTTTCTTCAAAAGCTCTGAATCTACGGTAATACTGCCGACATAATTCAGTTCAGCCTGTGTAACAACGGCTCTGTGGATCTTACTTTTTAACATGGTAATATTCATTAGAATGACACCTCTTTATTCTTTCTCACCGCACATACTATAACATAAAAAGAAAAAATGCAATATAGAAATACAAGAAATTGTAGAAAAAGGATGCAAAAAGGATGCAGATATATTGCATAAATTATGTATTGGTCATGTACATTTAATATGTCGGGAAAATGAGACGAAAGCTTAAGAAAGTTTAATAAAAAAATAGACCCGTATTAATGAACAAAATCGATGGTTTGTGTTAATATTTTTACAGCACTGAAAAAATATACATATTAATTTTGTTTGTTAAAATGTAGGATCACAGCAGGAGGTAATTATTTTGAAGAAAATAAGAAAAGAAACAGCAGGTAATAAGACAACACAGGTAAGCAGAAAAATGCGCTATAAAAAGATGGCAGCACTTGCCATTGCAGGAGTTCTGGCAACAGGAACTGCACTTACAGGCTGTGGAAAGAAGAATATAGATTACAGTGTAGACGGTGAATCAGGAAACGGAGGCAGCTCGGATAGTGGAAGCCTTCAGGGTAAGTACGGAATACCGGAATCCTGTGATACTACACTGGACGCTGGAAGCAGCGGGATCAGCAAACTTGCAATAGAAGCAGATGAGGTAACAGTGCCGGATACGGTAGATCTTCCGACTGTATATGTAAAAAGAAAAGAATCATCAAATGATACTAGAAAACAGATCGTAGAAGCTGTTCTTGAAAAAGACAAAGGTATTTATACATATGATTATAACAATATGACAAAAGCAGATATTCAGGACCAGATCGATGAGTATGAAAAGGAAAAGAAGGATTCTGCAGCAAATGGAGATAATTCCAGTGCATCCTGGTTTGATTCCATGATCTCCGACCTGAAAGATCAGCTTCAGAATGCACCGGATGAATATCCGGCGGCTGATGATTATTCCGGTAGTGCCTTTATCGGAGAGATCAACGGAAGAAAATATATTATGTATATGGATGATCAGGAAGGCGGAAGTGGTTCCGTAGGTCTGAAGGATTCATTGATCACCTACCGTCCAAAAGATGGAATGAACGGAGTATATTATTCAACTCCGGATAGCGGGGATGATCTGTCAGATGCAGATGTGTCAGCCTCAAATGTATGTACATTTACAAAGGAAGAAGCACAGTCCATTGCAGATGATTTTATCAGTAAGGTCGGTATCTCAGATGCTTCCCTGAATGATACACAGGATCTTTACTGGTATTACTATGGAACAGATGGGAATACCGAGGCTGTTGATGTCGATGAGTATGTATTTACATACAGCAGAGCGATCAATAATCAGACTACCGATGTTCCGGAAGCCTGGAATGTTGATAATATTACGCAGGATGATGGATCGGTAAGCATTCCTGCTGAAACCTGTACGGTATATGTTGATTCTAATGGTATTATATCTGCAAGCTGGGTATCCTATCTGGAAACAACCGGAAAAACAGAGTCAAATGAACTCTTATCATTTAAGGAGCTGTTAGAAAAAGCAAATAAGAATATTGCAGAATACTATACCACATATCCAACCAGATATAAAAAAGTAGAGTTTAATTCTATGAAGCTTGGATATTATCTGGAGAAGACAGATGAAGAAGGAACATTCAAATATGTACCTGCATGGATATTGACACAGTATGAGGATATGACCGATTCCACAAATGAGACATATCCAACCCAGATGGTTGTCCTTGATGCTACAGATGGTACGGTGATCGATCTGATGGAACTGTCCAAGGCACTTGGCACATATCAGAGTTATGAAACAGATACGATCGCAAGAGATGTATCTGATGACGGCAGTTCATCGATATCTACTATAGATGATGATACCAACACTTCCGGAGATTCCACAGGTAGTGAAGGAGATTCCACAGAGGGTGATGCAGATACAACCGGTGATACGACTGAAGAGTAATCGGTCGCGGAACATGGCGCAAAATAATATGTCATTTACTGGATTGGATCCAGAAGCTATAATAAATGAGAGAAGAAAAGAGGAGGTTCTTATATGCAGAACAAAACAAAGAGTAAAGAGGGATTTCGTACATATCGTAAGAAGATGGCAGCTATACTGTTGGTTGGTATGCTGGCAGTCAGCACAGCAGTTACCGGCTGTGGCAAGAAGGATATTGATTATGATGTAGAAGGAAATGGTGGTTCCGGAAGCAATGCGGACAGTGGCAGCCTGCAGGGTAAATATGGTATTCCGGAAAGCTGTGATACAGAGATCGCAACAGGAGATTCCGGTATTCAGAAGATTGCGATCGATGCAGAAGAAGTGATCGTTCCGGATACAGGAGATCTCTATGTTGCATCGTTTAAGAAGAAGGAAACAACAAATGATAGTAAAAAAGAAATAGTAGAAGCAGTTCTGGACAAAGATAAGGGTATCTATGAATATGATTACGATAAGCGTACCAAAGAAGATATTCAGACTGAGATCGATATGTATGAAGCCGAAAAGAAAAAAGGTGACAGTGACATGACATCTTATTATGATTCCTGGATCAATGATCTGAAGGATGAGCTTGCGACTGCACCGGATGAATATCCTGCAGCAGGCGATTATACAGGAGATACTTTTATTGGTTCGATCGGAGATGCAAGGTTTACGGTATCCACTCCGAGCGAGGAAAATGGTACAACCGGATATTCCCTGTATCTTGCGGATGATTTCTTAAAATATCGTCCAAAGGATGGGGCAAGCGGATGTTATTCAACTTCCATGGACGATTACATGCAGTATAGTGCAGACGAGTCAGATTCTGTAGATGCAAATACAAATCAGTGTACATTTTCAGAAGATGAAGCAAGGCAGATGGCAGATGATTTCCTTGCAAAAGTCGGATGTACGGATGTAACCTTAAAGAATACATCAGCACTTTGTTGGGTTTATTATGATGATAATGGTGACAACCAGTCAACAGATGTGGATGGATATACATTCACATATTCAAGAGCGATCAATAACCAGCCAACCGCAACAGTAAATGCATGGAATGTCGATAACATCCAGCAGGACAATGCATCCATTGATATTCCAAAGGAGGAATGCTCCATCAGCATTGATTCCAAGGGTATCAATAGTGCAAGCTGGAGCGAATATCTGGAAGCAGATGGAGAACCACAGGCAACACAGATTCTTTCCTATAAGGATCTGTTAGATAAAATGAATGAAACCGTTCCTGAATATTACAGCAAGTACACATCTCATTACAAGAAGATTGAATTTAACGGTATGGAGCTGACCTATTTCCTGAAAGCAGGAGACAAAGAAGGAACCTTTGAATATATTCCGGCATGGATATTATCCCAGTATGAGGAATATCAGGATTATACAGATAAGGACAGCCCGACACAGATGGTTGTAGTCGATGCAAGAGACGGATCAGTGATCGATCTTCTGGAACTGGCCAAGTCACTTGGCACATATTATACATATGATGACAAAGACGATTCCGATACAGAAGACGTAGACGATACGGATACAGACACAGATACATCTTCTGAAGATACATCCGCTGAGGACACTTCTGCCGAAGATACATCTTCTGAAGAATAAAAATATTAATATAAAAGATATGCTCATGTACTGTTTCATGTAATAAGCAGTACATGAGCATTTTTAATTATTCAGAAAATATACAGCTATGATGCGAAAATGATTTTTCCCTGTGTTTTAATTAGAAAGTCGTAAGATAATTTGGAGAAAAAATACAAAAATTGGAGAAGATACGGATACTTCAGATAGTGCAGAGAAGTGACCGGGATTGGGAAAGAAATAAAATATATTTACGATATGAGGAGGAAGGAAGATGAGAAAACAGATCAGGAGAAGAGGAACCGCCTGGCTGATGTTTGGAACAATGATGATGGCGGCGGTATTTACCGGATGCGGGAAAAAAGATATCGACTATGATATCGATGAATCTGGCGGAAAAAAGGACAGCGGAAGTATTCAGGATAAGTACGATATTCCAAAGTCATATGATGACAGTATAGCAGTAGGGGATTCGGGTTTGAGTGAGATCACATTGAAGGTGGATGAGATCTCGGTTCCTGATACATCAATCATGTATACTGAGAAGTTAACAAAGAATGATACCGCAGGAGAGGCACTTAAAAAAATAGCGGAAGCGATATTTGATAAGAGCAAAGGAATCTATGCTTATGATGAGAACAATCAGACAAAGGCAGATATAGAAGAACAGATCGCATCCTATGAACAACTGAAAAAAGAGCTGGGAACCGATGCGGAACGTATTAAGGAGATAAATGATACGCTTACAGAGCTTCAGGATGAGCTGGAAAAAGCACCGGAAGATTATCCGGCTGCCGGAGATTATTCTGCAACAAAGTACCTTGGAACATGTGGTCAATATGAATTTGTTCTGAGGACACCGGATGATATGATTTTAAGCTATGATTTATCATTGAAGGAGGATGCCATGGTATATAGACCTGCAGACGGAACAGAGGATGGAACGGAGATGATCGATCATGGCGGCTATGTGTCATTAAATGACAGTATAAAATATGGTTCCGAAGGTGCAGAGGAGGCACTGAACGATAAAAACCAGTGTAAATATTCAGAAGAGGAAGCATTGGAGATAGCAGAAGAATTTCTGAAGAAGATCGACTGTAATGATATGACACTTGGAGAGTCCTCCGCACTGGCATGGACCTATGATGATGCTTTATCAACGCTTATAGAGCGTGATATTGATGGGTATTATTTTACATTTGACCGGATGATAAAGGATCAGTCTCTTGGAGAGGGCTTACAGGCATTGAATGTTGACAATATGGTGCAGCAGGAAGCAGGTGTGGATATACCTACAGATTACTGTAAGATTGCGGTGGATGATAATGGAGTGATCGGAGCTGTCTGGACGAATAATCTGTCTGTCGAAGGTGAGGCAGAGGAAACAGAACTGCTTTCTTTTAAAGAACTGATGAAGCGGGCGGATTCATCTGTTTCTGAATATTATGCAAAGTATAATACACAGTACAAGTCGATCGAATTTAATCGTATGCAGCTTACCTATTGTCTGAAACCGGGAGCACAGGTCGGTGAATTTGAATATGTGCCGGCATGGATCATATCGCAGGTTGAAGTATATGAATTTGATGAAGTTACATATGAAGATCCTCAACAGATGGTCGTGCTGGATGCAACCGACGGATCCTATATTGATATCCTTGAGGTATCGAAGGCACTGGGAACATGCAGTGTAATACAGGATTAAACGGAGGCGGTATAAGGATAATAAAAGAAGTCATTTTTATCTGATATATGAGGGAAAACGGGAAAATCTTTAAGTAAGAAGGGATACAAATGATGAAAATGGACATTACAAAAAGAAGAAAAATGATGGCACTGTTTCTTGCAGGAACTCTTACAGTATCTGCGGCTGTTACAGGATGCGGAAGGAAAAATGTAGACTACAATGTAGATAATACCCAGCCGAAACAAACAGAGGCGGATCTGGGACAGACGGAGACATCTGCATCCGGAGAAGATCTGGATAGTGGAAGTCTGTGGAGTAAGTATAAGATTCCATTTACCTGTGATACGGAGATTGCGGTTGGAGATACCGGCTTATCAAAGATCCATGTAACGGATGATGATATCAGTGTTCCGGATACCTCTGACCTTCAGATCGCACAGTATAAGAAGAAAGATCCGGAGAGTAATGAAGTGAAGAAGCAGGTGGCAGAGAATCTGTTTGATAAGGATGAGGGAATCTATGTATATGATTCCATGCATCGGATAAAAAAGGACATTCAGGCAGAGATCACACAGTATCAGACAGCAAAGGAGAATTATCCGGATCCTGTATTTGCGGATTCCTATGATTCATGGATCAGCGATCTGGAAACGGAACTGGCAGATGCCCCGGACAGTTATCCGGCTGCCGGAGATTATTCCGCGGATGATTATGTTGGTACTGTGGATGGGAAGGAATATGAATTGTATTACAAAACCGACAGCGTTTATCGTTCCTTTAATATGCGGGAAGATTTTATGATGTATCGTCCGAAAGAAAAGGCAACGTATGTCACGCCATATTCAAAGGCTGACTATGAAAGAGAGACAGGAACAGAAGCGGATCAGGAGAATACAGTTCAGAATGCCTGCAGCTATTCCAAAGAGGAAGCACAGATGAAGGCAGAAGAATTTCTGTCGAAGATCGGTGCGAAGGATGTAGCCTTACAGGACAGTTCTGATCTTTACTGGGTATATACAGATGCGACAAATTCGGTTGTTGCTACGGATGTGGATGGGTATTCGTTCACCTACGTAAGAGCTGTTGATAAGCAGCCGGTGTCAACGATGGCATTTAATCAGGTTGAAAATCTGCAGAAGCAGGTGGAATATTATGATGTGCCGGTTGAACGCTATGAGATCACAATGGATTCCAATGGAATCATCAATGCGAACTGGTGTGATTATCTGGAGTCCACCGGAGAAAGCACAAAGACTGAGATCCTTTCATTTCCGGAGCTGCTTGAAAAGGCAAATGAAACCATACCGGAATATTACAAAACCTATCCATGTAAATATAACGCGATCAATTTTAATGATGTGACCTTGACCTATTACCTGACAGCAGGCGCAGCAGATGGACAATTTGAATATAAACCTGTCTGGATCTTTTCTTCCTGTGATGATAAATCGGATCCGGATTATCCAAGTGAGATGGTGGTATTAGATGCAGCCGATGGGTCTGTGATCGATATGTTGAATGTAGCAATGAAGATATCAACAGATTAAAATTAGACTTGATATTCAATCCCGGTTATGTGAAAATGGTAGCAGGTAAAAATGGTTACATATGTATATTAAGGGATACATTATATGAGTACACAAAACAGTCTTGTTATCATAAAAGAGAAAATTGCAGGTGTCATGCTGGATGATAAGCGCATGAAAGCGGATGATATTGCTAAAAAAGTCCTGAAGGGAAGAAAACGGGAATGCAGCACGCCTCCAAAGTGGATGCAGGATGCATTTCATATTACAAAGGCAGAGTCAGAGAATGGATTATGCTATTATGTGAAACCAAAGAAGAAAGAGGTAAAGAATTTCTTCTTTTATATCCATGGCGGCGGTCATTGTATGGAAATCAACAAAAACCAGTGGGAATTTGTTGCGACTGTGGTCGAGGAAAATGGATATGGTGCGGCTGTTCCGATCTATCCGCTGGCGCCAGAGCATAATGCACAGGATACCTTTGATATGCTGATCGGGACATACAGACATCTGACCAGGCAGGAGACGATCGACCGTCTGGTTGTTGTTGGAGATTCCACAGGCGGTGGACTGGCGTTATCACTGGCAGTTCTGGCATGGAAGGAAGGTGTTCGCAGACCGGATAAGCTGGTGTTGTTATCACCTTCATTAGATACAGAATTTATGGATGGAAATCTCGCCAATCATATGCTTGATCGCAAGAAAGAGGTACGGAAGTATTATTACCGGCTGGGCATTAAGGAATTTCTTAGCAGGTACTGGATTCAGGATCTGTATCATCAGAATGAATATACCTGCCCGATCTATGCGGATCTGACTGATATCTGTGATGAGATCGCCATATTCACAGTAGAAAATGATCTGCTGAACAGCTATGCAAGATTATTATATGATAAGCTTAAGAAAGAGCAGATCCGGATTCACTATTTTGAATATTTTGGAATGCCGCATGACTATATCGAGCATCAGCATGTGCCGGAATGCCGTATGATCATCAATCGTATCAGCGACAGTATCAAGGATGAAGCAAAGCTTGTAAATCCTGAGATCAAGCGTGCAGTATGGGCACGGTCAATGGTAGCGGAACGATATCCGAAGCTGTTTCAGGATGATGAGTCGATTAAGATTGCAGCCAAATTAAATGTGTCACATAAGGATTTCAATGCGATGTATCAGGAATATGATCGCCTTGTTAAGATTGGACGGATCGTAGAGATTGACAAACGGGTAAAACAGTTTATTATGAGGTATGCAGATGGCGTTATTGTAAATGTCGGAGCTGAGTTAGATACCATGTTTTCCCGCATGGATAATGGCAGGATCCGATGGTACAATGTAGATATGCCTGAGACCATGGAACTGCGGCGCAAGATGGTGGAGAGCAGGGACCGGGAGCAGAATATCGGCAAATCAATCCTTGATTTTTCATGGCTTGACAGTGTGAAGAAGAAACCGGGTGAAGCAATCCTATTTGTATGCTGTGATGTAACGAAGTATTTTACGGATAAGAAGCTGCAGGCGTTTCTGAATGCGATATGGGAGCGGTTTCCGGGTGCTGAGGTACTGTTTGATGTCAAGAATTCCGTTGGCAGAAAACGGGCAAATTTGAAAGTATTAACAGGAAAGAAGAAAGGTTCGTTTATAAAAGTAAGTATTGATAACTGTACCAGCCTGATGTATGACTGGAATATCAAGTACAGAGTGTTGTATGACAAGGCGATTCTGAATCAGGAAGATATCACGGAGATGTTTTCTTCTGATATAGCAAAAAAGTATCGTCATGCGATCAGACGAAAATATGATAAGATCATACAGCTTCGGTTAGGTACGGAACGAATTGCAATATAAACGGCTTGTGACTGACATGAGAGAAGCAGACAGAAGAAAACAATTAGCAAAAAGAATGAAATATGCAGTGTGCATCGGTACAGGAATTGTAATTGGAATCATAGCAGGAATCTGTATTGGTATTGATTATAATAAGACAACCAGATCGACACCTGCCTTGTACACGGAAATGGAACATGGTCTAGAACTGACACCGGGAGAACTGGCAAATCTGATCTATGACAATTACTGGAATTATATCAAGAAGAGTTACATCATTGTAGGAGATGATAAAGAAACTGCACAGCTTTATAAGATCAGTAGTAAGGTAGCCAGACATAATTATGATTTGGAACGGTTTCAACTGGATGATAATGGCTATATGAGTTATTCGGATGATAAAATCAAGCATGCAAAGCTTGGAATCGATGTATCCAGTCATCAGGGATCAATCGACTGGGAGACAGTTAAAGAAGCTGGTATTAAGTTTGCAATGATCCGTTTGGGATATCGTGGATATACACAGGGTGGTCTGGCACTGGATGACAGCTATGTGACGAATATAGAAACGGCTCTGGAAGCGGAAATGCCGGTTGGGGTATATTTCTATACACAGGCAGTAAGTTATGATGAAGGAGTAGAAGAAGCACAGTATGTACTTCAGAATATCGCAGATTATAAGATCAGTTATCCGGTTGTAATTGATACGGAGAAGATGGAAGCAGAAGGTGCCCGCGCAAATGATATTTCAAATGAAGAGCGTACCGATGCCATTGTTGGTTTTTGTGAGACGATAAAAGATGCCGGATATACACCGATGATCTATGCAAATAGAAACTGGTATGCGCAGAATCTGGATATGGATCGATTGGGTGATTATCAGCTCTGGCTGGCACAATATTCCAATGTACCCGATTTCCCATATCTGTTTACCGGCTGGCAGTATACCAGTGAGGGAAGTGTGCCGGGAATCTCAGGATCCGTTGATATTGACGTCTGGATGAAATAGAAAACATTAAGAATATGATTATAGTACAGAATCCATCTGCTTTATAACAATACAGAGCAGATGGATTCTTGTCTATGATAAAATTATAAAATTAAAACATCCATATTTTATAATACAGATAAATGCTGTAAATAAAGGTATGGATGTTTTTTATGTGATAAATCGTCTTATTTAATTGTAAAGGTTACGTTCTGAACCTTGCCGTTCTTTGACCAGATGGTCAGGGTATGTGTTCCCTTTTTCTTAACGACTGTGTTCTTCTTAACTACCTTGCCGTCCAGTTTCATCTTTACAAGGCTCTTGCTGTTGGATACTGTGATCTTCTTGCCGGCTTTGTAGGACTTGTTGTTCTTAACGGCTGTTGTCTTTGCTGTTTTTGTAACCTTACTGGTAGATGCGTAGAAGTTTTTCTTCTTGCTGGCATCCCTGATAGTCCATGAAACGGTCTTTGATTTGTTTGAAAGCTTACCGTTTGTGGTCTTAACCTTATTCTTAAATGAAACCTTTACATTCATGTAGAATGACAGGCTGTCAGTAAGATCGTTTTTCTGAAGCTGTGCAGCGTCGGCAAGTTTTGCAATTGTAAGATTACTGCCTGCTGTAGAAGGATCAAGTGTAGCATAGAAGAAATTCTTTGTCAGACATACATTTGTGTAACCTGCAGATGAAAGTAAAGCTTCGATATCACTGAGTTTCTTGTTTTTTACAGTCATGGAGAACATATGGTAGGTAACACCATCGATCTTCTTTTTTGAATATTTGGCACCGGATCCCTTAAGTTCATTAATGAGTTCTTTTTTTGTCATTTCAGACATGCTGGCAAGTCCATCCAACATTTCATCATCATAACCCTGTTCAATCGTACAGGTTGCTTTGGTGGCAGAGGTGAGTTTTACGGTTGTGTTAATAGCAGAACCGCAGCCGGTCATCATCAGACCAAAGATGCAGACACACAATGCCAAAAGTACGTGTTTCATTTTTTTGTTCATAGATACCCTCCTATAATAAAATTTTGTCTACAGACTCAGTCTATCATCCGCGTTTCCTAAAGTAAAGGCAAATACCGGATTTTGTAGCTTAATAAATCTTATCTGTGGTATAATCCTTGAAATGGATAAATAATTTCATATATCAGAAACATGAAAAAGAGATTATTATGAATAAGCCTGCAAAGATACAGAAAATCATATAGTAGGAGGTTGTGAATTCCTTGAAGTTTTTACTGGCAGCATTAAATACAAAATATATTCATTCGAATCCGGGGATTTATTCCCTGTATTCTTATTCGGTAAAGAAACAGCCGTCTCTTGCAGAATATATTGAGATTGCAGAATATACGATCAACAATCAAAAAGGAGAGATTCTTGCGGATATCTATAAGAGAAGGCCGGATGCGGTTGGATTTTCCTGTTATATATGGAATATCGAGATGATCCGTGAGCTCATTACAGAATTAAAGAAGCTCCTTCCGGATACAGATATCTGGGTTGGCGGACCGGAAGTAACCTACGATGCCGATCAGCTTCTTGCGGAGATGCCGGAGCTTACAGGAGTTATGGTTGGAGAAGGAGAGGCAACCTTTTATGATGTGCTGAGAAGATATCTTGATATTGGAAATATTCATAATACTGGGAAGTCCTATGATATTGGGAACGCCTGTAATACTGGGAATTCCTGTGGTATTGAAAATTTCCGTGATACCGGGGGTTTTCGGGATATTGACGGCCTGGTGCTTCGGGAAGGAAAAGATATTCTTTGTACGAAGCCAAGAGGACTTACCGATCTGTCGGAGCTTCCCTTTCTGTATTATGACCTGGACACTTTTAAAAATAAGATCATTTATTATGAGAGCAGCAGAGGCTGTCCGTTCCGGTGCAGTTATTGTCTGTCATCGATTGACAAACGGGTTCGGTTCCGCAATCTTGATCTGGTGAAGAAGGAGCTGCAGTTTTTCCTGGATCATCAAGTAAAACAGGTGAAGTTTGTAGACCGGACATTTAACTGTTCCCATGAACATGCGATGGCAATCTGGAGGTATATTAAAGAACATGACAATGGAATCACGAATTTTCATTTTGAGATTGCTGCAGATATTTTAAATGAGGAAGAATTGGAGTTGGTCAACAGTCTGCGGCCAGGTGCGATACAGATGGAGATCGGAGTGCAGTCGACAAATCTGCAGACGATAGAGGAGATCGATCGTGTAATGGATGTCGATAAGCTTGCAAAGATTGTTGAAAGGATCCATCAGGGACATAATGTGCATGTGCATCTGGATCTGATCGCGGGGCTTCCGTATGAGGACTATGAATCATTTGCACATTCCTTTAATGACGTGTATGCAATGAAGCCGGAGCAGCTTCAGCTAGGGTTTTTAAAGGTGCTAAAGGGTTCGAAGATGCATGATAATGCAGAACGATATGGTTTACAGTATACAAGCTGTCCGCCGTATGAAGTATTATTTACAAAGTGGATATCTTATGATGAGATCCTGCGGTTAAAGCAGATCGAAGAAATGGTAGAGATTTATTATAACAGCTGTCAGTTTGAGAACACGCTGCCATTCCTGGTGGAAGAATTTGATTCGCCGTTTGATTTTTATGCGAGCCTTGCTTCTTATTATGACAAAAAGGGATATTTTATCCAGACACCGGCGAGAATCTACCGGTATCATGTACTGCTTCATTTTGCAGAAGAACACTTCCCTAAGAAGACAGAATTGATTCGGCAAATGCTGGTATTTGATTTATATCTTCGTGAGAATATGAAGACCCGACCGGATTTCGCCCCGGAACAGGAGGGTGTGAGAGATTTGTTCCGGGACTTCTACATCCGTGAGGCCAACGACCACAGATACCTTCGGGAAGAAGACTATCATGGCTGTGACTGGAAATCTATGTCCAGAATGACACACATAGAAAAGATTTATTACAACAGAGAGACGGGAAATCGTCTGTCTGAAGTATGCTATATATTATTCGATTACAAACGCCGTGATCCGCTGACCGGGGATGCAAGGTATATGATAGTAACACCTGTCGCATCCATGTGATATAAAATTTGGCTGTCTCATGTTGCCCGGGATACTGCTATTTTACGGATGTGTATGTGTTCGGCCTCATGTTGTCCGGGATACTGCCGGTATACTTTGTATGTCTTGTTTTTTTCTATTCGTTGCAAATGTCTGATTCGCTCATGCTCCTGTACCAACTCGCCTTTCAGGCTCAAACAGGCACCCGCATTCGCTGACAATTTGCATCTCATAACGAAAAAAAGCAAACGATAGTACAAAGTGTACCGGCAGTATCCCGGACAACATGAGGCAGGATACATATACACAACAGTAGTTCAGACAACACGAGACAGGTTACATATATACCCGCGGAACAGCGCTGTTGACGAAAATCGGGTTGATCGGAAATGTAACCATATCGCCTACCGAGATATTACATCCGGTTGTATCCACGATCACGGAGTTCATACTGATCTGACCTAACACCGGAAGCCGGCAGTCTTTAAAGCTGGCAGCCGGTGATTTTTTATGGAAAGTGCCTTTTAATTTATAATAAATACGGATCGGAGAGAAGAAATTTGTCCGGAAATCGGTGTGGCGTTCTATCCCAAGTCCATGATAATATCCGACGGAGATAACGGCTGTTTTTGTATTGTGTGACAGTTTAAAGCTGTGACCATAGCCGATGTTGTGACCGACCGGCAGCTCATAGATATCGTCCACACAGGCAGACAGATTGCAGACCTCATGAAAACCATAATCATTTGGAACCGCAAGTCTGCCAAGAAAGGCAGAGCCGATGCGGATGGCATCTAAATTCATGGATGGATATTTTATCATCGAGGTTGAAGATGAGATATGACGGATGCCTACCGGAATACCGTCTTTCTGGAGTGTGTCACAGAGGTGAGTGAAATCCTGAAACTGTTTCTTCACATAGTATTCATTTCTGCATGCAGCTGCATGGAAATGAGAGAAGATACCGGTGATCCGCACATGTCTTAGCGACTGTACGGTATCGGCAATCTGTTTTTCTTCGGAACATAAGAAGCCGTATCTACCAAATCCGGTGTCAATGCAGAGATGTGCATGGACTGTCGGATGGTTCATGTAGGCGGCTGTTTCATCGATCACATGCGCACAGTCGGTACTGGTGATGCTGAGCGTGATATCGTGATCAATCGCAGTCGTGATATCTTCTGAGTTATATAAAGGCGTCATCAGCAGGATATTTCCCTTGATGCCGTTTCTGCGTAAGGTGACAGCATCTGACAGTTCGGTTACACCATAGTTATCAATACCCTTTGATTGTAAGAACGATGCAAATTTTGTAAGCCCAAGCCCATAAGCGTTCCCCTTTAATACTGCTATGACCTTTGCGCCATTTGCCAGACGTTTGATGATCCGTATATTGTTATCCAGTGCATTTGTTTTGATTGTAAGAGTTGTCATGTCCTCAAGTTCCTCCGGTTTCATGTAAGTATTTATCTCATTGTTTATCTACAGACATATGGTCTGTTGTCGAAACTCGCTGCCCGGGCATGAGCGGTTGTTCATTTATTTGATGAATCTAGCATATATTCGAAATGCATCATTTTTGTATAAAAACCGACACAGAAATGCAATATCTTTGAACTTTTTTTGCATCGTTTGTATGCAATCCGGAAAAGTGGATGTTGTATAAGAGTAAAATGTGATAAACTATTTGTAAATAAAAACAGGATGGAAACCGTTTATGCATACACTGATAACAGAGATTCGCGATAAACAGAATATTACAAAGGAACAGCTTCAGCTTCTGCTGGAAACAGACGATCAGGAAATGATTGAAGAATTGATGGTATGTGCCGGAACGGAAGCACAGAAGGTATACGGAAATAAAGTCTATATGCGTGGACTGATCGAGTTCACAAACTATTGTAAAAATAACTGTATTTATTGTGGGATAAGAAGAGATAACTGTTATGTTGACCGGTACCGGCTGACCAAAGATCAGATCCTTGACTGTTGTCAGAGTGGATACCGGCTCGGTTTCCGGACGTTTGTGTTACAGGGAGGCGAAGATCCGTTTTATACAGATGACCTAATCTGTGAGATAGTATCAGAGATCAAACATCAGCATCCGGACTGTGCGATCACATTGTCAATCGGAGAGAAAAGCAGAGAAGCCTATGAGCGGTATTTTGCTGCCGGGGCGGAACGTTATCTGCTTCGTCACGAGACTGCGGATAAGGCACATTATGAGAAGCTTCATCCGAAAGAAATGTCATTTGACAACCGGATCCGGTGCCTGCATGACCTGAAAGAGATCGGTTATCAAACCGGGTGCGGCTTTATGGTCGGTTCACCATATCAGACGGTCGATACGTTATATGAGGATTTCTGCCTGATCAAAGAACTGGAACCGGAAATGTGTGGAATCGGGCCATTTATCCCGCAGGCAGACACACCATTTGGAAAAGAGCCTGCCGGAACACTTGAGATGACCTTACGTCTGCTGTCAATTATCCGGCTGATTCATCCGACAGTTCTGCTTCCTGCGACAACAGCACTTGGCACGATCCATCCGCTTGGCAGGGAGAAGGGGATTCTTGCCGGGGCAAATGTTGTGATGCCGAATCTGTCCCCGGTCGGTGTCAGGAAAAAATATCTGTTATATGACAATAAGATCTGCACCGGGGAAGAAGCCTCGGAGTGTTGTGGTTGTATGATGCGGAGAATGCAGGGAATCGGATACGAGGTTGTGGTTGATCGCGGCGACCATCCATTGTATGACAAGAAAAGATGAATGCATATATTGGAGAAATGCAAACATGGGAGAGGCTTTTTAGCTGAAGGTGAAAATATCTTTGTTATTGCAGATTTTATGAAAGAAAGATGTTGGAAAACATTCTGATTATATTAAGAACTGCATGTTTTACATTCTGCAATACGACAGCAAATAAAATGGGCGGTTTTCTGTCACTGACGAACTATATATTGACATTAGCAAAGATTTCGTCATGCGATGCACATTGCCAGTAAATACGGGTGCCTGTCTGAGCCGAAGGCGAGTTGGCACAGGAGTATTTACGAATCAGGCATGTGCATCAAATAGAAATCATAGCGAGTCAATTATAGATAGTCAGTGGCAGAGAACCGCCCATTATATTATGCATTCGTACTACAGAATGTCGATGTACTCATCGGCGAGAGCCTTGTTCATACTGCGGACAGCACAGAACTTGCCGCACATACTACAGGTGTCGGAGTGGTCATCCTCCGGCATACGACTGTCGCGGATCGCTTTGGCTGTAGCAGGATCAAGTGCGCAGGCATACTGTGCATCCCAGTCAAGGACACGTCTGGCATCCGCCATCTTATCATCGATATCTCTGGCACCCGGAATACCCTTTGCAATGTCGGCTGCATGAGCAGCGATCTTCGATGCGATGATACCCTGTTTTACATCATCTACATTTGGAAGTGCAAGATGCTCGGCTGGGGTAACGTAGCATAAGAAAGCAGCTCCGTTCATGGCAGCAACAGCACCACCGATCGCGCTGGTGATATGATCGTAACCGGGAGCAATATCTGTAACCAGAGGCCCGAGAACATAGAATGGTGCGCCCATGCATAAGGTCTTCTGAACTTCCATATTTGCAGCGATCTGGTTAAGTGGTACATGACCGGGACCTTCCACCATAACCTGTACATTGTGTGCCCAGGCACGCTTTGTCAGCTCGCCCAGACGTACCAGTTCTTCAATCTGGCATACGTCAGTCGCATCTGCCAGACAGCCCGGACGACATGCATCTCCGAGGGAGATCGTAACATCATATTCCTCGCAGATATCTAAGATCTCATCGAAATATTCATAGAACGGGTTTTCCTGACCGGTCATACTCATCCATGCAAATACAAGGCTTCCGCCCCGGCTTACGATGTTCATTTTACGTTTATGTTTTTTGATCTGATCAATCGTTTTTCTTGTGATTCCACAGTGCAAGGTTACAAAGTCAACACCATCTTCTGCATGAAGACGGACAACATCGATGAAATCCTTTGCTGTCAGCTCTGCAAGATCACGCTGATAGTGGATGACACTGTCATAGATCGGAACCGTACCGATCATGGCAGGACATTCGCTTGTCAGCTTCTGACGGAATGGCTGTGTATTTCCATGACTGGACAGATCCATGATCGCCTCAGCGCCCATATTAACTGCACTCATTACTTTTTCCATCTCAATGTTATAGTCCTTGCAGTCTCTGGATACTCCAAGGTTTACGTTAATTTTGGTACGCAGCATACTGCCGACACCTTCAGGATTCAGACAGGTGTGTTTCTTATTAGCACAGATGGCAACCTGTCCCTTTGCAACTAAATCCCTGAGCGCCTCGACAGCCATATGTTCTTTTTCCGCTACGATCTTCATCTGCGGAGTGATGATCCCTTTTCTGGCTGCGTCCATTTGTGTTGTGTAATTTTCCATATTATCCTCCTACTACAACCAATGTTATTTTACGTGGTAGAAAGTGGTGCTCCCGATCTGCCACAGAGCAATAAAAAAGATGCCGCAGGGCACCTCTAATACACATCCCTACGTTAGCATTACCTAAATCAGGTTCACAGGTCGAGAACTTCATTCTCCTCTCAGCCGGCTAATTTGTCAGCTCCCTGAATATATAAATATCTGGAAATATTATATGCCAGAATACGACATAATTCAATGATAATTTTTCAACATAAAAGATAAATAAGGACTTGCGCCCGATACATGAATCAGGAGCAGTACCGGAAAGTACGATCTGTCAGGATCCTTGCAAATATCAGACCGAGGGGCAGGGTAACAATGATCATGATCGCAGATGAAAACCATAAAACAGCCTCTGTTAGGGACATGATACCAAGATTATAGAAAGCACGATAAAGGTAAAGTCCCGGAACCATGATAACGATGGACGGAACGGTCAGAGAGATTCTTGGATATCCGTTATTCCTTTTTATAATGGAGGCAAGAATACCTGCGGTTAATGCGCCTGCGAATGCGGCAGCAGCCGGAGGCGTGCTTGTGTAATCGACAAGCTCCAGCCGGAGAGTATTTGCAACTGCTCCGATACAGGCAGCAGTTGCAGCCATCGGAATCGAGCTGTTAAACATAATGGAGAAACCGAAGACTCCGCAGAAGCTTGTAATGATCCGCAGGATAAGCTTTGTACCTACAGCCAGATTCAAAGCGGAGAAATCCTGAGGATGAAAATGTAACAGCAATGCCATGATCCAGGCGAACATAGTGGCTACTAAAACTATGATGACAGAGTAGCTCAGACGTTCAAGCCCGGACCGAAGATCCAGTTTAGCCAGGTCAATGCCGCTTGTTATGAATGGAAATCCGGGAATGATAAACAGCATTGAGCAGATATAGCCAGCTTCATGGAGTGCAGATACGTGGAAGAAGATTTCTGCAAGGTGAAAGCAGATGGCATATGTCATGCATGCGGCTGATATGGATACTGCTATGTTAAAGAAAAGGGTAAAATGGTGCTTGATCATTTTGGTACGGATGACATTTCCAACACCGGCTGCAATAAAAGCAAGGATCATTTCAACAGGACCGCCGCCTAATAGGAAGGTAAATGCACAGCAGGCGAGGGCTGAAGCCAGACCCAGTTTTGCAGGTGAATAAAGTGTATGGATCTTCTCAATCTGATCAAGACGCCGGTGAATCTCTTCGCCCGTCAGATGGGCTTCTTCTTTTGGGAAATTGTCAACGAATTGTTCCATCCGATAGAGCTTCGAGGTGTTTACACCGGTATTCGCAATGCTCAGAGACTGTGAAACGCAGTCGGTTCCATCAAAACAGTTGAATTCAATGGACATCAATCCGACATCAACGGTGCAGGTTACGCCCAGTTCTTTGGACAGACGGTTCATGGAAGTACGAACACGCCAGGCACCTGTTCCACAGGAGAGCATAATTAACCCGACCCTTCCAATAACAGAGGCTTTTTCTATCAGCCCCGCCTTGGCGATCAGGACATTGCTATCGTTTTTTACATAATCATGCCATGGAATTTCCATATGGTTTTTTTCCATGATATCTGTATAATTACTGTTCTTTGGCATAGATGATCTCCTCCGCTTTTTCAATATGATGTTCCAGATTCGTCAGGAATAATGAATTTGGAAGGAATATGCCGATTTCATCATATCGGGAATTATTTTTCACCAGAGAATCCTGCCCGTAGAAAATGTAGGACATAGGAAGCTCCTTTTCCAGTGCGATCATAAGATTCCATACAGCAGAATATGCTTCTGCCTCTGTCTCCTTTTGCTTTACAGTATCGGGAAGCTCGCGGATCAACAGTACACCGTCACTTTTTTCCAGAATCTTCTGTTCCGGTTTCATGTCATTTGCGGCATAATCGTGACTGTATCTGTATGCGCGGGCGAGATAGATATTTTTGTTGTTTCCAAGTGTCTGATAGATCTTATGAAAATGACGATATTCTTTTTCCCAGATCGAAGTTTCGTATTCAGGAAGCAACTGACCATTATCATCTGTCATAATGACAGGATTTGTTTTGCCATCTGCGTTGAATCGATATGGGATCAGAAAGGAATTACGCAGAAGATCAAACAGGGTATTGTTGCAGATTGCCATAAGAAATGCAGACAGATCCCGGTTATGATAGGAATTGAATAGTGCCTGTGCAAATTCTTCTGCCGGAAGTGGTGCATCGTAAGCATCCTCGTTATAGCACAGGTAATTTGCAAATGTTTCCTGTAATTTCTCACATGCCCATGGATCATTCAGGATTTTTTCAAATAAGAAATCTGCTCTTTTTTCTCGTGGGAAAATTGTAGTTTCGTTCATGCTTAACCGACTTCCTTTCTTTTTCTGTTCTGCATAATTATACTATTGGCAGGATGATAAGTAAAAGATATAATTGATATGACAGATATAATCATTTGATATGATAAAAGAAATGGAGCAGACAGATGAATATTAACTTTGAATATTATAAAATTTTCTATTATGTGGCAAAATATCATAATTTTACAAAGGCTGCGCAGGTTCTGGAAAGCAGCCAGCCCAATGTTACGAGAGCAATGAACTGTCTGGAACAGCAGATGCACAGTACCTTATTTGTAAGAACCAACCGGGGCGTTCAGCTTACACCTGAGGGAGAAAAACTATATATGTATGTGTCGGCAGCTATGCATCAGTTATTAACGGCAGAGGAAGAACTGGCGGACTATTCGGGCATGGTACATGGAAGTATATCGATCGGAGCCAGCGAGACAGCGTTAAATATATATTTGTTTGATAAATTAAGGTCATTTCATACTGCATATCCGGGAATTCGACTGAGAATCTATAATCATTCCACGCCGGAGGCAGTAGATGCAGTAAAGAGCGGTAAGATTGATTTTGCTGTCGTATCGACACCGATGAAAATAGACTCGTCCCTTGAAAGCAGAATGTTAAAACCTTTTCGGGAGATACTGATCGGTGGGGCATCATTTAAAGAGCTACAGGGGAAGGCTTTATCTTTAAAAGAATTGAAGAAATATCCGCTGATCAGTCTTGGACGGGAAACGATGACATTTCGATTTTATGAGCGGCTGTTTTTATCGCACGGGATAGAATTTGCACCGGATACAGAGGCTGCGACAACAGACCAGATCCTGCCGCTTGTCCGTTGTGAGCTGGGACTGGCATTTATACCGGAATCCATGGCAGGTGAGGCGCTCGAACGCGGAGAGGTAATACAGGCAGTCCTAAAGGAGAAAATTCCTGACCGGCATATCTGCATGATATATGACAGCCAGCATCCGCTGAATACAGCCGCAAGATCATTTCGCAGATTATTGGAAGAAGACTGCGAAAAGGTAAACACCCTCAATCGGGGCATCGATTGAGAACAGAAAACGTCTGGTATGCAGTTATCAAGTTCAACATTCATACATTAAATATCCCCCAGGCATATTTGCAGAAAATGTATGACTGTTTTGTGAGGAGGACAGTTTGACTGTAGTCATTTTATAAGAACATATAAAAGATGGTGTGGAATCACACCAAAACAGGATAGAATGTTAAACAAAGAATCAATATAGTGGAAAAGAGGAATAAGAAATATGAAGATCAAAAGAATTGCATTGATTGGACTTGGCGCGATGGGTGTATTTTTTGCGCCAAGATTATATGAAGCATTTGGAGAGAATTTTTATATTATTGCAGGTGGTGAACGTAAAAAACGCCTGGAAAGTAAAGGAGTTACGATCAATGGCGTCAACTACAGATTCCCGATCGTGACACCCGAAGAACAGGGTGAGCCGGCGGATCTGATACTGATCGGTGTAAAAGGCTATGGATTTGCACAGGCAATAGAAGATATCCGCCATCAGGTAGGCGAACATACATTGATCCTGTCTTTGCTAAATGGTGTAGACAGTGAGGAACAGTTGATTCAGGCATTTGGCGAAGAACATGTATTGTATGCATATATGAGAATGTCCATTGTTATGAAAGACGGAAAAGCAGACTTTGATCCGTACTGGGGCAAGATCCACTTCGGAGAGAATAAAAATGATGTTCTGTCAGATCGTGTACTTGCTGTAAAAGAAGTATTTGATCATGCCGATATTCCATATGAGATCGATCCGGATATGTTAAAGGGACTCTGGTTTAAATACATGTGCAATATTGGGGAAAATATGACTTGTGCGTTGCTCGGTATCCCATTTGGATTTTTTCGTATCAGCGACAGTGCGAATTGGATCCGTGACAATGCCATGCGGGAAGTGGCTGCGATCGCGCAGAAGAAGGGAATCGATATAGGTGAAAAAGAAATAGCGGAGCAGGATGTTACAGTAAAGACAATTCCACCCGAGAACAAACCATCAACCCTGCAGGATCTGGAAGCGGAGAAGCTGACCGAGGTAGAGATGTTTGCCGGCAATGTCATAAAGATGGGAAAAGAGCTTGGCGTGCCCACTCCGATTAATGAGATGTTCTATCATGGTATCCGGGTACTGGAGGAGAAGTTTACAAAAAGATAATATTTGAATTAGCACTCATCTATTTACAGTGCTAACAAAACGTGCTATAAATAATGGTATGAAATAACTGCATATAATAGAGAAAGCTGTGTGAGTCTAATAAAATGCAGAAAAATGACAGTAATATATGACTGATGAAAGAGAATCAGAAATATAGATAGAAATGGGGTAATTAGGATGGATAGACCAAGTATTTTTTCAGATAATTTTGAGATGATGAATGGCTTCTTTGATGATTCCTTCTGGGGCAGCCATTCCGGACTTCGTACCATGACTACAATGGCAACTGATATATTCGAAACAAAGGACGGATATGAGATAGAGATGGATCTGCCGGGATTTCCAAAGGAAAGCATCAAGGCAGAATTAAAAGGTGGTTACCTGACAATTCTTGCCAGCTATACTGGACAGGATCGTGAAGACAGGGAAGGAAGCTATATCAAAAAGGAACGGTATTCCGGTCATTATAAGAGAAGCTTCTATGTCGGCGACAAAGTCAGTGAACAGGATATTAAAGCAAGATTTGCAAATGGTGTTCTGTATGTCTATGTACCAAAATTCGACGACCAACCGGAAGTAGAAGAAAAGAAGATTATCTCGATAGAAGGATAACGGACAAATTTTAGGGGCTGTTTATTATAATGTAGCAAGCCTGTCCGAGCGCCGGTACTTAGGTTGCGTATTTTGCAACCTTATGTACCGTTGCGTTGAGGATAGAACGAAAGTGTCTTGCACAATAATAATAAACAACCCCTGAAATTTGTCTGTTTTCTAAAATCCCAGATCTTCATTTACAAGGATGACCTTGATACGTCCTTTGTGCTTGGAATAGCGGGTGGTTAAGAACTGGCAGCAGACTGTTTCCGGTGACAGACAGTTTGCGCATTCGCCGGTTGTACTGCAAGGGGTTGAAAGTCCGAAGCGCTGTGCATTGATCGGAGCTGCTTCATTTCTTGCACGGCTTAAAGCATCTTCTTCTGTCCGTACTACCTTGTTCATTCCTGTGATCACGATAACATGGGAAGGACCATAGACGATGGCAGCTACACGATTTCCATTGCCATCGATATTTACCATAATGCCGTCTTCGGTGATCGCATTACAGCTTGTTAAGAAGTAGTCAGCGAAGAAACATTCTTTGGAGATCCGGTCTTTTTCCTCCGGTGTTTTTGCTGCATCACGGTTCAGCTCTTTGTAGTTTCCCTCGATAAGAGCATCTAAAAGTCCGGTTGCTTTTACGGTCATGGAACCGCCCCAGCCGACAGAGCTTCCTTCCGGGATCAGACTCAGTGCAAGCTCCTTAGCTTCTTCCTTTGTCTGGACATAGAAGCCTTCCATATTTCTGGCAGCCAGCTTGTTTATCATGGCTTTCGCCAGTTTGTCGTTTCTCATGTTTCTAAAAGTGTCCATTTGATATACCTCCGTTTATTCAGGGAAATCCAGATTATTTTCCGCAAAGAAATTCATCACTTCAAATGCAGAAGTACAGTTCTGATTGATACATACGATCAGGGCAGCATCCTGTGAAAATTTGGGATACAACACGGCATTTCCGGAGATTGTAAGTGCACGTTGGATCTCTTTCAAATTCATTCCGGCGCATAATGCCAGAAGAACCAGCTTGTATTTTCCGGGATGTGGTTTCCTGCCGTTTAAGATCTGATAAGCATAGCCGCGGTCCAGATTGCTTCGTTTTATGACATCGGCGGTCAGAAGCTCCGGGTGATCTTTAAAGTAAAGATTAAAATAATCCTGCAGATTGTCACAGGACATATCATCTGCATGAGATGTTATATATGATTTAAAATGTATATTTGAATCATCGGTTGATAATTCATTCAGCAGATCTGTTGTTCTGGTCGTTTTCATGATTAATCCTGCATTCTTTCCCTTGATAATTTTTATCAGTACCATATAATATTTATTATACTTGTCGATAAAGCAATTTCAAGATAAACAATAGGAAAATGATATGAATTTAGAAATACAAAGTCGTCTGTCCTTTTATCGCAGACTGGAAGAAGTAGAGCATAAAAAGGGAATTTCTCTGGTGCGGCATATAGAGACCGGACAGATTTATGTAGAAAAAGTGCTGACGCAATATGATAAATCTATATATGATTGGCTGCAACAATCAAAACTCCCTTACGTTCCGCAGATTTATGAATGTATGGAAGAGGATGGTACGTTATATCTGATCGAAGAATACATACAGGGGATCACGCTGGAAACATATATTGAACAGTTTGGATGTCTGGATTTGGATGCTGCCGGAAGAGTGATCGAATATCTTTGCCGGACATTGGAAAAACTGCACAGACATATACCGCCGATCGTACACCGGGATATCAAGCCGACAAATATAATGCTTCAGGGGGATTTCAAAAAGGGACATGGTATTGTATCTGTATATCTGATCGATTTCAATACTGCAAGAGTTTTTGACGCAGAAAGGAATCGGGATACCGAGTTGATCGGTACAAGAGGATTTGCAGCTCCGGAGCAATACGGTTTTTCGCAGTCAGATGCGCGGACGGATATCTACGGACTTGGCGTGTTATTAAATTATATGTTGTGTGGAAAATTGATCCGGGATGGAATCTACGCAGATCATCAGGAAGTGTCACAGATCATCCGGAAAGCAACCCGGATCGATCCGGAGAAACGATATCAGACAGCAGAGGAAATGCTCGATGCGATGCAACAGAGCATGATTTTAGATGAAGCTACAGATAAAGTATCCTTGAATGATAAATCCCGCCCGGCATGGACTCGTTTCCTGCCACCGGGATTTCGGGAAGGAAAAATCCTGAATATGGTTGTTGCAGCCATTTATTATATATTTTGGATGTATTTCTGTCTGACAGTAGAAGTAAAAGATCATGGAGAACCGCTCTCCGGAACTTGGTTATATGTAAATCGCTTTGTATATTTTATGATGTTTATCATTACTCCGTTTTTTTGGAATAATTATCTGGACGTCTGGAATTATTTCCCGCTTGTGCGCTCACCGAAGAAGATATGGAAGCTGGTTGGATTGTTTTTATATACGGTGGCATGGTTTTTTTTAGTGATGTTTGTATTCGTTATAGTAGAGGATATATTCCGATAGTGTGCTGTCAGCACACCAGCTCTTTCTGAAAATTTTATAAGATAGAATATGCAGTGGTTGTAATTATATCAAAATACCCTGAATGATGACTGATACAGGGGGATTTTAATATAATAGCAAGAACACTTATAACAGCAGAAAGAGGAGAGAATTTATTATGGAAAAGACAAAGCAACCTTTATCAACATTCAGACTCGTAGCAGGGATCATAACGATCGTGTTATCAGTCTTAGTAACATTTCAGTCCTGTGCGGCAGGATTATCAAATGCACTGGAAGAAAACGGGGAATCCGGAGGCTCTGCAGGTGTATTACTTGCAGTTTGTTTCCTTGTTGCAGGAATTGTTGGAATTGTAACCAGAAAGTCAACCGGAGCAGGCGGTGCATTCACAAGTGCAGGCTTCTACATAGTCGGTGGTCTGATCGGCCTTATATGTGCAGGTTCCTATGCTGATTTAGTAATCTGGGGCGTTATCTCCGTAGCATTCGGCGTTATATTCATAATCGCAGGCGTATTAACAAAGAAGAGAAATTCTTAATTTATATAAAACGTCTATAAAAAATAAGTCCATCCGGTTGTGTGTGGGGGAATATAGTCATCCCCCCACACAACCGGATGGACTTATTTTTGATTATAGGAAGAAAAACCACGCATACTTCCGCCGAGAACCGGAAAAAATACTAAAAGAATATTGGAATATAGGGGATTTTAGGATATACTATAAAACAGTGTGTTTAAAAAATACAAACAGCGATGGAGGAACTATGTTAGAGTTAAAAAACATCTCATATATTGTAAATGAGGATGGAAAAGAGAAAGCAATATTAAAAGACATTAACCTTACAGTAAACGAACATTTCGTAGCAATTACCGGACCTAACGGTGGCGGTAAATCAACACTTGCGAAGATCATAGCCGGAATTATCAAGCCAACAACCGGACAGATTCTTTTAGATGGAGAAGATATCTCGGAATTGAATATAACAGAACGTGCAAAGAAAGGAATCAGCTATGCATTTCAGCAGCCGGTTCATTTTAAAGGGCTTACTGTAAAAGATCTGGTATCTATAGCATCCGGCAAAACACTGAATGTTTCACAGATCTGCGAGATCCTTTCCGAAGTTGGTTTATGTGCAAGAGATTATGTGAACCGTGAAGTAAATGCAAGTCTTTCCGGTGGTGAGTTAAAACGTATTGAGATCGCCATGATCATTGCAAGAGGTACGAAGCTGTCATTATTTGATGAGCCGGAGGCAGGCATCGACCTGTGGAGCTTCAACAGTCTGATCAAGGTATTTGAAAAGATGCGTGAAGAGATCAACGGAACGATCCTGATCATTTCCCATCAGGAGCGGATCCTTAATATAGCAGATAAGATCGTTGTGATCGCAAATGGTCATGTTGATGCAATCGGAAGCAGAGATGTGATCATGCCAAGACTGACTGGTGAATCAGCCACTTGCAAGGTGCTGGAAGAAAAACAGAAATAAGTTGTGAGGTAACAGAACATGGATTTAATTCAGAAGAGTTTATTGCAGCAGGTAGCAGGACTTCATGATGTACCGGAGGGCGCATATAACATTCGTGTCAACGGACAGCTTGACAGCAGAAATACAACTGCAAATATAGATATTGTAACAAAAGAGGATAAGCCGGGAATCGATATCATCATTAAACCGGGAACAAAAAATGAGAGTGTGCATATTCCGGTTCTTTTGAGTAAGAGCGGTCTGCAGGATATGGTATACAATGATTTCTATATCGGAGAGGACTGCGATGTTACGATCGTAGCCGGATGTGGTATCCATAACTGTGGTGTGGACACCTCCAAGCATGACGGCATCCATACTTTTTATATTGGTAAAAATGCAAAAGTAAAATACATCGAACGACACTATGGTGAGGGAGATGGAAATGGCGAGAATATCATGAATCCGGAAACCATCGTGCACTTGGAAGAAGGTGCCTCGATGGAGATGGAGACGACTCAGATCAAGGGAATTGATTCGACTGTCAGAAAGACCGGCGGTGATCTGAAGGATAACGCATCATTAGAGATCAGGGAGAAGATCATGACACATGGCAAACAGTATGCAAAGACTGATTTTGTTGTGGATTTGAATGGAAAAGGCTGCAGTGCAAATGTAGTATCCAGATCCGTTGCAAGAGATCAGTCCAGACAGGAATTTTTCTCCACGATCAATGGCAATAATGAATGTAAGGGTCACAGTGAATGTGATGCGATCATTATGGATAGCGCAAGTGTATCAGCAAGTCCGAAGCTGACGGCAAATAACATTGATGCAAACCTGATCCATGAAGCAGCGATCGGAAAGATTGCAGGCGAGCAGCTGATCAAGCTGATGACGCTTGGGCTGACAGAGGCAGAAGCGGAAGAGCAGATCATCAATGGATTTTTAAAATAAAAGCGTTTACAATAAATCATATAACCTATTTGACATTAAAGGTAGATAGTGATAGTTTGTAAGAGTAAAAAATACAAATCATAAAATCATAGCGAGGTATCAAAAATGCAGGAAATGAAACCGATTAAAGAGGGTAAAGTACGTGAGATTTATGATAATGGTGACAGCCTTATCATGGTAGCAACAGACCGTATCAGTTGTTTTGATGTCATTTTAAAGAACATCGTTACAAAGAAGGGTACAGTCCTGACACAGATGTCCAAATTCTGGTTTGATATGACAGAAGATATTCTTCCAAACCATATGATTTCGGTTGACGTAAAGGATATGCCTGAATTTTTCCAGCAGGAGAAATTTGACGGAAACAGTATGATGTGCAAGAAACTGGAAATGCTCCCTGTTGAGTGTATCGTTCGTGGTTATATCACAGGAAGTGGCTGGGCAAGCTACAAAGAAAACGGTACAGTATGTGGTATCAAGCTTCCGGAAGGATTAAAAGAATCCGATAAGCTTCCGGAACCGATCTACACACCTTCCACAAAGGCAGAGATCGGAGATCATGATGAGAATATCTCATACGAGCAGAGTGTTGAATATCTGGAAAAGAGATTTCCTGGCAAGGGCGAAGAATATGGCGCAAAGCTTCGTGACTATACGATCGCTTTATATAAGAAGTGTGCAGAATATGCATTATCAAGAGGTATCATCATAGCAGATACCAAGTTCGAGTTTGGTCTGGATGAGAATGGCAATATCGTTCTCGGTGATGAGATGCTCACACCGGACAGCTCCCGTTTCTGGCCTGCAGAAGGATATGAACCGGGTCATGGTCAGCCATCCTTTGATAAGCAGTTTGCCCGTGACTGGTTAAAGGCAAATCCGGATAACAACTGGGAGCTTCCTGACGAGATTGTTCAGAAAACAATTGACAAATATCTTCAGGCATATGAGCTTCTCACAGGCAAGCCTTTAAAGTAATAAGTAATAGAAAAATAATAGAATAGTACTTAATTTTATTAGGCGGTATAGGTACGCAGGATTGTATTTATACCGCCTGAATTAATTTTCTGAATATTCAACAAAATGTCTGTAAAATCTGACAATTATGGGTTGACGCTTGAAAAATGGCATGCTATAGTCAGCTCATAAGAAATACAACAGATAAAAAATTACCAGGGGTTTTATGGTGATTATAATAAAAAGATGGAATCTTATTACAATGGGGTAGTAAGATTCCATCTTATTTTTTGCGTTGTCAGGGAGATTCTCATTATAAGAAATCCCATTCTGTAAAGCGGAAATATGTGTGGGAGCCTGTTTCAGGACAAGATTCCTGTGTATTATCTGAATGAATTATAGGACTGCCCGGCTTCCATTGTTACACCACGAAGCTCAGCCATTTCGCTGACAGTTACAAGCTGATAACCATTTTCAATCAGCTTCGGAATGAATGTCTGTGAGGCAATAGCGGTTGACTGGTGAAGGTCATGTATCAGAATGATCGCTCCGTCATAAGCACCATCCACAACTCGTGTGATCGTAGTAGGAGTGCTTCTGGTTTCCCAGTCTCTGGTATCCACAGACCACATGATCATTGGAAGACCTACATTCTCACGTACAGTATCATTGACGCAGCCACCAGGCGGACGCATCAGAGTAGGAGCAACTCCGATCTCACGGATGATCGCATCTGATCCCTTTTTGATCTCTTCTTTGACTCCGTCTGCGGATAATCTGTTTAACCATGCGTGATCATAGGTATGTGTACCGATCTCGCAGCCGAGTGCATATTCCCGTTTCAGGTAAGAACTGTATGTGGAGCAGCGGTTTCCAACAACAAAGAAGGTTGCAACTGCATTATATTTTTCCAGTGTGTCCAATACCAGTGGTGTGTATGGAGAAGGACCATCATCGAAGGTCAAGGCAACCATTTTCTTATTTCCATCTACCGTTCTGTAGATAACACCCTTGTCATTTGCGACATACAGGCAGTTGCCGATCTTAACTCTGCCGGTCAGTAATGTACCATCTGATTTAAAATAATATCTGTCTTTTCCAATCGTCTGCATCCCATATGCCATGGTTCCGTTTTCTTTGTAATAATAGGTTTTGCCGTTTATCTTCTGAAAACCGGTTGCCATGGTTCCGTTTGCCTTAAAATAATAATTGCTGCTGCCAACTTTCTGGACACCGACAGCCATAGTTCCATTATCATGGAAGTAATAAGTTTGGCCATTCAGTTTTTTAAATCCTTTTGCCATGACACCCCGTTTGGTAAAATAATAGGTATGACCGTTTAATTTCTGGAAGCCGGTTAACATACAACCATTTTCTTTGAAGTAGAATGTTTTATTGTTTAAGGTCTGAAAACCGGTCTGCATGATACCATTCTGGTTGAAATAATACATGTTCCCTTTTATTCTGAGAAATCCGGTTGCCATAGCCCCGCCTTTTTTACGGAAATAATAGGTATGCCCGTTTAATTTCTGGAAGCCTTTTTTCATGGCACCTTTGTCTGAGAACAGATAGGTATGTTTTCCAATCGTATGCTTTCCGGTGTAGGCAGCACCGCTGGAACCGAAATACATTTTATTTCCTTTTTTTGTTGTAAACCAGGAATTGGTAAGTAATACACCTGTCTTTGGATTTAGGTAATATTTTTTTCCGGTATAAGGACTTTTGTACATGCCTTTTCGCATACGTCCGATTTTGGAAAAAATATAAGTCTTACCTTTGATCGTCTGTTTGCCCTTCACGGCTGTACCATTTTTCCGGAGATAATAGGTATTTCCCCTTTTGGTCGTATACCAGCCTTTTTTCTGCATGACACCCTTACTGTTAAAAATGTAGGTGTGCCCGTTGATCGTTACCCGGCCTTTCGCCTGCTTCCCATTTTTATAGTAATAATGGGTTCCGTTCTTTTCTTTGACAAAACCGGATGATTGTTTTTTCCCGGCTGCCTGACTGGTAAATCCGGCACTCAGGAGTGTCGGGATCAGGATCAGAGCGGCAAAAATCAGTAAAATTTTTCTTTTCATAGATATGTTCTCCTTCCTGTTGCTGTAATCGTATTTTTCTATGAATACAACCCATACTAGCATAAAAAAATCAGGCAGGCTACCCAAAATTATCTTAACAATCGGTAATAAGTGCATAACATTTTTTTGTAATAATTTTCAAATAAAACAGTAACAGGATATCTACAGAAAAGTATATTTTTCAGAATCTGGCGTAGAAATTTGTAACAAGGCAGTACTTAAATAATAAAAAAGACGGATGAAAGAGAAAAGAGCACGATGGAAAAGGATATGGCTTGCAAGTAAATTCTGGGATGAGTATAATGCAGTATTGGTGTGTTGCGTCCGGAACATGACAGACAGAAATGAAAGGACGGAAATACACATGCAAATGAAATTACAGTGCAGATAGAAAATGAAAGCAGGAAGCGTATGGTTATGCATAGAAGGAAACGGAATACAAGTACATATTTATTTTCAAATAAAGATCTGGTCGCTCTGTATGTGCCATTGATCATTGAACAGATGCTTGCGATGTTGGTCGGACTTGCAGATTCGATCATGGTATCTTCTGTAGGAGAAGCAGCAGTATCCGGTGTATCACTGGTGGACAGCTGTTTCCAGCTGATCATCAATCTGTTTGCGGCACTTGCGACCGGGGGTGCGGTTACTGTCGGACAATATCTCGGACAGAAGAATAAAGAAAAGGCGGGAGAGGCAGCTACCCAGCTTGTGTGGTTTTCGATGATCCTGTCGCTCGGAGTCATGGCGCTAATGTATGCGGGCAAGGGACTGATCCTAAATCATGTGTTTGGTCAGATCGAAGCAGACGTATATGGTCATGCAGATACTTATATGATGATCGTAAATGCATCGATTCCGTTTCTGGCACTTTATAATGCCGGTGCGGCTATTTTCCGTTCCATCGGTAATTCCAATATATCCATGCGGGTATCTCTGATCATGAACGGGATCAATGTAGTGGGAAATGCCATTTTGATCTATGTATGCAAATGCGGAACGGAAGGCGTTGCGATTCCTACTCTGGTTTCCAGACTGGCAGCAGCGGTTATCATGATCATATTGCTGATCCCGAAGAAAAGTGCACAGGCGAAGCAGGACAGTACACGTATTTATATAAAGAAAAGTCTGCATTATCGGGCGAACTGGCATATGTTGAAAAGCATTCTGTTGGTAGGTATTCCAAACGGACTGGAAAACAGTATGTTCCAGCTTGGTAAGATCCTTGTGCTCAGCCTGGTCTCAACATTTGGCACATATGCGATCGCTGCAAATGCAGTCGGTAATGTGATTGCCGGATTCCAGTTGATGGCTGGTATGGCGGCTTCCCTTGCCATGGTCACAGTAGTATCAAGATGCGTGGGAGCAGGAGATTACGAGCAGGCAAAATATTATACGATCAAAGTTCTGGTCATGGCATATATGTGTATCATAGTTACGGTATTGTTTACATTTGCGGTTCTTCCTCTGGTCATGAAAGCGTATGGACTATCTTACGAAGCGCAGTCTGCTGCCGAGAAGATCCTGATGCTTCATGGTATCGCGGCATCTACGATCTGGCCGGTAGCATTTACGCTTCCATGTACATTCCGTGCAGCCGGTGATGTTAAGTATAGCATGATCGTATCCATCTGTACGATGTGGATCTGCCGTATCGTGTTCAGTTATGTGCTCGGCAAATATATGGGTATGGGTGTATTTGGTGTCTGGGTCGCTATGATCATGGATCAGTTCGTACGTGGCGTGCTGTTCATCCGGCGGTACCTAAGCGGCAGATGGATCGGCAAAAAGGTAATCTGACCGTATGCGGCACAATATGAGTAAGTTCGTAAAAAAAGTAGAATTTTTCAGATGACAGAAGATTGTTTGGTATGCTATATTAAAAAGGTGTTTGTTCTATGAGAGAATTTGGAGAAGCTTCCATAGAATCTAAGAGGATAACAAATAAATTAGAAAGAGTCTGTGATATACAGACAGGGGTAAACAAAATATGGAAAAGAAACGTAATACTTTTTCAGGCTCGCTTGGATTTGTCCTTGCGGCCGCGGGAAGCGCAGTAGGACTTGGAAATATCTGGCGTTTTCCATATCTTGCAGCAAAGGATGGCGGTGGACTGTTCCTGGTCATATACCTGATCCTTGCACTGACATTTGGATATACACTTTTGGTGACAGAAGTATCAATCGGTCGGAAGACCAAGCAGAGTCCGCTTACCGCTTATAAGAAGCTGAATAAGAAATGGGGATTCCTTGGAATCATTGCAAGTCTGGTTCCGGTTATTATTTTCCCATATTACATAACGATCGGTGGCTGGGTTGTCAAATACTTCCTCGCATTTTTAACCGGTAAGGGTACAGAGGCAGCGCAGGACGGTTATTTTACAGGTTTTATTACATCAGATATCGAACCGGTCATTTTGATGTTGATATTTCTTGCTGTTACGGCATTTATCGTATTTCGTGGTGTTAATAAAGGAATTGAATCTTTTTCCAAGATCATCATGCCGTTGCTGATCCTTCTGGTTATAGGAATCGCGATCTTCTCCATAACGATCAAAAAGACCGGAGATGATGGAATTGTCAGAACCGGTGTAGAAGGTTTGAAATTATATCTGATTCCGAATCTGGACGGACTTACTGTGAAAAGCTTCTTTACGGTATTATTGGATGCAATGGGACAGTTATTCTTCAGTCTGTCTGTTGCCATGGGTATTATGATCGCTTACGGTTCTTATGTAAAAGATGATGCAGCTCTGAATAAATCAGTTGGACAGATTGAGATTTTTGATACGGTTGTAGCATTTCTTGCAGGCGTTATGATCATTCCTGCTGTATATGTATTCTCAGGAACAGAGGGAATGGCACAGGGTCCAAGTTTGATGTTCGTATCACTTCCGAAAGTATTTGCCCAGATGGGTAAGGTGGGAAATGTGATCGGTTGTCTGTTCTTCGCAATGGTATTATTTGCGGCATTTACCAGTGCAGTGTCTGTCATGGAAGCAATCGTGGCAAGTATCATGGATGAATTCCATACAAGCAGAGCAAAGGCCGGTATTATTGAGTTGATTATCGCGATCATTGTTGGAACGATCGTATGTCTTGGATATAACAAGCTGTACTTTGAAGTAAAGCTTCCAAACGGATCGATCGCACAGATCCTTGATATCATGGATTACATCAGTAATAACATTATGATGCCGATCGTAGCAATCGGAACCTGTATCCTGATCGGATGGATTTCCAAACCGCAGACGGTTATCGAAGAAGTGCAGAAGAACGGAGAAAAATTCAGCAGAAAAGGTATGTATGTGGTTATGGTGAAATTCATAACACCGATCCTGTTGTTTATCCTGTTCTTAAAGTCGATAGGCTTATTGACATTTATTTAAAGCTGTAAAATATAAATAATTTGTCAGCAATATTAAGTTTTCAAATGAATATTATCTAATATAGACCGATCGTCGGAAGCCGGATATTAAATCTTGCATCGACGGTCGGTTTTGTAATATGAAATATATTGAAGAATCTGTGGCAGACAGACCTCAAATGATAGAAAAATACAGATAAGAAAAAAACAGGTCATGGCATAATTAACAGTATTCCGCTATAATAAGGAAACAGAGGAGAGATGATTCATATAATAAATGGAAATAATTTATGGAGCGTGAATATATATGATATTAAGTTTAATTGTTGGTCTGGGACTGCCGCTTCTTGGAACGACGGCAGGAGCAGCCTGTGTATTTTTTATGAAGAAACAGATGAATTTGTTATTGCAGAAAGCATTGTCCGGATTTGCGGCGGGTGTTATGGTGGCTGCATCTATCTGGAGCCTGCTGATTCCGGCGATGGAGCAGTCGGAAGCAATGGGGAAGCTTGCATTTCTTCCGGCAACTATCGGTTTCTGGCTGGGAATTATATTTTTATTACTGATCGATACTCTGATGCCACATTTACATATTGACAGTAAGGAGGCAGAGGGGGTCAAGAGCAATTTCAAACGTACGACTATGATGGTATTTGCGATCATCATACATAATATTCCAGAAGGAATGGCAGTCGGTGTTGTCTATGCCGGATGGATCAGTGGCAGCACGAACATTACGTTGGCAGCAGCACTTGCATTATCCATCGGTATTGCGATCCAGAATCTTCCGGAGGGAGCGATCGTGTCAATGCCGCTTTGCTCGGAAGGATGCAGTAAAACGAAAGCATTTGGCTATGGATTCTTTTCCGGTATCGTAGAGCCGATCGCAGCGCTGATTACGATCGCACTTTCTTCGATCATGGTACCGGTGCTTCCGTATTTTCTGGGATTTGCGGCAGGAGCTATGCTATATGTTGTAGTTGAGGAATTGATACCGGAGATGGCAGAGGGCGAACATACGAATCTTGGTACGATCATGTTTGCGGTAGGATTTTCAATGATGATGGTGCTTGATGTAGCACTTGGATAAGAGAACAGTCAGAACGTGAAAATGCAGGTTATGGTTATTGTAAAAGGATAACTATATGCTGCATTTTTATGATTTGTATAACTATATAACTGCATTTTTATGGCAGTTGATATTTTCGGAGTGTTCCACTATACTGTTATTAGGTATAGCTTGAAGCATAACAAAGGTCTGCTCACAGATATATTGATTTTATAGAACGCGCGAGGCAGACCGGATGATTATACAGGAAGAATTATATAGCAGAAGAAAAGAGGCAGATACAAGTGTATGATGTAAAATCATTAAAAGCAGAAGAATTTATTTCAGATGAAGAGATCAGAGAGACATTGGCATATGCCGATGCGAATAAAGATAACGTACAGATGGTTAATGAGATCCTTGCAAAAGCCAGATTAAAAAAGGGCTTGACGCACAGAGAAGCGTCTGTGCTGCTGGCCTGTGAGATGCCGGATAAGATCCGGGAGATGTATGATCTGGCAAGGGAGATCAAGGAAGATTATTACGGAAATCGTATCGTGTTATTTGCGCCGCTGTATCTGTCTAATTATTGTGTGAATGGATGTGTCTATTGTCCATATCACAGCAAGAATAAACATATTGCAAGAAAGAAGCTGACACAGGAGGATATCGTAAGAGAGGTTACCGCACTTCAGGATATGGGACACAAGCGTCTGGCGATCGAAGCCGGTGAAGATCCTGTGAATAATCCAATCGAATATATTCTGGAATGTATTAATACAATCTACAGTATCAAACATAAGAACGGTGCAATCCGCCGTGTCAATGTCAATATAGCAGCGACAACAGTTGAGAATTATACGAAGTTAAAGGATGCAGGCATCGGAACCTATATCCTGTTTCAGGAGACTTATCATAAGGAAAGCTATTTGAAATTACATCCGACAGGTCCGAAGCATGATTACGATTACCACACCGAAGCCATGGATCGTGCCATGGAAGGTGGTATCGATGATGTAGGACTTGGTGTACTGTTCGGATTGGAAATGTACCGGTATGAATTTGCAGGGTTACTGATGCATGCAGAGCATCTGGAAGCGGTTCATGGGGTAGGCCCGCATACGATCAGTGTTCCGAGGATCAAACGTGCAGATGATATCGACCCGGATGTATTCGATAACGGAATCAGTGACGATACATTTGCAAAGATCTGCGCACTGATCCGTATTGCAGTACCATATACGGGAATGATCATATCAACCAGAGAGAGTCAGGCAGTTCGTGAGAAAGTGTTGCCACTTGGTGTTTCACAGATCAGTGGAGGTTCGAGAACAAGTGTAGGTGGATATGATATCCCGGAGACATCAGAAGATATCACATCGGCTCAGTTCGATGTCAGCGATACCAGAACGCTGGATCAGGTTGTGAACTGGCTGATGAAGATGGATTATATACCAAGCTTCTGTACAGCATGTTACAGAGCAGGAAGAACTGGAGACCGGTTTATGGCACTCTGTAAGAGTATGCAGATCTTAAACTGCTGTCATCCAAATGCTCTTATGACGCTGAAGGAATATCTGGAAGATTATGCAAGCCCTGAGACGAAGCAGATCGGTCTGGAGCTGATCGAACGTGAGCTTGCCCGGATCCCGAATGAGAAGGTCAGACAGATCACGGCAGATCATATACATGATATTGCAGAAGGACAGAGAGACTTCCGGTTCTAACAGATGATAGGAAGAAGCGATCTTAACAGATGAATGGATTGCAGATAACAGAGATCGCAGATAAATGCTGAAGCAGACAGCGTATAACAACAGGGAGGGCAGCACATGGCAGGGTTAAATGAGACACCATCGGGCAATCGACTTCATATCGGAGTATTTGGAAAGACAAACAGCGGAAAATCTTCTTTTATCAACCGATTTTCCGGTCAGAATATATCAATCGTAGCGAATGTTGCAGGGACAACCACTGATCCTGTGTACAAAGCAATGGAAGTTTATCCGCTTGGCCCTTGTACCCTGATCGATACAGCGGGCTTTGACGATGCGACAGAGCTTGGGGAGGAACGCTTGGAAAAGACAAGGCTTGCAGCCGAGAAAACAGATATAGCGATCATTCTGCTTGTAGATACTGACATGGACGAGGAACTTCACTGGTATGAACAGTTTAAGGAAAAGAAGACACCTGTCATATGGGTGATCGGTAAGGCAGATATCCGGAATGATACAGAAAAGATAAATGAAACGTTGTATCAACAGACAGGACAGCGTGCGATTGTTATCAGTGCCGCGACTGGAGACGGTATGGATCAGGTAAGAAAAGAGCTTGTACGGAACCTGCCGGAGCAATATGGTGCTTCTTCGATCCTTAGAGAGCTGGTAACAAAGGGAGATCTGGTCATGCTTGTTATGCCGCAGGATATTCAGGCACCGAAGGGCAGACTGATCCTGCCACAGGTGCAGACACTGAGAGAATTGTTAGATAAAAAATGCCTTGTTATGAGCGTGACGACAGATCAGTATGTGGAAGCCTTATCCCATCTGACAGAGGCACCGAAGCTGATCATAACGGATTCACAGGTATTTGCCTATGTCTATGAGCATAAGCCTAAGAAATCTATGTTGACTTCCTTTTCTGTGTTATTTGCCGCACATAAGGGAGATATCGAATATTATATAGAGGGAGCAAATGCGATAGGAAAGCTGAATGGGGAATCCCATGTGCTGATTGCAGAGTGCTGTACACATGCACCGTTAAAAGAAGATATCGGACGGGAAAAGATTCCTAAGATGCTGCGGAAACGGTATGGAGAAAATATGACGATCGATATAGTCAGTGGAACGGATTTCCCGGATGATCTGCAGGGGTATGATCTTGTCATACAGTGTGGGGGCTGTATGTTTAACCGCAAATATATTATGTCAAGGATCGATCATGCAAAGGAGCAACAGATCCCGATGACCAATTATGGTGTGGTGATCGCGTATCTGACCGGGATATTAGATAAGGTTGTAATACCTGTCTAAAAAGCCGGAAAAGACAGAAGTCACTGATCATATTAATGGGCTTTAGGAAAAGGTAACAACAAATGCTACAGAAAGTAAGTAATATAATATATAATATAAAACAAAATCAGGAGGCAAAGTTTATGAAGAAATACGAAACGCCACAGATGAATATTGTAGAATTTGAAACAGAGGATATCATTTGTACGAGTGGAGACGTTATAACCGGAGATAATGAAACGCCTATTATTCCCGGAAAATAGGGAAATTAGGCTATAAGCCGGTAAACAGATGATGCCGGATATCAAAGAACAAATGATACGAAAATATACAGATAATTCAGGAGAACGATGATGAAACATTTAGTAAGAATCGCGTCCGTATCACCAAGAGTACATCTTGGTAATGTAACAAAGAACTGTAAGGAGCTTGAAACAGTTTATAGAACCTATGCAGAACAGGTAGACGTTATTGTGACGCCGGAACTGTCACTGACCGGATACACCTGCGGGGATCTGTTTGTGAACCGTCATCTGATCGACAGGGCAGAAGAAGGACTGTTACAATTGGCGGAAATGACAGCAGAATATGGCAAAAAGGGCGCAGCACTTGTTGTCGGTGTGCCATATGAAGTAGACGGAGAATTATTTAACTGTGGAGCTTTTTTATGGAACGGAATGGTGCTCGCACTCGTTCCGAAGATCTACCTGCCGAATTACGGAGAGTTTTATGAGAAACGGTGGTTTAGTGGAAGATGTGTAGAGAACCGGACAGTTGAACTGGCAGATGGATCGGAAACTTTATTTGGCAATTCCATCCTGATCGAGATGACGGATCCGAATCAGCAGGAGGAGCATGTTACATTTGGCATGGAGATCTGCGAGGATCTCTGGACACCGATCGCACCGGGAAGACTGCTGACACTTCAGGGAGCAGAGATCCTGCTCAATCTGTCGGCATCCAATGAAGTGATCGGAAAGGAACAGTACAGAAGAACACTGACAGGAAGTATGTCATCCTCCTGTATCTGTGGATATGTCTATACATCAGCCGGAGCCTATGAATCAACCTCGGATATGGTATTTTCCGGACATAATCTGATGTATGAAAACGGAAAATTATTAGGCGAGATCAAGCCATTTGAAGATGGTATCCTGATCCGTGATTTTAATATGACAAAGATCCGCCATGATCGTCTGGCAAATAAATCCTTTGCGGAGTGTAAACGGAATTTTGAAGCCGGAGAATACATGACAGTAAACTGCGAGAAGGTATTTGCAGAGAAAAAAGAAGTATGCGCAAAGGTTTCCATGACACCATTTGTTCCATCAAAGAACAGACTGGAACGATGCCGGTCGATCTTTGCAATGCAGGTTGCAGGCCTGCAAAGAAGAATCGAAGCCACACATGCGTCATGTATCGTTGTTGGCGTATCCGGTGGACTGGATTCTACGCTGGCACTTCTGGTATCTGCACAGGCAGTAAAGAATCTCGGACTGCCACCGGAGACAGTAACTGGTATCACGATGCCGGGATTTGGAACGACGAAACGCACAAAAAGCAATTCAACAACGCTTATGGAACTGCTTGGATGTGACATCCGGGAAATCAGCATCGTAGATTCTGTCCGTCAGCATTTTGCAGATATCGGGCAGGATGAAACAGTACATGATATTACATATGAGAACTGTCAGGCGAGAGAGCGGACACAGATCTTGATGGATGTAGCCAATAAAGAGGGCGGATTTGTGATCGGAACCGGTGATTTGTCAGAACTTGCACTTGGATGGTGTACCTATAACGGAGACCACATGAGCATGTATGCGGTGAATACCAGCATCCCGAAGACTCTGGTTCGGACTCTGGTAGATGAAGTTGGACATGATATGGATCGAAATGGATTTCCGGGAATTAAAGACGTGATAGAGGATATCATTGATACGCCGGTAAGCCCTGAACTGCTTCCGCCGAATGCGGATGGAACGATCGCGCAGAAGACAGAGGATACTGTTGGATCCTATATCCTGCATGATTTCTTCTTGTATTACACACTGCGTTATGGTATGGAGCCGGAAGATGTCTATGACCTTTGTAAAGAAGCGGTAAGACAGAGTGTAGAAGCTTCGGAAGATGGGGAAATAGAAGCATATACATTTACAGATGAAGAGATAAAGAAATGGCAGAAGGTATTCTATACCAGATTTTTCCGTCAGCAGTTTAAACGTAACTGTATGCCGGATGGCGTAAAGGTCGGTACGGTATCGGTAAGCCCAAGAGGGGATCTGAGACTGCCATCCGAGATAGAATTTGAGGATTTTCTTACTTTCGAATAGAACCGGAATAGAGGAAAATATGAACCGTTACAAACGATAATTAAGCTTATTAAAGATTGTTTCAGAGTTGAATTATGATATAGTAGATGGAAATTGCAACCTGAAACTGATCGTACATTCATAACAGGGATATGAATGTCGGTTCATAAAAAGGAGAGAGATATGAAATTAGAATTACAGGGCATCAAAAAGAGCTTTGATGGCACAGAGATCCTGCACGGGATCAATTTCTCGGTAGAGGGTGGAAGCGCACTCGGACTGTTGGGAAGAAATGGCGCAGGAAAGACCACAACGATTCGGATCATCATGGATGTTTTCCATGCAGATGAAGGTCAGGTCTTATTAGATGGAGCCCCCTTTGTCTATCAGCCGGGGCAGGTCGGATACCTGCCGGAGGAACGTGGCTTATATCCGAAACGTCTGATTAGTGAGCAGTTAGTATATCTGGCAAAGCTTCGTGGGATGAATAAGAAGCAGGCGGAAGAGAATATGCGGAAGTGGCTGACCCGTCTGGATGTGATCCAGTACGAGAACCGGAAACTGGATACGTTATCGAAGGGTAATCAGCAGAAGGTACAGCTTGCAGCAACATTAGTAGCAGATCCTGACATCGTGATCTTAGATGAGCCGTTTTCCGGTTTAGATCCTGTGAATTCCCAGATCTTAAAGGATGTTATAAATGAACTGATCGCAGACGGAAAGATCGTTATCTTCTCCAGCCACCAGATGAGCTATGTGGAAGAATTCTGTGAAGATATCGTAGTGATCAATCATGGTGAAGTGGCACTGGCAGGCAACCTTGACAAGATCAAGGAAGAATACGGAAAAGGACATAAAGCAGTTGCGGCTGTTGGAATGGAGTCGGAAGAACTGGAACAGATTCTTCGTGATAAGTTTGCAGATCAGGTGCAGGTGATCAGCCATAACAAGCATCATGTTGTGACACAGATTCTGCCGGAACAGGATGAATGGCAGGTGCTTTCCCGTTTTAAAGAGTTGGGAATCAGGCTTAGGAGCTATGGAGTTTATGAGCCTTCCCTGAATGATATATTTGTATCGGCAGTCGGAGATGAGGAGACACCGGAAGATATAAAAGAAAAAAATAATATCGGAACTTCTTTTTCTGAATTTGAACCAAAGCAGAAAAAGGGTCTGTTTGGAAAGAGAGGTTAAGATATATGAAAAAGATTGGTACAATATTAAGGTTTGAACTCGGTAATTATTTTGGCAGTAAATCCTATCTGATTTCAACGATCTTACTGGCACTTCTTTGCGTAGGCATCATGTTCGCACCGAGAATTAAGGAATCGTTTACAAGTGGAAGTCCTTCGTCTGATAAAGAGACAGATGCAGAGGATGAATCGGATCAGGAGAATGAATCCGTATATGCATATTATGATGCATCCGGTATTATGGATGAAGGTTTGCTGGCGCAGGTATATCCGGATGTCAAGCTGCAGAAATGTAAGGATGCAGCAGAAGTAGAGTCGCTGGTTAAAAGTGAAGATGCGGAACTTGGTTATGTAGTTTATAGTACGTCAGAATATACCTATTATGTTTATAATAAAGGCATGTTTGATGATTACACCAGTACCTTTGACAGTTACCTGTCCATGTTGTCCAAGAAACAGTACAGTGAAGCACATGATTTGGATTTTGATGAACTTATGAGTCTTGATTATGCAGATATTCAGGCAAAAGAAGTTATCCTCGGTAAGGACAGCACAAGCAATTACTGGTATTGTTATATTCTGGTTATCGTGATCTTCATGCTGATCGTTATGTATGGAATGTCGATCGCAACCGGTGTGGCAAATGAAAAGAGCAACCGCTCGATCGAGATTCTGGTAACAACAACGAACTCCAGAGATATTTTATTTGGAAAGGTATTTGCCGGAACAGTTGCTACGTTCTTTCAGGTCGGATTGATCATGGCAGCCCTGTTGATCTCATACAACTTTAATAAAGACTACTGGGGCGGCTTTATGGGTTCTGTATTAAATATCCCATCTGATGTTCTGATCGCATTTGCGGTATTCGGCCTTGGTGGATTCCTGTTCTATGCATTTATGTATGGAGCACTTGGGGCACTGGTATCTAAGATCGAGGATTTGAACAAATCAGCCGGTACGGCGCAGATGATCGTAATGATCGTGTATTTTGTCGTACTGATGAACCTGACAAATGTAGACGGACTGGTCATCAGGATCTGTTCATATCTACCGATCAGTTCTTACAGTGCAATGTTTGCAAGAGTTGCGATGGGAGATGTAGCAACATGGGAAGTTGTTATATCAGCAATAATTTTATATATATCGGTGATCGGTATGGGTGTTCTGGGAGGTAAGATCTTCCGTAATTCAACACTTCGGTATGGCAATCCAATCAGGTTATCCAGAGCATTAAAAGAATTAAAAAGAGAAAAATAAAATATAAAAATAAGACAATAAAAAGGCCACATGCGTGCTGTGTTGATGTAAAAATGTAGAAAATAATCCTGATACCTTTACATTAAAAGGCGGATGTGGCATAATTTCATGTGAAATTATTGAACGCACTTGGTGCGGGTATACAGGGGAGACAGGGTAAAATAAAATAGAAATGAAAGCAATTTCTAAATTCGCAGTGCAAAAAGAGTGGCTGTGATATCTGTTCGCTTCTGGAATATAATTTCAATGGCTTAAAAAGAAAGGTTACAGTAAAATATGGAAGTAATCGATTTCCATTCACATGTTCTTCCGGGAATTGACGATGGAAGCAGAAATATAGAAACATCCATAGAGATGCTTCGGCTCAGTCGGAATGCCGGTGTAGACAGAATGATCGCGACACCGCACTTTTATGCGGACGAGGATCGAATTGAACATTTTCTTGAAAAACGGGAACATGCATATCAAAGCCTGATAGAGGCAGTAACGACTGAAAACATATCGGATACCCCACAGCTTCTGCTTGGAGCGGAAGTTGCTTTTTTTGATGGGATCGGAGATGCAGATAAGGTTGACCGGCTGACAATCCAGGGAACAGAGCTTCTGCTGCTTGAGATGCCGTTCCGGACGTGGACGGATGAAGATCTTTTACAGGTAAAAAAGCTGATCCATGAGAGACAGCTCCGGATCATTATCGCTCATCTGGAACGCTTTATGAAGATTTCAGGGAATAAGCCGTACATAAAAAAGCTGATGGAGCTTCCGGTTACCATACAGATCAATGCAGAAAGTTTGTCAGACTGGAAACAGGGCGGGATGTTGATCCGCATGTTTCAAAAGAGGCAGGCACATATTCTGGGAAGTGACTGTCATGGCGTTCATCACCGCCCTCCGAATCTGATAGAGGGACGACAGAGACTGGAAAAGAAAGCAGGCGCAGACATTCTTGCAGAGATAGATGCATATGGATGTCAGCTTCTTGGTTTGAGATAAAAGGTTGGAGGATAGACAGATGTCAAAAAAAGTAGCGATCATAATCAGTGTTATACTGTTTATTATATTGACAGCACTTATCATATGTGAGAAAACATGGCCGACAGGAGGATCTGATCTGATAGGGAACCTGTTCTGATCAGAGAAAGAAAGATGGCACACAGGATACATTCCAGACAGGAAAAACTGAAATTATATAAAAAACTGACAATTACCATTGCAGCAGTTATCATATTTTGTTTAGCGGCAGTTATTGTGTTCCGGGCAATTGACCGGCAGAAGCTCCGGAAGCAGGAGGCATATGAGGCAGAGCAGGGAGTTGTCCGTATAAATGGCAAGAAATATCTTCCGAAGAAGAATATAGAGACCTATCTGTTCATGGGTATCGATTCACTGGATAAAGTAAAAAAAGCAGAGGACTATGGAGAATCCGGGCAGAGTGATGTGCTTATGCTGATGGTCAGAGATATCAGTGAAGGGACATTTAAGACTCTGGCGATCAACAGAAATACACTGACAAATGTAAAATCCCTGGATCTCGACAATTCTTATCTGGGCGATTCTGTTGTACAGATTGCACTTGCACATGCAAGCGGAGATGGACTGGAAGCCAGTTGCGAGAATACCGTGGATGCTGTATCAGAGCTGCTTGGTGGTCAGAAGATTGACGGATATGCTGCTGTAAATATGGGAGCAATTTCTATCATCAATCATATGGCAGGAGGAGTAACAGTTACGATTGAGGATGATTTTTCCAAAGTGGATCCATCCCTTAAGATTGGAGATACGGTTCGGCTCAGTGATGAGCAGGCGGTACATTATGTACATGACCGTTGGGATGTCGCTGATGAAACAAATGAAAACAGAATGAAACGTCAGTCCGTATATATGGAAGGGCTTAAGAAAAATATAAAAGAGAAATGTCAGACAGACAGTACCTATCCGTTGGATCTGTACAATGCACTGGGAGATTATATGGTGACGAATATATCGGCAAATAAATTCAGCAAGCTGGCACTTCTTGTTGTGAAAGAGAAGGATGAGGGCGAGGTATCTATTTCCGGAACAGAAGGGCTGGATGAACTTGATTTCGCTACCTTTGAGGCAGATGAGGAAAGTCTGAATGCAGCGATCGCAGAGCTGTTTTATAAAGAATATACAGAATAGAGATACTTTGGATGGAGGAGAACATGAGCGCAGAAAATAAAAAAGTACCGATGTCGGACAATGGAAAAGAAGAAAAGATCAATAAGGTGACGATGGTGACCGTTGATGATGACGATAAAGAGATAGATCTGGTCGATCTGGGATATGCACTGATGGATAAGTTACATTTTATCATACTTGCATTTTTGCTTGGTGCAGTCTTGTTAAATGCATATGCATATTTTATGATCAAACCGACGTACCAGTCGACCGCAAAACTGTATGTCGTATCTGCATCGGAGGATTCCGTTGTAAATCTGTCCGATCTGAATATTGGTATGTCGCTGACAAAGGATTATGAGGAACTGATGCTCAGTTATCCGGTACTGGATCAGGTAATCTCCAAACTGAATCTGTCAATGGATTCGGCAGAGCTTGCACAGATGATCGTACTTGAGAATCCGGCGGATACAAGAGTACTGAAGATAACAGTTACAAGCACAGATCCGGAGCAGGCAAAAGACATAGCAAACACACTGGCTGAGATTGCGGTAGAATATCTTCCGGATACAATGAGTACCAATGCACCGAATATTGCTCAGGTTGCAAGAATACCGGATCAGAAGGCAGGACCAAGTTATCTGAAATATACACTGATCGGAGCATTGGCGGGCGCATTTATTTACTGTCTGATCCTGATCATACGATATCTCCTGGATGATACGATCCATACAGCATCCGATATGGAAAAATACTTTGGAATTGTTCCGCTTACTTCAATTCCAGACAGTGAGTCACTGGAACAGAATGAGGACGGCGCTGAATATGGAGAAACAAAATCTGGATTGAAAGGGAGACGAAGCAAATGAAAAAGATAAATATTGATTTTAAAGAAATGCCGTATGCTGTCGAAGAAGCAATGAACAGGCTTCGTATAAATATCAAGTTTTGTGGGAAAAATACAAAGAAGTTGTTGATCACAAGTAGTCTGCCAAATGAAGGCAAAAGTACCATTTCCATGAATCTGTGGAAGATGATGGCAGAAGCCGGATTTCCGACTGTATTTCTTGATGTGGATTTGAGAAAATCAGTGATCAAGAGCAGACATAATATCCAGACAGAAGGCGAGATCAAGGATCTGGGCTATTATCTGTCCGGGCAGGCAGAATATGAGGATGTTGTATATGAAACAAATATCCCAAATGGTTATATCGTGCCATGTTGCAATCTGTTAGAGAATCCATCTGCATTATTGGAGGATGATCGTTTTGCAGAACTGCTTAATAAACTGGCAGAGCAGTATAGATATGTGATCATAGATTCGCCGCCACTTGGCAGTGTCGCAGATGCTGCACAGGTTGCTTCCTTATGTGATGGTGCAGTACTTGTTGTCCGTAGTGGTGAAACGTCCAGGAACGTGATAAAACAATCCATGCAGCAGTTGGAACAGGTTCGCTGTAAACTGCTGGGTGTGATCCTGAACCGGGTAGAAGTGTCCGGACGTGCATACAAGAGTTATTATGGAAAATATAAATCCTATGGCTATGGATACGGCTATGGAAAAGACCAGAAAAGTGGAAAATAGAACAGATCCAGATAGATAGCGGATCCGTTCAACAGGATCTGGCAGATGGATTCAGGTTGGATGATTCGGCCGATACGTGGCAGACGGCTGTTTTATCATAGATGTTCTGGTTAAAGTGGTGAGAGAACTTCAGTTTTCAAAATGATCAGAACGATTTTTATCCGAAAATGTGCTAGGAAGGAGAAAACTCAATATGAAGAATTTAAAGAAGCTGATTGCTATTATCATGGTTATCGCTCTTATGATTCCATGTACAGCAATGGCTGCAACAGAGTCAGTTACTTCACAGGAGTTAACAAAGAAGAACACAACAATTACATGTTCTACACTTACTTATACAGGTAAGAAACAGACTCCTAAGACGATCAAGGTTCAGTATAAAACCAAGAGCGGCAAGAAAGTAACATTAAAGGCCGGTACAGACTATACTGTTAAAGTTACAAGCGGCAAAAATGCTGGTACTTACTCAGTAAAGATCACTGGTAAGGGCAAGTATGCCGGAAAAGTGTCATCTTCATACACAATTAAGAAGGCAACTCAGAAGAAGCTGACAGTTAAAAACGGTTATAAGACCAAGAAAGCTTCAACATTTAAGAAGAAAGCTAAATCTTATACATTCAAGGTTTCTGGTGTAAAGGATAAGGCTAAAGTAACTTATCAGAGAAGCTCAAAGAAGATTGTTGTAAAGAAAGGCAAGATCACTCTGGCTAAGGGTATCAAGAAAGGTACTTACAGAGTAACTGTTAAGGTTGCTGCAACAAAGAACTACAAAGCAACAACAAAGACAATCAAGATCAAAGTTAAATAATATTTAACACAATACATTAAATTGCTATAGCATTGAAGGCACCCTGGCCACGAGGGTGTCTTTTTTCTTATTGCACGTCATCCTTACTGTGTGGTAAACTAAGGCAGGATTTTAAATGATGGTGGTATATGGAACATGAAGAATGAAAAGATGGGATTTGGGAATGAAAAATTTATATTCTGGATCCGGCTTGCAGATGTAACGATAAAGATCTATGCGAATTACAGAAGTACAAGAGAATATTGTCGGGACTACCTGACAACGGGACCGGAGGCATTTTCGGTGATGATCACACAGAGGGATATCGCAGCGGAACGGGATTGGTCGGAGAAGCAGGAACAGGTCGGTGGAAGGAAAGGACCGGGAAGATCGTGGTTTGGATACTACAGTGATGCATATCTGGAAACGCTGGCGTTATACCGGAAGATCGCAGATCAGATGATCGCATACAATACCTTGTTATTTCATGGTTCGGTGATAGCGGTGGATGGAGAAGCGTATCTGTTCACGGCGAAGAGTGGAACCGGAAAATCTACGCATACCAAGCTGTGGCGCAAATATTTTGGAAATCGTGCTGTGATGGTAAATGACGATAAGCCATTGTTGAAAGTAACCGGCAAAGGCGTGCTGGCATGCGGAACCCCATGGGCGGGCAAGGATCATCTGCAGAACAACATCATGGTTCCATTAAAGGCAGTATGTATTCTGGAACGGGATACGGTCAATCATATCGAACAGATCAGGAAGCGGGATGCATGGAAGATGATATTACAGCAGAGTTATCGTTCAGATCAGCCGGCGGTATTATCATCGACAATCCGTCTGGCGGAGCAGATCATGGATAAAACAAAGCTGTACCGGCTGGGCTGCAATATGTCCATGCAGGCAGTGGAGACTTCCTACAATGGAATGAATACAGATATAGATTATGCAGATTAAAAACATATAAAACAACAAAACGAAAATATACAGAAATAATGGAGCGGTAAATGAAATTAAAAGATGAATTTATTACATATGAAACAGATGGAGAACAGATCATGGTAGCTGCCGGAACCGACAGCTTTTCCGGTCTGGTCAGAAGCAATGAGACAGCGGGCTTTATCGTAGAATGTCTGAAAAAAACTGTGACAGAGGATGATATCGTTCATGCAATGACAGATGCATATGATGCACCGGAGGCTGTTGTCCGCAGGGATGTGAAGGGAATATTGAAGAAGCTGGATTCCATTGGTGCGATCGAATATTGAGAAGCCGGAACAGCAAAAAGAGAGAAAATGAAAACGGAGAAACAGGGATATGATAGCTGTTCTACTTATGAGGAACAGTTAAACAAATATGGAACTATTATATATACCAATGTAGGACGCAGTATGATGCCTCTCCTTCGGGAACATCGTGATATTATGATCATAAAGGCCAGACCGGAAGGACGGCTTAAAAAGTATGATGCGGTGCTTTATAAAAGGGGAGATCATTATATCCTGCACAGGATACTTTCTGTAAGAAATGATGGTTATGTGATCTGTGGGGATCACAATTACAGGAGAGAATATGATATTACAGATCCGGATATTATCGGAGTGCTTACCGGGGTGATACGGGATGGAAAAGAGATTCCGGTTACGGATAAGCGATACAGATGGTATGTGCATATATGGTGTGATCTTTTTTATATCCGGGCAGGTATTTTATTTGTAAAGGCAAGAGCTGCTCGGCTGCGCAGGAAAATGGGTAAGAGCAGATGAAGAAACAAAGCAGGATGATGCAGGGTGAACAGAACAGGAAAACATTTGTATGGATGTGGCAGGGTATAGCAGGAAAGCGGTATTATATCGTTTTCCTGCTTATAATATCTGTCCTTCTTGGTATGTCCGGCGGCCTGCTCGCATTACTGCTCCGGAATCTGATCGATCATGCGGTGGAAGGAGAACGTTCCGGTTTTGTGGCAGCGGGAACAGGACTTGTACTGCTTGTGATCCTGCAGATCACGTTCCGGGCGGTTGACCGTTATCTGGAAGAAAAAACACGGTCAACTTATGAAAATATCTGGAAGAAACGATTGTTTTCGGAACTTATGGGAAGAAGTTACCGCGAAGTCACACAGATCCATTCCGGAGAATGGATGAACCGCCTGACTTCAGATACTGTGATCGTGGCGGATGGACTGGCGCAGATCGTTCCCGGTGTATGCGGGATGCTGACACGGATCCTGATCGCGGTTGTTCTGCTGATCGGTATTATGCCGGAACTTGCTTATGTATTGATACCGGGAGGTCTTCTGCTTGTCTTTCTGACCTGGATATTCCGGCGGGTGTTGAAACGTCTGCATAAAAAAGTGCAGGAGGCAGATGGCAGATTACGGATTTTTTTATCGGAACGGTTATCCGGTCTGGTGATCCTTCACACATTCGTAAAAGAACAGGAAACGGCAGATGAAGCAGACCGGTATATGAATGCACATCAGGGCAGCCGGATGAAGAAAAACAGATTTTCCAATATCTGTAATATCGGGTTCGGTGCAGCAATGAATGGAGCTTATATTCTGGGAGCCATATATTGTGGGTATGGAATATTGAAAGGACAGGTTTCCTATGGAACCTTTATAGCAGTGCTTCAGCTTGTCGCACAGATCCAGACACCGTTTGCGAATCTGTCTGGGTATTTCCCAAAATATTTTGCCTGCCTTGCCAGTGCAGAACGGCTGATGCAGGCAGAAACCTTTGAACCGGACAGAACGGGATCAGAGATACTCCCTTCCGATTTCCGGGAACAGTTTATGGCTCTTGAGATTGTGAATGGCTCCTTTGCCTATCGGAGAGATACGGATCTGCTGGGTGTTCAGGCACAGACAGATACAGACTACTGTGAAAGAAAGGTTCTGGAGCATTTTAATATGCATATTGCAAGAGGAGAATTCCTGGCACTGACCGGACCATCCGGGTGTGGAAAGAGTACAGTGCTTAAAATATTAATGAGTCTGTATGCACTGGATTCCGGGGATTGTAACGTAATATTTGGCGGTGAAAGGCATAAGATGCATGCAGGCTTCCGGTCTTTGTTTGCTTATGTACCGCAGGGAAATCATCTGATGAGTGGAACAATAAAGGAAGCGGTGGCATTTGGTGAGCATGTCGACACGGAGAAACTGACACAGGCACTCAAAGCTGCCTGCGCAGAATTTGTTTATCAGCTTCCGGAACAGATGGAAACTCCACTTGGAGAACAGGGACATGGATTATCGGAGGGACAGATCCAGCGTCTGGCAGTTGCAAGGGCGGTTTATTCCGGACACCCGGTTCTGATCCTTGATGAAGCGACAAGTGCACTGGATGAACAGACAGAGAAACGGCTGCTTTCCAATCTCCGTGCAATGACAGATCGGACTGTCCTGATCGTTACCCACCGGCCGGCAGCTTTGCAGGTGTGTGACCGTACGATAGCAATGATGACGGACAGGGAAGAATGAGGAATGAGATAATATGATTCAGTATAACATCAGGACACTTGGAAAAAATGAATGGGATTTTCTGGAGTTAGTGGCGTGTGGACTTCATATGAAACCGGTATCAACGGAACGGTTGCATCAGATGGATCTGCAGGCTGTCTGGAAGTGGAGCAAATATCATATGTTAGGCGCTCTGGTTTATGACGCCATTGAACCTGCGTTAAAGGTGGACCAGACATTTGCGGCAGAGTATCCGCAGCTTCTTGCGGCATGGCGGGAGAAAAGGGATAAGGCGTTGCGTAAGAATATGCTGTTAGATGCTGCAAGAAAGCAGTTATTTAGATATATGGAAGCCGAAGGTATCTGGTATATGCCATTAAAGGGGAGCATCATAAAGGATCTGTATAAGACGCCCGGAATGAGGGAAATGTCAGATAATGATATCTTGTTTGATCCTGTATACAGTCAGAAGATCCGGTCGTATATGGAAGAACACGGATATCAGACGGAAGCTTATGGCGTTGGAGCACATGATACTTATCTGAAAGAACCGGTCTATAATTTCGAGATGCACCGGGTATTGTTTTCAGAGAAGCCGGGAGCAGAATGGAATCAATATTATCAGGATGTGAAGGACAGACTGATAAAAGATGAAAGCAATTCCTTTGGTTATCATTTTGAAGAAAATGATCTGTATATTTATGTGATCGCCCATGCTTATAAGCATCATAAAGGTTCAGGAACCGGAATACGGACACTTACAGATTGCTATATTCTGAATGAAGCATATGTCGATCATTTTGATTATGAATACATCGGGCAGGAGTTAGCTGTATTTGGAGCAGCGGAATTTGAGCAGACGCTGCGGAGTCTTGCACATAAGATATTTGCATCGGAGGATATGGGGCAAAAGAACCGGCTTACAGAACAGGAGCGGGAGCTTCTTGCCGAACTGATGTATTCTGGCACATACGGAACGGTCGCCGGCATGGTGGAACGGGCGCTGAAAGAACTTCAGGCAGATGGAGACACAATCACAACCGGAACAAAATGGCGGTATATGTGGCGGAGACTTTTCCCGGATATGGGATTTTATAAAGAGAATGTACCGATGGTATACCGTCATAAGATTCTGTTGCCGTTTTATACTGTTTTCCGTTGGGTGCGTGGATTGATAAAGAACCGAAAAAAGATTACGGAAGAGATTAAAGCAATAAGAAAAAAATAAACACAAAACAAATATAAATGAAAGAGAATAACAGTATCGGAATGAAACAGATCTGAATATAAAAACAGAAAGGCAGACATGGATATGAGTAAATACAAGTTGATTGCTTTTGATATGGATGGAACCTTATTAAATTCCGAAAAGCGGATATCAGAGCAGACACTGGAAGCTGTGAACCGCGCATTTGATGCAGGAAAGGAAGTGATCCTTTCGACCGGAAGATGTGTGGCAGAGCTTCGGGAATATTTTAAGCGGATACCGGGACTGCGTTATGTTGTCTGCTCCAGCGGCGCGATTCTGTATGATGTGAAAGAGGAGAAGATCCTGTATTCGAATGCAATCTCTATTGAACTGGCAGAAAAGATTCTGGCAGAAAGTAAAAAAGAAGATCTAATGGTGCATCTGCTTGCAATCGAATCCATAGTGCAGAAAAAGGACATACCCCAGATGGAACGCTTTGGGATGGGCGTCTATCGGCCAATGTATGAGAAGGTTACAACACAGGTCGATGATATCTATGAATATTATAAGGAACATCCATTTGAGGTCCCGAAGCTGAACCTGTATCATGCGACAGCAGAAGGCAGAGAGAGAACCAGAAAGAGACTTGCCGGACTGAATCTTGTTCTTGCGGATGCGGAGAAGACCGCTTTGGAATGTTCGGCGGCAGGAGTTACCAAAGGAACCGGGCTGCTCCGGCTGTGTGAGCACCTGGGTATTGAATCTGAAGAGACGATTGCGGTCGGTGATGCAGATAACGATCTGAATATATTGGAAACTGCAGGATTAGCGATTGCGGTCGGAAATGCAAATGAACATGTAAAAGCAGTTGCTGCGGTTGTTGTCAATGACTGCGACCATGATGGATGTGCAGAAGCAATTGATAAATATTTATTATAAAGAGTTAAGAGGCGATACAAATGACAATCAAAGATTTGAAAGAGGGACAGTCCGCAACTATCTGTACAGTTGGCGGTGATGGAGCACTGAGACAGCATTTCCTTGACATGGGCGTGATACCCGGTATTGAGGTTAAACTGATCAAATATGCACCAATGGGCGATCCTCTTGAAATCCGTATTCATGATTATGAACTGACGCTCCGACTGGCGGATGCTGAGCAGATCGAGGTATCAGATAAAAAATCAGATGAAGACGAACATAGGAAAGATAACAAAAAGGATAAAGCTTTAGTAGAACATCCGGGACTTGGTGAAGGCGGAAAATATCATGTGAAAGCAGATGAACATCCGCTGCCGAAGGATGAGATCCTGACCTTTGCTCTGGTTGGTAACCAGAACTGCGGCAAGACGACATTATTTAACCAGTTGACAGGCTCGAATCAGCATGTAGGTAATTTCCCCGGAGTAACGGTTGATCGGAAAGAGGGAATGATCAAAGGATATCCGGACACAAGAGTAACCGACCTTCCGGGTGTATATTCTCTTTCACCGTACAGCAGCGAAGAAATTGTAACCAGACAGTTTGTATTCGATGAAAAACCAAAGGGCATAATCAATATCGTGGATGCGACCAATATTGAGAGAAATCTCTATCTGACGATGCAACTGATGGAGCTTGATATACCGATGGTGTTGGCACTGAATATGATGGATGAAGTTCGTGAGAACGGAGGATCAATCCGTATTAACCAGCTGGAAAGTATGCTTGGAATTCCGGTTATTCCAATCTCTGCGATCAAGAATCAGGGTGTAGATGAATTGATCGAACATGCAGTTCATGTCGCCAGATATCAGGAGAGACCGGGCAGACAGGATTTCTGTGATCCGGAAGATCATGGTGGTTCGGTGCACCGGTGCTTGCATGGAATCATGCATCTGATCGAAGACCATGCAGAGAATGCGGGAATCCCGGTTCGTTTTGCTGCGGCGAAGGTGGCAGAAGGGGATGCAGAGATGGAAAAATCTCTGCATCTTGAACAGAATGAGACAGAGATGATAGAACACATTGTAAGCCAGATGGAAGAAGAACGTGGAATTGATCGTGCAGCAGCAATTGCAGACATGCGGTTCGATTTTATACAGCGGATCTGCAGACAAACGGTTGTCAAACCGGCAGAGAGTAAGGAACGTATCAGAAGCCGGAGGATCGATGCGGTTCTTACGGGAAAGTATACCGCCATACCGACCTTTATATTGATCATGGGAGCGGTCTTCTTTCTGACCTTTAATGTGATTGGAGCGGTACTTCAGAATCTGCTGGGGAAAGGGATTGATTATCTGACAGCGCAGATGGATCAGCTTCTGACTGCATGGTCGGTGAACACGGTGCTTCATTCACTTGTAATCGATGGTATCTTTAAGGGGGTTGGAAGTGTGCTGAGTTTTCTTCCGATCATAGTGGTGCTGTTTTTATTTCTTTCGTTATTGGAAGACAGTGGATATATGGCTCGTGTTGCTTTCGTCATGGACAAACCACTCAGAAAGATTGGGTTATCCGGAAGAAGTATTGTGCCGATGCTGGTTGGCTTCGGCTGTACGGTTCCCGGCATTATGGCGAGCCGTACCCTTCCGTCGGAGCGTGATCGTAAGATGACGATCCTGTTGACCCCGTTTATGAGCTGTTCTGCAAAGCTTCCGATCTATGCATTCTTTGCAACAGCGTTTTTCCCAAAGTATAAAGCACTTGTTATGGTCGGGTTGTATGTTGTGGGAATACTGATAGGAATCCTTGTGGCGCTTATTATCAGAAAGACATTATTCAAGGGTGAGGCAGTTCCGTTTGTTATGGAGCTTCCAAACTACAGAATGCCGGCATTGAAAAATGTATTGCAGTTATTATGGGAAAAGGCAAAGGATTTCTTACAGCGGGCATTTACGGTTATCTTTGTGGCAACGATCGTGATCTGGTTCTTACAGAGCTTTGATCTGCACTTTAACCTGACGGCAGATTCACAGAACAGTATCCTTGCAGTTGTCGCAGGATTGATCGCACCGGTATTTGCACCGCTTGGTTTCGGAGACTGGCGGATATCGACGGCACTGATATCCGGATTTATGGCCAAGGAGAGTGTAGTATCAACATTGTCTGTGCTGACCGGAAGCATGGATGTTATCCATAAGATCCTGACACCGGCATCCGCTCTGTCATTGTTGATATTCTGTCTGCTGTATACTCCATGTGTAGCAGCCGTTTCTTCCGTAAAACGGGAACTTGGAAGCAAATGGGCACTGGTAGTTGTGGTCGGACAGTGTGTTGTTGCATGGATCATGGCGGCACTTGTCTATGCAATCTGTCTGTGTTTCTAAAACAAATATAAATTATAAAATACAGGCGTGATGATTATAAAAAAATTGTAAAAAAGTCATATCCGGTAAAGATTTTCTTTACTTTTTGATTAGGGATGGCTATAATACAAATTGGCTGTGGAAGTTGGTAGTACAAACTAACCTCCATAGAATAATACTTAGAAAGAAAAGAGGATTTGTGTACAATGAAAAATATTGATTTAAGCAAGTATGGCATTACCGGAACTACAGAGATCGTTTACAACCCTTCATATGAAACACTTTTCGAGGAAGAGACTAAATCTACTCTTGAAGGATATGAAAAAGGACAGGAAACAGAGCTTGGCGCTGTTAATGTAATGACAGGTATTTATACAGGACGTTCACCTAAAGATAAGTATATTGTTGTTGATGAGAATTCAAAGGGCACTGTATGGTGGACAACAGATGGTTACAAGAACGACAATCATCCAATGACAGAAGAGACATGGGCATCCGTTAAGGATATTGCAAAGAAGGAACTTTCAAATAAGAAATTATTTGTAGTTGATGCTTTCTGTGGAGCAAACGCTGATACTCGTATGGCTATCCGTTTTATCGTAGAAGTAGCTTGGCAGGCACATTTCGTAACAAATATGTTCATCAAGCCAACTGCTGAAGAACTTGAGAACTTCGAGCCAGATTTCGTTGTTTACAACGCATCAAAGGCTAAAGTAGAAAACTATAAAGAACTTGGTCTTAACTCAGAGACATGTGTAGCATTCAACATCACAAGCCATGAGCAGGTTATCATCAATACATGGTACGGCGGAGAGATGAAGAAGGGTATGTTCTCAATGATGAACTACTACCTTCCACTTAAGGGAATGGCAGCTATGCACTGTTCAGCAAACACAGATATGAACGGTGAGAACACAGCTATCTTCTTCGGCCTTTCAGGAACAGGTAAGACAACACTTTCAACAGATCCTAAGCGTCTCCTGATCGGTGATGATGAGCACGGCTGGGATGACAACGGCGTATTCAACTTCGAAGGTGGCTGCTACGCAAAGGTTATCGACCTTGATAAGGATTCAGAGCCAGATATCTATAATGCGATCAGAAGAGATGCTCTTCTTGAGAACGTAACAGTAGATGCAAATGGTAAGATCGACTTCACAGATAAGAGCGTTACAGAGAATACTCGTGTATCTTATCCAATTGATCATATTAAGAACATCGTTCGTCCTATTTCATCAGCTCCTGCAGCAAAGAATGTTATCTTCCTTTCAGCAGATGCATTCGGAGTACTTCCTCCGGTATCTATTCTGACACCAGAGCAGACACAGTACTACTTCCTGTCAGGCTTCACAGCTAAGCTTGCCGGTACAGAGCGTGGAATCACAGAGCCGACACCTACATTCTCAGCATGTTTCGGACAGGCATTCCTTGAGTTACATCCTACAAAGTATGCTGAAGAGCTTGTTAAGAAGATGGAGAAGAGCGGAGCTAAGGCTTATCTTGTAAATACAGGATGGAACGGAACAGGCAAGCGTATCTCAATCAAGGATACAAGAGGTATCATCGATGCTATCCTTAGCGGTGCTATCCTTTCAGCTCCTACAAAGAAGATCCCTTACTTCAACTTTGAAGTACCTACAGAGCTTCCGGGTGTTGATCCGGCAATCCTTGATCCTCGTGACACTTATGCAGATGCTTCTGCATGGGAGACAAAGGCATTAGATCTTGCTGACAGATTCATCAAGAACTTTGCTAAGTACGAGAGCAACGAAGCCGGTAAGGCATTAGTTGCAGCAGGTCCTCAGAAATAATATCTGAATGATCAGAATACAATATATGTTCGTGAGATACACCTGAGACACTATAACGTCAGGATATACTTCGGACAAAGAAGAACCGGGTGTGGGTTTCACATCCGGTTTTTCTTTGTAGCAGAGCATATCGTTCTTGCTAACTATATTGTGTCTGATATTATTTGAAGAAGAACGGAGAGTTGATTGAGATGAAAGTTAGGCAGAACAGACAGGCAGAACGGCAGATGTCGGAAGCATTTATTACCAGTGTGTTTCTGGCGTTATCCGGTGGATTTCAGGATGCTTATACATATTTTACAAGAGATGAAGTGTTTTCAAATGCGCAGACAGGAAATGTAGTGCTGATGAGTCAGCATTTTATGATGGGTGAATGGCAGGCAGGACTTCGTTATCTGTATCCATTGTTTGCATTTGCATTTGGGGTGTTCTTTGCAGAACAGGTACAGGGACGGTTCAAATACGCAAAGAAGCTTCATTGGAGACAATCCATTTTATTGATGGAGATTTTAATTTTGTTTTTTGTTGGATTTTTAACAGAAGGATGGAACATGCTGGCAACGGTATTGGTATCTTTTTCCTGTGCAATGCAGGTTCAGACATTCCGGAAAGTCAACGGACATTCTTATGCGAGTACGATGTGTATCGGAAATCTCAGAAGTGGTACAGCAGCCTTATCTGTATATTTAAGAGAAAAGAAGCCGGAGCAGTTAGAAATGTCACTATATTATTTCGGTGTGATCCTGTTCTTTGCGGTCGGAGCCGGAATCGGAGGTGTTTTGTCGGTACATCTGGGCTTCCATGCTATCTGGGTATCCAGCGGATTGCTTCTTATCAGTTTCCTTCTGATGTTTAAGGATCGTCTTGAAAAAGATGTGCATGAGCTGGAGGGTGATCTGGAAGAAGATATTCAGAAACTTGGAACACAGCTCCGCGAAGAAATTAAGAAATAGATAAGAATAAAATAAAGAATATTCATTTTGTTATATTTATGAGATAATGAACGCAGAATTATTCGTTCTCAAGTGTGTTGATTATGTGGCATGCAGTAAGTATAGGATATGCAGAAAGAAATCTACAGAAAGTGAGGTGGCAACTATGCTTCAACAACAGAAGAAACAAATATGTGTGATATATTGTATCATATTGATATTAGCTGCCACCGTTTTTGGCATAGGTGATATAGAAAGTTCCAGAATGGAGCGGGGGCTTGAACAGAATAAATCTGTGCTTCGTGAAGTCCGGACGACATCAATTAATGAAATAGGGATACTTCCGACAGGAAGCGTTCTTCGTACAGTGTTTGAAACGCAGAGCCTGAAATCGTTTCAATCGGAGAAAACAGTTGATCTGTGGATCCTGGTTTTACCGTTTCTGTTTACCTTATCCGGGTTCGTTTGTGATACCAGAAAATGGTGGGTGAAGATCGGCACACTGGTGCATGCATCTCAATGGTATCGAAGGCTTGAGTATATACATAAAAAGGACGGAAAGAAACTCCTGACTTCTTACATTTGAAAACTGAATATGTAAGAAGAAAAGGAGAATAATAAAATGGGTATGGATATATTTGCTATTGTTTTTGGCGTTGTTGCAATCGGTCTCGGAGGATTCTTTTTCATTAATGAGACATTTATTAAAAAAGAATCGGATAGCGATAAGATATCTGCAGATGCAGAGAAGAACAGCAGAGAATCATAAGCAGTATACTATTATATGGGATATTATAAGAAACAATAGCTGAGACAAAAAGCTGTCGGAATTGGTCATTTATTAACCGGTTTTGCCTGATATAATGCAGGTGAAAAGGGAGATATATGATGGATTCCGGCAGCTTTTTTCACGTATGCGGTTATTTGCCGTAATTAACGCATTCCTGATATAAAATACTGGATTTTCTGTTTACAATATGTTAAAATATTCATTACATATACTTAAAAATCGACAAAAATCAGGATGGGAGATAAAGTATAGATTCGTCTGTTCAGAATGAACGATATATAAAGAAGAAAGTAAGGGATAAAATGGCAGGAACGATAGATATAAAGCCGGCGACCAAGCTGCGGTTGGCACTGGATGTGCCGGCAGGAAAACAACCGGTATTCAATATGATAAGCACACGTTGGCATTTTCAACGATTCGATATGGTGTTACTGATTTTGCCGGATTTATACAAATCTGTCATGGCGTTCCATGTATCGCAATTCCACTTTCGGAAATCCCTTTGCCAACGCTGATTTCATTTCCATATCTGATGCATGGAATTGATACTCTATTTTTCAGTTCAAATGTGTCTGATAATTTATTCATTTGACGATCCTTCTTGTCTTTGATAATTAAATGATAGTCCTTGGAGTTCACTCTGTGTCAAGCTTTTTTCAGAGATTAAAAAAATTTGTAAAAATTATGCGAATGTACGAAAAGAAATACAATAAAAATGATAAGGATTGTTGAATTATAAAAAAAGATTCTGTATAATACCATTAGAGTGTTTTATATATTCACATAATATAAAATTGAAAGGAGAAAAAATTATTATGTTACAGAACCAGGAATGGGATTCATTCACAGGTAGACTCTGGAAAGAAGAATGTAATGTCAGAGACTTCATCCAGAACAACTACACAATGTACGACGGAGACGAGAGCTTCCTTGCTGGACCAACAGATGCTACTAACAAGCTCTGGGACAAGCTTCAGGCTCTTCAGAAAGCAGAAAGAGATAACGGCGGTGTATTAAAGGAGGATGCTGATGTTGTATCAAGCATCACAGCATACGGCCCTGGATATATTGATCCTGAGACAAAGGACCTTGAGCAGGTTGTTGGTCTTCAGACAGATGAACCACTTAAGAGAGCATTCATGCCTTATGGTGGTATTAAGATGGCTGAGGAAGCTCTTGAGATGTATGGTTACAAGCCAAACGAGAACTTCCATAAGATCTTTACAGAGTATCACAAGACACATAACCAGGCAGTATTTGATGCCTATACACCAGAGATGAAAGCTGCACGTCATACACATATCGTAACAGGTCTTCCTGATACTTATGGACGTGGACGTATCGTAGGTGACTACAGAAGAGTTGCTCTTTACGGTATCGATCAGCTGATCGCTTGGAAAGAGGAAGATAAGGCAAACTGTGGCGATGGTAATATGTTTGATGATGTTATCCGTCAGAGAGAAGAGCTTGCAGAGCAGATCAGACGTCTGCAGGAGATGAAGGTTATGGCTCAGTCATATGGTTATGATATTTCTAAGCCTGCTTCAAACGCTAAGGAAGCTGTTCAGTGGTTATACTTCGGATACCTTTCAGCTATCAAGACTCAGAATGGTGCTGCTATGTCAGTAGGACGTGTATCAACATTCCTTGATATTTATATTGAGAGAGATATTAAGGCCGGAAAGCTTACAGAGGCTGAGGCTCAGGAGCTTATCGATCATTTCACAATGAAGCTTCGTATGGTTAAGTTCGCAAGAATTAAGTCATACAACGAACTGTTCTCAGGTGACCCTGTATGGGCTACACTTGAAGTTGGTGGTATCGGTGTTGACGGACGTTCAATGGTTACAAAGAACGACTACAGATTCCTTCATACTCTTGAGAACATGGGACCGGCTCCAGAACCAAACCTTACAGTTCTTTATTCTTCAGCTCTTCAGGATACATTCAAGAAGTATGCTGCTAAGATCTCAGTAAGAACAAGCTCAATCCAGTACGAGAATGATGATGTTATGAAGCCTATCTGGGGTGATGACTATTCAATTTGCTGCTGTGTATCAGCTACACAGACAGGTAAAGAGATGCAGTTCTTCGGAGCTCGTGCAAACCTTGCTAAGTGTCTCCTTTACGCTATCAACGGTGGTAAAGATGAGAAGTTCTTAGACAAGAAGACAGGTAAGCCAATGCAGGTTGGTCCTGAGTATGCTCCAATTACTGCAGAGTATCTTGACTATGATGAAGTTCTTGCTAAGTACAAGAAGATGCTTGATTGGTTAGCAGGACTTTATGTAAATATCCTGAACCTGATTCAGTACATGCATGATAAGTATTACTATGAGTCAGCAGAGATGGCACTTATCGATACAGATGTACGTCGTACATTTGCAACAGGTATTGCCGGATTCTCACACGTAATCGACTCACTGTCAGCTATCAAGTATGCTAAGGTTAAGGTTATTCGTAACGCAGAAACAGGTCTTGCAGAAGACTTTGAGATCGAGGGAGAATTCCCTAAATATGGTAATGATGATGACAGAGCTGATAACATCGGTGTATGGCTTCTTCATGAGTTCCTTACAGACATCAAGAAGAGACACACATATCGTAATTCAGAGCCTACAACATCTATCCTGACAATTACATCAAACGTAGTATATGGTAAGTACACAGGTAACCTTCCGGATGGAAGACGTGCTTGGACACCATTCGCACCAGGTGCTAACCCAAGTTACGGTGCAGAGACATCAGGACTTCTTGCTTCACTGAACTCAGTAGCTAAGATTCCTTATGAGTGGTCATTAGATGGTATCTCAAATACTCAGACAATGAACCCATCAGCACTCGGACATGACGAGGAAGAAAGAGCTGAGAAGCTTGTAAGCGCTATGGACGGATACTTCGATCAGGGTGCTCACCACTTAAATGTAAACGTATTCGGTAAGGATAAGCTCCTTGATGCAATGGAGAATCCGGATAAGCCAGAGTACGCTAACTTCACAATCCGTGTATCAGGATATGCTGTTAAGTTTATCTCACTTACACGTGAGCAGCAGCTCGACGTTATCAACAGAACATTCCATGACTCACTGTAAATCTTACACAGTCTGAATGTTTTAACAGATAAGTAAAAGATTGGAGTCCCGGGGAGTCTATCTCCGGGACTTTTTTACAGCATAAGGCAGACGGATTTTTATCCGTATATCATGTGCTTCGCACATTCTATGCATTTCGCAAAATCAGCATTCTTGCGAGCAAATAATTTTGCGTTCATTATATCATGTGCTTCGCACATTCTATGCATTTCGCAAAATCAGCATCCTTGCGAGCAAATAATTTTGCGTTCATTATATCATGTATGAAAATTGTGTATCAGAGAGAAAATAGAAAGAGGCTATGAAGCTGTGAGTGGTGGAAACAGATGCATAGTCGTGGTTGTTTAATGTGTAATTGTGTAAAATAATAGAAAGAACTTAGAGGTGGAACATGCCGGAAAAGAAACAGATTTTAGGATATATTCATTCAACAGAAAGCTTTGGAGCAGTCGATGGTCCGGGAATTCGATTTGTTGTATTTTTACAGGGATGCAAGATGAGATGCAAATATTGTCATAACCCAGAGACATGGAATCTTGTAACAGATTACAGCAGACTGTATGCTGACGATGTCAGCGATGATGAAAGAGAAGCACTTGAGAAAAAAATTGAAGAGAATACAAAACTGCTCAAAGATAAAGGTGTTAAGATCGAGGCCAGAACTCCGGAAGATCTGTTAAAGCAGGCACTTCGTTATAAGCCATACTGGAAAGGTCAGGGTGGTATCACTGTAAGCGGTGGTGAAGCTTTACTTCAGATGGATTTCCTGATCGAATTTTTTAAGCTTGCGAAGGCGCAGGGTATCCATACTACGATCGATACGGCCGGAAATCCATTTACCAGAGAAGAACCGTTCTTCTCAAAGTTCAATGAACTGATGAGCCTTACAGATCTTTTTCTGCTTGATATTAAGCAGATTCATGATGATAAGCATCGTGAATTAACAGGGTTCTCAAATCAGAATATTCTGGAGCTTGCACAGTATCTGTCCGATCATGGCAAGCATATGTGGATCAGACATGTACTTGTTCCGGGAATTACGACAGATGAGGATGATCTGAAGAAGACAAAAGAATTTATAGATACTCTTAAAACAGTGGATAAGGTAGAGGTACTTCCATATCATAAGCTGGGTATTCAGGAGTGGGAGAGACTTGGAATCCCTTATAAATTAGAGGGAATCGATCCTCCAACAGAGGAGCAGCAGAAGCTGGCAAAGAGCATTCTTGAAAAATAGGAAATGAACAAAAACATCACACGGACGGTATATATATTTTATGAAGCAGACCTGTCCGAATGTCGGTCCTTAGCGATCCGCTATTAAGCGGGAGCTTAGTACCGTTACATGAGGATAGAACGAAAGTGTTCTGCGCAATAAAGATATATATACCGTCCGTGTGATGTTTTATGTCACGAACTTATATAATAAGAATGCTCTTTGCAAGCATGTTTTTAGAGTAGGCGGAAGGTCGACTTTTGAGTGTCGATGATTCCGTCTTTTTTTAGTTTGCTGATTTCAGCGGACATGGCGGAGCGTTCTACACCGAGATAGTCTGCGAGTGCCTGACGATTGAAAGGAATCGTGAAGGTATCCGAATGATTCTGTTTTGCCTGATCGGAGAGGTATGCCATTAATTTATCACGGGTTGTTTTCTCTGACATATAGCGTATTTTTTGATTTAACGCAAGGTTTTTCCAGGCAATTTCATGCAGCAGATTCCGGATCAGGGTATTGTGAAAATCACAGGAATTCGAACATGAGGTCAGAAGATGATGGCAGTCCAGAAGCAGAATATCACTGTCAGTCATGGCAAAGACGCTGACTGGTACAGTAGAAAGACCTGCGCAGGAGAAGGCTTCTGCAAACAGATCACTGGGTTGTAAATTTGTCATAACGCTTCGGTTTCCATAATAATCTTCTCGGATCACCTGCGCTGTTCCGGTAAGGATGATTCCGATAAAGCGAGCTGGATCGCCCTCTACGAATATGGGATTCCCTTTTTTTACATGAATATGGTTTCCATCCAGACATGTAAGCATGGCCGGCAGATTCTGTTCATCGATGCCGGTAAACAGGCGACAGGCTGACAGGGTATCAATATAGGATGTAAGATCAGATTTGTTCATAAAATTTCCATTTCCTTAAATGTTATTTTGTTGGAAATCCAACATACATTTTGAAATAAGTATATTAGAATAAGCACATAAAATCAAGAACCTGATTGACAGTTAAGTGATGAAAGAAAGCTATGATGTATATTGTCCATCAATGAAGCGACAAATATAACAGCAAATATCATAGAATGATCAGGTATCGGGTATTCAGGAGGAAAAATGATGATTCGCAGGATTATAGAAATTAATGAAGAAAAGTGTAACGGCTGTGGGGCATGTGCATCGGCATGCCATGAGGGCGCGATCGGGATGGTGAATGGTAAGGCAAAGCTGCTTCGGGATGACTATTGTGACGGACTGGGAGACTGTCTTCCAACCTGCCCGACCGGGGCTATTACATTTGTTGAGCGTGAAGCAGCAGACTATGATGAGGCGGCGGTATTGGCGGCAAAAGCTGAGAAGATGGCAAATGAAGCAGGCAATCCATCAGGAGAACCTCTGCCATGTGGTTGTCCGGGTACGGCTATGAAAACATTTAACAGAGACCAGTATGACAAAAAGACAAGAGCTGTTGAAGCTGGGAGTAAGACTGCGCAGAATGGTGCAATATCACCTGAGCTTGCACAGCAGTTAGCATCGATGATGGGACAGCAGGAGTCAGAGCTGCGCCAGTGGCCGGTACAGATTAAGCTTGTTCCGGTGACAGCCCCTTGGTTTGATGGAGCAAAGCTGCTTGTTGCGGCGGATTGTACAGCGTATGCATATGCGAATTTCCACCGGGATTTTATTAAGGGACATATCACTTTGGTGGGCTGCCCGAAGCTTGACATGATAGATTATTCTGCAAAGCTGACAGAGATCATCCGGAATAATAATATCCGGAGCATTACGGTTGTGAGAATGGAGGTCCCGTGTTGTGGTGGTATTGAGATGGCTGTAAAAAATGCTCTTCAGAACAGCGGCAAATTCCTTCCATGGAATGTGGTTACAATTTCAACGGATGGAAAGATTATGTAAGTAAAATAAATGTATATTGTATTACTGTTGTTCCTATAAGATCATGTGGGATAGAGGACACAGATTATGCAGGAAAATATGTCGGGTGATAGAAAAATAAAAGAGAAGAAGACTTCGGGTGTCAGAAATTATAAGGTAAAGAGCGTGACCGGAAAATAATACTTGACATTTTGGTTAGAAACGTCTAACATAACATGTGTTATGATGAATGATCAGGAAAACACAATAGAGAAAATCAAACAGACAGCATTAGACGAATTCTTCATGCATGGCTATAATAAAGCAAGTCTTCGAATGATCTGCAGCCGGGCAGGAGTTACAACCGGTGCAATGTATTTTTATTTTAAGAATAAAGAAGCGTTGTTCCGGGAGATTTTTGAACCACTGGTTGTGCAGTATGAAGAATTGCTTGTCAGATGTATGGAGTTAGAGCTTGCAGAGCCGGAGCTTGGTAAGCAGTTAGATGTTCAGATGATGCGATTTATTCTGGAACACCGAAAAGAAGCGGTGGTCATTCTGGAGAAGGCACAAGGAAGCTGTTATGAAATGTACCGTTCCAAGGCAGAAGAACTGATGGAGCAGTCGATATATACATTTTATAAGAGCCGGATGGATTGCGAGCCGGATGAGAAGCTTGTAAAGATACTGGCAAAGATCCGTTTGGATGGATGTCTGGAGATTATTAAAGGAAATTATAGTATGGAAGATAGTTTGTATCTGGTTGAGAAGATCGGGATCTACTCAATGGGTGGAACAGACAAATTAATACAGAATCTAAGAGAGCCTCACAGCATGTAGCTGTGGGGCTCTTTTTATACAACATAACAAAAAATAACGTTTGTTATGTAAATATAGAAAAGGAGAATTAGCTATGAGTGAAGGAAAAGTAATGCAGACAGGAACAACAGGAGAACAGGCTAAAACAAAGGTAGGAGTACAGGGAGTACCGGAGACGATGCTTCAGACTTTATTTGCAAGAGCGGTAGAATCCGAAAAAGAGAATCACCATATCTATGATAAGAAAGCAATCGAGATTGTATCCCGGTTAGATTATGATTTCTCAAAGGCGGAATCCGATAAGCTGATGAGCAGCGGTGTAATTGCAAGAACGATCGTACTGGATCGTCTGGTAAATGATTATCTGACCAAGCATCCGGATGCCATTGTTGTAAATATTGCCTGTGGACTGGATACCCGGTGTTACCGGATGAAGGGAAAATATCAACGTTGGTACAATATTGATCTTCCGGAGACCATGGATATCCGAAGTCGTTTTCTTGAGGAGAATGGCCCTGTTTACCAGATCGCTAAGTCTGCAACAGATCCATCTTATACGTTGGATATCGAGTATCATGGAGAACCGGTTTTGGTGGTCATAGAAGGGCTTACGATGTATTTAACGGAGCAGGATGTGCGTAAGATGTTTGGGATTATTGATCAGACATTTACACAGGCAAAGGTTCTGGTTGAGGTAATGGCACCATTTGTTGTGAAGCATATGAAAGAGAAGTCCATAGAGGGAAGCCAGGCGAAATTCATCTGGGGCGTGAAAAGCGGAAAAGCATTTCAGAGTGTGGCACCTTCTTTCCGGAGCGAGAAAGATATCAGTCTGGTAGAGGGGATGAAAGAATTCGTTCCTGTATATAAGGTGCTTGGAAAGATTCCGGCTGTAAGGAATTTTTCAAACAAGATTCTGGTACTGAATAAACGATAATTTATAAACAATAGGAGCTTGGAAAAAACTTGACAATATCTTTTTTGTTGATGTATTTTTGAAAAAAGCGAGACATCTCTCTTTTTTTAAATAAAAAGACAGAAGGCAGTTATGAGATTTGACGAAAAAGGGCTTGAGATCGGTAAGACTTTGATGTTGTTGCCGGGACCTTGTTGTAATCGATGAATGGATGGAGCAGCCGGTTTAATCGCAATACGAAGCGGAACCGGCTGCTTTGATTGCATTTATGGAGTGCTGGAAAATTCGGTGGGGGAGAGATAAAGAATATTGTAAGATTTTTGTTGAAAAGTCGTGTATATAGATAGAAGGAGGTATTTGAATGGATGACAAGGTGATTGTTCAGATGTATCTGGATAGAGATGAAAATGCGATTTTGAAAACAAAGGAAAAATATGAGGCGTACTGTTATGCAATATCAAATAATATTCTGGGAAATTATGAGGATGCACAGGAATGTGTAAATGATACTTATTTACGGGTATGGAATTCAATACCACCGCAAAAACCGGTTAGGTTGTCAACTTATCTAGGGAAAATTGTAAGAAATCTTTCATTTGACAGATATAAGAAAAACACGGCGACCAAAAGGGGTGGAGGACAAACGAAATTGATCTTAGATGAATTAGAAGATATCATTTCAGAGAGAAATACTCCTGTGGATGAAGTAGAACGGAAAGAATTAATTAGAACTATAAATGAGTATCTGGCAAATGTATCCCAAAGAAAGAGGCAATTATTTGTATGCAGATACTGGTATGCGGATAGCATTAGAAATATTGCTGACAGGTATAATATGACGGAGAATTATGTATCGGTGATATTAAATCGAATGCGGGCAGAATTACGCATATATTTGTCAGAAAGGGGGTTCGAATTATGAACAGAGAAGATATGTTTGAGCTGTTGCAGGATTTGGATGGCCGATATATAACTGAAGTAGATAGAAAGAAAAAACATGGCTGGATTAAGTGGTTATCGGTTGCGGCAGTAATAGTTATATTTATTTTTGCCGGATGTTTTATATTGATAAGCAATCGAAAAGAAAATGCGTATAAGGTGATCGCATCTGAAGTGGGAAAAGAATATATGCAGCTCGGGGCAACGATGCCACAGATCCTATATTGTAATGACAAGAAAATAATTATGTATGACTACATAGGAATATGGGTATATGATTTTTCAAAAAATAACTTGGTTGGATATTGTGATTTTCGTCCGCTTGATATGACACAGATTCAGGGATATCCATATGTTTGTGTGAAAGCTGTAGAAAATGGAAAATTTGTCGAATTTTATATGTCAGATAACAGTAAAAGATATCTTTATGATGTAAATAAGGATGAATTTAAAGAAGTAGCAACATATGATGAAATGCAGAAGGCATCAGATACGATGCCGGATGTATCGGCAGACCACTCTCTTTCAGAGTATGCATCTACCTATCAGATAGCAGATAAGACTTATATTTCTTATACATTAAATATAGAAGATAGTGCAAATGAGGTGCAGTATAAGGATCTGATAATCTTAAAAGAAACAAATGGGAAACTGGAAAAATTTTTGCCATTTGCGACAGGTGGCGAAAAGTGATAGCCGACAAGAATTTTTACATTTCAACTAAACTGCCGGCGCTTGTGATACGCATAGGTGTTGCCATACTGCCTCAAAAATAGTAAAATAAACTCAGATTTTGCCTGAATATGGGAGGTTTTCTATGAATGAGACAGTTATGATCAATGCATATATAGTCATATCAATTATTATTGCTGCTACAGATATACTATTAGCGGTAAAATCCTTTGAAAAGAATAAAACAACAGGTAGATTTCTGGGGTTTGCCTGTATGGGTGCGGCTATTGTAGATATTAGTTATCTGATCAGTATCATAAGTGATTCCTATATGTGCATGGCGATTATGTCGAGCATATATTTTATAAGTATAGATTTTATGCTTGTCTCTCTTTTAATTTTCACAGTTTATTTCACAAAAGGAAAGTTTTCCGGATATGGGAAATGGATAGTAGCATTCTGCTTTTTATATTGTATATATGAATTGATCGTGTTTGCAGTTAATCCATTTATGGAAATTGCAATTGAATATAAACCACGGGATACGTTGATTGCAAAGTATAGCTATTACATGAAGCCTTTGTATGAGCTCCATCTGATATTTTCGTATGTAATGGTGTTATTGGTGGTAGGTTTATTGATTCGGAAGATCTGTAAGATTCCGCATGAGTATCGTTGGCAGTATTTAAGTGTTATCATAGGAATTCTTATTATTGTAGGGATAAATGCAATCTTTTTATTTTTACCGGGCGAATCCGTAGTGAATTTACTGGACTACTCGATCGGAGGGTACAGTATAGTATCATTTATCATTTATTGGAGCTGCTTTGATTATTCCACACATGGGATGTTGAATAAATTGAAGACAAGTATATTTGAAAATATAGGGCAGGGCATCGTTTTGTTTGATGATGACGAGCGCCTGATTCTGCATAATGAAAGAGCTGATTTTTTCCTGGGAGAAGAACTGTTGACCAAATGTAAAGATCTTCAGAGTTTCCTGAATGTATATGGATTGTCGTTTGATCCGGAATCAGATGACGACAGCTTTTCCCTGCAATGCTATATTAAGTCGGAAACGGAAGAAAAGACATTGCGATGCGATGTAAAGAAGCTTGAAAATAAAAAAGGCCATAAGATTGGTCAGATGTTCGTGTTTACAGATACCGCACTTGAGACGGATATGCTTACGGGATTTCAGAAATGGGAAAATTTCAAACAGCTTGCATTGGAAAAAAATGATCATTTTACGTTCCCGGTAGGAGTTGCTGTATGTGATATTAACAGTTTGTCTGTTATCAACAGCACACTTGGAAAAAAAGCAGGTGATCAGAAAATCCGCTTGTTGTCAGAAAATATGAGAACCTGTTTTCCTGAAAGGGCATATTATGTCAGAGGAACCGAGGCACATCTTATAGCATTGTGTAGCCGAAGCAGTGAAGATGAGATGGCAGTATGTGCCGGAAAACTTAAGGAGAAGTTCGACGGAAGTATTCAGTATGCAGTCAGTGTGGTAGAAGATGAGACACACAGTATAGTTGAAAGCATTCGAAATACAACTAAAGCTATGCGTACAAAGAAATTAGTAGACAGCAAATCCATTCATTCGGATATGCTGGTATCTCTGATACGGGCACTTGAGGAATGTGACAGTGATACGGAGCATCACGTTCGCCGTACACAGATTATGGGTGCAGAGCTTGGTAAACGTATAGAGTTATCCGATATACAGCAAAGCCGCTTGTCCCTTCTCTGTCTGCTTCATGATATCGGAAAGATCGGTGTTCCGATGGAGATATTGAACAAACCGGGAAAACTTACCGATGAAGAATGGAAGATCATGCGTTCACATGTTGAAAAGGGCTACGATATTGCAAACAGTAATGTAGAATTGAAGCAGATCGCAGAGGAAATCAGACATCATCATGAAAGATGGGATGGAAAAGGCTATCCGGACGGACTGAGCAGGGAGAGTATACCGGTACTGTCACGTGTAATTGCTGTTGTTGATGCATTTGATGCGATGGTAAGTGACCGTCCATATAGAAATGGAATGCCTGTATCCGATGCACTTGAAGAATTAAAAAATTGCGCCGGAACACAATTTGATCCGTTTATTGTTTCCGAGTTTATTCAAATGATATCAGAGAATTATTCTGATACCGTAAAGGGAGTTCATAAGTTCAGGCAGGAGAAGGAAAAACCTCAACACAGACAAGTGGCAAAACCGGAGGATAACAGTACACTTCAGGAAGCATTCTGTGTACATACAGTGCAATGCAGCAGATATTTGCTGGATGGTTCATGGAATATTTTGTCTGTGGATGATAATTTCGAGAAGCTGACAGGTTATTCCGGTGAGGATGTAGAAAAAAATTCCATGAATCAGATGGACCTGATCCCTGAAGCTGATCGGACAGAATATTTGTGTCGGACAAATGCCAATCTAGCTAAGAGTACATATGTATTGCAGGAACACAGACTCCATCGAAAGGATGGAAAGGATATTTATGTCTTTTGCTATGGACGTGTCTTTTACGATTCGGCAGTTAAACAGGATCGTGCAGAGATTATTATTTCAGATGTATCGAGTACTTATTCCATGAAGATCCTGACAGATGCAGAGCAGAATAAGGCGGAAGTCAGATTGCGGAATTGGGAGAATACATATCGTACAGATTCCCTGACGGGCCTTTTGAATCATGCGGCTTTTCGGAATGATATGGAGATGAAGCTGTTATCAGGTGATTTTAATGCAATGATGATCATGATAGATGTTGATAAATTTAAGCAATATAATGATACCTATGGTCATCATAATGGTGATAAATATCTGATCTTAGTCGCCCAGACATTGCTTGCGTCTTTACGAAATGAAGATTTTGCCAGTCGTATGGGTGGGGACGAATTTGCGGTAATGATGTTCTTCAATAAGAGTGTGCCGGAGAAGGCGATCAAAGAACATGCCCAGCAGATATTTGACAAAGTAAATCTGACAGTAAAATCTACAGAGGGAGGTACCGGCATCTCTATGGGCGCAGTTATTGCTAAGTCGGAAGCAACCTTTAACCGGTTATATGAGGAAGCAGACAATGCATTATACGAGGCGAAGGAAAGCGGAAGAGGCAGACTGGTCGTGAAGGAGCATGGGGGAAAATAATATAGTATTTATGGTTATAGATGGCATTCTAACAGGAAGTGTTAGGATGCCATAAGAAGTTTGGAGAATTTTGATGACAAAAGAGGAATGGTATAAGCAGCTATTTGAGAGACTTGGTAATTCCAAGTTCCGAAGCAGCTTTCATTTAAAGCAGAAGGATATTGATTACATAAATGAAAAAGGACTGGATACTATAAGACAGCATGCGCAGGACTTTATTGCAAAGCGGGAAGCTCCGGCGGTTATTCCAAACGATGGAAAACAGACGCCGATGAAAGGGCATCCGGTATTTATCGCACAGCATGCAACTGCAACCTGCTGCAGGGAGTGCATCCGAAAATGGCATAAGATACAGCCGGGCAGGAAATTGAGCCAGATACAGCAGGAGTATCTTGTGGATGTGATCATGACCTGGATTCAGAGAGAGATGGAGAGGAATAAGGATTAGATAGGTAAAAATAATATTTCTTTAATTGGGATAGAATACTATGAGATAATTCGCTTAATTTGTTGACTATTCCCTTAATTAACACTATTATTTAAGGAAAAGAAAGGAGAAGTAAGGGAATGCGAAACTTCAATTATTCTGCAATTAAATATCAGAAATGGGATTCAGAGATTTTAGGGTTAATTGCTGCTATTTATAAAGAAGCTGGAAAACAGGAGATGTATTTGAAGCAGCGTCCAGAGGAACTTGATAAACTTGTAGAGATTGCAAAAATACAAAGTACCGAGGCATCTAATGCTATTGAAGGCATTGTTACGACGAGTACCAGAATTCGTCAGCTTGTTGAAGAAAAGACAACACCTAAGAACCGGGATGAGCAGGAAATTGCGGGTTATCGTGATGTGCTGAATGTTATTCATGATAGCTTTGATGTGATTCCTATTACAAAAAATTATATTTTGCAACTGCACAAGATGTTATATAGCCATATGAACAATCCGCTTGCAGGGCAAACAAAGAATGTACAGAATTATATTAGTGCTACTTATCCAGATGGACATGTTGAAGTGCTGTTTACACCACTTGCTCCATTTGAAACACAGGAGGCACTCGACAGAATCTGTGAGGAATACAATCGTGTCATAGGAAATATGGAATTGGAGCCACTTATTGCCATTTCTGTTTTTATACATGATTTTCTATGCATTCATCCTTTCAATGACGGAAATGGAAGAATGAGCCGTCTGCTCACTGCATTACTGTTGTATCGGAGTGGATTCTATGTTGGAAAGTATGTCTCATTGGAAGCAAAGATTGCCAAGAATAAAGACCTGTACTATGAGGCTCTTGCTGCGGCTCAGCCGGGCTGGCATGATGGAACAGAAGATGTAGTGCCATTTATCAAATATTTACTTGGAACCATCCTTGCTGCCTATAAAGATTTTGAAGACAGAATGGCGTTGGTTGAAATAAAACTACCTGCACTTGAAATGGTACGGAGAGCAAGTCATAATAAAATTGGACGTTTCAATAAGCAGGATATACGGGAGCTATGCCCTACACTCAGTGACAGTTCTATTGAAGGTGCACTGCGAAAATTGGTTGCATCAGGAGAATTGAGGAAAGAAGGAAAAGGAAAAAATACCTGCTATTTTGGGGTGAGGTAGGTGGTTGATTTTTTGTAAATATGAATTGGGGTAAGGGGTGGATTCATAACAGGATTTTGTCTGAATACTTATCCAGATGACCAAAACTAAAATATAAGTACCAACCGTCAAATTCGATGGTTGGTATTTTTTTAGAGGTTTCTACGTCGGCAAAAACGACAGAAGAATGAGCACAAAATATGGATTCGTTGCCGATAATGTGGTATAGTAATATAGTAAATATGATTTTTGAAATCATGATAATAAAAGGCTCATAGAATATGCTTTTTATCGTGTGAAAGGAGGAGGGCGGCAGATGCGATATCTTTCAGTTGCTGAAATGGCAAAAAAATGGGATGTATCTGAACGTAGTGTAAGAAATTATTGTGCCCATGGTCGTGTGCCGGGAGCATTTCTTACCGGAAAGACATGGAATATTCCGGAAAATGCAGAAAAGCCGGAGCGCACTAACAAGAAGAAAGAAAAACCAACGACCTTACTGGATGTTTTGCAGGATGAGAAGGCGAATAAATATGCTGGAGGCATTTATCATAAGACACAGATTGATTTAACATATAATTCAAACCATATGGAAGGCAGTCGGCTGACCCGCGATCAGACCCGATATATCTTCGAGACGAATACCATTGGTATAGAAAAAGAAGTGCTTAATGTAGATGATGTGATTGAAACAGCAAGCCATTTCCGGTGTATTGATATTATTATTGATCATGCAAAATTGGCATTGACGGAAAAGTTTATTAAGGAGCTGCATCTGATTCTGAAAAATGGAACCAGTGATTCCAGAAAGGATTGGTTTGCTGTCGGTGATTACAAGAAACTGCCAAATGAAGTCGGCGGTATGGAAACCGCACTTCCGGAAGAAGTTGCAGACAGGATGAAGAAATTGCTGTCAGAGTACAATAACAAGGAAGAAAAGACCTTTGACGATATTCTGGATTTTCATGTGAAGTTTGAACGTATCCATCCATTTCAGGATGGAAATGGTCGTGTGGGACGTTTGATTATGTTCAAGGAATGCCTGAAATACAATATTGTTCCATTTATTATCGAGGATAATTTGAAAATGTTTTATTATCGAGGATTGAAAGAATGGGACAATGAAAAAGGGTATCTGACTGACACTTGCCTGACAGCACAAGATAGATATAAAGCATACCTGGATTATTTTAGAATTGCATATTAAAAGTGCAAATACTGCGGCACAATATCGTGCGACAGTAACATTGAATGCTGTACAGTAATATTAACAGAACCCACCATGCCTCTGATTTTATGCGCAACCCGGTGGGACTTTTTTACTTATGGGGTGTTTTACGTATCAGTATCCAAAACAAATATTAACAATAGAACAGCAGGGGCAATCTTATATTACACATAAATGGGAAGAACAATACAAAGGAGCGAATGGACCTGAATAGTTTTGAATTGATTCCTACGGAAGAAAATTTGATACATACCTTGAATAAAGAGTTATTGAAACGAAACAAAGATTTAGTGCGTTTTTGTGATTTAATATTAGCCCAAGAGGGAGTTCTTTCTATTGCTATTGACGGTAGATGGGGAAGTGGTAAGACTTTTTTGTGAAACAATCGATGCTATTAATAAATGCAAAAAATCCGATGCAGACCTGAGTGGACCGGAGGAAGAAAGAGAAACAGATGACAGGATGGAATGCTTACAGCACTCCGTTCCAACTTCAGACAGGTATCCAATGTCCTTCAGGAAGGTGTGGATGCAGATCGGTTATCTTGTGCCGGAAGAGTATGATCACAGACTTATCGATGTGCTTACAGAGGAGAATATCATGCGTGGTATAAGCATTCGTGACCTTGATCTTCTCACGATTGGTCTCGTGAACGATATGTACGCAGAGAACGGGAACGATGATTATAAAGGATATAAGGAATTGGCAACACAGGAAGACTTTGATAGATTTTAAGTAATTAGTGTTGTTAAAGTAGCAAAAAGGGAGAAATAGAGTATGTTATTATGCTTATTTTATGGTATAAAAAACGGATAGAAAATGATATAATTAACACATCAAGGAAAGGGAGGTACATGATGTGAAATAAAAAATTAAGGTGGTAAGAAAGATGAATAATGTTATTAAGACAACAACAGCTATGAATTTTAGCAAAGAGGCATATGGTCTTGTAAAAAAAGGTGGCAAGTATGGATGCATTGCTTTAGGAATATGGGCATTATACGATTTATGTGTAAAGTCTATGGATAAGGGATACGCATTCAATGTTGACCTCGACCAAGAAGGAAAGGTTAGCTTTAATTTTACTCCACCAATTTCAACGGTCGAATCATAAAGTTTTTCATATTTATCGCCTCCTTTCCGCACACCCCAAGCGATAAGAGGGTAACATCACATCATTACATATCCTTGAAAAGCACTTACAGAAATGTGAGTGCTTTTTTCATGCTCGGAGAAATCCGGGCATTTTTTATGCCTAAATTTAGGAGAGAGGAGGAAACCTATGGCAAGTAGAATACAGGGTATTACTGTTGAGATTGGTGGGGATACCACCAAATTGCAGACTGCCCTTAAGGGTCTGAACGGAGAAATCAAATCCACACAGACGGCTCTTAAGGATGTCGAGAAATTATTGAAAATGGATCCGGCTAATACGGAACTTCTTGCACAGAAGGAAAAACTCCTGGCACAGGCTGTTGATGAAACAAAACAGAAGTTGGGAACACTTAAGACAGCAGCCGAACAAGCGAATACTGCACTTGCGAATGGAGATATTTCACAGGAGCAGTACGATGCTCTTCAAAGGGAAATCGTGGAAACGGAACAGAACCTAAGGAGTCTGGAGACACAGGCGAATCAGTCAGCTACGGCAGTACAGAAGATTGCCGCCACAGGAGAATCTTTAAAAACCACGGGTGATAATATCTCCAATGCCGGAAAGAAACTTCTCCCGGTAACAGCTGCTGTGACGGGACTTGGAACGGCATCGGTCACTACGGCTGCGAACTTTGAAAGTTCCATGAGTCAGGTGCAGGCTACAATGGGAATCACAAAGGATTCCATGTCTACACTTGATGGGCAGAGTGTTAATACGATGGATGCCCTGTCAAACCTTGCAAAGGAAATGGGTGCATCCACAGCATTCTCCGCTACGGAGTGTGCCGAGGCTTTAAACTATCTTGCTCTTGCAGGTTACAGCACACAGGAAATGGCAGATACACTTCCTACAGTACTTAACTTGGCGGCGGCTGGTGGCATTGACCTTGCATCAGCATCGGACATGGTAACGGATGCCATGTCTGCACTCGGTATGGAAACTGCCGAGGCTGATACGATGGTAGACCAGATGGCAAAGACGGCTTCTACCACCAATACATCCGTTGCACAGTTAGGAGAAGGTATTCTTACGATTGGTGCTACGGCTAAATCTATTAAAGGTGGAACGGCAGAACTTAACACAGCACTTGGTATTCTTGCGAATAATGGTATCAAGGGTGCAGAGGGTGGTACGCATCTTCGAAACATTATCCTGTCTTTGCAGAACCCAACCGATCAGGCGGCTGCGAAGATGCAGGAACTAGGTGTGTCTGTATATGATTCTGAGGGAAATGGTCCTATGTCAAGATTTAGTACAAGTTAAAATGAGAAATTTCTCCCCATTTTAACCCACCGGAAGTTCAGCCTCAGTGTGTGTTCTTTCATACAATCGTTCGAATTTATTTGGTGACATATAGTTGCAATGGCTATGAATTCGTTTCGTATTGTAGAAAGCTTCCAGATATTCGAAAATCAAGCGGTATGCCTGCTTGTAATCGTGAATTTTAAAGCGCTGGAGCCATGCACGATATCCTGAACGTGAGACACCTAAAAATTTCAACATTCTGGAGACGGAACCCCGGCGTCCAGCCTTTTGGGCAGCTTCCGTCTTCTCAGACACTTCGAGATAAATTGCTTCCGTCATTTTCCCAGAATATTGATTGCTTTTTTTAATACATCAAGTGCATCTTGGGTATCACGTAATTCACGTCTGAGACGGGCGATTTCCTTCTGTTCATCGGATGCGTAATTACCAGAACCACGAACAGGAATATCACCTGATTCACGGAAGTCTTTCAGCCACTTTGTTAGTGTGCTGTATCCGATGCCAAGATTTTCTGCACATCCACGTACACAGAGATCTTTATGATCTTGATAATACCGCATTGCATCAAGTTTAAATTGTTTGTCATGTTGCATTGCCATATGAGATCCTCCTTCAGCATGTCTTTATTGTACCATGTTAATATGTATTTGGAATTCCTCATTTTGGCTTGTATTATTTATATTCTAGCATCAAAGACAGCACTTCTTGCAAAAGGATTTCGTGAAGCCGGGCAGACAGCAGCCAATGCATTCCGTACTTTTGCTGACAAGCCAGAGGTGGATTACTCACGGAAAGAGCAGAAACATCCCATTACAAAGGCAGTACTTGCTCCGATGAAGGCAGTGAGAAAGTTGTTTGTATCAATGGAGCTGCATTTGGACGCTTCGATTGATAAGCCAGATAGTTTTGAGGGCGTGGGAGAAAACCTGCGTCCTTTTTTGTCGCCTGAAATGCGACACATAAGAAATGGTTCTTGTTATAATTATGATAGCACATGAAATAAGAATCGTTTGAATTTATAGTTGTCCTTTTTATTGGACACATGGTGTGCGTATAATGTAAATACAAAGAACTTAAAAACATGTAAGAATTGTTTGAAAGGAGCTGATTGATATGAAAAAAGAAGGATATAGTCGCCCTGGATTATTTGGCACAATGAAGCATTATGATGCAAATGGCAATAAAATTGGAGAGAGCAGACCGGGATTCTTTGGTAGTATGAACAACTATGATGCTAATGGACATAAAGTAGGACATAGCAGTCCCGGATTATTTGGTACAATGAATCATTACGATAATAGAGGTCACAAAGTAGGACACAGCTGCCCTGGATTATTTGGAAGTGTCAACACATATGATAATAATGGACATAAGACAAGCCATAGTGACAGAGGTTTGTTTGGTGGATTCAATCATTACGATAATTAGGAGGACAGGGATATGTTAGGAACAGATGGAAGATTATATGATTCGGATTTTGACTTTGATGGAGATGGAAAACTTAATGCTTATGAGTACTCTGTAATGGATGATGTAGTTTTCGGTCATGAAGATACGGAAACAAGTGAGGTGGATGAACTGGAAGATGAGTTATCCTTGGCAGGACTAGATGCAACAGAGTTTGAATATATGGATGCAGATGAAAGAAGAGAGGCATTGGAGGATGCCGGCTTAGATCCGGATGATTATGATTTTGACTAAAGGAGTGCAAGATGAAACAACAAACTGAAAAGAAACTACAGGCTAATTTGAAAGCAATAAATAATGATTTCAATACAGTTATTTTGGCGGATATTGAAGTGAAATTTAAGCTGATGGAGTTGGAAGCAATTAGGATATTAATTGATGATTGCGAAAGATTGATAAATGAAGATGCAGGTGAATGAAAGCAGGTGCCGTATATGAAAAAGAATTCGTTTGGACAAGGATTAACAGTATTTTTGGTGGTAATAGGTATTTTTTACATTATTGGTGCTATTAGTGAAGCTAGTGAGCCTAAGTGCATTAAATCAGGCTGTGACAATAAGCAGGCAACAAATAGCAGTTATTGTTATCTGCATAAGCCTTATACTGGAAGTAGTTCTTCGCATAGCAGTTCATCATATTCCAATAAATCAACAAGCAGCAGTTCTTCAAGTAGTCATAACAATAAATCGACAGCAGGAAGCAATGCATCATCGTACAGCAGTACAAAGAAAAGTTCTACTGGAACAAGTAGCTCAAAGAAAAGCAATACATATAACTCATATGATGATGGCTATGATGATATATACATGGATGGCGATTATGATTATGATCGGTATGACAGGGATAGTGATTATGCCGATGGTGTGGATGACGCAATGGATGAATTTGAAGAGGATTGGTAAGTATGGCAGGTAAACATGAGCTGGAAAAATTTGAATATTTGTTTGTAGATATCGAATGGAATCAGACACCGGGAACAAATGGGATAGAAGACAGGGAGCCAATTCAGATTGGTGTGGTAGCGACTGATGAAAGTATGAATTTGAAAAAATCATTTTCCGGAACGATGCGACTGAGTTCAGAAGAAAAATATAATCCGGATACATTAGTACTATCACATTCTACATTAAAATCTGTCATGCAGGCAAATAGTGAAGAAATAGTATTGCGGAAAATTAAGATGTCATTTCCAAAATATAAGTATGTAGTGGTTTGGACAAAGGATACTTATGAATTGTTTAAAAGAGGGATGGACACTTATGGATATTCAATGCCGAGACATAGAGTTATTGTATTTCAAGAAGTTCTTATGCATATTGCAAGTGATGGAGTAAATCAAATTGGTTTTGAGCGTGCATTGAAACAGGCGGGCATTGAATATCAGAAAAACTTTCTTCACTATTCAAAGCATGATGCAAATTATATGTATCACTTATTTTGTAAATGCTATAAGGAATACACGAGGTGGACTAACCAGGAGATATGTTATCTGAGTCCAAGAACTCATATAATACATACTGGAAGCTGCAGATATGCTAATAGAAATCATTTTCTTGCTACAAATAGAGCAGCCAAATATGTGATTTTTCAGGGAAACAGAGTATGTAAAATATGTGGTTGTGAGGATGAATGGAACAGATTGCAATGGGGTGTAAACTCTGGTGTAAAGCAGAATAATCGTGCAGAATATCTTAGAGAATTGCCGCTTACAGATGAAAATATGAGTATGATCTGCAACAAATTCCGATTAGATTACAATATTGCCTCAGATATGGTGTTTATCCGCACAGCGTTCAGTGGGTGGATTGTATATATTCAGAATGACAGGGTGACAAAACTCCGTCATGAGAACTACAGACAAAGGAGGGATGAAGCTTTAAAAATACATAAAAAGTGCTTTGAAGGTTATCACAAGCAGAAACTGCCTTCCAGTAGGTTCTATGATGTGGTAAGCTATATTAAGTATCATGACGAGGGAATGTTGAAGAGGCTTGGTGATAAAAGGAGCCGTATTGATATAATATTAGACAGGATAAGAGAACAAGATGCAGAAAATATGGCATAGATAAAGGAGTTGGAAATGAGAGACCAGAAATTATATGAATCAGTCGGAAAATATATAGATAAATATTACATAGACAAGCCGGATGATATTAAACTGGATAAAGAAATGAAGTCCATATTTGATAGAATCTCAGAATTTAGAAAGAAAAAAGCAACAAAAAAATGCGATGCCGAAGAAGATACAGATATTGAGATAGATGAAAGTGCCGTAGAATCGTTTGATGTTGAAAGTATGCAGAAAACGAAAGCAACTGACTCTATGTCTTCGACATTGGCAACAAACCGTAATATAGAAAGCCTTATGGGGCAGATGGATGAGACATTTTCCAAAAGACTATTGCGTTTAATTGATGAGAGAGGGATGACTGATTCTGAAGCATATAATAAAGCTTATGTGGATCGAAGACATTTCTCAAAAATCAGAAAAGATGTGAATTATACGCCAAATAAGAAGACTGTGCTTGCGTTTGCAATAGCATTAGAACTATCTATTGACGAAGCGAAGGATCTTCTAAATTCAGCAGGCTTTGCGTTTTCAAGAAGTTCAAAGACAGATATTATCGTAGCTTATTTCTTACAGAATAAGATATACGATATGTTTGAAATTAATGAGATATTAGATGCTTATGGACAGCCAATTTTTGAGTAGGTGAAGAAATTGTCGCCTATCATGCGACCAGCTCTGTTAGTTTCGTAGATATAATGTGATTACAATAAACCGAAGGAGGTAAATCACATGAATGCGGAATTAACAGAGCTGGTTTTTATTTTGGACAGAAGTGGTTCAATGGGTGGACTGGAGAGTGACACAATCGGTGGATTTAACGGGATGATAGAGAGGCAGAAAAAAGAAGGAGAAAAAGTTAATGTGACTACAATCCTCTTTGATGATGAAGTGGAAATCATTCATGATCGTTTTCCAATTGATGCAGTTCAGCCGTTGACGGATAAAGAATATTATGTCCGGGGATGTACAGCATTGCTTGATGCAGTAGGACAGGCAATTAACAAAATTGACAATGTGCAGAAACATTTACAGGAGGAACATCGTGCGGGCAAGGTACTATTTGTTATCACTACAGATGGATTAGAAAATTCCAGTACAGAGTTTAATTACAATGACATTAAGCGAATGATTGAAGCAAAGAAAGAATGTGGCTGGGAGTTCTTATTCCTTGGAGCAAATATTGATGCAGGCAAAGAAGCTGAAAAAATTGGTATTGAAAGAAACAGGTCAGTAACATATGAGAATGATCATGATGGAGTAGCACTAAATTACGAGGCTGTTGGCAGAGCAGTGAGAGGCGTTACAAAAAGCAGAACCTGTAGTATAGAACTTGATGATGACTGGGCAGATGGTATTGCAGAATATCATGAGAAGGCAGGAAAAAGGTAGCAGGCATGTAAGAAGGGAGAATAATTTTATGGCAATGATAGTATGTCCACATTGTGGAGAACAGGTATCAGAAAAAGCAAAGAAGTGTGTGCATTGCGGTGCAATATTGATACCGGAAGAGAAGAAGCATTGCATGGAATGCGGTGCTGAACTTGAAGAGGGAATGACAGAGTGTCCGAATTGTGGTTGCCCGGTTGATGATACGCTAGGGCAGGAGACAGATGAAAAGCCACAAAAGGTAGAGGTGACAGGGGTAAAGGTGACTAAGAAGATAAAGATTATTATTGGAATTGTGGTTGCATTACTTGTGGTCGGATGCGCAACAGCATTTGGAGTGACACAATATCAGAAGAAAAAAGCGGCAGAAGAATATGCACAACAGGTAGAGGAATATTACGGCAATCTTGAATTAGCGACATACACAATGTTAACAGGTGCAAGCGAAGCAGAATCAGCGGGAAATCTTATCAAACAGGTGTGGTGCAATGCGATTTACGAGGAAAAGGATGATGATACAGATAATTACACCAGACCCGAAGGAAGCTTTGTATCGGATTTTAACGAAGCATTAGGTAATCTATTCGCAGATTCGAGTTTCAGCAGTAAGATAAGCAGTATTGAAGATAATCAGGAAACAGTCAATGCATTGATGAAAAAATTGAAGAACCCACCAGATGAATACAAGGACGCATACGAAGCCGTATCAGATTTGTATGATTCGTATATATCACTTACCAACTGTGCAACAGATCCGTCAGGCAGTTTGCAGACATATTCAAGTACCTTCAGTGATGCTGATACGAATACATTAAATGCATATAAGGCAATGGAATTGTATCTGGACGATTGATAAATCGTGTAGGTACTTAGAAAATATTTTAATTGGAGAATGAGATATGAGTGAAAAATTGTTGTATGAAATAGAAATGGCTTTCTTAAAACAGATTTATGAACATAAAGGAGCAATAGGAGTTAATGAACTGCTTCATATATTTCAATCAAGTTATGGTTTAAAAGAGGACATATTTAATAGAATTCTAGGAGTAGTAATGCAACAAGAATATTGTATTATTGAAAAAATAAGAAAATTAGATAATACAGAGGAAGAAGTTATATTTGTTACCTATAAAGGATTGGAAAAATTTTTAGAGAAGAAAAAATTTTCAGTCAAAAATTTGTTGAAGAATAAGATCGCGTATGAGCTTAAATGTGAAGGCTATAAAACATATTCAGATTGGCTTGATGCGAACAGAAATCAATTAGCTTTAGAGGCAGAAATTACAAGAATGTTTGCCCGTGTATTAGCAGATATGAGGATTATTTTAATGAATAAGGATAAAGATAATGAAATCAAAGAAACGCTACAAGAGGCAATAGAAAGAATGAATGAACGGGCAAAAAAAATTCCAGAGGTTAATAATTCTGTTGCGTATACAATTGTGTTGGCAATATATGACAAACTGTTGAGTTTGCTTGGAACAGATCAGTTGTTCTATGAGGCAGAAATGACTGGAAAACTGATAGAATCTTATATGTCTGAAAGGCATGCCATGGCAATTGATTTTATTTAGTTAGTGCCATAATTATGAGGCAGAGCGCATAATCAGCACTCTGCCTTTTAACTATCAATTTAGTTACTATACGACGCCGATATATACTCAAAAGCAAGGACTCAAAAGCAAGGACTCAAAAGCAAGATTCTCGGGTTACTATTTACCACATCGAGGTCAAATGAAAAACTAAATTCCAGTTCTAACTGACTTGACCTCGTATTTTCGGTTTTGAGCAACTTTTTTGAAGATACCCTATACAAAAGTACCCTGAAAAGTGCTATAATTCGTGTTATGAAGTCTGTTTGTTTGCATGGCAAACAGACGACTGGAGCAGTTTGAGAAAAAATAAATTCCACCCGTCTAACGTCAGAAATGAAGTTGGATTTTGCGCTTCGTGGTCGCTCGGTGGTTATCTATCTGCTTCTTTTATGATTATACCGGCTGGCAAGGGTCAATTGTCTGGGGAGACAAATATCGACTTGCTGGACGGTATTTTTGTTTTATAAAGTTAATCTTGAGAATGGTAAATCTTCGTCATACTTTTCATATGCGTTATTCTTAAAGTACAGGAATTCTTCATTAAGATTTCTCCATTCTATAAAGGCTTCAAGATAACGTAATTCGTTGAGATACCGCTCATTATCATCCGTTATGTCAAGCATGTGTTCATTGAGAATTTCGTAGCGTTCTTCCAGGCGTTTATACTTCTTTTTGTACTTTTTAGCCATTGATATCACCACCTTCCGTAGACGCTTTGTTTCTTTTGGAAACGTTGTCTTCAATAAGAGAAGGCTTCAGACAGACATCGTCAGCTGGAATTCTAACCTGTCCTGCAAGAGCTGGTATCTTTGCATCAAGAAGCAGGGCAGCCAAATCAAAAGGAGTTGCGCCATTTAAGCTGTCTCTTGCGGTAGAGTTGATATGGCTGGTCATAAGATTGATGTCATCTTGTGTGTATCGATACATGCTACGACCTTTGGGAATAACATAGCGAATGTATTCATGATTCTTTTCCAAACGTCCTTTTTGATTGGAAACATAAGGGTCACAGTAGAATACATAGGTTCTGTGGGTTCCGGATTCGGTCTTTTCGATATCCCATGGATTTTTAAATTCAGAACCATTGTCCGTCAGAATTACCGGAAAATACTTCTTAAAGGTTCTGATGCCAAGAACTTCGGTAAGATCATTTATTGCTTTGATTACGCTTCTTTGGGTGCAGTCCGGCATAAGTATTACAATCATAAAACTACAGCTTCTAAAGAGTAGTGTGAGAAGGCATTTTCCTTTATCCCGTCCACCCTTGACTGTATCCATTTCAACAACATCAAGGTCCGGATGAGCCTCCATAAAACGCTCAAAATCCACATAGGTACGTTTGTTACGATATACCTGTTGAAGATTTTTGTTCTTTCTTGGTTCGGACTTTTTCTTCCGTTTTTTGTAACGGACACGGCGAGGTAAATCAATGTTTCTTGCCTGAAACACACGCTGATCCAGATAGTTGTAGAGTGTTCTTCTGCATACAGGAATCTCATCAGCATGTACTGCAAAGATATGACTTAATGGCTGTCCCTTCAAGATAAGGGGAGATATTAAATCGTTGAGTTCCTGCAATTCTTCCGGAGTCATGTTAATGCCTTTACGGGAATTATAAAGATTTTTCTCGTATTGCCTTTGGGCATAAGAAGCATCATATATTTTCTTGTCCAGAGGACAGGATTTGTAATCCTCACAGTAATTACAAACATATGGTGGTTTGTTAATTTTATCGCATTTGTAAGGCAAGAAATACGGACATACATTGGTTGGGTTACGACGATAACAGCGTTTGCAATAGAAGGAGCAGTAGCGATTATGGTAACTTTGACAATGAAGTTCACTACTTAATAAATCACAGTCTTTGTAATGTTTACAGAGATTGCATTTGTAGCTGTGTTTAGCAGGAACAGTTTTAGAGTAACGTTTTACTTCCTTTGAAATAGTAGAAGGATCTTTATGCAAGACTTCACCTATGGAAGAAAAAGTACTCTTTTGCAACAGTTCCTATTCTATATAAGTCCTGTTGGACAGGGTTAAATGTTTTTGATTATGTTCGCTCATATGGTAATCCTTTCCAACAGACAGATAACCATATGAGATTGTAACAAAAACTATGTGCAAGAGTAAATTCCGGATTTCTGTTTTTGAGGGTAAAAAAACTGGAATTTAAAAATTCACTTTACGATTTAAAAATTCACTTTACGCTCACAAAAACTAATGACTTTTAAATGAAAATAATCAAAGCTCGCAAGAAGATGCGATTATTTTGATTGCAAGAATAAGCGTTTTGTACTATAATTTAAAAAGCGAGTTTTTACTCAATTGTGACAAATATAACATGTCTATAGAAGAAACCACGAGGTGTGAGAATGAGAGTAAGTTACAATAAATTATGGAAGTTATTGGTAGACAAAAAGATGAGTAAAGCCGATTTGAGAAAGGCTGTAGATATTGCTCCGAATACCCTTACAAAGATGCGTAAGGATGGAGAAGTGTCCATGAGTGTATTACTCAAGATTGCTACATATCTGGATTGCGATATTAGCGATATCTGTGAGTTTGTGAAAGATGAAGAATAAACCTTGTTGGAGAGTGCAAAATGGCAGAGTTAGTATATAGTGCAGGACTTACATCAAAATTGTTTTGGCTACAGGAGTCCAGAAAGACCGCTGGATACATCCTGGATGGATATAGTAAGGCGGATATCCGCAAGATAGCCTGGGAAGAGAATATCTATCAAGTAAAAGCAGAATATCGTGCATATGAGGTATTGAATGGTACTTATCGTAGAGTATCTGCTTTACCGGAAGCAGTGCTTCGGGCTTTTACCGCTTGTGATGTGGAGACAGCAAAGATTTTAAACTTAATTGCAATTCTTATGGATAGCCGATTATTTTTTGAATTTCTTCATGAAGTGTATGATGAAAAGCTCAGACTTGGAGAAAAGGAAATCACAGACAGAGATTTGAATGTATTCTTTTCGGATAAAGCGTTGCAGAGTGATGTGGTGGCTGGATGGACGGATACAGCAGTACGGAAATTGAAACAGTGCTTTACTAGAATGATGTTTGAGGCGGGATTACTTGAAAGTAGTGCAAAACCAAGAACAATCAAGCCAATTCACATTGACTATCGTACAGAGAAATTGCTGACTGCAAATGGACTGGGAGAATACTTGAAAGCTGTGAAAGGAGTCTGAGCATGGCAAAGTTAAGTTTGGATGATAGACTGAATCAGATAGAAGACAAAATATCAGATAAGTCGTTTAGAGAGAATAAAGGACTTGGAAATGAAGTCGGATATTATATATTCGATTATGATCCAAGAGAGGAACTGTATGTGAGAAATTACATAGCATACCTCAAGGATAGAATAAACAACGGAAATAAAGATTTCAGAATAGTTGAGTTTGACCTGTTTCATCTTATGATTGAGATATTGCAGGAGGAAGGGTATCTGGAAGCATTCTTTGATTTGGAAAAAGAGAATGGATTTTTTGAAATGGCAGACAGCCTTGTAGAGACTTTGGGACTGGATGAGACAAATGAGCTGAATCTAATCATATCAAGAATATTGCAGGAAGATTTGACAGACAGTGTGGTATTTCTTACCGGAGTAGGCAAGTGCCATCCGATAATAGCAAGCCACAACATCTTAAATAACCTGCATCAGGTACTTGACAGTGTGCCGGTAGTGCTTTTCTATCCGGGAGAGTATAGCGGACAGGATTTGAAATTATTTGGAACGATGGATTCACACAACTATTACAGGGCATTCCGTCTGGTGTAGAGGAGAAAATACAATGCAGATTAAAAATATGTTTGAAAAGCAGATTGACCGTGACATCAAAGGTGTTATTAAAGTAGGTCAGTCGGATGAAGAAAATGTATATCAGGAATTAGATGAATATGTAGTGACCAAGGAACTTCTGAAGCATTTCAGGGATTTCTTCAACAATTATGAAAAAGGGGTAGACGGGTATACAGATAAGATGGGTGTCTGGATTTCCGGATTCTTTGGAAGTGGTAAATCTCACTTCTTAAAAATACTATCTTATTTATTAAAAAACAGCACAGTAGAAGGTAAAAGAGCCATTGAGTATTTTACAGATGGTAAGAAGATAGAAGATCCGATGCTTATTGCAGAGATGACAAAGGCAGGAACAATTGAGTCAGACGTTATGCTTTTCAATATTGATTCAAAGGGTTCTGCAAAGGTAGGCTCCGGCAAGGAGGCTATCGTAGAGGTGTTTATGAAGGTGTTCAATGAGATGCAGGGTTATTGTGGTTCAATACCTTATCTTGCAGAATTTGAACGTCAGTTGGATAACGAAGGCAGATTTGAAGAGTTCAAAGAGAAGTTTGAGGCAAATGCAGGAGCACCTTGGGAGAAAAAGAGACAGGCATTTGCAGTTATTCAGGATAAAGTAGTAAAGACATTAGTTGAGATGGATTTCATGAGTGAGGAGGCAGCCCGTAACTGGTGCAAGAATGCAAAGGGTAACTATGACCTTAGCATCGAGAAGTTTGTATCACTTGTGCAGGAATATTGTGCAAAGAAAGGTCCAAATCATCACGTTATCTTCTTAGTGGATGAAATCGGTCAGTATATTGCAGATGATACACAGCTTATGCTCAACCTCCAGACAATCGTGGAAGACCTTGGAACAGCCTGCAAAGGTAAGGCATGGGTTATCGTAACAAGTCAGGAGGATATTGATTCTATTACAAAGACAAAGGGAAATGATTTCTCTAAGATTCAGGGACGTTTTGATACAAGACTTTCTCTTTCTGCATCCAATGTTGATGAAGTAATCCGTAAGCGTGTGCTTGCAAAGAATGAAACTGCAACACAGACTCTCAGACTTTTCTATGAGCAGAAAGAATCTATTATCAAGAATCTTATTACGTTTACAGCGGATACAGCAGACAAGAAGTTGTATGCAGATAAGGCAGATTTTGCAGACTGCTATCCGTTCATACCATATCAGTTTAATCTTTTGGGACAGGTACTTACTGCCATCAGAACACATGGCGCAAGTGGAAAGCATCTGTCTGATCAGTCACGTTCTATGCTTGCACTGTTCCAGGAGTCAGCAATCAGAGTAATGGATAAAGAGGATGGGGTATTGGTTCCGTTTAGCTTCTTCTATGATCCGTTACATAAGTTTATTGACCACCAGCACAGTCAGGTAATCTCAGATGCAGAGAATAACAGTAAGCTGGATGAGTTCGATGTAGAGCTTTTGAAAGTTCTCTTTATGATTAAATATGTCAAGGAAATCAAGGCAAATGTGGATAACCTTACTACACTTATGATTTCAAATATTGATGATGACAGAATTGAAGTCCGTTCTAAGATTGAAGAATCATTAAAGAAGCTGATTAAAGAGACGCTTGTACAGAAGAATGGTGAAATATACATCTTCCTGACTAATGAAGAGCAGGAAATCAATAATGCTATCAATAATGAGTCGGTAGAGATGGGAGAAATCATCGGAGAGGCTTCTACAGTTATCTTTGAGGAAATCTATACAGAGAAGAAATACCGTTATAGCAGCCGTTACTTATTCCCATTCAACCAGAAGGTGGATGACCGATTCTTCAAGGGCAATCAGTCTAACGATATCGGAGTGACAGTTATCACACCTTATGGCGGAGATTATGCAGACTCTGCACTTCGTCTGCTCTCAGCGCAGGAAAGCAGTGTGATTGTGAAGCTGCCAAATGACAGCACATTCCTTGATGAGATTACAGAATCCATTAAGATATATAAATTCCTTAATAAAAATGCGTCCGGAGCCAGAGGCAGCTTTGACAGCATCCGCAGGGCAAAGGAGGATGAGCGTATTGAGAAGAAGGACAGAATCCGAATCTTTATTGAAGATGCATTAAAGAATGCAGACATCTATGTAAATGGCGATAAGGCAACCATTTCAGCTAAGGAGCCAGCAACAAGAATTAATGAAGCACTTGGTAAGCTTGTAGCAATGAAATACAATAAGCTTACCTATATGGAGACAGCACCGGAGCTTTCAGATATCAGTGCCATCTTTAAGCATAGTGATGGTCAGATGAGCTTCCTTGGCACAAGTGACACCACACCAAATAAGCTTGCTTTAGAGGAAGTGGTACAGGTAATTGGATTAAATAATGCCAGACATATGAAGACATCCCTCAAGTCATTACAGGATAAGTTTGGTGCAGCACCTTATGGATTTGATCCAAAGGATGTGCAGTGGCTTGTTGCAATGCTGTTCAAGCTGGGAAGAGTATCTCTTACTCTTAACAGCCAGAGTATGTCATTGCTTTCAACGAATTCGGATGAATTGGTCAGATATATTACAAAGCGTGAATATGTAGAGAAACTCCTGATAGACATCAGAGAAAGAGCAACGGATGGTCAGATTCGCTCCGCAAAAGAAGTTATGAAGGATTATTTCGGATTTACTGTATCCAGCGATGATGATGACAAAATTATGAGCAGCTTCAAGAGCAGAGCAAAGGATAAAGTCGAAGTATACGATGACATCCTTGTAGAGTACAGAATCAATCCAAAATATCCTTGCAAGCGACTGATGGAAGAGGCTGGAAAGAGACTTGCTGAAATCCTTGATATCAATGAGCCTACAGAGTTCTTCAAGACAGTAGATAAGAAGAGAGATGACCTGCTTGATGATGCAGAAGATACTGCACCTGTATTTGATTTCTTTAAGGGAGATCAGAAAAAGATTTTTGAAGAGGCAGTAAAGAATCTTGCATATTTTGGAAACAGCAAGACTTATGTAAGTGACCAGGAGCTGTTAAAGGTAGTCGAAGAGATAGAGACTATCGTAAAGGACAGCAAGCCTTTCAGTAAGATCCAGAGATTACCGGAATTAAATAAGAGATTTGAAGAGCTTCATATGGAATTGCTTGAAAAGGAAGCAGCTATCATGGATCCATTAGTACATGACGACTTCCTTAAAGTGAAAGAGGTATTGGATACTAAGCCATTTGCGGAAGTGCTCCGTCCTCGTATCAATCAGAGATTTGATGAAATCTGGGAGAAACTCAGAACATCCAGTGATATTGCTGCAATTAAGAATATCAAGCTGGAAAGTGATACTTTAAAAATCAAGTGTCTGGATGAGATAGATGAATATGAGAGGGCACATCAGCCTGCACCGGAACCACCTGTTACACCGGTAGTACCTGGTAAAGATCCGATTAATCCTACACCTGCACCTACGAAAGTAAAGACAAAGAGACGTAAGAATGTATCCATCAGCAATGTGGCAGGGGCTAGAACATATTCGATAGAGACAGAACAGGATATTGATAAGTTTCTTGCCGAGATGAAGCAGAAGCTTATGAATGAACTGGAAGAAGACACAATAATTACATTGAGCTGATAAGCTTGATTGGAGGATATAGCACATGAACAAAAATGCAATTAAGAAATTTGCAATAGATGCAAGAAATAAGCTGATAGCATCCGTTACGGATAAAGCTGGTATGCTTGGAATTACACAGGATAATTGCAGTGAAGCAATCACAAAAGGTGCAGATTTTGAGGTATACAAGACAGCAGCAGGAACAGAGGTAACACTTAACAAAAAACAGTGTGAGCAGAGAAGAAAACTGGTAGACCAGATTCATGCAAGAGGCTTTGAAGCAGTAGTGGAAGAAGTGGCATATACATGGTTTAACAGAATCTGTGCTATCCGTTTTATGGAAGTGAACGACTATATGTATCCTGTAAGAGTTCGTGTGCTTTCTTCTGAAAAAGAAGGAAAGAATGAGCCAGATGTAGTAACAATGGCTCCGGATATTGACTGGGATTTCACGGATAAAGAAAGAGAAGAAATCATTGATGCCAAGATGAATGGTTCTCAAGATGAATTGTTTAGAAAGCTTTTCCTTAAACAGTGTAATTTATTGCACGAGGTATTACCAGGTTTATTTGAAGGCAATGAAGATTATATGGAACCATTGCTTACACTTTCATATACGGATAAAGATGGGATAATTTATCATCTTATTCATGATATTGAGGAAGATGATTTTAATGTCGAAAAAGAGGGACAAGTAGAAATAATAGGATGGTTGTATCAGTATTATATTTCGGAGAAGCATGACGAAATTGTCAATATTTACAAAGGTACAATAAAGAAAGATGATATACCAGCAGCAACTCAGCTGTTTACTACTGATTGGGTAGTACGATATATGGTAGACAATTCTTTGGGCAGATATTGGATTGAAAGAAATCCACAGAGTAAATTGGCGGAGAAACTGGAATTTTTTGTTACACCTAAAAATGGAGAGATACAGTATGTTGATGAAAAGGTAAGTCCTGCAGATTTGACATTTTTTGATCCTTGTATGGGTAGCGGACATATTCTTGTATATGCATTTGACGTACTTATGGAAATCTATCGAGAGGGAGGTTATTCTGATCGAGATGCTGCATTAAATATTGTTGAAAATAATATTTTTGGTATGGATATTGATAAACGTGCGTATCAGTTAGCATATTTTGCAGTAATGATGAAAGCACGTAGTTATAATCGAAGAGCACTTACACAGGGAATAAAAAACCATCTTGCAATTGCAGAAGAAAGTAATTCTATAGATAAATTTGAATGTGACGGTTTAACAAATAATAAAGAAAAAAACAAAATTGGTGATTATCTTGTAAAGGCTTACAAAGATGCTCGTGAAATAGGAACATTACAAACAATAGAAAAGCAAGACTACGATTCTTTTAGAATGTACCTAAATGATATTGAGAAAAGTGCAGGACAGCTTAATTTTTTATCAACAGAATGGCTTAATGGAACGCTTCCATTAATGTTTCAACTTACAAAACAAGCTGAAATTATGAGCAATAAATATGCGGTAGTTTGCACGAATCCACCTTACATGAATAAGTTGGAAGGACAGCTGAAAAAATTTGTTATTGATTATTACAAAGAATATTCGGGTGATTTGTTTAGTGTATTCATATATCGTAATTTTGGATATTGTAAGGCAAATGGTTATTCTGCATTTATGACTCCGTTTGTTTGGATGTTTATAAAAACGTATGAAGCATTAAGAAGATACATAATTAATTCAAAACATATAACATCCTTGATTCAAATGGAATATTCCGCATTTGAAGAAGCAACTGTACCGATCTGTTCATTTGTGTTGAAAAATGAAAAATCGAATGAAAGCTCATTGTGCTTTAGATTATCAGACTTTAAAGGTGGAATGCAAGTTCAAAAAGAAAAAGTTTTGGAGGCTCTATCCAATAAAGAGTGTGGCTATTTTTATGAGACAAATCAGAAAGATTTTATGCAAATTCCAGGAACACCTATTGCATATTGGGTTGGAGAACAGGTTTTAAAAGCTTTTTCATCATCTTTATTGGAGGATTATGGATATCCAAAACAAGGATTTGCAACAGGAAACAATGATACTTTTCTAAGATTTTGGCATGAAGTGGATTTTACAAAAATTGGATTCAACATGGCAGATAGAGAAGAGGCAAGTAAGTCCAATAAAAAGTGGTTTCCATGCAATAAAGGAGGAGCTTTTAGAAGATGGTATGGGAATAACACCTATTTAGCAAATTGGGAATTTGATGGAAAAGAAATGACGGAATTTAAAGGTTCGGTTATAAGAAATCCACAATTCTATTTTAGACAGGGTATGACATGGAGTTCATTAACAAGCGGTAAATTATCTATGAGGTATAGTCCGAAAGGTTTTTTGTTTGAGAGTAAAGGGTCTGTTTGCTTTATGAAAGATGAAAACAATTTGTTATATATTTTAGGTTTGATGAATACTTCAATTGTTAGTAATATGTTGCTTGTTTTATCTCCAACACTTGATTATCACGAAGGACCTATGTCAAGAGTACCTATAATTATTAGCAATCAGTATAAGAACAGGGTAGAGAAAATTGTAAAAGAGAATATTGAAATGTGTAAGGAAGATTGGGATTCTTTTGAAATCTCATGGGATTTTAAACAACACCCATTGGTTAAGTATTCAGTAAGAACAATTAAGGAAGCCTTTGATATATGGACAAGAGAATGTGATGTTCGCTATATTAGTTTGAAAAATAATGAAGAAGAACTTAATAAGATTTTTACTGATATTTATGGTCTAAATGGTGAGGTAAGTGTTGAGGTAGATGAGAAAGATATTTCAGTACACAGAGCTGATTTACAAAGAGAAATTAAAGGACTTATTTCATATGCAGTTGGATGTATGTTTGGACGATATTCTGTTAACGAAGGAGGATTAACGCAAATAGGTAAAACAATACTGAATGATGATTGTTTTATTGATAAAGATAATTGCATACCAATTACCGATGAAGAGTATTTCTTAGATGATATTGTAGGAAAATTCTGTGAGTGGCTCAAGTTGGTATATGGCGAGGATACTCTGGAAGATAATCTTAAATATATTGCTAATGCACTTGGAAATAAAGGAAAAACAGGACGTGAAATAATAAGGGAATATTTTGTAACCGATTTCATTAAAGATCATATAAAAATGTATCAGAAGCGTCCTATTTATTGGCTGTTTGACAGTGGAAAACAAAATGGCTTTAAAGCACTTATTTATATGCATCGTTATGATGCAGACACAGTCGGCAGAGTAAGAACAGATTATCTGCACAAGGCACAGAAATATGTGGAAACCGCAATGCAAAGTGCCCAGTATACTATTGATAATGCAACAACATCATCAGAGAAATCTAAGGCTACAAAGGCGGTGACAAAGTACACAAAGCAGCTTGCAGAGATGAAGATATATGACGAAGCAATTGCTCATGTAGCCAATCAGAGAATCGAGATTGACTTGGATGATGGTGTAAAGGTGAATTATGCGAAATTTCAAGGTGTGGAAGTGGCACAGGAAGGTAAGAAGGCATTAAAAGTAGATTTGTTGGCAAAGATATAGAGGTGACATATGAATTTAGTACCTGATTTTAAAAATACACTGTTTAATGACAATGTTAAGGATATAGCATTAGATTTTTCAGAAATGGGTATAGATGCTGCAATTAACAATGATATATTGGCGGAGGTTCCAATTGCAAAATCTATTGTGGCATTTTGCAAGACAGGAGTGGCTATTAGAGACAGAAATTTGCTCAAGCAAACTTTGAGATTTGTTTATGAATTCCAGAGAAACACTATATCGCCAGAAAAAGTAGAAGCTTATAAGAAAAAAATGGAAAATCCTAAATTTGCAGAAAAAGAGCTTAGCAGGGTTATTTATCTATTGGATTGTAATATTGATACTGTTAAGTCTGGTATATTAGCGAGAATGTATGCTTCATATATAGATGGAAAAATTAGTTGGAATGTATTTTGTGAATTATCTGACCTAAATTCAAGGGTTTTTATTGCAGACTATAAGGCATTGATAATAATGGATGAAGGCGACATTGATTATCATATTACGGAAAGATTAATTGGTTACGGACTAATGATGGAAGTGGAATCACCAAGTAAAACAAGTGCCATAGATGATATATTTTCAGGAATTAGAAGTAAGGAAGATCCAAGTATAGCTTTTGACTTGAATAGGGAGCCATGTGTAAGAATAACTGAATTTGGAAAACTGGTACGAAGTTTTTTAGACAATAATTTATTTGAAGATGATGAGTTATAAATGACAAAGTGACCAATTATTTTAAAGTAAAGGAAGGTTTTATTATTGATAAAGCAGGAAATATTAAACGAGTTGAATCTTGGAGAAAATCATGAGCGAGAATGTAAATTGGCAACTGGTGGACTCCCAGAGAGCATATGGGAGACTTACTCTTCTTTTGCAAATACAAATGGTGGCACGATTCTGCTTGGAATTAGGGAACACAGAGATTCTTTTACTGTTGAAGGACTGACAGACAAGCAGATTGTTAAATATCAGAAAGACTTTTGGAGTACATTGAATGACAGAAATAAAGTATCAAAGAACATCTTACTGAATCATCATGTCAGACCTGTGGCTGTCGGAGAAAAGAAAATACTAAGAATTGATGTTCCAGCAGCAGACAGACATGATAAGCCGGTATACATCGGGACAGATCCGATGAAGGGTACTTACAAGAGAGATTATGAAGGAGATTTCCTTTGTACCGAAGAGGCAGTCCGGGCTATGTTTGCAGACCAGAGAGATGTATCTGGTGATGTGGAAGTGCTGGATGAGTTTGGATTGGATGTGCTGAATCAGGATACGATAAAAGGCTATAGAATTATTTTCGAACAGCTTCACAGTGGTCATCCATGGAATGCTTTGGAAAATGACGAGTTCCTTATGAAATTAAGGGCAGCAGCGAAGAATAAAAATGGTACGTTATCTCCAACGATAGCAGGACTTTTATTCTTTGGAGAGGCTTATCATATTACTGAAGTTTTTCCTAACTATTTTCTGGATTATCGTGAGAAATGTGATGATAAAGCTGTACGCTGGTTATTCCGGACACATTCAAACGAAGGTGATTGGAGCGGTAATATATATGATTTCTTTTGCAAGGTGCGCACCAGAATGGACGATGATGTAGCAGTTCCATTTGCAAATAGGCGAAATGGATATCGTGTAGACAGAGTGGATGTGCATGATGCATTGGAAGAAGCATTGGCAAATGCACTAGCACATGCAAATTATTATGGTAGACGAGGAATCCTCGTTGTTAAAAAGGGTAAAGAACTTAGCATTTCCAATCCAGGTACTATCAGGGTGACGAAAGAGGAATTTTATGCAGGTGGCAATAGTGATCCACGAAATCCGAATATCTTAAAAATGTTTGGGTTTGTAAATGTCGGTGAGCGTGCCGGAAGTGGTGTCGATAAGATTATGACTGCATGGGCAGAACAAAACTGGAAGAAGCCGGAATTTGATTTCTCAGAACGCAGTGATAGAGTAACATTAAAGCTTGAAGTTGGACAAGTGGTATATATTCCGGGAGCTGCTGATATCAGAAATGAAAATACAAATCAGGAAAAAGCAACTGTTGTGTCAAAAGAAGATAAAATACTTGAATATATCAGGCAGAATGGAAGTATTTCTTCCCAAAAAGCTGCTGATATAGGTGGTTATAAGTCAAAGACAGGAGCAAGAAAATTACTTGATAAGATGATAGAAAAAGGATTGATTACGAAGATTGGAAATGGACCGGCAACTAAATATGTGATTTAGTGGTCACCTTACTATTTATCGAACACTTTATTGAACACTATCGGACACTTTGGGGGTTATCGGATACAAAGTGTTCGATAAGTGACCAATAGTGATCATTTATCGGACACTTATTAGCATAGGCTGAATAAAAATATTTGTGCAGAGACTATCTGCTCAAATGGATTAGAAGGTGAAATATGGATTTACAGAACATACAGGATCAATTAAATACAGAATTTGCCAAGTCAGAGACAAGAATTATATTCTGGTTTGATGATAAAGGTGAATATGAGGATGAGGTATCTGAACTGCAGCTTGGTGATGTAAAGCTGCACATTCTTGATGGTACAAACTGGCTCTATTCAAAGTATCTATTAAACGAAGAGGATAAAGAGAGTAAATATCTTGTCTATGCAGCCTTTGCAAAGCCAAGTGATGCAGAGAATCCTCTCGCAGATATGTATTATTACTCAACACCTTATTATACAGACAGAGTATCGCAGATGTCTCAGGAGATTGGTATTGATAATCACTTTAAGGAGCATTTATCACAGTATGGCAATTTTTGGAAAAATAAACATCGTATTGAGAAGTTCAAGGAACTTGGAATTGATCATTACAATGCTCAGACAATTGATATTGGTTTGATTGCTGTACTCACGGATGTAAAGACTCCAAATTTTGAGGAAGTAGTTAAGCAGATGATGCTCGGTGACAATGAGAAGTATTTTAAGGCATTGGATGATAATAGATTGACCGACAAGTTCTGGGAACTTTGCGAAAAATTCTTTGGATATAAGTCAGACAAGCCAAACATAGATGATTTGTCTGCTTGCATGATATTAACTTATGCATCATCTACATTAAAAGCTACTGTCCCGGAAGCAATGAGGTCTTATATTCTTAAGAAACGCAATGATGTTGTGGTCTTTATCCGTAATATCATGGACAATGTGAATTATCGGGATGACTATGACAAACTGGTAGATAGAATAGATAAATCATTGCGTTTTGTGACCAGAATACAGGATGGATTAAAGAAAGATGTAGAGAAGAAAAAAGACAGTTCTCTCCAGTTGGCGGATGTTTTCGCTTGTGATGCTTTTGCCGGGTTAGATGACATTATTATTGATTGGGCATTGGAACAGTTAAATGATGAGATTTTAGATGCACAGATTGATGGACTTAACATTGCACAGGTAGCTGATCAGAGAATGTCTAAGGCATATCATTATAGCGAAAGATACAAGAATGAATATACGACTATCAAGTATGCGTATTTGATGATGAAGTCTGTATCACTTATGGAATTTTCAAGTGATATTAAGACATTGGTTGCAAATTATCAGAAAGAGTCCTATTTGATAGATTCATATTATAGATGGTTTTATTATGCATATGACCAAATTGAAGATAACAGTAAATTCTCTGATGTAAGACAGAGAGTAGAGAATATTTATGCGAATACATATTTGCAGAAGATAACACCGAAGTGGAATGAAAATTTCACAAATGAGGTAATGAATGCTACAGACTTGCCTAAGCAGGAAGATTTCTATAAGCATTATCTTAGAGGCTACGATGGAAAGCAGAGAGTCATTGTTATTATTTCCGATGCTTTTCGGTATGAGTGTGCAAAGGAACTTTTCGGCAGATTGGAATTAGATGAGAAGTGTACACCGAAGATGGAGTGTATGCTTAGCTGCCTGCCTTCTGTTACATCAGTAGGAATGGCGAGCCTGCTTCCACATAAAGAGATGCAGGTGGATGGCAACTTGAATGTGACTGTTGATGGACAGGCGTGTGCAAGTATGGAGCAGAGAGACAAGATACTGAAATCTTATAATGAAAATAATGTGGCTTTGTCATTTGATGAAGTGGTAAATGCTAATCAGACTCGAATCAGGGAGTTGATTCAGGGCAAGAATATCGTGTACATCTATCACAATCAGGTGGATGCAAGAGGAGATAAGCCAGCAAGTGAGAATGAGGTCTTTAATGCTTGTGCAGAGGCTATAGAAGAGATACATAAGTTGGTTAAGAAACTGACTGGTTATGTATCAGCACCAAAGTTTTTTATTACTGCAGATCATGGCTTCTTATATAAGAGAGACAGATTACAGGAGTTTGACAAGGTGTCATATCCAAAGGATAAATGCATTTATACAAACAAGAGATTCCTTATTACAGAAGATGCAGTAAATGAGCAGGGAATCATGGCAAGAACAATGGCGTATCTTAATAAACTCTATGTAGATACTCCGATAGGAGCAGATATTTTCAAGGTTGCCGGAGGTGGACAGAACTATGTACATGGTGGTACGTCCTTGCAGGAGATGATAGTTCCAGTCATTGAACTTACAACGAATACCAGAGGTGTGGCATACGATTATGTGGATGTTGTCTTGACATCTGTTACCCGTAAGGTGACAAATCTTATTACATACTTTGATTTTATCCAGACAGAGAAAGTCACAGACACCATGAAAGCAAGAAGCATCGTGGCTTATTTTACTACGGAAGATGGCGAAAAGATTTCATTTGATGTACCTATGATTGCAAATAGCAGGGAAGAAGCACCGGAGAAGAGAACCTTCCATGAGAAGTTCACTTTGAAATCAAGAGAATATAAGTATGGAGATAAGTATTATCTTGTGTTGGCAGATGCAAATGATGAGAAGAATATCTTGCAGCAGTATGAGTTTATGATTGATATTGCGTTTGTGGATGATTTTGGGTTTTAAATTACGTTAGGATATGGAGTTGAAAAAATGCAACTAGTAAATTTTTCAGTTACAAATTATAGAAGTATAACAAAGGCACATAAAATAAATCTTCAAAATATTACAGTGTTAGTTGGAAGAAATAATGAAGGAAAATCTAACATACTTATGGCACTAAATGTTGCGATGGAAACAATGATGCAACATGCTAATCATGCAAATGTACATGAACGTTTGTATGATTGGCAAAGAGATTTTCCAGTTCAATTGCAACAACGAAAGAATAACCTAGATTCTGTTTTTAGATTGAATTTTAGATTGAATCATGATGAAAATACTGAATTTTTTAGGACAACCGGAATTAGAAGTAATGAGGATATACCGATTGAACTTAAATATGGACGAGATAATAGAGCTAAAATAACAGTTCCAAAGAAAGGATCTTCTTCATTTAATGATAAATCAGAAAAAGTAACTGCATTTATATGTGAGAGAATTGCCATTAATTATATACAGGCAGTAAGAACAGAAGATATGGCTATGGATGTTATACATAGACTAATATCTACAGAGTTATCAAAGTTATATGATAATGAAGAGTATAAATCCGCAGAACAAACAATTTACAATTTACAAGAAGCAGTATATAACGATATTGCAAATAGAATATTAGCACCTTTGCAAGAATTTTTACCACAGCTTACAAACGTGGAAATAAGATCTAGAGGAAGAAGATTAGTATGGCGCGGATTTAGAAACGATGTAGATGTAATTCTAAATGATGGTACGCCAACAAGTATTCTTTATAAGGGAGATGGAATAAAAAGTTTAGTATCATTAGCGATACTAAAGGAATCGAAAAATGAGATAGGTGCATCAATAATTGCAATAGAAGAGCCAGAGTCACATTTGCATCCAGAAGCCATACATAGCTTAGTAAATGTAATAAAGGGTATTTCAGAAAATCATCAAGTAATTATAACAACGCATAATCCGTTATTCGTTCAAAGAAATAATATATCAAATAATATTATTGTAGATCATGGCACTGCTAAACCAGCAAAAAATATTAAGGAGATTAGAGAATTATTAGGTGTTTTACCAGAGGATAATTTGATTAATGCAAGTCATGTATTGGTAGTAGAAGGAGAGGATGATAAGATAGCATTAAATAAAATTTTATCATCATTGAGCCCTACTATAAAAGATGCACTTATAAAAAATAAATTGGTGATACAACCGCTTGCAGGAGCGACAAACTTAAACTATGAACTATCTAGGCTTAGATCTTATGTATGCAGATACTTTGTATTTCTGGATGCAGATGAAGCAGGGTATGATGCCGCGGAAAAGGCAATTGAAAAAGGTTTGCTATCAGAAAGTGATGTAAAGTATTCAATATGTAATGGAAATAATATATCAGAGTTTGAAGATTGTCTTAAAAAAGATTTTTATATAGAGGCGATAAGAAATAAATTTTCGGTAGATTTAGGAGTGACGTCATTTAGAAATAGTAAAAAATGGTCAGATAGAGTAAAGGCTGTATTTTTATCTCAAGGACAACGATGGACAGATGCTGTTGAGAAAAAGGTAAAAATGGAAGTCGCAAAATTGATACCTGTAGAAGATGCGGATTCAGTATTAGATGAGCATAAAAGAGGTTCAATCGATGCGTTAGTCAATGCCTTAGAAAATATGCTATCTCAAAGATAAAATATGGAGGTAATTATGGATAAATACACTGATATAAATATTAAGGAAGCGTATGATATTGAGAATCCTAGAGATATTATCAAGAAAAAACTCCGCCAATATTATGATGGTCGTATAGTCCGTAAGGACTTGACCAAATCAATTCGTGAAGGAGCAAATGTTCCGGTCTATGTATTGGAATATCTTCTCGGACAGTATTGTAATTCTGATGATCAGGAGATTATTGACGAGGGAGTAGACAATGTGAAGCGTATTCTGCGTGATAACTATGTTCGTCCAGATGAGGCACAGAAGATATTGTCGCTTCTTAGAGAGAGAGGCAGTTATACAGTTATTGACAGGATTACAGTAGTACTCAATACCAAGGAAGACAGATATGAGACAACATTCTCTAATCTTGGAATTAAGAATATTCCTATCAGTGCTGACTATGTAAAAGATTATGACCGCCTGCTTTGTGGCGGTATCTGGTGTATTCTTCAGCTTGATTATGAGTTTATTGAGGAAGACAAGAAGAATACACAGCCTATCCGTATCAGAAAGCTGACACCGATTCAGATGCCGCATGTGGATATGGATGAAGTAAAGAATGGTCGTAAGGCATTTACTAAGGAAGAGTGGATGGATATTCTGCTTCGATCTACTGGTATGGAACCGGACAAGCTTTCTGACAGAGCTAAATGGTTATTGATTGCCCGTATGATTCCGCTTGTTGAGAACAACTTTAATATGTGTGAATTGGGACCTCGTTCTACAGGTAAATCATACATATATGAGCAGATTTCTCCAAACAGTATCCTTGTAGCTGGTGGACAGACAACTGTTGCAAATCTGTTTTATAACATGTCTAACAATACAGTCGGTCTTGTCGGAATGTGGGATGTTGTAGCATTTGACGAGGTTGCCGGTATCAAGTTTAAGGATAAAGATGGTATCCAGATTATGAAGGGATACATGGCATCAGGTGCATTTTCCCGTGGCAAGGCTGAGATACAGGCAAAAGCATCTATGGTCTTTGTAGGTAATATCAATCAGAGTGTGGAGACTTTGCAGAAGACATCAAGTCTGTTTGATCCATTTCCTCCTGAAATGGGTACTGATACTGCGTTCCTTGACCGTTTCCATGCATATATACCGGGATGGGAGATCCCTAAGTACAGACCGGATTCATTTACAAATGATTATGGATTTATCACAGATTATCTTTCAGAGTTTATGCGTGAGCTTCGTAAGGATAATTACAGCAATATAGCAGAGAAGTATTTCAAATTAGGAAATAACTTAAATCAGAGAGATGCAATTGCTGTTCGTAAGCTGATTTCCGGATTTATCAAATTGATTTATCCGGATGGAGAAGTCAGCAAGGATGAAGTTGCAGAGATTATGGATATTTCACTTGAACTTCGTAGGCGAGTAAAAGAGCAGCTTAAGAAGATTGGTGGAATGGAGTTCTATGATGTGAACTTCTCATACATAGACAATGATAGTTTTGATGAGCATTTTGTAACTGTACCGGAGCAGGGCGGCGGAAAGATGATTCCTGAAGGTATGGGCAAACCGGGATGCTTATATACAGTATCAAAGTCAAAGACTGGAATGATAGGCTGCTATCGTCTTGAAACGCAGATGATGCCGGGAAATGGAAAATTGACTTGCACAGGTATTGGTTCCGGAAAAGAGCCAAAGGAAGCTACCAATACAGCATTTAATTACCTGAAGGCAAATGGCAATGCAATATCGGGTTCAATAAGTACAACAACTAAGGATTATATCATCAATTATCAGGATATGCAGGGACTTGGAATGACGGGAAATCTTGCACTTCCTACACTAATTGCTATTTCATCGGCGGCACTTAGCAAGCCTCCAATCAGCAGTCTTGCGGTACTTGGTGAGATTAGTATCGGTGGAACACTTATTAAGGTAGAAGATTTGGCAAGTACATTGCAGGTATGCCTTGATAGTGGAGCAAAAAAAGTTCTGCTTCCAATCACATCGGCAGCAGATTTAGGTACTGTTCCGTCTGATTTGGTGGGAGCGTTTAGCTTGATATTTTATTCTTCGCCAGAAGAGGCAGTGTATAAAGCGTTAGGAGTAGAGTAGATATGATAAACATTGATAATCAGCAGATGATAAGAGAGAATTTATCAAATAAAAAAATACTCAAAGCTATAATAGCTGATTTATATGAAGATAAAAAAGTCAAAAATCTTATGTCTTTAGCAGTAGATTTAGGAATAGAGGAAGAAATTGCAAAAAAGACATCTCTGACAAAACAAGAGGCATATAGAATAGCACAAATATTTCACTATGAATATGGAACGAATATTGAAGATGCAATTGTTGCAGTTTATCAATGGGCAGATATATTTGGCGTCGGATATGAAAATGATGATTTATTTTTTACGGCAAAAGAACTTATATCGGCGAATATAGATTTTGTTGATTGGAATCAATTGAAGGATGATGTATTTAATGTTCTTTCATATGCTTATGTGTTATCTGATAATACTGAAAGAGATGAAATAGTTAAAAATGCTGAACAATTATTTGATGAAAAAAATGTGGAAGACAATCTGATTAAGAAAATTGTGAAAATAGATGAACATGATTTTTTGGAAAAGAATATAGACAGATTGTTTCCAGGTGTGTATGCAATAGTTGACAAGGCAATTAAAGAACAAAATATTGAGATAATAAACATAAAATGCTATACATACATAAAAATAATGAAATTATTGATAGCTACAATTTTATACAGAAATAAAAAAATATATCAGAGTTTGTATCTTATTTTGATAACAGCAATGTTTTATGCCGATAAATATAAATTGGACAAGGTTGGTTTTAAAGATAAAGCCATAGATGAAATAGTGTCATTTCCAAGCTTTGAGGATGTTATATTACATAGTGACGAGTGCGAAGAAATGGAATATTGTGATTTGGCTATCAATGAAGTCAACAAAAAAGGAAAGAAATTGTTTGATATTGTAAAAAGAGGAACTCTTACTGGAGAAATAGAAAGAATAACACAAGATTTATCTAATGTGTATGATGAATATTTGGCTAATAATTTAGAAATTAAAGTGGTAGGTTCGACAACTCATGGAGGGTGATGGCGTATTTTTGAGCAGGATTTTGAAGCAATGCTTCGACAGTATGAAAATTCAATAGATGATAAGCGACAGTTTACTGCATTGGTGAAAGATATATTTCCGGAAGATGCAAAGAATATCAATCTGATTCTCATGGCATACAACATGGGAATTGCACAGGATATTCAGAAGGCAAATCTGCTTAATAATACATTTGCTTTCCGGTATGTGAAGCAGTTGATGGATGACTATGGCATCAGCAGAGTGAATGCAGATTGGGTCGTGTCAGTATGGTGTTCTTGTTATGGTAATAAAGTATTGGGAAAAGCCTGTGACATATCAGTGCAGAAGCAGGGTGGTGGTCCGGCGATAAAAGATAATAAGTCATCTTCGGGAAAATCATATGGAGATTTATTTGTATATGAGAAAAGTCGCAGAGGCAACGGACTGGCTGTAACAGGATTCCTTGGAGATAAGAACCAGACGATTATATTTCAAAATAGGTCTGGCAATGAAAATGTTATAGAGATTGCGGATAACAGTTTTAGCAAATCTTCCATAGAAGAGGCAATTCTGACGGAAGATTTTAAATACATAGGGTTAAATGCTTTTTCTGACTGTGAGAAATTACATCAGGTGGTATTGCCAGTCAGCGTAGAAGAGATTGAAAACTCAGCTTTTGAGAATTGTAACAGCTTAAAATCAATCTCCTTGCCGATACTGCTTAAGACAATCGGAGATGCAGCCTTTAAAGGAACAGGTTTACGGACACTGGATATTCCAAAGAGTGTATTTGGGATAGGTGATGATTTATTGGCAGAGTGCCAATCGCTGGAGCATATTAGGATACCGGATAACATTGCAAGGATAACTGATCGGATGTTTATGAATTGTAGTGGCTTAAAAAAGGTGGAGCTGCATGAAAAACTGAATGCGATTGGTGAACGTGCATTTTTCGGCTGCTCCAGTCTTGATTTTATTATAATTCCAGATAGTGTACAGCAGATTGGTCAGGATGCTTTTACGGGAACAGATGATATGTTTATCGTGCAATGCTCATTTGGCTCTTTTGCAGAGCAGTATTGCAAGAAGAATAAGATTAAGTATCAGCTGGTATAATGTCGCCAGCGATGCGACACATAAAGCATGAAATTACGATAGAATACAGGAAAGAGGTGATATGTATGGGCTTATTGGATGCAATATTTGGCAATAATCAGCCACCTAAGATAAATTCCATACTTCCTACAGCTGCGAAGAACGAGATCTGTGCAGGAAGATTACCGATATTGAATACAGACAGCTTATTTCTCAAGCGTGATGAGAAAATCCATTATATTGATAAAGCAATCAACCTTGAAATCAAGGTAGTAAAGCAATACCGGCATGTGGGACACAGTACACCTGGATTGTTGAAAGGCAATCGTTGGAATGTGGGGGTGGCGAAGCCTATTGAGCATGGTGAGCTTGTACAGCATCGGGGAATCCTGTATGTGACTAATCAGAGAATTGTATTTCAAGCTTCTGAAAAGGGGTTTGATAAAACATATAGATATCTAACAGCGGTAACTCCGTATGTAGATGCCTGTGAACTGCAGTTTGGCAGTAAAACATACAATATGTATGTTGATGATGGAAATCTATTATATGAAGTATTACAGCTTGTGAAGCAAAGGAGGCAGATTCCATAATGGAGGGACAGTTAAAAAACGGAACAATACTTACTTCGGAAAGCGGAAATAAGTATACTGTAGTGAATCTTCTGGGTGCCGGTGGACAAGGTGAAGTCTATGATGTGGAATGTGATGGAAAGCATTATGCGTTGAAATGGTATTTCAAGGGAAGTGCTACAGCACGGCAGAAGAAATTATTGGAAGAGATTATTGCAAAGGGAGCACCGGATAGTTCGTTTCTCTGGCCGATGGAACTGATTGTTCCGTCACAGGGAAACTTGTTTGGATATATCATGCCGCTTCGTCCAAAGAATTATAAGAGCATAGTGGATTTGATGAAGAATCGTGTAAATCCATCATTTTATGTTATATGCAGGACAGCATTTAACCTTACAAAAGGATATCGAAATCTACATATTGCCGGGGCAAAGTATCAGGATATTTCATTTGGAAATCTTTTCTTTAATCCGGATAACGGAGATGTCTTGATTTGCGACAATGATAATGTATCATATGGTAACAGTAAACCGGGTGGAGTGCTTGGTACACCGGGATTTATGGCACCTGAGATTGTAAGAGGTGAAGCGAGACCATCAAGGGATACGGACAGATATTCATTAGCGGTATTGCTGTTTTACCTCTTTATGGTAAATCACCCATTGGAAGGCAAGCAGGAAGCTAGTATCAAGTGTATGGATATGGCAGCCAGAGTAAAACTCTATGGAACTGATCCTATTTTTATATTTGATCCGGATAATAAGACAAACAGACCAGTACCGGGAATCCATGATAACGCCAATATTTATTGGCCGTTATATCCGGAACAGCTGCGCCAACTGTTTATCAAATCTTTTACAGTCGGACTTAATAATCCAAGCAAGCGTGTAACGGAGCCTGAATGGATGAACCTGTTTGCAAATATGATGAGTGGGTTGATGAAATGCACCTGTGGTGCAAGTGTTTTCTATGATGAAAGTCTGGAAGCAAATGGTGTGGCACATACATGTTGGAATTGTCAGCAGACAGTGAAAGTACCAACAAGGATTGTGATTGGAAAGAATACCGTGGTACTAAATCAGAACAGTAAGCTGTTACATCATCACATTTATAGTGATTTTGATATGGAAACAGTAGTTGGAGAAGTAGTTCAGAATCCAAAGAACCCTGCATTATGGGGAATCCGCAATGAAGATAAATTAAACTGGACTTATGAAAAAGCGGATGGAACACAGATTCCTGTTGAAGTAGGAAAGACAGCAGGTATTGCAGCAGGCGTGAAAATACATTTCTCCGAGTCAGTCGGAGAGTTCAAGTAAAAGGAGGAAATTGTTATGGCAGATTTACAAAGACCGGGTGGAGAACTGGCAAGCAGACCGATTCATTTCTTTTGGGTAGTGGATTGTTCGGGTTCAATGTCTTATGACGGAAAGATGGAAGTGGTAAATACAGCTATTGAGGAGTGTATCCCGGAGATGGCATCAGCTGCGGATAATAACCCAAATGCACAGCTGCTTATTAGGGCACTTCAATTTTCATCCGGGGCAAGCTGGCTTACTGCAAAGCCTGTACCGGTTGAGGAATATTCATGGAATCCTTTGGAAGCATATGGTGTAACAGAGATGGGAAAAGCATTTGAATTACTGGCAGCACAGCTTTCTATTCCACCAATGCCAACACGAGCATTGCCGCCGGTAATTGTTTTATTGTCTGATGGACAGCCAACAGATTCTTACAAGGATGGATTGAATAAGTTAAAAGCACTTCCTTGGTTCAAGAAAGCAGTTAAGATTGCGATTTCTATCGGTTCCGATGCAGATGATGATGTGCTTGAAGACTTCACAGGTAACAAAGAACTGATATTACAGGCAAATAATGCAGCTGCACTTGCAAAGATGATTAAATGGGCGTCTACAACTGCATCTATGGTATCCGCTCCAGCAAGCAAACCTATGAATGCTGACGCAGTATCTACACCTGCAGGCAGTGGAGATCCTTTTGCACCTGCAAATGGAGGAGCACCACTTGTTATAGATATGAGTAATATTCCTAGTCCGGATGACTTTGACGATGGAGCAGTTTGGTAAAAAGGAGGGATTTCATGAAGCGTTATGTATTTGGCAAAAGTGTAAAAGGCGCTACTCACGAAAAGAATGGATTACCTCTTCAAGATAACTGCAAGATAGAAAAAATTTCAGATAAGATTACGATTATAGCTGTAGCAGATGGACATGGCAGTTCAAAGTGCCCCAGAAGCGACAGAGGTTCTTTGATTGCGGTAAATACTTTCTGCACAGTAATGAAAAACTATCTGCTCAATTATGGAAAAGAAAAGGATGGTCTTACGAATCTGGTAACATTTCTGAACAGAGAAGGCGATATGCGCTTCGCACAGGATATATGTGAGGAATGGCAGGCAAGAGTAAAACAATCATTTTATAAGAACAAAGATGGCAGCGTATTAGACAAAGAAGGTAATACCGACTGGAAAAAGGTTTACTCTCTGTATGGAACTACACTTCTGGGTATGCTGATTACAGATACCTTTGTATTCTCATTTCAGATAGGTGATGGCGACATCAACTATATTACAGATGATGAGATTTCTCCATTGGTAGAACCGGAGAAGTTCCTTGGCACAGAGACACATTCTCTATCCAAACCGGATGCATGGAGAAAATCGGTAGCGTCCGTAAGGAGAAAGAATGCAGCAGATGATGTGCCATATTTATATATGCTTTCGACAGATGGATTTTCCAACAGTTTTGTGAACGAAGAGGAGTTTCATAAAACCTGCAGAGAGTACTATAAAATGATTGGCGAGCATGGATACGAGGCAGTAAGAGATAATCTTGAAAAGTGGCTCAAGGAGACGAGTGAGCTTGGATGTGGTGATGATGTCACTGTGGTTATGGCTTATGTAGACAAATAACGGAGGAAGCGGATGTGATTGTAGATCGCTACTATTATGCACAACTGAATAAGCAGGAGCAGGCGGTTTACAAGGCTTTCTACAATGGGCTGATGGCTCATGAGGATGTCATTCCTATTCCAATCAAAGGGCAGCTATCAAAAGAAGTATTCAACAAAATATTCCGGGCAATGACAAGGGATAATCCGTTGATATACTATGTCAATCAATCTGCGTGTAACTGGGCGACGGATGCATTTGGTCATACAGCAATCTGTCCACAGTATTTTTACAGCAGGGAAACTGTTCGAAAGTACAACCGTAACATAGAAAACGCAGTGAATAATCTGGCTGCACAGTTAAGACTGACAGAAGGCACAGATTATGAGAAAGAAGTAAGAGTCCATGACTGGTTCTGTAAAAATGTGAAATATGATTTTAAAGGCGCAGACATGGACGAACCAGCTAGAGTAGTTCTCTCACATAATATTGTAGGAGTTTTTGCGAAACAGAAAGCCCAGTGTGAGGGAATTGCCAAAGCTGTAAAAGTATTGCTGAATGCAGTAGATATCAAGTGTATTGTGGCTACTGGAGAAGCAGAGGCAAGTGGTAAGAAAGAACACCATGCTTGGAATGTTATTGATATTGGTGGAAGTCCATATCAGGTGGATGTAACATGGGATATCGGAGCTTCCAAGGGAAGAATTGCATATGATTATTTCAATGTTACAGATGAAATTATAAGCAAAACACATAGCTTTGAAGATGAGATGCCGAAATGCATTTCATTAAAAGATAATTATTTTGAAAGAAACAGGCTGACATTTAGAAGTAGAAGTCAGCTGATAGCATATATAACACAAGAGCTAGAGCAAGGTCGGAATAAATTATATTTTCGGATAGATGGGTTATTTCCGAAACTAAGACGGTCAGAGCTTGCAGGCATGGTTGCAAAGATTGCAGCAGGAGGACAGAGCAGGGCAGTTAAAGTCCAGCAGATTCCAAATGAGAAGGTGGGAACTTACTGGATTAGAATATACTAAGTATTGGGGAGGAAACATTATGTGGCACACAGCAGAAATGGTTAAGATATTTGAGAAAATGACAGAGGGATACGGATACGATATATATCAGAATAGAAAACTGTGTGTCGCATTATGCAATGATTTATTAGCTGCTTATTCAGTGGAAAAGAATATTATGCAGATGCTTTTTCAGGCAGGGCTTGGAGAGGCTATGAAGGGAGTCCCATTTAAGAGTGAAAGAGAGCTTAAAATGGGACTTTCTAATATCGAGAAGTTTTTAATGGCGCAGGCGATTGAGAGTAGTGTCAGGGATGATGTATTTGATGTAATTGTGGACATTTCTTGAAACCGGACGAAATCTGAGAGAAGGTGGTAATTTATGTTGGAGACAATATTGTATGCAGTAGGATTTTTTATATTTACTATTTCCCTTCAGTGGCTGTTACATAAGGTCAGAAAAAACCACAATCAGGGGAACTCTGCAATATGGGTAGGCAATGGAGCAATTATTGTTATTTGTGTAATGGGCTTGATGACTAAGAATATCAACTATTTTTCTGCATTGATTGGATTTGTTGTGGGGGATGAAGTTGGTAAACAGGCAGGATGGCAGTAGAGACGCATTGTAAATTGAGGAAGGCAGGTGGCAGTATGGTAGAAAATAATAGATTACCTGATACACCTTGGCATGTAGGATATGCAAAGAAACAGGAGGATGATCCACGTAGACATAAGGCGAGATGCATTCATTATCGTGATGGACAATGTGGATGGAAAGCAAATTATTCGGGTAAATGCATAGGTTCAAGTCATTGCATGGATTATTCAGAGTCACTTGAAGATTTTAAGAAATTGCAGGAGAGCAGAAAGACTGCGGAACAAATTGAAAGAGATAACATTGACAAATATAAGAAAAGCCTTGAACCTAAAAAAGAGCAGTTAGAACGAAGTAATAATCCATATAAATACAGAAAATGCAGTGAACTGAATCGTTGTCTGGTGTGTGATGAGCATCTGTATAAAGAGAAGTATTCGTTAAAGAGATGCAAGTACTGTGGCATGTTTTATGTGGATATTGATGATTCTACCAGAGATGAGATTATGGATATTGTGAAGGCTGATCCGATATTTGTTATGAATATTAAGAGAAAATAAAGTTCGACAGATAAAGGAGGTTCATTATGATTTCAGATGAAAAAGCTCAGGAAAAATTGGATGAAACAACAAATATGTTAAATATGATTAATAAGATTGAATTATATTCTCTTTTGATGAAGATTAAATATTCTAATAACAGAGAAAAAATTATTGATGAAACATTGAAAGTTACAAGATTTTTTTAACAAACGTTATGGATGTAAAGAAAGAATCTTTAAAGGAAATAGATGAATGCTTTTCGAAATAAATAATTATAAAAGACGACAGGAGGATTACATCATGGAACGAGTAGTAAAATTTTTAAAAGAAGCAGAGACATATTATTTGGCGACAGTAGAAGGAGACCAGCCAAGGGTAAGACCTTTTGGTACAGCACACATTTTTGAAGGAAAACTGTATATTCAGACTGGCAAGGTAAAGGATGTTTCAAAGCAGATTCACGCAAACCCGAAGGTGGAAATCTGTGCATTTAAAAATGGCGAGTGGCTTCGTGTAGCCGGAGAACTTGTAGAAGATGACAGAAGAGAAGCAAGACAGTCTATGCTCGATGCTTATCCATCTTTACAGAATATGTACTCAGCAGATGATGGAAATACAGAGGTGTTCTATTTTAAAAATGCGACAGCTACATTTTCATCATTTACACATGAGCCGGAAGTAGTGAAGTTTTAATGACGAAGGATGAATGGTACAGGCAGTTATTTGAGCGGCTGGATAATTCCAAGTTCCGAAGCAGTTTCCATCTGAAGCAGAAAGATATTGATTACATAAATGAAAAAGGGTTGGACACAATCAGACAACATGCAAAGGATTTTATTGCAAAGAGAGAAGCTCCTGCATATATAGCGAATGATGGTAAACAAACACCGATGAAAGGTCACCCAGTATTTATTGCTCAGCATGCAACGGCAACATGTTGTAGGGAGTGCATCCGAAAGTGGCATAAAATGCAGCCAGGCAAGGAATTGAGTCAGGTGCAGCAGGATTACCTTGTAGATGTAATTATGACATGGATTCAACGAGAAATGGAGAGAGGTTAGTGCAGATATTTGTAGATGCAGATGCGTGTCCGGTAGTGGACATTGTCGAGACAATAGCAGAGAAATACAATATTTCCACCACATTGCTGTGTGATACGAATCATATTTTGTATTCTGATTGCAGCAAGGTGATTGTGGTAAGTGCAGGAGCAGATGCAGTGGATTATAAACTGATCAGCATTTGTCATAAAGGGGATGTAGTAGTATCGCAGGATTATGGTGTCGCTGCTATGGCACTTGGGAAAGGTGCATATGCTATTCACCAATCCGGTAAGTGGTACACGAATGAGAACATAGATCAGATGCTTATGGAGCGACATCTTAATAAGAAGGTAAGGCGCAGCTCTCATAAGAATCATATGAAAGGACCGAGAAAGCGTACAGAAGAAGATGGCGTACGCTTTGCACAGCCCTTTGAAAAACTTATACTGATGGCAAAATCAAAAGAAGGTGCTCAGAGTGGGACTATTTAAGAAAAATATAGTTACAAAGACATATGATAAAGGAAATAAGAAACCAGTAATCAAGGCGAGCATATGTAATGGCGAGCAGGTTGCCGGATTTAAGAATATTCATACAGGTAAGATAGACGAGGTTATGCTGATTAAGAATCAGGCAGACCTTGATGCATTCAAGAAAATGTATGGAATAGATGGCGAAATAGAGAAGGAATATTAAACAATGTATTTGATTAAAACGATAAAAGGTGACATAACAAAAGTAACAGATGTGCAGGCAATCGTTAATGCTGCAAATAATTCTCTGCTTGGCGGAGGTGGTGTAGATGGAGCGATTCATAGAGCGGCAGGACCGGAGCTTTTGGTAGAGTGCAGGACACTTCAAGGATGTGAGACTGGAGAAGCAAAGATAACAAAAGCCTATAATCTGCCATGTGATTATGTGATACATACTGTAGGACCAATATGGAATGGTGGAAGAAATAGAGAAGAGGAACTTCTTGCTAACTGTTATTTTAATTCTATGAAGCTGGCAATGGATAATGGAATCAGGTCTATTGCATTTCCTTCCATATCAACTGGAGTATATAGTTTTCCGGTTGAGTTGGCAGCAAAGATTGCAGTACATACAGTAAACAGATTCTTACAGGATAATCCGGACAGTTTTGATTAGTGGAATGGGTGCTGTTTGATACTCACACTGAATCAGTATACGAAGCAGAAGTTGATCAACTTGATGCTAGAATATAAATAGTACAAGCCAAAATGAGAAATTCCAAGTACACATAAGCATGATACAATAGAAGCATGCTGAAGGAGGATCTCATATGGCAAAGCAACATGACAAACAATTTAACCTTGATGCAATCCAGTACTACGAGGATCATAAAGATCTTGGTGTACGTGGATGTGTAGAAAATCTTGGCATCGGATACAGCACATTAACAAAGTGGCTGAAAGACTTCCGGGAATCTGGTGATATTCCTGTTCGTGGTTCTGGTAATTACGCATCCGATGAACAGAAGGAAATCGCCCGTCTCAGACGTTAATTACGTGATGCCCAAGATGCACTTGATGTATTAAAAAAAGCAATCAACATTCTGGGAAAATGACGGAAGCCATTTATCTCGAAGTGTCTGAGAAGACGGAAGCTGCCCAAAAGGCTGGACGCCGGGGTTCCGTCTCCGGAATGTTGAAATTTTTAGGTGCCTCACGTTCAGGATATCGTGCATGGCTCCACCGCGTGCCTTCTGATACAGAAAAACGCCGTGAATCTGTAAAAGCAAAAATACAGGATATATATGATGATTCCAAGCAGAACTACGGTGCTCCGAAAATCACTGTAGAATTGCGGAAAACCGGTGAAGTCATTTCGGAAAGAACTGTTGGTACATACATGTGTCAAATGGGAATCCGTGCCCAGTGGAGCAAGCCATGGACAATTACCACAAAAGATTCTGATTTCAGCACTGAATTACAAAATATCCTCGATGAGCAGTTTAATCCTGACCGCCCGAATGCCGTCTTGTGTTCGGATATCACCTACATCTGGACAATAGACGGATTTGTCTATCTGACCAGTATTATGGATTTATTTTCCAGAAAAATCATAGCATGGACACTTTCAAAAACACTGGAAGTATCCTGCGTGATTGATACGATAAACAAAGCCAAAGCTCGCCGAAATATCGATCAACCATTAATTATCCATTCGGATCGTGGCAGCCAATATGTTGCAAAGGAATATATAAAAGCGACCGAAAATATGCAGCGTAGCTACTCGAAGAAGGCTTTTCCGTGGGATAATGCATGCATTGAATCCTTTCATTCTATTATCAAACGTGAATGGCTCAATCGCTTTAAAATTCGCGATTATAAGCAGGCATACCAGTTGATTTTTGAATATCTGGAAGCTTTCTACAATACGAAACGAATTCATAGCCATTGTAACTATATGTCACCAAATGAATTTGAACGATTGTATGAAAGAACGCACACTGAGGCTGAGCTTCTGGCGGATTAAAATGGGAAAAGTTTCTCATTTTAACTTGTACTAAATCTTGACATAGGACCATATTGAGGAGAAAAATGCTTCTAAAAGAAATTTTATAGTGGGAACAGTTGTTATTGGAACAGTTTTAGGTATTGTAGGAAATTACATAAGCGATTTCATTTTCTAACTGTGTTAGTAGCCCCCCTCTTTTTTTACTACCAACTTTACAACTAACACTAACAAGTAGTAAAAATTTGCTCAATTCTGCTCTGATTTGCCGCAATTTGTAACTTTAGAGCAAAACCAAGATTACCACGAAATATTAGGAACTAAGATATACTAGGACAAAAAGGAGAAACAGATAATGACTCAATACAGTGAAAAATCTTATAAAATGGCGTCAGATAACACCAAGTATAATGATGACGGAAAAGCAGTAATATCAGAAAATGATGCGTGGCGTGACGAGAAAGAATGGGATGAAGTATTTGAGCAGATGCAGAAGGAACGGCAAAACCTTTAGTAGTAACCATTTCCCTTTTACTACCAATTTTGCTACTAACAGGTAGTAACAACTTGCAGGGTTCTGCTCCAATCTGCCACAATTTGTAATTTTAGAGCATATCACAATAACCCCGAAAACCTTTGCAAAATACGCGAAGCAACGAGCGAAGTGTCCCGATATGCTTGCATAATCGGGCATTTTGCGACTGCCGCGACCGAGACGATAGTCGAGGTAGGGCATTTCCGGGCAAAACAAGGAGAAACAAAACTATGATAAAAGTACTTTTCATCTGCCACGGCAACATCTGCCGTTCCCCCATGGCAGAATTCATATTAAAAGATATAGTAACAAAACGTGGCATTGCCGATCAGTTTGAGATCGCATCGGCAGCCACCAGCACAGAAGAGATTTGGAATGGTGTAGGGAATCCGGTGTATCCGCCGGCAAGAGAAGAACTTGCCAGACATGGGATAAGCTGCAAAGGCAAACGGGCCGTGCAGCTTACAGCCTCAGATTATGATCATTACGATTATCTGATCGGTATGGATTCTATGAATATGAGGAATATTGAACGAATGACCGGACACAGACGTGGGGATAAGATCTATAAGATGCTGGAGTTTGCCGGACGAGATGCAGATGTCAGAGATCCGTGGTACAGTGGAAATTTTCGGGAGACTTATGAAGATGTTGTAGAAGGCTGTCAGGCGTTTCTTGACTGGTTGACAATTAACAAGAAATTAAGTAATTGATTAACCCAAATTTCACTTAATTTCCGAATAATTAAGTCGGATGCAAACTTTCTTTTTGCTAAAGAACATGTTAATATATATATAATAGCAAGTTCCTGTGGGAACAGAACATGTAAAATTAGGTAAGTATTCATTGTTGGGAGAAGATATTATTATGGCATTTGAATCATGGAGAGAGATTAACAGAATAAGGAAAAATCACCGCGACGCCATATATTTTTACGCGAATCTGCAAGATCGGTTTTACACGATTGAGGAAAATGATATTCTGCCTGATGAGTTGAATCCGGATGATAAAAATTTACTAAAAGCATTTTGCAACTGCACATGTATAGAAGAAACAGAGAAGAATAAAATGTGCAATTTGTATAGACAGATTGAGCAGGGAACAAAAGAGCCGATCAAGATGGATGACTTGGAGACATGGGTGCATCTTGAGACCAGATCAGGGAAGAAAGCTCTGATGGCAGTCCTTTGTTACCTTGAGAAAGATGAAAAAGGATTGATTCGGGAGTATGTGGGCATGATACGGATCATGCGCAAACAGGAATTAGAGAATCGGGAGATTGTGACATCGTTTAGCAATGATAAGAATCCGGCATTCTTTCTCAAGAAGATTGCACGTTTTCAGGCAGAGCATCCGGAGCGGGAGTATGCATATATTCAGTTTGATGTCCGTAGATTTAAGTATATCAATGAGAAGTATGGCAGTGATACAGGAGATAATATTCTTCGGTATATATATGACACGCTGGATGTGATGTGTGATAAGGAACATCTGCATTGTAGATTGTCAGCGGATGTATTCCAGATCGTGACCTATTATAATTCCAGAGAAGAAATCATGGAATTTATTGATAAACTTGATGAAAAGATTCGGAGATATGGTGATATCAAGTTAAGCATTACATATGGAGTGAATATCGTACCGGGCAGCTCAACGGCATATCGCAAGCATGGAGATGAAGCAGGACTTGCCCGTGCAGAGGGTAAGCGGACGATTTTGAATAAGGTTGTATTCTATGAGGATACGCTGATGAATCATGTGAAACAGACGGGAGCGATCGAGGAAGTTGAGGAGGAGGCTCTGAGACGGGAAGAATTTCAGGTTTATCTTCAGCCGAAGTACCAGTATGACAGAAGCCATGCGAAGATCGTCGGAGCAGAGGCACTTGTGCGCTGGATTGATGCAAATGGAAAATGCAAGTCGCCGATGGAATTTATTCCGGTATTTGAGGCAAATGGATTTATATACAAATTAGACTGTTTCATGTGGGAGATGGTATGTAAAGTTATCAGAAGATGGCTGGATACCGGAAGGCAACCACTTCCAATCTCGGTGAATGTGTCGAGAACCTATCTTCAGAAAGAAGATGTTGCAGGATATATCAGGAATCTGATCGACAAATATCAGATTCCGATGGAGCTGTTCCAGTTAGAGATCACGGAGACAACGGAGAATGCAGAATCATTGTCTTATATCAATAGTTTGAAACAGGCGGGATTTACATTGTTAATGGATGATTTCGGATCAGGTTATTCTTCCCTTTGTATGTTGAAGAATACACCATTTGACGTATTGAAGATGGATCGGCAGTTTTTGGATGAATGTTTGGACAGTAAACAGGGTAAGACGATCATTTCTCATGTGATATCCATGTCAAATGATTTGGGCTTAAGTATTATAGCAGAAGGCGTAGAGAATCGAGGAACGGCAGATTTCCTTTATGATAATGGATGTAGTGTATCTCAGGGATTTTATTTTTCCAAGCCTGTTCCGATTCCGGAGTTTGAGCATATGCTGGATGAACAGCAGAGGTAGATATAAGGAACGGGAGGGCAAAGTACTGTTGGAACTTTTGAATGGAAGACCGGAGAATACGGAAGGAAGACTGGAGAAGGAGATTCGGGTATATGATTTTCTTGACCATCTTGGAATAGAATATAAGAGAGTCGACCATGAACCGGCATTTACGATGGAAGTATGTGAGGAGATTGATAAGATGTTGCAGGCGACAATCTGTAAGAATCTTTTCCTGTGCAATCGTCAGAAGACACAGTTTTATCTGTTGATGATACCGGGAGACAAGCCGTTTAAAACGAAGGAGATCACTTCACAGATCGGGAGCGCAAGACTGTCATTTGCATCGGCTGAGGACATGGAGAAATATCTGGATATCGAACCGGGGGCTGTCAGTGTCATGGGACTGATGAATGATACGGAGCATCATGTACGGCTGCTGGTGGATGAAGACATATTAAAAGGCGAGTATCTTGGCTGCCACCCATGTGTGAATACATCCAGTCTGCGGATGCGCACGACAGATGTATTCGGATTGTATCTGGATGCGGTCGGACACGATATGACAAAAGTCGTCCTGACAGGTAAAGCATAGAGCAAAGAAAAAACCAGGCCATAAGTCATATACATTCAAGGAAATGTTGTTGACCATGTGTTTGGTTTTTGCTATGTTTAGACGAGAGATTTGAAAGGAAATAAAATATGAAAGAAAATATAAAGGGACAGCCGGGAAATAGAAAACCGGATGGCAGAAAAGTCCAGTCCCCAAATAAGAAACCTAACCCCGTGGCATACGAATATACAGACGAAGAATACCGGAGATTACTTGTAAAGAAGCAGACAGAGATGGAAAAGCTGCTTTCAGGATTTGCACCGGTCGATCCAATCGTGGGAATGGAAAATCCGTATTATTACAGGAACAAAGTATGTGCGGAATTCAGAAAACTGAAGAATGGTACGATCATCTCCGGCCGATATCAGGAGGGTACTCATAATGTCATAGAGACAAAAGGCTGCAAGATCGAAGATCAGCGGGCGGATGCGATCATTCAGGATATCACAGAGCTGTTCCGGTCATTTAAAATGATGATCTATAATGAAGACAGCGGATATGGACTGATCCGTCATGTACTGATCCGGACAGCACATCAGACCGGACAGATCATGGTGATCATTGTGACGGCATCTCCGGTATTTCCGTCGAAGAAGAATTTTGCAAATGCACTTTTGAAGCTTCATCCGGAGATCACAACGATCGTTCAGAATATAAATACAAAGGATACGAATATGGTGTTAGGTGACCGAAATCAGGTCATCTATGGCAAAGGCTATATAGAAGATGTTCTCTGTGGCAAACGGTTTCGTCTGTCGCCGGGAAGCTTTTACCAGATCAATTCTGTTCAGACGGAGAAATTATATAACAAGGCGATCAAATATGCGGATCTGAAAAAGAAAGAGACGGTGATAGATGCATACTGCGGAATCGGAACGATTGGTATCGTTGCAAGCGACCGGGCAAAACGAGTGATTGGTGTGGAACTGAATGCAGAAGCAATCCGTGATGCGAAGATTAACAGCCGGATGAACAAGATAGAAAATATCGAGTTCTATGCAAATGATGCAGGCAGGTTTATGGTAGAACTGGCAGACGCAGATGAGCATATTGATGTTGTGTTTATGGATCCGCCTCGTTCAGGAAGCACGGAAGAATTTCTTTCTTCCGTTGTAACGTTGTCTCCGCGTAAGGTAGTTTATATTTCCTGTGGACCGGATACCCTTGCGAGGGATCTGAAGTATCTGACCACACATGGCTATCAGGTGTTAAAGATCACACCATTTGATCTCTTCCCATTTACTGAGCATACAGAGGTTGTTACGCTATTGACGAGAGACAGAGTTATTTTTAAGTAGGAGAGGAACGTTATTAAAGATGAAAGAAAAGATAAAATTATTATCCGGTGCACAACTGAAATATATAGCATTTGCTTCAATGTTGATCGATCATGTTAATAAAACATTTTTCATATATTTTAACAGTAAGGCTTTAATAGTTATGAGTGAACTGTTTGATATATTAGGCAGGATCGCATTTCCTATCTTTATTTCCCTGTTGGTGGAGGGATATTTTAAAACGAGAAATCGATGGAGATATTTGGGAACACTCCTGGTATTTGGAATTATATCAGAGGTTCCGTTTGATATGTGTACATCTAATGTATTTTTTGAACCAAACTGGAATAATATCATGTTTACGCTTGCGCTGGTGTTGGCGATGATCTGGATTATTGATGCCCTGAAAAAGAAGATGCAGACGCTGCCCAAGTTCTTGTGGTATCTTGTATAATTGTAGCAGTAACTTGTCTGATAGCCATGAATCTGAGTCTGGATTATGATTCCCATGCGGTGTTGATCGGTTATTTTCTGTATCTTTTTCATGACAGACCGATTATTGCTATTCCGTTTAATTTTGCATCGATGTATAAGGAACCATGGGCACTTCTGGGTTTTGGCCTGATGCTTACTTATAATGGAAAGCGTGGAAAGCAGAATAAGCTTGTGAACTATTTGTTTTATCCGGTGCATCTTCTGATATTGGGAATTCTGAGAATGCGTCTTGGAATTTGACAGTAATTTGACGGCAACCGGCTGATAATCATTGAATTTTATGCCCCAATGTAGTATAATCATCGTGCTATTTTGGGGCTTTTTTGCGCCATTATACAGGTAAAGAACAAGAATACAGAGAAAAATTACCTTGTGGCATCAACTTTGAACGGCCATCTGACATAACGTAATATGGCTGAATGGTATGAGTTGTATGACCTTATAAATCAAGGTTTTAAGGAGGAATTATAACCATGAAGCTCGGCATAGTTGGACTTCCCAATGTTGGAAAAAGTACATTATTTAACTCTCTGACAAAAGCAGGTGCAGAATCAGCAAACTATCCATTCTGTACCATCGACCCAAATGTTGGTGTCGTTGCAGTACCGGATGAGAGGTTAGACAAGCTGACAGAGATGTATCACTCAGCAAAGACCACTCCTGCAGTTATTGAATTCGTAGATATCGCAGGACTCGTAAAGGGCGCATCCAAAGGCGAAGGTCTGGGAAACCAGTTCCTTGCAAATATCAGAGAGGTAGATGCGATCGTTCATGTTGTCAGATGCTTTGAAGATACAAATGTTATTCATGTAGATGGTTCGGTTGATCCGATCCGTGATATTGAAACGATTAATCTGGAGCTGATCTTTTCCGATATTGAAGTTCTGGATCGTAGAATAGCAAAGACGATACGAGGTGCAAGAAATGATAAGATGCTTGCAAAGGAGCTGGATTTCCAGCAGCGTATCAAAGCACATTTGGAGGAAGGCAAGCTTGCAAAGACTCTTGAAGTAACAGATGAGGACGAACAGGGTTGGATCGAGGAATACAACCTTCTTACATGGAAACCGGTTATTTTCGCAGCAAATGTAAGCGAAGACGATGTAGCAGATGATGGAGCATCAAATGAGCATGTTCAGAAAGTAAAAGAATACGCAAAAGAATTTGATTCAGAAGTGTTTGTTGTCTGTGCACAGATCGAGCAGGAGCTGGCAGAACTGGATGACGAAGAAAAGAAAATGTTTTTGGAAGATCTTGGAGTAAAAGAATCCGGTCTTGATAAACTGATAAAGGCAAGCTATTCACTGCTTGGACTGATCAGTTATCTGACAGCCGGTGAGACAGAATCCAGAGCATGGACGATCAAGAAGGGAACAAAAGCGCCGGGAGCAGCCGGCAAGATCCATTCTGATTTTGAGCGTGGATTCATCAAGGCAGAGGTTGTAAGCTATAAAGATCTTATGGAATGTGGCAATATGGTAGCTGCCAAAGAAAAAGGTCTGGTAAGACAGGAAGGTAAAGAATATGTGGTAGAGGACGGAGATGTCATCCTCTTTAAGTTCAACGTATAAAACAGCTTCCTTTAGGAGATAACAAGAAAATGGAAACAATTTCAGAATATTTTAACAGTATTATCTTTCCGCATTTGGGAATCTTCCTGAAGCATGTAGGTGATCATATATCCATTGGCAGCTTTGAGATCCGGTTTTACGGTATCATCATTATGTGTGGATTTATCCTTGCCTACTTCCTTGTGACAAATGAAGCGAAACGAACAGGGCAGGATCCGGAAATGTATCTGGACTTTATCCTGATCCTGATCATTCCGGTAATCTTAGGCGCAAGAATTTATTATATATTGTTCCGGCTGGATCAGTATATAGTGGCGGGAAATATAAAAGAAACCATCCTTGGCATGTTAAATATCAGAGGTGGCGGACTTGCGATCTATGGTGGTGTAATTGCTGGTGTTATTACCGGATGCATCTTTGCGAAGAAGCGGAAGGTAAATGTGCTTCGGCTTGCCGACACAGCAGCGTTTGGTCTGCTGATCGGACAGATCCTTGGACGCTGGGGCAATTTCTTCAACAGGGAGGCGTTTGGTGCGTATACAGATTCTGTATTTGCGATGGGAATCCCTCTTGATTATTACAGACATGAAGGAACACTAAACAGTCTGATCAACAGTGGAGTGATCTCAGATACCATGCTTGCAAATACACAGACACTTCATGGTATGGAATGTATAACAGTACATCCTACGTTCCTGTATGAGTCACTCTGGAATCTGATGTTGCTGATCTTTCTTCTTATATATAGAAAGCATCAGAAGTTTACAGGTGAATTCGCATTTATCTATGTAGCAGGCTATGGACTTGGAAGATGTATCGTTGAAGGACTTCGTACAGATTCCTTAATGATCGGCAATTCCGGTATCCGTGTATCACAGCTTCTTGGATTTGCATGCTTTTTAGTTGGTGCAGTTGTGCTCATCGTTGGCTATGTTCGCAGAGCAAAAGGGCAGTTGCAGACCATTGAAAATGAGTCTGTTCAGGCGCCTTCAGAGGATGAAAACAACTAGGCTCAATGCGGTAATTCATTGCGTGAAAAAAATATTTAAAAAAGTTGAAAAAAGTTGTTGACAGATACAACGTCTTATGATAACATATCCATTGTTGTGAGGCAAACAAATCACAACAATGGAAAATGCGCGAGTGGCTCAGCGGTGGAGCACCTCCTTGCCAAGGAGGGGGTCGCGGGTTCGATCCCCGTCTCGCGCTCTTATTATTTTATAGGAAGTCTTATTTAAGACTTCCTATTTTTATGTAGCAAAGGTTTTGAAACCAACCATATGAGCCACTGCCATTTATCAGAAAAACAGTAGCATAGACGACTGACTTTCGATGATCCGATGCTGGAACGCCTGGCACAACGAATTTATCGTGCCCGGCGTTCCATGCAGATCGGATCGGAATCGAAAGGAGGAGAGTCATGCGTGTTTTACGATAAATGGCAGTGGCTCATTTGGGCTCAAAGTCTTAATCATCTTAAGAATCCTAAAGAAGATTTAATAATTGTTTTATTGTAGTTTCCTCCGAAATATGATATTTTCCATCATATAAAGCATTCCCAAAGATATAGATAGAAGAAAAGTAAGTAAAAATTACGCAAAAAATGAAAAAATGAGGTAATTATTTGTAAAATTTGCGGATTGAATAAAAAGAAAGGAATGCTATAATGAAACCGGTTTAATCTTATTCTGAAATTACCGGTTTATGAATAAGATAACAGGATTGCATTAAGTATTTGGTTAGTGGTTGCCGAATCACGGCAGAATGGAGTTTTAGATGAAAGACAAATTGAAGAAATTGTGTAGTACAGCTATATTCCAGTGTGTTGCGATTGCAATTGTGCTGGATATTATTTTGGAGATATTGGGAAGACACTCATTTATCAATACGATGAAATATATTGTGAATGAACCATTGGTGTTCCTGTATAACTGTTCCATTATCTTTTTTACTTTGACATTGGCACTGCTGATGCGTAAGAGAGTGTTTGGTTATGGTATTATTTCATTTGCATGGCTGCTTTGTGGTGTAACGAACTGTATTGTTTTAGGTTTTCGTATCACTCCGTTTTCAGCGATCGATATGCTGATGGCGAGAAATACGATCACCATCATTGATAAGTATTTCTCAGTATGGCAGATTGTATTCATCGGTGCAGCGTTATTTGTTGCACTGGCAGCGGTTATCATATTGTTCTTAAAATCCCCGACAATCCAGGGAAATATTTACAGGATTCGTACAACGGTTCTGATCGTTGCATCTTTTTGTATGGTTATGCTGTTTACAAAGATTGCATTAAATGCGCAGGCAATCTCGGATAACTTTGCAAATCTGGCAACAGCATATGATAAATATGGTTTTGTATATTGCTTTTCAAACAGTGTAGTGGATGTCGGAATCAGCGAGCCGTCAGATTACAGTGAAGAAAAGATGTTTGAGATCAAGGATGAACTGGATACGGTGAAAGCTTCGGGAGCAAAATTTGCAAAGAGAAAGCCAAACGTAATTGTAGTTCAGTTGGAATCTTTCATGGATCCATCTTATGTAAAAGAATTATCTTTTAATATGAATCCGATTCCGAATTTCACAAAATTAAAAGAAGAATGTTCGTCCGGTTTCCTTACGATGCCTGCAATCGGAGCGGGAACGGCAAATTCGGAATTTGAGGTGCTTTCCGGATTTGATGTGGCATACTTCGGTGCTGGTGAATATCCATATAAGACGGTACTTGGAAGCACAACCTGTGAGACGATGGCGACACAGTTTAAAAAGCTTGGTTATTCTACTCATGCGATGCATAACCATGACGGTACATTCTATGACCGTTATATCGTATACAAGAATCTTGGCTTTGATACATTTACCCCTATGGAATACATGTATGACGTAGAGCATACCCAGAAAAACTGGGAAAAGGATAATGTACTGACCGGAGAGATCATGAAGACCCTGAAATCTACAGAGGACAGGGATTTTATCTTCACGGTCAGTGTTCAGGGACATGGAAGATATCCGAGTGAATTAGATTATGAGAATTATTCTTATCCGGTAAAAGTAACAGGTACGGGAAGTGAAGAACTGGACAATGAATGGACATATTATTGCAATCAGCTTCATGAGATGGATGAATTTATCAAGGATTTAATTGAAGAACTGAAGAATTATGATGAAGATGTAGTACTGGTAATGTATGGTGATCATTTACCGGGATTTGAACTGACAAATGATGACGTAGAGAATGGAAATTTGTACCAGACGGAATATTTCATATGGAGCAATATGAAGCATTTCATTGATAAAGATGAAGACATTCCGGCTTATGATCTGAGTACGAAGCTGTTTGATGTGATCGGACTTGAAAAGAGTGCCATGCAGAAGGTGCATACACTTTACAGCGAAGATGATCCTGAATACAGCGATGTAATGTGGAATGTAGAATATGATATGTTATACGGTAAGCGATATATGTATCCGGATGGCTGGCCATATGAGCCTACCGATATGCAGTATGGTGTAGAACCAATCTATATTACGGATATAAAAGAAGGCGATTATCAGAAATTGTCCGATAACCCGGAGAAAGCGCCGGAGCAGCTCCATGGATATTATATCAAGGGTGAGAATTTCAATGAATGCAGTTTTGTTTGGATCAACAACGGATTCAAGAAGGAAACAATCTATATAGACCGGAATACTCTGTTTATTCCTGATATCACGTTTGACGATGGCGAGGAAGTCTATGTTGCTCAGGTTGGTGATGACAGCATTGATATCGGAAAGTCGGAAGCGTTTATTTATCAGGCTCCGGTAGCAGAAAATTAAAGATAACTGATAATTTCTCATAAAAAAGAAATTTTTTGGTAATAAATAATCTTGACATTAAATAGGTTATTTGATAGCATAGCATCATATATTTTGGATATAACAGGAGCGTTCGTTTGAATGCTCCTGTTATATCAACTTACAAATAAAAAAAAGAAAGTGAGAGAAAAAAATGGGTAAGATCATAGGCGAAGGAATTACATTTGATGACGTATTATTAGTACCTGCATATTCTGAGGTGCTTCCAAATGACGTGGATTTAACAACTAACTTAACAAAGAAAATACAGCTTCAGATTCCTCTTATGAGTGCCGGTATGGATACCGTAACAGAGCACAGAATGGCTATCGCTATGGCTCGTCAGGGTGGTATCGGTGTTATTCACAAAAATATGTCAATCGAGGAGCAGGCAGAGGAAGTAGATAAGGTTAAGCGTTCTGAGAATGGTGTAATTTCTGACCCATTTTATTTATCTCCTGAGCATACACTTGCCGATGCAAATGCACTTATGGCAAAGTTCAGAATTTCAGGTGTGCCTATCACAGAGGATGGCAAATTAGTCGGTATCATTACAAACCGTGACCTGATGTTTGAAGAAGATTATTCCAAGAAGATCAGCGAGTCAATGACTTCAGAAGGTCTGATCACAGCAAAGGAAGGCATTACATTACCGGAAGCAAAGAAGATTCTTGCAAAGGCTCGCAAAGAAAAGCTTCCGATCGTTGACGATGATTTCAGATTAAAAGGACTTATCACAATTAAGGATATTGAAAAGACGATCAAATATCCACATTCTGCTAAGGATCCACAGGGAAGACTTCTCTGTGCAGCAGCCGTTGGATGTACAGCAAATATTCTGGATCGTGTCGCTGAACTTGTATCAGCAAAGGTTGATGCTATTGTTATTGATACAGCACATGGGCATTCAGCAAATGTACTTCGTACTTTCAAGATGGTAAAGGAGAAGTATCCGGATCTTCAGGTTATCGCCGGTAATGTAGCGACTAAGGCCGGTACACAGGCAATGATCGATATGGGTGTAGATGCAGTTAAGATTGGTATCGGACCTGGTTCTATCTGTACAACTCGTGTTGTAGCAGGTATCGGTGTTCCGCAGATTACAGCTATTATGGAAGCATATGATGCAGCCATGAATGCAGGTATTCCTGTTATCGCTGATGGTGGTATCAAGTATTCAGGTGATATCACAAAGGCAATTGCAGCAGGTGCAAACGTATGTATGATGGGTAGCTTATTTGCAGGTACAGATGAAGCTCCTGGTGACTTCGAATTATATCAGGGACGTAAGTACAAGGTATACAGAGGTATGGGTTCTATCGCAGCTATGGAGAACGGCAGCAAGGACAGATACTTCCAGGAGAATGCAAAGAAGCTTGTTCCGGAAGGAGTAGAAGGACGTGTTGCATACAAGGGTTCTGTAGAAGATACTGTATTCCAGTTGATCGGCGGACTTCGTTCCGGTATGGGATACTGTGGTGCTCATAACATTCCTGAATTACATGAGAAAGCAGAGTTTGTTAAGATCTCAGCAGCGTCATTAAAAGAGAGTCATCCACATGATATCCATATCACAAAGGAAGCTCCAAACTACAGTGTAGAGTAATAAAAGTATATAATAGAAATATAAGTCAGAATATAGCCGGTGAGAATATGCAGATAACATATATCACTGGCTATATTTGAGTACTGAGTTTGACGACTGCTGTGATGACATAAAAGTATAAGAAGTCTGTGTCTGCGATTATCATGATGACATATGTTTTAATAATTGGAAGGAGAATTAAGATGCTCTATCTGGCACCTTTAGAGGGGATAACCGGATATATATACAGAAATGCATACCAGAAATATTTTGGAGGAATCGATCGGTATTTTACGCCTTTTATAGCTCCTGCAAAGGGGAAACCGTTCAGACATCGTGAGCTGGCGGATGTTCGCCCTGAACATAATACGGGCATAATGGTGATCCCACAGATTCTGACGAATCATTCAGAAGGCTTTATAAAAGCGGCAAAAGCTTTAGTTGATATGGGATATGATGAGATCAATATAAACATGGGTTGTCCTTCCGGTACGGTTGTTTCAAAAGGAAAAGGTTCAGGAATGCTGGCAGATCCCACAAAGCTGGATCATTTCCTTGAGGAGATATTTGCAGCCGATATCTGCAAAATATCGGTAAAGACCAGACTGGGAATGGAATTTGCAGATGAATTCCCGGATATACTGGATGTATTAATGAAATATCCATTTACCGAAGTGATCATTCATCCAAGAACCAGAGAAGATTATTATGGTGGCAGCGTAGATCTTGCTATGTTCGATCTGGCAGTAGAACGATACGGAGAGCAGACAGAAAGTGTCCTTTGCTATAATGGTGATATTACCGATGTTGCCGGCTATAAAAATATTCAGAAACGATATCCACAGGTTGATAAGATCATGATCGGACGTGGAATCATAGGAAATCCGTTTCTTCCACAGGAGATTGCAGAACAGAGGTGCTGCTATAACGCAGGAATCCTTCTGGCATTCCACGATGAACTGTTTGCCGGTTATATGGAAGCAGGGCTTGGGGCGAGAAATGTCATGTTTAAGATGAAAGAGTTGTGGTCGTTTATGGGATGTCTCTTTGAAGCTCCCGACCAGCAGAAGATATTAAAAAAGATCCGCAAAGCCAACGATCCGGATACCTACAACACCGAAGTCCGGAAGCTGTTGCGGTAATGAAGAAAACAGAATAAAAATGAAAAAAGATATTAGCATGAAGTATATCCTATAAGTTGAATACTAGAAAAAGGAAGCTGACAATACTATGTATTGCCAGCTTCCTTTTTTATAGGGGAAGTTTAGAACTCATTTCCGGGAAAATGAGGGATTCCGTCAAAACCTGCCTTCAAATCTTCGTCGGTAGGAATATAATCGCTCATCTCACCATCGTTATATTTGCCGTAAGCCACCATATCAAAGTATCCGGTTCCGGTCAGACCAAAGACGATCGTCTTTTCTTCTCCGGTTTCTTTACATTTCAGTGCCTCGTCGATAGCAACTCGGATCGCGTGGCTGCTTTCAGGAGCAGGAAGAATACCTTCCACTCTTGCAAATTGGGTTGCTGCTTCAAATACTGCTGTCTGTTCAACGCTTCTGGCTTCAATGATGCCATCATGATAGAGCTGGGATACAACCGGGCTCATACCGTGATAACGAAGTCCGCCTGCATGGTTTGGTGAAGGAATGAATCCGCTTCCGAGGGTGTACATCTTTGCCAGTGGACATACCTTGCCGGTATCACAGAAATCATAGGCATAGACACCCCTTGTCAGACTTGGGCAGGATGCCGGTTCTACAGCGATGATCTGGTAGTTCTTCTCGCCACGGAGAACCTCGCCTGCAAATGGGGAGATCAGACCACCGAGGTTTGAACCGCCGCCGGCACATCCGATGATGATATCCGGTGTGATGTTATATTTGTCAAGTGCTGCTTTTGTTTCAAGACCGATAACAGTCTGGTGAAGTAATACCTGATTCAGTACACTTCCGAGTACATAACGATAGCCTTCCTGCTTGGACTCTGCTTCAACAGCTTCTGAGATGGCACAGCCAAGGCTTCCGGTTGTTCCAGGATGCTCAGCAAGGATCTTGCGGCCAACCTCTGTTGTGGTACTAGGAGATGGAGTTACGGTTGCACCGTAGGTACGCATAACTTCACGACGGAATGGCTTCTGTTCATAGGAAACCTTAACCATATATACCTGACAGTCCAGACCAAAGTAGGAGCATGCCATAGAGAGGGCGGTTCCCCACTGACCGGCACCGGTCTCGGTTGTAACACCCTTTAAACCCTGCTGCTTAGCATAATAAGCCTGAGCGATAGCGGAGTTTAATTTGTGGCTGCCGCTTGTGTTGTTTCCTTCAAATTTGTAGTAGATCTTAGCTGGTGTCTGCAGTTTTTCTTCCAGACAGTATGCACGAACCAGTGGAGCAGGACGGTACATTTTATAGAAGTCCTGAATTTCCTGTGGAATCGGGATGTATGGAGTGGTGTCATCCAGCTCCTGCGCGATCAGTTCGTCACAGAATACAGGACGAAGATCATCGGCTGTCATTGGCTGAAGTGTTCCCGGATTTAACAGAGGTGCCGGCTTGTTCTTCATATCGGCACGTACGTTATACCACTCTTTTGGGATCTCGTTTTCACTTAAATAGATTTTGTAAGGAATGTTTGCATCTTTTTTCATAATCATAACCCTCCAATGCTTGATTCATTTGTATAAATAGTTTAAGTTATCCCGGTTATCTTTGATGGGATATATAAATATGTTCCGGGGAATTTTATAATGTCATGCATTTTGCAAAATCATCATCCTTGTGGGCAAAGAATTTTGCATGGATTTGTGATAGATGTTAAGACATAAAAAAACTGCCCCAGTATAAAAATGCTGGGACAGGAGATTGTTCATTAGAAACTGTTTCCTGCGGTGCCACCCGGCTTGACGTATCAGATACGCCCGCTCATTGTCTGCAAATACATACATTACAGATATCTCGTTCTTAACGGAGTATCATCTCCGGCTTACATACAGAATGCATATACAGGAATCGTACCACATCGTTCAGCTTGCCCTCGGGAGTCCATTCCATCATGGAAAACATACTGCCTTCCACCGGCGGCAGCTCTCTGGGATGTTTGTCACATCATGTACTTACTCTCCTTCAACGGTTTAAAGCAATACTAGCATAATTGTTTTTATGTGGCAAGTATTTTTTTATGAATGGGGGTGTATTTTTAAAAAAAGTCCGTTGACAAGCCATTTTCCCTGCTATATAATTGACACATTGAAAAGGCGAAGACGGAGAGAAGTAGCGCTTTTTATCGCTCCCAGAGAGTCGGCGGTGGTGAGAATCCGGCAGAATGAATAAGCGTGAATAACACTCTAACAGCTGCAAGCTGAACCCGTGAAGAAGACATTTGCAGAGATGACCGGAAAATGCGAGATGGTTGTTCTGCGAAATGGACCTCACAGTAGTAGGTGCGCCGCAATTGTGCGTGAAACAAGGAAAGGGACTGTCAGATAAGAGACAGTAAATCAGGTGGTACCGCGGATATGAATTATGTTCGTCCTGGATGCAGGGCAGGCATAGTTCTTTTTTTATGCAACCTGTGAAATATAAAAATCAGTCAAAGGAGATAATGCAGACAATGACCATTTCAAACATTTATCGTAACAGAACCTTAAATGAGATCAGCGAAAGCGACGTTGGCGCAGAGCTGAAGGTGGCAGGATGGATCGAGAACATCCGTGACCATGGTGGTGTATCCTTCATCGACCTGAGAGATATGTATGGTGTTCTTCAGGTAGTTATGAGAGACACTTCATTATTAGATGGACTTACAAAAGAGGATTGTGTATCCATCTCAGGTGTGATCGAGCACAGAGATGAGGAGACATACAATCCAAAGATCCCGACAGGAACGATCGAACTGGAGGCACATTCCGTAGAAGTGCTTGGAAGAGTATACAAGCAGGTTCCGTTTGAGATCATGACATCCAAGGAGACAAGAGAAGATGTCCGACTCAAATACAGATATCTGGATCTTAGAAATAAAAAAGTAAAGGATAATATGATCTTCCGTTCACAGGTGATCAGCTTCCTTCGTCAGAAGATGACAGAGATGGGATTCTTGGAGATCCAGACACCGATTCTGTGTGCTTCATCACCGGAAGGTGCAAGAGACTATATTGTTCCATCCAGAAAATTTAAAGGCAAGTTCTATGCTCTGCCACAGGCTCCACAGCAGTACAAGCAGCTTCTGATGGTTGCAGGATTTGACAAATACTTCCAGATCGCACCATGCTTCCGTGACGAGGATGCAAGAGCAGACCGTTCACCGGGTGAGTTCTATCAGCTCGATTTTGAGATGAGCTTTGCAACACAGGAAGATGTATTTAAAGTAGGAGAGGAAGTCCTCTCAGCAACATTTGAGAAATTTGCACCGGAAGGCTCTGTTGTAACACAGGCTCCTTATCCGATCATCAGCTATAAGCAGGCAATGTTAGAATTCGGTACGGATAAGCCGGATCTTCGTAACCCGCTTCGTATCATCGATCTGACAGATTTCTTCCAGAGATGTACATTTAAGCCATTCCACGGCAAGACTGTACGTGCGATCAATGTACCGAAGAAACTGTCAAAGGGACAGCATGAGAAGCTCTTAAAGTATGCTCAGTCTATCGGTATGGGTGGTCTTGGATATCTGGAAGTTCTGGACGATATGACATACAAGGGACCAATCGATAAGTTCATTCCGGATGATATGAAGAGCGAGATCGCAGAGCTTGCAAATCTGAAAGCAGGAGATACTATCTTCTTCATTGCCGATGTAGAAGAACTGGCAGCTTCCTTTGCTGGACAGCTTCGTAATGAGATCGGTGCAAGACTTGATATGATCGAGAAGAATGCATACAGATTCTGCTATATTAACGATTTCCCTATGTACGAGTACGATAAGGAAACAAAGAAGATCATCTTTACACATAATCCGTTCTCCATGCCACAGGGTGGTCTGGAAGCTCTAAATGAGAAGAATCCGTTAGATGTTCTCGCATACCAGTATGATATCGTATGCAATGGTATCGAGCTTTCATCCGGTGCTGTCAGAAATCACGACATGCAGATTATGGTAAAAGCATTTGAGATCGCAGGATACACAGAAGAAGATCTGAAGACAAAGTTTGGAGCACTTTACAATGCATTCCAGTTTGGCGCACCACCACATGCAGGTATGGCTCCTGGTGTTGATCGTATGATCATGCTCCTTCGTAATGAAGAAAATATTCGTGAGATCATTCCGTTCCCTATGAACGGAAATGCACAGGATCTGATGTGTGGCGCTCCTGGTGAGGTTACAGAGCAGCAGCTCCGTGAGGTTCATATCAAGGTAAGACAGTAACAGAGGAAATCAGGTATTTATGTATAAGATGACCGGATAGAAGATTATTTTGATATACACCCAAGATTTTATGTTAGAAAGGTGCATAAGATATGCAGGGTTCGCATAATAACCAGAAAAAGATAGCAGTTATAAATGATTACTCAGGATTTGGACGCTGTTCCATAGCAGTAGCAATGCCGATTATTTCTGTAATGAAGGTTCAGTGCTGTCCGGTTCCGACGTCGATTTTTTCCAATCATACGGGGTTTGACAGCTTCTATTATGAAGATTTTACAGATCATATGCAGAGGTATATCGATGAATGGAAGAAGCTGGATCTGCAGTTTTCCGGTGTCTGTACCGGATTCCTGGGTTCCAGTGAACAGATCAGTATAGTGGAACGGTTCCTTACGGATTTTAAAAGACCGGAGACAAAGGTGATCGTGGATCCGGTAATGGGTGACTATGGCAAACCATATCCGACCTATACAGACGAACTGTGCCAGCAGATGAAAAAGCTGGTGCGGTTTGCTGATATCCTTACTCCAAATACCACAGAGGCATGTGTTCTGACGGATACACCATATAAGGATGACTGGCATATGGATGAACTGAAAGCTATGGCGGAGAAGCTGGTAGCACAGTCAGAGAGCAGACAGGCAAAAGTTGTGATAACAGGAATCAGGCGGGGAAGCTTCCTTGCTAACTTCTGCTATGAAAATGAAAAAGTAACCGTTGTGAAGACAAAGAAGATCGGAGAGTCGCGCTCCGGTACCGGAGATGTCTTTTCGGCGATTCTTGCGGCGGATGCCGTAAATAATGTAGATTTTACAGAATCAGTTAAGAAGGCAAGTGTATTTATTAAAGAATGTATCAAACGTTCCGTTGAGATGGAGCTTCCATTGACCGATGGAGTGTGTTTTGAGGAATGTCTGTACAAGCTTGCCAGATAACAGGAGGCGAATAGTATGGAGATATTATATAAAGTTCATAATAATCTGTATGTAAATCTGACAAATAAATGCCCATGTGCATGTACATTCTGTCTCAGACAGAACATGGATCATGTTGGTGAATCAAAGAGTCTGTGGTTAGAGAGGGAACCATCAGCAGAAGAAGTGATTGCTGAATTTGCAAAATTCGATATGAGCCGGTTTAATGAGGTTGTGTTCTGTGGATTCGGAGAACCGACGGAAGCCTTTGAGGTGTTGAAGAAGGTTGCGGCATTTGTAAAGGAGACTTATCATATGCCGATGCGTTTGAATACGAATGGACTGGGAAATCTTGTAAATGGCAGAGATATCACACCGGAGATGGAAGGCCTGATCGATACGGTATCGATCAGCTTGAATACGCCGAATGCAGATCGGTATCATGAACTGGTCAGAAGTAAGTTTGGAGATAAATCCTTTGATGCGATGCTTGACTTTGCAAGAAGTTCTACAAAGTATGTACCAAATGTAGTTATGACGACTGTAGATACCACGATTACAAAAGAGGAAGAGGAAGAATGCCGGAGAATCTGTGATTCGATCGGTGCAAAATACAGAATCCGCCCATGGGAGGATTAATAAATCTGATAAGAAAAGCTCTGTATGAAAATACAGGGCTTTTCTTGTTATCCTACAAATAAAAGACCGCAGGTAGCGATCAGACTGCCTGCGGTCTTACTGTAATATTTATTATTATAACATAAATGCTTATTTATTTCCGGCATCTCTCTTAGCACGGAAACGAAGTGTAGGATCAAGGATCTTCTTACGGATACGGAAGCTCTTAGGAGTGATCTCAAGAAGCTCATCTGTATCGATGAAGTCAAGTGCCTGCTCCAGACTGAGTACCTTAGGAGGTGTCAGCTTTAATGCATCATCAGCACCGGAAGAACGGGTGTTGGTCAACTGTTTCTTCTTGCAGACATTTACTTCGATATCATCGGTACGTCCATTTTCACCGATAACCATTCCGGCATATACAGGTTCACCTGGTCCGATGAACAGTGTACCTCTTTCCTGTGCATTGAACAGACCATAAGTGATAGAAGTACCGGTCTCGTATGCAATCAGAGAACCCTGTGAACGATAGTTCATATCACCCTTATATGGGAGATATTCATCAAAGATCGTATTGATAACACCATTTCCCTTTGTAGCGGTCATGAAGTCACCACGGAAACCGATCAGTCCACGGGAAGGTACAAGGAACTCCAGTCTGGTTGTACCGTTTCCGGTAGGAGCCATACCCTGAAGTTCACCCTTTCTGGAATTTAACATATTAATAACTGTTCCGGTAAATTCATCCGGAACATCGATATATGCAATCTCAAATGGTTCAAGCTTCTTACCGCGTTCGTCTGTCTTATAGATAACTTCGGCTTTGCTGACTGCAAATTCATATCCTTCACGTCTCATGTTCTCGATCAGGACGGATAAGTGAAGTTCGCCACGACCGGATACCTTGAAAGCTTCTGTTGTCTCTGTTTCTTCTACACGGAGACTGACATCTGTATTTAATTCACGGAACAATCTGTCACGTAAATGTCTGGAGGTTACAAACTTTCCTTCCTTACCGGCGAAAGGAGAATCATTTACCATGAATGTCATGGAAATAGTTGGCTCTGAAATTTTCTGGAATGGGATTGGTTCCGGATTTTCAGGAGAACAGATCGTATCACCGATATTAACATCTGCAATACCGGAGATGGCTACGATCGATCCGATGTCTGCTTCATTTACTTCTACTTTATTCAGACCCTCGTAAACATAGAGCTTACCGATTTTAACCTTTAACATTCTGTCAGGGTCGTGTTCATTTACAATAACAACAGGCTCATTTACAACGACCTTACCGTTGTCAACCTTGCCAACACCGATACGGCCTACATATTCATTGTAGTCGATCGTGCTGATCAGAACCTGTGTACCTGCATCCGGATCACCGGTAGGAGCAGGAATATAATCAACGATGGTATCAAATAGTGGCTTCATATCTGTACCCGGTTCATCTGGATCAAGAGAAGCAACACCTGTCTTTGCTGATGCAAATACAAATGGGCAGTCAAGCTGATCGTCATTTGCATCCAATTCGATCAGAAGCTCAAGAACTTCATCTACAACCTCTTTAGGACGAGCTTCAGGACGGTCACATTTATTTACACATACAATAACACTGAGGTTCAGCTCCAATGCTTTCTTCAGAACGAATTTGGTCTGTGGCATGGCACCTTCGAAAGCATCAACAACAAGAATAACACCATTTACCATCTTCAGGACACGTTCTACTTCACCACCGAAATCAGCATGTCCCGGAGTGTCGATAATGTTGATCTTTGTCTTACCATAACGGACGGCAGTGTTTTTGGAAAGAATCGTGATACCACGTTCACGTTCAATATCATTTGAGTCCATGACACGTTCGGTAACTTCCTGATTATCACGGAATACACCACTCTGTTTCAAAAGTTCATCCACTAATGTTGTTTTGCCATGGTCAACATGGGCAATAATCGCAACATTTCTGATATCATCTCTGGTAATCTTCATTTTTTTCACTCTTTCTTTATGATATTAAAATTACTTACAATACAACGTTTACCATTCTAGCATACGAAAAAAAGCATTTCAATGGAAATGATAGCCGAAAATTACACCAAAATATTCGGTAAAATGCGCCGAACTGTACAAAAATATGTTATTATTAGAAAGTATGACAGGCGGGAACGGTTCCTGCTAAATAAGTGATTTGGAGAGGTATTAAAATGAATGAGAAAAAGGGCAGAGCGATCGCACTGTTGCCGATCGGTGTATTTCTGGTATTGTATCTGGGACTTGGGATTATATTTGAATATGTGATGAAAATTCCGATGGGCTTTTATAATGTGCCTATCATCGTGGCATTTCTTGCAGCTATCCTGGTCGCATGTATCCAGAACCGGGAATTGGTATTTGATAAGAAGCTTGAGATTATGGCACAGGGAGTTGGGGACAAGAATATTATAACGATGCTGTTGATCTTCCTGGCAGCGGGTTCATTTGTCGGGGTAGTCGGAAGAAGCAGCGCCGAGAGCGTAGCATATTTTATGCTGACACTGATCCCGGCAAGATTTTCAGTAGCGGTTTTGTTTGTTGTTGCCTGCTTTGTATCAGTTGCTATGGGCACTTCAGTTGGAACGATCACATTGTTAACACCGATTGCTGTAGCAGTGTCGAGAGCGTCTGGCTTTGATATGGCATTTTGTGTTGCATCGGTTATGGGTGGAGCAATGTTTGGGGATAATCTTTCTTTTATCTCAGATACGACGATTGCGGCATGTAATGGACAGGGATGTGAGATGAAAGACAAATTCCGGGAGAATTTCTGGATCGCGTTTCCGGCAGCGGTTATAACGCTGATATTAATTCTTGTACTTTCATTTCAGACCGACATACAGGGTCAGGTCAGCCAGTCTTATAATCTGGTGCAGATCATACCGTATGTTCTGGTGTTGATCGGTGGAATTATAGGGCTGAATGTATTTATCGTATTACTTACGGGGATTGTATCCGGAGCATTTATTATGCTGATATGGGGACATACTGCACCTGTTGATCTTCTGACAAATATGGGTTCCGGTGTTTCCGGAATGTTTGAAACCTGTATGGTAGCAATATTAGTTGCGGCGTTATGTGCACTGATCCGGGAATATGGCGGTTTCGATGCACTTCTCAGTTGGATACACAGGATTTTTCGCGGAAAGAAAGGCGGACAGCTCGGAATGGGGTTGTTAGTCGGAACAATGGATATTGCAACTGCAAACAATACGGTAGCGATCGTTATGGCAAATCCGATTGCTGGAGAAATGGCACAGGAATATGGAATCTCTCCGAAGAAGACTGCCTCTTTGCTTGATACCTTTTCCTGCATCTTTCAAGGGATGATCCCATATGGTGCGCAGATGTTAGTTGCAATTGCCGCGGTAGGAGAACTGGGTGATTCCATTTCTGCTTTTCAGATCATGCCGAAGCTTTTTTATCCGATGTTCTTGCTGCTGACATCACTCGTTACCATAATAAGAAGTGATAAATAATAGAGACAATTCAAAGAATATAGAAAACGCTGATCTGTTCACATTGTCAATAAACTCTTTGGTAGTATTCACATAGGAACAGATCAGCGTTTTCTGTTTTATTTGCCAAGTAACATATTTTCCAGTTCCTCTGGTGAGAAGGTGTAAGAGGAGTTGCAGAACTGGCAGTTTACCTCGATCGGCTTATTGTCTGCGAGCAGATTTGCAATCTCCTTTTTACCGAGACTGATAACAGCCTGTGAGAAACGTTCCTTGCTGCAGTTGCAGTGCCACTTCGTAGGAATGGTATCGGTAACTTCTACATTATAGCCTTCAAAGATCTGCTTCACGATATCAAGCGGTTCCATACCCTGGTCGAGGAGAGCGGTAATGGATGTGAATTCACCCAGACGTTTTTCCAGATCAGAGATCAGTTCCTCGGATGCAAATGGCATAAGCTGAATGATAAAGCCACCGGCTTGTTTTACTGTGTTGTTCTTCTCCATCAGAACCCCTAAAGCTACAGAAGTTGGAATCTGTTCTGAGGTTGCAAAATAATATGTCAGGTCTTCTGCAATCTCACCTGAAACAAGCTGGGTCTGACCGATATAAGGCTCTTTTAAGCCGATATCCTTGATCACGGAGAGCACGCCCATATCAAGAGCTTTAGCGACATCCAGTTTTCCCTTATCATTTGCATGCAGGATAACCTCCGGATTGTTGACATAGCCTTTGACATTGCAGTGCGCATCAGCAGTCACTGTCAGTCCGCCGATCGGACCGCTGCACTGGATCTGGAGCGTCAGCAGATCGGAGTCGTTCTTACATGCAGCCCCCATCAATGCACCTGCAGTCAGCAGACGACCGAGGGCGGCAGTGGCAACCGGACTGGTATTGTGAATACTTCTTGCTGTTTCAACGATTTTCTTTGTGGTGCCGGCAAAGAAACGAACCTGTCCATCTGCCGCCATACCTCTGATAATATAATCACTCATATGTTATTCCTCGTTCTTTCTATATATAATGTAAAATATTGCACTTTTAAGGTGCCTTTTAAAAAATAATACCTGCATTTATAAAGTGCTGATTAATAACAAAATAATACTTGTATCTATAAAAGTAGTGCTTAATAATAAATTGATGACTAAAATCACTACGGCAGGAGATCAGATATATAATTTGCCTTCGTGATGTTTTTCTCTGGCTATCACATAGACACGTTCACTGTCATCGGTTGCTGGCGTGTGCGTAAATGCATCATACATGGCAAGAAGCTCCATACCTGCCTGTTCTACACAACGAATCATGTCCTCACAGGTCAGTCCGATCTGGTAATGGAATTCCTGCGTTTTTCGGTACAGGTCGTCATTCTCTTTCAGAAACAGGCTGAGTGCAAGCTCGTTGACATTCTGTTCCTCATCGTAATAATTATCCCAGATGAAGCTGACATTATCCCGGTCCTCAGCAATCACTGAATCTGCAACGACATCCCGGAAATAGTGTTTGGTCTTAAAGTCACAGATAAAGATGCCATCTGCTTCCAGATAATTATTTGCAAGAGAAAAAACGGTAGTGATCTGGTCTGTATTTGACAGATAGTTGATACTGTCACAGACACAGACAATGGCATTTACTGTTCCATATAATTCAAAGGAACACATATCCTGCTGGAGATACATAATGGATGAGAAACCATTCGCATTCTTTTTCTCGTTCGCAATCTCCAACATATCAGGAGATACATCAATTCCGATCATATCATAGCCAGCGGCGGCAAGCCCTTCCGTGATTGTTCCCGTTCCGCAACCAAGCTCGGCAACCAGCCCATCAGTGATATTATATTCATGAAGCAGACTGGTGATATAGGATATCCATTCATCGTAAGGAATGTTGTCCATCAGTTCGTCGTATACCTGTGCAAAGCTCGTATAGGCATCCATAGAAAAACCTCATTTCATAAAATCTCAATGCCATCATTATAAACATCTCCGAAAGGAAAAACAACCGTTTCTTTTGAAGCAGCTTTCTATTTGCTGCGGCAGACAGAATATAAAAAATAAGGTTTGAGATTGAACATGGCGGCCTTTTGTGCTAATATAAATTCGGTTAGAAATCCTTATATGGAAGTGGGTAGTTTGGCATGATAAAGTTCTATAGAACAGATCATAAGGTTTTGTCAGAGATAACAGAATATGAAGACAATATGTGGGTTTGTATGACGAAGCCTACAGTAGATGAGACCAAACTGATTGCAGAAGATTTCGAGATTGATCTGGCAGATGTCAGAGCCGCATTGGATGATGAGGAGAGCTCCCGTGTGGAGGTCGAAGATGGTTATACACTGATCCTTGTCGATATTCCGTCGATCGAGATGAGAAATGAACGCGAAGCATATACAACTATTCCTTTGGGTATTATCCTCGTAAAGGACATTCTGATCACGGTATGCGCGGAGGATACACCTGTTCTGGATGCATTTATTGAGTCAAAGGTAAAGGAATTCAGTACAAAGAAACGGATGCGTTTCATGTACCAGATTTTATATAGAAACTGCATGACTTATCAGTATTATCTGCGAGTTATGGATCGTAGAAGAAACCTGATCGAGCAGCGGATCCAGGATGAGACAGAGGATGCGGATCTGATTGATCTTCACGAACTGGAATCCAACCTTGTATACTTTGCAACATCACTTCGTGCAAACGGAGTTGTATTAGATAAGCTTGCAAGATACAGCAGTATCAAGCAGTACCCGGAGGATCAGGAGCTTCTGGATGATGTTATGGTCGAGAACAAACAGGCTATCGAGATGACCGGAATCTATCGAGATATCATAAGCGGTACAAGAGAATTGATGACGACGATTATTAATAACCGCCTGAACAATATCATGAAGTTCTTAGCGGCTATCACCATCGTAATGGCGATCCCGACGATCATATCCGGTATCTATGGAATGAACGTATCAGGTAAGTGGATGCCTCTTGCAAAGACTCCATATGGTTTCTATATTGTATGCGGAATCATAGTTCTGATCTGCATTATCATAGCGCTAATCCTCAAGAAAAAGAAAATGTTCAAGATGTAAAAATAAATCCGTCAAGCAAATAAGCAGCGTGTCTGTGTACAGACAACGCTGCTTATTTATTTGACGGATAAACACACATAAGCATGAAGGACGATAGTCCGGAATGCGCATGTGTGAAGCGATTTCGAAAGTTCGAAGAACGGAGAAATCGTATTATTTTTACAGGTAGAGGGAGGGTGACACATAAGCATGAAGGACGATAGTCCGGAATGCGCATGTGTGAAGCGATTTCGAAAGTTCGAAGAATGTTGACCCTCTTGCTTCATAATGCTAAACTTAACTTATTTAAAAACCAACATTCATTTCAGAGACAGAAAGTTTCTATCCTTAGAACTTATGGAACAAACCTGTTTGAATGCCGGTACTTAGCGATCCACGAAGTGGGAGCTTAGAACCGCTGCATGAAAACAGAGCGAGAGCGATTTGCGTAATAAGTTACTGAGGATAGAAACTTTCGTCCGGGGAACATGGAAAACATGTATGGGAAAGGAGATAACAACGATGAAGCTGTTTCATTTGTCGGATCTGCACATTGGCAAGATCGTAAATGGATATGAGATGTGGGAAGACCAACGTTATGTGTTCGACCAGATCCTTGCATATGTAAGAGAAGAACAGCCGGATGCCGTGATGATCGCAGGAGATATCTATGACAAAGCAGTTCCATCCGCAAAAGCAGTAACAGAATTTGATGAATTCCTGACTGAACTTGCAGACAGCGGAACGATCATCCTCATTATCAGTGGCAATCATGATTCGGCAGAACGTCTGGATTTTGCCAGCAGTATCATGAAAAAGCAGAATATATATATGAAAGGAACCTATGGTGGAGAAGCCATGAAGGTGACGATGCAGGATAAATGGGGAGATGTGAATTTTTATCTGATGCCGTTTGTAAAGCCGGCAAACGTAAAAAATACATTATCGGATTTAACAGAAGAACCGGAGAAAGAGTCAGCAGCCTTAACATATACAGAAGCCATGCAGCAGGCAGTTGCAGCCATGCAGGTTGATCCGGGGAAAAGGAATGTACTGATCGCCCATCAGAACGTAACAAATAGTGGAGTGAACCGGCGGTCGGATTCGGAGACAATATCGATTGGTGGACTGGATAATATTGACCGTACGGTATTTGATATATTTGACTATGTGGCACTTGGACATCTTCATTCTCCACAGCAGATCGGAAAGCCGGAGATTCGGTACTGTGGCACACCGGTTATCTATTCTATGTCGGAAGCCGACGATCAGAAATCTGTCACAGTGGTAGAACTTGGAGAAAAAGGAAAGCTTTCGATCCGTGAACTGCCCCTGCACCAGCTTCATGCGTGGTACAATTTTACGGGTACACTTGATGAAGCCATGAGCCGGGAAGCAAATGAAGATTATGCGAGAATTGTGCTAACGGATAAGGAAACGATCATTGATGTTCAGGCGAGACTTCGGACCGTGTATAAGAACCTGATGTCAGTAGAATTCCAGATGGCAGATGGCAGCAGACCGGAACAGGAACGGACACTTGAGGACGTGAAGAATCTTGCACCTGATGAGGCATTTGCGGATTTCTATAACAGAAAGATGAAAAGGGAGCTGTCCGATGAAAATGCAGTTTATATCAGACAGTTGATCCGGGATTATTATGAACAGAGACAGGGGTGAAGATGATGCGGCCACTGGTACTTACAATGGAAGCGTTTGGAACGTATATAGAAAAAACGGAGATTGACTTTCGAAAATTTGGGAAACAGGGACTTTTTCTGATATCGGGAGATACCGGATCGGGAAAGACAACGATATTTGACGGAATCATGTATGCCCTTTACGGAGAGACCAGCGCAGGAAGCGGAAAGAATAACACCGGACGAAACGGTGAAATGCTCCGAAGTGATTTTGCAGATCCAAAGCAGCTTACCTATGTAGAGCTGTTATTTGAAAGCGGTGGTCATGAATATAAGGTCTGGCGAAGTCCGGCGTATGAGAGACCGGGATACAAATCCATGAAGCAGGCAGAAGTGCGCTGGATGGAGGATGGACAGGAGACAGAACTGAAAGCGGCAGATATTGATGGTAAGCGGACAGCAGGGGTGATCGGCAGGGTAAGAGAGGTGTTGGGACTTACGGCTGATCAGTTCCGACAGGTTGCGATGATCGCACAGGGAGATTTTAAGAAGCTGTTAGTTGCCGATACGAAGACCCGAAGCGATATCTTTAAGACGATATTTGATACGAAGATTTATGAATATATCCAGAACAGGATCGCACAGGACTGCAAAGAGGCAGAGGGGGTCTATACAGAGCTTGTTGCAAAGGTAGATCGTACGATAGAGGGAGTAGAGCTGCCGGATGAAACGGAGCTTTATAAAACAGGACTTCAGGACCTGCCGGAGCATCTGGAAAACCGTCATCTGGCATTTGATGATATTCTGGAAGAGCTGCACAGTCTGAATCAGATCGAAGAAAAGCAGGCGGAAGATCTGCATCATCAGATTGAGAGTTATACACAGACCAATAACCAATATGACAACTGGTATACAGCAATCGAGAAAAATAAGAGAATCATCGGTCAGACCTATGATGGCTATGTGGCACATCTCGATGCATACAGACAGGTGAAGCAGGAATTTGTCAGTGCAGAAGCACAGAATCATAGTATGGAAGCACAGTCTACAGAACCGCTTATGCTGAGACAGGCGGAGCTTCAGAAACAGGCAGATTCTTTTGTGCGGTTAAATGAGATGGAGAAAGAACTGCTGCTTGTGGAGCAGGTATGCCATCAGGCAGGAAAGAAAAGACAGGATATTCTTGAAACAAAGAAGAAACTTCAGAAGCAGACCGAGGAGCTGGAACAGATCGTGAATCCGGGTGACACTTCACAGGTGAAGCTTGAGAAGGTTCAGACAGAAAAGAAACAGATTGCAGAACGTATGCAGCGGTTACAGGAGCTTGAAAAAGAATGTCTGGAGATTGATCATCTGGAAATTAAGAAACAGCAGATGGTGGTTGATAATCGGAGTGCATTTGAGAAGCGGAATCAGGCAAATGCGAATTACGAGGAAGCTATCAGAAATCGGAATGATCAGATCTGTGGAGAACTGGCAGCGAACCTACAGGAGGGAACACCGTGTCCGGTCTGTGGAAGTAAGACACATCCGGAAAAGGCACATTGTGACGGAGCTGTTGTAACAGAAGAAATGGTAAAGAAGCTCCGGGCTGCATTTGATCAGGCGGATGCTTCATTCAGGCGAAAAGAAAATGAGCTTGGAAGCCTGAATGGTCGTCTGGAAGAAAAACGGAATCAGACAATAGCAGCGGTTATGGAGATGGCAGCCTTTACTATACCGGATCAGACGGTACAGGCTGATGTTCTGATAGATGAGGTCAGAAAACTGCATGTGATCTGGGAGAAAAGGACAGAGAAAACAGAAGCCAGACTGCGGACACTTGAGAAAGAGCACAGAAGTTATCAAGAACATAAAAGGCAGCTTGGCGAGCTTCGTTTGCAGATAAAAGAACTGGAAGAAACGGAAGTGCGGGTAACAGAGGAATATCAGGAGGCAGACCGGAGTTACACGGCAAAGCAGGCAGCTGCGGCACAGATGCGACAGGAGATCCGGGGGGATGAGTCGGATATCCTGAAGCAACTGCAACAGGTGAGAAATGAGATTGCCGAGGTGAACCGGAAGAAGACAGAGGCAAGAGATACTTATAATAAACTTGCAAAGGAACTCTCTGCACTGGAAACAAATCTGAAACGTGATGCAGAAGATCAGAATATGCAATACAGACAGGAATGGCAGTTGGAGAAAGATGTTCTTTCTGCACTTGAAACGGACAGCGGAGAAATGAACACATCTGTAAATGACGAAAGTGTGATACAGAAGCTTCCTGACAGCAATCAAGAAAATGATTTTGCAGATGAACAGGAACTGGAAAAGCAGGCAGGCGGCTACGGAGAATGGTATACACATTTCTGTACGGCATCAACGGTTCTGCTTGAACAGATATCCGGGCAGATAGAACGCACGATCCGGAAGAAAAACAGTGTTGCCATCAGGCATGATGCGATCGCGGAACGATTAGTTAAGAATAAGGCAGCATACAGCAAATTAAAGAAGGATTATGGAGCATATCTGAATATCTATAAGAGATACAGTAAGCTTCAGGATCTTTCACAGGCTGCACTTGGTAATTATAAGCTGGAAACCTATATACAGGAGGTCTATTTTGACCGCATTATAGACAGTGCGAATCACAGACTGCGCCAGATCGTATGCAACCAGTTTGAGCTGAAACGCGGACAGAAGACTGCAGGAAACAGAGGGCTTGACCTGTTCGTGCTGGATCATCGGACAGGAAAAGAAAGAGATGTCAAAACACTGTCCGGCGGGGAAGCATTTGTAGCATCTCTGTCTATGGCACTTGGACTTGCCGATATTGTATCTGCAAATGCGGCAGGTGTAAGAATTGATACATTATTTATCGATGAAGGCTTTGGCTCTTTGGATTCTGATATTCTGGAGCAGGCATTAAATGTACTGGCTGAGTTGTCCGAGTCCGATCATCTGGTTGGTATCATATCTCATGTGGAAGAGCTGAAGCATCGTATCGACCGCCAGATCCTGGTTACTAAGGATCATCAGGGCGGCAGTCATGTGGAGATACAGGTGTAAAAAAATATACCCCACTGATCATAGGAAGATATCTGCTTACAGGTATTTGTATGATCAGTGGGGCATTTTTTAATATTTTACAGGAATTCCGTTTACGGATACTTCATCTGTGATCTCGATTACGATACATTTTCGTCCATCGATCTCACGGGTCTCTACGAGATCGGCACGGTCAGGATTGACCTTGATCACAACCTCCGGAGTCTTTACCTCAAATGATTTTGTACTGGCGATATTATTTGCATAGAGCTGTACTTTTCCCGGAGCCGGTGCAGGCAGAGTCTCTTCGGAACCTTCGGCAACCGGACGCTGGTTCACGGAAGCAGCAGCGGCGCGATCAAAGTTTGCATCAAAGGTCTGCAGTTTTTCTTCGGATACTCCCGAGGTTTCCAGAAGATTCTTTAATGAATTTCTGGATAAGGTCAGTGGCTCCGGACTATCTTTTTGTTCCTCGATCATTTCATTCAGATTCTCATGGATATTCCGGATCACTTCATAATCACAGTCCATTCCGAGTGTATCGGTGATGATCGTCTGGAACGCCTCTTTCTGATTACCGGCAGTTACAGGCATTCCCGTTCCGAGAATATAGCGGATAAATTCTTCATGGATTTCCTCCGGCTTCTTCGTATAGTAGAGGACATTATGGATATCGGCTGTCCGGTCGATAAATGCAGGGAACAGGAAACCGATATCAGGAACATCCACGATCCAGTCACGGATACGGTTGTGGAAGGTGTTCTCCGAATCAAAATAACTAAGTCCTGCCTTTGACAGATTTACATGGCAGATACAGCACATGATGTATTCGTAGATCTCATCCGAGGCATCATCCATTGTCAGTCCGTCTGTTGTCTTTCCGGGTACGTCATATGTATCATGGATCAGCAGGATTAGATAGTTTCCGGTATAATCATAATTCTCGATTACCTTATCATAGAACTGGTCGATCAGTTCATCATCTTCTAATTTGCTGTTACGCAGCTTTAACAGAAATTCCTGCGTACCGCCGTCAAATTCCGAATCTGTGGGAAACGGCATCGTGATCAGATTCTTTCCGATCGAGCCGGACAAGTTCTTCTTAAAAATCTCAAAATATTTAAAAGCTTCCTCCTCCGGCAGAGAGAGAAACGCTTCCTTCATTGTCGCAATTTTACGTCTGTCACCATCCACATAGCAGCCACAGATCTTATCAATCGAACAGGTAGCCTGCGCAAACTGATGCCGGATTTCCAGAACCTCTTTCTTTGTCATATGTATCAAACTCCTTTATAAAAAACTTTAATAGTGCATTATGTGTTTTATGCATTCTATGCATTTGAAAAATCTTAAATAAGCCTAATAAGTGTATCACCTAAAAAAAACAAAGACAAGAATTGACATCTATAACTTTTAATATTTTACATGGTTAACAATGATATTTAGGTCAGTTTACAAGGAACTACACGCAGACCACGAAACGGGAGCTGCTGACAACAAATAAAGGCTGAATATCAAGCACAGGAAAAGTGCGAGGTGTTCAGCCTGTTTTGTTGTCCGGGGTTTCCAAAGGGGCATTCCCTTTGGCACACGACTTTGCTTGCAAAGTGTAGTGTGTTATACGCTCTGTCGACGTTGCTACGAAAATGCGGTTGCCACAGGGAGGGCAAGGGCATTTGAAACGGCAGGAAAACAGGGCTGTGATTGCGTGGCGTGAAGCCACAAGCGCAAGGCTGGTTTCATCAGCAGACAGGACGTATATGAAAACTCCCGTCCTTCGTCCCATGCCGGACTTCGGGACAAAATGTCCCGAACTTGTGGACATACTCCCGCAAAAATTGAAATGGGCGGGAAGCCATTTTAGGGCTTTCCCGCCTTGATTGCCCATCAGCAAAGACGGGCAGGACTGTCAACGGCGGCACATAAAATGTGCCGTTCATCTTGACCGTTGACTGGCTCGGCTGGCTTTGCTATTTTCCAGATAAAATGGTATTCATAGCGCAAATACGCCAAAAATTATTTACTTGTTCAAACTCAATTTTCAAATCTTGCTGAAAATGAGCGAGTAATGTTTGATTGTCCCATTCATATTGCGTATTGTTCCACGAGAGAAATCCCTCCACAAAAATTTTGTGATCAATATGAAATTGTTGAATACATTGCATCGTTATAGATACGAATTTTTGAACATCGATGGAGGCAAACACACTATCAGGAACACCTGAAAATGCAACAAAAATTGATCCACCAGAATGTGGACCTCTGTAATAACAATACTTATCAACTAAGCCGCAAGTTACGATAGACAGGTTATGCCCGTTGAATGTATCGTCCAATGTAAATTCTGCTGTCGTTAGTGGCTCTAAATTCCAGCATTCCCCCACTACTTTTGCGTGTGTGGCTACCTGAATAATTTTCTCGGAAAATCCATTGATATTTTCCCATCCCCACAGCCATGTGTTACTTGATGTTGCCTCGCTTCCGATGAATTGAAGCGGATACTTTTGATTTCCAAAAAGTATTACGCCCTCTGAAAAATCAACATTCCAGTCCTGCCCCTTTACCACCTGCTCACTACAAGCAGTCTGTATTGCTATCATTTTACCTAAGCAAGCTGAAAACACTTGAAACCAATTTCCTGTATCAATATTGAGATGCTCAATCCAAATATTTTTTCTGTTATCCTGTTTTCTGTCTTTGACCCAAAATCTCATCTGTATTTCCTCCGTAATATATTTCTTTTATTTCCTCCCCCGCTGTGGGTTTGGATTTTTCAGCAAGTCCGACTTCTGTGCAATCTTTTTCAGCCACTTCTTTTCTTCCTCGGACAGCTTTTTCAAATTCAGCTTGAGCCGCTTACAGATAAACGCCAAAGCCGCTTGCTCCGGGTCGCTGTCTGGACTGGCAGTTTCCTCGGCGGTCTGCAAAAAATCTTCCAGTGGGTTATCCTCCGGGACGCTGAAAAAATCGTCCTTATGTGTTTCCCGCAGATCGAGGGCTATCTTGTTTATGTCCTGCTGTATCACATAGCGGCAAAAGCTGTCATCGTCAATATGGGCGGCAATAAGCCGTCGTAACTGCGGGTCGGACAAGCCGGGATTGTGCTGCTTCATAATGGTTGCGCTCACAGCGTCTATAATGGCATTTGCACTCTGCACCTGTTTGCCAGCGATACCGTTTACATAGATTTCGAGGTCAGCCATCAGCCGGGGGAAATCCGGGTGTACCGCCAGTTCACACAAGAGGGAATTATCCACCAGCCCACTTTTCAATAATTCAATCATATCATCACTCAAATGCAGGTCTGCAAGATCGGCGTTTGAGTGATTTTTTGTTTGGGACAGCCCCAGCAGATAATCAGTGGTCACGCCGTAAAACTTCGCCAGCTTGATAAGGGCATAGTGGCTGATGTCCTTGAAATCCTCCGCTTCATAACTGCCCAATGCAGACTTGGAGAGGTGCGTCTGCTCCGCAAGCTGTTCCAGCGTCAGCCCACGCTCCACACGCAGGTCTTTCAATCGTTCTTGTATGGAAAGTTCCATGCTCTCCCTCCTTGTCTGCTTGATAAACTGAAAGTTGTAGATTAGTCCCACACGATTTCCAAACAATTAAAGTTTTCTGGAATTGGTGGTACACACGAATAAATATTTAATTCAGATGCCTTTATTGTAATTACTCCGTCAGAGCATAGCCATTCGCAATTTACTAATTTTTCTAATTCCGTAGGCAAAATGGTTGTGCAAATCACGATTGAATCTCCTGCAAGAACTAATTCTTCTGCCCCATTGTTTTCTACGATTTCTGTATCATCGTGCAGAGCAACACGCACCCACGCTATGTTAGGCATTAACTCAATCTTTTGTAGCATATCCCATATTTCAGAAAGAGTCGGTCGCCCAAATTCCCATTGGTTCGGAGCAATGGAGTCCTCTTCTGTATTTCCATTGAAAAATTCATCGAGCGTTAGTAATGGAAAACGTTCTTCATTTTCTTCCAATATTTTTTTGAATGTACCCAACTCTATCATAATCACAATTCTCCTTTCAAATTTCGATTTCCTGTTCCGTTTCTTCCATTTTACCACAATTCCGAGAGCGTGGAAATAGAGAGTTTTCCGGGGTGATTTCCGACCTTATGGATATACGGGGCGGGCGGTCTTTTAGGTGTAGACTTAGGGTAGTTCATCGATGAGCTGCACCTTAAAAAATGAATGATCGTCCGAAAAGGAATACCCCGGCAGGGGAAGCACCGCAACGAGCCACTTAGGGACAAAATGTCCCGAAGTCCGGGGAGCGTGCCAACGCTGGAACACGCCGCAGGAATGGGGCAGGAAGCCTTTTCGGGGAGAACGGCTAAGGAAAAATGGAGGGAACACATGAGAGAGACCCCATATAAACGACTGCCGCCCATAGAACGCAGGCAGGACGGTTCCCTTTACCGCATGACACCGGCACAGAGGAAACAGGCAAACACCCTGATCCGCCGGGAGTGCTGCTGTTATGAGGACGGGAACTGTATGCTCCTTGACGATGGGGACACCCACACCTGCCCCCAGACCATTTCTTTCTCGGTCTGCTGTAAGTGGTTCCGCTGGTCGGTCTTGCCGCAAATCGGGACGCTGGAAGCAGAGATTTTCCGGGATAAGGACTTGAAACGCTGTGCGGTCTACGGCAGAGTGTTCGTCCCCAAATCCAACCGGGCAAAATACTGCCCCGGCTGTGCCGCCAGAGTTCACAGGCGGCAGAAAACAGAAAGTGAACGGAAAAGGAGGTCTGCTGTGGACAGTTAGGAGTGAAAAAAGCCTTGATTTATCAGGCTTTGCAAGCCCCAAAACGGGGCAGGTGGTATAAAGTATCGTCCACCCCCGGAAATGCCGTTCTAACTGTCCACAAAGCACATTATGACAAACACGATTTATATTCATCAGCCGGAGAAATCGGTCAGCTTCACCCGGCTTCTGAATTTCCTCTTTGAAGCACCTACATTTACGCCCCTGTCCAACGAAGCGAAGATACTGTACGCCTTTATCCTGCGCCGGACAGAACTATCCCGCAAGAACGGCTGGGCGGACGAATACGGGCGCATTTACCTGTATTATCCCATCTGCGAGGTGGTCGCCCTGCTCCACTGTGGGCGGCAGAAAGCCGTCAACACCCTGCGGGAATTGCAGTATGCGGAGTTGATTGAGATTAAGAAGCAGGGCTGTGGAAAACCCAACTGTATTTACCCAAAATCCTATGAAGCGGTTTCAAACACCGACTTCAAGAAATCCCGTTTTGGTACGCCGGAGGGCTGAAAAGCGTACCCCACAAGTACGATAATCAATCCTCTTGAAGTACGAAAATCGGACGGTATATAGAAATACAGAGATAAAAATATTGATTTATATTCTATCCATTCCCTTCCTATCCGAGATATTTTCTGCAGGATTTTCCTGTGAAAAAGTCCCGGAAGGGAACGGAATGGGGAAAGGGGTTTCATGGCACAACACGCAATTTTGCGATTTGAAAAACACAAGGGCAATCCGGCAAGACCGCTGGAAGCCCACCACGAACGACAAAAGGAACAGTACGCCAGCAATCCCGACATTGACACCAGCCGGAGCAAGTACAATTTCCACATCATCAAGCCGGAGAGCAGATACTATCACTTCATTAAAAGCCGCATTGAACAAGCTGGCTGCCGCACCCGCAGGGACAGCACCCGGTTTGTGGATACGCTGATTACCGCCAGCCCTGAGTTTTTCAAGAAGAAGTCCCCAAAGGAGATACAGGAATTTTTCCAGAGGGCGGCTGATTTCTTAATCGGGCGGGTAGGGAAAGAAAATATCGTGTCGGCGGTGGTACACATGGACGAGAAAACGCCCCACCTGCATTTGGTCTTTGTCCCGCTGACAGAGGACAACCGCCTGTGTGCAAAAGAAATCATCGGGAACAGAGCCAACCTCACAAAATGGCAGGACGATTTTCACGCCTATATGGTGGAGAAATATCCCGACTTGGAGCGTGGGGAAAGTGCCAGTAAGACAGGCAGGAAGTATATCCCCACCCGCCTGTTCAAGCAGGCGGTCAATCTCTCCAAACAGGCAAGAGCCATTGAAGCCACGCTGGACGGTATTACCCCGTTCAACGCCGGAAAGAAGAAAGAGGAAGCCCTCTCCCTGCTGAAAAAGTGGTTTCCGCAGATGGAGAACTTCTCCGGTCAGCTCAAAAAATACAAGGTCACAATAAACGACCTTTTGGCAGAAAATGAACAGTTGGAAGCCAGAGCCAAAGCCAGCGAAAAAGGCAAGATGAAAGATACGATGGAACGGGCAAAGCTGGAAAGCGAACTGAAAGACATTCAACGGCTGGTAGACCGTATCCCGCCGGAGGTGCTGGCAGAACTGAAACGGCAGCAGCGACACACAAGGGAACGGTGATTGATGACAGAAAACATTTCACGCCGCAGCATGACGGCACTGCACTTTGAAAATTAAATACGGAGGTACTATGGAGCATATCAGATACAAGAAAGAAACCGAAGTCGTGACTTTTCAGGGAAAGGAAATCACGCTGGAAAATCTCTCCCCGGTGTTCACGCCGGAGCAGGAGGCGGCAAAACGCCGGGATCTGGAACAGCAGCTTTATGAGGTGTTCCGCAAGTATGCCGACAAGCGGCAGAGTGAGGAAGCCGGGGCATAAGATTTTCCGAAGCCATCGTTGATTTGCGGGGTTGCTGGCGGTATAATAAAACTGTCAGCAGCTCCGTTTCTTTTTTAAGAAAAGGAGCGACAATATGAACAATCGAATAGACGCAATTTATGCAAGACAATCGGTAGACAAAAAGGACAGCATTTCCATTGAAAGCCAGATTGAATTTTGCAAATACGAGTTGAAAGGCGGTAACTGCAAGGAATACACAGACAAAGGGTACAGCGGCAAAAACACAGACCGTCCAAAATTTCAAGAACTGGTGCGGGACATCAAGCGGGGATTGATTGCAAAGGTCGTGGTTTACAAGCTCGACCGTATCAGCCGTTCCATTCTGGACTTTGCCAATATGATGGAGCTGTTACAGCAATACAATGTGGAGTTTGTGTCCTCTACGGAAAAGTTTGATACCTCCACCCCGATGGGGCGGGCGATGCTGAATATCTGTATCGTGTTCGCCCAACTTGAGAGGGAAACCATACAGAAGCGGGTAACGGACGCTTACTATTCCCGCAGCCAGCGAGGCTTCAAGATGGGTGGGAAAGCCCCTTACGGCTTCCATACAGAGCCGATTAAGATGGACGGTATCAACACAAAGAAGCTGGTGGTAAATCCAGATGAAGCGGCAAATATCCGGCTGATGTTTGAGATGTACGCCCAGCCCACAACCTCCTACGGGGACATTACCCGGTACTTTGCCGAACAGGGGATTTTATTCAACGGTAAAGAACTGATACGCCCCACGCTGGCGCAGATGTTACGCAATCCTGTCTATGTGCAGGCAGACCTTGATGTGTACGAGTTTTTCAAAAGTCAAGGGACAGTCATTGTCAATGACGCTGCCGATTTTACGGGTATGAACGGCTGCTATCTGTATCAAGGGCGAGATGTGAAGCCCAGCAAAAAGAACGACTTGAAAGACCAAATGCTGGTGTTGGCTCCCCATGAGGGCATTGTCCCCTCCGACATCTGGCTGACCTGCCGCAAGAAGCTGATGAACAACATGAAAATCCAGTCTGCCCGAAAAGCCACCCATACATGGCTGGCGGGAAAAATCAAGTGCGGGAACTGCGGGTATGCCCTTATGAGTATCTTCAATCCCTCCGGCAAGCAATACCTTCGCTGTACGAAACGGCTGGATAACAAGAGTTGTCCGGGGTGCGGGAAAATCATCACTTCCGAACTGGAAGCGGTGGTCTATCAGCAGATGGTAAAGAAACTGGCAAGCTACAAGACGCTGACAGGCAGAAAGAAAGCGGCAAAGGCAAACCCGAAAATTGCAGCACTGCAAGTGGAGCTTGCCCATGAGGACAGCGAGATTGAAAAGCTGGTGGACAGTCTGACGGGTGCAAACAATGTCCTGCTCTCCTATGTGAATGTGAAGATAGCGGAACTGGACGGACGCAAGCAGGAACTTGTGAAGCAGATAGCTGAGCTGACGGTGGAAGCCATCAGCCCGGAACAGGTCAGCCAGATTTCCGGCTACCTCGACACATGGGACAATGTATCCTTTGACGACAAGCGGCGGGTGGTGGATTTGATGATTACCACCATAGCCGCTACAAGCGACAGCTTGAACATCACATGGAAAATCTGACGGGCGGCACACCTCCCGTCAGACCGTTACCCTGTGTAGTCCCTTGTAAACTGTACTTTAGATTTGTAAAAACAAATGTGTAATAATTATATTGCCATACCAATATACAGATAGAAGTCTGAAATGATATATTTCATGCGGAAAATCTATCTGTGTGTTAATGCTTTAAGGAAAAATGAAAGATATCATTACTATTATGTAGTAAGCATTATCTGAGACCGGTACTTAAGTTGCGTCTTTTGCAACTTTATGTACCGCTGCACGAAGATACGAGCGGAAGCGTCTTACGGAATAATATGTAATGTATCTTTCATTTTGATTCAAAAATTTGCTTGATAGATTTTCGAAATGAAGATATATCATTCCATACTTCTATCGTTCGGTTATTTATAGACACATCTTAATAAATCTTAAGAATATCCCAAATTGTATCTTAATGGTAGAAAGCCTTACAATGATACCGTCAAAGAAAGATATGGAAAATATCAGCGGTTTGCTGTATCCTAAAAAGGAATGCGTGGTGCGCACACGTACCCCATAAGATACAGACAACGATCATATTTTCAGACGAGGAGAGAAAAATGTATAATATATTAATTTGCGATGATGAGAAAGATATCGTATCAGCTTTAAAGATTTACCTGAAAACATCCGGCTACAATATTTATGAAGCTTACAACGGAAAAGAAGCGTTAGAGCAGATCAAAGAGCATGACATCCATTTGGTGTTAATGGATATCATGATGCCGGAGATGGATGGGATCACAGCGATGTTAAAGATCCGCGAGGAGACGAATCTGCCGGTTATCCTTCTGACCGCAAAGAGTGAAGATACAGATAAGATCCTTGGACTGGAGGTTGGAGCAGATGATTACATTACCAAGCCGTTTAATCCGGTAGAGGTGATCGCCAGAGTGAAATCGCAGCTTCGAAGATATATGCAGCTTGGAAGCGGACAGATCAAGAAAGATGCGATCGTGATCGGGGGAATTGAGTTGAATGATAATTCCAAACAGGTTACGGTCGATGGCGAACTGGTCAGTCTGACACCGACAGAATATGATATTTTAAGACTTCTGATGGAACATCCGGGACAGGTATTTTCACCGAGAGATATTTACAAGGAAGTCTGGAAAGAAACACCGCTTGGAGCCGAAGGTTCGGTAGCTGTCCATATCCGTCATTTGCGTGAAAAGATAGAGATCAATCCCGGAGAACCAAGATATATCAAGGTGATCTGGGGCAGAGGTTATAAGATGGAATATCAGTAAACCTCTATACAGTCTGACAGGAATGGAGAATGTGAAACATGAATAAGTTAAAAAATAACAATCCCTTTAAATTACTGATCTATACGTTATTTTTTATCACCTGCAGCGTTGGATTTATATTGGGTTATGTACTGCTTGATATGTATGAAGCCGGAATCTTTCAGGGCAGATCGGAATCGGAGCTGCGGGCAGAGCTGGAAGCGGATTATCAGAGCGAGATGTTGACTAACTGTATGAATCGTGGTGCCGAGTATATTAGAAATACTCTGGATATCAGTTACAGTGATGATGAATGGGGAGACTATGAATACGATCCCGATGCTTTGCAGAAAAAGGATATGAATCATGATAATGTTGTCGATGCAAGTGATTTTCTGATGCTGTTATCGGAAAAGGAAAATGCATTTAATAAATATGATCGTACCTATGAAGAGGATTTGGAGAAAACATATGGATATGCGAAAACAGATCTGTATGTGGGTGTTGGTGATGATTGGGATTCTTCAAAAACGGGTGAATCTAATTCCGTTATGTTGGCACAGACAGATAATTTGCCGGAAAAAGCATTAGTATATGGAGTTTTAGGAGAGAAAGCAGTTGTCAGTACAACGATCGGTATTCCTACCGGAAAGATCCTGAGCTATGATACCTATAAGGAAGCACAGAGTATCGGTGTGGAAAAAGAAGGAAACAATTATGATTATGTTAACCTGCGTATGCCGGATGAAGCAGCTCTTTCCAGGTCAGAGGTGTCTGATGATTATGGAATTGATCTGAGTGATCTGGAGGAATATACCACAGATGCGGAAGCAGAGACGGAAGCCGAAACCAAGAATTCAGGAATATCGGAAGAGTCTGCAACATCAGAAGATTCCACAACAATGGAGGAGGAAATAGAGAGCTCCGGTTCATACAGCACGCCGGAGGGAGTAACGATTTCCTATAACGGTGATCAGATAACGATCACAGCAAACGGAAAGACAAAGCAGTATGAGTATGATGCGGAGAATGATATGTATTATCCGATCATAAAAGATGGATATACCGTAATCGTTGGCAATTACGCAGGAGACGATATTACGATATATGCTTCCGGTAATTTATATATCGACGGCACATCTGACGTTTCTTCACGTATGAATAAGAGCCTACAGGCGATCAGCAAGGCTGCTTCGGGAAAGAACAGAATCCTGCTCTTCTTTGGACTTGATTTTGTTTTGTGCATCATATTCATGATCACAAGTATGGTATTATCCGGTAAAGACGGTGTTGTAAGAAAAACAGAAAAGGTTCCGGTTGAAATTATATTGACTGGAATAGTCGTTTTGATAAGTCTGTTGATTGCTTTTGCACAGAATATCAGTTATTCCTTATCATATGCTTATTATAGTTACAGCGGTACAGACCGGCTTCATTATTTTATTGATAGCAGTATTACAGGACATGATATTGAGACTATTGTATGTCTGATCGGTTTGGGTTGTATCTGTACGGTCGGACTTTTACTGATCAACAATCTGATCGCAAGAGTCAAACAGTCGAATCTGCTTAATACATCATGGATTGTCAGACTGGGTCGCAAACTATTTGGAAAATCGGGAAAGATAACCGCATTTTTCCGGTATGTATTCAGCAAGGTTCCATTTATAATAAAAGCGTTCCTTTTGTATATCGTAATTACGATCGTTGAAATTATAGTGGCATTGCTTGTTACTAATGCTGTATATATAGATGAAGCAGGATTTATTGTATTAATGCTGCTGAAGATCATCTGTGCAATTGCCTATATGGGATTTGTCTGTATGATGCAGGAGCTTTTCATGGGTGGAGACAAGCTTGCAAAGGGCGAGTACGGTCACAAGGTAAATACAAGATTCATGTTTGGAAAGTTCAAAGAACATGGCGAGAATCTGAATCATATCAATGAAGGTGTCCAGCTTGCGGTAGATGACCGGATGAAAAGTGAACGGATGAAGACGGAGCTTATCACGAATGTATCGCATAATATCAAGACACCGCTTACTTCTATTATTAACTATGTCGATCTGCTTCAGAAGGAGGATATCGAAAAAGAACCTGAGGCTTCTTATATAGAAGTAATAGCAAGGCAGTCAGCAAGGTTAAAAAAACTGATCGTGGATCTTGTGGATGCTTCTAAGGCATCGACCGGAAATGTAAAGGTAGAGCTTGTAAACATGGATGCGAATATGATCGCAGAACAGGCATCCGGTGAATATATTGACAAATTGATGCAGAAGAATATCACGCTGGTAACGAATCTCGCAAAGGATCGTGCAGGGATCGAAGCAGATGGCAGACACCTCTGGAGAGTATTTGATAATCTGTTAAATAATGCATTCAAATATACGATGCCGGGGACTCGGTTATATGTAAATACTTATATAACCGATGAAGATGGAAACGTGATCCGTGATCTTACAAAGAGCATCAAAGAACCTGCGAAGGTATGTATAGAGTTCAAGAACATATCAGAAGCGCCGCTGAATATTTCAAGTGATGAACTGATGGAACGCTTTGTAAGAGGTGACAGTTCCAGAAATACAGAGGGAAGCGGACTCGGCTTATCCATTACAAGAAGCTTGTGTCAGCTTCAACATGCGGATTTTAACATCGTGATCGATGGAGATCTGTTTAAGGCTGTGATTACATTTGCATACTGTAAAGAACCACAGGAAGATCAGGATGTGGATCAGACAGAAGCCGCAGAAGCCATAGATATTGAACAGTAGTCACCGGGATTCGAAAAAAACAGTTATTTGTTCACAAAATATATAAATAATTATTGACAACTAACGAATGTTAGAATATACTAACCAACATAAGAACGTAGTAGTTATATTTATTGATATAAAAATGGAGGAATAAAATGATTGTTCAGGAAATCCGCAATGACAATGTGTTTGGTTATGTAAGATATCAGGGAGAACCAAACCGGAAGGATGCAGTGATCGAGAAGCTTAGAAAACAGGGCTTTCGCATTACAAAACAGAGATGCATTCTGTTAGATATTATTCTGGATGAAGACTGTTCTTCTTGTAAGGAAATATATTACAAGGCTGTCAAGAGAGATGACAGTATAGGAATCGCAACGGTATACAGGATGGTGAACACTCTGGAAGACATAGGTGTGATCAGCAGAAAGAATATGTACAAAGTTGCGTGTTTCTAAAAATGGGATCATCCTCCACTGGAACGTACACTCAGGTGTAAAAACACATACAAACATACAAATGGGACATCCACAATGGTGTGGATGTCCTTTTTCTGTATTGTATTCCGTTTTGCCTCTGCTCTGTCTGATACCACTGCTATATGCACGACTTGCTTCGTTTCTGTTCGACTCGCACGCTTGTGCGGAGCACTTATCGAAGGCGAGTCAACGACGATGCCTGAGTTTAGTGCGTGCCATGTAAGTCTCCTTAGCGAAGACAAACCAAAGGTGCAGTCTGAGTTTAGTAGGACTTACTGATTTGTCAGCAGTCGCCCTAACTCGCCCTATCGGGCTCAGACATGGGCTTTATGCTGACAGCTAGTGCAAGTCTCACTACGAAACTATGCAAATGTCGATGCATATAGCAATAGTATCAGACAGAGCAGAGGCAAACCAGGACAGACACAACGATATAAAAATTAAGGCAATCGCAAATGTGAAAATTTCATATTTGTGGTTGCTTTTTTTAGTTAAGTAGTATAGAATTACCCTATAAGTGGAGTGAAGTGGTGGATTAGTGCCACAAAGTGGAGGAAATGAGTCGAAAGAAGGTGGAATAAGTGTCCAAGTGTTTAACAGGTGAATATGAACACAGATTAGATACCAAAGGGCGACTTATCATGCCATCCAAGCTTAGAGAGGAACTCGGCTGCACCTTCATGATCACAAAAGGTCTGGACAATTGTCTGTACGTTTATCCAAATGATGAATGGCAGCAGTTTGCGGACAAGCTGAACCAGCTTCCGATGACGAATAAGAGTGCAAGACAGTTCAAGCGTTTCTTCAACTCAGGAGCAGTAAAGTGCGAAACGGATGCACAGGGTCGAGTGATCATTCCACAGACACTTCGTACATTTGCCAATATCGAAAAAGATGTTGTCATCATAGGAAACGGAGAAAAAGCAGAAATCTGGAATAAGGAAGCATGGGATGAGATCAATAATGAAGAATCCCTGAACATGGATGAGATTGCAGACAAGCTGGACGAACTGGATTTCAGAATATAAGGACAGAAGTGGTAGTTATGGAATTTAAACATACATCGGTTTTACTGGATGAAACCATTGAAAATCTGAATATCAAACCGAATGGTGTTTATATGGATGGAACCCTTGGGGGAGCCGGACATTCGAGAGAAATAGCGAAAAGACTTGGATCGGATGGACATCTGATCGGTATTGATCAGGATGGTGAGGCGATTATAACAGCAAAAGAACGACTGGCGGAGTACGGTGACCGCATTACAGTCGTAAGAGATAACTATCAGAATTTTAAAAGCATACTAGACGAGCTAAATATACTTCAAGTGGACGGGATATTGCTGGATCTTGGCGTATCTTCATATCAACTCGACAATGTGGATAGAGGATTCACATATCGGGTTGATGCGCCCCTTGATATGCGGATGGACGACCGCCAGACAAAGACTGCAAAGGATATCGTAAATGGATATACCGAGCAGGAACTCTTTCATATACTCAAAGAATATGGCGAAGAACGATTTGCAAAAAGTATTGCATACCATATTGTGAAGTATCGTGAGAAAAAAGAGATTGAAACAACAGAAGAATTAAACGATATCATCCGTGGATCAATTCCTGCAAAAGTACGAAATGCACAGGGACATCCATCCAAGCAGACATTTCAGGCAATTCGTATTGAATTAAATCATGAGCTTGAAGTACTAACGAATTCCATTGATGGAATGATTGACTGTTTGAAACCAGGCGGAAGATTATGTATCATCACATTCCATTCATTAGAAGACAGAATCGTAAAAAATGCATTTCGTAAAAATGAAAATCCGTGTATCTGCCCACCGAATTTTCCGGTGTGCACATGCGGAAGAAAATCAAAAGGAAAAGTGATAACAAGGAAACCAATTCTTCCAACAGAAGAAGAAATGGAAGCAAATTCAAGATCCAAGAGCGCAAAACTCCGGGTATTTGAAAAAGGTATGAATATATAAAAGGGGTGTTTTAAAATGTCAGAAAGACGGAATCACTACTACATAGATGGAAGTACAGTCCGGAAGCTGGATTATTCAGCAGAACCGGTCAGAAGAGAATATGAACCGGCAAGAAGAACAGAGATGCCGGCAGAACGCCCTGCCAGAAGAAGACAGGAGAAACAGACAGCAACACCTGCAAGAAAGCAGATGCCACAGAGAAAGAAACAGGTAAGAACCAAACAGGCGCCGGCTGTCAGACAGAGAGACAGAAGATGGGTCGATGAATTAAGACATGGATTATTCTTATCATTTGCTGTAATATGTGCAGTAGGCTTGTGCTTTGTAATGCTGAAATTAATGGCAGATGTAAAAGAAGGAAAAAATGAAGTTAGTACACTGCAGAGCCAGTTGAATGAACAGTTAAATGTAAATGCAGAATACAGTTCAGGACTTGACAGCATGACAGATCTGGATGAAATATATAAGATTGCAACAACTGAGCTTGGTATGGTATATTCGAAGCCGGGACAGACTGTGTACTATCCACAGAACAGTGACGATTATGTTATACAGTACAAAAATGTTCCTGAGACCAAATAAGTCTCAGGAAATTTTGCGTTATACCCGAACCTGTTAAGATACAGAATATAAAAATAAAATCAAAGGTGGAAAAATATGTCGACAAAAGCAAAGAATTTTCTTAGGAGAATGAAACAGAGACTGGTTATAATATTTGGTATCGCATTACTCTTTTTTGTTGTGCTTATCGGACGTGTGATCTATATCAGCCTTGCAAAAGGACAGGAGTATCAGGAAGAGGTACTGGATCAGAAGACCTACGACAGTCTGGATATTCCGTTTGAACGGGGAGACATTGTGGATCGAAATGGAAATATTCTTGCCACCAGTGAGAAAGTGTACAATCTGATTTTGGAGCCCAAAAATATCCTGCGTACGGATAAGGGAAAAGAGGCAACAAAGGCAGCGCTGATCAAATATTTTGGAATGGAAGATGCAAAGTTCGATGAATGTATGCAGAACACAGATTCCTTTTATAAGGTAGCCATGAAAGGGCTTGAATATGCAGATGTAAAAGCATTTCAGGAATATTGCAATACAAGAGATGGTGCAGATGTCGTTGGTGTGCGGTTTGAGGAGGAATACAAAAGAAAATATCCAAATGGCAGTCTTGCCTGTCACCTGCTTGGATATACCGTAAGCGGAAATGTCGGACAGGGTGGAATCGAAGGTTATTATAACAGTTACCTGAATGGTGTAAATGGAAAGACATATGGATATCTGACAAATGATAATACCGTAGAATCCGTTACAGTACCTGCACAGAATGGTTATACTGTAGTGTCTACGATCGATCTGAATATCCAGAAGATCATTGAAGATAATATAAAAGAATATATGCAGACGACCGGTGCAAAGAAGATCGGTGTTATCGCAATGGATCCGGATACGGCAGAGGTTCTTGGCATGAGTACCTCTTATGGATATGATCCGAACGAACCGATGAATACGGATGCACTTCGTAATATGGAGGTTACCGTTACAGAAAGTACGGAAGAACCATCAACAGAAGAAGACAGCAGCGAGGAAGGTTCTTCTGAAGATACGACAGAAGCAACAACCGAGGAACAGAAAGACCCGGAAAAGATCACATATGATTTTTCATCTATGACAGATGATGAATTCCAGAAAGCAATTGATGACCTGACAAGTGATCAGACGTATGAAGCATTAGATGCTGTATGGAGAAATTATTGCATCAGTGATATCTTGGAGCCGGGTTCTACATTTAAGCCTTTTACGATTGCAGGTGCCCTTGAGGACGGAATTGTGAAAGACGGCGATACATTCTTCTGTAAAGGCTATGAGATCGTTGCAGAGGGAACATCTCCGATCTATTGTCATAACCGAAGTGGTGATGGCACGATTACATTAAAGCAGGCGCTAGAGCAGTCCTGTAATGTCGCTTTGATGCAGATCGCAAAATCAGAAGGAAGAGAAACATTTTCCAAATATCAGGATATATTTAATTTTGGTAATCAGACCGGAATTGATCTTTCCGGGGAGGGAAGCGGTCTGGTGTATGATGAAGAAGGACTGAATCCGGTCGAGCTTGCGACTTCATCCTTTGGGCAGGGTATTAATGTAACAATGATCCAGATGGCAGCAGCGTTCTGTTCACTGATCAATGGAGGAAATTATTATACGCCTCACACCGTCAGACAGATTTTAGATGAAAATGGAAGTATTATAGAGAATAATGAACCGGAACTTGTCCGCAAGACGATTTCAAAGACAACTTCAGATCTGATGAAGCAGTATATGGCAGGTGTTGTTACAGAAGGTACCGGTTCCAGAGCAGCCGTTGATGGATATACGATCGGCGGTAAGACAGGTACAGCAGAAAAGATTCCTAGAAATCAGGGCAATTATGTATTATCCTTTATCGGTTTCTCACCGGTAGAGAATCCACAGATCATGCTGTATGTTGCAGTTGACGAACCAAATGTAGAAAGTCAGTCTACATCCGGTGCCGGAGCACTGTTATTCCATGCGATCATGGAAGATCTGCTCCCATATATGAATGTATATCAGAGCAGTGATGAAGATGTAACGTATAATGGAAAAGATGAGCCAATCAGCTCTCCATTTGAAGGCAATGTAGAAGATTCAACAGGCGAGGGAACAACAGAAGAAGGAAGCACTGCAGAGGGAGATACAACAGCGGAAGATACCGGTTCAGAGAATGTAACCTCTGAGGGAACAACAGAAGCAGTATCTGAAAATGGCACTTCAGAAGAAACAACCTCCGAAGAAACAACAGAAGCCAAAGTTCAGGATGAATAAACAAGGGAATATCTGGCAGACTGACAGAAAAGGCATATTTGTCCGGAAAAAGTAATAAGATATAAGGATAAATAAATCCGGCGGGCAGAATGAAGCTTTATAGTTATAATCGGAGAAAGATATATTTTACATGTATAGCGATCGTAATGACTGCGGTTTTTCTGATGGGAAGACTTGCTTATCTGATGGTTGCAAAAGCGGATTATTATAATCGTGCAGCAACCGGGCTTCATGAAAGAGAACGAAGCATCAAAGCACCAAGAGGAAGGATATACGACAGAAATGGAAATATCCTGGCTGATAATAAAGCAGTCTGTTCCGTATCGGTCATCCACAGCCAGATTGAGGATGAAGAAGCAGTTATACAGGTGCTGAATGAATATCTGGATAAGGGAGAAGCGGAGATACGCAAAAAAGTAACCAAGGTATCCTCCCGTGAATTGATCGCAACAAACGTTGCGAAGGAAACCGGAGATCAGATCCGGGAATTAAATGTTGCCGGAATTAAGGTTGACGAGGACTATAAAAGGTATTATCCTTATGGAAGCCTTGCATCCAAGGTTCTTGGCTTTACAGGAGCAGACAATCAGGGAATCGTTGGCCTTGAGGTCTGGTATAATGAAATTCTGGCAGGAGAGGACGGAAGCATTCATACAGTAACGGATGCAAAGGGAATCGAACTGCCAAATGTAAAAGAAACGAGAGTAAGTCCTGTACCGGGAGATGACCTGGTACTTTCACTGGACTTGACAATACAAAAATATGCAACACAGGCGGCTCTTTCCGTTATGGAAGAGAAGCAGGCAAAACGTGTGGCAATGATCATTATGAATCCGCAGAATGGAGAGATCTATGCCATGGTTGATGTGCCGGAATATGATCTGAACCAGCCATTTCAGTTGAACACGGATCTGGCTGGATACGAGAGTATGACTGACGGTGAGAAGATGGATGCGTTAAACAATATGTGGCGTAATTTTACAGTCAGTGATACGTACGAACCGGGATCGACCTTTAAGATCGTGACAGCGACAGCAGCCCTTGAGGCTGGAACCGTATCCTTATCGGATACCTTTTACTGTCCGGGATATAAGATCGTGGAGGATCGCAGGATCCGGTGCCATAAGACGACAGGACATGGTTCGGAGGACTTCCGGCATGCACTGATGAATTCCTGCAATCCGGCATTTATGACGATCGGAGAACGGACAGGAGCCACGAATCTGTATCAGACCTATCAGAAGCTTGGATTGTTTCAGAAAACCGGGATCGATCTTCCGGGTGAGGCAAATTCCATTATGCATAAGCTTTCCGATATCGGACCGGTAGAACTGGCAACGATGTCATTTGGACAGTCCTTTCAGATATCACCGATCCAGTTTGTGACTGCTGCAGCAACCGTTATAAATGGTGGGAATAAGATCACACCACATATCGGTATGAAGGTGGTGGATGCGGAGAGTCAGGTTATGACGGAGCTTCAATATCCGGTCACCCAAGGGGCGGTCGGTAGTGAAACATCGGCGACAATGCGTGATCTGTTGGAGTCTGTTGTGGCAGAAGGCGGAGGCAGCAAGGCGCAGATCGAGGGATACCGGATTGGCGGCAAGACAGCAACCAGTGAGAAGTATCCGAGAGGAACCGGAAAATACATATCATCTTTCCTAGGATTTGCACCGGCAAATGATCCGCAGGTCATGGCATTTGTTATGATCGATGAACCGACAGGAGTATATTATGGAGGAACGATAGCAGCCCCTGTCATACAGGAGGTATTTTCCAATATCCTTCCATATCTGGGAATACCAAAAGAGGAATAAGAAAATTACCTCATACGTGAGGAAAAATATAGCCATTTCAAAATGAAATGACGGGTAAGGAGTACAAAGAAATGAACTTGGATTTTTCAATTATTTTACCGATACTTATAGCGTTTGGAATCAGCGTGGTGTTAAGCCCGATCGTGATCCCATTTTTAAAGAAACTGAAATTTGGACAGTTTGTACGAGATGATGGACCGGAAACACATCTGAAGAAATCAGGAACACCGACAATGGGCGGACTGATCATTCTGTTGAGTCTGGTGATTACCTCGTTATTTTATATGAAGGATTATCCGGATATCCTTCCGGTATTGTTTGTAACACTTGGTTTTGGTCTGATCGGATTTCTGGATGATTATATCAAAGTCGTTATGAAGCGTTCCCTGGGACTTCGTGCATGGCAGAAGATGCTCGGACAGTTCGTTGTAACAGCAGTTTTTGCATATTATATTGAGAAATATACCGAGATCAACAACGAGATCATTATTCCATTTGTCGGTAAGACAGTTGTTCTTGATAAATGGGTTTATATCGTTTTGTTATTCTTTGTTGTACTTGGAACAGTAAATGGTGCAAACTTCACAGATGGTCTGGATGGCCTTGCTTCTTCCGTAACAGCATTGATCGCTACATTCTTTACAGTTGTTGCGATCGGAACCGGATCCGGTCTTGCGCCTATCTCCTGTGCAGCAATGGGAAGCTTGTTAGGATTCCTTGTATATAATGTATACCCTGCAAGAGTGTTTATGGGTGACACCGGTTCTCTTGCACTTGGCGGATTTGTAGCATCGATTGCATACATGCTGAAGATGCCATTATTTATTCTGATCGTGGCATTCATTTATTTTATAGAAGTATTATCGGTTATCATCCAGGTAGTTTCATTCAAACTGACTGGAAAACGAGTGTTCAAAATGGCACCGATCCATCATCATTTTGAGCTTTCCGGATGGCCTGAGACAAAGGTTGTATCAATATTTGCGATAGTAACAGCCGTACTTTGTGTTGTAGGTTTACTGGCTGTTTAATACGGAGGATATGAAGATGAATTTTAAAAATGCTTTAGTGGCTGGTACAGGTAAGAGCGGCATCAGTGCAGCAAAGCTGCTGATCGCTCATGGCGTAAAGGTTACGCTGTTTGATGAAAATGAAAAAAGAGATAAAAATGATCTGATGGAGAAACTCTCCCAGTCAGAACTTGTTACGATCCTGCTTGGAAAATTAACGGATGAAGTATTAAAGCAGACAGATATTATGGTTATAAGCCCGGGTATTCCGGTTGATTCTGCATTTGTAGAGGATATAAAGAAAGCAGGCATTCCGGTATGGAGTGAGATTGAGCTTGCATATTATTTTGGTAAAGGAAAGATCGCTGCGATCACAGGAACAAATGGTAAGACAACGACGACGGCACTTGTTGGCGAGATCGTAAAGGCGTGGAATCCGAAGACGATCGTAGTTGGAAATATCGGTATTCCATATACCGAGCTTTGTGATACAACCGATGATGACAGTGCAACAGTAGCAGAGATCAGCAGCTTCCAGTTAGAGACGATCGTGGATTTTCATCCGAATGTCAGTGCAATCTTAAATCTGACACCGGATCATCTGAACCGTCATTATACATTTGAAAATTACGGAAATGTCAAGAAGTCGATCACAAAGAATCAGACAGAAGATGATGTGGTTGTATTAAACTATGATGATGATCATACAAGAGCAATGGCAGAGGGAATCCGCCCAAGAGTTGTATATTTCAGCAGACTGGAGAAGCCTGCAGACGGTGTATATGTAGAGGATGGTCACATTGTGATCGAGGCAAATGGAGAAAAGATCGATGTCCTTGCATTAAAGGATCTGATCCTGCTCGGTTCCCACAATGTTGAAAATGTGCTCGCTGCAGTTGGTATCTCTTATTATATGGGAGTGCCGGTCAATGTCATTCGTGATGTTGCAGTCAGTTTTAAAGCCGTAGAGCATAGAATAGAGTATGTAAAGACAGTGGCTGGTGTGGATTATTACAATGATTCCAAGGGAACCAATCCGGATGCAGCCATCAAGGGAATTCAGGCAATGGTAAAACCGACTTATCTGATCGGTGGAGGCTATGATAAAGGCTCTACCTATGATGAATGGATCGATGCATTTGACGGAAAAGTCAGATGTTTGGTTCTGATCGGTCAGACGGCGAAGAAGATCGCAGAGACTGCCAAGAAACACGGATTCCATAATATTGTATTTGAAGACGATCTGTTAGGAGCGGTAAAATATTGTCATGAGAATGCAAAGGATGGAGAAGCAGTTCTTCTTTCTCCAGCATGTGCAAGCTGGGGAATGTTTGATAATTACGAGCAAAGAGGAAGAATGTTCAAAGAATATGTCCGCGATTTTAAGGAGTGAAATATTTGAATGACAGAAACAGGAACACAGATACAAATGAGATAGATAGCAGAAGAAAGCCGTTATGGTACAGCGGACGTTACTTTGACTATCCGCTGCTTGGCATTGTACTGGGGCTTGTTCTGTTTGGACTGGTCATGGTTTACAGCACCAGTTCCTACCGGGCAGATGAACTGTATGGTGACAGTACATATTTTGCAAAACGACAGCTTGTTTTTGAACTTGTTGCACTGTTTGGAATGTTTCTGGTATCGAAGATCGATTATCGCAGATATGCAAGATATTCCAAATATTTTCTGTATGTGGCAATGGCACTTTTAGTGCTGGTCTACATTATAGGAAGTGCGAGCCATGGATCGACCAGATGGATCTATATTGGTGCATTTGGATTCCAGCCGTCGGAATTTGCAAAGCTTGCGCTGATCGTATATACCGCAGATATCTGTACCAGAAAACCCAGAAGCCTGAATACACTGAAGGGTCTGGCGAAGATGCTTCTGCTTCCGTTTGTAACGATCATACTGATCGCGATCGAGAACTTAAGTACCGCGATCATATGCTTTGGCATTGTGGTGATCATTGTATTTGTCGCCAGCCCGAAAAAATGGCCGTTTGTGCTGATGGGGCTGATCGGAATCCTGATGTGCGTGATATTTATTGCAACAGCAGGCTATCGTGCAGATCGTATCCGTATCTGGCTTGCACCGGAAAAATACGATGATGGATACCAGACGATGCAGTCCCTTTATGCGATCGGATCCGGAGGCTTTTTTGGAAGAGGCATTGGGAACAGTATCCAGAAGATGGGATTTATACCAGAGTCCCATAATGACATGATTTTTTCCGTTATCTGTGAAGAGCTTGGTTTATTTGGTGCGGCACTTGTAATCGCAATGTTTGTGGTCCTGATATACAGATGCGCACTGATCGCAATCAATTCCGGTGAACGGTTTGGAGGTCTGATCGCAACCGGTGTTATGGCACATGTTGCTGTTCAGGTATTGATCAATATCAGTGTTGTAACAAATACGATACCCCCGACCGGTGTACCGCTTCCATTTATCAGTTATGGTGGAAGCTCGATATGTTTCATGCTTCTTGAGATGGGACTGGTGCTTGCTGTTGCCAGACAGATGAAGCCGGGAAGATAAAATGGATAGGAAGATATAAAAGATGCAGAACAGGAGAACAGAGAGCGAAACTGAAAAGAAAAAGGGAAGAAAGGCAGGTAAGATTCTGTTGATCATTCTTGGTGCGCTGCTGCTTATATGCCTTAGTGCCTATGTCTATATCCTGAAATGCTACAGTCTGACCAAGATACAGGTGTCCGGCAATGTGCATTATACAGAGGATGAGATCATAGATATTGTAACAAAAGGGAAAAAAGCGGATAATACCCTGTTTTTCTATCTGGACAACAGAATGCATCCGGTAGAGGATGTAACCTTTATTGATAAATTTCAGATTGAAGTGATTGGAAGACATACCATAACGATCACAGTATATGAGAAGTCCATGGCTGGTTGTGTGAGCTATATGGATCAGTATATTTATTTTGATAATGATGGCCGCGTGCTTGAAACGTCTTCCGAAAAGCTGGAGGATGTTCCGTGTATTCAGGGATTGAAATTTGACCGTATCGTTGTGGGTGAAAAGCTCCCTGTAACGAACGAGGATATGTTTCAGGAGATCTTGACGATGACACAGTTGATCGATAAGAACAAGCTGTTGATCGATGAGATCCGGTTTAATAATGACAATGAGATCATCTTGTATAAGGACAAGATCAAAATAGAGCTTGGAAGCGGATCCGGGCTGGAGGACAAGCTTATGAATCTGGAAAGCATTCTTTCTAAACTGGAAGGGAAAAGTGGAACCCTGGATCTGTCGGATTATTCGGCAAGCAGTGGAAACGCAATATTTAAGGAAAATAAGTAAAATTTAAAACAAAAAGTTGTTGCGTTATTTATGAAAAAATCGTATTATTAAGATATTAATGCGATTATATAGATGTACACTCCCTGTACTTTGGGTTGCGGGTGCTAGATCTGCAGCCTGTGATTTGCTTACAGAATGAAGACAACCGGGGGAGGGAGCTGTACAGGAATTATAAAGAAATATATAGAAGGAGGAAACAACCTTGCTCGAAATAAAGTCTAACGATGAGAGAACACCAGCTAGAATACTGGTAATAGGAGTAGGTGGCGCTGGTAACAATGCAGTAAACAGAATGATTGATGAAAATGTAGAAGGTGTGGAGCTGATAGCGATCAACACGGATAAACAGGCACTTTCATTAAGCAGAGCTACAACAAAGATTCAGATTGGTGAGAAGCTGACAAAGGGACTTGGTGCAGGTGCAAAGCCTGAGATCGGTGCCAGTGCAGTTGAAGAGAATAGAGAAGAGATAGCAGATATTATCAAAGATGCCAACATGGTATTCGTAACATGTGGTATGGGTGGTGGTACCGGAACCGGCGCAGCACCTGTTGTTGCGGAGATGGCAAGAAATCTTGGTATCCTGACAGTTGGTGTTGTAACAAAGCCATTTGGTTTTGAAGGAAAGCCTCGTATGAAGAATGCGATGGAAGGAATTGCAAGATTAAAAGAGAATGTTGATACACTGATCGTTATTCCAAATGATAAGTTATTACAGATCTGTGATAAGAGAACCAGTATTCCGGATGCTTTAAAGAAAGCAGACCAGGTTCTTCAGCAGGGCGTTCAGGGTGTAACAGACCTGATCAATAAACCGGGTCTTATCAACCTCGACTTTGCAGACATCCAGACTGTTATGAGAGACAAGGGTATTGCACATATCGGTATCGGTTCCGCAAGCGGTGAGAACAAGGCTGTTGATGCGATCAAGGAAGCTATGGATTCACCATTACTGGAGACAACAGTATCCGGTGCAACCGATATTATTGTAAACTTCTCAGGAAATATTGGTATCGTGGAAGCATACGATGCAGTTACTTACCTGACTGAACAGGCCGGTGATGGTGTAAATATCATCTTCGGTACAGTTGACAATGATAACATGGGTGAGGAGATCAGCATTACGATCATTGCTACAGGCCTTGAGAAAGCAGAGACAACTACACCTGTCAGCAGATTCGCAGGAACTGCAGCTCCAAAGCTTGATACAGTTAATACAACATCATTTGGAGAAGCAAGAAAGACAACACCTACTTATGGTGGACAGGCACTTGGTGGATCATCTTCCATCCGTCCTACTTTCCTGTCAGATGCAGGAGCAGCATCACAGACAGCAAAGCCGGTAGTTCCAAATACAACAAGAACAGCTGCTCCGGTTGAGCCGCATGTAGCTCCGTCTCCAAAACCGGCAAGACCAACTGTACAGTCAAATGACAGTATCAGAATACCGGAATTTTTAAAGAAAAGATAAATAGCAGAGATGCGGACAGATATGTATATGTACGGATGCCATGGCGATATTGCCATGGCATTTGTGCAATAAGCTGTTATGTAGAAATAATATCTGCATCAGTTAATGGATATAAAAATCATAACATGGAAGGAGACAGATATGAGATTCCTGGCAACCGGAGAGGAAATGCAGAAGATCGATCAGATCTCCATTGAACAGATTGGAATTCCCGGTCTGGTGTTGATGGAACGTGCAGCACTTGCTGTAACAGAAGAAATAGAAAAAAGATTTTCACGGATAAAAACAGGAGAACATGATACCGGACGGACAGCATATACCAGGATCCTTGTTGTAACAGAACGCGGAAATAATGGAGGGGACGGTCTGGCTGTAGCAAGGATGCTGGCAGAAAAAGGATATCTGGTAGATGTGTACTGTATCGGACAGGTTAGCAGAGCAACAGAGAGTTATAAGGTTCAGGAGAGTATACTTGGACAGCTTGGGATCAAGATTACAGAGGATTTTCCGAATGGAGAATATGATGTAATCGTAGATGCAATCTTTGGAGTTGGATTAAAGCGTGACATAGAAGGAATCCATAAAGAGGTCATTGATCATATCAATGATATGCCGGCATATGTGGTAGCAGTAGATATCCCATCCGGTATATCGGCTACGACCGGACGGGTAATGAATGTTGCAGTAAAGGCGGATCTTACAGTAACAATGGGGTTAATGAAGGTCGGTATGACCGTTTATCCGGGACATGGATATTGTGGAGAGATCCTTGTAAAAGATATCGGATTTCCGGATAAGGCAGTTGATATGGTGATGCCGGAGATATTTACATATGATGAAGGGGATCTGAACCGGCTGAATAAACGAAGACCGGATGGAAATAAAGGAACCTTTGGAAAAGTTGCAGTCATAGCCGGCAGTCAGGAGATATCGGGAGCAGCCTGTCTTGCGGCATCAGCAGCCTACCGGGTTGGAAGTGGTATGGTAAAGGTATATACCCATAAGGATAACAGAGTGATTGTCGGGGGATATCTGCCGGAAGCATTGATGATGACATATCAGGATGAGAAAACAGCAGTTATCTGTGCGGAGAATGCATGTGCATGGGCAGATGTCATTCTGATCGGACCGGGTATCGGAACCGGAAAAGAAGCGGAATGTATGCTTAAGACAGTGCTGGAGAATTTCAAAGGAACGATCGTTGTTGATGCAGATGGACTTAATCTTTTGTCAGCACATAAGGAGCTGCTTGCATCAGGGGAAATCAGCAGACAGACAGGGAATATAGCACTTGTTATCACCCCTCATGTAAAAGAAATGTCCAGACTGACAGGAAAGACAGTGGCTGAATTAAAAGAAGCACCGGTTCGTGAGTGCAGGACATTTGCGGAAGCAGAAACACTCGTGTGTGTATTAAAAGATGCAAGAACCTGTGTCAGTGACGGAGGCGTGCATACTTACATGAACACTTCGGGAAATGATGGTATGGCAACAGCAGGTTCAGGGGATGTTCTTGCCGGAATGATTGCAGGGCTATCTGCCGGTGGAATATCTCCGACAGAGGCAGCAAGACTTGGGGTGTATATACACGGGCTTGCAGGGGATCGTGCAAAGAAACGGTATGGAAAGGCGGCTATAACCGCCGGCAGTCTGATCGATGAGATCGGTCCGATCATGAGTTCTTATGTATAAAATATAATAGGCAGAGGCGCAGACAAATGAATAAATATAGAAGAATAGAAGCAGATATCAATCTGGATAATATCAGAGAAAATATAAAAATGATGAAGGCATGTGTGCCGGAGAGTATGAAGATGCTTGCCGTGATCAAGGCAGATGCCTATGGCCACGGAGCAGTAGAGGTTTCAAGAGCCCTTTCTGATCTGACAGACTTTTATGCGGTTGCCTGTATTGATGAGGCGGTAGAGCTTCGTCATGCAGGATGTGAGAAGCCGTTGTTGATACTTGGATATACAGACCCATCAGAGTATGATGAACTGATCACATACGATGTAAGACCTGCGATGTATGATAAAGCTGAATGTGCCATTCTCTCAGATGATGCGGTAAAGAAAGGATCAAAAGCAAAGATCCATATCAAGATGGATACCGGTATGAGCCGGATCGGCTTTCAGTGTGATGATGCAGGTATCAATGATATCGTGGAGATCGCGCATATGCCGGGAATTGAGATCGAGGGAATATTTACACATTATTCAAAGGCGGACGAATACGATAAAACAGCTGCAAATGGACAGCTTGCGTTATTCCGGTCTGTAATCGGCAGATTAGAAGAACGGGGGATATCGATTCCTGTAAAGCATATATCAAACAGCGCAGGAATCATGGAGATGGATAATGAAGGCTTTGATATGGTAAGATCCGGTATCGTAACATACGGACTATATCCATCGGATGAGGTCGATCATTCGATCGCGGTACTTAAGCCGGCAATGGAACTACTTGCCAAGGTAGTTCATGTGAAGAATGTGAAAGCAGGAACAGGTATCGGCTATGGATGGACATTTGTCGCACCGCATGATATGAGAATAGCAACCGTGTCTGCCGGTTATGCTGACGGATATCCAAGAGCACAGTCCAATATCGGGCGTGTGATCATTCATGGTAAGTATGCACCGATCACCGGACGTGTCTGTATGGATCAGTTTATGATCGATGTAAGTGATATACCGGAGACGTCAGTCGGTGATACAGTTGTTCTGATCGGAAAATGTGGAGATAAAGAGATCACGGTGGAAGAAGTTGCGGAACCGGCAAACAGCTTCAACTATGAACTGATCTGTAATATCGGAAGACGTGTACCAAGAGTCTATATTAGGGATGGAAAAGAAGTCGGGGAAGTGAATTATCTACGTCGGAACTGAATATCATAGAATAGAATTGGAAATACTTTTCACAACAGAAGATATTAATAAATAAATGGAGTGAAAAGAATTGGTAATCAGAAGAGGCGATATATTTTATGCTGATTTACGGCCTGTCGTTGGTTCGGAACAGGGAGGAGTCAGACCGGTACTTATCATACAAAATGAAGCGGGAAATAAACACAGTTCTACTGTGATCTGTGCAGCGATCACTAGCAAGATGAACAAGGCGAAGCTGCCTACACATGTTGAGATTGATTCCAGCCGGTATGATCTGGCAAAGGATTCGGTTGTTCTATTGGAACAGGTGCGTACGATCGATAAACAGAGATTAAAAGAAAAAGTATGCCATATGGGAGATGACATTCTGAAAAAGGTAGATATTGCGTTAAAGATCAGTCTGGATCTGTATTGATCTTTGTGGCATGGTAATTATAGACATTGTATAATCATACAGTTATACAGATTCCCATATGAATACGGATTATACAGATTCTCATATGAAAAAATTGACGAATGTTGGAATTAATGATATATTTCCATTATATTTGCATTCGTGTGGAATTAAGAGTGAATGCAGAATGAAACGAACAGGAGAGGTGATTTGTAGACAGAGACTGTCTGGTATATGAAATTATTTAATAACAGAAAAGCTGATGAAGAAAAAGTTGAGGAAGAGATTATTTCCATGGTCAATGAGGGTAATGAACAGGGGCTCATTCATGATGACGAAGTAGAGATGATCACAAATATTTTTGAATTCAGTGAGAAAGAAGTCCGGGATGTTATGACGCCGCGTTCCGATGTAGTTGGAATCGACAAACATACTACAATGGATGAAACGATCAAGATCATGCTGGAGAATAATTATTCCAGATATCCGGTGTTTGATGATGATCTGGACAATATAGTCGGAATCCTTTATTTTAAGGATTTCGTAAAAGCGTATTTAAAGGATAAGAATCAGACGATCGAACAGATCATGGTTGAGCCGCTATTTGTGCATCCGACAAAGAATATATCGGAATTATTCAAACGGATGCAGAAAGAGAAAATTCATATGGTTATTGTGGTGGATGAGTATGGTCAGACAGAAGGCATCATAGCGATGGAAGATATTCTGGAAGAAATTGTCGGCAATATTTTTGATGAATACGACGATGATGACGATGATATTGCACTTGCGGGTCATGGATATATCGTGGGCGGCAGAGCAGAACTGGATGAATTGTCGGAACATCTGGGAATTGAGTTTCCGGATGAGGATTTTCAGACACTGAACGGGTTTATGCTGTATGAACTGGGAAGGCTCCCTTATGAGAACGAAAAAATAGATATTACATATAAGGGATATAATTTTGAGACCATTGGGATCAAGGATAAGATGATCGATAAGGTGCGGATAACCAAGGTTGAAAATGAAAATCAGGTATGATATTATGAACCAGTTGGGCTTATAAAGCTTCAAAAAAGAAACCGATATCCGAAAATGGATATTCAAAAGATAGAATTACAGAGTTAAGGAGTAAAAAAATGTCAGGACATTCAAAATTTGCAAATATTAAACATAAGAAAGAAAAGAACGATGCTGCAAAGGGTAAGATCTTTACCATTATCGGTAAGGAAATTGCGATCGCTGTAAAAGAAGGTGGTGCAAACCCTGATAACAACAGTAAGCTTCGTGATGTAATCGCAAAGGCAAAGGCAAACAATATGCCAAACGATACGATCAAGCGTGGTATCGACAGAGCAGCAGGTGATGCAAACTCAGTAAATTATGTTGCTAATACATACGAAGGATATGGTCCGAACGGTACAGCGATCATCGTTGATACGCTTACAGATAATAAGAACAGAACGGCTGCAAATGTAAGAAACGCATTTACAAAGGGCGGCGGAAACGTAGGAACGACCGGTTGTGTATCTTATATGTTTGATAATAAAGGACAGATCATTATCGATAAAGAAGAATGTGATATGGATGCAGATGATCTTATGATGATGGCACTGGATGCCGGAGCTGAGGATTTCAGTGAAGAGGAAGACAGTTTTGAGATCATCACAACACCGGATGATTTCTCAGCAGTCAGAGAGGCTCTTGAAAAAGAGGGAATCAAGATGGCAGAAGCAGAGCTTACCATGATCCCACAGAACTATGTAGATCTGACAGATCCTGAGGTTGTAAAGAAGTTTACAAGAATTCTGGATCTCTTAGATGAAGATGATGATGTACAGGCTGTATATCACAATGCAAATCTTCCGGATGAGGAATAATTATATCGTTCATGCCATTTGTGCATGAAAGAATTTCCACAGAATCCACATGCAATTTTATGTAAGGGGGTGTGGAGATTCTACCATATATGTATGCCAGGCAGGCAGCAGGACGGCAGAAAGCCGTTTGGCAGCACGCCTGGCATATGGTATGTTAAAAACAAATGCAGAGAGCATATATACATTTTACAACAAGAGTAGGAGAGTAGAATGAAGGGAATATTAAGATATTTACGGGACTATAAAAAAGAATCGGTTCTGGCACCATTATTTAAAATGCTGGAAGCCTGTTTCGAACTGCTGATCCCGATCGTAATGGCACATATTATTGATACCGGTATTAAAAATCAGGACATGGGATATGTTCTTCGGATGTGTCTCGTTATGATCGCACTTGGTATCATCGGCCTGAGCTGTTCTCTGACAGCACAGTATTTTTCCGCAAAAGCAGCAACCGGATTCGGAACGGCACTTCGAAGTGATCTGTTCCGTCATATCACAAGTCTTTCTTATAATGAGATTGATACGATCGGAACATCGACACTGCTTACTCGAATGACCAGTGATATCAACCAGATCCAGACAGGTGTCAATCTGGTGCTCCGTTTGTTCTTACGTTCTCCGTTTATCGTATTCGGTGCGATGATCATGTCATTTACGATCGATGTCAAATCAGCCATGACCTTTGTGGTTACAATACCGGCATTGTCGATCGTTGTATTCGGAATTATGCTTGTCAGCATTCCATTGTTTAAGAAGGTACAGGCAAGACTGGATAAGGTCATGCTTCTGACCCGAGAGAATCTGGAAGGTGCCCGTGTGATCCGGGCATTTAACAGACAGCAGAAAGAGGTTGATGAATTCGATAAGTCAACCGATGATCTGATGGATATTCAGTTGTATGTCGGAAGAATCTCGGCATTCTTAAATCCTGTCACATATGTGATCATCAATCTTGCAACTGTTGCGATCATCTGGATCGCAGCCGGACAGACCGATATCGGTATCCTGTCACAGGGTAAGGTTGTTGCACTGATCAACTATATGTCACAGATCTTAGTTGAGCTTGTAAAGCTTGCCAATCTGATCATTAACATCACAAAGTCGATCGCATGTGCAAAGAGAATCAATGTTGTGTTTGATACGAAGCCATCGATCACAGAGGTTGAAGAAGATTCTGCTTTATCAGAAGCACAGAAGGCAGCCGGCCAGGATGTTCCTAAGGTGGTATTTGACAACGTAGCCTTACGGTATGGTAAAGCATCGGAAGATTCACTGACCGGTATATCCTTTACGGTAAAAGCGGGAGAAACGATCGGTATTATCGGTGGTACGGGTTCCGGTAAGAGTTCTCTGGTCAACCTGATCCCGAGATTCTATGATGCCACCGGTGGTGCGGTTAAGATCGATGGTGTGGATGTAAAGGACTATGATCTCCGTTCCCTTCGAATGAAGGTAGGTGTAGTTCCGCAGAAGGCAGTTCTGTTCCAGGGCACGATCGCCGAGAATATCCGCTGGGGTAAAAATGACGCAACGGAAGAAGAGATCAATGAGGCACTTACGATCGCACAGGCAAAAGAATTCGTTGATCAGAAAACAGATGGCATGAACTTTAAGATTACACAGGGTGGCAAGAACTTATCCGGTGGGCAGAAGCAGCGTCTTACGATCGCAAGAGCAGTTGTAAGAAAGCCTGAGATCCTGATCATGGATGACAGTGCATCGGCACTTGACTTTGCAACAGACGCAGCTCTTCGGCGTGCGATCAAAGAGCAGACAAAGGGTATGACCGTATTTATCGTTTCCCAACGAGCATCGACGATCATGGGAGCCGATCAGATCATTGTATTAGATGATGGACAGGTTGCAGGTATCGGAACCCACGAAGAACTGTTACAGTCCTGTGAGGTATATCAGGAGATATGTCAGTCACAGTTATCGGCAAATGAAGTATCCGGTAAAAAGACTTCTGCCGGAAATGCAATGGCATAGGAAGGAGGAAACGACGATGAGTAAAAAAGAAAAAAGTACGTCTGTCAATAAGAAAACACTTGGCAGAATATTAAAGTATATCAAACGATACAGTTTCTTAGTTGTCCTTTCCCTGACCTGTGCAGCGATATCCGTTGTTCTGACCTTATATGCACCGATCATTACCGGACATATGGTAGATAAGATCGTCGGAAAAGGAGCCGTTGATTTCGGAGCATTAAAGACACTGGCAATCCGTTTTGTGATTGTAGTTGCGGTTACGGCAGTCTGCCAGTGGATCATGAATATATTGAATAATAAAGTTACTTATCATGTTGTAAATGATGTCCGTACATCTGCATATAAGAAGTTAGAACAGCTTCCGTTATCTTATGTGGATTCTCACACCCATGGTGATATCGTAAGCCGTGTGATCGCAGATGTAGACCAGTTTTCAGATGGTCTGTTGATGGGCTTTACACAGTTATTTACCGGGGTTATGACTATCGTTGGAACGCTTTGTTTCATGTTATCGATTAACGCTGTGATCACGGTTGCGGTTGTTGTGATCACTCCGGTTTCTCTGTTTGTTGCGGCATTTATCGCAAAGAAAACCTACCATATGTTCAGAAAGCAGGCAGAGATCAAGGGTGAGATGACATCACTTGTTAATGAGATGGTAGAAAACCAGAAGGTTGTAACAGCCTTTTCCATGGAAGAAAATGTAAATGGCAGTTTTAACGAAGTAAATAAGAGATTGAATAAGGCAGGACTGGATGCGACCTTCTTCTCATCCATTACCAATCCGTGTACCCGTTTTGTAAACAGCTTAGTATATACCGGCGTTGGCATCATCGGTGCGGTCATGGCGATCAAGGGAAGAATATCCGTTGGTCAGCTTACCAGCTTTTTAAGCTATGCAAACCAGTATACAAAGCCATTTAATGAGATCTCAGGCGTTGTAACGGAGCTTCAGAATGCACTTGCATCCGCAGCCAGAGTATTTGAGCTGATCGATGAAGAACCGGAGATCGCGGAGCCTGCGGATGCCTATGTGATCGAGAAAGCAGATGGACAGGTGGATCTGTCTCATGTGGATTTCTCTTATAATAAAGATGTAGAACTGATCAAGAATCTGAATCTGAAGGTTGAACCGGGTAAGCGGGTAGCGATCGTCGGACCGACCGGATGTGGTAAGAGTACCGTTATCAATCTTTTAATGCGGTTCTATGATGTAGATGCCGGAGCCATTTCTGTAGATGACCATGATATCCGTCAGGTAACGAGAGAGAGCCTTCGTGATAACTATGGTATGGTTCTTCAGGAGACCTGGTTAAAGACCGGAACGATCAAGGAGAATATCGCATACGGAAGACCGGATGCGACGGATGAGGAGATTATAGAAGCAGCAAAACAGTCCCACGCACACAGCTTTATCAAGCGTTTGCCGGAGGGGTATGATACCATGATATCAGAGGATGGCGGCGGACTGTCACAGGGACAGAAACAGCTCTTATGTATTACCAGAGTTATGCTTGATCTGCCACCGATGCTGATCCTTGATGAAGCAACATCATCGATCGATACAAGAACCGAGATCCGGATCCAGCGTGCATTTGCGAAGATGATGAAGGGAAGAACGAGCTTTGTCGTAGCGCATCGTTTGTCAACGATCAAAGAATCTGATATTATACTGGTTATGAAGGATGGACATATCATAGAGCAGGGTAATCATGAATCACTTTTAGCACAGAAAGGATTCTATTACACCCTTTACAATTCACAGTTTGCACATTAGTAGGAACTAAAAATTTGTATTTATATAAAGGAGACAGGAAGATGAAAGTTAGTGAAAGCGGATATACAAAAGACGAATTACTTGACATAGTAGACAAATACCTAGCCGAGCAGTCCAGAAGATGGAATTTTATCGAGGAAAAGGGAGACGGCATGTATGTGTACGATGAGGAAGGAAATGAATATCTTGACTTCTTCGGCGGCATCGCAGTAAACAGTACCGGTAACTGTAATAAGAAGGTTGCGGCAGCGATCGCAGACCAGTGCCAGAATGTGATCCATGCATCCAATTACGCATATACACTTCCTATGATCCTGCTTGCAAAGAAGATTTGTGAGACGATCGGTATGGAGAAGGTTCTGTTCCAGAATTCAGGAACAGAGACAAATGAAGCAATGATCAAGATGGCAAGAAAATACGGAACCGATCATTACGGACCGGAGCATTATCATATCGTTACAGCCATTAACAGCTTCCATGGCAGAACCTATGGAGCGTTATCAGCAACCGGACAGCCGGATAATGAATGTCAGATCGGTTTCAAGCCGATGCTTCCGGGCTTCACATATGCAGAGTTCAATAACCTTGAGGATTTCAAGAGCAAATGTACCAAAGACACAGTTGCAATCATGGTAGAGCCTGTTCAGGGCGAGGGTGGTGTATATCCGGCAACGGAGGAATTCTTAAAAGGACTTCGTGCTTACTGTGACGAGACCGGCATCCTGTTGTTATTCGATGAGGTACAGACCGGATGGGGCAGATGCGGAGATACGATGGCATTTATGACCTATGGAGTGAAGCCTGATATGGTATCTATGGCAAAAGCGATCGGCGGCGGTATGCCGATCGGCGCACTTTGTACATCAGCAGAGCTTGCAAGTGCATTTACACCGGGGGCACACGGTTCTACTTATGCAGCCAATCCTGTATGCTGTGCAGCCGCACTTGCAGAGATCGATGAGATCTTAGACAATCATCTTGCAGAGAATGCAAAAGAGACAGGAGCTTATTTTGCAGAACAGCTTTATTCTCTTCCGTATGTGAAGGAAGTACGCGGACGCGGACTTCTGGTTGGCGTTGAATTCACCAAACCAATCGCAAACGAAGTAAAGCATCTGGCTGTTGAGAACAGACTGTTGATCACAGCGGTAAGACCAAATGTGATCCGTATGGCACCGCCACTGATCGTAACAAAGGAACAGTGCGATAAGGCTGTTCAGATCCTGATCAAATGTGTGTCAAAGGCAGCAGAAGAAGCAGATGCATAAGGAGGTAACAGAAGATGGGAAGAACCGCAGAAGAAATGGAAGATGTAACACTTCTCGGCAATAAGAATGTAAAATACAGCATGGACTATGCACCGGAGATGTTACAGACCTTTATCAATAAACATCAGGACAATGATTATTTTGTCAAGTTCAATTGTCCGGAATTTACCAGCTTATGTCCGATCACGGGACAGCCGGATTTTGCAACCGTATATATATCCTATGTTCCGGATGTGAAGATGGTAGAGAGCAAGTCTTTGAAATTATATCTGTTCAGTTTCCGGAATCACGGAGATTTCCATGAGGACTGCATGAACATTATCATGAAGGATCTGATCAAATTGATGGATCCGAAATATATTGAGGTCTGGGGCAAATTCACTCCGAGAGGCGGTATCTCGATCGATCCATATTGTAATTACGGAAGACCGGGAACAAAATGGGAAGAAGTTGCATGGAACAGAATGTCAAATCATGACCTGTATCCGGAAAAGATAGATAACAGATAGGCGGAATGTCAGATGAATTACAGGGAAACAGTTGATTATATCCTAAGCATTCCACTGTTCGCACAGAAGATTGGCACAGAGAATCTTGCCAGTCTTCTTGAATGTTTAGGGAATCCGCAGGATAAGAGCAGAGTGATCCATATAGCAGGAACAAACGGTAAGGGATCGACGGCAAAGGCGCTTGCTACGATACTGATGCATGCAGGCTTTCATGTAGGATTGTTTACATCACCGCATCTTGTCTCGATCAATGAGCGCATACGGTACGATGATGAAATGATCTCAGACGAAGATTTTACATGGGCATTTGAACAGGTGCGGAAGAAGTTCACCGTTCATCCGTCTTTTTTTGAAGTGATGTTTGCGATGGCGGCTGTTTATTATGAGAAGAAGCAGCCGGATTATGTGATTTATGAGACCGGAATGGGTGGCAGGCTGGATGCAACTAATGTCGTAAGACCGGAGCTTTGCATCATCACATCGGTAGGACTTGATCATATGGAATATCTTGGAGATACGATCGCTAAGATCGCAGGAGAGAAAGCAGGGATCATCAAACCGTCAGTTCCGGTCGTATATTTCAAGCGGGATGCGGTTTCGTCTGGAATCATAGAGACTCATGCAAAAGAATTGGATTCTGCCGTAACAGCGGTCGAAAAATCAAACTATATAATAAATGAAATAGATGATAAAACCATTGATTTTTCATTTCATAATCGGTATTATAATTATGACCATTTGAGGATACCGAAAACGTCTCTTTATCAGGTCGAAAATACCTGCCTTGCAGTTGCTTCTTTTGATATCCTGATGCAGACCAGGGATATAGAATATGGGAAAAATGCAGGTGCTGATGTCAGGATAGAGCAGGCAGTCAGAAGCGGATTACTTGATTTTTCATGGGAAGGCAGGATGGAGGAGATCGCACCGGATCTGTTTGTAGATGGTGCACATAATCCGGAAGCAGTCGAATGTTATTGCAGAACACTTCGGACGCTTTATACGAAGAAAAAGAAGATCCTGGTCTTTGCAGCAGTAAAGGACAAGGACTATGATACGATGATACGGGATTTGACAGAAGCACTTTCGTTTGAGAAGATCATAGTTACAAGTGTAGATAATAAACGGAAGGCGCCGGTCTCTCTGATCGCAGACAGGTTCCGGAATTACACAGGACATACGGTGGAGGCATATGAGGATATTGCAGAAGCAATGGATGCCGCCATCCGCTATAAAGAACAGATCACAGATTCAGCAGTCTATTGTGTGGGTTCTCTTTATCTGGTGGGAGAAGTCAAACGCTGGCTTCAGAAGATAAAAGAGAAATCTGCGAATATGGAGGAATAGTATGATAAACTTTGATGAAGAAGTAAAAAAATTCAGACCGACTCTGGAAGTAGACCAGGCAGAAGATGCCATTTATCATAATGATCTGAAGGATATCTCAGATATTATGCAGGAGATGCTTCGTGTAGCAAAGGAAACGGAGAAATAATATGGCAGACGTACTGAATTGTAAGCATTGTGGCGGTAAGATCCTTGTTACCGGATATTGCAGCCAATGTGGGTTAAAGAGTGAATTTGTAAATAAGGCACTGAACACATCCAAATATTATTATAATATTGGTCTGGATAAAGCCAGAGTCCGTGATATGAGTGGTGCAGAAGATGCATTAAAGACAGCCCTTAAATATGACAAGTTGAATATTGATGCCAGAAATCTGCTGGGGCTTGTATATTATGAAACCGGTGAAGTTGTTCTGGCATTAAGCCACTGGGTCATCAGTGTGAATTATTTCAGCGGACGAAATGTTGCAAAACGTTATATCAAAGAGGTGAAGGGCAATCCACACAAGCTTGAAACAACGAACAATGCAGCAAGAAAATACAATCAGGCAGTAAACTATGCCAGACAGGGCAGTAAGGATCTTGCATTTATCCAGCTTCGAAAAGTCTTATCGGATAATCCGAAGTTTGTAAATGGTTATCTGCTGATGGCACTTCTACTGATCGATGATAACAAATATGATAAGGCAAGAAAAGCATTAAAACGTGTCATCAAGATCGACAGAACCAATCCCCTGGCTGTCCGCTATTTCAATGAGATGGGGCATACGGATGAGGAGATCATGAGCTTTCGTGATTATCCGGATGATGATTATGATGCGGATCTGCTGTTTGTGGAAGACCAGCCACGGGCATATGTGGAATCCGATAATGTTGACCGGAATGGAAGACCGACTCCGGTTGGCAGATATAAGGATATTAATTTCTACAAATATTCGCTTGCCTATGTTCTGGCAGGACTGGTATTGGGACTGGCTGTCATGTGGTTCCTTGTTATGCCACAGCATAATAAGAATGCAGATGATGAGAGCAGAAATGTTAAGATTGCCTACAGCGAAGAGATTGCCAATAAGAATACCAAGCTTTCCTCTCTGCAGGATGAGGTTGATTCCCTGACAACAAAGAATAAAGATCTTACGAAGCAGGTCGCAGATTATGAGGAAAAAAGCAAGGCAGATATATCAGATACGGATAAGGTTACGATGCAGCTTGCCATGAAGTATTATAATGATACCAAATATGATAAGGCAATGACAGAGATCGACAAGGTGCTGGAGACCAGCCCGGATTATGATGTTGCTCTGTATTATAAAGCTCTATGCTATCTGGGTACGGAGGATGAGGATAAGGCCAAAGAAGCCTTTGATACATTTATCCAGAAATGTCCGAATTCCATTTATTATACAGTTGCAGTAGCATTGTCTGGTACAGACACAACGAGTGGAACACCGGATGGCGGAGATGACACGACAGAAGGCAGTTCGGAAGGAACAACGGAATCCGGTATGGATCCGACAAATGAATAAAAAGAAATCAGGATCATACAAAAGACAAATAAGCAATATTGCTTATTTGTCTTTTTTTGTAAAAAAGAGGTGGCGTATGAATAATTATGAGAAAATAGGGGATACTGTGTTAATAGAGCTTCCGGAAGAAGTTGATGATTACCGGGCATCGATACTGGTGAACGAAACGGAAGAGGTATTTCAGGATGGCAGGATCCGGTACGTGATATTCGATTTCCGGCATACAAGCGTGATGGACAGCTCCGGGATCGGTCTGATCACGAGAAGATTCCGGAATGTATATGACAGAGGCGGAAAGGTGTTTGTGATCCATGCAAATGACAGAATGCAGCGTATTCTTAAAATGTCGGGAATATTTAAGATCGCAGAGCAGACAGAGGATTTTGAGACTGCGTACAAGCAAGTACATATGTCATAAAATGAAAAGGAGAAGAAAAGAATGAACAGAAATGAAATGAAAATAGAGTTTGGAAGTGATCCAAGAAATGAGAGCTTTGCAAGGGTTGTCGTAGCATCCTTTATGACCCGTACGAATCCGACGCTGGAGGAGGTCGCTGATGTTAAGACAGCCGTGTCGGAAGCAGTTACGAATTCGATCATTCATGGTTATGGGCAAAAAGAGGGAACAATCGAGATACGGGCATACATAGAAGAGCGGAAGCTGTACATAGAGATCACCGATTATGGCTGTGGTATCGAGGATGTGGAAAAGGCAATGGAGCCAATGTTTACAACCGGAAAGGATGGACGGTCGGGAATGGGATTTTCCTTTATGGAAGCCTTTATGGATGAGCTTACGGTAGAGTCGGAGCCGGGAAAAGGAACGACAGTAAAGATGGCAAAAAAAATAGGGGCTGGGTGTGCAGTATAAATGGAAAATAATCTGGATCTTCTTTTACAGGCGAAGAAGGGTGATGACAGTGCAAAAGAAAAACTGGTAGAACAGAACCTTGGACTTGTATGGAGCGTAGCCAGAAGATTTACAGGACGTGGATATGATATCGAGGATCTGTTTCAGATCGGCTGCATCGGATTGATCAAAAGTATTGATAAATTTGATTTTGACTATGATGTGAAGTTTTCGACCTATGCAGTTCCGCTGATCCAGGGGGAAATCCGCCGCTTTTTGCGGGATTACGGCGCAATCAAGGTCAGCCGTAGTCTGAAGGAGATGAATAGTAAGGTAGAGCAATACCGGCAGCGGGTGATCAAGGAAAAGGGCTATGAGCCTGAGATTGAAGAGATCGCTGCTGCCCTTTCTTATGATGCAGGGGAGATCGTAATGGCAATGGAGGCTTCGTTGGAGCCGGAGTCTCTGGATGCTCCGGGTGTATATTCAAAAACGGAGGAATATAGCCAGGAGATTGTTGATCATTTGTCGTTGATGCAGATGTTGGAACGGTTGGAGCCGGAGGAACAGCGTTTGATCCAGCTTCGGTATTTTGAAGACAAAACGCAGTCGGAGACCGGAAAACTGCTTGGTATCAGCCAGGTTCAGGTGAGCCGGCAGGAAAAACGGATCCTTGAGAAATTAAAAGAAAGTGTATAAAAAGAACAGATGCGGATACCCTAATCCTGTAAGAATATGGGAAAGCAGGTTTCGTAATATGGCAGAAATGGTATATTTGCAGTTGGCAGAAAGTGTTCTGGCGGAAAAACGAAAGGTATTGATCCGGGATGTATCGAAGGTCGTATCCGACAATCTGGATCTGAAAAATAAAATCGAAAAAATTGAACTGATGAATTTTTCTACCAGTTCAAAGGAACAGCAGGTCATATCCATATTGGATATCATAGAGGAGATCAGAAAAAACTGCGATGGGGAGCTGTGTATCCAGAATCTTGGACAGCCTGATGTCGTTGTATATTATAAGGCATTCGATCCGTCGGACCGGATAAAGCAGAAGTTCAAATTTATATTTCTATGCCTGATCGCATTCTTTGGTGCTGGATTTTCAATTATATCCTATAACTCGGATGTGAATCTGGTAGGACAGCTTGATCTGCTTCAGAATGTATTTACCGGAGGCAGTGAATCAGGAGCCATGATTGGCGGTGTTGCCTATTCACTGGGCTTGTTCATTGGAATCATTGTATTCTTTAATCATGGAGCCAATAAGAAATTTACCGATGATCCGACCCCGCTTCAGGTGCAGATGCGGCAGTATGAACAGGAGATCAATCAGACAGTGATCACGGATTCTGTAAGAAAGAAGGATGTGCGGGATGCTGATTAGACATATCTGTTATGCACTGGTTGCATTTATCGGAGGGGCAGCTATATCCAGTGGTTATTTTGCATTTATATCCCTGATCGGAGTATTCCCCAAGCTGGCGGAAAAGGTGAAAGGCAACCGGCACTATATGCTGGTGGAATGTCTGCTGGCATATGGTGCTGTGGCAGGAAATATCGTATATATATTTAATATCCGGATCCCGCTTGCAATTCCTGGGCTGGCTTTTGTAACCCTGCTTGGCGGTATCTTTACAGGCTGTCTGGTTGGTGCGCTCGCAGAGGTGCTGAATGTATTTCCGATCATATCCAGACGGTTTTCAATCCGGCGTTATATTCCTTACATCATATACATGGTTGCAGCAGGGAAACTCGTGGGTTCTGTTCTTGGTCTGATATCAACCGGACTGGTCTAGGAATGCGATTTATATGCATAGTTTTCATGCAAATGGAAAATACTGAAGAATAGAACCCGGTAAGACAGGAGGAAAGTATATGCAGTTTGAACCAAAAGAAAAGGAATACAATCAGTATGTTGAAACGATTACTCCGGTATCCAATTCGGCAAGAAACTGCCTGTGGGCGTTTCTCATCGGAGGACTGATCTGCACGATCGGACAGGTGTTATTTAATTTGTTTGAATATGCGGGACTGGATAAGGATGACAGTTCGTCTTATGTATCGATCGTTCTTGTACTCATCAGTGTGGTACTCACAGGTCTGAATGTCTATAAGAAGATCGCAAAATATGGTGGAGCCGGAACTCTGGTACCGATCACGGGCTTTGCTAATGGTGTCTGTGCTCCGATCATAGAGTTTCAGACCGAAGGTGAGGTCTTCGGTAAAGGTGTAAAATGTTTTACGATTGCAGGCCCGGTCATCATGTACGGTATCTTTACATCATGGGTGCTGGGACTGATATACTGGATCTGTAAGCTGGCAGGCTGGGTATGATTCCCGGCCTGTTTTTTCAAAAATGTTACATATGTTTTAAGGTAAAATGATGGTTTTGTGAAATATTAGATTTAAGGGGAATCTGTATTGACAGATAAAAATACCTATGATAACTTTAACAAATGGTTAAGTTAATAATAGTAGGTATCTGTATCCTTTAGCAGGATGCGTATACTCGCATGTGTAGTAAATGGAGATACATCATGAAAAAAGCAAAAAGAAGTGTTACTACAACAGTATGTGTTATTGTTGCATTGTGTGTGTGTTATCTGATATTTTGCGGAATTATTGGTAAGAAAAAGTTTTTTCCAAATACCAGTATAAATGGAATTGATGTCAGTAACATGACGGTGAAGGAAGCTGCAGCGGCTGTAGAAGATCAGTTTGCAACGGAGTACAATAACGCCGGGATTGATGTAACGTTGGAAGGTAAAACATATTGCATTGCGATCGAAGAAGCTCTGGATCTGGATGTGATCGATGCGGTACAACAGGCAAACGATGAAAGCCATGGATTTTTAACAAGAGGTTTTAATTTTATTAAGGCATTATTTGGTGAGGCAGAATATACTGCACGACCATCGCTGAAGGATAAGAAGCCGTTGTATACTGCGATCGAACAGTCCGGGCTGACGAAGCTGGAAGGGGTAGAAGATTCCTCTTACACCGTGAAGGATGACAAGGTTATTGTTACAAAGGGCCGCGGAGGTTATACGGTAGATTCGGATAAGCTGGCAGATGAGATTGCTTCCTGCATCAGCAAGGGAGAATATGATGCGCAGCTTGAATGTCCACTTACATACAGTGATGTCGATCTGGATCTGGTATATGATCAGATTTATGTAGCACCGGCGGATGCAACACTGGATCCGGAAAATGATTACAGCGTAACAGATTCTGTGGTAGGAATCAGCTTTGATAAAGATGCTGCCAGGAAGAAGCTGGATGCGGCAGCCGATGGAGAAGAAGTCAGCTTTGATCTGGTTTATACAGAACCGGAGCTGTCGAAGGAGACATTACAGGCCTATCTCTTCCGTGATACGCTGGGATCCTTCAGTACCAATGTAGGTGGAACGGATGCAAGAAAAGGAAATGTTGCAAAGGCGGCAGAGAATTGTAACGGCACGATACTGATGCCGGGTGAAGAGTTTTCATTCAATAATGTGGTAGGACAGAGAACCATTGAGAATGGGTTTCAGGCAGCTCCATCTTATGTCAATGGGGAATCAGTAGATGAAGTCGGCGGAGGTATCTGTCAGGTATCATCCACTCTTTATGATGCCTGTCTGTATGCGAATCTGGAAATTGCAGAACGTCATTGCCATCCGCATCCATCCACTTATGTAGATGCAGGCTTTGATGCAACAGTATCCTGGGGCGGACCGGATTACCGTTTTATAAATAATACGGATTATCCGCTCAAGGTGACCGCCTCCTATAGTGGTGGTGTTGTGTCATGTGCGATTTATGGAACGAAGCTAAAGGACTTCAGAGTGTCACTGTCCAGTGAACTGGTAGCAACTTATGATTATGATACGGAATATGAGGACGACGATACACTGGAGAAAGGTGAAGAGGAAGTTTCCGTTACAGGTATCACAGGAACTAAATATCAGACCTACCGGACGGTATATGACGGAAATGGAGAGGTAATCTCATCTGAACCGGAATCTGTCAGTGTGTATGATAAACGGGATAAAGTAGTTCTTCGTGGAACCAAAGAGAAGGAAGATACCTCAGAGGAGAATTCGACTGAGGAGAAGAAGACGGAGGAAAAAACAACCGAGGAAAAGACAACTGAGGATACGACAGAAAAGAAGGACGACAAGAAAGACGATTCCAAGAAGGATGATAAGAAATCGGATAAAAAGTCAGACAATAAGAAAAAGAATGATACAAAGACAGATGATTAAATAAAGAAACAAAGAAAAGCTCATATGGAAGCCGGTTCGTAAGGATCAGGCAGCCATATGAGCTTTCTTTTGTGTTATTGATAGTATATTATTCCGCTTCACTGTGTTCGTTTGTTTTGACCTCCTGATTGGTATACAGGTTTACATAGTGAGGACGAAGCTTGGAATATATGATTTTCTGTTCACTGTATAAGCTGTAATAACCGGATAACATATAGCTGACACTGCAACCGATCGCGAACAGCAGGATACCGCTTGCACCGAATAATTCGATGCTTAAGACCAGAGATGCCAGTGGACAGTTTACAACGCCGCAGAAGAGACATACAAGCCCCATAGCAGCTCCGAATCCTGGATCCAGTCCAATCCAGCCTCCAAGGGTACATCCGAAGGTTGCACCGATGAAGAACGATGGAACGATCTCTCCGCCACGGAATCCGCAGCCGATCGTGATGCAGGTAAACAGGAGCTTCAGAATGAAGGCTTCCGGTTTTGCTGTTCCATGGATCGCCTGTTCAATAATGTTCATACCGGCACCATTGTAATCATTGCAGCGGACGGCAAGCGTCAGGAGAACCAGTAGCACACCGCCAACCAATATACGAAGATACTGGTTTTTCAGATATTTCTTAAATGTTTTTCCGATGACCTGCATGGACATACAGAAAAGGATGCTGAGTACGGCAGCAGCGACCGAGAGAATGATCACCCGGATCCCGGTTGCCAGTGACATTTCAGGAACCTGATTCAGAATGAAATAGGTAGGGGTGATGTGAAATTTTTCTGTGATCGCATAGGAAATGGTTGCTGACAGGATACATGGTACCAGTGCACTATAATACAGAATTCCGATGCTGATAACCTCTACACTGAAAAGTGCGGCCGTAACAGGAGTTCCAAACAGGGCAGCGAATACGGCACTCATACCACACAAGGTCATAATATGTTTATCGCTGTCATCCATTTTGATCAATTTGCCAATCGATGCACCCAGACTTCCGCCAATCTGCAGGGCAGCACCTTCCCGGCCGGCAGATCCGCCAAATAAATGCGTGATAACGGTTGTTATAAAGATCAGAGGTGCCATACGGAAAGGCACATTGTATTCCGGATTCCGAATCGATCCGATAACAAGGTTGGTTCCCTTGTCATGCTTGATGCCGCCTGCACGGTACAGAAATACGATCAACAGACCGGCTGCCGGGAGCAGGAAGATGATCCATCTGTGCCCGGAACGGAACTGTGTGACATATTCAACGCTGTAATGAAAGGCTGTTCCGACAGCCCCGCAGGAGATTCCGATAATGGCAGAACAGATCAGCCATTTAATAAATGTTTTTGCGTATCGTTTTGTTCGATCGATACAATTTAACCAGTATTCTTTTGTAAATATCATAATTCATACCTATCCAGATTGTTTTTATTCTTTCATAGATTACCCCGAATCAGCGGATTTGTCCAGAACATATTAAATATGAATAAAATAAAGAAAAGAAGCAAATGACTATCAACAGAAGAACATATGGAAATAAGGAGGCAAAAAATGAATAAAATGGTTGGAAAACAAAGTGTCAGTTTTTCAGATCCTCCATGTATTCTGGGAGCGGCTTCTATCTGTGGACCAAAGGAAGCTGAAGGACCTCTGGCGGATTACTTTGATATCCGTTCCGAGGATCCTACATTTGGAAAGGATTCCTGGGAAGAGGGCGAAAGTGAGATGATCCGGCAGGCGGTCGAGCTTGCAATCAAAAAGGCGGATAAAAAGAAAGAGGAGATCCGGTATATATTTGCGGGGGATCTGCTGGGACAGTTGATCGCAACCACATTTGGTATTAAGGATCTTGATATACCGGTATTTGGGTTGTATGGAGCCTGTTCCACCTGTGGAGAGGGATTGTCGTTGGCATCCATGACAGTTGCTGCCGGTTATGCGGACTGTGTAGTGGCAGCAACGTCCAGTCATTTTGGAAGTGCAGAGAAGCAGTTCCGGTTTCCACTGGAATATGGAAATCAGAGACCGTTATCTGCGACCTGGACGGTAACCGGAAGTGGAGCGTTTGTTGTTGGTAAGGCAGAGCCGGAAGAAGGAGCAATTCAGATTACCGGGATTACAACGGGACGGATCGTGGATTATGGGGTAAAGGACTCCTTTAATATGGGAGCCTGTATGGCACCGGCAGCGGCAGATGTGATCTATCAGAACCTGAAGGACTTTGATCGGAAGCCAACGTATTATGACCGTATCATTACCGGGGATCTGGGGAAGATCGGGCAGAAGATACTGTTTGATCTTTTAAAGGACAATGGAATAGATATCAGCAACCAGCATATGGATTGTGGTATCGAGATCTTTGATAATGAAGAACAGGATACACATTCCGGTGGCTCCGGTTGCGGATGCTCGGCTATTACGCTGGCTGGCTATGTATTAAAGCAGTTACGGGACGGAACCTGGAAGAGGGTATTGTTTGTACCGACCGGAGCACTTCTTTCCACAGTAAGCTATAATGAAGGACAGAATATACCGGGCGTGGCACATGCAGTTATAATAGAACGGAGGTAAAGTTATTTATGGATTATATAAAGGCATTTGTGATCGGAGGTGCTGTCTGTGTGCTTATTCAGATACTGATGGATAAGACGAAGCTGCTTCCGGGACGGATCATGGTGATCCTGGTATGTTCCGGTGCTGTTCTTGGAGCAATCGGGATATATGAACCATTTCTTGAATTTGCCGGCTGCGGAGCCTCGGTTCCTCTTTCCGGATTTGGTTATAATCTCTGGAAGGGAATAAAAGAGGCAGTTGATCAAGATGGATTTATCGGGCTGTTCCGGGGAGGCTTCAAGATGGCGGCAGTAGGAACATCGGCAGCATTGATCTTTTCTTATCTGGCATCCCTGATCTTTAAGCCAAAGATGGTAAAATAGTATAAAGTATATTTTTTTATATAGATCCCAGGGAATAGGAAAGGAGCCATGAGAATGATCTCTCATGGCTCCCTTTTACATATATCGTTTTTATTCTTCTGTATTTTTATGTTTGTTCTCTTTTGAGGAAGGTTCATCAGAAGATGGTTCATCGGTAGGTTCCTCTGTTGGCGGTTCATCGGTAGGTTCCTCTGTTGGCGGTTCTTCTGTTGTAGGAGTTTCCGTTGTTGGTTCCTCTGTTGTAGGCTTCTCTGTTGGCGGTTCTTCTGTCTTGTCCTTTTTGAACTTAACAGTGATCGTATGATTGCCTTTTACCTTTGAGAACTTATACTGTGAAACCGGTCCGACGGAGCTTCCGTCTACATATACATCCGAGATCACATAACCCTTATCCGGTGTGATATAGAAGGTTGTGTTCTTGCCGGATTTTACGGTTGTACTTGGGGAGATAGAACCACCGGATCCATCTACACCGGAAGTAATCTTGAAGCTGTCCTTCTTGTTGTCCTCTGTAGTCTTATTTGGATCTTCAGAATCAGAAGAGTCTTCGGTTTCTTCTTCCTCCGGATGAAGCGGACATTTCTCTTTCAGGATGTTCTGATCGTATTCAAAGTCTGCATCAATGATTTCAATCTTGCCGTCATCATCTTCTGTATAATAATAGGTTGTTGTTTCCTTACAGGTATTGGTTGCTACCTTATGGGAATCATTACAGATCACAACCTTCTTGTTTCCACCACATCGTTTGGTAGGAACGGTTCCTTCTGCAAAATAGTCTGTTATTGTTGAACAGCCTTCAACAGGAAGAAGTCCGGTATCCTTACATACGGTTGCCCGTATGATTCCGCTTGGCATTTCAAAGGTCTTGGAGGTATCCAGACCCTTTGCTTCCACGATTGCATCCATAATCTTACGCCACATGTTCTTATGATAGCTTCCAGCAGCAAAATTAGTATTTACATCAAAACCGATCCAGATCGAAGCGGTGTAATATGGAGTATATCCACAGAACCATGCATCGTAGTTGCTGGAGGTTGTACCTGTTTTACCTGCTGTATAAAGACCACATGAAAGATTTGCAGCAGTACCGGTACCGATCGTAACTACATCATGCATGGCACTTGTTAATAACCATGCATTCTGAGGAGAGATGACCGGGGATTCTTCCGGTGTTCTGTTATCGATCAGAAGCTTGCCGTCATGATCATATACCTCGGTGTAGAAGATAGGTTTGATATAATTGCCTTCATTTGCAATTGTTGCATAAGCAGCGGTGATCTCAAGGTTTGTGATACCATCTGTCAGACCACCAAGGGCAAGGGACTGGTTGATATCCGATTCAATCCCTCCGCTTGAATTTGTACGTTCTTTTACTAGGGTTGTGAATCCAAGCTTTAACAGATATTCGTAAGCAAGCTCCGGAGTAACATCTGTGATCGTCTTAACAGCAAGAATATTCATGGAATTCTGAATAGCCTGTCGGATCGTGCTTGGACCACGGTAGCCACTGTACCAGTTCCTGACTTCGCCGCCATTTGTATAGGTGTATGGTTCATCTTTGTATACGGTTGCAAGGCTCATGCCGCAGCCGTCCAGTGCAGGAAGAAAAGAGGCAACAACCTTAAAGGTTGATCCGGGTTGTCTGGTTGCTTCCGTAGCACGGTTAAAGGAACGATCCTCTGTCTTTTCACCACGACCGCCGACGATGGCTTTTACCTGACCGGTCTCCTGATCCATCAGGGTGAAGGAAATCTGTGGTTCCACTGTGACCTTATAGCTTTCAAGCTGTTCCTTGTAACCGGTTGTCTCAATCAGGTGCGCTTTGTATTCGTCAGCAGCAGCACGGGCATCTTCTTCACTGGAGAAGATTAGGTCGAAAGAGGATTGCCCCATTTCTTCCTGGAACCAGGTTACCATCATATTCTGACTGTAGTTGTACTGTTCACCGTTGTCATCTACCAGTGTCAGTGCATAGGATAACTGATAGCTGTCAGCCGGATAGTTATCTTCATCATTTAAAACATCATCACAGATATTCTGGATCTGTGTATCCTGACAGGTACGGACATCCAGACCACCGGAGTAGATCAGGCTGTCTGCCTCTGACTTGGAATAGCCCATAGCCATGAAATCATCTTCAAGCTGGCTGATGACCTCATCAATGTAATAAGAGTTGACCTTGGTAGGGGATGATTTCTTGATCGATGATACCTTTTCAATCTCGCTATATACATCATCAGCGAGTGCAGTATCGTAATCGGACTGGGAGATCATGTTCTGATCCAGCATATTTTCAAGAACCATCAGTCGTCTTTTGGCATTTTCCTCCGGGAAAACGATAGGGTCAAATTTACTTGGGTTCTGAGGGATGGCTGCCAGTACCGCACATTCGGATATGGACAGATCCTTCAGTTCTTTATTGAAATAGTATTTTGCAGCGGTTTCTACGCCGTAACGTCCCTGACCGAGATAGATTGTATTTAGGTAATACTCGGCAATGCTCTTTTTCGGAAGCACCTTTTCGATCTCAACTGCCAGATACTGCTCCTGCACCTTACGTTCGATCTTGTCAAACATGGTTTTTTCATCCAGGCCGACATTGAAGATCTGGTTTTTGATCAGCTGCTGGGTCAGTGTACTGGCACCCTGATCAAAGTCACCGGACTGGAGACCGTGGGCGAAGGCACGCATGATACCCTGGACATCGATACCGTTATGCTCCCAGAAACGTTTATCTTCAATAGCAATGAAGGAATTTACAAGTGTTTCCGGTATATCATCGTAGTAAACATACTCACGGTTGGCATCAAAGCTCGCAAGAACCATAAGCTCTTTGCCGTCCTGATCATACAGGGTTGTCTGATATCCTTTCGGGATCAGATCCTTGGCATTCACCTCTGGTGTGTCGTCCAATATGCCTTTTAACATACCAAAACCGGAACCGATTCCAAGTACGATGATCGCAAGGAATATGACCAGTAGTGTTTTGAACAGCGAAACCGATAGTTTTCGTTTATTTCGGGGTAGTTTGGAAACAAGTGCTTTTTGTTTCTTTTCCACGCCCTTTTTGCTAAAATCCATGGAAAATCCTCCTTAAATTAAGTTCAATCATAAATACAACTCATTATAGCAGAGATTTACATAATAATAAAGTAAAACTTCTGATGTGAAATAAAATTAAGACATATAAAAATGCGGATAAATCCCAAATATTTTATAGTTTTTTTGTTACACTATAGGTGGATTTTGTAGTATGATGGTTACAGAAATAAACAGAGAGGAAACAGAACAGCGATGTTTGAGTCAATTGAAGAAGCAATTTCCGTATGGAAAGAGGAGTTTTCCTTTATTGAGGATGCGAAGGTCACAGGATATGACGGAGGGTATCCGGTTGTTGATTTTACGATCCATGAAGCTGCCTTCAGTCTGGTAAAGAGTGAGAGTAAATTCAAGCGTATCATACGATCTGCCGAGATGGAAGGCGGTATAGAAGTAGGAGTATCGACCTGTTTTTATAATACAGCATATGTCAGATGGAATCCGCCGGTCATGACGATCTGTGGTTATCCTGAGGTGATCAGCCGTATATTAAAAAAGATCATGTAAACTGCCCGGGTGAATAAAAAGAAATTCACCCGGGTATTTTATATGTATTGGGATAACAGATAGGAGGCGTATACATGAACCGGGCAATACGAACCGATCTTGCCATTGAGCTGCGGGAGGATATCAAGGACCGCGGGAAGATAGACGGGATCGAAATTGAAACAAGGATCAGCCAGGAAAAAATAAAGACGACTATTATACATGTAAATGACCAGACAGGAGCCGATACGTTGGGAAAACCGGTTGGCACTTATATCACCATTGAATGTCCGGAAATCCGGGAATTTGATGAGGATATCCATAAGCCGCTCTGTAAAGAGCTGGCACATGATCTGAAAAAAATGCTGGGAGAAGCCCGTTCCATCCTGGTTGTGGGACTGGGAAACCGGGAGGTAACACCGGATTCGCTGGGACCACTGGTGACCGATCATTTATTTATAACCAGACATTTGCAGATGGAGCATATACACCTGCAGGAAGAGCCGGAATATGAAATCTCTGCGATCTGTCCGGGTGTCATGGCCCAGACGGGGATCGAGACGGTGGAGATCATCCGTGGAATCTGTGACAATATTGATGTCGATGCAGTCGTTGTAGTCGATGCACTTGCCGCCCGGAGCAGCAGACGTTTAAATAAAACGATACAGCTTGCGGATACCGGTATCAGTCCGGGATCCGGTGTTGGGAATCATCGTACGGAGATCAATTCACAGACGATCGGAGCAAAGGTGATCGCTCTTGGTGTTCCAACCGTTATTTCAGTTCCGTCCATTATAGATGGTTCTCTGGATGTTATTGCAGATACATTTAACCAGTCTTATGGAAAAAAGCTGATGGAATCTTTTTCCGAACAGCAGCGATATGAGCTGGCATATCATCTGGCTGAACCGGAGCTTGCGGATATGTTTGTAACACCAAAAAATATCGATGAACTGGTAAAACGAATAAGCTTCACAATATCCGAAGCAATAAACAGCATGATTTTCACATAACCAACATATACTGGTAAATAACTAAAATAAGAGTATTTACTGGATGAAGAACAGACGGATCATAAGAAAAACAAAATACTGCCTTTTATGGGCCGGATTGTCGATACTGATCTGGTTCGCAAATTGTGACGCAACATATCGGATGGAATTGGTAAACCGGATGGTGAACTGGCTGTTTTTTGGAAATGGATACGAAACACAGACCGAAAATATGGAAACCGTGTCGGCATCCGGGAAATATCTGGAGGATATGCTGCAGGAATATTGTCTGGCAGGAGAACTGGTACAGGGAAGCGGACAGAAGGATCAGACTGTGTCGGCGGGACAGATGACGGATGAAAAAGGAACGGACAATCTGCCGGCGCAGACTGTGATCGCACTGGATCACCGGGCGAAAGCCATAGTTGCCGCCATGTCAGACAAATATGGATATATGCGGGAGAAACTGACGGATTATGATTATATGAGATCAAATTTTTATGTTATAGACAGTACAACAAGTGTATCCAGAGAAGAATTAAATGGACAGGATCTTGCTTCCATGGATCTGACGATCGATACAGAAGAAAAGAATTATAAGGTACTGATCTACCATACACACGGAACGGAGAGCTTTAAAGATTCCGAGCCGGGAAGGGTTGAGGATACCGTAATCGGACTTGGAGACTATCTGACTGAGCTTCTTGAAGAAAATTACGGGGTAGCAGTCTATCATGATACAACGGCCTATGATATGACAGGTGGAGAGTTAGATCGAAGTGCTGCTTATGATTATGCAAGAGAAGGGGTCCAGAAGATCCTTGCGGAGTATCCGTCCATTGAGGTCGTGATCGATCTTCACAGGGATGGGGTATCCGAAGATACATATCTGATCACGGAAATAGATGGCAAAAAAACAGCACAGGTCATGTTCTTAAACGGAGTGAGCCGTCTTAATAAGAATGGTGATATCGCATATCTTGCCAATCCGTACAAAACAGAGAATCTTGCATTCAGTCTGCAGATGTATCTGACAGCGCAGGCCAATTATGATTCCTTTGTAAGAAAGATATTTGTTAAGGGTTACCGGTATAATCTGGATCTGAAACCACGGTCGTTGTTAGTAGAAGTCGGAAGTCAGACGAACACAGTAGAAGAAGCAAAAAATGCCATGGAGCCGCTGGCTGCAATTCTCTACAAAGTATTGAGCGGAAAGTGAGATTGTGTTATGATAATGAACACGAAATTATTTGCCTGCAGGAATGCATGCTTAAAATAAAAAAGAGAAAAGAAATTCAGATACCGGAGGAAAACAGGATGGCTCATATAGATCAGTCAAAGATACGAAATTTTTGCATTATAGCGCATATCGATCATGGTAAATCGACACTTGCGGACAGAATTATAGAAAAGACAGGATTATTGACTGAACGTGAGATGCAGAATCAGGTGCTTGATAATATGGATCTGGAGCGGGAGCGTGGAATCACGATCAAGGCACAGTGCGTCCGTACGATCTATAAAGCACAGGATGGAGAGGAATATATCTTCAATCTGATCGATACTCCGGGACATGTGGATTTTAATTATGAAGTATCAAGAAGTCTGGCTGCCTGTGAGGGCGCGATCCTGGTTGTGGATGCTGCACAGGGAATCGAGGCACAGACACTTGCAAATGTATATCTTGCAATCGATCACGATCTGGATGTTATGCCGGTTATCAATAAGATCGATCTTCCTTCGGCAGAACCGGAGCGTGTGGTAAATGAAATTGAAGATGTGATCGGAATTGAAGCACAGGATGCTCCAAGGATATCGGCAAAGAACGGAATCAATATCGATCAGGTCTTAGAGCAGATCGTTACGAAGATACCGGCACCAGCAGGAGATCCGGAAAAGCCGCTTCAGGCGCTTATATTTGATAGTATTTATGATTCTTATAAAGGTGTTATCATATTCTGCCGTTTATTCGACGGTGTGGTAAAACGTGGAACATCCATTCGGATGATGGCAACCGGAGCAGTTGCAGAGGTAGTGGAAGTAGGAATCTTCGGGGCTGGCAGATTCGTTCCATGTGATGAGTTATCCGCAGGAATGGTAGGTTATATTACTGCCAGCTTAAAGAATGTCAGAGATACCACGGTCGGTGATACCGTTACAGATAACGACAATCCGTGTGCAGAGGCTCTTCCGGGATATAAGAAGGCACAGCCTATGGTCTATTGCGGACTTTATCCGGCAGATGGAGCCAAATATCCGGATCTTCGTGATGCATTAGAGAAGCTGCAGTTAAATGATGCGTCCTTAAGCTTTGAGCCGGAGACATCGATCGCACTTGGTTTCGGTTTCCGTTGCGGTTTCCTTGGACTTCTCCATTTGGAGATCATACAGGAGCGGTTGGAGCGAGAGTTTAATCTGGATCTGGTTACGACTGCACCGGGCGTTGTTTACCGTGTGCATACAACGGATGGCAAGATGATCGAACTGACGAATCCGTCCAATCTGCCGGATCCATCGAATATCGAATATATGGAAGAACCATTTGTATCCGCAGAGATCATGGTCACTACAGAATATGTGGGTGCGATCATGCAGCTTTGTCAGGAACGACGTGGCGTATATCAGGGAATGGAATATATGGAAGAAACCAGAGCACTGCTTCGATATGACCTTCCGTTAAATGAGATCATTTATGATTTCTTTGATGCTTTAAAATCAAGATCCAGAGGATATGCATCCTTTGATTATGAGATGAAGGGCTATGTACGAAGTGAGCTGGTGAAGCTGGATATTCTGATCAATAAAGAAGAGGTCGATGCGTTATCTTTCATTCTTCATCAGGACACTGCTTATGAACGCGGAAGAAAGATGTGTGAGAAATTAAAGCAGGAGATTCCAAGACATTTATTTGAGATTCCGATCCAGGCTGCAATCGGCAATAAGGTCATTGCCAGAGAGACAGTAAGAGCAGTCAGAAAGGATGTCCTTGCAAAATGTTACGGTGGAGATATCTCCCGTAAGAAGAAGCTTCTGGAGAAACAGAAGGAAGGAAAGAAACGTATGCGTCAGATCGGAAATGTAGAGATCCCGCAGCAGGCGTTTATGAGCGTATTAAAACTTGATGAGGAATAAATATAAAATAATTGCAGGTTATATCGGGACACTTAGAATGAAATAAATCAAATGTGATTTTGATATAAGAAGAAAGCAAATTACAGAAAAATGAGAAGGCAGGAAAAACACATGAGAAAAAATCTGAGTATTTATATACATATTCCGTTTTGCGTTAAGAAGTGTGTATATTGTGATTTCCTGTCTTTTGGTGCGGATGATCCGCAGATCAACCGGAGTGGGGCAGTCAGAAAAGCATATGTCCAGAGTATTTGCAGAGAATTATTGAGCTATAAAAGTATATCAAAGGACTATATTGTAAGAACGATATTTATAGGCGGAGGCACTCCGTCTATACTTTTGCCGGGCGAGATCATGAATATTCTGGCAACGCTTCGAAGCATCTTTAAGGTAGATGAAGCAGCAGAGATCACGATAGAGGTGAATCCGGGAACCCTGACCGCGATCAAGGCGGCAGAATATCTGGATGCAGGGATCAACCGTATGAGTATCGGACTGCAGTCTGCACACAATGATGAGCTTGCCATGCTTGGCAGGATCCATACATATGAGCAGTTCCTGGCTTCCTATCAGATGGCACGGGAGGCGGGCTTTCGGAATATCAACATTGATCTGATCTCTGCCATTCCTGGACAGACACTTCATTCCTATCTGGATACACTGGAACGGGTATTGAAGTGCAGACCAGAGCATATCTCCTCCTACAGTCTGATCGTGGAAGATGGTACGCCGCTCGCAGAGGATACGGAGCTTCTTGCAAAGCTCCCGGATGAGGAGGCTGACCGCGAAATGTATGAGGCAACCAGAAAGGTGCTTGAGATGTCAGGGTATAAGCGGTATGAGATTTCCAATTATGCAAAGCCCGGATATGAATGCCGGCATAATATTGTATACTGGACGATGGATGAATACATCGGACTTGGTATCGGTGCGGCTTCTTTTTTTAATGGAAGAAGATACTCAAATACATTGGATATGAAGCAGTATATCCGGACGATGGAGGATGTATTTGATAAACGGTCGGCCGATGAGATTTATCAGAGTCAGGCACTGGATACGATCCGTCATATTGATGAAACGGTTGATGTTGATACCCTGATGGAGGAATATGTGATCTTTGGACTGCGGATGACAAGAGGGATCAGTGCGGCAGATTTCTATGACCGGTTTGGACATTCCTTATATGATGTCTATGGGGATGTTATAAGAAGTTATGTGGCGAGCGGACATATGAAGGATGAGAAAGGAATGGTCTTTCTAACGAGAAAGGGAATCGATGTAAGCAACAGGATCCTTGTAGATTTTCTGCATGATGAAAACAAATGAGAGACGAAGGACAGGTTCGGATATGAAAAAAGAGACAGATGGGCAGAGAGAGACTGTCATAGAAGGGAAGGAACTGAATTATACCTATCCTGGAACGAAAACTCCGGTATGGGAGAAGAATCTGACATTTACGATCGATAAAGGAGAAATCGTCGGGTTGGCAGGGCAAAATGGAAGCGGGAAAAGCACGTTGCTCCGGCTACTGGCAGGATTTATTCCATGGGAAATCAACAGGTGTTCGGGGCAGATGATTACCGGAATATCAGAACGGGATATGGCATGTGTGATCGACAGACCTTCTTTCTTTTCCGATCTTTCTGTGCGGGATAATCTGAGACTGATGGATCGTATGAATGGAGAAAAAGGGCTTATGGATGAGAAGCTGGCAGAACTTCTGGGAATCCATGAATTTGATCGGATCAAAGCATCTAAGCTGTCACTAGGTAATAAACAGAAGCTGGCGCTGTGTCTTGCAATTCATAGGGAAACAAAGCTGGCACTACTGGATGAACCTTTAAACGGATTGGATCCATTTACCAAAGCTTCCGTTCTTTCCTGTCTGAGAAAATGGAGAAAGCAGGGGATGGCTGTTATCCTTACCAGCCATATACCAGGGGATCTGGAACAGATCTGTGACCGGATATTGTATCTTTAAAACAAAAGAAATTCGATTCGGATATCAATACAGAAGAAACCATCAGAGAAACAGAAGGCAACTTTGGTTATTTCTTAATTAACAGGAGCAGGCAACAGTATGAATATTTACGGAGCAGAAGTATTTCGGTATAGCAAAAGCTTTTATGGCAGGATGATCATGATCCTGGTAGTGCCATTTGCATGCCTTACAGCAGCATTTCTTTATTATATAAGTAATGGGATAAGCAGTGACTTTCTGGCGGCGGCAGGCTTCTCAGAACAGACGGTCGCAGCGATCAAAGGCCAGATGAGCGGAATTGCTTATATTGCCTCTTCCTTTTCTGCATCCGAACTTCTGATCCTTCTTATGATGCTTCCGGTTATCCTTCATATATCTGAAGATTATGAACAGAATACATTGCGCTGTGAATTACAGAGAAGCAAGAGCAGAACAGCCTGTTATATTGCAAGAATGCTGGCAGCAGTTACTTATGCCTGGGGCATTTTATTGGAATATATTTTGATTTCCGGGGTGATAGCTGCTTTATTTTTCAGAAGCTCCCATGAAATGTCAGTAGCTTCCCGGACTGGAAAAACAGTGCTTGCGATCGTGCTGCAGTTTATAGTGACCGGAGCGTGTGTGATGTTTGTATTTATGCTGACATCCCTGATCCGTCATTCCGTCTTGTCTATGACAACGATAGTCCTGCTGGTATTCTTATTTACACCGGGATATCGTGTTCTTGTGGATCTGTTTGAGCTTCCGTCCGGAGTAAAACAGATTTGGATCATAGAACTTTTGAGTACCACAAGTGATCTTGCATTTAACAGAACAGATGTATTGATCATGCTAGTGGTCGGTCTTTTATATGCTGTGATTTCTACAAGTCTCGGCGTTCATTTTTTCAAAGTTCAAAAGTTATAAATTTTCTTGATTTTTTTCAAAATAAATGTTGACAAACAAGGGAGTGGGTGTTAGATTAATTTTAGTGGTTAGCACTCGGAGTATTTGAGTGCTAACAAAACGAAAGGGATGAGCAGATGGAACTTGACGAGAGAAAAGTCAAAATTCTGAAAGCTATCGTTTCCAATTATTTAGAGACCGGAGAACCTGTAGGATCGCGGACGATTTCAAAGTATACAGATTTGAATCTGAGTTCAGCGACGATCAGGAATGAGATGTCTGATCTGGAGGACATGGGTTATATATGTCAGCCACATACATCTGCAGGAAGAATTCCAACGGACAAAGGATATCGGTTCTACGTTGACAGCCTTATGAATGAGAAGATAGAGGCTGAGACAGAGAAGGGAAATCTTCTTGAACGAGTTGATAAGATGGAGAAGATGCTGAAGCAGGTTGCCCGGGTATTAGCGGCAAATACGAATTATGCCACACTGGTTACCACACCTCAGTATAATAATACCGTGAAGTTTATACAGCTTTCCAAGGTTGCTGAGTCAAAGCTTCTTGCGGTGATCATGGTGGATGGAAATATCGTAAAGAATAAGCTGATCGATACCACGTACGATCTGAAGAATGACGAGATTTTAAAATTCAATATTTTATTAAACACATTCCTTCAGGGAGCTGCATTAGAAGATATTAATCTGGAACTGATACAGACGATGAAGACACAGGCAGGTGAGTATGCAGATATTTTAGAAACCATATTCCAGGGGATTATGGAAGCCATTCATGAAGCAGATGATCTGAAGGTTTACACAAGCGGAATGACCAACATGTTAAAGTATCCGGAATTAATGGATTCTGCGACAGCAGAGAAGCTGCTTGGAACTTTTGAAGACATAGAAGACAAAGAAGACTTTGTAAAATATGTAGAAGAAGTTATCAATAAAGATAACTCTGATATAGAGATCCGAATCGGTGATGAAAATTCCAGTGAGGATCTGAAAGATTGCTCCCTTGTAACGGCAACTTATAAGATGCCGGAAGGCGCAAAAGGAACTATAGGTATCATCGGTCCGAAACGTATGGACTATAAGAAAGTCGTTACGATGTTAAAAAATCTGACCGATGAATTGGATGATATATTTAATAATAACGAATAGGGGGTCCGATAATGGCAGACACCAAGAAAGATACTAAGAAAGTAAAGACAGATGAAAAGGCAGCAGAAACAATTGTAGATGAAGTTACAGCAGAGTCAGCAGATACTGCAGAAACAACAACTACAGATGTGAATGTTACAGAAACCGTGGATGTCCCTGAAGAGCAGGCGGAAGCAGCAAAACCGAAGCCGGTTGCAAAAGAGAACAGACGTGGCAGTAAGGCTTTAAGAGAAGAAAATGATAAATTGAAAGAACGCTGTCAGGATGCAGAAGACAAATATAAACGTCTTCTTGCAGAGTGCGAGAATATCCGCCAGAGAAATGAAAAGGAGTCATCCAAAATGTATGATTTCGGAGCGAAGGATGTTCTTGGAAAATTACTTCCGGTAGTTGACAACTTTGAAAGAGCGATTGCAGCAATTCCGGAAGAGGATAAAGACAGACCGTTTGAAGCAGGAGTTGATAAAATCTACAAATCACTCATGACTTCACTGGAATCCATCGGTGTTACCCCGATGAACTGCGAGGGTGAACAGTTTGATCCGGCGTTCCACAATGCAGTAATGCATGTAGAGGATGAGAATTACGGAGAGAACGTGATCGTCGAAGAGATGCAGCGTGGTTACATGTATAAGGATCAGGTATTACGATTCAGCATGGTAAAGGTTGCAAACTAATAGTCAAATGACTATAGCATATAAATTTTATTAAATTAAGAAAACAGAATTTTATTTAGGAGGAATATAATCATGGGTAAGATAATTGGTATTGACTTAGGTACAACAAATTCATGTGTAGCAGTAATGGAAGGTGGTAAGCCTGTTGTTATTGCGAATACAGAAGGTATGAGAACTACACCATCTGTAGTAGGTTTCTTAAAGACAGGAGAGAGAGTAGTAGGTGAGCCTGCAAAACGTCAGGCAGTTACAAATGCAGATAAGACAATTTCATCCATCAAGCGTCATATGGGTACAGATTACAGAGTAGAGATCGATGGTAAGAAGTATTCACCGGAAGAGATTTCAGCTATGATTCTTCAGAAACTGAAATCCGATGCAGAAGGATATCTCGGTGAGAAGGTTACAGAGGCCGTTATCACAGTACCTGCTTACTTCTCAGATGCACAGAGACAGGCAACAAAGGATGCCGGTAAGATTGCAGGACTTGATGTAAAGCGTATCATCAACGAGCCTACAGCAGCAGCTCTTTCTTATGGTCTTGATAATGAGCAGGAGCAGAAGATCATGGTATATGACTTAGGTGGTGGTACATTTGATGTATCTATCATAGAGATTGGTGAAGGTGTCATTGAAGTATTAGCAACAGCCGGTGATAATAAGCTTGGTGGTGATGACTTTGATAATGCTGTTACACAGTATATGTTAGATGAGTTCAAGAAGGCAGAAGGTATTGATCTTTCAAGCGATAAGATGGCTATGCAGAGATTAAAGGAAGCAGCAGAGAAGGCAAAGAAAGAGCTTTCATCCGCTATGACAACAAACATCAACCTTCCTTTCATTACAGCAAATCAGGATGGACCAAAGCATTTTGATATGAACCTGACAAGAGCAAAATTTGATGAGTTAACAGCAGATCTGGTTGACAGAACAAAGGTACCTGTTCAGACAGCACTGGAAGATGCAGGACTTACTGCAGCAGATCTTGATAAGGTATTATTAGTTGGTGGTTCTACACGTATCATCGCCGTACAGGAAGAAGTTAAGAGATTAACAGGTAAAGAGCCGTTCAAGGGTATCAACCCTGATGAGTGTGTTGCAATCGGTGCATCTATCCAGGGCGGTAAGCTTGCAGGTGATGCCGGTGCCGGTGAGATTCTTCTTCTTGATGTTACACCACTTACACTTTCTATCGAAACAATGGGTGGTATCGCAACACATCTGATCGAGAGAAACACTACAATTCCTACAAAGAAGAGCCAGATTTTCTCAACAGCACAGGATAATCAGGATGCCGTTGATATCAACGTAGTACAGGGTGAAAGACAGTTTGCAAAAGATAATAAGAGTCTTGGACGTTTCAGACTGGATGGTATCGCTCCTGCAAGAAGAGGCGTTCCTCAGATCGAAGTATCATTCGATATCGATGCGAATGGTATCGTAAATGTATCTGCTAAGGATCTCGGAACAGGAAGAGAACAGCACATTACAATTACTTCCGGTACATCACTTTCAGATGATGATATCGAGAGAGCAGTAAAAGAAGCTGCAGAATACGAAGCACAGGATAAGAAACGTAAGGAAGGCATTGAAGCAAGAAATGAAGCAGATGCACTTGCATTCCAGACAGAAAAAGCACTGAATGAAGTCGGAGATAAGCTTTCAGATGCAGATAAGTCTGCCGTACAGGCTGACTTAGACTCATTAAAGTCAACAATTGAAAGCACGGATGCAGAGAATATGACAGATCTTGATGTGGATAAGATCAAGGCGGCTAAGGATAAGCTTATGGAAAGTGCTCAGAATCTGTTCGCTAAGCTTTATGAGCAGAATGGTCCCGGAGCAAATGCAGGAACAGGTACAGGTACACCGGACTTTTCAGAGGGTGATGTAGTAGATGGAGATTTCACAGAGGTTTAAGCCTTGAAATAATATGAAATGTAGTCTATAGTAAATATCTGACAGTAAAACAGGAAAATTGTTTCCTGTTTTACTGTGGATATGAAAGTATATCGCAGATGAAAGGTTAAAAGTTATGGCAGAAACAAAAACTGATTACTATGAGGTCCTTGGTGTAACCAAGAATGCCTCAGAGGCAGAGATAAAAAAAGCATATCGTGTCGTAGCCAAGAAATATCATCCTGATATGAACCCGGGCGATGCGGAAGCTGAAAGAAAATTTAAAGAAGCAGCGGAAGCTTATGCAGTACTTAGTGACCCGGAGAAGCGAGCAAAATATGATCAGTATGGTCATGCGGCATTTGATCCAAATGCCGGCGGCAGTGGCTTTGGTGGCTTCGGCGGCTTTGATTTTGCTGATATGGGAGATATTTTCGGAGATATTTTCGGAGATATGTTCGGTGGTGGAAGCAGACAGAGAAATTCAAACGGACCTGTAAAGGGTGCTAACATCAAGACAACGATCAGAGTTGCTTTTGAGGAAGCAATATTTGGTACACAGAAAGAACTGGATCTTCCATTAAAGGATGAATGTGAAGTATGTAAGGGAACCGGTTCACAGCCGGGACATCAGCCGGAGGTTTGTGGCAAATGCGGCGGAAAAGGTCAGATCGTTACAACACAGCAGTCCTTGTTTGGCGTAGTAAGAAATGTATCGACTTGTCCGGACTGTGGCGGATCCGGTAAGATCATTAGATATAAATGTAGCAACTGTGCGGGAACCGGTTATGTAAAGAGCAGAAAGAAGATTCAGATCGCTGTTCCGCCTGGAGTAGATAACGGAACCAATATCCGTATCAAAGGAAAAGGTGAACCTGGATTTAATGGTGGTGAAAGAGGAGATCTTCATGTTACGATCCTTGTTGATCGTCATCCGAAGTTCCAGAGACAGGAATACAATCTTTACTCCTCCGAACCGATCTCATTCACACAGGCAGCACTGGGTGGAAATATTAAGATCCATACGATCGAGGGAGAGATTGATTACACGATCCCACCAGGAACACAGACCGATACCAAGGTTAAGCTGAAGGGAAAAGGTGTGCCAAACCTGAAGAATCCTACTCAGCGTGGTGATCATTATGTAACACTGGTTGTACAGGTTCCTGAGAAGCTGACTGCAGAACAGAAGCGTATTTTGAATGAATACGAGCAGGCAACATTGGTTGAGACCAGACCTGTAACAGATTCGGTAGGAACATCATTCTCGTTTGGAGATCACAAAAAAAGAAAGAAGAAATAGGTAAATAGATTATGAAATGGACACAAATCACGATTGAAACAACGTGTGAGGCTGTCGATTTACTCAGCGCCTTCCTCGATGAGGAAGGCGTTTTGGGTATAGAAGTCGATGACAATGTGCCTCTGACAGATGAAGAAATGGCAGCGATGTTTGTAGATCTTCTGCCGGATGAGATGCCGACGGATGACGGAACAGCAAAGGTTTCCTGCTATCTGAATGATTCCTTTGACAAGGAAGAGATAAAAACAAAGATCAAAAACGAACTGGAACGGTTGTCAGAATTTATTCCGGTTGGAGCCTGTAATATCATAGAATCCGAGACGGAAGATGTGGACTGGATGAATAACTGGAAAGCATATTTTAAACCGTTTCGTCTGTATGATAATATCGTTATCAAACCAACCTGGGAGGATGCACCTTCTGACGTAACAGATGATGATATTGTGATCGATATTGATCCGGGTGCAGCATTTGGAACCGGTTCCCATGAGACAACCAGATTATGTATCGGACAGTTGAAGAAATATATGAAAGAAGGAGATCTGGTTCTTGACTGTGGAAGCGGAAGCGGGATTCTTTCCTTTGTATGCAGTAATCTTGGCGCAAAAGAGGTTCTTGGAATTGATATAGATGAAACTGCGGTTCATGTCAGCATCGAGAACAGGGAGATCAACCATATTACTGAAGATCAGGTTCAGTTCCTCTGTGGCAATGTGCTTGCAGATAAAGAGCTTGTCCAGTCGATTGAGCCGAAATATGATATCGTAGTTGCGAATATTCTTGCAGATGTAATCATCCCACTTTCCGGTGTTGTACAGCAGTTTATGAAGGATGATGCGAAGTTTATCTGTTCCGGAATTATCAATACAAAAGAAGATGAGGTCAGACAGGCACTTCTTGACAATCACTTCAGAATAGTGGATACTGTCTCTATGAAAGACTGGATCAGTTTTGTAGCTGAGAAGGATAATTAGTCATAAAGAGACAGGATTGGGAAGATGAATCGTTTTTTTGTAGATTTTGATGGACGGGAATTTGATAAGAGCATTGATATTACCGGTGAGGATGTCAATCATATTAAGAATGTTCTTCGTTTAAAAGTAAATGATGAGATCATAATAAGTGATGGCAGGGGTAGAGATTACCGCTGCCAGATTTCAGTTATGGATCATGAAAAAGTGGTTGCAGATATTCTGGATGTATGTGATAATTTTGCAGAACTTGAAACAGGGATTACGTTGTTTCAGGGATTTCCAAAGGCAGATAAAATGGAATGGATCATCCAGAAGACGGTAGAACTTGGTGTGATCAGGATCGTACCGGTTATGACGAAACGGACGGTTGTCAAGCTGGATGCGAAGAAAGCAGGAAAGAAGACGGAACGTTATCAGGCAATCGCACTTGCGGCGGCGAAGCAGTCGGGCAGAGGCATAATCCCGGAGGTGACGGCTCCCGTAACATGGAAAGAGGCTCTTGCTATGGCAAAGGAGCTTGATATGAATATGATCCCATATGAGGAAGCAGAAGGAGTCGCATATTCGAAAGAGGTCTTTGCATCGATCAAAGGAAAGAAAAGTCTTGGTATATTTATAGGTCCGGAAGGTGGATTTGCCAGAGAAGAAGTCAAGACAGCGGTAGCTATGGGCGCGAAGATGGTCACACTTGGACACAGAATTTTGCGTACAGAGACGGCAGGAATGGCGGTTATGTCGATCATAATGTTTGAACTGGAAGAGGATAGATAGAGATGGAAGCATATTTTGATAATGCAGCAACAACAAAGGTATTTCCGGAAGTGAAAGATCTGGTAGTAAAATTAATGGAAGAAGATTATGGAAATCCTTCTTCCTTGCATCAGAAAGGTCTGGATGCAGGACACTATATCAAGGAGACAAAAGAGATTCTTGCAAAAGAATGGAAGGTAGACAGCAAAGAGATCGTGCTGACTTCCGGTGGAACGGAATCTAATAATCTTGCGTTGATCGGAGCGGCACTTGCGAATAAAAGAAGTGGTAACCGGATTATAACTTCTAAGGTGGAACATGCATCCGTATCAAGTACGATGGCATTTTTGGAGAGTCTTGGATTTGAAGTTGTATATCTGAATGTAGATCACCAGGGAATCGTGGATCTGGAACAATTAGAACAGGAAGTGAATGAGGATACGATCCTTGTATCTGTTATGTATGTAAATAATGAGATTGGTGCAGTAGAGCCGATTCAGGAGATTGCAGAGATTATCAAAGAAAAGAATCCGAAGACGCTCTTTCATGTGGATGCGATTCAGGCATTTGGCAAATATCACATTTACCCGAAACGGATGGGTATCGATCTGATGTCTGTAAGTGGTCATAAGATACATGGACCAAAAGGAACGGGAGCGTTGTTTATCAAGAACCGTACGAAGGTGAAGCCAATCATATACGGCGGCGGACAGCAGGATGGAATGCGGTCAGGTACAGAAAATGTTCCGGGATTTGCAGGATTTGGACTGGCAACAAAGATAGTTTATGAAGATCTGGAAGCCAGAATTGTTCGTATGCGGGCGGTAAAAGACCGTTTGACCGAACGACTAAAGACACTTCCGGATGTATATATCAATGAAGGGGAAGCACCACATATCCTAAGTGTATCATTTGTTGGTGTTCGAAGCGAAGTGATGCTGCATGCATTAGAAGAACGGGAAATCTATGTTTCTTCCGGATCGGCATGTTCGTCGAATAAACCGGCAGTCAGCCATGTATTGTCTTCGATCGGTTTGCAGAAGAATCGGTTGGAATCCACGATCCGTTTCAGTTTTTCGGCAGAGAACACAGTGGAACAGGCAGACTATGCAGCAGATGTGATAGAGGAGATCCTGCCGGTTTATAGAAAATATGTCAGAAAAAAGTAGTATCAAACGAATGGAAAGTTTGTTTATAATAGTAAAAAACAGGTGAAGAATAAATAAACAGGATGAAAATTGGAGGTTGAGAGAAGTATATGCAGTATAAGGCATTTATGATCAAATATGCTGAGATCGGTACAAAAGGAAAAAACCGGTATATATTTGAAGATATCCTTGTAAAAAACATTAATCGTAAGATCAAAAATTATGGTGATTTTTATATCCGCAAGGAACAGGGAAGGATCTTTATTGAAGCAAAATCAGACTATGATTATGAAGATGTAGTGAATGCACTGACCAAGGTATTCGGTATCGTTGGAATCTGCCCGATCGTGGTAGAGGAGGATACATCGTTTGAAGCGATCAAAGGAAAGGTGATCGCATATGTGGATCAGGCATATCGTAAGAAGAACTTTACCTTTAAAGTAAATACAAGAAGAAATGATAAAAGCTATCCTATGACCTCAATGGAGGTAAATGCGGAGCTTGGTCATTATCTGTTAGAGGCATTTCCGGATACTTCCGTTGATGTTCATGAACCGGATGAGATCATAAATGTAGAGATCCGGAAGACGGTATATATTTATTCGATCACGATTCCAGGCCCGGGAGGACTTCCGGTTGGTACAAATGGCAAGGGAATGGCATTATTATCCGGTGGAATTGACAGCCCGGTTGCAACTTATATGATTGCAAAACGTGGAGTTCAGATGGAAGCGGTATATTTTCATGCACCGCCATTTACCAGTGAACGTGCCAAAGAAAAGGTAATTGATCTGGCGTGTCTGGTTGCGGATTATGCAGGTGCGATCAAGTTACATGTTGTAAACTTTGCAGATGTTCAGATGGCAATCTATGATAACTGTCCGCACGAGGAACTTACGATCATTATGAAGCGTTATATGATCAAGATAGCAGAAGAGCTGGCAAAGAGAAATGACTGTCAGTGTACGGTGACGGGAGAAAGTATCGGGCAGGTATCCAGCCAGACGGTATTCAGTCTTGCTGTTATCAATGATGTCAGTACTTTGCCGGTATTCCGTCCATGTATCGGACTGGATAAGCAGGAGATCGTTGACATATCAGAGAAAATCGGAACCTATGAGACTTCGATCCTTCCTTATGAGGACTGCTGTACAACATTTGTAGCAAAGCACCCGGTAACAAAACCGATATTATCTGCGATCGAGAAATCGGAAGCAAAGCTTGCCGGTATTATCGAACCGTTATATGAAAAAGCGTTAGAGTCTGTAGAAACTGTAATGTGCAGATCACAGAGATAAGATGAAAAAGCTTGCCACTACAAAGGCGGCAAGCTTTTTTATGCAGAATGACTGTCGGAACGGGCATTCTGTATGTATGCAAATAGGCGGTTATGATTATTCAACAACGTAAGGCTTGATTGCTGCAAGAATATCAGCAAGATCCTTGTCATCAGCGTGAATGTTTAATTCAATTGGCTTTGAAATATCAAGGCTGAATATACCCATAATTGATTTTGCATCAATAACATAACGTCCTGAGATGAGGTCGAATTCTGCGTCGAATTTTGCAATTTCATTGCAGAATGCTTTTACCTTATCGATTGAATTTAAAGAAACCATTAATGCTTTCATGATTGCCCTCCTAAAAGTTAGATTATCCGGAGTCATAATGACCGCGGATGTTTATATATTTATAATATCTTTTGGAGAGGGAAAAGTCAATAATAAGAAAGGAAAAATAAGGAATGTTGAAGGGAAAAACAGTAGCCCCTCTGACACTGGGCTGCAAGGTAAATCAATACGAGACAGATGGTATGATCGAACTCTTAAAAGAGGCTGGTATGACGGCTGTTTCCTTCGAAGAAAAAGCAGATGTGTATCTGATAAATACATGCTCTGTTACCAATATGGCAGATAAAAAGTCCAGACAGATGATACACAGAGCCAAGAAGCTGAATCCGGATGCGGTTGTAATAGCAGCGGGCTGTTATGTGCAGGCGGCAAAAGATAAGCTGATGGAAGATGACAGGATATCTATTATCATCGGAAATAATAAAAAGAAGGACATTGTGCAGATCCTTGAAGACTATCTGGAGATCGGAGTGACGGACGAAGGCATGCTCGATATTGCGGCAGAAAAGGAATATGAACCGCTTACGATCAACAGTACCTTAGAACATACACGGGCATATGTGAAGATTCAGGATGGATGTAACCAGTTCTGCTCTTATTGTATTATTCCGTACGTTAGAGGAAGAATCCGGAGCCGGGAGCTTGCATCGATTACAGAAGAAGTAGAACGTCTGGCACAGACCGGAGTAAAAGAGATTGTTCTGACAGGTATCCATATCTCATCTTATGGCAATGATAAGGAAAATGAGGTAGGACTCGCAGATGTAATTGACGCAATCTCAAAAATTGAATCAATTGAACGGATCCGTCTTGGTTCTCTGGAACCGGGTATCATTACAGATACATTTATAGATCGTATTGTGGATAATAAAAAGGTATGTCCGCATTTCCATTTAAGCCTGCAAAGTGGCTGCAATACAGTATTGAAACGGATGAACCGGAAATATACTTGTGAAGAATACTTTGAAAAATGTGAGATGCTTCGTAAGGCATTTGACCGCCCGGCTTTGACAACAGATGTGATCGTAGGCTTTCCGGGAGAAACGGATGAAGAATTTCAGGAAACGGTTGACTACCTGACGAAACTTAATCTGTATGAAATGCATATATTTAAATTTTCACCGAGACAGGGAACGGTTGCGGCCGGTATGAGGGATCAGATCGGACCGGAGATCAAGAATCAGAGGAGCGATGTGCTGCTGGCATTATCTGAAAAGAACAAACATGCATATGAAGCTTCTTTTCGGGGAGAAACTCTGGAGGTTCTGATTGAAGAAAAAGTCCGGAGAAATGGAAAAGACGGATACCGTGGACATACAGAACGCTATATAGATATTTTTGTAGAGAAAGAATGTATGCATAGGATTTGTGGACGAGAAGTGGATATCATCAATCATATAGTGCAGATTCCATATGGCATGGAATAGACAGCCGGTGGGGGAAAATTATGCATGAATTGCGTGGAACATATACAAATATGCGGCTTTAGGTTGAATTTTGCGTGATTTTATATTATTATAGGGTAAGATTTTTTTGCAAAGATGCCGATGGCACTTGATAAAAGTAAGGATGTGAGTATATGAATAATAGAGAAAATACACAACATATTGCACAACTGAAAGATAATACAATAGATGTAACACAGATCATTGGACAGGTTTATGAGGCTTTGACAGAAAAAGGATATAATCCGGTCAGCCAGCTTGTTGGTTATATTATGAGTGGAGATCCTACATATATCACCAGCTATAAGAATGCAAGAAGTCTGATCATGAAGGCAGAACGGGATGAGATCATTGAAGTTCTGTTTGAAGATTACATCAAGAATAATCTGATCAAGTAGATGAAGAGTGCATCAGAATAATCGAATCAGGTAGAGAGAAGAACAGGATAAGAGTATGCGGATAATTGGATTGGACTACGGAACAAAGACAGTAGGAGTTGCGGTCAGTGATGCGCTGATGATCACGGCACAGCCACTTGAAACAATAGAAAGAAAATCAGCAAACAAGCTTCGACAGACACTTGCGAGAATAGAGAGTATCATTGAAGAATATCAGGCGGAACGGATCGTTCTCGGATATCCGAAGAATATGAATAATACGATTGGAGAACGGGCAGAAGCGACCGAACAGTTTAAAGAAGATCTGGAACGCAGGACAGGCCTGGAAGTGATCCTGTGGGATGAAAGACTCTCTACGGTAGAAGCAGAACGGATTTTAATGGATACCGGAGTCAGAAGAGAAAACCGGAAGCAGTATGTGGACAAGATGGCTGCTGCGGTTATTTTGCAGAATTATCTTGATAGTCAGGCTCATGAAGGGCAGACAGAATAGTCGAAAGGATTAAACAGAATGGAAAACGACAGCATAGTATTTACAGATGAAGATGGCAATGAGGTTGCTTTTTCTGTTATGGAGCAGACAACTCTTGGCGGAGTGAATTACCTGCTTGTTACAGAAGATGGAGACGATGAGGATGATGGTTCTTTCCTGATCCTGAAGGAGAATGCTTCAGACAGTGAAGGTGAGATGGCAGCGTTTGATATCGTTGAAGATGACAAAGAATTAGAAGCAGTTATGAAGATATTTGAAGAACTGCTAGAGGACGTAGATTTGGAGGTATAGAACATTGAAAAAATTGAATAGTGATGCAGTAAAGATCATTCCATTGGGCGGATTGGAACAGATTGGAATGAACATTACTGCAATAGAGTATGAGGACTCTATTATAGTCATTGACTGCGGTCTGGCATTCCCTGAGGACGATATGTTAGGAATCGATCTTGTAATACCGGATGTCACTTACCTTAAGGAAAACGCGGACAAAGTCAAAGGACTTGTGGTTACCCATGGTCATGAGGATCATATCGGAGCCATTCCTTACATTGAGAAAGAACTCAATATGCCGATTTACGCAACAAAGCTTACGATGGGACTGATCGAGAATAAACTGAAAGAACATAATCTGATGAACAACACCAGACGTAAGGTTGTAAAATATGGACAGAATATCATTCTTGGAAAATTCCGGATAGAATTTATTAAGACGAACCATTCGATTGCTGATTCCGCAGCATTGGCGATCTATACGCCGGCAGGACTGCTTGTCCATACCGGAGATTTCAAGATTGATTATACACCGGTATTTGGAGACATGATCGATCTCCAACGTTTTGCGGAACTTGGAAAAAAAGGCGTTCTGGCACTGATGGCAGATTCCACAAATGCAGAACGTGAGGGCTTTACAAAGTCAGAAAAGACAGTAGGAAGAACCTTTGATAATCTGTTCAATGATAATCAGAATCATCGTATTATCATTGCTACATTTGCATCGAATGTAGATCGTGTGCAGCAGATTATCAATTCGGCATATAAATATGGCAGAAAAGTAATCATCGAAGGAAGAAGTATGGTGAATATCATCAGTACAGCTTCTGAACTCGGATATATTGATATACCGGACAACACGCTGATCGATATCAGCCAGATCAAGAATTATCCGGATGAGAAGCTGGTTCTGATCACGACAGGAAGCCAAGGTGAAAACATGGCTGCCTTATCAAGGATCGCAGCATCGATCCATAATAAGATCTCTATCATGCCGGGAGATGTGGTCATATTCAGTTCGCACCCGATCCCTGGTAATGAAAAAGCGGTATTCAAGGTGATCAATGAGCTGGAAATGAAAGGTGCTCATGTAATTTTTGAAGATACACATGTATCCGGACATGCATGCAGAGAGGAATTGAAGCTGATCTATGCACTCACAAAACCAAAATATGCGATACCAGTACATGGTGAGTACAGACATCTGAAGCGCCATGCAGAGCTGGCACAGGAGATGGGTATTCCAAAAGAGAATATCAAGATCCTGACAACAGGAGATGTTCTGGAAGTCAGTGAGGATAAACTGGAAGTAACCGGAAAAGTTCCTGCACAGGGAGTCTTTGTTGACGGACTTGGAGTTGGAGATGTTGGAAATATCGTTTTAAGAGACAGACAACTTCTGTCGCAGAATGGTCTTCTGATCATCGTAGTGACACTCGATAAATACAGCAATAACCTGATTGCAGGACCGGATATCGTTTCCCGTGGATTTGTATATGTCAGAGAATCGGAAACATTGATGGAAGACTGCCGTGCCGTAGTAGAAGAAGCACTGGAGAAATGCCTGCGGAAGAATATTACCGACTGGGGCAAGATCAAGACAACCATCAAGGATTCCTTAAGTGAATTCCTTTGGAAGCGGACGAAGAGAAGCCCGATGATCCTTCCAATCATTACCGAAGTATAAATTGTCCTGAAAAATAGTGTCCATGCACAGATGCAGGTTAAGAAGAAAAGAGGAAACAGACATGAGTGATGTTGTTGAACTCAGCAAAAAACTGAATGAAACGATAAAGGAGTCAGAATTCTACAGAAATTATCTGACCTGCCGTGAACGGCTGTATGAACATCCGGATCTTCTCCGGGGACTGAATGAATTCAAGAAAAGAAATTCAGAGATCCAGAACCGTGGCTCTGTGGATAATCCATACGATGAGGTGGTTGCACTGTTTGAGGAGTATGACGCAATCGTTCACGACACGATCGTGAATGATTTCCTTCGGGCAGAACGAAAGCTGTGCAGGATGTTGAAAACGATGTATGATGAGATTGCAGATGGTCTGGATGTTGACATAAAGCAGTAGGATATGATAAAACAGTTACGAGAAGTGTCTGGATGGACACCGTAAGATAAGGAGAACAGATATGGCTATAGATAGTGCTGTAACAATGAAACGGATATTGCGGTTTGCGATAGGCTTACTGGTAAATGTATTTATCCTGTTTATACTTGTGAAAGTGTTTGCGTTTGGCTTTAGCTTTGCCTATGATGTATTTGCCAGCAATAGCTGTAAGGATAAATCTGATACAAAGGTAGTCACAGTCACAGTTCTGCCGGATTCTTCGATCAAGGATGTATGCGAGACTCTGGATGATGCCGGAGTTGTAAAAAATGCATATGCACTGATGGTGCGTATCCGAATCGGATCTTATGCAGCAAAGATAAAACCTGGAACATATGAGATCGCACCAAGTTATACAAATGATGAGATCATAACGATCATAACAGGTGGAACTCTGGATAGTGACAGTAAGAAAAGTGGAGATAATAAATGATAACAGATGAGAGAATTGCATCCTTCATAAATTCATTCAACAATGACTATGATGATGCAATAACTGCTATCAGAAAAGAAGCAGAAGAGCAGGGGGTTCCTATCATACGAAGAGAGGCCGGAGAATTTATCAGGCTTCTTCTGAGAATGAAGAAACCGGTAAATATACTGGAGATAGGAACTGCGGTAGGCTTTTCTGCTATTTTTATGAGCAGGTTTATTGCAGAGGGTGGACATATCACAACAATTGAAAACTATCAGCCGAGAATTGATCGGGCAAAAGAGAATATAAAGCTGGCAGGTGCAGAAAAGAAGATCACTCTGTTAGAGGGAGATGCAAATGAGATCCTGCCGACATTGTCGGATCAATATGATCTGGTCTTTATGGATGCTGCAAAAGGTCAGTATGGAAGCTTTTTCCAGAAGGTGGTTCCTTTACTTGCGCCGGAAGGAATCCTGCTATGTGATAATGTGCTGCAGGATGGAGATGTACTGGAATCGCGGTTTGCAGTAACCAGAAGAAACCGGACAATTCATGCCAGAATGCGGGAATATCTGTATGAATTAAAGCATGATGAACGGCTGGATACAGCCATCCTGAATATAGGAGATGGAATGAGCCTATCGGTGAAAAAAACGGCTGATAAAAAGGATCATTGAAAAAGTAGTGGATCAATGAAAAAACAAGAAGATATTAACAGGCGGATGGCAACAGACTAAAAGGTGATGTCATCTGTACGGAAAGAAAAGAAGAGGGTTTTGAAAGATATGGCAGAACGTAAAGTGGAACTGCTTGTTCCGGCAGGTAGTCTTGAGGTATTAAAGGTTGCAGTAGATTATGGTGCGGATGCAGTCTATATTGGCGGACAGGCATATGGACTTCGTGCAAAAGCAGATAATTTTTCGATTGAAGAAATGAAAAAGGCTGTGAAATATGCGCATGCAAAGAATGCAAAGGTATATGTGACAGCAAATATATTTGCACATAATTATGATATTGAAGGAATGAAGGCATATTTTGAGCAGTTGAAGGATACCGGTGTCGATGCGGTTTTGGTATCAGATCCGGGTATTTTTATGCTGGCAAAGGAAACCATGCCTGATATGGAACTTCATATCAGCACCCAGGCAAATAACACGAATTACCTGACGTATAACTTCTGGTATAATATGGGGGCAAAACGAGTGGTCACAGCCAGAGAGCTGTCACTTGTGGAGATTAAACAGATCAGAGAACATATTCCGGAGGATATGGAGATTGAGTCCTTTATGCATGGAGCAATGTGCATTTCCTATTCCGGACGCTGCCTGCTTAGCAGTTATTTTACAGGAAGAGATGCAAATCGTGGAGCATGTACACATCCATGTAGATGGAAGTATCACATTGTAGAAGAAACAAGACCGGGCGAGTACATGCCGGTCAATGAAGATGACAGGGGTACTTATATTTTTAATTCCAAAGATCTTTGTATGATTGAGCATATCCCGGAAATGATCGATGCCGGAATTGACAGCTTTAAGATTGAGGGAAGAATGAAAACGGCACTATATGTTGCAACGGTAGCAAGAACCTATCGTAAAGCAATTGATGACTATATGGAATCTCCGGAGTTGTACCGGTCAAATATGGAATATTATAAATCAGAAATTGCAAAATGCACATACCGTCAGTTTACAACTGGATTTTATTTTGGAAAAACAGATCAGGATTCTCAGATCTATGATAATAACACATATATTAAAAACTGTACTTATATAGGCAATGTACAGGAGGTTACAGAGGACGGACTGGTTGCATTTGAACAGAAAAACAAATTCTCGGTCGGAGAAGAGATAGAATGTATGAACTTTGATGGAACCAATACGGTCTGCCGGGTTGAGGAGATCTACAATGACCGGATGGAACCGATGGAATCAGCACCGCATCCAAAGATGCAGTTGTATGTAAAACTGGACCGCCCGGTATCAGCGGGAATGATACTCAGACGGCAGGAGCTTTCGGAATAGGTCAGGCTTCAAGCTGCCTGCGGATCTTCTGTAATGCCCGTTTTTCGATCCTGGAGACATAGGAACGGGAAATCCCCATCTGGCTGGCAATCTCTTTTTGTGTGCGTGGAGGGTGACCGTATAGACCATAACGACGGATGATAAGGCTGGCTTCCTGCTCGGACAGACAGTGCTTCAGACAGTATGGAAGACGGTTTATGTGGTAAGCATGCACCATAGAATCCAGAATAGTTGCTTCATCCTGACTGATGATGTCGATCAGATTGATCTCATTTCCTTCTTTGTCGGTACCAATCGGTTCAAACAGGGAGACTTCGCGGGCGTATTTTCTGGAGTGACGGAGCATCATGAGCAGCTCGTTGTCGATACACCTGGAAGCGTATGTGACCAGACGGTTGCCTTTGGCATGGTCGTAGGAATCGATCGCCTTGATAAGACCGATGGTTCCGACGGAGAGCAGATCATCATTGTCAGCGGTTCCAATGTATTTTTTTGCAATATGGGCGACCAGACGCATATTGGATTCGATCAGAATCCGCCGCGCATCGGCATCCCCTGCCCTGCATAATTTCAGATAATATTCTTCCTGATCCGGTAAAAGGGGTTTTTTAAATGCCTGCATAGAAAATAGACCCCTAGCGATTTGTATATATTTTATGATTAAAATGTGGAAAAAGTGCATATCCCAAAAAATAAAATTGGTAAAATGTGAAAAAAATTTAAAAAAATTGACTAAATTCTGTTCAAAATGTTTAATTTTTTATTAGATTGTGCTATACTCTGTAAGTAATGCTTGTATATTTCAGAAATGTAGGAGGGACAGACCGGTATGCGATTAGGAATGGGTCGTAAAAAGATTAGAATAGGTGATATTCTCGTAGCGGCAGGAGCTATTACAGAAGAACAGTTACAGGAGGCTCTGGCATATCAGAAAGAGAATGGCGGAAAACTCGGAAATGTTCTTGTTGATCTTGGTATGATCAGTAATGAGATTCTGATAACGCTTCTGACACAGCAGCTTGGCATTGATTACATAGAATTAAAGGGAGCAAAGATAGAAGAGAAGGTGCTTCATCTGGTTCCGGAGAATATGGTAGCAAAATATAAAGTTATTCCTATCGAGATCGATCCGGATAACCCGAATATTTTAAAACTTGCTATGTCAGATCCGATGGATATCAATGCGATCGATGATATTGGACTTGTAACCAATATGCAGGTGGAGCCTATGCTTGCAACAGAGGATCAGATCAATGATGCCATCGGCAAGTATTACGGAAGCTCCAAAGCAATGGAAGCGGCTGAGATGTATCGTCAGGAACAGGCAGATGCACTTGGCGGCGGAGATGAAGATGAAGTAAATGAAGATATAGATAATTCTCCTATCGTTTTGCTTGTAAAACAGATCATAGAAGGCGGAGTTCGACAGAGAGCGTCCGATATTCATATTGAGGCATTGGAAAGCAGTGTCCGTGTCCGCTACAGGATCGATGGTGCATTAAAACAGGTTATGTCCTACGACTTAAGTATTCTTGCGGGTATCACAGCCCGAATCAAGATCATCGGTGGTATGGATATTGCAGAAAAGAGAAAACCACAGGATGGTCGTATCACGATCTTTGTAGACCGCAGAGAGTTTGATGTCCGTGTATCTATCCTTCCGACTGTATATGGAGAGAAGACGGTTATGCGACTTACCTCCAAGGACGGACTTACAAAACCGAAGAGCGGACTTGGTCTGGATGAGGATGAGATCAAGGTATTTGATGGAATCCTGAGTAATCCACACGGAATTATCCTTGTAACAGGACCTACCGGTTCCGGTAAATCAACGACACTGTACACATCCTTAAGTGAGCTGAACAAAGAGGATGTAAACATTATCACAGTAGAAGACCCTGTCGAGGCGAATATCAATGGTATTAACCAGGTACAGGTAAATAATAAAGCAGATATGACATTCGCAGCAGCCTTAAGATCCATTCTTCGTCAGGATCCAGATATCATAATGATCGGAGAAATTCGAGATGGTGAGACTGCTCAGATCGCGGTTCAGGCCGCTATCACAGGACACTTGGTTGTATCAACACTCCATACAAACTCAGCAGCAAGTACGATCACCCGTCTGGAAGATATGGGAATCGAACCTTATGTTGTAGGTGATGCGGTTGTAGGTGTTATTGCACAGCGACTTGTAAGAAGACTGTGCCCGACCTGCAAACAGCCTCGTCTCGTAGAAGATGAAGAGAGAATAGTACTCGGCGTGCCGGAGGATGAAGAAGATGTTATCATTTATGAGCCGTCTGGCTGCCCGTTGTGTAATGATACAGGCTATTCAGGACGAATCGGTGTATACGAGATGATGCCGGTATCCAAAGCACTGCAGGCGGTTATCTCGACCGGAGCGACAGCGGATAAGATTGAAAAACAGGCACTTGCAGAAGGTATGCTTACTCTGAAGATGGGTGCTGCCAAACATGTGCTGAATGGAATTACTTCCATGTCAGAGATGAAGAAGATCGTATATACAACAGGTGATGAATATTAAAAGATCCGGTCCGGTGATAAACCGGCGTGGATAAAAAAGATTTTTAGCAGAGAAGAATATGTGATCAGGCTCTGTAAAAATAAAATTGAAATTATGAATGCAACAAAGAAAGGAAGGAAACAGTATGCTGGATATGAAAGAGCTCCTGGCATTCTCGGTTGAGGCAAAAGCGTCGGATGTACATATTGCCGTAGGCATACCACCGAAACTCAGAATCAATGGACGACTGACAGAAGTTGAAGTTCCTCCGCTTACACCGGCTGATGCGGCTGAAGCAATCGGAGCAACGATGAAAGAGAGACATGTAGCAATTTTAAAAGATAGAGGTGAGGTCGATTTCTCATTCGATTCACCAGAAACCGGTCGTTTCCGTGTAAACGTATATATGGATCGTGGTAATATGGCTGCGGCATACAGACGAGTAGAAACACAGATCCCAAGACCAGATCAGCTCGGTATTCCGAGAGAGGTTGTTGAATTATATAAGAGAAAGAGAGGTCTGGTACTTGTAACAGGACCTACCGGTTCCGGTAAATCAACAACACTTGCTTCTATTATTAATAAGGCAAATGAAAACCTGACCGATCATATCATTACACTGGAGGATCCTATCGAGTATATTCACCATCACAACAAGGCAATCGTTAATCAACGAGAAGTTGGTATGGATACACTCAGTTATGCGAATGCTCTTCGTGCAGCGCTCCGTGAAGATCCTGATATTATTCTTGTAGGAGAGATGCGAGATCTTGAAACGATTTCAACAGCGATCACTGCAGCCGAGACCGGACACCTGGTATTCTCGACTCTGCATACGATCGGTGCGGCAAGTACGATCGACCGTATTATCGATATCTTCCCGACAAACCAGCAGCAACAGGTACGAGTACAGCTTGCGATGGTACTGGAAGGTGTTATTTCCCAGTCACTGCTTCCGACAGCGAACGGACAGGGACGAGTTGCAGCATTTGAAGTAATGCTTGCATCACCGGCGATCCGAAGCCTGATACGAGAAGCGAAGACACATCAGATCCAGTCGACGATCCAGACCAGCAGACAGCTCGGAATGATCACAATGGATGATGCATTGTATGATCTGTTCTCGTCCGGCACGATCACCAGAGAGATGGCTATGACATATGCACAGGATCAGCAGTATCTCAGAAAGAAGATCAACGGACAATAAGATGTACAATCCTTTTGTGCAATTCTTACAAAAAAAACTGCAATCATAAGAAATTATTGAATGTGGTTGAGAAATATAGTAATATAACAAGTATAGTATATGTAAAAGTCCGTGAATTTACGTGCACTTTTAGCTGGTAATAGTAGAAAACTATTACAAAAAAGAAGAAATATGACAGGGTCGGAGGAGAAACAATGGCAGTATTTAACTACAAGGTTGTTGACAAAAATGGTAAGAATAAAAAAGGTACCATTGAGGCCCCGAACAGAGATGGAGCGGAGAAGAAGCTGAAGGCAGATGGTTATGCGATCATGAGCCTGACAGAGCAGAACAGTCCATTTTCAGGGGGTTTGATTAAGAAGAAGGTAAAATCAAAAGATTTGGCAGTCTTCTGTAAACAGTTTTCAGCAGTTATAAGAGCTGGTGTTACGATTATATCAGCACTGGAACTGATGGGAGACCAGATAGAAAACAAAACACTGCAGAGAGCAGTTATGGATGCAAAGACATATGTTGAAAAGGGTGGAACGCTTGCAGATGCACTTCGTGTAAACTCAGAGGTATTTCCACCGATCATGATCAACATGGTCGCAGCCGGAGAGTTATCCGGTAACTTGGAGGTCTGCCTCGACAGACTGACAGAGCACTTTGAAAAAGATAATGCGTTATCGGCGAAGATCAAGGGTGCGATGACATATCCTATCGTAGTATTCATCGTTATGATCATCGTAGTAATCGTGGTAATGGTAATGGTTATCCCTAACTTCTCAAGTATGTTTGCGGAGATGGGAACACAGCTTCCGCTGGCAACACGAATTATGGTAGCGGCAAGTAATTTCATTATACATAAGTGGTGGCTGCTGATCATCATCGTTGCAGCTATCGTTGTTGGCTGCAAGGCATTCAAGAGAAGTTCTGTTGGCGAACAGCTTTTCGCGAATATGGCGATCAAGATGCCGATTTTTGGTAACCTGACGATCAAGTCAGCATGTTCCAGATTTGCAAGAACAATGAGTACACTGATGGCATCCGGTATTTCCATGATCGATGCTGTTGAACAGGTGGCAAAGATGATGGATAACAAGATCATCCGCGATGGTCTGTTAGATGCCAAGACGCAGGTAGCAAAAGGTATTCCACTTTCCAAACCATTAAAGGATATGGAGATGCTTCCACCAATGCTTTCTGCCATGACAAAGATCGGTGAAGAAACCGGTGATATTGAGGAGATGCTCAGTAAGGTTGCTGACTACTACGATGAAGAAGTAGAAGAGGCAACAAACAAGCTGACAGCAGCGATGGAGCCATTGATTATGGTAGTCCTTGCATGTATCGTAGGAATGATCGTTGCGGCTGTATACGGTCCTATCATGAGTATGTACAGTGCACTTGACCAGTACTAATACAAGTCCTGTTACATATTATAGTATTGATTAGATCCGGCAGTACGAGGATGCTGGTTTTAATATAGCATCGGAAGATGCATCAACAAACAACAAAGAATATCAATTTAAAAGGAGAGAACAATTATGAAGAAGAACAACAAAGGTTTCTCATTAGTAGAGTTAATTATCGTAATCGCTATTATGGCAATTCTTGCAGGTGCTCTTGCACCAGCCCTTATCAAGTACATCAACAAGTCAAGAAGAAGTGCTGATATTTCAAATGCTGATACAATCCGTACAGCATGTCAGACAGCTATGTCAGATGAAGATGCAATGGTTGCAATCGGAACAGGCGTTACAGGCGCAAGCGTTTCAGACCTGAAGTCAAGCTACGGTGCATTCAGCACAGAGATCAGCAGCATTCTTGGTAACAGCACAATTACTTCAAAGTACTTCGACAAAGGAAATGAATTCACAGTTGATATCAATGTAGCTGGTAACACAGTTATCGTTAAAGCTGGTTCTCAGCAGGTTTCACCTCAGCCATAATAAAAGGCGGGCATAGTGAACAGATGTAAGGATCTGATGTTAAACAGATAATCATTACATCAGTCAGACATCAGAAGGGTGATGAATAAGTTGGTAAGAATCCTCGTTTTTCGATCTTGTTTGTCGCCCTTCAAAATTGTCTAACAACATGGAACGTCAACATGTATGAAAAATATGCATGTTGGCATCTCTTTCATGGTCACACGTTTTATATAAGCTTTATATAATAAGAAGAGATTTATATAACATACGAGTGACTATTTTGCAGTCAGCGGTTTTATATTGTTTGTGTCTGAAACGAATAAATGTAGAAAGAAGAAACGCGAATGACAACGGCATTGAACTAATGGCGGCAGCCGGCTTACAAAAGAAGCTGGAAACTGAAAAATAGGCATGAAAGATGAACGGGTCAATCATCCGTGTGCTTATGATTAAAGGTGACAGATTGTTTACCTTTCAGCCTGTACATACAGGCATATTGTATTTTATTTTAAGTGGGGTGAACAGCTTGTAGGCTGGTACTCAGGCAATTGGAATATACATATTCCACAAAAAACTACTGATTAGCGAGGGAGGCTATTTAAAATGGCGAGTAATAACAAAGTCTTAACAATCGACATCACAAATGAAAGTATTACTATTACAGAAGTAACAGCTTCTGAAAAAAAGACTTCCACAGTTCATAATGCCATCATCTTCGAGACACCGGAAGATGCTTATGAAGATGGTTTCATTAGAGACAAGGAAAGAATTGCAGAGGCGATCAAATCACAGCTTGCTGCAAACGGAATCACTAACAAGAACGCAATATTCGTTCTTACCTCTACAAAGATCGTTAACAGAGAGGTTCTTGTACCTTTCGTTAAGGAAAACAAAATTAAAGGAATTATTAATGCGAACTCATCAGAGTATTTCCCTGTTAATATAGAGGATTACACAGTATCCCATTCTGTATTAGAGACAGTTACTGATGAAGAAAATAACAAACAGTTAAGAGTTCTTGCAGTTGCAGCACCAACCAGTATGGTTCGTTCATATTATGAAGTTGCAGCACTTGCAGGACTGAAGGTAGTTGCTCTTGATTACATTGGAAATGCCATGTTGCAGTTGATCAAAACACAGACCAGCGAGAACATGACGACTATGGTAATCCAGTTAGGTAGCGAATCTACTGTACTTAATATCGTAAAAGGAGATATCCTTCTGTTACAGAGAACTGTACCATATGGTACCAATGTTGTTGTAAATGAAGTAATGGATGCAAAGGGTGTTGATGCTACAACAGCAATGACATTACTCCAGAATGAAAGACTGATCACGGTTGATTTTGATGATAATGCGATCACAGGATCTTTCCGTTACCTGATCAACAACATTGGCCGTGTAATGGATTTCTTTGCATCAAAGAATCCTGATAAGCCGATCGATGATGTATTCCTGACAGGTGATGGCGCCCTGATCAAGGGAATTGATGGTCTTTTCAAGGTACAGCTCAATGTTTCAACAAGAGTTATGGACAGTTTATTCAATATCAAATTTGACCCAAAGATTGATTTGAAGATATATAATCCTGTATACCTTATGGTTCCAATCGGTGCTGCTTTTGCACCTATGGGATTCACAATTTCAGAAGGCGGAGCTTCCGGCAAGAAGGAAGGTCAGATGGATACAACTCCACTGGTAGTTGCATTCCTGATCCTGGCTGTGTTAGTGGCAGGCGGATTAACGGCTGTGTCATTTGTATTAAAGAATCAGGCACAGACAGAGCTGGATGATGTAAATAAGAAGATCGCTTCTATCCAGGATATTGAGACGATCGTAAAGGATTATGAAAATGCAGAAAGCGTTTATGTTGATGCCATGAGCATGTACAGCTACACAAAGAACTTGAATGAGAATGTTGTAACATTTATCACGGCTTTGGAAGAGAAGATGCCAAAGGAAACTGATATCACAGCATTTGAATCCGATTCAACAGGTGTTTCAATTTCAGGAACAGCAGCAGAATATGATGATATTGCAGGACTTGCGATCAGCTTAAAAGAAATTGACTGTATTGATAACTCATTCATTGGAAGTATCACAGAAAATGTAGATGAAGACACAGGTAAAATAACATATGATTTCACAGTAACGTGTATCTATGTTGACGCATCAGCGGCAGATGCTGATACAACTGAAACAGATGCTACATTAGCTGAGTAAGGGAGGGCATAGAACATGGATGCAATGACAAAAGGACAAAGAAATTTATTATTATTTTTACTCGGTGTTGTTATTTTATTTGTGCCGATCAGATTTGTGGCATTAAGCAATTTTGATGACCGTAAAGAGCTTGTTTCAAAGAAGGATGAACAGCAGGTTTATTATAACAGCCTGAAAGCAAAAGATGTAAACAGAGATCAGTACATCAAGGATACAGAAAACTATAAGAAAGAATATGAAGCAATCCTTGCAGAATTCCCATCAGAGATCTATCAGGAAAATACAATCATGTATTTACAGGGGATCAAGGACGAATATAAGTTCCGTTTCACAGATGTATCAATGGGAGAGGAACAGCTCTTCTATACACTTGGAACCGGTGCTGTTGGTGATGCTACATTAGATGGTGCAGCAACAGGAACGGCTTCTACAGATGCAAATACTACAGCAGCTACAACAGCAGCTACAACAGAGACTGCAGTCGCTGGCACAGATGCTACTGCAGCAGTAGCAGGAGAAAATAATTTCAACTGCTATTCAGCAAGCTTCCCGGTTACATATTCAGGTTCTTATAAGTCTGTTAAAGATGTTGTTGATTACATCGAGAAGAGCGATTTCCGTATGACAGTTGACTCTATCTCAATCGCATTTGATGAGGAGACTGGTGATTACACAGGAGATATGTCATTCTCTGAATATGCTGTTACAGGTGGAGACAGAACCACAGATCAGGTTAACGTAAATGTTCAAACCGGTAAAGATAACATTTTCGGAAATCCAACCGTAAAGAGTAGTACGACAACTACAACTACAGATAGCAATCAGTAGGATGTAGACTTGCAACCCGTAGATTCGATTTGAACGGAGTGAGAAGTAAGAATGGCAAAGAATAATAACAAAGGCTTTAGCTTGATTGAAGTAATCATAGCTGTAGCAGTATTTGCTATATTAATTGCTCCCCTTACCGCCCAGTTGATTTCAGCGATCAATGTCAATACGAAGTCAACAAAGAAACAATATGCGATTGAAAAAGCTGAAGAGATCATGGAAAGCTTTAAAACTGCAAATATGAAAGAAAGTGCCATCAGTATCCCTGATGGCAATTCTACAGGTAATTATGAGTTTGGTCTGGATGATTCCCAGACACAGACTTATACCCTCCCGGAAAGTGCGGGAACTGTAGATTATCACATTAATACATATTCATGCAGTGGAATATCGCTCGGGGGAGAATACGAGAAGTATGATTGCACAGTAACTGTAAATGATATTGCGCATGCAGTTGCAACAAAGGGATATGTATGGGATGCCAATACAAATGACCTGAAGAAAGACGGTTCTGAGTATGTCCGCCTTACATCAGGTGTTGGTACAGTACGTAATCTTGATAACAAGCAGTCAGCGATCATTGCTGGAGCAACCTATATGGGAGCAACCAGTGGTATAGAAGGAAACAGTCTGGATAATCAGGCAGCGGCATATTTTAAAGATGTGAAAGTGGATATCTTAAAGGGAAATTCCGTTTTATATAATCAGTATCTGTCCGGTGCTACCTATCTGGATAATGATTCGTTCCAGAAAACAACCACGATTAAGGTTTCAAAGACTTTATCCGGTTATATGGTACAGTGTTTTGTAGAATATCAGGATAAACCATCGTTTAATCCTATCATTAAGGCATACGCGAATGGAATTGCAAGCGATACCTATAAACCGGATGGAAAATATGGAGAGGGAATTGTATATCAGAAGGAATACAAGACACTTCCTCCAATCTATCTGTTATATGCACCTGCAGTGTGTAATGGTGTATATTGTAATAATGATTATATCAGAGTTGAGACATCAGGACTTGCTGATGATGAAAAAGCAAAGATCTACTTATTTGAAACAATTGCTTCAATTGATCCGAAATATGAGGAGATCATTTGCGATACACTTGGCGTAAGCAGTATTGACAGTCTGGTTTACCAGAGCACTAGTCATACAAGCTCACCATCTTCTGTTAAGGTATATGTGAACCGCACTGGTGATGATACAAAGGGAAAGATTGAGGCATATTCAAACTTCGGAACTGAGTATGATGAAACAGATGCAACTGCTATTAAAGTTAAGAACACATCAGATGATACAAGTGATGAAACATACCTGTATGATATTCATGTTACATTGACAGATAGTGATGGCAATAAGACAGAAGTATCAGGAACAAGGGGGAAATAAGAGATGCTGAAAAAGTTAAAAAACAAGCTTAAATTAGCGGATAACCGCGGCTCGAGTTTTGTCCTTGTTATTGTATCAGCAACTTTCTTAAGCATACTGGTGTCAGCATTGTTAATGGGAACTCTTTTGGCATATAAACTTCGTTTTTATAAGCTGAATTCCCTGAATAACTTTTACAGTGTTGAAAAAGCCATGGATGAGATATATGCCGGAATTGGTGCAGCGACAAATGAGCATTTGTATTCCGCGTATACGACAACGGCTGAGATTGTTGTGTATTACAAGGATGGTCAGTATAACAATCTGACAGAAGATGAAGCGAATGATCTGTTTAAGCAGTTCTTTATGCAGGGTATCAAATCAGATAAGACATTCAGCAATATGCCAACTCTGATCGAAACCTTAAAGGGCTATATTACAGATCCGGATGTATCACTTGCCTGTGACAATCTGAGAATTGTATTCAAGGATAAAGAAGGTCGTGAAAAGTACATCAAATATGTAGCTGGAAAGAATGGAAAAGTTACAGGTGTAGCAAGTGCCAATACGATCGATGAGAATAATATCGAAGAGATTACATTCAGAAATATTGGTGTAAAGCGTACAATCACATTAAGCAGCACAGATTCCGCGAGCGGAGCAATGGCGCCTGGAACTTATGTACAGACGATCACAACAGATCTTGTATTAAAGAAACCGGAATATAATGTTTCTTTTGATATGGCAGGTGCAAACAGTGACAGCTTATATAATTACGCATTGCTTGCTGATATGGGACTTCAGGTATCCGGAACAGCAGCAGACACAGAAGTAAATATAAAGGGTAACATTTATACTGCTTCTGACTATTACAATAAAGATTATAATGGAAAAACAGATACAAAGGTAACAAATGAATACAGCCGTACAGTTGAAACCAAATGGGGATCAACAGATGAGAGTGCATATTCCGGTATCTTTGTACAGGGTGACAGAGCGAATCTGACACTGAATTCCGATATTATCGTTAACTCAGGATCTCTCGCAGCTTTTGATGGTGCGAAGATTAATCTTTCAGGACGTACATCCCTGTTATCAGAACTCTGGACCGATAACATCATCATCGGAGGCGATGAGGGCGGACAGATCAAAGCGGCAGCAAATGCTTATGTATATGATGATACAGAGCTGAATGCAGAGAAATCTGAGCTTACATTTACAAGAGGAACTTATTTTGGATACAGCTATACAGCAGATGACGTAAGAAGCATTAACCTTCTTCGTACATCCGGTAACCTTGCAACAGGATTCAAATTAAAATCACACTTCAGTGACAGTGCAATCATTGTCAATGGAAAGAATTCAACTCTGGATCTTTCAAGTCTGGAATCTCTGTATATTGCAGGTAAGTCCTATATCGAATTCTCCAAGATCGCAGCAAATACGATCACAGATGAGAAAGAAAGAAAAAACTTTGGTCTTACGAAAGATTCTGATTATGCATTCACAGCATTAAACGATTATTCAACCGGTCAGTCTCTTGATGTTAAGTCCAATCAGTTGATCTTCCTGACACAGTGGGATCTGTATGATAATACTGAGGTTGTGGATGAGAACGGTTATACACATGTAACATTAAAGTTCCCTAAGACATTTTCAAATGATGTCCAAATTAACAAGCTGTATACTGATTTCGTAAAACAGCTCACATCTAATAATTATATTGTAGAAGCAATCAAGGAGACAGTTTCCGGACATGATTATTATTATCTGTACATTCAGGATGGCGATAAAGATAAGGATGGAGTAAACGATGCTGAGGAGTTTGTAGAGAAGTATTATGATCTCTTAAACACAGGCATCGATGAAACGAAAAAGAAATTGTACAATGTTGCTAACTATGAAAATTTTGAAGTTAAATTACTTCTGCCAAGCAAAGATGGTGATGTGGATGGAAGCAAGATCAAAACAAGTGGAGCTGTAACTGCTCAGAACAGTGACAATTCATTATTTGTTAAGGCATCTGCAGATACATCTCTGCAGGTTGATACAGCATTAAAAAATGCAACAGGATCAAAGACATTCTCAGTGTTACTTGGTAATAAGGGTATTACAGAGAATAATAATACATTTGCAGATATTAAAAAGAATTCAGAGGCACTTGGTGATCAGACCACTCTTAGCAAAGAGGAGAAGGTCAGCAATCAGATCAATTATATGTATATCAATATGAAAGATCATCTGTCTGTAGTAGATAAAAAGGATGATACAGATACAGATGTTTCTGCATGGGAAGTGGCCGGATATACAAAGAACGGAAGTACATACACATACGCTCCGATCAAAGGATCTGACGGAAAGAACCTTGATACATTTGATTACAACTACAGTCTGACACCTCTTACCAAATATGTTGATTATGATAAGATCTTCTCCAAAAATCTTAGTATCAACAAGGTAGAGCCAGAGACAAATGCAGTTGTTATCATCAATGCAAATGATGTAACATTAAAATCCACAGCCGCTGATGGTGCTTTACAGGGTATCGTTATCTGTGGTGGTAATGTAACATTTGATAAGAGTGTAAAGTCATTCCGAGGAATGATCATATCAGGTGCAAAGATTATCTGTAACAGCAGCGTAGATATCTCAGCAGACGCATCCTTTACAGCAACTGTACTGGAAGAGTGTTCCAAGAGTGATGTAGAAGATCTGAGTCTGATCACAAGAGAGATCTTAAAGAACTATGTTAAAGTAGACGATAAAAACAATTCAGAGGTTTCTGGTTCAAGCTTATCAGACATCTCTTATAGCGACATTCTTGCATTCCAGAACTGGAAGAAGAATGTAGAGTAGGAGGGGTGAATATGATAAGAAAAATAAAAAATGATTCCGGATATTCCCTTGTTGAATTGATTATTGTTCTTGCTATCATCGCAGTTATGTCAGGACTTGCGGCAGTGTCGATTTCTTCGATACGGACAGCTCGTGCGACTTCATCAAAGGAGTCGTTCAATCAGGAATTGTCAACTCTGCAGTCCCTGACAAAAACACAGGAAAGCGATTGGGCAATGAAACTGGAAAAAGTAGATGGAAAATATAACCTGGTATATGGTAAGAGCAAGAATGGATCGGATTTCACAGAAGATACTTCAAAGGATCGTGAGATTCTGGATCGTGTAACGATTTACTATTCAAATAATGGTTCTTCCGCAGGAAGTGAAGTTTCATCTATGATCATTAAGTTTAATAAGTCAGATGGTTCTGTAAAAACCGGAAGTGGTGTATATACCTTTTATAAGGACGGATCCAATGATGCCGTTGGAAAGGTAACACTGAATCAGGCAACAGGCAGCCATTACACAGGATCATGAGGAGGGGTGAAGCGTGAAGAAAAATAATAATAAAGGTTTCACTTTCATTGAATTAGTACTGTACATTGGAATTTTAAGTGTGTTCATGGTTGCGGTAACCTCACTTGTTGGTACAGTGGTATCCTCCAATAGAAAGATGACAAATAGAAAGAAAATACAGAACGAAGCCGGTGAAACATATGATACCATATCAGATATGATCATGGGTGCGACTGATGTGAAGATATTGGGAAGCGCATATGTGGCTACTACATCAGCGGGCGTCACATCTTACAGCCCGGTTTCCGGAGTATTTATTGTTCCGGATGATACAGATACAAAGGGCAGCGGAGGTGAATTAATGTCTGCTGGTGGTATTGGAAGACGTACTGTTTATATCGAGAAAGCGGGTGGAGCTGGTCTTACACCAAAGGGTCCATGTTATGATATTGCAGATATGAAGTCGTTTGGTGATGTCACATCACCATCGACAGATGACACGACATATATTATTCCGGATGATTCTGGGAAGTTATATCTGAAAGTAGATTATGCATCTGCATTACAGAGTAACGGTGACAGTGTTATCACGACCTGTACGATCACATATGATAAGACCGAAAAAAAGCTTTATGTGTTTAAAACACCGCAATCAGATAGAATCACTGATGCAAGTGAAGCAGATGGCACTGTTCTTTGTAAGGATGTAAAGGATTTCAAATTACAGATCAATCCGGACGAGGACAGTATTGCAATTACACTGGAACTTGAAGATTCAACAACGGCGGCATCTTATAAGATAAATGGTGTTGTTGGCATTCGAAATTCATATGTGCTTAAAAAGCATACATGGGATTAAGGAGGAAAGAAATAGTGTTTAAGAACAGAAAAGTAGTATTATCATCTGTAGCGATAATATTTACACTTATAGTATGTGCTATATTCGTAAACTTTACGTTGGCTAATTCTGGAACTCCTGTTGAAAAAAGTGAAGCGGACACAAGTGGCAGTTCAACATTGGTGGGCAGCTCAAACATTGATCAGGCGATTCTTAACTCAAACGATTCCAGTCTGAAGAAGACAGGAGAGGATAAGTATCACATTGTTCAGATCCTTCCGGATGGTTTGGGATCTTATGCAACAGCAGATACATCAATGACAGAGATTGTGACTGCTTCCGGTTACTCAGGAAAGATCAGTGATGAAGCAGGATATAAAGGCACATCTGATCTGTGGAAATATGTATATGATGGAGAATACTTCAGATATGCAGTTTTCAATGGTTATAAGAATATTAAAGATGATATGGCACCGGGTGCAGTTCAGTTGACGACAAAAACAGTCAGTGATCTGAACGGCATGGGTACAGAGGCACAGGAAATACTTGCAAATGCGGATTTTATCTATATCGTTGCAACAACAGCAAATGATTATGCTGCAGGCGGTACAGATATCAGCGAGAGCTTATATAACTGGCTGGATGTATATGCAGGAAAGCATCCGATCATCTTTGATCGATATGCATTATGTACAGCGGAGCCTGAAAAGATCACAGGTAATAATGACCAGTATCGTATGGGATCTCTGGCATACAAATATGTAACAAAGACATTAAAGGGAAGAACAGATAATGTTCTCTGTGTAGAACCTGGTTTCTTCAATGTCCTTTATAAAGAAGCAAGTGGTAACAAGTCAGATCCAATGACAAATACCACAAAGACAATATCGGACTTTATTCTGACTGCTGAACGTTCTGCAACAGAAGGCGGAAAGGATTATATCAATAAGAACAGATATTATAAATGGTATACAGATGATAAGATGGAAAACTTCTTAAATAATAAGACCGATAAGGTCGATTCTGCATACGCAAAGATATCTGGAAATACACAGGGCATATCAGGTTCCAGACATGAATGGAAATTTGATAATGCAAATGTTCTGGTGATCACAGACGGTACATCAAACAGTATGTTCTCAGAACTGGCATCAAAGAATGATGCACCGCAGTGCTCTGCTGAAAATTATGTTTATAACAGCAAGAAACAGATATGGGAGTCAGTAGTAAAGGCTCCAAACAGCGACTTTACAAGTGATGCTTATGCCGGTAAGGGTTATAAGTTCGTTCCAAGTGGAGCAAATATCTATCAGATTCAGAGTAAGGATCTGTTAAATGCGGTTGACAGCTCAAAGGGAGCAAAGTATACAGCAAATGATCTTGCTAAGACTTATTTCCAGGATGTTGCTGCAAAGCAGATTACCGGTACGATCAAGTCTAAGGGAGATCTTGCAGGCTCTGTTGTTTATCTGGTTGTAACTCCAAAGGGAGAAGCAAGCAAACTGGCTGGTAATACAGATGGTACAGTTCTGGCATGTGAACTTACAACCGGTGAAGATGGAAATGGATCATATGATGAAGAGACAGGTATCTATACATATGAATATGGATTTCCTAAAGTAAATGCTGATTATGATTACAGTGTTCTTTTGGAGGCAACAGTGGATCCATCTTCATATGAAGACAATGGAGATGATTCTGATACATCAGGCGATAACGCAGGCACAGGCGATAACGCAGGTACAGGCGATAATTCCGGTACAGGTGATAATTCCGGTACAGGCGATAACGCAGGTACAGGCGATAATTCCGGCACAGGTGATAATGCAGGTACAGGCGATAATTCCGGCACAGGCGATAACACCGGCACAGGCGATAATTCCGGCACAGGTGATAATGCAGGTACAGGCGATAATTCCGGCACAGGCGATAACACCGGCACAGGCGATGGCTCTGATCCGGCAACGAATCCGGATGCAATTACCGAGGATTATGTGATCGGAAGCAATGGCTATGATTTCATCGTTTCTGTAAAGGGAGAAAGCAAAGATGGTGCTTACGACTACACAAATGACTGCGATGAATATAAAGAATATGCAGACAAGTGTACAGCAGATCCGACAAACTATACAACAGATGTATATACAGATGATCTTATCTTTGAGACATCAGAACAGGTATATGCTTATGTAGATGCTCAGTATAAAAAGTATAAAAATGATGTCCTGTTGCCAAAAGTTACAGGAACGAATGTAATTGATTTTACAGAGTATGATTTTATCTTTATTGAATCAGGTGATTATAAAGATGAGATCGGTGATTCAGCATACCAGAAGTTATGTTCAGCAGTAGAAGAGGGTGTGTATGTAATCGCAAGCAGTGAAGCCGGAGACGGTATTGGATCCGGAAACAATAATGGTGGTGGATCAGGTGATCCAGATAAGATTATTATCAACAGTCCATCAGCAAAGGTGATCGCAGATATTATCAATGCCGGTGTATACCGAAGAGGCAGTGATAATAAATTCAGAGTTCTGGAAATTCAGCCGGATTATCCAATTGATGAAGAACTCGCAAGATCTTCATCGGTTAAGAATGGATCCGGTGCATGGACAAATGGTACCAATACACACGGAGAAAAAATCTATGGTAATTATTATACCGTTCCATCGGATGTAGCTGAGGGCTATGCAGTGGAGGAGCTTTCACCGGGCAGTGAGTATTATGATTTTGATCTGACGAAGGCAAAGATTGCATATGCGATCGATGGTATCTCATATTCAGATATTGAGCTTACACAGGTTTCATCAGAGGCACTGATCGGTATGACAGATGATATCGCTGCTACATATGACCTTGTATATATCGGTGGAGATATCAGCGCTCTGGACAGAGATCTGAGTAAGATATACGATTCCAGTGTATTTGCTTATATCGGACCAAGCGCAGAACAGTTAGTATCCGCAATTCCTACATTTGTTATGTATTACCATACAGGTGTTCTGAAGGAGATGGGTGGTACCGGTTCTTACAAGATGACAAGATCAATCACAGGTTCTGAGCTTATGGCAACACCGGTGATTGGCTCAACAAAGTATAAGACAACATATGTTGTTGAAAATGGTAATGACCTGACAAAGAATAAGTATGATGAGCTTGTATCTTACGTTAATCTTGGAAGACCGATCATGGTTGGCAATGAACTGACTTCGGTATTTGAAAAGGTAAATGGAACAGATGCAGACGGCAATGGTCTTACAGATGCGCAGAAGAGTCAGGGCTACTGGTATAATGCAGGCAAGCTGGAAAGAAAGAACTTCTATCTGGATCCATCATCCAGAATGTATGACCTTTTGAATGTGATCAATAACAGAAGATCCAAAGGAACAAATGTATTATGGGGCGTAGATGCAACCGATACACAGAAGATTGATAATTCAAATAAGCAGTATGGTGATACACTGTACACTTATAAGATTGCTGAAAAGCAGACAATGCTTGATTCAGAGGCACAGCAGAAGACATGGTATAAGGATGCAACAGATGAGACGGCTATCAAGTCGTATGCAACAGTATTCTCAGAGGATACAAATGCAGCGATTAACAATCTTGTTAAACAGTCTACATCAAGAGCGCGTCTTACAGTTACAAGTGCACCGGTTGAATATTCAGAGGGTATTACAAGCACATATCTGAAGACAACCAATTTATCATTTACCTTCTCTGTAGCAGGATCGGAAAAGAGTTATAAATATTCAATCTGTATTGACAAGAATAAGAATACACAGTTTGATCATGATAAGACGATTGACTATTATGTAACAGGTGATATAGATACATCAACAGGAACATCCGGTTCTGCAGTAAAGAATAAGACAGTAAATATTGCACTGGATCAGGATTTCTTCGGTTCTGCATACTGGCAGATCCTTATTATGGATAGTAAGGATAATATCATTGCAGAAGAGCGTGGTATCTGCAAGATCGTAAACAACACAGACGGAATCAGTGATATCAATGTTTTACAGGTTCAGACCATGTCAGAAGGACAGGGAGCAACATCCTGGGGAGCAACAGATACATTGTACTTTGATATTCAGTCACAGACAGCACATAAGATTCTGAAGTATAACACCTATGCAAATCAGACAGCACTTGATACAGCAGATGTTGCACAGTATAAATGTCTGGGACGTCATGAGAATCGTTTTGGTATCGTTCCATATGACACAGATCTGTTCTATGGTTCACAGAAGGGTAATGATGATTATCTTTCAAATTTTGCAGATACCTTAGCAGAGGATTACGATATCAGTCTTGATATGGTAGTAGCTTCAGCTGATAAAGCTGCTTTTACAACAAAGGATAATCAGGCAGACACATATGACTGTCTGGATACTTGGGTAGAAGAGGCAGATAAGCTGGAGAATGGCGGTACAGTAGAAGGTAGAAACAAGAAGCAGTATGCAACAGATGCAACAATTGCTTTGGCAGCTTATAACAAATATGTATCTGAGACCGTTAAGCCAAAAGAAGACCTGGATAGCTACATCAAGGGTGCTATTCAGTCCTTACAGGGCACATATACAGGTTCTACAAATTATGGAGCAAGAGGTACTTATAATACGTTCCTTGGTGGTTTCAAGTCATCTGTTTCAAACAGTGACCTGATCGATCTCCTTAATTATACGATCGATACCGGTGAGTACTATATGGTATTCTGGCCTGTATACAGTACAAATACAGATATTACATTTGCCAGCGGAAAGATTTCATCTACAATGTTCGGCAGTGAATTTGTAGAACTGTATGAGAAGTACAGAGATGCAAAGGATAAAGAATTAGATGCATTAGATGTGTATAAGAAAGATTTAAGACGTTCTTATGGTAAAAATTTCATGAAGAAGCAGTATTCAATTCTGGTTCTTGGTCCATCTGATTCTTTTGGTGGATTCAAGGTAGACTTGAAGCAGCGTACTTGTGAATACATTCTGGATTATGTATCAAATGGTGGAGATTTATTCTTCTTCCATGACACAATGACACCGTATGCAGATGCAGGTGCTGTTAATCTGACAAAGTCATTACTTGATATTGTTGGAATGAACAGATTCCATGTAGATCTTACAAATAATGCCAACACATATGAGGTCGTAAATGACGGATATGTTACAGGTGTTACACGGGAAGGCCTTGTAAAGGGAACATTGACAGAAGATGGATATATCTATACAAAGCAGAATTCATCTGGTTCACCAGCCGGAATGATAAAGGGAACTTTGGCAGAAGATGGATATATTTATGAGCCGGAATCATATGGAACAACACATGATTGGAAGGGTCCGTTGAATGGATGGGAAAAAGATAATGCTTACATGGATTTAACAGCAAATTATACCCGTACATTCTATAAAAAGAAAGCTACAGCAGGAACGTCCGGATACATTTATCAGGATGCAGTAACATATGACCAGTATTCATATATCAACGACTGGGGCGGTGTAGATACCGGATATTTTACAAAGACAGAAGCAAAGGCTGGAACCTCAGGATACATTTATCAGGAGGGCGGCAAGCCAACGTATTCAGACAAGAATACATCACTGGCATACAAGTCGGAGGACGCTGACCTGTATTATCTTACACCATATGTAAATAATTCAATCGCAGGAAAGAGTCTTGTAAACAGTATTAATGCTAATATGACACAGATCGCATCCAGCTATAACAAGGTTGGAAACATTGGAATGTATGTAAGTGCATTGTCAATGACCAGTTTGTACTATGATAAGAATGGTGGCGGTGGTGCAACATACACCTTACCATATGTATATGCACAGAGTGATTTCCAGAGTGCGACAGCATGGTCAGCATCATCAACAGCTGATCAGTCAGCAAATTCACAGACTGTAAAGGCAAAACAGTTAAATGAAGGTCTGATCACATTGTATCCATACAAGATTGGTGATTCCCTGAATATTTCAGGTACACATCAGCAGGTATATGCACTTGATCTGGAAGCAGGCGATGTAACTGTATGGTATACACTGGCAGGTTCTAACAACTCAAGTGATGCGAAGAAGAGATCATCCCTGTATGCAGCAGATCCATATGATGGAATGGAGAACTACTACATCTACACAACATCTTATGGTAACGGAGCAATTACATACTGTGGAGCCGGTCATGGATCGGTTACAGGTCCTACAACAAGAAATAATGATGAAAGAAAGCTCTTCATCAACGTTATTGTAAACAGTGCAGAAGCAGTAAAGGAAAAACCTACATTATATGTTTATGATCCTGATACAGATTTCAAGAAAGAAATGGCAAAGGACGAAGAGATATCTGAGTCAATTGGTAAGACCGTATATTTGGATGAAGTAGCAGATAAGACAACATCACCGGAATTCGACTTCAAGATCAATGTTCCAAATGATGTAACAGTGGATGCAATTAACGTATACTATGATCTGGATTATGATGATACAGATATGGCAAACAATCGTCCAGCATATGCAGAGGGTACAGATCGTATGATCTGGAATACACCGGCATCCGATAAGGAAAAAGCAGGCATTGTGGAAGATAGTGCATCGACAAAGAAGATACAGATTAAGGATAAGTTTACAGATTCCAATAACCTGAAGCCAACAGATGAACTGTTCGCACCATATGGTGGAAACTACACCTACATAGTTGTAGAAGTATACTACAATGGTAAGACAAAACCGATCTATACAATGATCAAGGTAAAAGCATCTGATCCATTGTTCAATCTGACACAATCAGATAGTGCAATTCAGGTTGCAGCAAATGATGTAGCTTATACGAAAAAATTTGTATTGGCTTAACAAATATAAGAATTGACAAACAATCTTATATATTACAAGGCGGGCAGTAATGTCCGCCTTATTTCTGTATATTTGGAATAATTCTTGTAAGAACAAACAGAAGATGCTACTATGTTAATGTTTCCTTTTTATTACATAATGCGGTGAGAGGACATATGTATATGAGCGGAAGAAAGAGAAAAAAATAAGCCATTTTGGTTAAGACAGATCATAAGGAGAAGAGGTAAATGATGATAGATGGAAAGACAAGAACGCTTGGTCTGTTAGGAGATCCGGTAGAGCATACAATGTCGCCGCTGATCCACAATACATTAAGTGAAACACTTGGACTAAATAATGTGTATGTACCATTTCACACAAAAGCAGAAGACCTTGGAGAGGCAGTGAAAGGAGCTTATGCACTGAATATTCTGGGCTTAAATGTGACTGTACCGCATAAGAATGAGGTTATGAAATATTTGTCAGAGCTGGATGAAGGGGCACAGGCGATCGGTGCTGCTAATACCCTGGTGCGGACAGAAAATGGATATAAAGGCTATAATACGGATATGCTGGGGCTTCTTCGTGAGGTGAGATCTTATGGAGTAGAACTTGATGCGCATGATGTCATTATTTTAGGAGCCGGCGGAGCTGCAAAGGCTGTAGCCTATATGTGTGGGGCAAATGGAGCAGGACATGTATATATCTTAAACCGTACGGTATCGAAAGCACAGGCAATCGCAGATCATATGAATGATTTCTTTGGAAAGCAGAATATGACTGCTATGAGCATTCAAGACTATCACAAACTTCCGGAGAAAAAATATATTGTATTCCAGTCAACTTCAAAGGGTCTGTATCCGCATAGTGATGAGGTAATAATTGAAGATTCGGCATTTTACCAGATGGTATCAGTGGGAATTGATCTGATCTATAAACCATTCTGTACCAGATTTATGTCTTTGTGCAGACAGGCAGGAGCAAAGAGTTATAATGGTCTGAAGATGCTGTTATATCAAGGAATAATTGCATATGAACTGTGGAATGATATATCGGTGGATGAGAAAACAGCAGATATGATCTATCAGAAACTGTTGAAAAAAACACGGGATAATATTATTTTGACAGGATTTATGGGATCCGGAAAGACAACAGTTGGACAGCTTTTATCTGAAAAATATGGATATACATTTATAGATACTGACCAGTATATAGAAGAAAAATGTGGCTGTACGATCGCAGAATTATTCAGTAAAAAGGGCGAAGCATATTTCAGACAATTGGAGACAGATACATTAAAAGAATTAAATACGTCATTGACACACGCGGTACTTTCGACCGGCGGAGGACTTCCGCTTCGAGAGGAGAATGCTGTAGAGCTTGCAACTCTTGGAACAGTCGTTTATTTACAGATCACTCCGGAAGAAGTCATATCACGATTATCCGGTGACAACACCAGACCACTTCTGGCAGGCGGCAATCCGGAACAAAAGGTACGAGATCTCTTAACCTACCGCACCCCGTTATATGAACGTGCGGCAGATCTGACAATCCCTGTCACAGAATTGACTCCTGAGCATATAGTGGAAGAAATAATAAGCAAAATATAGTATAAACTATGTACTTAATTAAAAGCAAAAACTAATACGCAATGTTTTGTTTTTAAAATAATAGAGCGTAAGCGACTTATGAAAGAGACATATCACGGCCACCAATCGTCCGGGAATCCGTGAATTGGTAAAAAGTAGTTGAAATATTCTGTAGAATATTATAAAATGTCACAAGAAGTTCATATCTTAAGGAGGAAAAGAAAATTATGGCAGAGATGATCTCAGCAGGTGATTTCAGAAATGGTGTTACGATTGAATTTGAAGGAAATATTTATCAGATTATAGAGTTCCAGCATGTAAAGCCTGGTAAAGGTGCTGCATTTGTAAGAACAAAGCTTAAGAATATCAAGAGTGGTGGTGTTGTAGAAAAGACATTCCGTCCAACAGAGAAGTGCGAGAAGGCTCATATCGAAAGAAAAGATATGCAGTATCTGTACAATGATGGTGATCTTTACTACTTCATGGATCCGGAGACATACGATCAGATTCCATTGAATAAAGCAGCAATCGGAGATGCATTAAAGTTCGTTAAGGAGAACGAGATCTGTAAGCTTGTTTCCCATAATGGTTCTGTATTTGGTGTAGAGCCACCATTATTTGTAGAATTACTGATCACAGAGTGCGAGCCTGGTGTAAAGGGTGATACAGCTACAGGTGCTACAAAGCCTTGTGTAGTTGAGACAGGAGCAACACTCTATGTTCCTTTATTTGTAAATGAAGGAGATACGATCAAGATCGATACACGTACAGGCGAGTATCTTTCAAGAGTTTAATTCGATCAGAATATAAGAGAGATAGTAGGAGCTGGTCATATATGATTAGGCTCCTATTACACTTTACAAACATTTTTCAGGAGGAAATGACATGGCAACAGCATATAATCATAAAGTTGTTGAGAAGAAGTGGCAGAAGGTCTGGGATGATAACAAGGCTTTTGCTGCAACAGATGATTACAGTAAACCAAAATATTACGCATTAGTTGAGTTCCCATATCCATCCGGACAGGGACTTCATGTTGGTCATCCAAGGCCATATACAGCACTCGATATTGTAGCCAGAAAGAGAAGAATGCAGGGCTATAATGTTCTTTATCCAATGGGTTGGGATGCATTTGGACTTCCGACCGAGAATTATGCGATCAAGAACAAGATCCATCCAAAGGAAGTAACAAAGAATAACGTAGCAAGATTTAAGGCACAGCTTCATTCCCTTGGATATTCATTTGACTGGGATCGTGAGATCAATACAACGGATCCGGAATATTACAAATGGACACAGTGGATCTTCCTGAAGTTATTCAAGGCAGGTCTGGCATATAAGAAAGAAATGCCGATCAACTGGTGTACATCCTGTAAGGTTGGTCTTGCAAATGAGGAAGTTGTAAATGGTGTCTGTGAGCGTTGTGGTGCACCGGTTGTCCGTAAGGTCAAATCTGAATGGATGTTAAAGATCACAGAATATGCAGATAAGCTGATCGAAGGTCTCGATACTGTTGATTATATTGAGCGTGTGAAGGTATCACAGAAGAACTGGATCGGACGTTCTACAGGTGCAGAAGTGGATTTCCAGATCAAAGGAAAAGAAGATAAGCTTCGTATCTACACAACCAGATGTGATACATTATTTGGAGCAACCTATATGGTTGTATCACCGGAGCATCCATTGCTTGATAAATATAAAGATGAGATCAAGAACTGGTCTGAGATCGAAAGCTACAGAGAGCAGGCTGCCAGAAAGTCTGATTTTGAGCGTTCTGAGCTTGCAAAGGATAAGACCGGTGTAGCTATTGATGGTCTGGTAGCAATCAATCCTGTAAATGAGAAAGAGATCCCGATCTGGGTATCCGATTATGTACTGATGTCATATGGTACAGGTGCGATCATGGCGGTTCCTGCACATGACGAAAGAGACTGGGAATTTGCAAAGAAATTCAATCTGCCGCTGATTCAGGTTGTAGCAAAGGATGGAGAAGAAGTAGATATCAATGAAGCAGCATTTACAGATGTTGCAACAGGTGTTCTGATCAATTCCGGCTTCTTAAATGGTTTACAGGTAAAAGATGCAAAAGAGAAGATGATCGAGTTCCTGGAAGAAAAGAAAATCGGTAAGGCAAAAGTTAATTATAAGCTCCGTGACTGGGTTTTCTCCCGTCAGAGATACTGGGGCGAGCCAATTCCGATCATTCATTGTGATAAATGTGGCTATGTACCTCTTGATGAAAGTGAACTTCCGCTGATGCTTCCGGAGGTAGAGAGCTATATGCCGACGGATAATGGAGAATCTCCACTTGCAGCTATGACGGATTGGGTAAATGTGAAGTGCCCATGTTGTGGAGGTCCTGCAAAGCGTGAGACAGATACCATGCCTCAGTGGGCTGGTTCATCGTGGTATTTCTTGAGATACACGGATCCAAAGAATACAGAGGCACTTGCAAGCAAGGAAGCATTAAAATACTGGCTGCCGGTTGACTGGTACAATGGTGGTATGGAGCATACAACACTTCATCTGCTTTATTCCAGATTCTGGCATAAATTCCTGTATGATCAGGGCGTTGTTCCTACACCGGAACCATATCAGAAGCGTACTTCCCATGGTATGATCCTTGGTGAGAATGGCGAGAAGATGAGTAAGTCCAGAGGAAATGTTGTAAATCCGGATGATATTGTAAATGCATATGGTGCAGATACATTAAGAACATATGAGATGTTCATTGGAGCCTTTGATCTTGCTGCATCATGGTCAGATGATGGTGTAAAGGGATGTCGTCGTTTCCTTGAGAGAGTATGGAAACTGCAGGATATCGTAGTAGATGGTGATGCTTACTCTAAGGATATGGAGACAAAGATGCATCAGACGATCAAGAAGGTTTCAACTGACTTTGAGAATCTGAAGTATAATACAGCTATTGCTGCTATGATGGCACTTGTAAATGATTTCTATAAGAAGAATGCAGTGACAAAGGGTGAGATGAAGACACTCCTTACATTATTGAATCCGGTTGCACCACATATCACAGAGGAAATGTGGAGTATTCTTGGTTACGATGGATATCTTTATCAGGCATCATGGCCAACATTTGATGAGGCAAAGACTGTTGAGTCTACAGTAGAGATTGCAGTCCAGATCAATGGTAAGATGAAAGCAACTCTTTCAATCAATAAGGCTGATCCAAAGGATGATGTTATTGCAAAGGCAAAAGAAGCTATCGCAGACAAGCTGACTGGCAATATCGTAAAAGAAATTTATGTACCGGGAAGAATTGTAAACATTGTGATGAAATAAATCTGTCAAGCAAATAAGCAGTGTGCCTGCAAGGCAGGCAAAGCTGCTTATTTATTTGACGGAAAAAACAACATAAGCATGTAGAGCGGATGCTCGGAATGCGCATGTTGTGGGATGATTTCGGGAGTTCGAAGAACGTAGAAATCATATTATTTCATAAATATAAATACAAAATAAGCAGTGAGCCTGCAAGGCAGGCAAAGCTGCTTATTTATATTTTACAGGAAATTACGAAACATGGCGATCTTCTGGCGTTCAGCAGGGGAAGCCTGTTCCATCATAATATCCATGATGAGATTGGATTCCTCTTTTGAGAAAGAAAGATTACGTTTTTGAAGCTCCCGGTTTAACTGCATGATCTGAGGAAACATCTGTTCCATAGTAGCATTGTGGGAACCGTTTGCAAGTTCCAGAATAATCTGACGTTTCAGGGGCATAAGGTTTTTCAGACGGGGATCGTTTTCAAATTGATTCATGGCAATGGATCGTCCTTTCTGTTTTATAGGATTTATTTTGATTCCGGTTATATGTATTTATAATCTATAATGACCGGTCAGGTTGCAGACCGGGTGTTCGTGTCGTATTCCTGTAACAACTGCATGATGTGATCTATGGAATTGTCGCTATGTTGGGATAATGATTGATCAGTCGTACTGGTATTTTTCGTGTTTTCATGTGTGGAGGAATCGTGAATTTTCTCATCTGTTCTGTTCCCCTGTATGGACGGATTATTATTTGTATATTCTGTATCTGTGGATATAGATGTGTTATCCGGTTCAGCTTGAACGGTTTGGTCATAAGCCTGGAAAATGCTTTGAAAATCCGGAAACTCAGAATCGGTCCGGTTCATGGCATTCATAACCTGCATCATATTCATTGCCTGCTGCATATTTTTCATCTGATCGGCGATATCCGGAAAGCCACACTGGGCCAGCGATGCCAGAATATCATTTTGATTATGAAGATCACGGTTGAAATCACACTGACGGATATAGGACTGATTGTTGATCACACGCATGATCTGTTGGAGTTCCATCATTTTCAGATAGATAACGAGTGGCATGCGCATAGGTCCTTCCACAAAGGGTAGGATTGCTTCCAGAAGAAACAGACGGTCATCCGATATTAATTTGTCAAGTGGATGGGAGTGCGGAATCTGATTCATGGAAACCTCCTTATGAGTACTGTGATACGGATGTTTCCGGATGGTTAGCCGGTTACCCGTTTTCTGTTATAAGTTTCATAGTGTTATTTATGAATAGTCAGGTGTAATTATGCATAATAAACAGAAAATGGATGCTGCAAGAATAACCGGAACTGCCAGCGGTAAGGCATGGGACAATTCCGGTAGCATGCTTGTTATATTGGTGAAATGGTCACTGATCGCATTTCATATGTTCCCGCATCATTTTGAAATGAAAGGGAATGGTTGCTGTTAGCATCCACAGCCACAACCGCAGTCATTTCCATTGCCGCATCCACCACAGCAGCAAAGGAGAATCAGGATGATCCAGATGCAGTCACAGCCATTACTTCCGCCGCCACAGCCACAGTCATTTCCAAAACCATTTCCGCAGCAGGAGAAGAGAAGAAGAAGGATGATGATGCAAGAGCAGCTGCTGCCTCCACCAAAACCAAACATTCCATTTTTTCCACAACCGCACTGTGTTGCTGATAAATCACTCATGGTAAATACCTCCAATTTTCTTTATGCTATAGAGTATTCCGGGGAAAGACAAATGTGACAAAAATACAAAAACAATATACGAAAAAACCATAGATATGATATAATGGTGAAAAATCGCTTGCTTGTAAGGACGATTTTTCGAATGCATTGAGTGAGTTATGCTCACGAAATAATGAACGCAAAAGCGCTTATAAAGGGGTAAAAACAGGAGAAGATAACAGTATGATTTATAAATGTGTAAACTGTGGTGGAAATGTTGTATTTGATCCACAAAGTGGACATATGAAATGCCTGAGCTGTGGTGGAAGTGACTGTGAGCAGAGTATACCGTCGGAGACACCGATGATCTGTCCGTCCTGCGGATCACAGATCACATATCGGAATGAATATGGTTCAGCAGGAAAATGTCCAGCCTGTGGTACATTTCTGATCAGAGATGACTTTGTGGTGTATCCGTATGGACCGGATATGATCCTGCCATTTAAGTTTTCAAAACATCTGGCAGAAGAGAAGCTAAAGGAAGAATTTGGAAAAAAGTTATTCCTGCCAGCGGACTTTTTATCGACAAAGACACTGGAAAAGCTTCGGGGAGTATATGTTCCATTCTGGATATATGATTTTGATTCCAATGTTGATTATACCGCAATTGGTACGAAGGTGCGGACATGGACATCCGGAGACAGGAGATACACGGAGACATCTTATTTTGATGTATACCGGAAATTGCATATCAAATACAACGGAATTCCGGTTGATGCATCAGTCGAGATGCCGGATGGAATTATGGACCTGATGGAGCCTTATGGATATGATGCGCTGTTAAAGCATGATAATAAGTTCATGTCAGGCTTTGAGGCAGAGGTTTATAATTATACCCCAGATCAGTTATCCGGACGTGCGGTTAAAAAGATCAACGATACATCCATGGAGTGGGCAAAAAGTGAAGCCAGTGGATATAATTCGTTGTTGACTAAAAACATGAATGCCAATAATCAGTTGCTTGGAAATAAATTTGCTTTGATGCCGGTGTGGATTTATGAATATCGGTATCAAGGACAGAATTATATGTTTTATGTAAATGGCCAGACTGGAAAGTGTGTTGGAACTCCGCCAAGAAGTGTCAGCCGTGCAATCGGACTGACAGCAGCATTTGCTGCATCGGTTGCGGCTTGTGCCAGTGGAATTGCTATGCTTCTGGAGGTGTTGTAAATGAAAAAATTCAGGATAACAGTTCTTATATTATTTGCGATCGGTATTGTATTTATGATCATGGGACTGATCGTTTCAAACAGCAATCTGAAGCATGATGCACGGAGTAATACGGAATGCAGGACAGATCAGCGTGTGTTTGATTATGCAGATAAACTGACAGGCAATGAGGAACAGTCACTGGAAAAAAAGATTGCAAAATGGGAAGACAAAACAGGCATGGATATCGTTGTAATGACGATCGATAATGCACAGGCACAGAGTATGTTCGGTACTTATATGGACGATACTTATTATGAAGAATTTGAGGCAATCAAGACAGTTGCCAAGAGCTTCAGTGAGCAGGAACGCTTTGGTTGGGAAAACTGGGAATACAACCCACAAAGTAACCGGAGCACCAGCGATGGCTATGTACCAAGCGACAGCATCATTATAGCTGCAAATTATGAAGCTGGTGATGTATGGATGAGCACAACAGGAACAAGAGTCAGAGCAAGGATCAGTGATTCCAAAGCATCCAGCCTAACAGAGAAAGGTGGCAAGTACCTGAGAGAGGATGCAGAGAAGGGGTTTGCAACTATGATCCAGGGGGCGGTACAGTGTATGAAGAGCTCCAGTGGTGGCGGCCTGAAGATTCCCCCATTTTATATTGTGATTCTGGTGTTGATCTGTGGAGCTATATTCTTTATAACGAATATGTCAAAGAAGGCAGGCGAAACGACAACTAATCTGAATACATATGTAAATGGAAATGCGCAGGTACTGGACAGAAGGGATATATTTGTCCGCAAGGAAGTTACCAGTGTTAAGATCGAATCATCCAGCAGCGGCGGAGGCGGCAGCAGCGGTGGAGGAGGCGGCAGCCACGGTGGTGGCGGAAGCCATTTTTAAAACGAAATGCTAGAGAACAAGAAGTTAAATATATTATTATTAAAGAATACAGGAATGTCATTACTGCCTACGATCGTGATCATGTTGCTGATCGTTGGCGGTATGCGGCATTTTCATCTGTTGAATAATCTGGATTTTTATCATGTGGATGATCCGCAGCAATTAGGAGTCTTATATGATGCAGGCACCACTAATGTAGAAATGCGGTTTCAGAAGCTGACCTATATGGGATACGATTATGAGATAGATGGAGAACGGGTAGGCGGTTATTATTATGTCTGGGTAAATGGTAAATTTATGGTTGTTCTGCTTGACAGTGATGAGACGATCATCTGTGATTATCTGGTGCAGGGACAGTTGAAGAAGGATCCTGCGGCATATAATTATATATTGTCAGAATGTGCGGAGAGTGTAGGAATCGAACAGCAGCAGTTAGAGACTATCACATACGATTATCTGATCAGTGAGGTGGATTATCCAAAGACATTTTATATGATCGTAAAGGCTGCGTTGATCATTGCATTTGCAGTGATTATATTATCGATCATTGAGGGAATTGTATACTGGTTTTATCCATGGAAGCATCCACAGATTCGTCAGATGAAAGGATATCGTGACAAGAAGCTGTTAACAGGAGATATTAACCGTCAGTTGCATGATGCACTGGTTTATGAAACAGGAAATTGTTATGTGACCAGAAAATATCTGGTAATCTGGACCCCATTCCGGACGGATATCATTGTGCTGCGGGATATCGATGTGGTTTCCAGACATAAGGAAACAAAGAAAATACTGCCATGGATGCCGCCGCGGGATGTGTACAAGCTGATCATTTCAAATGCAAATGGTGCAATATTTGAGCATGATTTTCATGATGAGAAGATCCTGGATACAATATTGCCATATATACAAAAGAAAAAACGGGACAGATAGGATAACACAGTGGAGTGTTACTGGGTCTGCCCCGTTTTTTAATAGCTATACTGCAAAGCAATCATTTGGTGATGTGCTTATACATCCAGTTTGTCCTGTTCTTCGATCACATCGAGATCCTCTGATACATCGGATAAGCCTTCATTTTCATAAAGAATCGGGCTTTCAATTTCTTCTGTAACAGTGGCTGCTTCTTCAGTGGAATGTTCTGTTTCCTCCGGTTTGGCATTATCTGCCGAAATGTCAGAGGTGTTTTCTGACTGCTGATCGATTGTTCCTTCCACAGGAGCATCATCTAAAGAGAAATAATTACGCTCCGGTTCTTCCTTTGCAGGCATTTTTTCTTTAATCGTATTTTTTACTTTCTCTACCTTGTCATCCATATCCAATGACTGGTATACAGTAGAATTTTTAATCTTATCCCGGAATACATAGCAAACACCGCCGATCGCAGCGATCGTAGCAGTGGCTTTGAATAATTTACCTTTTCCCATAATACATAATCTCCTTTATATATGATGTAAAGTCGTTATAAATAACGTTTCCATAATTTTAATATGTATACACGGAAAAAGCAAGAAAACAATGATAAACAAAAAGGGAATGCAGGCAGATTTCACGAACTTTTAACATTTGCCTGATAAGATGAAGTATGCTATAGTTTTGAAAGATATATGATCGTATATTGATCAGCGTGAGGATTTTCCTGGAAGAGGATTGAAAGGACATATATGAAGATAAAATTAAGAACAAATAAAAATAGCAGAGATCAGAGGGGGAAGAAAAATGGGTCGATTTAAGACAGAGTTAGAAGATTTAAAAAAGAGACAGAAGGAGCTGGAACATAGTTATTCCAATATTGGTACAATCCGGTTCCTGATGTTCCTTGTGATGCTGGGCGGACTGATCGTCGGACTATATGATTCCAATATACCGTTTCTTGCAGTAGGTATCGTGGCTGTCGTTATTTTTGTACTGCTGGTGTTCCGGCATGGTAAGCTGAATGAGGAACTGGAATATACGAAAGCAAAGGTGATCGTATATGAGCGGTATATGAAACGTTATGATGATAGTTGGAAGGAGTTCGCAGAAGATGGCTCCGAGTATCTGACCGATGATGATCTTGTAGCAAAGGATCTGGATATTATGGGAAAGAATTCCATCTATCAGTTTATCTGTGTGGCAGGAACAGAGGATGGCAGGCAGATGCTTGCTGAAACGTTAAGACAGCCTGAATTTGCGGCAGAGGACAGAACGAAACGTCAGATCGCGATACAGGAGCTTGCAGAGAAGCATGACTTCTCCATGGACTTTGAGACATTGTGTGTGAAGTCAGAAACCGGAAAGAAGAAAAAATATTCATCCGATGAATTTGTTGCCTATTGTACCAGTGATGATCATATACCGGAGATTTTCCAAGTGCTTCGTTTTCTGCTTCCGTTGATAACGATCGTGCTTCTGATTCTGGGTATTATGGGAAAAGTCAATCTGGGATATTCCCTGATCTCCTTTTTTGTAGTTTTGCTGTTTGCATGGATCACATCAGGTGTTGCAGGACAGGCGGTTATGCCGATGATCTCATTTGGATATGTGATCAATGACTATATCCGGATGTTTGAACTGGTCTCCGGTGAAACATTTGATTCAGAGTTGTTGAATGATATCAAGAATACAATCTCTACAGATTCCGGAGCACTGAATGCTGTAAAGAAGCTGGAGCGTATCAGCGCAGCATTCAATATCCGTTATAATCCAATCGTACATCAGGTATTATGTGGATTGTTTTTATGGGATTTTCATCTTGGAATTATGATGGATAAGTGGAGAGACCAGTATGGCAGTCAGGTGAAGGACTGGATCCATGCGATTTCAAGAATGGAGGAATTGTTATCCTTTGCAGTACTTGCCCGTACCAGAGAGGTGTCCTATCCGGAGGTGACAAGACATGAGAAAGTAGAAGTATCAGCAGAAAATTTGCGTCACCCGTTGATCAATCCGTCGAAGGTAGTTCCAAATGATGCAGCCTTTAAAGGGGGAGCTACGATCATTACCGGTTCTAACATGTCCGGCAAGACAACATTTTTACGAACCCTTGGCATCAACCTGATCCTTGCATATGCCGGAGCTCCGGTATGCGCAGAGAAAATGCATGCAGATTACATGAAGATATTTACATCCATGCGCGTGACGGATGATGTCAGTAATGGTATATCAACCTTTTATGCAGAGATACTCCGGATCAAGTCGATGGTTGAATATAAGAAGAATGAAATGCCGATGTTATGTCTGATCGATGAGATATTTAAAGGTACAAATTCGGCAGACCGTATTGTAGGAGCAACCCAGGTGATCCGAAAGCTGTCGGATGATCATTCCATGACACTTGTATCTACGCACGATTTTGAACTGTGTGAGCTGAAGAGTGAGAGCGGAGTGCCGGCAGCAAATTATCATTTTGAGGAGTACTATGAAGGTGATCAGTTAAAGTTTGATTATAAGAAGAAGGATGGCAGATGTACAACGACAAATGCGATGGCAATCCTTCATATGGCAGGACTTGATTAGTAAATACTGACAAAACGATTTTCAATTCATAGGATTTGTATTTTCAGCAATTATGCACAATGACGATTTGTAGAAATTACCAAAAACTGATTGAAGAGTAAAATGTTTTGTGATATAGTTATAAATATGAAGGAAATTTTATCGAAAGCATACAAAGAATAGACAAAAAAGGAGGAATAGAATATGCTACCAGCTAACATTGCATCAGACAATGATAATAATGTTCTATCCATAGCAGCATCCAATAACAAAGGATTACTGATCAGATTTTTGAACGAGCAGGTTGAGGACGGTTTTTATGCACTTGTTATTGATTATCTGAAAGACAGTAATTTTGATTTATCATCCATGATGGTTGATGATGAAGTAAAGGCTCAGTGTACAAAGTTATATGAGCTTGCTGAATTCGTTGATTTTAATATTAAGGCAACCGGACGTTATGAGATTGAAGAGTGGATAGAGCCATTATTTAAATTTATTTATGGTGATATTGATCCATCAGACATCGATGCACCTATCAGTGCAACTGGTATTTACAGATACAGCATCTGGTTGATCTATCTGTATCAGACAGAGAAGTTCCCGGAGGCTATGCGGCTGATCGGCGAGCGTATCGCACCATTACTTATCAATGTAAGTTATCAGATCTTAGAGGATGACGACAGACCAAAGAACTTTGATAAGGCAGTGATGGGATATCTGGATCTGATCAATGTTGTAATGGAGATGGGACTCCCACTTTCATCAGCAAAATCAGATGCATACATCAACAATCTGGAAGTTCTCTTTGACTATGTAGTGGAAGATCCACATGTTGGAAATGATTATAAGATTCAGTTCAGCATTGGCTTGTTTAATGCATATATCAATGACAAGAATTATGGAAAAGCATTTGAATTCTACGGATTAAATGCAGAATACATTCCAATTGACAATCTTGCGGTATATGAGAATTTCAAGGAGCTGATTCGTAACTGTAACAGTGCACAGAGTACAAGTGTACTGTCCAGAAGCGTTGTATCTGCTATCTCCAAGCAGGAGATTTACAACAAGAGGATCGATACTCTTCTTGCTGAGGTTTCAGGATTTATCAAGAAGGTATACAAATATATCGAGGATGAACCGGAGATGAAGAAGAATCTTCAGACACTTGGAACCGGTTCTCAGTTGAATGGCAAGACAAATATCTTTGAAGGTCTGTATGAATATAACCTTGTATTCTACGAATGTGGTATCAAGGCAATCGTAAATCAGGATATGTCAACACGTTCATGGGAAGAAAAGTATGAGATGCTTGAACTTCTCTATACAACATTAAATGTTGTATTTGACGGATACAATGTATATGAGATTTCAAATAAGATCGAGCATCAGTACATTGAATTAACATGGATCAATAATTATGTAAATGCAAATCCAAATCTTCTGAAGCAGTTCTTCAGTGTAAAGGAAAAGATCAAGGCATTTAAGGTTCGTAAGAATTCAATCCTTGAGAAGAGCAAGACCAACTATGAGATCAAGAAGATGATCGACGACAGACAGAAGCACCTGTTATTTATGGCTGCTGAAGATATGATCGTTAATGGACTTGGCGGTGGTAAGCTGCAGATCATCAGCTCAGGATATGATCTGAATACAGCAAAGAAGTATTTACAGGAAACTTATGCAAAGATTGTATTGCCTGCAAAGTACGGTCAGGAGACACAGACATCCGGTGGTGGTTTCTTCGGAAAGAACAAAAGCTCAGCGGCTGATGCAGACCTTGCAAGATTACTACGTGATGCATCTGTAGAAGAAATGTTGTGTAAGTCTGAGTGGTTATGGAATCAGCATAATGACAAGGGGCTTGAGAAGCCAACTGCAGAAGAAGCAACTTATGCTGTTGCATGTCTTGTAAAAGTAATTCACAGAATGCTTGACAAGAAGGGAACTTCAAAGGCTGCAAGCTCTCCGAATAAGAAGGTAATCATTACCAAGACAGGTAAGGTTATCGAGTTATCTGATGAATCAGGTCAGGCACCTGTAAAGCAGCAGGAGTCCGGTGTGATTGAAGCAATTGATAACATCGTAGTTCTTCTGAAAGACAAGTCGGAAGAAAATGTAAAATATGTAAAGGCGTATATCGAAGATCTGTTAAATGCACTGATGAAGACAAAGTGGGACAAAGATACCATGCTGTCACAGTTTGATGCAGAAGAGCTTCGTGCAAAATCCTTCCAGGTAATCAAACGTCTGAATATGGATATGTTAGTTTAGTATAAAAGCTTAGACAATAAGAGCAAATAAAAAGAGGTATACATTCCAGATGAAAAACTTAGATCTGAAATGTATACCTCTTTATTGTTAGAAAAATGAGAACTGATACTATTTTTATGGAACATGCCTGCCTGATTTACCGTACAATCTGATGTTTTTTCAGGTAGGAATGCAAAATCCATTTTTCAGGGATCCGCTTCAGGACAATTTGGATCTCTTCTTTTTTGTCGATGGGCATCACTAACAGTGAAGTGATACCGGTGTTATTTGCGCCCCAGAGATCTGTAAACAACTGATCGCCGACAAAGAGGGTATTTGCTGTATCAGTACCAAGAAGCTGCATGGCCTTCTGGTAACCGGTGCGTTTTGGCTTTCCGGCTTTATAGATGTACTTTACATCCAAAGGCTTGTTGAATTCCGCAACTCTGGGCTCTTTGTTATTGGATACCAGACAGATACCAAATCCGATCTCTTTTAACTTCTGGATAAGTCTGATTGCTTCTTCTGTTGCCGGAGCATTATGGGGAACAAGGGTATTGTCGATGTCAAATAAGATGCCGCGATAGCCCTTTTTATAATATTCGGCAAAATCAATGACATAGGTTGATGTATAATATTCTGATGGATAAAATTTCTGAAACATGTTAAACTCCAATAGTATAAGATAGTAAAATTATAAATAGTGTAAAACGGATTTGTCAAGAAATATACAGGAAGTATATAAGAAACAGATAATTGTCAGATAGGAAATACGAGGTTAGACAGTATGCAGGAAACATATATGAGGAGAGCCATTGAATTGGCAAAAAAAGGAATCGGAGCGGTAAATCCGAATCCGCTGGTTGGAGCAGTGATCGTAAAGAATGGGCGGATTATTGGTGAGGGATATCACAGAAGATACGGAGAGCTTCATGCGGAGAGGGATGCATTTGCACATTTGACAGAGGACGCAGCGGGCGCGGAAATGTATGTGACGCTGGAGCCCTGCTGCCACTATGGCAAACAGCCTCCGTGCGTGAATGCGATCATCGAGCATAAGATCAGCAGAGTCTATGTCGGATCAGATGACCCGAATGCGCTTGTATCTGGAAAGGGATATCAGATACTACGGGATGCAGGAATTGAAGTTATCACACATGTATTAAAAGAAGAATGTGACAGCCTGAATCCGGTATTTTTCCATTATATTGTAAATAAGACACCATATGTCGTAATGAAATATGCAATGACTATGGATGGGAAGATTGCAACATACAGTGGAAAGAGTAAATGGATCACCGGCGAAGAAGCAAGAGCCCATGTAATGGAGCAGAGAAATGCACTTACAGGTATCATGGTCGGAAGCGAGACGGTGATAAAAGATGATCCGTCGCTTACCTGCAGGATAGAGGGAGGAAGAAATCCGGTTCGAATTATCTGCGACAGCAGACTTCGGATTTCAATGGATTCCCAGATCGTTAGAACAGCATCGAAAGTACCGACGATTCTTGCAACCATACAGTCAGAGGATCAGGCAGATAAGAAGCAGAAGCTGATCGGGGCAGGTGTTGAGATCATCGAGACGGAGAGTGTGGATGGTCATGTGGATCTGCAGGAACTGATGAAACAGCTCGGAGCAAGAAATATAGACGGAATTCTGCTTGAAGGTGGAGGCACTTTAAATGAAAGTGCATTAAAAGCAGGCATTGTAAAAGAGGTCGATGTCTATATAGCACCGAAGATTTTTGGTGGAAGTGCAGGCTATACGCCGGTCGGTGGTGTGGGAGTAGAATCACCGGCAGAATCCTATCCGTTTGAGCTTGGTTCCATTCAGAGGTTTGGAGCAGATATTATGCTTCAGTATTTTCAGATAACAGCTTGACAAACATAACAAACTGTGCCAATATAACCATGTTGAAGTCTTCAGGGCGGGGCTCATTTCCCCACCGGCGGTATACATAGTAATCTATGTGAGCCCGCGAGCCGTAAGGCATGATTTGGTGAGAATCCAAAGCCGACAGTAAAGTCTGGATGAAAGAAGAATGCAGAGAGAATTTCAATAGCAAATTGAAATTAAAACATGAATACGGACATGATGGAATGTGTAGTTGAATGTTTTACAATATGCTGTTGTATGAAAAAATATTAAAGAAATCTGCAACAACATTTCATAACAAACAACCCGCCGGAGACATAGTTCTCTGGCTTTTTTTATGTTAAGTTATATAGGAACTTAACATGTTAAAAGAAGTAATTCAGCGAGTAAGTTGTTAATTAATTAGGTTGACAGTTTTTTTGTAAATAGTCAGTTTGTTACTCCATTGATCTTGTGTAGTAAACCTTTTTTCATGTCGGTCCTTAACGAACTGCAAAGGGCAGTGAGTTTAGTACCGTTACATGAAAATAGAGCGCAAGCGTTTTACGGAACAAGAGTCAATGGGGTGACGAAATGACTGTTTGCAAAAAAACGTCCCCGAAAAGGAGGCAGTCATGTTCACAGGCATTGTGGAAGAGACAGGCACGATTAAGAAGATAGAAAAAGGCACATCATCCGGTCGCCTGACCGTAGAGGCAGATAAGGTTCTGCAGGGAAGCGAGATCGGTGACAGCATAGCTGTCAATGGGGTATGCCTGACGATCACAGGAATGTCGGGGCATTTGTTTACGGCAGATGTGATGGCAGAGACGATAAGAAGAAGCAATCTCGGAACCTTAAGCTCCGGCAGCAGGGTAAATCTGGAACGGGCGATGGCGGCAGATGGAAGATTTGGTGGACATATCGTATCCGGACATATCGACGGAACCGGGGTGATCACAGAGTACACTAGAGAAGAAAATGCAATCTGGGTGACAATAACATGTGATAAAAAGCTATTAAAGTATATCATCGAGAAGGGATCGATTACGATCGATGGAATCAGCCTGACGGTTGCTTATGTCGATGATCGCTGCTTCAAGGTTTCGATCATCCCACATACGGCGGAGGAGACAACGTTGATCCGCAGGCAGACCGGAGCAGTGGTCAATCTGGAAAACGATGTGATTGGCAAATATGTAGATAAGCTGCTCCATTTTAAAGACAAAGAAGAACCGGATGCAGGGAAAAAAGTAGATATGAATTTTCTGGCAGAAAATGGATTCTTATAAAATAAATGTTCCTATGGAGGTAAAGACAGATGGAATTAAACAGTATAGAAGAAGTATTAGTAGATCTGGCAGCCGGTAAGGTGGTCGTTATGCTCGATAACGAAGACAGAGAGAACGAAGGAGATGTCATTTGCGCATCTGAATTCGCGACCACGGAGAATGTGAACTTTATGGCAAAATATGCAAGAGGTCTGATCTGTATGCCGATGGATGATTCTTATGTGGAGAAATTAAATCTTCCGCAGATGTGCATCACAAATACAGATAATCATTGTACTGCATTTACAGTTTCTGTTGATCATGTAAGCACTACAACCGGAATCTCAGCGTATGAGCGTGGCATTACAGCCAGAAAGTTCGTAGAAGAAGCTGCAAAGCCGGAGGATTTCCGCAGACCGGGTCATATGTTCCCATTACGTGCTGTTCCGGGCGGAGTGATTGAACGAGGCGGACATACAGAGGCAACGGTTGATCTGTGCAGACTTGCAGGCTTGAAGCCATGTGGTCTGTGCTGTGAGATCATGAAGGATGATGGTACAATGGCAAGAAAAGATGATCTGCTTGCATTTGCCAAGGAGCACAACCTGAAGATCTCCACGATCGAAAAGTTAGTTCAGTATCGTAAGGAACATGAAGTATTTGTAGAATGTGTAGCAAAGGCAAAGATGCCAACCAGATATGGGGAGTTCACGATCTATGGATATATCAATAAATTAAATGGCGAGCATCATGTGGCACTGGTAAAGGGTGATATCACGGATGGCGAGCCGGTATTATGCAGAGTTCATTCCGAATGTCTGACCGGAGATGCACTTGGTTCAGCCCGTTGTGACTGTGGCCAGCAGTATGATGCAGCGATGAAGATGATCGCAAAGGAAGGCAGAGGCGTGCTTCTGTACATGAGACAGGAAGGACGTGGGATTGGTCTGATCAATAAGATCAAAGCATATCAGTTACAGGATCAGGGTTTAGATACCGTAGAGGCAAATCTGAAGCTTGGCTTCCCTGAGGATGCAAGAGATTACACGATTGGAACACAGATCTTAGTAGACCTTGGTGTCAGAAAGATGAGACTGCTTACGAACAATCCATTAAAGGTATATGGTTTGTCAGGATACAATCTTGAGATTGTGGAACGAGTACCGATCCAGATGCAGCCGGGCAAATTTGATGCATTTTATCTGAAGACAAAGAAAGAAAAGATGGGTCATATACTTGATCTGTAAAGCCATATGGACTGGGAATTATATGCATAATGATTTAGTGGTAACAGAGAATAAGCAATTGTAAATATTGAGATCGAATCAATAACAGGAGGATAATAAAATGAAGAAGATTGAAGGAATGATCGTAGCAAATGGTGCCAAGATCGGTATTGTAGCAGCAAGATTTAATGAATTTATCGTATCAAAACTGGTAAGCGGTGCAGAGGATGCATTATTACGTCACAGCGTAAATCCGGATGACATATCTGTTGCATGGGTCCCGGGAGCATTTGAGATTCCGGTTGTAGCCAAGAAGATGGCGATGTCAGGAAAATATGATGCAGTGATCTGCCTTGGAGCAGTTATCCGTGGAGCAACCAGTCATTATGATTATGTATGTAATGAAGTGTCCAAGGGAATCGCATCTGTTTCACTTGAATCCGGTATTCCTGTTATGTTCGGTGTTGTAACAACAGAGAATATTGAGCAGGCAATCGAGCGTGCCGGAACAAAGGCAGGTAACAAGGGTTACGATTGTGCAATGGGCGCACTTGAGATGATTGACCTGATGAAGCAGTTATAAAAATTGCATAGTATAAACGAAGGTTCAGGGTTTTATGATGCAAAGGTCATAGAACCCTGAATGTATTCATACTGCGTGGAGCGTTTTTGTTCTTATGCGATAATAAACGGAGGAAATAGATATGAATAAGACAAGAAAGATTCTCTTTTTTGATATCGACGGAACTCTGATCACGGATGATGGAAAACGGTATTTTCCGGACAGTGCAAAAGAGGCAATACAAAAGGCAAGAGAGAACGGGCACCTGGCATTTATCAATACGGGAAGAGTATTCTGCAATGTGACAGAAGAGATCAGAAGCGCAGGCTTTGATGGCTTTGTCTGCGGCTGTGGAACGCATATTGTTTATAATGGAGAGACATTGTTTCATCATGATACACCATATGTGGTCTGTGCAGGCGTTGTTCAGAAATGTAAGGAATATAGAATGGATGCCGTATTTGAACACGCGGACAAGGTATTTACCAGCTCTGCTTTTTCCGATAATGAGCATTTAAAAGAACTGATCAGTTATTTTAAAGCGACCAGCACCTATATGGAGAATGATGATCCGGCAAATGATCATATCTTTGATAAATTTTGTGCATGGTATGATGCTGACACTCCGTATCTGGAAGAGTTTAAGACATATCTGGAAAAAGATTATATGTATATCCAGAGAGAGGGAAATTTTTGTGAGGTCGTACCAAAGGGATATACGAAGGCAACCGGTATCCGGTATCTGCTTGATTATTTTGACCTGCCATTAGAAAATGCCTATGCGTTTGGAGACGGAAGTAATGATGAACCGATGTTGGCATATGTGCCAAATAGTATTATAATGAAAAAAGGTCCGGAGTATCTGAAGAAGAAAGTCCGTCTTGTAGCGGATGATGTCAGAGAAGACGGAATCTATAAAGCTATGAAAAAAATGGAGATTATCTAATGGACGAAGAATATTCAAAAGTAACGATGGTCGATCAGTTAGCCATCGCAGTATCCAGCCCGAAAAATTATAAGCATCTGACGAAGTTAAAAGCGAGCAAGACGGCAGGATTTATGATTCTGATTGCTTTTATCCTGACCTTTATCGAGTTTGGAATCGGTGTCATTACCTTTATCATGCATGTGGGAGGGTTAAATAACCTGATCACGAATAAGGTTCCGCAGTTTGTGATCGAGGATGGTAAGCTTACGGCAGAATCAGAGATGTCACTGGATATTGGAAATGCAACGATATATATGAATACGGATTATGACAGAATTACACTTGATGATATCAAGACAAATGGCGTGTATATTGCATTTGGCAAAGAGAATGTAGTTATGGGAATGATAAACGGCGGACAGACGTATGAATATTCAACGATGGATCTCGACAAATTATTCTATGATGGGTTTAACAATGATCAGCTTGCATCCGCAGTGCCGGCGTTCTATGTGGCTATTGTCATTATGTACATTGTAATGATGTTCGGAAGTGTAATAAAGATGATCTTCCTTGCACTTGTATTTTCGATCGTTGCACGGACACTTGCGAAAGGTCTTCATACAGGGCTGTCCTATGGAAATGTATTCCGGGTATGTCTTTACGGACTGACTTTACCGATGCTGTTGACATCCGTGAATACCTGTCTGGACTTCCTGATTCCATCATCGATCATGTTTGTGATCACTCTGATCCTGGCATTTTCCATGATAAACAGAGGTATCGCAAGTCATGTGGGAACAACGGCACCACCGGAGGATTGGTTATAAAGGGCGATATAAAAGGAGGCTTTTATGGAGATCGAAAGAAAATATCTGATAAAAGAGATACCGTTTTCACTGGAAGCGTATCCATATAAGAAACTGGAGCAGGGGTATATCTCGACCAGCCCCGTCATCCGTATCCGAAAGGCAGATGAACAATATATTCTTACAGTAAAGTCAAGCGGATTACTGGAACGACAGGAATTCGAGCTTCCGATGAATGAGACGGATTATAAACGGTTGCTTGGTAAGGTTGATGGAAATCTGGTGACGAAACGTCGGTATATCATCCCGCTTACGGATACAGAGGGAACAACCGGCGATAAGGAAAAAGATGCAGGACTTAAGATTGAACTGGATGTCTTTGAGGGGCTGTATCAGGGGCTGATCTATGCAGAAGTCGAATTTGAGACAAAGGAAGATGCAGATAATTTCGCAGCACCGGCTTGGTTTACCAGAGATGTATCTATGGATGGAGCGTATCATAACAGCGCATTAAGCAGTATGAATGAAGAACAGAGACTTGCATTTATGGCAAGAGTTTTCGGACATTAAGAATGGAGGCAGAAGCATGAAAGTCAGAATGTTATTTGAAACAGGATATGAAGAAGTAGAAGCATTGACCGTTGTAGATCTGTTAAGACGTGCAAAGGTTGACTGCCTTATGGTGGCAGCAGACGATCAGGATACGGTTACAGGTTCACATGGAATCACAGTAAAGATGGATGAGAAAATCAGTGAACTTGCAGATGATGCAGATATGATCGTACTTCCGGGTGGTATGCCCGGTGTGACGAATCTGATCGCAAATGAGAAGGTAAGGAATCTTGTATGCGGACAGTATGAAGCAGGAAGATATGTTGCAGCAATCTGTGCAGCACCTACTGCTTTTGGAGCATTTGGCATCTTAAAGGATAAGAAGGCTACCTGCTATCCGGGAATGGAGGCGGGACTTCATTGTGCGGAAGTATTATATGACAGTGTAGTAACAGACGGTAAGGTAATTACAAGCCGAGGTATGGGAACAGCTATTGATTTTGGTCTGAAGCTGGTTGAGATCCTGACAGATCAGGATACATCAGAGAAGCTGGCAGCAGCTATTGTTTACAAATAAGAATTATGGAATTTAAAGTTTCGGTCAGGCATATGGTAGAATTTATATACAGATGCGGCGATATTACAAGCAGCAGTAATGGGACTCTGTCAAAGGAAGCAATGAATGCAGGAAGTAAGATGCATCGGAAGCTTCAGAAAATGGCAGGGTCTTATTATGATGCAGAAGTTCCTTTAAAGATCACGATGAAGAAAGGAATTCATGATCTGGATGTTACGGTAGAGGGCAGAGCAGATGGGATCATAGATCTGAGAGGTGAAAAGAACCGAAGCAGGAAGAAGAAGGAAATTGAGCGGCAGGTGATTCGGGTAGAGGGTAGATATTGGAGCCGGCTGCTGCTCAAAAAAACGGAGAGTCTGGATCTGGAAGTCGGTGAAGACTTCATGGAACAAAATTCTGCCGGAACAATCGGTCAGATGCAGGAAATGAATGAGCCTGCGGATGTTACGATCGACGAGATCAAAGGTGTATACAGAAAACTTGCTGATATCGAAGTGCCGGAAACAGTTCATGTAGCACAGGCAATGTGCTATGCCTATATTTATGCAAAAGAGCAGTCTTTGGATCGGATCAATGTACAGATCACATATGTGAATCTGGAAAGTGAAGAAGTAAAACATTTTTTTTATGTGTTTTCTTGTTCATTTCTTGAGAAATGGTTTCATGATACAGTGGATGAGATGATGAAATGGGTTGATCATGCTGTATCACATGCAAGAAGCAGAGATGCGTCAATTACAGAATTGGAATTTCCATATGAATATCGGAAAGGACAAAAGCAGATGGCTGCCTGTGTGTATAAGGCGATTGAAGGGGAGCGCAGATTGTTTGTGCAGGCTCCAACCGGAATCGGGAAAACGATGGCAGCGATGTTTCCTTCCGTTAAGGCATTTGCAACCGGGCTGGTATCGAAAATCTTTTATCTGACCGCAAAGACGATCGCCGGAACCGTGCCGGATCAGGCACTTACATTGCTGCGGGAACGTGGAGTGAAGTTTTCTTCCGTTATGTTGACTGCCAAAGAGAAGATATGTCTGAATGAGACGATGGAATGTGATGCAGAGCACTGCCCTTATGCGAAAGGACATTTTGACCGGGTTAATGATGCATTATTTGAATTGATCACTCAGGAGGAAAAAATGGATCGGGAGATCATCCGGGCTTATGCGAAAAGGTATCAGGTCTGTCCTTTTGAGCTGGGACTGGATGCAAGCCTGTTTGCAGATGCTATTATTGGAGATTATAACTATGTGTTTGATCCGAGAGTGAATCTGAAGCGGTTCTTTTCACAGACAGCATATGATACAGGACGGTATGTATTTCTGGTAGATGAAGCACACAATCTGGTGGACCGGGCATCGTCCATGTACAGTGCCACGCTGTATAAAGAAGATTTCCTTGCTGTAAAGAGGCTGGTAATGCCGTACAGCAAAAAACTGGCACGGAGTCTGGAATCCTGCAACCGGGAGCTCCTGGAATTGAAGAAAAAATGTCCGGAGCATGGATATCAGATTTTAAATGATATTGGGGTTCTATATCTGAAGCTGCTGCATCTTCATACGACGATGGAGGCTTTTTTAGAAGATTACAAACAGATCCCGGAACGTAAGGAGATACTGGAGTTTTATTTTGCACTTACGACATTTTTAAATATTGCGGATCTGATCGATGACAGCTATGTGATCTATGATGAGCTTAAGTCGGATGGCAGATTTATGGTTCGGTTATATTGCGTCCATCCGGCGAATAATCTGAAGCTTTGCCTGGATAAGGGTGTATCGACTGTTTTCTTTTCGGCAACGATCCTGCCGGTAAAATATTACATGGAGATGCTGTCCGATACGGTGACCGATCAGGCTATCTATATTCCTTCTCCGTTTGATCCGGAGAAACGACAGATCATGGTTGGTGTGGATGTATCTACGAAATATACCAGACGGTCTGTAAAGGAGTATAAGCGCGTGGCTGAATATATCAGGCAGTTGTTTAACGCACATTCCGGAAATTATATGGTGTTTCTGCCATCCTATAAGATGCTTCAGGAGGTCTATGAGCAGATGATAGAGGGTGATTGTTCTGGCATGGAACTGCTCTGTCAGGAACAGAACATGAAGGAGGCAGACCGGGAAGCATTTTTGGATCATTTTTCAGCGAAAAGAAATGTGGTTGCCTTTTGTATCATGGGCGGGATCTTCTCTGAGGGGATTGATCTGACCGGAGAACGGCTGATCGGATCGGTTGTAGTAGGTCCGGGACTTCCGCAGGTGTGCAATGAGAGAAAGATCATGATGGACTATTTTAATGCCAGAAAGAGTATGGAGGCATATGCTGGCTCATCGGTTGATGGTTTTAAATATGCATACCTGTATCCGGGCATTAATAAAGTATTTCAGTCAGCCGGACGCGTGATCCGGACAGAAGCGGATGCCGGAGTGATCCTGTTGCTAGATGAACGATTTGGAACCGGGGAATATAATTCGTTATTTCCGGTGGAGTGGCAGGATGCGGTCTTTGGAAATTTTGATCAGATTTCGCAGAGCATAGAACAGTTCTGGTCGAATCTTAATCTTTCCTGAAAACGGGAATATATATACAAGAATACTGGAAATTCGCATATACATGTGATAGAATGGACGCAGGCATTTTTTACAGCCTGCATGCAGTGCATGCTTTTATATAAAATTATGAAACTGTTCTGGAAAGGCAGATAGGGGAAAAATGAAAAATATTACAGTAAAAGATATTGTGAAAGCAACAGGAGGTTTCCTGCTTTGCGGCGATGAAGATACACCGATCACAGGCCTGTGTATTGATTCCAGAAAAGCACAGCCGGGAGATTTGTTTATTCCTCTGTTGGGTAATAAAGTTGATGGACATCGTTTTATTGAATCCGCTATGGAGAAAGCGTCTGCAACTCTGACATCGGAGCATGATAATGTTGTTATTTCAGAGAAGCCGTTTATCCGTGTTGATGACACGATGAAAGCACTTCAGGCAATTGGAATGGATATCCGTGACCGGTATGATATTCCGTATATTGGAGTGACAGGAAGTGTAGGAAAGACAACGACCAGAGAGATGATTGCAGCGGCTGTCAGCACAGCAAAACGCTGTTTTCAGACAAATGGAAATGAAAATTCACAGATCGGTGTACCGATGACACTTTCCAGAATGACAGATGGATATGATGCTGCGGTGATCGAGATGGGGATCAGTGAACCTGGTCAGATGGAGATATTGTCTGAGATTGTAAAGCCATCGATCTGTGTGGTGACGATTATCGGTGTTGCACATATTGAATTTATGAAAACCCAGGAGAATATCAGAAAAGAGAAGCTGTCTATTATCAATCATATGAATAAGGACGGCCTGTTGCTGTTAAATGGAGATGATCCATTACTGCGTGAGATAAAAGCGGATATGCCATGTCGGACACTTACTTTTGGTATAGATGAAATTTGTGATTTTCAGGGATCCAATGTAAAATGTGGAGAGCAGGGCATGGAATTTGATTGTACTCATAATGGTGAGACCGTTCATGTTACCATGGATATCCTCGGAAAACATAACGTGAGAAATGCACTGGCAGGTATTGCAGTTGCATATCAGATGGGAATTCCGATAACAATTTCAGCAAAAGCCTTTGAACATTTTGAAGGACAGAGACAGAGACTCATCCATATGGAGAATCGATATACGATCCTCGATGATACCTATAATGCAAGCCCGGATTCCATGAAGGCAAGCATTGATGTGCTTTGTGATATGGACTGCGAGGGAAAAAAGATCGCAGTACTGGGAGATATGTTTGAGCTGGGAGCTGACAGTGCCAGCTATCACTATCAGATCGGAGAATACCTGCGGGACAAGAAGATCGATGAGGTTGTGGTAATCGGAAAGGAAGCTTTGGAGATTAAAAAGGCACTGGATGTCTGCGACACAAAGTATGCAAAAACATTTTCATTTATGGATAATGAAGAAGTGGCACTTTATCTGATGGCTATTATGAGACCAGAGGATGTTGTTTTGATCAAGGGATCACACGGCATGAAAATGGACGAAATTGTCAAAATTCTTACGAATTAATTATGCAAATTATACAAAACAACCATATAAACTACCAAATTTCATAAAATTTGGTAGTTTTGTTTGTCTAAAATGACTTTGATTTTCATGAAAAAAAACACTCTGTGGTACAAAACGGAGAAAAAACAGTACTTGTATTGAAAAAAAAAGGAAAATGGAGTAATATCAATCCTAGCTTGAATAAAGAATACATACATGAATTGTTACATAAGTAAAGTGATAGAAATTAGTTTTAAAACGGAGGGTGTTAATCATGGCTACTAAGAAGACTGAAGATGCAAAAAAGGTTGTTGCAAAAAAGGCAACAGTAGAAAGCGTTGTTGCTAAAGCTGAAGCTGTAAAGAAAGCTGAAGCTGCTAAAGAAGTAAAAGCAGCAGTAAAGGCTGAGCCAGTAAAGGCAGAAGTAAAAGAAGAGAAAAAGCCAGTAGCTAAAAAGCCGGCAGCAAAGAAGCCAGCAGCTAAGACAACAGAGACAGTTTTTGTTGAATATAACAATGGACAGATCAATGTTTCTGACATTGTAGCAAAAGCAAAAGAAGCACTTGGCAATAAGGCAGTTAAGGAATTGAACGTATATTACCAGCCAGAAACAGGTATGGTATACTATACAGCTGATGGAGAATCAGGTTCTTACAGTCTTTAATCTATAAATAGTTGGAAGGGCAGCGTTCTTAACATAAGGATGCTGCTTTTTCTGTATAATTAGAAAGGAAGAAGTGAAATATGAAGATTGGTTTTATTGGCTGTGGCAATATGGCAACATCGATCATAAAGGGAATTATCAGAAAGCAGATCATAGATGCAGAGAATATCATAGCATCTGCAAAGACGAAAGCGACACTTGACAGAGTTCAGAAAGAGCTTGGAGTAAAGGTATCAACCGATAATCTGGAGGTAACAGAAAACAGTGATATTCTGGTTCTGGCGGTAAAACCACAGTATTATCCGGAGGTGATCGCTCAGATAAAGGACGTAGTCCGTAAAGAGCAGATTGTGATCAGTATAGCACCGGGAAAAACATTAGACTGGTTACAGGAACAGTTTGGAGGAGCTGTGAGGCTTGTCCGGACAATGCCAAATACACCGGCACTGGTTGGTGAGGGTATGACAGGAGCATGTCGGAATGAATATGTTACCGATGAAGATTATGCAACAGTTCTTCAGATTCTTGGAAGCTTTGGTGAAGTAGAGACAATACCGGAAAATCTGATGGATGTATGTGTATCGGTCAGCGGAAGTTCTCCGGCATATATTTATATATTGATCGAAGCTATGGCAGATGGAGCAGTGGCAGATGGTATGCCAAGAGCACAGGCATATAAATTTGCAGCACAGTCCGTGCTTGGAAGTGCAAAGATGGTACTTGAAACGGGAAAACATCCGGGTGAATTAAAGGATCAGGTCTGCTCACCTGGCGGAACAACGATAGAAGCTGTTCGCGTTTTAGAAGAAAAAGGCTTCCGTTCCTCCGTGATCGAAGCAATGAAAGCCTGTGTCCGCAAAGCTCGCGGAATATAACAGCCGCTATAAAAGCCTGTGCTTGTGGTAGCTATAACTTTATTTCGCAGAACACTTGCATTTGATTCTTACGTAGCTGTCATACAAACAAATCCGCTGTGCTATATTACACTGTTATGAAGCAAACCTTGTCCGAGACCGGTACTTAAGTTGCGTCTTTTGCAGCTTTATGTACCGTTGCTCGAGGACTAGAACGGAAGTGTTTTGCGGAATAACAGGTGTGGTATAGCACAGCGGATTTATTTGTATGACAGGTAGATGTTATAAGGCGGTGTCACCGTGTTCGCCGGTACGGATACGGATGACATCGGCAACATCATAGACGAAGATCTTGCCGTCGCCGACTTTTCCGGTTGATATCTTTTCACATACCTTAAAGATGATGTTATCGGCAACATCATCCTTGACGATGGTTTCAATCTTGATCTTCGGAATCAGGTTAACCACATATTCACTTCCACGGTATGTTGTTTTATAACCCTTCTGATTACCATATCCCATAATATTTGATACAGTAGCACCGGTGGATCCGCATTCGTCCAGAATGGCTTTTACATCATCCAGTTTTTCAGAACGGACAATAATTGATAATTTCTTCATGTATAACCCTCCATTCTATACATATATAACTAAAGATATGATACCATATTCTCGGTTTCATTTCTACAAGTGGAACAGAATGGGAGATTTTGTATATTATCTGAAGAAAGAACAGGAAAACAGGGAGGAATGAGAGTAGCTGTACTTAATTTAATTAATCGAGGGTGGCAATAAGAAAATTATTTAGAAAAATTTAACCGTTTTACCAGAAATAATACTGTTTTCATATGGGTGGAATCTGTGGTATCATGTAGCAGAGTTATATCATTTAATATAGATAGCTGTTTTAGACAGGAAACAAAAGTATGGAGGATGAAAATGTCTGATTATAGAAATGATGATGAAAATAAAGAACTGACCAGTCAGACGGTGACTGATGATCATAAAACAGAAGACAAGCATGAGGACGAATACGAGAAATATTGTTATCTCTGCAGAAGACCGGAAAGTGTTGCCGGAAAGCTGATCGATATGCCGGGCAATATACATATCTGTGCAGACTGTATGCAGAAGACCTTTGATAATCTGAATCAGGGCGGATTTGGCGGAATGCAGTTCCTGGATCTCTCCAATCTTTCCAATATGGGAAATATTGACATGAGCAGACTGATGGGAATGAATGATATACCGGATAAACAGAAGGTGAAGAAGAAAGCGGCAAAGCCGAAGAAAAAAGAGCAGGAAATGACACTTGCAACGATCCCTGCACCGCATAAGATCAAAGCAATGTTAGATGAATATGTGATCGGTCAGGAATATGCCAAGAAGGTAATGTCTGTTGCAGTATATAACCATTATAAGCGTGTACTGACAGATTCCATGGATGATATCGAGATTGAGAAATCCAATATGCTGATGGTAGGGCCGACAGGCTGTGGTAAGACTTATATTGTAAAAACGATCGCAAAGCTGTTGAATGTACCGCTTGCGATCACAGATGCGACCACACTTACGGAAGCCGGTTATATCGGTGATGACGTAGAAAGCGTATTGTCAAAGCTGTTGGCAGCCGCTGATAATGATGTTGAAAAAGCAGAAAAGGGAATCGTATTTATCGATGAGATCGATAAGATCGCAAAGAAGCAGAACAGCAACAGCCGTGATGTGAGTGGAGAATCCGTTCAGCAGGGCTTGTTAAAGCTGTTGGAGGGCGCAGATGTTGAGGTTCCGGTTGGTTCCGGAAGCAAGAATGCAATGGTTCCTATGACAACGGTCAATACAAAGAATATTTTATTTATTTGTGGCGGGGCATTCCCGGCAATCGAAGATATCATTAAAGCAAGATTGAATAAACAGTCCTCGATCGGTTTCCGCGCAGATCTGAAGGACAAATACGACAAGGATCCGAATATCTTAAAGAAGGTGACCAACGAGGATCTCAGGGAATTCGGTATGATACCGGAATTTCTTGGAAGACTGCCTGTCTTATTCACATTGGATGCGTTAGATAAGGATATGTATATCAAGATCTTAAAGGAACCGAAGAATGCAATCCTGAAACAGTATAAGAAGCTGCTGGCACTGGATGAGGTAGATCTTCAGTTTGATGATTCTGCATATGAAGCGATCGCAGAAAAAGCACTTGAAAAGAATACAGGAGCAAGAGCGCTTCGGGCGATCATTGAGGAATTCATGCTGGATATCATGTATCAGATCCCAAGAGATGATAGCATTGGCAGGGTGATCATAACCGGAGATTATGTAAATGGCAAGGGCAATCCGATCATCGAGCTTCGTGGTGTAGAGCCGATGCAGATCGAAGCCTGTGCGACAAAACAATCATAATAATTGATGCAATAAGAAAAAATACTGTAATTAATAAGGTTTAAAGATTGTATACAGAAAATATACGGTCTTTAAGCCTTTATTATATTGGATCATAATTTTTAGATCGTGAGATGGTATTGCAGAGCAGAAATGGAACATTACCGGAATTTTTGAATGTGTTGTATTGCAGCGGCACCAGTATGTAAATGGTTATCTCTGGGTAAGATAAAAGAAAAATACAGATGTATTGCAGAAAGATGATCAGGGACTCTTCCGATGCTGATACCGCAGTCTTGTATCAAGGTAGTCCTTGATGGTCGCAGAATCCTGTGATACTATGAAAAAAAGCGAAAAGGAGCAGGGCATGTTTAAAAAGAGATTATTACGAACCTGTAAAAATGTAATGGCTGCAGCTATCTGCATTTCTCTTGCGGTTGGATTATCTGCCTGTGGAGAGACGCAGGGAGAGCGCAGACATCTGAATGACAAAAACGATACAACTGAAAATACAGAGAGGGCGCAGGAGTCTTTCTCCGAGGATGCGCTGAAGGAGCAGCAGGAATTTGAACAGTATCTGGATGATTATTTTAAGGATGTTGTTACGGACGACACGTTGACGTATAATTATACGATCAAGGATGGTGCGGATTACGGTCTGGAAGAACCGGAGGTCACACTGGGAGACCCGGGAATGACAGCAGAGGAGATCGGACAGGATAAGGAAGAGTTTGAAGGCTGGGTAAAGAAGCTGGATGCTATTGACCGTTCCTGCCTGACAGAGGATCAGAAGCTGACCTATGATGTGCTGGATGAGTATTTTGAAGTGTCTGCGGGAATTTTTGATAATGTATATCTGTATGAGCCGTTTTCCCCGATGCGTGGACTTCAGGCCAATATTGCAACGAATTTCACAGATTACCGATTTGATGATAAGGGAGATGTGGAACGTTATATTGAACTGCTTGGTCAGATTCCGGATTATTTTGCAGAGTATCTGGATTTTGAACAGGAAAAGTCAGAAAAAGGTTATTTTATGAGTGATGCAGTCTGCGATAAAGTCATCAGTCAGTGCAAGGATTTTGTTGCAGATAAAGAAAATCATTTTATGGTAACAACATTTAATGATAATATTGACGCACTTGATTTTCTGACGGATGAGGAAAAGGCAGAATACAAGGAGGCTAATAAGCAGGCAGTTGAGAATTCCCTGCTTCCGGCATTTGAGAATGTTGCAGCGGTGCTTTCCGGTCTGAAGGGAACCGGAACCAATGATGGTGGTATCTGCAACTATGATGGTGGCAAGGAATATTATGAATATCTGCTGAAAAATTTTGCAGGAACAGCCAAGTCGCCGGAAGAGGTAATCGATATGCTGGATACAGAGCTTCAAAAACTCATGGTATCGTTATATCAGTATTATTTGGGAAATCAGGCGGCATATGAATATTTTGCTTCCAATTATGATTCAATGTTTGCGGAAACCGATCAGATGACAGCTTCGGAAATGGTCGATAAAATGATGGAAACGGCATCAGAGCATTATCCGGATGCAGGAACGATAAACTATAAGGCAGAGGCGCTGGATAAGAACCTCGAAACGATCATGGATGATGTACTGGCTTATTATATGGCGCCGGCAATCGATGATCCGGATAATAATCTGATCCGGGTGAATGGTCTGCATACGGATGGCATGTGGACGACACTGGCACATGAGGGATATCCGGGTCATATGCTGCAAAATGCTTATTATATGTCAACGGATCCGGAGCCGGTCCGGACTTTGATGAACTTCTTAGGATATAAAGAAGGATGGGCGATGTATGCATGTTATGATTCTTTATATTACTATGAGTATGAGGAACCGGAATATGGAGACACCATTGCAGCCCTTTATCAGTTGAATGATGAGATGAGTTATCTTATGATGGGAAGAGTGGATCTGGGAATCAATTATGAGGGATGGACGTTGCAGGATACAGCCGATTATCTGACAAAGAATGGAATGGATGGCAGTGCTGCACAGGAGCTGTACACGACAATGGTCGGAGATCCGGCAGTATATCAGAGTTATTCGACCGGATATTATGAAATGAAAGAACTGCGGGATTATGCAGAAGAGAAAATGGGAGATGACTTTGACCTGAAAACATTTAACACGATTATTCTGGAAACAGGTCCATGTCAGTTTGATATACTGAAGGAACAAGTGGATAAGAAGCTGCAGGGGCCGATCATATAACAGGTGCAAAAAAAGGTATAGAAAGAAATCAGACGGAATAGACTGTATACGAAAAGCATACGATGGGAATCGAAATGGAATGTGAAAATGTAGCGTACAGGGAAGATTATGCAGACTATCTGATTGAATACAACGAAGAGCGGGAAGCTGTTTTGGATATTTACAGAGAAAACGGCTGCCTGCTCTTTATTGATGAGCGGTTTGCTGTTTTATACAGGGAGAAGCCGGAGGATTATATGCAGATCTTTTCCAGACTGGAATATACACTTTTCCCCAAATTGTATGGGCTGATGGATACCAGTAGTGTAGAAGCAGTCGGAGCTGTGAATATACAGCAGGAATCGATCCTTGGACTTACCGGAAAGGGAATTCTGATCGGAATTATCGATACCGGGATTGATATTCGGAATGATCTGTTTCTGGATGTTGCCGGAAATACAAGAATTATTGCAGCATGGGATCAGTCCGTGCCGGGACCGTCAGATCAGGAAGAAAATCCCGGATATGGAACGGTATATCAGCAGGAGGATATTAATGAAGCCATACGAAATGAAGCGGATATCCTGACAGATGCAAATGGACATGGAACCTTTCTTGCAGGGATTGCAGCAGGAAAACGGACAGCTGATTTCACGGGAGTGGCGCCGGAAGCAGAATATGTGATTGTAAAATTAAAGCAGGCAAAGAATAATCTGCGAGGATTATATGGTGTGCCGGAGGACGTAGAAGCATATCAGGAAAATGATATTATGATGGGGGTAGCATTTCTGCGGAGACAGGCAAGCAGACTTCGGAAAAATATATCGATCCTGATTGGAGTTGGTTCGAACAGTGGGAGCCATACTGGTTCTTCTGCATTAGAAGCACTGCTTTCAAATGTTGGTATCATGACCGGAGTCGCTGTGTCCGTTCCGGCAGGAAATGAGGGAATTGCGGGGCATCATTTCAGAGGCAGGATCGAAGGGGGAAGCACTTATACGGAAATGGAGATTAATGTTACGGGAAATAACAGCTTTACACTTGAAATCTGGGGAGCGGTTCCCAATACATATTCTGTGGCATTTGAGATTCCGGGTGGGGAGTTTGTAAGTCAGATTACTCCCCGCTTTGATAAAAGTGAAGTCATACGTCCGGTTTTTGGTGGTGGGATCATATATATCGACTATTTTCTTGTGGAGGATCAGTCGGGAGAAGAACTGATCATGATGCGCTTTTTTGATCCGCCAAATGGTCTGTGGCGGATCCGGGTATATGGAAGCGGTGATACCGAGAAGACCTTTCATGCATGGCTGCCGATCACGGCATTTCTTTCCCCGGATACCCGGTTTATAAGACCAACGCCTGAAACAACGCTTGTGAATCCGGCTACAGGAGTAGTTCCGATGGGAGTGGGGGCATATGATCATTATTCGGATACACTGTTTCTGGATGGAAGCAGGGGATATACGGCGGCAGATGATATCAAGCCGGATTTTGTTGCTCCGGGTGTTGATGTATATGGTCCGGGCAGAGCAGGAACATTTGTCAGGAAAACAGGTACTTCTGTTGCAGCAGCGCATTGTGCCGGGTGTGCGGCATTAATCCTGCAATGGGCAAGAGACCGGGATCTGGCACGGTTTGTAAATGGAAATCAGATCCGTAATTATTTTATTCGGGGAGCAGTTCGTCCGGGAACGGCAGGAAGTCCGTTTTCATATGTCATGAACGATACAGAGGGATATCTGTTTGCAAGGGAATATCCGAACCCGGAGTGGGGCTATGGAATCCTGAATGTGTATAATACCTTTGATTCGCTCCGGACCTGACACTGTAAATGTAACAAAAATGTAAAAGATTTATAATTTTTCGTAAAATGATTTTACAGATTTTGTGCGGTGTATTATACTATAAGACGTGTTTGTAACCAACAGGTAAAGGGCATGTATAAAATGTGCCAGAATGGATAATAATAGTCGGAGGTACATATGGATAAAAAGATTCATACGGATAACTCAGAAATATTTGAAACAGAAGATATAGATGAAGTAAGTGAGATCATAGAGACAGAAGATATAGATGAAACCGAGCCGGAAGAGACACATCAGACAGATGTTCCGGAAACGGATGAAGTTCCTGCAAAGAAACGGTTCTGGAGGAAGGATAATATACTGAAGATCATAGTTGCAGTGCTTGCTGTACTTATCATATGTGAATATACCTTCTTTGGTGTGTTCTTTCAGACAAATAAAGCAAAATATGAAAAGGCAAAGCAGGAGACGCAACAGGAAGAGAGTTCTACTGAGGAGAAGAAAGTAAATATTGTTACAGAAGAGCCTTTGCCAACTACAAATATTAATGACGATTCCGAGAATGAAGAAGAAATAGAAGTAACATCGGAATATAATACCTATGATTCACACACATCTTACTCTACGGAAGCCTCTACGACGTATGAGGTAACAACGGCAGCGGGAACCGAAGATGAACTTCCGGTTGTAACGACCGAGGAACAGAAGCCGATCGTAACCGAAGAGCCGTCAACGGAAGAAAAGACGACAGAAGAGAAGACAACCGAGGAGGAGACAACCGAAGAGAAGACGACTGAGGAAAAGACGACGGAAGAACGTACGACCGAGGAAAAGACAACCGAAGAAAAGACGACAGAAGAGCGTACAACGGAAGAGAAAACGACGGAAGAGAAGACAACGGAGGCTACGACAGAAGCTACAACGGATCCATCCACAAAAGCAGATCAACCGATCGACCTTCCATTTATTCCGGCAGAATAAGAATATAAATAAAAAGCAGTCCAGTCTGGATGGTGAAGAACAGATCACCGGAGACTGAACTGCTTTTTTAATTGGTATGCTGTTCCAGATATTCCTCTAAACAAAGATGCTTCTGGTACATTTCTGTAGCAGCTTCAACACCAACATAGCGGTAATGCCAGGGTTCATAAGAGATTTCTGTTATATCGGATTTATCTGCCGGATAACGTAGGATGAAGCCGTATTTATAACAGTTTGCCATCAGCCATTGCTGGGTGGCGGTATCTTCCTGGGAGGAATCCAGCTCCTGGTTGCCAATGGAACAGATATCAACGGTAAGGCCGAGCTGGTGTTCGCTGGTACCGGGATAGGCAACCCAGGTAGCAGCAAGGGCTGTAGCATCATCTTCGCTGTAACCCTGCTCCAGATAAGAATTCTTTTTATTTGTATAGAGCCGTTCCTGTGTTTCATTTGTACGGTAGGAAGAGCAGATCAGAGGGTCAAGACCTTCGGCTCTTGCATCGTCCATCATTTTTTGAAGCCCGTCATAAGCACGGCGGTCGATCGACTGATCGTTTCGCAGTTCGACCAGATCAACGGTCCAGTCGGCTGGCAGGGTATGAGACATATTGACCAGTGTCAGCAGCCCGTTGTTTTTTGCTTCTGTTGCGGAGGCAAGCGTTTGTAAAACGGATGCAGTATCAAAGGAAGAATAGCTGCCGGAGGATGCTTTGGTTTTCTCGGTGGAATCTTCGGAGACAGAAACCTGTTCTGTTGTGATGGGCCTGGAGTCTGACTGGGAGACCTGTTCCTGAAGTTTCATTTTTTTTGCCTTTCCTGCAAGGATTACAAGTATCAGTAACAGTATATAGATGATCCCCAGAATTATGACCTTCTTTTTCTTAATTACAGTTCCAAATATATGCAACATGATGTTGGCTCCTTTGTCTTTTGTTTATGTACAGAAGGATACGCCATAGAAGCATACAAAAATTCTCAAAAAAGCATCGTTTTTGCATATTTATCATCTTTCTTTTTTATTTTGCAATGGTATAATGGGGAAGATACATTAGAAAATGATGAGGAATAACTGTGAAGAAAATAGAACATTTAATTACGGTAGTCTATCCGGGCTCCATTGCAGAAGAGATGGAAATAGAACCGGGTGATTATCTGCTTGCAATCAACGATAAAGAAATAAAAGATGTATTTGATTATCGTTATATGATCAAAGATGAATATATAGAGGTGTTGATCCGTAAATCATATGGAGAAGAATGGCTGCTTGAGATCGAGAAGGATTATGATGATGATCTTGGGATGGAGTTTGAAAACGGTCTTATGAGCGATTATCGTTCCTGTACCAATAAATGCATGTTCTGTTTTATTGATCAGATGCCGCCGGGGATGAGAGAGACACTTTATTTTAAGGATGATGATTCCCGGTTGTCTTTTTTGCAGGGCAATTATATCACGCTTACAAATATGACAGATGAGGATGTGGATCGTATCATCAAGATGCAGCTTGCACCGATCAATATATCGGTTCAGACGACCAATCCGGAGCTTCGCTGCAAGATGTTGCATAATCGTTTTGCAGGTGACCGGCTGAAATATCTGGATCGTCTTTTTGAAGGGCATGTAGAGATGAATGGGCAGATCGTTCTCTGCAAGCGTGTAAATGACGGGGCAGAGTTGGAACGGAGTATCCGGGATCTTGGAAAGTATCTGCCATTTATGCGGAGTGTATCCGTTGTTCCTGCCGGACTTACGAAATTCCGAAAAGGTTTGTACCCATTAGAATTATTTACGAAGGAAGAAGCGGGACAGGTTATCGATCTGATCGAGAGTTATCAGAAAAAATTCTATGAAAGGTATTCGCTTCATTTTATTCATGCAAGTGATGAGTGGTATATAACGGCCGGACGGGAATTTCCGGAAGCAGAACGCTATGATGGTTATATCCAGCTTGAAAATGGCGTTGGAATGATGCGATTGTTTTTAGAGGAATTTGATGAAGCCTATCAGGAGCTGCTGGCTTCACCGGAATATCAGGAACAGAAAGAAACATTCCGCCGTACGATCTGTATGGCAACCGGAAAACTGACATATAGTACGATTGTAGACTTTGCAGCAAGGCTGATGCAGGCATATCCAAGACTTACGATCCGTGTATATTGCATCCGGAATGACTTCTTTGGAGAAACAATCACAGTATCCGGACTGATTACAGGCATTGATCTGACGACCCAGTTAAAAGAGCGGCAGGCAGCAGGAGATGATCTGGGAGAAGCGCTGCTCATTCCATCGAATATGCTGCGAATGGGAGAACAGGTATTTTTAGATGATATGACAGTTGCACAGGTAGAGAAGCAGTTGGGCTTAAAGGTGGTACCGATCGAATCCGGAGGTGCAGATTTTATACAGGCAGTCATCGATCCTTCCTATTCGATGGATCGAAACAATGAAACCGTTGGATATATTCAGGCATTTGATAATACAGAAGAGTAAAAAAGATGCTCTTTTTGGGTAATTGTAATTTCATTCTATAGTGGTACAATGTGAGCAAAAATTTTGGTACAGAAATATCAGAGAAAATGAATGGAGGATACGTATGAAACAGTTAATGCTCAAACCAACGATTTATAAGTATGACACATGTAAGAAATTTGCTGATGAATTCCATATCGAAAAAGGTGATCTGGTAATTACAAATGAATATATCTATGAACCGTTTTTTGGAAAGATGGATCTGGAATGTGATGTTATCTTTCAGGAAAAATATGGTGCAGGTGAGCCTTCAGATGATATGGCGGAGGCAATTTATAAGGATATAAAGGGTGAACATAAAAGAATTATAGCAATCGGTGGAGGAACGGTAATTGATATTTCAAAGCTGTTTGCATTAAAGTATGTATCCCCGATTCTTGATCTGTATGATGGCAAGCTTCCGATAGAAAAAGATAAAGAACTGGTACTGGTCCCAACTACCTGTGGAACCGGTTCAGAGGTAACAAATATAGCGATCCTTGCATTAAACAGCAGGGGAACGAAAAAGGGACTGGCAGTCGATGAGATGTATGGAGATTCTGCGGTCCTGATACCGGAGCTGTTAAAGGGGCTTCCGTTCCGCTTCTTTGCAACCAGTTCGATCGATGCACTTGTCCATGCAGTAGAGTCCAGTTTGTCTCCGAAAGGAAATGAATATACACGTATGTTTGGCTATAAGGCGATCGATATGATCCTTCATGGATATATGGAGATCCGTGAGAAAGGACCGGAGGCCAGAATTCCATTGTTAGACCGTTTCCTTGTAGCTTCAAACTACGCCGGAATCGCATTTGGCAATGCTGGCTGTGCGGCAGTACATGCCTTAAGCTATCCACTTGGAGCAACCTATCATGTTGCACATGGAGAATCGAACTATGCCATGTTTACCAGAGTCATGAAGAATTATATGGAGATCAGGCAGGATGGAGAAATTGCAAAATTAAATGCATTTATTGCAGATATCCTTGGCTGCGATGTTGAAAATGTCTATGAATCTCTGGAGGATCTTTTAAATATTCTGATTCCAAAGAAAGCATTGCATGAATATGGGGTAACGGAGCAGGATCTTGTCGAATTTACCGATTCCGTTATGACGAATCAGGGTCGTCTGATGGCGAATAACTTCGTGGAACTTGACCGGGACAGAGTTTACAAGATATATAAAGAACTCTTTTAATCCGGACGGAGCCTTTTCGGATATAGAAAAAAAGAAAGATGGAACATCATCTTCTTTTTATTACCCAGATCAGACATAATTCTACGGAGTTTTGCTTGTAAAATGTCGAGACGGTACAAAATTGTTCCTCAGAGGCGAAAAGCTGTCGCAACTTGCGGAGAGAAGCATATTCCAAAGCAGGTATCATAGAGATATAATGTTGTCCAAGGCAGAAGAGCAGGAGGGACATTATGAATTATGTAAAAATAATGATAGTAAAGCGCGACAAAAGAGAAGTGGAACAGCTTGTATCTATCGTGAAGTCGATTCCGGGGTATGAGATTTCGGGGATATGTGACAGTGGACAGGAAGCCGTGAAGAAGATTCTGGAACGGGAACCGGATGTTGTGATCATGGATGAGGTTTTGCCGGGCAAAGATATCCTGGAGATAACAGAAGAGATCATGCACTATAAGAATCTGAAGAATACAAGGATTCTTCTGTGTGGATCGAAAACACATAAAGAATATCTTGACTTCATCTACTATAAGATTGCAGACCGCCTTGTATTGCGAATTCTTGATGTGCCATATGATGAACGAAAGATCCGGGAGATCATTGAGGATGTTATGAAGGCTAAAAGAAATGATAATTATCAGAAATTGGTGGAAACAGGTTCGGATGGAACCATGCTGGAAGCCGTAGTGACTGATATCATACATGAGATTGGCGTTCCTGCACATATAAAAGGATATCAGTATCTTCGCAGTGCGATCCTGATGGCAGTTCACGATATGGACATCCTGAATTCAATTACAAAGCAGTTGTACCCATCGATTGCAGAGGAATATGGAACGACAGCCTCCAGAGTGGAACGTGCGATCCGTCATGCAATCGAGGTTGCCTGGGGCAGAGGCAGTATGGATACGATCAATGAATTATTTGGATATACGATCCATGCGGGAAAGGGCAAACCGACAAATTCGGAATTTATTGCATTGATTGCAGACAAAATTCGACTGGATAATCGCAGTATGCTTCAGAAAACGGAGTATTCCCTGCAAAGTATTTCTTAGAAATATGGTGCATTCCATCAGGTGACGACGAAATATGTCGAAAAATGGATAAAAATTCACTTATCAGAGGGGGTTCTGTGAACCTGGTAAGTTCTTGACATTTGTCGAAATCACAAATATACTTTAGAAACAGTCGATTTTTCAAACAAAAAAGATTAAGGGGGATTGAATAATGAACAATCAAGAAATCAGTATTATTATTGCTGATAGCGACTGTGAATTAATAGCACGTCAGCTTACAGCAGCGAACACAAGAACAGGGATGAGGGTTCTTGATAAGGTAAGTGATGGGGAGAGTGCGATCGAATCAATAAAAAAATATCAGCCAGATGTTGTACTTTTAGATATCTGTCTTCCGGTTCTGGATGGATTAGGGGTAATGGAACAGATCCGGGAATCAGGCGAATGCCCAGATACATTATTTGTCATTGTAACATCGGTTGGTTCGCAGAGACTGATACGGTGCGCGTTCGAACTGGGGGCATCTTTTTATGTATTGAAACCATATAATTCTGAGCAGCTCATTGCAAGAATTCATCAGATTTACAACAGAAGAAAAGAGGTACAGACTGAGATCTCAAAAGATCTGATCTGCATCCAGAATAGAGAGGAATTGTCTGGTGCAGCGAATAATATTGAGAGTGATGTAACGGATATTATCAGGGATATAGGAATTCCGGCTAATATAAAGGGTTATCAATATATTCGTGAAGGAATCATTATGGCAGTAAACGATGTCAATATGTTGAATTACATAACGAAGCTTTTATATCCGACGATTGCAAAGAAATATAAAACGACATCATCCAGCGTAGAACGTGCGATTCGTCATGCGATCGAGGTTGCATGGAGCAGAGGACAGATCGATGTGATCAATGATATTTTTGGATATACGGTGAATGCTGGTAAAGGAAAACCAACGAATTCAGAATTTATTGCACTGATCGCAGATAAGCTCCGAATCGAATATCGAAAAAGAGCATGATGTGTATAAAAAGTTCCTTGTTTGTTGACGTATAATGAGAGAAACGTGTATAATAGATAAGGTGCTGAAATAAAAGATGGAAATCCCGTATAAGACAGGGATCCTAATAAATAAAAAACAAAACAGAGCGCCATGGGGGCTCTGTTTTTTGCTGTAAAGGAAGAAGAAATGATAGAAACAGTAGCGTCAGCAGATATGCTGATCGATGAGGTAATGCGGGTAAAGAAAAATCGTCTGGCTCCCGATTTTGCCACAGGAAAAGAAAAAAGATTAAGTATTGTATCCGGTGTACATGGAGATGAAGTGGCAGGACAGTATATCTGCTATGAGGTGATCCGACGGATCAAAAAGGATTTTGATAAATTAAAAGGAATCGTGGACATATATCCGTTTATTAATCCAATGGGCTTAGAAGCACAGGTGAGAGATGTTCCCGTGTTTGATATTGATATGAACACATTGTTTCCGGGTTCTACAGAAGGAACGGTCGGGGAGTATACGGCGGCACTTGTGCTGCAGGATATTAAAGGTTCGGATATCTGCGTCGATCTGCATTCCAGCAGCGTATATTTGAAAGAATTACCACAGGTACGGGTGAATTCGGATATTGCCGATGATATTCTTCCGTATGCTGCCAGAATGAATACGGATGTTGTATGGGTGCATCCATCCTCTACCGTTATGGAAGGAAGCCTTGCATACTCGTTAAATGAGATTGGAGTAAAGAGTATGGTCGTAGAATCAGGTGTTGCACTTATGATCGATTATGACTATGCGGATCAGATCGTTGAAGGATTATTTTCATTGATGGAATATATGGGGATCTGGGACGGCTGCGCATATAATACACATATGCCGAAGATTGCCCGAGATACGGATGTTTCTTTTGTGAATGCAGAGAGCAGTGGTATCTTTATACCAAAGGTAAAGCACTCAGGCGTAGTCGAAAAGGGAGATGTGATCGGACAGATCGTAAATGTACTGACCGGTTCTGTCGAAGAGACGATCCTGTCACCAAGAAGAGGCGTGGTATTCTCACTTCGTGCTTATCCGGTGATCGAGGAAGGCTCGCTGGTTGCCAGAATATTTGGAGGTGTGACAAATAATGCGTAAAGAGATCATATATACGATGAACACCGCCTATCGTGGAGAATATTCCATTAAAGGCTTCAGCTTCGGAACAGGAGAAAAGGCGGCATGTATCATGGGCGCTATGCGCGGAAATGAATTCCAGCAGTTATACATCTGCTCCCTGCTGTCAAAAAAATTAAGTGAACTTGAGACAAGAGGAGCAATCGTATCGGGAAAACAGATACTGCTGATTCCATCCTTAAATTACAGTTCCTTTAATGTCGGTAAGAAATACTGGATCTCTGATAATTCTGATGTGAACCGTGCTTTTCCGGGAAATCCGGAAGGACAGGCGACCAGCAGGATAGCGGCAGCGGTTATGGATCATGTAAAAGATTATGCGTATGGAATACAGTTTGCAAGCTTTTATATGGATGGAGAATTTATCCCGCATGTCAGAATGATGGAGACGGGAAAGCAGAGTACCAGTCTGGCCAATCTGTTTGGTCTTCCTTATGTTCTGACAGCAGAACCGAGGGCATATGATAAGGCAACTTTAAATTATAACTGGCAGATCGGAGGAACCGAGGCGTTTTCCGTGTATTCCGGTGTGACGGAGAAGATTGACGGTGAGAGTGCAGCACATGCGGTTTCAGCGGTACTCCGATTCCTGACCAGAATGGGAATCATCCGGTACAACTGTCATGCAGGTTATATATCGACTGTTCTTGATGAGGAGGAACTGCTGTCTGTAAAGTCAGATAAATCCGGTGGTTTTTTAAAGCGGTTTGTAAGTCCGGGAGATGAAGTGGTTCGGGGAAATGTTATTGCAAATGTTATAAATCCGATGACCGGAGAGATCGCAGCCGATATTTACGCACCGACAGATGGAATTATTTTCTATGCGCAGAATGCACCGATGATCTATCAGAATTCAGTGGTATTCAAGCTTATCCGCAGACTGCACAATTAAAGATGGCTGTTTTGAGGTTTATTCGGTAAACAGCAACAATTTAAAAAGAAAAGCTGAAAAAAGCTATTCAATGAATTTCAAAAGTGGTATCATAGGCGTTGTGAAACGCTTGTAATAATATGAATTCCCGAAATATGGGAAAAAACATATGATAAAAATGGAGGTTTTTATGAGCACAGTTAAGAGAGTTTATGTTGAAAAGAAGCCTGACTATGCAGTTAAGGCAAAGGAACTTCATGACGAGATCAAGAACTATCTGAATATCGATGCCGAGTATGTAAGAGTACTGGTTCGTTACGATATTGAGAATCTGTCTGAAGAAACATACAAAAAAGCACTGGTTACAGTATTTTCAGAGCCACCGATCGATATGATCTACGAGGGAGATAATCTTCCAATGGCAGATACAGATAAGGTATTTTCTGTTGAGTTCCTTCCGGGACAGTTCGATCAGAGAGCAGATTCAGCAGAACAGTGTGTTAAGCTTTTAAATGAAGATGAAGATCCTATCATAAAGACAGCCACAACATATATTTTATCCGGTAATGTAACGGATGAGCAGTTAAAAGCAGTTATGGAATACTGTATCAACCCGGTAGATTCCAGAGCCTGTGGTATGGAGATCCCTGAGACACTCGTTACCGAGTATGATGAACCGGCCGATGTTATTATCTTTGATGGTTTTAAGGATATGGCTGAGGACAAGTTAAAGGAGTTATATGATTCCCTCGGACTTGCGATGACATTTAAGGATTTCCTTCATATCCAGAAGTATTTCAAGGGTGAAGAGAAGCGTGATCCATCTATGACAGAGATCCGTGTGCTGGATACATACTGGTCTGATCATTGCCGTCATACCACATTCTCAACAGAGCTTACAAATGTTGAATTTGATGATGGTGATTATAAGGATATGCTTGAGAAGACATTTGATGCTTACCGGGCAGAGATGAAAGAAATGTATAAGGACAGAGATGATAAGTTCATCTGTCTGATGGATATAGCCCTTATGGGTATGAAGCAGTTAAAGGCAGCAGGCAAATTAGACGATATGGAAGTATCCGATGAGATCAATGCCTGCAGTATCATCGTTCCTGTAGAAGTAGACGGTGAGACAGAGGAATGGCTCGTATTCTTCAAGAATGAGACACATAACCACCCAACTGAGATCGAACCGTTTGGTGGTGCTGCTACTTGTCTTGGTGGTGCGATCCGTGATCCGTTGTCAGGTAGAGGATATGTATATCAGGCTATGCGAGTAACCGGAGCAGCAGATCCTACAAAGTCTTTAAAGGATACTCTTCCTGGAAAGCTTCCACAGAGAAAGATCGTTACGACCGCAGCAGCAGGTTACAGCTCATATGGTAACCAGATCGGTCTTGCAACAGGACTTGTAAATGAAATATATCATCCGGATTATGTAGCAAAGAGAATGGAGATCGGAGCAGTTATGGGTGCAGCTCCAAGACGTGCGGTAAAACGTCTGAATTCTGATCCGGGAGATAAGATCATCCTTCTCGGCGGACGTACCGGTCGTGACGGTTGTGGTGGAGCAACCGGATCATCCAAGGCACATAACAGCCAGTCTCTTGAGACCTGTGGTGCAGAAGTACAGAAGGGTAATCCTCCAACAGAGAGAAAGATCCAGCGACTGTTCAGAAGAGAAGAAGTTGCTTCTATCATAAAGAAATGTAATGACTTTGGTGCCGGCGGTGTATCCGTAGCGATCGGAGAACTTGCACCTGGTCTGGTTGTAGATCTGGACAAGGTTCCAAAGAAATATGCAGGTCTGGATGGAACAGAGCTTGCTATTTCAGAATCTCAGGAGCGTATGGCTATCGTAGTAGATCCAAAAGATGTAGATACGATGCTTAAGTATGCGGATGAAGAGAATCTGGAAGCCGTTGTTGTAGCAGAAGTAACAGAAGAACCAAGACTGGTTCTGACATGGAGAGGAAAAGAGATCGTAAATATCTCCCGTGCATTCCTTGATACAAACGGCGCACATCAGGAAACAGATGTTAAGGTAGAGATTCCTGCAAAGGCAGATAATTATTTCGATTCTGTAAAAGAACCGGAAGATGTAAAGAAAGCATGGATCGACACATTATCAGATCTGAATGTATGTTCACAGAAGGGTCTTGTTGAGATGTTCGACAGCTCAATCGGAGCAGGCACAGTAACGATGCCATATGGTGGAAAGTATCAGCTTACACCGACACAGACAATGATCGCAAAGCTTCCTGTTATGAAGGGTAAGACCGATACGATCACAATGATGAGTTATGGATTTGATCCATATCTGTCAAGCTGGAGCCCATATCATGGTTCTGTATATGCAGTTGTAACATCTGCAGCAAAGATCGCAGCAGCTGGTGGTGATGTTTCAAAGATCCGTCTGACCTTCCAGGAGTATTTCAAGAGACTCGGAACAGATCCATACAGATGGGGTCAGCCATTTGCAGCCCTGCTTGGTGCATATGATGTTCAGGTCGGACTTGGACTTCCATCTATCGGGGGTAAAGACAGTATGTCAGGAACCTTCAATGATATCGATGTTCCTCCGACACTGGTTTCCTTTGCAGTTGATGTTGCAAGTTACATGAACGTAGTAACACCGGAGCTTAAGAAAGCAGGCAATGTGCTTGTTAAGCTTGATATAGAAAAAGATGAAAATGATATCCCGGTATATCAGAATGTACTTGCCATGTACGATCTGTTACATCAGGCAATCCTTGCAGACAAGGTAGAATCTGCTTACGCTGTAGGATTTGGTGGTATGATCGAAGCTGTCAGCAAGATGGCATTTGGTAATAAACTGGGTGTAGATATTGATACCTGTATTACAAAGAGAGAACTGGTTTCCAAGGATTATGGTTCAATCATCCTTGAAGTGAAGCCGGAGAATGTAAATACACTTGGTATTCCGGTTAAGAAGATCGGTACTGTAAATAACAGTGCAGCATTCACCTATGGTGATGTAACAGTTACAATGGATGAAGCACTTGCTGCATGGACAAAGACACTGGAGAAGGTATTCCCGACAGAGTCAGGTGTAGAACAGAAGAAGATCGAGACCGGTCTTTTTGATGCAAAGACCGTATATACAGCAAAGAATAAGGTTGCAAAGCCAAAGGTATTCATTCCTGTATTCCCGGGTACAAACTGTGAATATGATTCTGCAAAGGCATTTGAACGTGCAGGTGCAGAGGTTGAGACGATCGTATTCCGCAACATGACAGCACAGGGCATTCGTGATTCTGTAGATGCATTTACAAAGGCAATCAGCCAGTCACAGATCATCATGTTCCCGGGTGGATTCTCCGCAGGTGATGAACCGGATGGTTCCGGTAAGTTCATCGCAACAGCATTCCGTAATGCGAAGATCGCAGATGAGGTTATGAAGCTGTTACAGCAGAGAGATGGTCTTGCACTTGGTATCTGTAACGGATTCCAGGCACTGATCAAGCTCGGACTGGTTCCTTACGGTGAGATCCGTCCACAGACAGATGATTCACCTACATTGACGATCAACAGCATCGGCCGTCATCAGTCCAAGATGGTTTATACCAAGGTGGTAACAAACAAGTCCCCATGGTTAAAGGAAGCTGAACTTGGTGGTGTATACACAATCCCAATCTCACATGGTGAGGGAAGATTTGTTGCAAGCAAGGAATGGTGCGAGAAGCTGTTTGAAAATGGTCAGGTTGCAACACAGTATGTTGATATGAATGGTAACCCGACAATGGATGAGTACTACAATGTCAATGGTTCTTACTATGCGATCGAAGGTATCACAAGCCCAGATGGTCGTGTACTTGGTAAGATGGGACATTCAGAGCGTACCGGTCGTGCGGTTGCAGTCAATATCTATGGCGACCAGAACCAGAAGATTTTTGAAAGTGGTGTAGATTACTTCAAGTAAGAGAATAATAGATCATAAATAAAAGCCCGCATGATAGGATTGAGGCATAACCGTTTGGTGGCTGAGAGAGGATTATGCGGGCTTTATTATTTATCAAAGCCCATATAAGCGGATGATTTTGACAAGTGCTATGGCAATTCGGAAAATGGGAAAAGGTTTCTCATGGGTTCTGAGATAAATATAAAGGAGTCAGGGACTATGGATTTAAAAGAGAAAGGGTACAACAGAAGAGAACGAATGGAATGGCTGGTTATAATGCTGGTTGTCAGTCTGCTGTGCATGATACCATGTATGGGGAAACTGCTTCCGCAGGGAGACGATATGACTTTTCATATTCTGAGAATAGAAAGTGTTTATCATGCAATAAAGACCGGACAGGGTTTCCCTGCATATATTTATGATAAACTGCTGGAGGGGTATGGTTATGGAGCAGGAATCTTTTATCCGGATATCCTGCTGCTTCCTGCAATCCTGCTTCGTTTTATGGGACTGTCACCGGCAGGAGCCATGAAGGGATATATTTTCCTGTTGCTGTTACTGACCTGTTATACATCATACCGGGCAGGAAAAGTAATTGGAAAAAGTCATTTTGTGGGGCTTGTTACGATGGTATTGTATACAATGGGACATTATCATTTGGAAGATATATACAGACGGTCGGCAATGGGAGAAGTTGTCGCTATGGCATTCATTCCTCTGGTATTTCTGGCATTGTATGATTATACAGAACGGGAAGAACGGAGAAAAGGGTTGTTATGTCTGGTATTTTCCGGTTTGCTGCTCTGTCACACGATCAGCTTCGTGTTATGTGTTGGAATCGCTGTGGTATGGGTGCTGATCCGTATCCGAAAGGTATGGGATAAAAAGCATATTCTGGGCGTGCTGGCTGAGATTTTAGGTTGTGTACTGCTGACTGCATTTTACTGGATTCCGGTATTGGAACAATTTGCGGATGGAACATTTTATGTCAGTACGAATCCGGCATTTGAGACACAGGATGAGATGATGACGATGCTTGGTATTGTAAGTGGAAGACTGTCAGTTTCCTTTGCAGAGCTTGGTATTTTCCTGTTACTGGTAATGCTTGGACTACGGTCACAGATAAAAAATAAAAAGGCAATTCTGTGCCTTTGCCTTGCAGTTGGTTTGTTACTCATAGAAACACGGTTGTTCCCATGGAAATTATTAGATAAAACACCGCTTATCAGTCTGCAGTTTCCATGGAGACTGAATATGTTCACAGAATTTTTTGTAGCATTTGGAATCGGAAACCAGTTATATGTATTATACAGACACAGTCTTTTATCCGAGAAAAACTGCAAACTGTGTTTTGTGCTCTGCGTATTGGCCGGTGTCTTTAATCTGAGTGTCGTATGGCAGGTGGAGATCCTTCGGCACATGGATTATTCATATGACTATATCGAGACACCAGCAAATACAAATGAGATCGGCTTTTGTGAATGGCTGCCATCAGAAGCGGACAGAGGACAGACAGTGTTCAGTGATAACAGTGGAACGATATGGTTGTATGGAGAGAATGAGAAGACGGAGACAGGTGAATATCATTCAGATGGAAGCTATTCCTTTGATGTAAATGGTACTTATGACAGTTGTGTTGTTCCGAAATATTACTACAAAGGATATGAAGCAACTGTAGCCGATCCGGCCGGCAGTCAGGAACTGCTTCCGGTTTCCAAAGATCCGGATACCGGACTGGTCAGACTGGAACTGAATGGGAAAAGCGGAACGATTTGTGTCTGGTACGGAAAAACCACAATGCAGACAGTATCGAAATGGATATCTCTGCTTAGTCTGTTGCTTATCGTTGCTTTTGGTGTGATCCAGTTCCTTACAAAGTATAAAAGTGGACGGGAAAATACAGACACACAATACATCTGATTTTGTGGAATGCATTAAGTGATGAAATCACGAAATATTACAATAATCTAAAAAAGTACATAACGCTTTTGACTGGTGTCGGTTTTGCAGATAGGCGAAGCCGACACTTCTTTTTGGAATAGGTGTTGGAAGGGGGATTTCTACGATACGTCCATCCTTCAGGTAGCTTTCAGAGAATTCCCGGACAACACTGGCGATTCCCATACCGATCGCTGCGAAGTCAAGCAGGAGATCCATGTTATTGATCTCAAGAAGCTGGTTACAGTGGAATGAATGTTTATTCAGATAGTTATCGACATGGGTTCTGGTTACATTTGCCTCCTCTAACATCATAAGTGTAGAGTGGCGGAAGATATCCCGGATATGATCTTCGGTCAGGACTTCAGAATCCGAAACGGACTGCTGTACATTCATAAGCGGGATCAGGTTCCCTATGATCGAGCCGGAAAATATCGGATAGCTGGCAGCTTCCGGTTGTGTATCGGCGGTTTCTTCGCCTGCTTCCAGACCGGCTTCTGTTTCCCGGTATGGAAAATTATCGATATAATCACTATTTGCCACGAAAATATCATGGATGGAGCGTATATGGGAATAAGTGATATTTTTAGGTAGTTCCGTTTCGCAGATCAGACCGATGTCGATTTCTTCATTTTTTAAGAGTCGGATCGTATTTTTGGTAGAGTGGCAGTCGATGCTGACCTTGATATTCGGGTTATCTTTGATGAAGGGCTTCAAGTAGTCCAAAAGGATATGCTTGCAGAGAGAGGTGCTGACACCGATACGGATATGACCAATCCCAAGTTCGTTGTATTTTTTCAGACTTTCTTCTCCCTTTACAATGTTATCCAGAGCACGTTCGATATAGTCATACAGGATCGTTCCTTCTTCGGTCAGGGCAACGCCCCTGGAATTGCGGACAAAGAGTGCAATCCCTATGCTTTCTTCCAGATTGCTGATCGCCTTGCTGACTGCGGGCTGGCTGATATAAAGCTGGTTTGCGGCACGGCTGATGCTGCCAGTCTTTGCAACCATGTAAAACACATTATAATAATTCAGATTATTGATCATGGCGTCCCTCCGATATATAAATACAAGTTATACAATGTATTACTATTATATATTGTAATTATACCAGCCGGTGTGGTAAAATCAATAAAAATATTCAATAACAAAATGCGTGAAATAGCGACAGTTATTTACAAAATAAGATTTAGGATCAGGAGGACAAAGCACATGGGTATGACAATGACTCAGAAGATTTTAGCTGCACATGCAGGACTTGACAGCGTGGAAGCCGGACAGTTGATTGAGGCAGATTTGGACCTTGTACTTGGAAATGATGTTACAACACCTGTAGCAATTCATGAGATGGACAAATTCAATAAGAAAGAAGTATTTGATAAGAATAAGATTGCACTTGTAATGGATCACTTTACACCGAATAAGGATATTAAGAGTGCAGAGCATTGTAAATGTGTCAGAGAATTCTCGGCAGAGAACCAGATCAAGAATTTCTTTGATGTAGGTTCTATGGGTATTGAGCACGCTCTGTTACCGGAGCAGGGACTGATCGTTGCAGGCGAGACCTGTATCGGTGCAGATTCTCATACATGTACATATGGTGCACTTGGTGCATTTTCAACCGGTGTTGGAAGTACTGATATGGCAGCCGGTATGGTGACAGGCAAAGCATGGTTTAAGGTACCATCTGCGATCAAGTTTAATATTGTAGGAGAGAAAGCACCTTGGGTCAGCGGTAAGGATGTTATCCTTCACATCATTGGTATGATCGGTGTAGACGGCGCATTATACAAATCTATGGAATTTGTTGGTGACGGTATTAAGAACCTGACCATGGATGATCGTTTTACTATCGCAAATATGGCAATCGAAGCAGGTGCCAAGAACGGAATCTTTCCGGTGGATGAATTAACAGAAGCATACATGAAGGAACATTCCACAAAGGCTTACAAGAAGTATGAAGCAGATGCAGATGCAGTTTATGATGAAGAGTATACGATTGATCTTTCTACACTTCGTCCAACAGTTGCATTTCCACATCTGCCGGAGAATACAAAGACAATTGATGAAGTTGGCGATATCAAGATCGATCAGGTTGTGATCGGATCCTGTACAAATGGACGTATTTCCGATATGCGTATTGCAGCAGATATCATCAAGGGCAGACAGGTAGCACAGGGTGTTCGTGTCATCGTGATCCCCGGAACACAGGAAGTATACTTACAGTGTATCGAAGAAGGACTCATGACGATATTTGTAAAGGCAGGCGCTGTAGTTTCCACTCCTACCTGTGGACCATGTCTTGGTGGACATATGGGTGTTATGGCAGCAGGAGAAAAAGCCGTATCCACAACCAACCGTAACTTTGTAGGACGTATGGGTCATGTTGATTCAGAAGTATATCTGGCAAGCCCGGCTGTTGCAGCAGCATCAGCGATCACAGGCAAGATCAGCAGTCCGGAAGAACTTGGATTATAATTAAGGAGGGTACGCAGAATGAAAGCATATGGTACAGTACACAAATATGGTGACAACGTAGATACAGATGTTATTATCCCTGCAAGATATCTGAATTCATCAGATCCTGCGGAGCTTGCAAAACACTGTATGGAAGACATAGATAAGGAATTTGTAAACAACGTAAAAGCAGGAGATATCATTGTGGCAAAGAAGAACTTTGGCTGTGGTTCCTCCAGAGAGCATGCACCGATCGCGATTAAAGCATCCGGTGTAAGCTGTGTTATCGCAGATACATTTGCAAGAATTTTCTATCGTAACTCGATCAATATCGGACTTCCGATCATTGAGTGCCCGGAAGCAGCAGAAGGTATCGAGGACGGTGATGAAGTAGAGATCAATTTTGACAGTGGTATCATCTACGATAAGACAAAGGATACCCGGTATAAGGGGCAGGCATTTCCTCCATTCATGCAGGAGATCATTAAGAATGAAGGCCTGATTAACTACATTAACAACAAGTAATGCACATTTGAATAACTCTATGCTATGCAAGCTTGCTTGCATACAGCATAGGAGTTATTCAAATGTATAGTGCGCAGCACAAACCGAGCCGAAAGGCGAGGTTGCATTACTTGGTAAAGAAAAGGCATATGCCAATAACTCTATGCTATGCAAGCTTGCTTACATATAGCATAGAAGTTATTCAAATGTATAGTGCGCAGCACAAACCGAGCCGAAAGGCGAGGTTGCATTACTTGGTAAAGAAAGGCAGGAATAAAAGATGAAATTTAATTTAGCAGTGATCAAGGGTGACGGTATTGGCCCTGAGATCGTAACAGAAGCAATGAAGGTTCTGGATAAAGTTGGTGAAGTATATGGTCATACATTTGATTATGAGCAGATCCTGATGGGTGGATGCTCGATCGACGCAACCGGAGTGCCGCTTACAGATGAGGCAGTAGCAGTAGCAAAATCAAAGGATGCCGTATTGTTAGGTTCCATTGGTGGAAATACTTCTACCTCGCCATGGTATAAGCTTCCTCCAAATTTAAGACCGGAAGCAGGACTTCTTAAGATCCGTAAGGAGCTTGGATTATTTGCAAACTTAAGACCGGCAAATCTTTATGAGGAGTTAAAGAGTGCCTGTCCGTTAAAGGAAGAGATCGCAGATCGTGGATTTGACATGATGATCATGCGTGAACTGACAGGTGGCCTGTATTTTGGAGCAAGAAGTACAGAGGAGATCGATGGTGTGTTAACTGCACATGATAACCTTGTATATAATGAGAATGAGATCCGTCGTATTGCGATTAAGGGTTTTGATATCGCAATGAAGAGAAGAAAGAAAGTTACATCTGTAGATAAGGCAAATGTTCTGGATTCTTCCAGATTATGGAGAAAGATCGTAGAAGAAGTGGCAAAGGATTATCCGGAAGTAAGCTACGAGCATATGTTAGTTGATAACTGTGCAATGCAGCTTGTAAAGGATCCTGCACAGTTTGATGTTGTATTAACAGAGAATATGTTCGGTGACATCCTTTCCGATGAGGCATCCATGATCACAGGTTCGATCGGTATGCTTCCGTCTGCATCCTTAAATGAGACGAAGTTTGGTATGTATGAGCCAAGCGGCGGATCAGCACCGGATATTGCAGGACAGAACAAGGCCAATCCTATCGCAACGATCCTGTCGGCAGCTATGATGCTTCGCTTCACATTTGACTTGGATAAGGAAGCAGATGCAGTAGAGCAGGCTGTAAAACAGGTACTGGTAGATGGTTACAGAACATGTGATATCATTTCGGAAGGAATGACACCGGTAAGCTGTTCTGAAATGGGAGATTTAATTGCAGAACGCATAAAATAAAGGAGAGTATAGAGATGAAGAGTGATAATGTAAAAGTCGGAATGCAGCAGGCGCCACATCGTTCCCTGTTTAATGCACTCGGTATGACAAAGGAAGAAATGGAACGTCCGCTGGTAGGTATCGTATGTTCTTACAATGAGATCGTTCCGGGACATATGAATCTGGATAAGATCGCACAGGCAGTTAAGATGGGAGTTGCTATGGCTGGTGGTACACCTGTCATGTTCCCGGCAATTGCAGTCTGTGATGGTATCGCTATGGGACATATCGGTATGAAATATTCATTAGTAACCAGAGATCTGATCGCTGATTCTACAGAAGCAATGGCAACTGCACATCAGTTTGATGCACTGGTTATGATCCCGAACTGTGATAAGAATGTACCTGGTCTGTTAATGGCTGCAGCAAGAGTAAATGTACCTACCGTATTTGTATCCGGTGGCCCAATGCTTGCAGGTCATGTAAAAGGTCATAAGACCAGTCTTTCCAGTATGTTTGAGGCTGTTGGTTCTTATTCGGCAGGAACCATGACAGCAGAAGATGTAAATGAATTTGAATGTAAGGCATGTCCTACCTGCGGTTCCTGTTCCGGTATGTATACAGCGAATTCCATGAACTGCTTAACAGAAGCACTTGGTATGGGACTTCCTGGAAACGGAACGATACCTGCGGTGTATTCTGAGCGTCTGAAGCTTGCAAAGCATGCAGGTATGGCTGTTATGGATATGTACAGAAAGAATATCAGACCAAGAGATATCATTACAAAAGAAGCGATCATCAATGCATTAACCGTTGATATGGCGCTTGGATGTTCTACCAACTCCATGCTTCATATTCCGGCTATCGCACATGAGATCGGGTTTGACTTTGATATTTCCTATGCAAATGAGATCAGTGCCAAGACACCAAACTTATGTCATCTGGCTCCTGCAGGTCCTACTTATATGGAAGATCTGAATGAAGCCGGTGGCGTATACGCTGTTATGAATGAATTAAAATCCGCAGGTCTGTTAAATGAAGACTGTATGACAGTAACCGGTAAGACGATCGGTGAAGCTGTTGACGGCGTAGCAAATAAGAATCCGGAAGTTATCCGTACACTGGATAATCCATATAGTAAGACCGGTGGTCTTGCAGTATTAAAGGGAAATCTTGCACCGGACGGTTCTGTTGTAAAGCGTTCCGCTGTTGTACCTGAGATGATGGTGCATGAAGGACCTGCAAGAGTATTTGACTGTGAAGAAGATGCGATTGCAGCGATCAAGGGCGGTAAGATCGTACCCGGTGATGTCGTTGTTATCCGTTATGAAGGACCGAAAGGAGGCCCTGGTATGCGTGAGATGTTAAATCCAACATCAGCGATCGCAGGTATGGGACTTGGATCATCAGTAGCCTTGATCACAGACGGAAGATTCTCAGGAGCCAGCCGTGGTGCATCCATCGGACATGTTTCACCGGAAGCAGCAGTTGGTGGTCCGATCGCACTCGTAGAAGAGGGAGATATCATCAAGATTGATATTAACAATACTACGATCACGTTAGATGTACCGGATGATGTGCTTGCACAGAGAAAGGCTGCATGGAAGCCAAGAACACCGAAGGTAACAACCGGTTATCTTGCAAGATATGCCGCTATGGTAACATCAGGAAATCGTGGAGCGATCTTAGAGGTACCAAAGGCTGATAAGTAGAGAGTATTAAAGGAGCAAAAGGAAAATGGCAAAGAAGATATCAGGTTCTGAGATAGTAATTGAATGTTTAAAAGAACAGGGTGTTGATATTGTGTTCGGGTATCCGGGGGGCGCAATCTTAAATGTCTATGATGCCTTATATAAGCATCAGGAAGAGATCACGCATGTACTTACATCACATGAGCAGGGGGCAGCACATGCCGCTGACGGATATGCAAGAGCAACAGGTAAGGTCGGTGTCTGTATGGCTACATCCGGTCCCGGTGCAACAAACCTTGTAACGGGAATTGCAACTGCATATATGGATTCCGTTCCGATGGTTGCGATCACCGCAAATGTCGGAGTAAATATGCTTGGTAAGGACAGCTTTCAGGAGATCGACATTGCAGGTGTTGTAATGCCGATCACAAAGCATAGCTTTATCGTAAAAAATGTAGAAGATCTGGCACCGACGATCCGACGTGCATTTAAGATCGCAAAGAGTGGAAGACCAGGTCCTGTCCTTGTTGATATTACAAAGGATGTTACGGCTGCAGAGGCAGAGTATACATATGAAGAACCGGCAGTGATCGAGCGTAAGACAGATACAATCCGGGAAGAAGATATAAATAAAGTGATCGAGATGATCAAAGTATCCAGAAGACCATATATCATGGCAGGTGGCGGAGTGATCATTTCAGGAGCTTCCGAAGAATTAAAAGAATTTGCCGAGAAGGTAGATGCACCTGTATGTGATACACTTATGGGAAAGGGCGCATATGATGGTACAAGCGAGCGTTATACCGGCATGATCGGAATGCACGGAACCAAGGTATCGAATCTTGGAGTATCCAGATCCGACCTTGTGATCGTGGTAGGAGCACGTTTCTCCGACCGTGTCATTGGAAATGCTTCCAAGTTCGCACCAAATGCAAAGATCATTCATATTGATATCGATGCAGCCGAGATTGATAAGAATATTCCGGCAAATGCAAGCATTGTGGGTGATGCTAAAGAAGTTCTGACGATATTAAACAGTAAACTTCCAACTCAGTCAAATCGTTCCTGGATGGCAGAAATCAAGGATTTAACAGAGAAAAATCCGGTCACATACGACATGGATCACTTAAATGGACCGGCAACTATCAAAAAAATCTATGAAATTACCGAAGGAAATGCTATAATCACTACTGATGTAGGTCAGCACCAGATGTGGGCGGCACAGAATTACACTTATAAGGAGCCAAGAACTTTCCTTTCATCAGGCGGACTTGGTACTATGGGATACGGTGTCGGTGCAGCTATCGGCGCAAAATATGGCAGACCGGATAAGACTGTAGTAAATATCGCAGGAGACGGATGCTTCCGTATGAATATGAACGAGATTGCGACAGCAGCCCGTTATAAAGTACCTATCATTCAGGTGGTATTAAATAATCACGTTCTCGGAATGGTAAGACAGTGGCAGAATCTGTTCTACGGACAGCGGTATTCGAATACAGTATTAGATGATTCTGTTGATTTTGTAGCAGTATCAAAAGCACTTGGGGCAAATGCAAGTAAGATCACATCGATCGAAGAGTTTGAAACAGAGTTTAAGAAGGCATTGACAGCAGATGGTCCGACCGTACTGGATGTTATGATCGATTCCGATGATAAGGTATGGCCTATGGTAGCTCCGGGTGCTGCAATCGACACCTGTTTCACAGACAAAGATCTTGATAATTAAAAATAACAATAATAAAAAAGAAGGAGATAAAAAATGGCAAGAGTATTTAACTTTTCAGCAGGTCCATCCATGCTTCCTGAATCTGTATTAAGAGAAGCAGCAGAAGAAATGCTTGACTACAGAGGAACAGGCATGAGTGTTATGGAGATGAGTCATCGATCGAAAGCATTCGATACGATCATCAAAGAGGCAGAACAGGATCTTCGAGATATCATGGAAATCCCTGATAATTACAAAGTATTATTCTTACAGGGCGGTGCTTCCCAGCAGTTCGCTGCGATACCTATGAACCTTATGAAGAATGGTGTAGCGGATTACATCATCACAGGTCAGTGGGCAAAGAAAGCGTACGAAGAAGCTAAAAAATATGGAAAGGTAAATGCTGTTGCTTCATCAGCAGATAAGACATTCTCCTATATCCCGGATTGTTCTGATCTTCCGATTGATGAGGATGCAGATTATGTATATATCTGTCACAACAATACAATCTATGGAACTACATATCACAAGCTTCCAAATACAAAGGGTAAGATTCTGGTAGCAGATATGTCATCCGACATTCTGTCTCAGCCGGTCAATGTATCTGACTATGGTATGATCTACTTTGGCGTACAGAAGAACGTAGGTCCGGCCGGTGTAGTAGTTGCGATCATCCGTGAAGATCTGATCCGTGATGACGTTATGCCATTTACACCAACCATGTTAAAGTATAAGACACAGGCAGATGCAGATTCTCTTTACAATACACCACCATGCTACGGTATTTATATTTGTGGCAAGGTATTCAAATGGGTAAAAGAGATGGGTGGTCTTGCAGCTATGAAGGAGCACAATGGGAAGAAGGCAGCAATCCTTTACAATTTCTTAGACAGCTCCAAGATGTTTAAGGGAACTGTAGTAAAAGAGGATCGTTCTTTAATGAATGTTCCATTTGTTACAGGTGATGAAGAATTAGATGCCAAGTTCGTAAAGGCTGCAACAGAAGCTGGTTTTGTAAATCTGAAGGGACACAGAACGGTTGGCGGCATGAGAGCATCGATCTACAATGCAATGCCGATCGAAGGTGTTGAGAAGTTAGTAGAATTCATGAAGGATTTCGAAGAGAAGAATTCATAATAAGAGCATTCTGCATGCAGTCCTTTGGGATTGCATGCGGAGGCGGATATAAAGGAGAGTTAAATAAAAATGGCAGTTAAAGTGAATTGTTTAAATCCGATCGCTGCATGTGGCATGAAGCTGTTACCGGATACATATGAAATAACGGATAATTATGCAGACGCAGATGCGGTCCTGGTAAGAAGTGCATCCATGCATGATCTGGAACTTTCAGACAAACTCCTGTGTGTTGCAAGAGCAGGTGCAGGTGTAAATAATATTCCACTTGATAAATGCGCAGAAAAGGGCGTTGTAGTATTCAATACTCCAGGTGCAAATGCAAATGGTGTTAAGGAACTGGTTGTAGCAGGTCTGCTTCTTGCTTCCCGTGATCTGATGGGCGGATACAACTGGGTAAAGGACAATGCTTCTGACGAGAACCTTGCAAAAGCAGTTGAGAAGCAGAAAAAGCAGTATGCAGGTAATGAGATCGCCGGCAAGAAGCTCGGCGTTATCGGTCTTGGTGCGATCGGTGCCAAGGTAGCAAATATCGCAGTCAGACTTGGAATGGAAGTATATGGTTATGATCCGTTTGTATCCGTTGATGCAGCATGGGGCTTATCCAAATACATCAAACATATTACAAATGTAGAAGATATCTATAAGGAATGTGATTATATCACGATCCATGTTCCAGCACTTCCTGCAACAAAGGGAATGTTGAATGCAGATGCATTTGCCATGATGAAGGATGGTGTCAGAATCCTGAACTTTGCAAGAGATGTTCTTGTAAATGATGAAGATATCAAGGCAGCACTTGCAAGCGGCAAGGTAGCAAAATATGTAACAGATTTCCCTAATCCGGCAATCGCAGGTACAGAAAATGTAATTGCATTACCACATCTTGGTGCCTCCACAGAAGAATCTGAAGATAACTGTGCGATCATGGCATGTAAAGAAATCACAGACTTTATGGAGAATGGTAATATCAAGAACTCCGTAAATTATCCAAATGTAAATATGGGCGTATGTGGTGATACTGCCAGAGTTACAATCTGCCATAAGAATATTCCTAACATGCTGACACAGTTTACAGGCGTATTTGCAAAGCAGGGCGGAAATGTATCGGGAATGATCAGTCAGGCAAAGGGTGAATATGCATACTCAATCCTTGACATTGATAAGGTTCCTACAGAAGACGATATCAATGCATTGCTTGCAATTGATGGTGTTATCAAGGTTCGCGCGATCTAAGAAAAAAGATTAGGAGATTAGTAAAAATGAGTGATAAACTGAAAGTTGGTATTCTTGGTGCTACCGGTATGGTAGGACAGAGATTTATAGCATTATTAGAGAATCATCCATGGTTTGAGGTTGTAACAGTGGCTGCAAGCCCAAGAAGTGCCGGAAAGACATATGAAGAGGCAGTCGGCGATAGATGGAAGATGGATACTCCGATGCCGGAGGGCGTTAAGAAGCTCATCGTTCATAATGTAAATGAAGTAGAACAGGTTGCTGCAACTGTAGATTTTGTATTCAGTGCAGTTGATATGTCAAAGGAAGAGATCAAGGCGATTGAAGAAGCATATGCAAAGACAGAGACTCCTGTAGTATCCAACAACTCAGCACATCGCTGGACACCGGATGTTCCTATGGTAGTACCTGAGATCAATCCGGAGCATATGAAGGTCATTGATTTCCAGAAGAAGAGACTTGGAACAACCAGAGGCTTTGTAGCAGTAAAACCAAACTGCTCCATCCAGTCTTATGCACCGGTTCTTACAGCATGGAAAGAGTTTGAGCCATATGAGGTGGTTGCTACCACATATCAGGCAATCTCAGGTGCAGGTAAGACCTTTAAGGACTGGCCGGAAATGGTTGGAAATATCATTCCATATATCGGTGGAGAAGAAGAAAAGTCAGAGAAGGAACCACTTCGTATCTGGGGTAAGATCGAGGATGGAGTGATCGTTCCTGCAACAACACCGGTTATCACATGTCAGTGTATCCGTGTTCCTGTATTAAACGGACATACAGCAGCTGTATTTGTTAAGTTCAAGAAGAATCCTACAAAGGAACAGTTGATCGAAAAGTTGGTATCATATAAGGGCGTTCCTCAGGAGCTTGAGCTTCCAAGCGCACCAAAGCAGTTCATCCAGTATCTGGAAGAAGACAATCGCCCACAGGTATCAATGGATGTTGACTTTGAACATGGTATGGGAATCAGCGTTGGTCGTCTTCGTGAAGACACTGTATATGACTGGAAGTTTGTTGGTTTATCCCATAATACAGTCAGAGGTGCAGCAGGTGGTGCTGTCCTTTGCGCAGAGTTATTAAAAGCACAGGGATATATCACAAAGAAATAAATGTTCATAAAGCAATAAGTTGAAAAAAGGAGGTTCTTTTAGAATATACAAAAAGAGCCTCTTTTCTTTCATAACATAATGCAAGATTTGTATGAGGAGGATAAAATGCTGGGGGTCTGGTTTATTATATGTGTTATTTTTCTTACAGTGTTTCGTTATATATGGAAAAGAAAGGAAAATAATCCATGTATGTTATTTTCGTATTTTTTATATTTGTATGATGTGACTGGATTGTTTTACTATGTGCTTGTTGGTAAATGCCGTGTAAAAATACTGTATCTGCTAATTGTTCTTTTCATGGTTATTCTTCAAATAGGATTACCATTCCTTTTCAATCATATTGGAAGAGATAATCGGGTAATTAAAGTGCTGAAGAACTGGCATGAACAAGTGATGAGTTCGTTTATGTTTTGGGGAATGTTGATCCTGTTATATCTTCCAAATGGCGAATGGGGGATCAGCGGGGGATTCTTTATTATGTCATATCTGGTAAATGCTTTCTTTATGGTGATGAAAAAGCTGCGGGAATCCATTTGGGAAATGCATATGCTTCAGAATATTGCAGGCTTCTTTGCCTTTATTATATGTATGATCGTTGCAAGATCAGATGATTTTCAATATTTTTCAAATTGGCTGTTTGCTTTATTATTGATCATCTGGCTTGTTTTATTATGTTTGTTTACCTTTGGAGCAGTTGATAAAAATCCGGGAATGTTATACTGGCTGTTTACAGAAACAGCAGAAAACCGAAAAGTACAGGTTGTTCGATATAAAAGAATTATAAAAAGATTTTTTAATATCTTCCTTTCCCTGTTTTTGTTGATGTTTTGGGTATTTATAGAGAATACACTGGAATTTTATTATACCAATCGAAAGACCTTGGAATTTAACTTATCTGATTTCTGGGGTAGTATGATCGTGCAGTCTTTTTTCTTATCCGTTATCATATCTGTTCTGGTCAGTTTATTGAAAACGAATGTAACAAAGATTATCAGTTGTTGTTTATGGGGATTAGCGGTAGCTTCCTATATTCAGGTTATGATATTTGATCGTGACCTTGGTATTACGGATGCTTATGCAATTAAATGGAGTGATTATTCCGGCAAGATGATCATGACCGGAATTGTATGGGGAATCTGTATTGTAGTTCCGGTTATTTTGTTTGCAAAATTTAAAAATAAATTCTTTAGTATTTTGAAATATGTAGCAGTGTGTTTATTATGTATTCAGATATCGGCAACTGTATATCTGGTTATAAAATCCGGAGGTTATAGGAATACTTCAGAAGCAGAGATTACAAATTACTATGTTTCAGGCAAAAATGAATATACAGTATCGGAAGAAAAAAATATTTTTGTATTTGTTCTTGATACATACAGCAATGATTTTATTGACGAAATGACAGAGCAATATCCGGATGCGTTAGAGCCGCTGCATGATTTTACATATTATGATAATTATGACAGCAAATATGACGGAACAGCGCTGGCAATGAATTATCTGTTAACGGGACAGGAATTTGATAATACGATTCCTTGTCGGGAATATTCTAAAGAAGCATTTCATTCAGAAAAGGCTGTCGAATTTTATAATACACTAAAAGAACAACAGTATTCTTGTAATATATATACGGATAAAGCAACAGTTAGTTTTCTTAATGCAAAGAATCTATATGAATATTATGATAATGTACAGGAAAATGCAGATGGTGAGATCTTAGTCGATTACCACGCAGTCCGGAAAAATATTATAAAGGGGGCAATGTATAAAGTATTGCCGCTGGCATTAAAGAGATTTTCTTTAGTTGTTACCAGTGATTTTGATGGTGCGGTCAGTTCTTCCGGCGGAGGGGAAGATTCGCCGGACCTGGATGATGATTTTTATTTAAAATTACAGACACAGGGACTAGAATATAACAGCAGTTCTGGAACATTTGCAATTTACCATTTTAGCGGAATGCATGATTATGGGGATGGAAAGGGAAAAAATCTGCCAGAAGCGGCTTACGATAATCTAAATGATGTGTACGTTTTTCTTGATGAATTGAAAAATATGGGAGTTTATGATAATTCAACGATCATAATAACGGCAGATCATGGAAAAATCATGACGGTAGATGGTATTCAGCCTATTTTCTTTATCAAAGAACCCTATAAAAAGAATGACAGGCTTGCAGTTTGCAGTTCTCCGGTAAGTGCGGAAGAGTTTATGCCAACGATCATGAAGCTTATTACAGGTGAAAGCAAAGATAAAACCATTTATGATTATGAAGCGGATGAAAATCGGTCAAGAAGTGTATATATACGACAGTACAAGGAAAATATATCCGATCTTCTGAAAAATGATTCAGCAAATTATGCTTGTTTGTATAAGTATACATATCAGGGAGACAAGGATGAATTAAGGAAATATGCAGGTGCAAAACCGAAGCAGAAGATACCGTTGATCGATTTCTGGTATTAAAAAACAAGAAAAGGAGATAGTATGATGTTTAATGAAATGAATTTATTAGTACAGGAATTTCCAACAATGAAATTATATATTGATCCGGCGACGACAAGTTATCTGATCCAGATAATTGCCGGAGTAGTGATCGCAGCAGGTGCGGTAGCAGGAATTGCATTCAGTAAAATAAAAAGAGCATTAAAAAAAGGAAAAACAGAAGAACAGCCCGTAAAAAAGACAAGAAATGAAGAAAAGAAAATTGTTACTGCAGATGATTTGTTAGATGATGAGGAATAGAAGTGAATCAGATAATTAATTATGTTTCGGATTTTTTCGGGATCATAATGAGATGGTGCTATGTTTTTGTAAATAATTATGGATTGTCAATTATTGTGTTTACGATTTTTACAAAATTTGTATTATTTCCTATTTCATTGATTACACAGAAAAATTCGATAAAAATGGCACAGATGCGTCCGGAACTTGATGCTTTAAAAGTAAAATATGTGGATGATAAAGATCGGTATGCAGATGCACAACTGGAATTATATAAAAAAATGCAATATCATCCATTACTGGATATGATACCACTGCTGATCCAGATTCTGATCGTTCTTGGATTGGTGGGTGTTATGTATTGCCCGCTTTCATATATCCTGCGGATGCAGGATCCCGATATCGCTATGCTGCAAAAATGGTTTGAGGGGCTTGGATGGACATTGCAGGATAATTCTTACCAGTTGACAATGATCCATGAAATACAGAATGGTATTAGCGGTGTGCCTGAAAACCTTATGGGACTGATAGAAAAGATATCAGATTTTGATATGAATTTTATCGGATTTAATTTATCAGAGAAACCACAATTATCATTACATAATAAACTGGTTTTGATTCCTGTTTTATCGGGTGTGAGCGCATGGCTCATGTGTGTTGTTCAAAATAAAATAAATGTGCTGCAGTTATATGCCGGAAAATGGAATAAAATAGGAATGACGGTATTTATGATAGCATTTTCCACATATTTTGCGTTCCTTGTTCCGGCTGGAGTCGGGGTATATTGGATCTTTGGAAATTTGTTCGCAATTCCTTCCATGTATCTGGTAAATATTGTGATGCCGCCTGAAAAATATATTGATATGGATTACATACGGATCTTGAATGAAACAGCAGAGGAAAAAGAAAAGATACGAAAAAAGTATGGGAGAACAGAGAAACAGGATTATCATCGGTTTGAGAAGACTGAAAAGAGAATTGTATTTTATGCAGAGGGCCGGGGCTTTTATAAATATTATCAGCCGATCATAGAGTATCTGGCTGAACGGTCTGATTATAAAATGGATTATGTTACCAGTGATCCGGAGGATCCGATCCTGAAGCAGGAGCAGTCGGCAGTCCGGGCATATTATATAGCACAGGACAAGTATCTGATTCCTTTGTTTATGAAATTGGATTGTGATATCTGTCTGATGACGATGCCAGATCTGGAAAAATATCATATCAAGCGTTCCAAGGTAAGATCAGATATTGAATATATTTATGTAGCACATGGGATGGGAAGTAATGCACTTACATTACGGAAAGGTGCATTAGATTATTATGACACGGTTTTTTGTGTAGGAATCGATTCGGTACGTGAAATACAGCAAATGGAAGCGCTGTATGTGACACAGCCTAAAACTCTGGTTGAGACAGGATATGCGTTATTGGATCAGATGATCGAGCAGTATCAGATTGAAAACAGAAAAGAAAATGAAAAGAAAAAAATACTGATCGCACCATCGTGGCAGCCGGAAAATATTATTGATCTGTGTATTGAGCAGATATTAGATAAATATAAGAATACACCATATGAGGTCATTGTACGGCCGCATCCGCAGCAGGTGAGACATCAGATGGAACGGTTTGTGGAAATGCAGGAGCGATATGCAAAGGATGATAATATAACTATACAGACGGACTTTTCTTCTAACAGTACGGTTATGGATGCTGATCTGCTGATAACAGACTGGTCAGATATATCATTTGAATATGCATTTACAACATTGAAACCAGTGCTGTTTATTGATACGCCAATGAAAATCATGAATCCTGAATATGATAAGATTGAGCAGAAGCCAATTAATGTGACATTGCGAAATGTGCTTGGGAAGGCGATATCTGTAAATGATATTGATAATATACTTGAAATATCTACAGATATGTTAAAGCAAAAGGACATGTATAGAAAGCAGATTGCGGATGCCAGAGAGAAACATATTTTTAATATCGGAAAGAGCCGGATATTAAGTGGAAAATATATTATGAAACGGCTTATGGAATAGAGAGGGGTAGGAGAATGCAGGGTATAATATTAGCAGCAGGAATGGGGAAACGATTAAAGAATATTACAAAGAATAAGACTAAATGTATGGTTGAAGTAAATGGAATATCTCTGATTGAAAGAATGCTGAAGATCCTTGACAGAAAAGACCTGTCAAGGATCGTTATAGTGACAGGGTATCAGGAAGAGACATTAAAGGAATATATTGTGTCATTAACAATACATACACCGATCATATTTGTGGAAAATCCAATATATGATAAAACAAATAATATTTATTCCCTGTCTTTAACGGCCACTTTTCTGGAGGAAGAAGACACCCTCTTGCTGGAATCAGATCTGATTTTTGATGAAACGGTAATAGATCTGATATTATGTGATCCAAGAGAGAACCTTGCACTTGTTGATCGGTTTGAAAGCTGGATGGATGGTACATGTATGCTTTTGGATGAGAATGACTGTATTGTGGATATGGTCGCAAAAAAAAATCTTCATTTTGTAAATGCGGATCAATACTATAAGACAGTGAATATATATAAATTCAGCAGGCATTTTTCCAAGTATACATATGTGCCTTTTCTAAAGGCGTATGCAATGGCAATGGGAAATAATGAATATTATGAGTCTGTTATCCGCTTGATCGCAATGCTTGACACGAAAGAGTTGCAGGCCAGACGGCTTAACGGTCAGCGCTGGTATGAGATTGATGATATTCAGGATCTGGATATTGCAGAAAGCCTGTTTACAGATAATACAGAGGAACAGTATAAAAAAATAACTGCCAGATATGGTGGCTTTTGGAGATATCCTAAATTGGTCGATTATTGCTATCTTGTAAATCCGTATTTCCCAACAGAACACATGTTGGAAGAAATTCGTGCCAACAGTGACCGGCTGATCATGCAGTATCCCTCTGGTGCAAGAGTGATACGGTTATTGGCAGGCAAACTGTTTGGCATATCAGATAAGAAAATTATAGTTGGTAATGGAGCAGCGGAATTAATTCGTGAAATGATGCAGGAAACGAATGGAAAAATAGGTTTTGTGACTCCGACATTTGAGGAATATATAAATTGCTGTAAGCAGGAACAAAGAGTTATTATGGATACCAGAAAAATGGATTTTTCATATTCTGGACAGGACATTCAGGATTATTTTGAACAGAAGCATATTCAAATGCTTGTGCTGATAAATCCGGATAATCCTAGTGGGAATTATATTGATTCCAGAGAAATATATGAATTGATCCATTGGTGTAAGAAGAAAAAGATATGTCTTATATTAGATGAGAGTTTTTCGGATTTTTCGGATGAGGCAGAATCTTGTATAGCTGATTCGTATCTGGAACTGTATGATGAGTTTTATGTAATAAAAAGTATTTCAAAATCATATGGGGTTCCGGGCTGCAGACTGGGAATATTAGCTGGAAGAAACAGTGAAAAACTTGATCAGATCCAGCGCAAACTGCCAATCTGGAATATTAATTCTTATGCAGAATTCTTTTTACAGATCATAGAAAAGTACAAGGAGGATTACAGACTGTCACTGGATCGTCTTAGAAAGTCCCGTGAGATTTTCATGAAAGAGCTGGAAAAACTCCCATATATGAAGGTATATCCATCGCAAGCAAATTATGTTATGTGTGAACTTTCAGATGGAGTGAAAAGCAGGAAACTTGCATCATTTTTACTGGAAAATAATATTTTGATCAAAGTGCTGAATGAGAAATTAAATAACCAAAAGGAAATGATCAGACTTGCAGTTCGGACGGATGAAGAGAATCTGCATCTGGTTGAATTGTTGAAAAAATTTGGAGGTGAATATATTGAATAACTGGAAAGCAATCTGGAATAGAAGAGAAGCGGATGAATGTTTTTTGCAGTCGCTTGAAGATCCTAAAGCAATCTGGCGGGAGCTGAAACGAATTGATGGATTTGATGTGGATCTGGGAGATTCAGCGGATGCATATTATAATGCATTTTATAAAAGCTGGGAAGAAGAATGTGCACTTTTAAATACACATATTGGTCCGTGGAACAGCATTTATGAAGTAGGATGCGGCGCAGGAGCGACCTTATATTTATTTTCCAGGCAGAATAAAAAGATTGGTGGAATTGATTATTCCAGACAGAGTACAGATATTGCAAAAATTGTATTAAAAGAAGCGGAGATAGCATGTATGGAAGCGGACCATATTTCAACAGATGAAAAATTTGATGTTGTGATGGCTGATTCTGTATTTGCATATTTTCCAGATGAAGCCTATGTATCTGATGTTCTGGAGAAGATGTATGAAAAAGCGCATAAGGCTGTGCTGATCACAGAGATATTTGATAAAGAGCTGGAAGATGCCTGTATGCAGTATAGAAGAGCTAAAATACAGAATTATGATGAAAAATATAAAAATCTTGATAAGTTATTTATTTCAAAATCCATGTTTGAAATGTTTTCACAAAAGCATGGTTGTGAATTGGTATTTACATCTGTTGAAAATCCATATTACTGGAATAGTCAATTTATGTACAATGTATTAATTATTAAGAAATAAGAAATAACACCAAATTCGCTAACAAATTCTTGCTACCATCATACAATTGTGCTAAAATCAAACAGGATTGAGATAATGAGAAAAATGGAGGCACACACATGAAGAAATTAATTTTAGTTACATCACCACCAGCCTGTGGAAAGACATTTATTTCCAAACAGGTGGCAAAGGCACTGCCAAATTGTGTATATCTGGATAAGGATACATTAATTGTTCTTTCAAAGCAGATCTTTGTAGTGGCTGGTGAGGAATATAACCGTTCATCCGATTTCTTCCAGAAAAATATCCGCGACTACGAATATTATTGTGTACTGGATCTTGCATTTGAAGCACTGGAATACAATGATACAGTTCTTATAAATGCACCATTCACAGATGAGATCAGAGATGACGAATATCTTGACAATCTCCGTGCAAAGCTTGCAGAAAAAGGTGCAGAGCTCTTTGTGATCTGGGTAAATACCAGAAAAGATGTCTGCCACGAAAGAATGATCAAGCGTGCATCAGACAGAGATACCTGGAAATTGGAGCACTGGGATGAATATATCAACAGTCAGAACTTCAATCCGCCAACAAATATCAAAGAGCTCTTTATATTTGAGAATTCTTCCGATGAAGAATTTAAGGCATCTATAGAAAAGGTTGTTAAGGCAATCAGAGGTTGATAGTGATTTTGAGTATTGCAACAGGAATCAGCAATGTTTTCTGTTGCAATATTTATATAGACAAACAGAGATCAGGAGGAACAGAACATGGCAGCAATCAGATGCTTTAAAGCATTCAGACCAAGACCGGATATCTGCGACAGAGTGGCAGCATTACCATATGATGTGTATAGCAGAAAAGAAGCCTGTGAAGAAGTACGTCGGGAACCGATGTCATTTTTAAAGGTAGATCGTGCAGAGACATCATTTGATGACAGTGTGGATACCTATGCACCGGAAGTGTATAAGAAGGCAGGAGATCTTCTGCATGAGATGATGGAGGATGGTACTTATATTGAGGAAGAAAAGCCGGTATACTACATATATGAATTGATCATGGATGGACGTCATCAGACAGGTCTGGTTGCCTGTGCTTCGATTGATGACTATGTGAATGGTGTGATCAAGAAACACGAGAATACCAGAGAAGACAAAGAACAGGATCGTATCCGCCATGTAGAAGCCTGTGGTGCGCAGACCGGACCAATCTTCCTTGCCTATCGTTCGATTGATATTGTAAATCAGATCATTGACCGGGTAAAGACAGGAGAAAAGTTATATGGCTTTACTTCACCGGATGGTATCATACATAATGTATGGATCATTGATGAAGCAGATGATATTCAGATAATTCAGGAAGCATTTGCAGGTATCAACGAGATTTACATAGCAGACGGACATCATCGTTCTGCTTCTGCTGTAAAAGCAGGCCTCCATATGAGAGAACAGCATCCGGATTATACCGGAGAGGAAGAATTTAATTATTTTCTGTCCGTTCTGTTTCCGCATGATCAGTTGATGATCCTTCCATATAACCGTGTTGTAAATGATCTGAATGGTATGACTGATGATGAATTTTTAAAGAAACTGGAAGACAAATTTGAAGTAAAAGCATGTGATGCGGCTGTTTCACCGGAGAAGAAAGGTAGCTTTGGCATGTATATGGATGGCAGATGGTATCAGTTAACGGTAAAGGACGGAGTTGTTCCGGAGGATGTTGTCGGCTGTCTGGATGTATCTGTGCTTCAGGAAAATGTTCTGGCACCGATGCTTGGCATTGGAGATCCGAGAACGGACAAACGGATCCAGTTTGTCGGTGGTATCCGTGGACTTTCCGAGCTGGAACGACTGGTGGATGGAGGAAAGAAGGTAGCATTTTCCATGTATCCGACTTCCATTACAGAATTATTTGATATTGCGGATGCAGGCAAATTGATGCCGCCGAAGTCTACATGGTTTGAACCAAAGCTTCGAAGCGGAATCTTTATCCACAAGATAAACGAATAAAGATGAACAGTCATATGCAAATGAGAAAATTGAACAGGGAAACGGTGCAGTTATTTCGTATTTTGCATATAGAAAAGAATACACATGAGGAGAATGGGTTATGACAAAGAACACAGAGATTTTCGTTCTGAATCAGGATGAGGTTATGGCGATCACGGGGGCGAGACATGGCAATCCACATCACATACTTGGTATGCATGCCTGTCTGGCTGATGTATATGTAAATGCATTTCTGCCGGATGCAGCAGAAGTTTATGTAGTGGATGAAAAGGATCAGACAGAATATCCGATGCATGTAGAATACGCCGATGGATTTTTTACAGTAAAGATTGAGAACCGGCAGCCATTTGCATATCTGCTAAAGATTGTCCGAAAGGTATGGGATGCAGACGGAGAAGAAGCAGATGAAGTCAGTCTGATAAAGGATGCATACAGCTTTTACTATTCTGCGGATCTTGAAAAAGTAATGCAGGTGGTAAATGGAGAAGATGACGTGGAATCAGGCTTCCGGATCAAAGAATTGTTTGGAGCCAGAAAGCTGAACTTTGATGGCACAGAAGGAGTGGCATTCTGTATTCAGGTTCCGGGCTGCGTCAGAGCCAGCGTGGTCGGAGATTTCAATAACTGGGACGGCAGAGTGAACCAGATGCGGAAGATTGAGTATACCGATCTGTTTGAACTGTTTATACCATATGACATTAACCAGACCAGATATAAATTTGAAGTATTATATGAAAATGGAGAAACCGATATTTTCTCCGATCCATATGCAACAGCATTTGAACCGGTTCCGGGCAATGCGTCCTTATTTACAGAGCTGACATATGACTGGATGGATGCGGCATATATGACAGACCGAAAAAAGAAGAATATCAGCATGGAACCTGTGAATATCTATGAGGTACATATGCAGACATTTAAGACCGACAAAGATGGAGAACGGCTTTCCTATCAGTCATTTGCAAAAGAAGTCGCAGCTTATGTAAAGAGCATGAAGTATAATTACATCGAGCTTATGCCAATCATGGAATATTCCGGTGAGGATACATGGGGATATGATACGACGGGTATCTATGCACCAACGTCCAGATTTGGTTCTCCAACTGATTTTATGGCAATGGTTGATTATCTGCATGCAAAAGGTATTGGTGTGATCCTTGATATGGTGCCTGTGATGGATATTGACTGTATGACTTACTGGTTGGAAGCGTATCATCTGGATGGCATCCGTCTGGATAATAAAGAGCTGATCCGTTCCTTCCGAAAGGTGACCGGAGACAGATATGCGGATGTTATGGTGGATCTTACATGGAACACAACGGGCGTTTCAAAGCTTACAGAGTATATGAAGACTGCGCCGGATCGCAGAGAGAACTTTGTAGACTATGTATCTTCTGTAACCGGATTTATATCCGAGTATCAGGAGGTAAGTGCATTATCACATGATCAAGTGGCATATGGTCAGGGAAGCTTTATAGAGAAGATGCCGGGTGGCTATGAAGACAAATATGCAGATCTTCGTATATTTTATGGCTTGAATATGTTCCTTCCTGGTAAAAAACTGATGTTTATGGGACAGGAGATTGGAATGTTTGGCGGTTTTGATGGCTATCATGTTATTGATTGGAGCGTTCTGGAGTTTGAAGCAAATAAATATCTTCAGAAGTATGTAAAGGATCTGAATGCTTTATATCTTGCAGAACCGGCATTTTATGAAGCAGACAAACTTCCATTTATATTTGCAGGAGAGCAGGAGCCACATACTGTATGCTTCACAAGAACAGACAGTAAGGGTTCTGTCTGTTATGTAGCTGCGAACTTTGGAACTTCAGATCAGAAGAGCCATGTATTACAGACCGGAGCTCCGGGAACTTATAAAGAGATCTTCTCCAGTGATGCGGCAAAGTATGGTGGAGAAGGTAATAACAATAAACAGCAGAAGGTGACGAAGGACGGTGATATCGAGATTGTTCTCCCGGCACTTTCAATCACAGTATTTAAGAAGGTGAAATAATTAAGTGATAGGTATAGCATTGACGGAGAGGCTGGCAGATACTACAGAGTCAGCATCAGAAACGGCATCGGAGATCGTACAGGATGCTGAACAAAAAGCTGGATTGCTCAGACAGTATATGACAGATCTGCTGGATTGGTGCATGTCAAAGGTTGGAAGCCTGGTAGTGGCGGTTATCTTTATGGTGATCGGATTTCGGGTTGTGAAATGGATCATCAAGCTGATAAAGAGAACCTTTGACCGTTCCAATATGGATGTCAGTGTCGTAGGATTTTTACTGTCTGCCATCCGTATTCTGATGAATTTTATAATATTGATAACAGCGGCATCCATTGTCGGTTTTCAGGTTACTTCATTTGTCACATTGCTTGGAACGGCGGGTGTGACGATCGGTCTTGCGTTGCAGGGCAGCCTGTCCAATCTTGCCGGTGGTGTGCTGATCCTGATATTGAAACCATTTCATGTAGGTGACTATATTATCGAGAATAATACCAAATGTGAAGGCGAGGTTGTATCGATCGATATATTCTATACAAAGCTTAAGACGATCGATAATCGTTCCGTAGTCATACCAAATGGAAGCATATCGAATACATCACTGGTGAATGTTACTTTACATGATAAGAGGCGGGCAGAGATCAAGCTCGGTGTCGGTTACGATGAAGATCTGGATAAGGTAAAGCGTGTGGTACTGGATGCGGTAAAGACAGTTCCGGGATATCTGGAGGATGAAGTCGTGGATTTCTTCATTGATGAATTCGCAGATAGTAGCATTGTGGTCAGTGTTCGGTTCTATGCGAAGATCGACCAGTACTGGGATGCACTCTGGTCGGCAAGATGGAATATCAAGAAAGCATTTGATGAAAATGGAATCGTTATCCCATACAATAAACTGGATGTCAACCTCGATTCTTGCAAAAAAACAGATAATCGAGTATAATAATCGGTTGTGATATGAAAACTAGATAATTGTGTGATGAGTTTACTATCACACAATTATCCGTACATTTAATAGATTAGGAGTGATTTAGAAATGACAAAGATTGATATTATTTCCGGTTTCTTAGGTGCCGGAAAAACAACTCTGATCAAGAAGCTGATCGAAGAAGGTTTTAAGGGCGAGAAGCTTGTGCTGATTGAGAATGAATTTGGCGAGATCGGTATTGATGGCGGATTCTTAAAGGATGCCGGTGTACAGATCACTGAGATGAATTCCGGTTGTATCTGCTGCTCCTTAGTTGGAGATTTTGGTACGGCTTTAAAGAAGGTTATTACAGAATATGCACCGGACAGAATCATCATCGAGCCATCCGGTGTTGGTAAGCTTTCAGATGTTATCAAGGCTGTAAAGGATGTTGCAGAAGAAGTTGAAGTACAGCTTGACAGCTATACAACAGTTGCAGATGTATCCAAATGCAAGATTTACATGAAGAACTTTGGTGAATTCTTCAATAATCAGATCGAAAGTGCAAATACGATCGTACTGAGCAGAACACAGACAGCTTCCCAGGATAAGATCGAAAAGGCAGTTGCCATGATCCGTGAGCACAATGCAGATGCTACGATCATCACGACTCCATGGGATGATATTGACGGTTCTAAGATCAAAGAAGCTATGCAGAATCATAAAACCGTTAAGGACGCTTTATTTGAGGATGAAGATGAGCATGAGCATCACCACCTTCATCACGGCCATGACGATGAATGTGGCTGTGGCGATCATGACCACGATCATGAACATCATCATCACGACCATGACGATGAATGTGGCTGTGGCGATCATGACCACGATCATGAACATCATCATCACGACCATGACGACGAATGTGGCTGTCATGATCACGATCATGAACATCATCATCATGACCATGATGACGAATGTAGTTGTGGCTGTCATGATCACGATCATCACCATCACCACCATGCAGATGAGGTATTTACAAGCTGGGGTAAGGAAACTCCACATAAGTTTAATGAAGATAAGTTAAAAGAGACTCTGGATGAGCTTGCTAACACAGAGGAATATGGTATTATCCTTCGTGCAAAGGGTATCGTTCCAAGTGATGGTACAGACTGGTTATACTTTGATCTTGTACCGGGTGAGTATGAGATCCGTAAGGGAAATCCGGATATCACAGGTAAGTTATGTGTGATCGGAAGCAAACTGGCAGAAGACAAGCTTGCAGAGCTGTTTGAGGTATAGGAGAAAATGATGGCAAGACAACAGGAAACAGAGATTCCGGTTTATGTATTTATGGGCTTCCTTGACAGTGGTAAAACTACATTTGTGAAGGAGACATTATTAGACCGGGAATTCACCGGAGGCGCCAAGACACTGCTTCTTGTATGCGAAGACGGTGAAGAAGAGTACGATGAGAAAGACCTGAAAAAGAAAAATATTTTTCTGGAATTCATAGAAGAAGATCAGTTGAACACAGAGCATCTGTTAGATCTGCAGGACAAATATCAGCCGGAGCAGGTTATGATCGAATACAATGGTATGTGGAAGCTGGACAAGATCTTTGATATCCGTGTGCCGAAGGGATGGACCGTTGTCCAGGTATTATCCTTTGTAAATGCTGAGACATATGATGTATATCAGCAGAATATGAAAGCAACAATGATGGATCAGGTTAACAGTGCGGATATGGTTGTATTTAACCGTTGTGATGAGAAGTCCAAGCGCGCAGAATGGCGCAGAGGAATCAAAGCAGTCAACCGACGGGCACAGATCATCTTTGAGATGAAGGATGGTTCGATTGCACCGGATGAGAATGACGAAGAAGATCTGCCATACGATGTAAAGGCTGACGTGATCGAGCTGAACGATGAGGATTTCGGTATCTGGTATGTGGATGCCTCCGATCAGCCGGATCGTTATGTCGGTAAGAAGATTCATTTCCGTGGCATGGTATTCAAGCCGAAACAGTATGGTAAGAATGCATTTGTACCGGGACGTTTTGCGATGACCTGCTGTGTAGAGGATATTACATTTGTAGGCTTCAAATGCTATTACGATGGCTCTAAGAATCTGATTGACAGACAGTGGGTAGATGTAACAGCAACTATCAAGAAAGAATATTATCCTGATTTTGAGGGAGATGGTCCGGTTCTCTATGCAGAGAAGGTTGTGCTGACCGGTCCGCCGGAAGAAGAGGTTGTATACTTCAGTTAATATAAAAATGCATTTGACTTTTTGTATGGATACAGGTAGTATAAATGCAGGCGTATAAAAAGCTGCCAGGTGGCAGCTTTTTGTTTTCGCTGATTCTGTTCAGGCATGCTCCATGGAGAGACGGCAGAAATGTCGAAAGGAGCAGATACAGATGTACAGTAAAGTAACAAGTGGAGGAGTCCTTGGAGTAGAGGGACTTCTGATTCAGGTGGAAACAGATATCAATGACGGACTGCCAATGTTTCATATGGTAGGCTTTTTGTCTGCATGCGTAAAGGAAGCCGGAGAGCGGGTGAGAACAGCGCTCAAAAACTCTGGATTTCAGATACCACCGAAAAAGATCACGATCAATTTATCACCGGCAGATATCCGGAAGGAAGGAACTGCCTACGATCTTCCCATTGCCATAGGAATTATGGTATCTATGGGGCTTATTCCAAACGATAAAATAGAAAATACCTTGATTATGGGTGAACTGGGGCTGGATGGCAGGATCAATGCTGTATCAGGAATACTCCCGGTTGTTCATCATGCAGTAAAACAAGGAATCACACGCTGTCTTGTTCCGGCGGAAAATGCAGAGGAGGCGGCACTGATCCAAAATATAGAAGTGATCCCGCTCCGGACGTTGTCAGAAGCGGAATCTTATCTGAATGAAAAAGCGGTGATCGAGCCTGCATTTGTAGATGTGGAGGATCTGCTCGACCAGGGGGATATGGGGGAACTGGGAGATTTTGCAGATATTAAAGGGCAGGAAATATTGAAGCGCGGAATGGAGATCGCAGCAGCCGGAATGCACAATATTCTGATGACAGGAGCAGCAGGTTCAGGAAAGTCCATGATTGCAAAATGCCTGCCAACGATCCTTCCACGTCTGACATTTGAGGAGAGTATTGATATTACCAAGATATACAGTGTGGCAGGTCTGCTGAAAAAAGGACAGGCGATGATAACAAAGCGTCCGTTCCGGGCACCGCATCATACCGTATCTGCCATTGCTCTGACCGGTGGCGGAGCAATACCGAAGCCGGGAGAGATCAGTCTCAGTCATAATGGGGTGTTGTTTCTGGATGAGCTTCCGGAATTTGGCAGAAATGTTCTTGAAGTAATGCGGCAGCCGTTAGAAGATCGGGAAGTAACGATCGCAAGGATCCAGGGTAAATATATATATCCGGCAGGATTTATGCTGGTTGCGGCACGAAATCCCTGTCCCTGCGGCATGTATCCGGATCTGAATAAATGTACCTGTACCTGTAGGCAGATCCGACAATACAATGCAAGGCTTAGCAGACCGCTACTCGATCGTATTGATATCAACGTAAATGTCCGCAGGATTGACTGTTCTGACCTGTTAGAGGATAAACGGGCAGAAACTTCGGCTGAGATCCGGGAAAGGGTGCTTGCGGCGCAGAACATACAGAAGGAGCGTTACCGTTCAGAGTCGATAAATTTTAATTCCCAACTGGATGGAAAGAGAACAAAGCAATATATTTCCCTGGGAAGGGCAGAGCAGGAGCTGGTGCGGGAAGCGTTTGAACATACAGAACTTTCTGCCAGAGGCTATAACCGGGTACTTAAGATCGCAAGGACGATCGCTGATCTGGCAGGAAGTATCGGGATCCATGAGGAACATTTAAAAGAGGCATTGTTTTTCCGGTATCAGAATCTTACAGAAGAGGCAGAGGGAAATATGCAGTACAAAGGAATGAAAGGGGGGGACAGATATGGAGTATGATCTTATAAGGCTGTGGCTGGGGATGATATCGGATATGGGGAATGCAGCACTTGGCAGGATCCTTGATTATTTTGGAGGACCTGAAGAACTGTGGAATGTTCCAGAACATGTGCTTCGGGAAACGTTGACAGAAAAACAGAGTGAACGGATCCTGTGCACACGGGATGAAAAGAAAATAATCGTCTATAAAAACAGACTAAAGGAGCGGAATATTACATATATATATCCAGGACATCCTTATTTCCCGGAAGTCCTGCGGGAAATTCCGGATTGTCCGTTTCTGCTGTATGCAAAGGGGTGTGTGGAGACGCTTAAAACAGACAGAACCGGTATAGCGATCGTAGGTGCAAGAAAGGCCTCCGCATATGGGAAAGAGATGGCGGAGCAGTTTGCTTCTGTGCTTGCAGGATATCGGACTGGTATTATCAGCGGACTTGCAGCAGGAATCGACGGCGCCGCCCAGCGTGCGGCAATCAATGTAGAAAATGGATTTACAGTTGCAGTACTAGGTTGTGGGATCAATATCTGTTATCCGAAGGAAAATTACAATTTGTTTGAACGGATTGGGCATCAGGGTGTGATCCTGTCAGAATATGGGTTGGATATAGAGCCTGCGGCATGGAGATTTCCACTTAGGAACCGGATCATCAGTGGACTTGCAAAAGGGGTGCTGGTTGTAGAAGCACAGAAGAAAAGCGGATCTCTGATCACCGCCGATCAGGCGCTGGAACAGGGGCGTGAGGTGTATGCAGTTCCGGGACGGATTGGAGACAGAAACAGTGAGGGCTGCAATCATCTGATCCGGCAGGGGGCTATGCTTGTGACGGATCCTGAGGATATTGTGGAGGATTTAAAACTTGAACGGAGGATCCTTGCAGCAGGGAAAGCAGAATTTCGCGAGGACAGCCGGCTTACCGCTCTGGAACAGAAGATATGTGCCTGTATGGGGCGGGAAGTGCTGCATATAGAGGAAATCTGTGCCCGCGTGGATCAGCCTCCTGCAAGAATCCTGACAGCGTTATTTGATATGGAAAGAAAAGGAATAATTCGGCAGCCGGTACGGTATTATTTTGCTGTTACACAGGGATGAAAACAGAATCCGGGGCATTTTTTCAGAAAATTGTAATAAAATATTCACTTGCATGGCAGGAAAAAATGGTGTATAGTTTGTGTCGTTTAAACGAACAGGAAAGGAAAGAGTACATGGCTAAATATCTTGTTATTGTAGAGTCTCCGGCGAAAGCCAAGACGATTAAAAAGTTTTTGGGCAGTAATTATGAAGTGATTGCGTCGAATGGTCATGTGCGTGATCTGCCTAAAAGCCAGATGGGCATTGATGTTGATAATGATTTTGAACCGAAATATATAACGATCAGAGGAAAAGGAGATATACTTGCACAGCTTCGAAAAGAAGTAAAGAAAGCTGACAAAGTGTACCTCGCAACTGACCCCGACCGTGAGGGAGAAGCAATCTCCTATCATTTATCAAAAGCACTGAAACTGGATGATAAGAAGTACAAGCGAATTACCTTCAATGAAATTACGAAAAATGCAGTAAAGAATTCAATTAAGCAGGCACGCGATATCGATATGGCACTTGTGGATGCACAGCAAGCGAGACGTGTATTGGACAGACTGGTTGGTTATAAGATCAGTCCGCTTCTCTGGGCAAAGATTAAGAGAGGTTTAAGTGCCGGACGTGTACAGTCTGTAGCATTAAAGCTGATCTGTGACAGAGAAAAAGAGATCAATGAATTTATTCCAAAGGAATACTGGACACTTTCTGCTATGCTGGCACCGGAAAAGGCCAAGAAAAGCATTGAATTCAAATACATGGGAAATGGGAGCGATAAGGAAGAAATATCTTCCAGAGCGGAACTGGATCATATCATAGAAACAATCGGAAAGCAGTCTTTTCAGATCGCATCGATCAAGGACAGTGAGCGTCATAAGAAAGCGCCACTTCCATTTACAACCAGTACGTTGCAGCAGGAAGCTTCCTCCAAGCTGAACTTTGCGACATCCAAAACGATGCGTATCGCACAACAGTTATATGAAGGTGTGGAGATCAAGGGCAGAGGTTCCATCGGTCTGATCTCTTATCTGAGAACGGATTCTACCAGAATATCGGATGAAGCGGCAGCAGCAGCTAAGGATTATATCATAAAGAATTTTGGAGAAGATTATACAGCGGGAATACCTCGGGCAGACAAACCGGGTAAGAAGATCCAGGACGCGCATGAAGCAATCCGTCCGACGGATATCACACTGTCACCGGCAGCTATCAAGGATCAGTTAAGCAGAGAACAGTTCCGTCTGTATCAGCTGATCTATAACCGCTTCCTTGCAAGCCAGATGGCAGAGGCAGTATACAGCATTAAGACCGTAAAGGCAGAAGTAGCAGGCTATCGGTTCCAGACCTCAGTATCAAAGATTGCATTTGCAGGATTTACAACGGTTTATAATGTGGACAACGAGAAGAGTGAGCATATTGCGGGAATTAAGGATCTGAATGAAGGGGATCTGTTAAAATTAGAAGATTTTGACGAGAAGCAGCATTTTACACAGCCGCCGGCAAGATATACAGAAGCACTTCTGGTAAGAACCTTAGAGGAGCTTGGCATTGGAAGACCAAGTACTTATGCACCGACGATCTCAACAATATTGAATCGTCGTTATATCACAAAAGAGAATAAGAAATTATACGTAACAGAACTGGGAGAAGCCGTGAATCAGATTATGGAACAGGCATTTCCGGTTATTATCGACGTGAATTTTACAGCGAATCTGGAGTCCCTTCTCGATAAGATCGGTGAGGGTGCTATCGAATGGAAAGTTGTAGTAAGAAACTTCTATCCAGATCTCGATGCGGCGGTTAAGAAAGCCGAGAGTGAGTTGCAGTCCATTAAGATTGAGGATGAAGTAACGGATGAGGTGTGTGACGAGTGCGGACGCAATATGGTCGTAAAGTATGGTCCACACGGTAAATTCCTTGCATGTCCGGGCTTCCCTGACTGTAAATTTACGAAGCCGTTCTTTGAAAAGACAGGAGTTCCTTGTCCAAAGTGTGGAGGTGACATAGTAATAAAGAAGACCAGAAAGGGCAGAAGATACTATGGATGTATCAATGCTCCTGAATGTGATTTTATGTCATGGGCGAAACCATCAAGGGAAAAATGTCCGGTATGTGGCAGTTATATGGTTGAAAAGGGTAATAAGTTACTTTGTTCAGCAGAAAACTGTGGATATTCCAGAGATAATACCGAAAAGGAAAAACAGGCATAAGTGATCGGATGAAGTTGTCCGGCCTGCCATATAAAAAAAGTTGTTTTTAAATATTAAATCTCTCGTTTGACAGGAAAGGCTATTGTTATCTCATGACCATTGTGATAGAATGTCAAATAGTGTAGATTTTTTATGCAAAAACAACTTTTTTGTATTTTACATACGGAGGAACAGAAATGAGTGTTCAATTATTAGATAAAACACGAAAAATCAACAAATTATTGCACAATAACAACTCGCATAAGGTTGTTTTTAATGATATTTGTGATGTTTTGAGTGATATTTTAAAATCAAATGTACTGGTTATCAGTAAAAAAGGTAAGGTTCTGGGAATTAAGAACCGTGAAGATATACCTGAGATCCATGAACTGATCGAGGATAAGGTCGGTCTGCTGATCGACAGTATGCTGAATGAGAGACTTCTCCTTGTATTGTCAACAAAGGAAAATGTAAATCTGACTACGCTCGGATTTGACAGTGATAACATAGAGAAATATCAGGGACTTCTACTTCCAATTGATATAGCAGGAGAACGGCTTGGAACGTTATTTCTGTATAAGCTGGATGCACAGTATGATATTGATGATATTATTCTCGGGGAATACGGAACGACGGTTGTAGGACTTGAGATGATGCGGGCTTTAAATGAAGAAAATGCAGAAGAAGATCGTAAGATCGCAATCGTGCGTTCGGCAATCAGTACTTTATCATTTTCAGAATTACAGGCGATCAAGCACATTTTTTCGGAACTGGATGGAAATGAGGGAATCCTTGTTGCAAGTAAGGTTGCAGACCGGGTCGGAATTACCCGTTCCGTAATCGTGAATGCACTTCGAAAGTTTGAGAGTGCGGGTGTTATAGAAGCAAGATCCTCAGGCATGAAGGGAACTTATATTAAGGTTCTGAATGATGTTGTATTTGACGAATTAAAAGCCGTATAAAATTTTGCAAAGGAGAGTAAAGAAATGATATTACCAATCATAACATTATTAGTTGGCGTAGCAGTTGTAGGTGTAAGCTTTTTTATTCTGGATAGTCATGATTTTAAAGAGGAAGATGAGATATATAATGAAAGCTCAGAAGAATTAAAACGAAAGATTACGGAATTATGTGATTCTCTTCTTGAGCAGAGCAAGACATCGTTAGATGAATACAGCGAAGATGTCCGCAAGAAGACAGAAAAGGAACTGAAGGAACAGATTGAAAAATGGGCATCCAAGTTGTCTGAAAAGGCAAAGAAGGAGATGATCGATTATATCAATCAGAGCCTTGCAGAAGCCTATGAAGAATATAATCCGGATGCAGAGAAAAAACCGGAAGCGGTTACTTATGAAGAACTTCTTGAAATGGAAGTAAAGGAAACCGAAGAAGAGATCGCAAAAGAAAAAGAACAACAGGCTGAAGAAGCTGTTTCGGAAGAGAAGCAGACAGAAGAAGCTCCCAAAGAAAATGAGCAGACAGAAGAAATCGAAGAAGAGCCGGATGAGAATTCTCTCGGAGCATTAGAGGCAAGTGAGACGGAGACAGTTATTTCCGGTGATGCAGTTGCAAATGGTGATATAACCGAAACTGTACCGGAACAGGATGTTGAAGAGAACACGGCAGAAGATGATGCGGAGGAACCAAAGGAAGAAGTAGAGGAAGCTGTTGCAGAAGAAGCTGTTGCTGAGGAAGCCGAGAAAGAAGCGGCAGAAGAAAAATCCAATGTTGTTGCCTTTAAGAAAGCAGAAGAGCCTGCTGTTGAGTCAGAAGCAACCGAAATTACAGAAGAAACAACAGTCGCAGAAGCAACCGGTACTGAGCCTGTACAGAAGACAGAACAGCCGGCGGGAGGCAACCGTTCCAGAAAGAAGAATCGCAAGAAGAACAGAACAAACAGAAATCAGAATCGTGCACAGGAGGCAAAGAAAGAAGCTCCTGCACCGGAAGAAATCTGGGATGATGAGAAAAATATCGATGAAGAAGTGGCAGAGCTTTACAAGCAGGGATTTGGAATTATGGAGATCGCGAACCAGCTTGGAATCGGTGTTGGTGAAACCAAGGTGATCATTAAAAATATTGAGAATCAGAAGCAGTAAATTGAAATTGTTTTATACGATAGGAGAAACGGCAGTATGAAGAAAAAATATTTTTTCAGAGGATTAGGCTTTGGACTTATCATTGGTGCGCTCGTTATGATGGTTGGAATTAAGTCCGGAAGCTTTGCAGATACAAAGAAGAATGATCCGTCAAAAGGAGATGCGGTAGAAGTTGTTGCATCAGAAGAAACTACTGAATCAGCGAAAACGACAGAGACTGCAACGGAAACGACAAAAGAGGATGCAGCTAAGGCAACGACGGAAGTGACGACAGAAGCTACAACAGAGGCGACGACAGAAGCAACTACGGAGGCTACGACAGAGACAACTACGGAGGCTACGACAGAGACAACTACAGAAGAAAAGAAAAAGGGTGGTTCGATTACGATCAAGCCGGGTATGTATGCAGAGGCAATCTCTCAGGCATTATATGATATCGGAATGGTAGACAGTGTACAGGATTTCTATGATTACCTTGTAAGCTCCGGTAATTCCATGAAACTGATGTGTGGAACTTTCACATTCAAGGGTGATGAAACCTACGATGAGATGATCACCATTATGAGAGATGGACGATAGTTATAGCATGAATTAAAACAAAATATGAGATAATGAGCATTGCGCTGGAATGTGCTCGCACATACCAGCATAATGCGAAAAAGACATGGAACTGTTAAGTGACATGAGATTATAAAAAGAAAGTGCTTGCATGCACTTTCTTTTTGTGTTATTATCAATTTCGTGTGTGGGCTTGTATATAGCAGGCTCATAAAAATAATATACATGCTGGTTGATTCCTGAAGTGGTGCCTATAGCTCGGGTGACTCGGTGAAAGAGAGATCAGCAGAAGAATATAACCATGGAGGTAGAAAAAATGAGCGTTATTTCAATGAAACAGTTATTAGAAGCAGGTGTACATTTCGGACACCAGACAAGAAGATGGAACCCTAAGATGAAGCCATACATCTACACAGAGCGTAATGGTATCTACATCATCGACCTTCAGAAGTCAGTAGGAATGGTTGACGATGCTTACAATGCAATCGGTGACTGCGTAGCAAATGGTGGAAAGATTCTTTTCGTTGGTACAAAGAAGCAGGCTCAGGACTCAATCAAGAGTGAAGCAGAGCGTTGCGGTATGTACTATGTAAACGAGAGATGGTTAGGTGGTATGCTTACAAACTTCAGCACAATCCAGACAAGAATCGCTACTCTTAAGAAGTACGAAGCTATGGAAGCTGACGGAACATTTGATGTTCTTCCTAAGAAGGAAGTTATCCAGATCAAGAAGGAGATGGAGAAGCTTCAGAAGAACCTTGGCGGTATCAAGGAAATGAAGGAAATTCCTGACATGATCTTCGTTGTAGATCCTAAGAAGGAAAGAATCTGTATCCAGGAAGCTCATTCACTTGGAATCAAGCTTGTAGGTATTGCTGATACGAACTGTGATCCGGAAGAATTAGATTATGTTATTCCTGGTAACGATGATGCTATCAGAGCTGTAAAGCTTATTGTTTCAAAGATGGCAGATGCAGTTATCGAAGCTCAGCAGGGTGCTGATGCAACAGATGCTGAAGAAGTTGCAGATGAGGATGCAGCAGTAGAAGAGTAATATTTTAGAATATAAATACTAGAATTTTGGAGGTTATTACGATGGCTATTACAGCAAGCATGGTAAAAGAGTTAAGAGAACTCACAGGTGCTGGTATGATGGATTGTAAGAAAGCACTTACAGAGACAAACGGCGATATGGATGCCGCTGTGGAAGTACTCAAAAAGAGTGGTGCAGCTAAGGCTGAGAAGAAAGCAGCAAGAATTGCAGCAGAAGGTATCGCTAAGGTTGCAATTGATGGTAATACAGCAGTAGTTGTTGAAGTTAACTCAGAGACAGACTTCGTTGCAAAGAATGCAATTTTCCAGGAATTTGTACAGGCAGTTGCAGATAAGGCACTTACAGTAGATACAGAAAAGGCTGGAGATGGCGAAGACGTTGTTTCAATCCTTGATATGAAGGCTGATCTTGATGATAAGATTCTCAAGATTGGTGAGAAAATCTCCATCAGAAGATTTGAGAAGGTTACAGCAGATGTTGTTGCTTCTTATATCCATGGTGGCGGAAGAATCGGTGTTCTTGTAGCCGGTAACGGTGCTTCAGATGATGCAGCTAAGGAAGCACTTACAAACATTGCAATGCAGATCGCAGCTATGAACCCACAGTACATCTCAAGAGACGAGATTTCAGCAGATGAGCTTGCTAAGATGAAAGAGATCACAATTGACAGTGCATTAAATGATCCGTTCTCACTTCCAAAGCCGGTTCTTTCCAAGTTGATCGAGAAGGCTGTAGCCAGTGTATGGAGCGCAGAAGATGTAGCTATCTACGAAGAGAAGAAGTCAAATATGAACTTCTTACCTAACTTCCTTTCAAAGGAAGCTAAGGCTCAGTTAGCAGAGATCGCTTGTGCTGATAAGGAAGAGATCTCAGGCAACAAGATCTTCTCAGGACTTGTTGAAGGACGTATCTCCAAGCAGATGAAGGAAATCTGTCTTCTTGATCAGGTATATGTTAAGGCTGAAGATGGCAAGCAGACAGTTGCAGCATACCTGAAGTCTGTAAATCCTGCTCTTAAGATCGCTAAGTTCGTTCGTTTCGAAGTTGGTGAAGGTATGGAGAAGAAGAATGAAGACTTCGCAGCAGAAGTTGCTAAGCAGATGAATGTATAATTTTATTTGTTGAATGATAATAAAGTATTTCAAGCCCTTGAAAACATTATGTTTTCAAGGGCTGTTTTACAAATACGCGAAAAAGAAGCGGAGAAGATAACGATTATGAATGATACAGGGAATAAGCAGAAAATATTAAGATTACTGGAAATAACAGCCGGTGCATTTGGTCTGTTTGTTGCATTTGGTTGGTCTTTCTTTGATATGCTTGTTCGTTGCAAAGGGAAAAAACGACAGAAAAAAAAGAAATGGTTTCAACTGTCTCATATAAAGAAAAATCATCCAAGAGACAAATATGAAAAAGAATATGAAGAAGGAAAACTGTGGTGTGCTGAACAGCAGATGAAGGATTGCTTTATCAGAAGCAGAGATGGACTGTATCTGCATGCTTATTATCTTCCGACAAAAGAAGCGAAACGTTTTGTTTTGTTAAGTCATGGATATAAAGGTAGCGGCTTTGGCGATTTTGCATATACAGCACGTTTCCTTCATGAGAATGCGTGTAATTTATTGTTTATTGATCAGAGATGCTGCGGTTTGAGCGAGGGTGAATATATTACATTTGGTGCAAAAGAGCAATGGGATGTACAGCAATGGAGTTATTATATTGCTGCAAGAAACAGAGAGAAGCTCCCAATCTATCTTTATGGAGAATCCATGGGAGCTGCGGCAGTGCTTATGGCTTCCGGACATAAACTGCCGGAAGAAGTGAAAGGCTTGATTGCAGATTGTGGATTTTGCTCGATGAAACGGCAGCTTCAGGATATCGCAGCTAACTGGTTTCATTTGGGTTGGGTAGAGCTGCTTTTGTTCCGTGTAGATCTGTTTTGCAGGATGTTTGGAAGATTTCGTATGAGTGATGCTGACACGATAGATGCAATGAAGAAAAATAAACGTCCGGTTTTGTTTTTTCATGGGGAAGCAGATACCTATGTAGTTCCGGAGAATTCTGTATATAATTATGCATTATGCAGTGCTCCCAAAGAACTGGTCATTATACCGGAAGCACGGCATCTATGCGCGCCATATGCAGCTCCAGAGCTTTATCGACAAAAGCTGCTTGATTTTTTTGAAAAATATGATAATTAAAATAGAATCATCAGAAGTAACAGGATCCCTCTTAAGCAGATAAGGTAAATGCCGAATCTGTTTAAGGGGGATTTTTATATTGGGATAATTCTGATCCATAGATTACTTTTAAAGTTTCGGTCAATTTCATGTAAAGTGTTTGTTAAGTTGTACAAGGGGTGGAATTCAAAAATGAAATGTGATAAGTTCACAAAAGAATAAAGAATACAGGAGGTTATCCATGATGATGAAACAGTATCCCTTAACAGCAGCACAAAAAATGCATGATGACTGGATAAAAAAATATAAAACACAGCAGGTGTCCGGTGTCAGTGTTGTGGCATCTTTAAAAGCAGAACTGGATTTCGGACTTTTAAAAAAATGTATTCAGTTGGAATATGAGAGATATGGATGTATGCGTATTCGTTTTACGAAACGTGATAAAAATGGTGATGTGAAGCAATATCTTACTGAAAAAGAAACCCGTGATATTCCTTTAAAAGACTTATCAGGAATGCATATGGAAGAAGCAGACTATCTAATGCAGCAGTGGGCATATGAGACATTTGACGGAGATGATATTCCGCTTTGCGATGTAGTGATGGTTAAACTGCCAGATGGATATAATGGTTTCTTCATCCATATGGATCATAGATTGATTGATTCCTGTGGACTGGTTGTGATGATCAATGACCTGATGCAGTTATATACGCATTATAAATTCAATACACCATATCCGCAGAAGTTAGCTGATTTTGAGGAAGTGCTGGTTAAAGATCTGAATCGTGCAAATAATGAAAAACGTTTTGCCAAAGATAAAAAGTTCTGGGATGATCAGCTGGATGCATGGGGGGAACCCCTTTATTCTGATATCCAGGGTTTAGATGTACTGGAAGCATCAAGAAAGTTACATAGGAATAAAACACTCAGGGCTGCCGATATAGAATTAGATCAGTTGTTTGTGGCAGTAAAGGATTATCAACTGGAGCCGGAGCCAACGAAAAATCTGATAGATTTTTGTATGAACCATCAGCTTTCAATGACAAATCTGTTGTTGCTTGGTATTCGTACATATCTGTCAAAGATGAATCATGGACAGGAAGATATTACGATAGAAAACTTCATTTCAAGACGGTCTACTCATGATGAATGGACCTCCGGTGGTAGTCGGACTATTATGTTTCCATGTAGAACTGTGATTTCGGCAGATACTGATTTCCTGTCGGCAGCATATGAGATCCAGAATATGCAGAATCGGATCTATATGCACAGTAACTATGATCCGGCGTTGATCAGAGAGGAGATGCAGAAACGATATCATACACCGAAGAATACAGCCTATGAAAGCTGTTACCTTACTTATCAGCCGATGCCGGTAAAATTGGATAATCCTCATCTGGTACAAATTCCACAGCATGCAAAATGGTTTGCAAATGGTGCAGCTACAAAGAAAATGTATCTGACAGTATCTCATACAGATAATGGAGGTATGAATTTTTCATATCATTACCAGACCGCACATTTGGCAGAACATGATATGGAATTGTTATATTACTATATGATGCGGATATTGTTTAAAGGAATCGCGGAACCTGATATGAGTATCGGAGAAATCATGGAACAGGTATAAAATAAAACATATAAAGGAGAAATTATTATGACACAGGAAATGCAATTTAAGAAAATCATAGCACAGTATTGTGATGTTAAGCCGGAGGAGATGACAAACGATATGAAGTTCAGAGAAGATCTGGGCTTTAGTTCGCTTGATTTTATGTCTTTCTTGGGAGAAATCGAAGACACATTTGACATTGAACTGGAGGAAGACGATGCACTGCATGTATTCACAATTGTAGAAGCACTTGATCTGTTAGAGCGATTACAGCAGGAAACTGTATAATCAGAGAATATAAGTATATGATCGCAGTAAGTATGTGCGGAGGTATAATAAGATATGTTGATTCGTGATATTTTGGAAGAAAGCGAAAAAAAGTTTTCAGAAATAAAGGCAGTGCAATGGTTGAAGAAAAAGGAAATCTGTGATAGAAGCTACCGGGAGCTGATGGAGAATGCCAAGTCTGTCAGAAAAGGATTGTGTGAGGAAAGCTTTCAGGGAAAGCATATAGCATTGATCGGTAGTAGTTCTGTGGAATGGATAGAAGCTTATCTGGGAATTATAACAGGTCAGGCAGTAGCCGTTCCTCTTGATGCAGGACTTCCGGTAGAGGATTTGATAGATCTTCTGAATCGTTCAGATGCGGAAGCACTCTTTTTAAGTCCTAAAATTCAGACCTTGTCGGAACGGATACTGGAGAAATGTCCAAAACTGAAAAAAATCTGGATATTACAGGAAGAAAAAATCGAAACAAATCAGAAAAAGGTTGCATCTGTAGCAGAATTAATGACGTCAGGTATAAACGGTACAGATGATTTTGCAGCACCGGATCCGGAAGATATTGCTACGATTATTTTCACCTCCGGAACTACAGGAAAGAGTAAAGGTGTTATGCTGACACAGAGAAATCTGGCAGAAAATGTAAAATCTGTTAATTATACTGCAGAGCCCGGAACCATAGTATTAAGTGTTTTACCGATTCATCATGCATTTTGCCTTGTTATGGATTGGCTCAAAGGTTTTTCCTTTGGAGCAACGGTATGTATTAATGATTCTCTGTTGCATATGGTAAAAAATATGGGCGTCTTTCATCCTGATATTATGCTGATGGTACCTTTGATGGTAGAAACAATCTACAAACGTCTTTCGGCAATGAACCCGTTGATCCCAAAGAAAATAGTTGCAGCCAAGGCATTTGGGGGAAAGCTGAAAACAATATTTACAGGTGGAGCACATCTGGATCCGTTTTATATTGAGAAATTTGCAGAATATGGTGTAAATATTTATGAGGGATATGGAATGTCGGAATGTTCGCCTGTTATCAGCAGCAATGTACCGGAAGATCATAAGACCGGTTCTATAGGACGACCGCTTTCCAATGTTGAGATTTCTTTTGAGGATGGCGAGATTCTGGTACGGGGCAGCAGCGTTATGAAGGGTTATTATCAGATGCCGGAAGAGACTGCAGAGACCTTAAAAGGTGGATGGCTGCATACGGGAGATAAAGGATATCTGGATAAAGACGGATTCTTATTTATCAATGGAAGAATAAAAAATCTGATCATTCTTTCAAACGGAGAAAATATATCACCGGAGGAAATAGAAAATAAACTTGCTCTTGGAAAACTGGTGGGAGAGGTGATTGTGACAGGAGAGAACAATGGCCTAATTGCAAGAATCTATCCGGATCAGGATGCTGTCTCGGCAAAACGGATGAACGAGGAAACAATCAGATCAGAGCTTCAGGCATTTATTGACAGTTATAATAATACGCAGCCGACCTATCGTCGGATTACGGGGTTGATTATTCGTAAATATCCATTTATCAAGAGTGCAACTAAGAAGATAAAAAGGCAGGAAGTTCTGATTGATGAAGCACTTTAAGACAGATAAGGAAGTATACCTGTGAGAAATGACTGTGTCAGTATCCCGGCAATGATTTCTTCGGAACTCTCAAAATTTTCTCTTGTCCATTTATGGAGAACACCCAAGGTACTGCCAATGCTGCATGCGATCATATAGGAGACCTCTTCCTTGGAGTGCATGGAAGGCGTTGTTTTCCGGGTGGCATCTGTTACATAACGATGGAACATAGTTAAAGCCTTTTCAAAGAATTCATCGCCTCTTGGACTCCGGAGAATATTTGCCAGAAACGGATTCGTTTTGGTATAATTACAAATTGTCAGAAAGAAAGATTTGCATATATCCTGATTGTTTTCAGGATGAAAGTCTTCCATGAGGGTGAAAATATCCTGGATAGTTTTATCTTCAACAGCAGTTATAAGAGCTGGAATATTTTCGTAGTGGTTATAGAATGTACTGCGAACAATTCCGGCTCTTTTTATGATGTCGGTCACGGTAATTTTTTCTATTCCTTTTTCTTTCAATACCAATAAAAATGCATCACAAATGGTATCTTCAATAAAGCAGTAGCGTTCATCGGATATTTCATGCAACATAGTGGTCTCCTTTCTGATGTGTATTTATTTTATCACAGTTTTTATACAACCGGGTAAAAATGTAATGAAAATAGCTCCTTTTTCTGTATTTATGTAAAAAAGTTTATAATATCTTTATTTCCCTTACGAAATATGGTAACATATGAAAGTAAATTCGAAAACAGAGGAAAAGCATATGAAGTACAGATGCGTGGTTTCAGATTTGGACAGAACGATTTTAAGACGGGATGGGATTTCCCATAGAACAAAGGAAGTTCTTGAAAAACTGGCAGACAGCCACGTTATTTTTATTCCGGCAAGTGGAAGATCTGTTTATTCCATTCCAGAATGCATCCGGGAGATTCGGGGTGTCCGGTATGCGATCACATCCAATGGGGCAGCAATCTATGATTTATCAGATGATCATTCAGTATATAATTTAAAATTACGACCGGAAGTACCGGAGCAGATATTTGATCTGGTTACGGATAAAGATGTATTCTTTGAATGTTTTATAGACGGTAGAGGATATACATCTGAGATATATTATGAGAATCCAATGAATTTTGGAGAGTCAGAGGATATCAGTGCTTATGTAAGAAGCACCAGAACGCCGGTGCCTGATATAAGGCAGTTTATTTTACAGCATAATACGGAGTTGGATTCGATCTCAATTGTAGGACCGACAGAGAAAAAATACCGTATCATGCATGAATTAACGCAAAATATCCATACTGTTTATGTAACATCCGGAGCGCCGCGATTGATTGAGATATCTGATCGTCATTCCGGCAAACATAATGGGTTAAAGGAAGTTTTACGATTCCTTGGAATATCAATGGAAGAAACAATTGCTTTCGGCGATGGAGATAATGACAGTGAGATGTTAGCAGAAGCCGGACTTGGAGTTGCGGTTTTAAATGCGACAGAGCGTTGCAAGGAAGCGGCGGATCTTGTGATCGGTGATTATCTGGATGACAGTGTAGCCGAATTTCTGGAAGAAACAGTGCGGTAACGGCACACAGAATTTTGATTATAAAGCATGGCATATATCTGTAGTGAGGGACAGGTAGACAACCAATGCTTTTAATAAGAATAAACAAAAGAAAGGAAGGGAAATATGGATAAATTTTTCCACATTTCAGAGCGCGGTTCTAATGTTCGTACAGAGATTATGGCCGGACTCACAACATTTTTTGCCATGGCATACATTGTCCTGGTAAACCCAAATCAGGTAGCAGCAGATGGTAAGGCTGGATGGCTTGTTGCAGAAGGCGCAAGCGCAGCAGAAGTAGGCAGGGTTTGGAATGCAGTATTTATCGCATCCGTTCTTGTGGCTGTTATCGGTACACTTCTTATGGCATTCCTTGCCAGAATGCCGTATGCACAGGCATGTGGTATGGGACTGAATTCATTCTTCTGTACCTCATTTGTGTCCGGTGCATTCTTTGCAGGCTGCAGCGTGATTGAAGGTTATCAGTCAGGTCTTGTTATCATCCTGTTATCAGGTATCGTATTTCTGATCCTGTCTGTAACCGGACTTCGTAAGTACATTGCGACAGCCATGCCGGAATGCCTGAAGAAATCAATACCGGCCGGTATCGGTTTGTTCATCGCATTGGTTGGTTTAAAGGGTTCAGGTCTTGTACAGGCGAATAAGTATACACTGGTACAGATCTTTGATTTCCATGGAGCAATTTCAGGCGCAGAGACACCGGCAGCTGCATGGAAAGCAGTTATTCCACCGGTTGTAACTATCATCGGTATTATCCTGATCGCAGTTCTTGCAAAGTTAAATGTAAAGGGAAATATCGTAATCGGTATCATTGTTTCCACAGTCCTTTATTATGTATTTAATCTGGAGACACCATCTTTTGATGTATCCAGCATCGGTCAGTCTTTCAAAGACTTTGGCGAGATCGGTTTCCTTGGATGCTTCAAGGCGGATGCATGGAGAAATGCATTTGAAAGCCCATATGTTGGTGGCGTATTCTCAGGTATCATGCTGATCGTTGCATTCTGTCTGGTAGATATGTTTGATACGATCGGAACCTTATACGGAACCGCATCACAGGCAAATATGTTAGATGAGAATGGTGACCCGATCAACTTAGATAAGAGTATGATGTGCGACTCTATCGGTACAGCAGCAGGTGCTATTCTTGGTACATCGACATGTACAACCTTCGTTGAGTCAGCATCCGGTATCGCAGCAGGTGGTAGAACAGGTCTTGCAAGTTTAGTTACAGCAGCCTGCTTCGCAGTATGTCTGTTCTTAAGCCCGATCGCAGGTGTGATCCCAACATGTGCAACAGCTCCGGCACTGATCTTTGTAGGTGTATTAATGGCTAAGAACTTTGCCAAGATCGATATGGATGATATGCGTTCAGCAGTTCCTGCGTTCCTTACCTTCCTTATGATCCCATTAACCTATTCTATCTCAAATGGTATCGGTGTAGGATCAATTTCATACGTTCTGATTACCTTATTCACAGGTAACTACAAGAAGAAAGATATCGTTGTAACGATCATCGCAGCGTTATTCGTTGTAAAGTTCATCTTTGTTACAATGTAAAAATATCATCATTTTATTAAAAGAAAATACCGGCAGCCACATTCCTTTTAAGTGGCTGCCGGTATTTTTATGCATAAAAAATATGCACCAGAGTGGAATCGAACCACCGCACACGGCTCCGGAGGCCGTTGCTCTATCCACTGAGCTACTGGTGCATGACTTATATATAATACAATATTTCGCTGAAATAATCAAATATTTTCTTATATTTCTTCGCTGAATTATGAATACTTCCTGGATGAACTTGCAAAATACAGAACAGAATGGTAGAATTTTGTCGATATAAAATATGAAAAGGAGCATAGGAAAATTGAATCATAAAAAAAACAGTTTTCTTGGTGATACATATATAAAGACAAAAGAAGGAGAGATCGTGATCCGGGCTGGAATGAAGCTTGCGATTGGCTGGGTGATATTTGCATTATTGTGTTCCTGTTATGTGTACGCATTTTTTATCAGAAAACCCAAAATTGTGCCGGGAGAAAATAATACGGTTGAGCTGACGATTCCGGAGAATGCATCATATAAGAAAAGTGATGTTTCAGAGATCAATGATCTGGTTAGTAAGTATCTTACGGCAAAAGCAGCCTGTGATCAGGCAACGTTACAGTCACTGGTGACGGATCCAACCGAGTTTGATGATATGTCAGTATTGGAAAACTCTGCAAAATACCTAAAAGGTTTTGAAGATACGACCTGTTATCTGGCAGATGGTTATGCAGAAGGAGAATATGTTGTGGTTGAATTGTCCTATATGGACATTGCGGACGTAGAATCAAAGCCGCTTGATATCGTGACCTTCTATATTATAACAGACCAGGACGGTTCGTATAAGATCGCTAATGGGGAGCTGTCAAATGCACAGCTTTCTTATCTGAACAGCTTTAAGGCATCAAAGGATATTCAGGATATCTATGTTCATGTAAAAGAGAATACAGAATATCTTCTGGATACAGATAAAACATTCCGGGCATTTTATGATTTGATCAGCAAACCGGCTACAACAGAGAATACTGCAGCTACACCGGAAGATGCACAATAGGAAGGATATTTTAGCTGATTCTGCAAATGTGTGAACCAGTTAGCAGTAGGTTTGTAAGCAGATATCAAGACATAAAAAAGTTCCATAAAAGAATTCTTCGGATATGACAGAATTCTGATACGGAACTTTTTTGTTTTATTATTTGCCTTATATAATATAGAAGTTACAGACGACCGTCCGCAGACATACTAGATAGCATTTTCTTCATTTACAGGAGATACAATACCGATGTCGATTCCACGAGTTTGAACAGGAGTGGAGAATACGATCTGTGTTTCTGTATTTCCGAATCGCTGTAGCTGGCCAATGAAAGAATCCAGTTCCATTGTGCTTGGAAAACAAACCTTCATCAACATAGAGTAGGCACCGGTCACACAATTACATTCTAGTACATTGGGGCAGGCATCGATAAAGGGATAAAAGGTTGGTTTCTGTTTTGGATCGAGTGCCATGTGTATAAATGCGGTAATGTGATACCCCAGAGCTTCCGGGTTGATGCCTGCATGGTATCCGGTGATCACACCTGCCTTTTCCAGCCGGTCGATTCTTGCAGATACCGCAGGAGAGGAGAGAAATACTTTATTTGCCAGATACTTTAAAGGGGTTCTGGCATTGTGCTGTAATAAATGTAATATTTTCTTATCGATATTATCCATATATTCACGTCCTTTATAAAATGTTATAACTTCAGCTTCTAAATTTAAATACAAAAAAAGGTGCGTTTCCGTAGAAACACACCTTTGCGTTTGCCTTATTATACGTCGGAAAAAGAGAAAAAACAAGCCCCGAAATTGAAAAGTTGTAATTGTTTACTTTTAATGATCAGAATGGTATGATTAAAAAGATATGGTTATAAAGAAAACAGATAAAAAGAGCGGCAAAACAGTCGCAGCAGAGAGACAGAACAGGAAGGGTCATGATATGGCAGAAGGCATTCGAATTAATAAATATCTGAGCGAAGCTGGCATTTGTTCCAGACGTGCGGCAGATGAATATATATTAAAAGGCAGGATCACAATAAATGGGAAGCCTGCGGAAATGGGACAGAAGATAGAGGCAAATGACAGGGTAATGGTCGATGGAAAGCCTGTAAGAAAGCGTGAAGAGACAGTTATTCTTGCATACAATAAACCACTGGGACTGACCTGCACGGCAAGTCATGATGATCCGGATAACATCTTTGATCATATTAAGTATCCGATCCGATTGCAGTATGTAGGAAGATTAGATAAGGATTCACAGGGATTACTGCTTTTGACAAACGATGGAGACCTGTCAAACAGTATCCAGAAGTCAGTCAATAATCATGAGAAGGAATATCGTGTCCGTGTGAATAAGCCGATCACGGACGAATTTTTAACACAGATGGCGGCAGGTGTTCCGATTCTTGATACGGTGACAAAAAAATGTCGTCTGTATAAGATCGATAATTATTCCTTTAAGATCATAATTACACAGGGGCTGAATCGCCAGATCCGCCGAATGTGCGAATATTTTGGATATAAGGTCGTAAATCTGAAACGGCTTCGAGTGATCAATATTCGTCTGGGGAATCTGAGACCGGGTGAGTACCGCCATTTGACAAAGGAAGAAGAAACAGAACTCAGACGTTTAGTGGAACGAAAAGAAGAAGTAAAAACAAAGCGGGAAGAAGCACAGCCGGATAATAAAAATGAACAGAATGTTGTTGGAAATAAGAGGTATGTCAGTTGGAAAAGAGAGACAGAATCAAAGAATTAGTTGAAAAACTGAATGAGGCATCAAAGAAATATTATCAGGAAGATACCGAGATCATGAGCAATCTGGAATATGATGCCTTGTATGATGAACTGGTAGAACTTGAAAAAGAGACAGGAATTGTAATGTCGAACAGTCCGACGGTTCATGTCGGATATGAGATTGTAAGTGAGCTTCCGAAAGAGGCTCATGAGCATCCAATGCTTTCTCTTGATAAGACCAAGAGTGTGGAAGCACTGGCAGCATGGCTTGGCACACATCAGGGTGTGATCTCATGGAAGTTAGATGGTCTTACCGTTGTCCTTACCTATGAGAATGGCACGCTTGTAAAAGCAGTAACCAGAGGAAATGGCTTAGAGGGCGAGGTTATAACGAACAACGCAAGAGTATTTGCAAATATTCCGAAAGAGATTCCATATAAGGGTAAGCTGACGATCCGTGGAGAGGCAGTTATCAAGTATTCAGATTTTGAGAAGATAAATGAGCAGATCACAGATGCAGATGCAAAATATAAAAACCCGAGAAACTTATGCAGCGGCTCTGTCAGACAGTTGAATAACCGCATTACAAAAGAGAGAAACGTACATTTCTTTGCCTTTAATCTGGTGGATGGAGAAGATGTGGACTTTAAGAATTCCTTTTCCTATGAATTAGACTGGCTGGAGCAGCAGGGCTTTGATGTCGTAGAGCATTATTTGATCGATGCTGATAAGCTGCCGGAGCGTGTAGCAAAGTTTGCAGAACAGATTGAGCAGAACGATTTTCCTTCGGATGGTCTGGTACTGGTGTTAGAAGATCTTGCATATGGAAAGAGTCTCGGTAGAACAGCGAAGTTCCCAAGAGACAGTATGGCATTCAAATGGGCGGATGAACAGGCAGTGACCCATCTGCAGTATGTGGAGTGGAGCCCTTCCAGAACGGGACTTATCAATCCGGTTGCGGTATTTGATCCGGTGTCCCTTGAAGGAACAACAGTCAGCCGTGCAAGTATCCATAATGTCAGTATCCTTCGGTCGTTGCAGCTTGGGATCGGAGATGAGATCTCGGTCTATAAGGCAAATATGATCATTCCGCAGATTGCCGAAAATCATACCAGAAGTGGAAATGTATCGATTCCGGAATCCTGTCCTGCCTGTGGTGGTCTGACAAAGATCGTGACGGAGGGAGAGGGTGTAGATCAGGTAGAGACCCTTTATTGTACCAATGAATTCTGCCCTGCAAAGAAGTTAAAATCATTTGCTCATTTTGTATCCAGAAATGCTATGAATATTGACGGTCTCTCAGAAGCCACGATAGACAAATTTATTGAACAGGGATATCTGGATCATCTGGATGATCTCTATCACCTGAATCGTCATGAAGAAGAGATCGTTGAGTTGGAAGGCTTTGGAGAGAAGTCTTATGCGAAGCTGATTCAGGCTGTTGATACATCCAGACACACAACGATGAACCGTTTTGTCTATGGCCTTGGAATTCCTGGGGTCGGAGATGCAACAGCGAAGCTGATCTGCAAACATTTTAAAAATAACCTGGATCAGATCATGCATGCGGATGTAGAAGCATATACAGAGATTGATGGAATTGGAACAGTGATTGCAGAGGAAATTGTAAGATATTTTAAAAATCCGTCGAATTGTGCTATTATAGATAGGTTGCTTCGTGAATTAGAGTTTGAAGCAGAGACTGAAACGGTACCACAGACGCTTGCAGGTATTACCTTTGTAATAACCGGAAGTCTGGTACAATTTGCAAACCGGGATGAGATGAAGCAGTATATCGAAGACCGGGGCGGAAAGGTAGCAGGTTCTGTATCTTCAAAGACCGGATATCTGGTCAATAACGATGTGACATCCACATCTTCGAAGAATAAAAAAGCACAGAGTCTGGGAATACCGATCATTTCAGAAGCGCAGTTTCTGGAACAGTTTTCCTGATAATATAGAAACAGAAAAATGGCAGTTGAAACAGAAAGGACTTGATAGAAAATGCCAATTAGAGTTGACGATGATTTACCGGTAAAGAAAATACTGGAGGATGAGAATATCTTTGTGATGGGTTCAGACAGAGCCATCCGTCAGGATATCCGTCCGCTTGATATATTGATATTGAACCTGATGCCTTTAAAGCAGGATGCAGAATTACAGCTTATGAGAAGTCTGTCAAATACGCCGCTTCAAGTGAATATTTCCCTGATCCGTACGATGACATATGAATCCAAGCATGCACCAAAAGGCCATCTGGAACGGTTCTACACCGATTTTTCCAGCATCAAAGATCGGAAATGGGATGGATTCATTATCACAGGAGCACCGATCGAGAAGATGGAATTTGAAGATGTAGAATACTGGGATGAATTAAAAGAAATCATGGACTGGTCGGAGAAAAATGTAACCTCCACGATCCATATCTGCTGGGGCGCACAGGCAGGTCTGTATTATCGGTATGGGGTGCAGAAGCATGAGCTGGATAAGAAATTATCAGGAATCTATATGCATCATACCTTCCACAGAAAGACACCGCTTGTTCGTGGGTTTGATGATATCTTTTATGTACCGCATTCCAGATATACAGGTGTAGACAAAGATGAGATCGTAAAAAATCCGCATCTGGAGATCGTAGCGGAGTCCGATGAGGCAGGTCCTTATCTGATCATTGGCGATGAAGGAAAGAATATATTCGTAACCGGACATCCGGAATATGATATTCTGACGCTTGATAAAGAATATAAGCGTGATCTTGCAAAGGGACTGAATCCGGATATTCCGGTAAATTATTATCCGGACAACGATCCAAGCAAGACACCGATCAAATCTTGGCGTTGCCATGCTAATACATTATATGCCAATTGGCTGAATTATTACGTCTACCAGATAACCCCTTATCTGTGGACAGAAAAGGCGGATAAAAAGAAAGATGAAACAGCAGAATAAACGATTAATACTTCTATGTATAGCAGCTTTGTTGATATTGTTTATGGGAGCCGGGAAAAATACCGGAAATGTGCAGGCTGCGGAATCAGTAAAGAAACAGGAATTATCACAGGACGAGAACACACATACATTTTCAAATGCCAGTGACGGTTCCTTCCAATATGATTATGCAGTAAAGTCAGATTACTATAAAGGTATGGGTGTAGATGAGAGCACCGGACTGAAATATGCACTTGTAAGCTATGATGAGAAGCTGTGGGCGGTTGTAGTAACTAAGAAAAGTGAGTTTAATGGTTCCTATGATACCAGCTCTTATACAGGCAAGATGTCATTGAAATTTAAGCCGGCAACGACAAAGACCGTGCTTCGGTTTTCAAAAAATAAAACCGGAAACACAGCTCTTGAAAAATGCTTTTACTATAGTGACGATTATTCCATTCTGACAACCGGTTTTTCAAAGGATATATATTACATTGACGGAACACCGGTAAAAGGAATCAAGAAGGTAGCGGGAACGTATTATTTCTTCCGGAAAGGAAAGCGGGTGGATGAAACCGGCTGGTATCCATATGGAAGATCACAGGTATATGTAAAGGATGGAAAGGCAATATTCCGCTTTTCAGGAGATGCCTGTTATTCATTTACAAATGGCAAGAAACAGCGTGTAACGGATCGTTACATCAGCGTTAAAGGCACAGTGTACTGGTTTGATGCAGCGGGTGCACTGGCACAGGGAATGAAACAGGCCGGCGGAGAATATTATTATCTGCGGGATGGTGTAAGCCGTCGGAACTATTATAAAAAGGTTGATCGTTATGGCTATTATTTTGGCGAAGATGGCAAAGCAGTAAGAGATACATGGGTAAATGTAAAAAATGCCATGATGTATTTTAATGCAAATGCACGTAATACAAAGACCTATTATCTGGATGGATATAAGGACAGCGAGCGGATCGGAATGTATAAGATCTACAGTAAAAACAAATGGAATTTTGTAACAGATGGCATTTATAAGATCGATGGCTCATTTGTATATTTTAAAAATGGAAGACATTATACATCAACCAGATGGTACAGCTCAAATGATACGACCATGTATTATATCCGAAAGGGAGAAGTGCTCTATAAACGAAAACAGTCCGGAAACGGATATGTGCTGTATCAGGCAAATGGAGTCAGATGGAAGAAAGTTTCCAGTATGTGGGCGCCATATAATAAAGGAAAAACCTTTTACTATGATAAAAATGGAACAAGTCTGTACCGGTATTTTAATGCCAGCTATTCAAAGAGCAAATACAGGAACACAGTATGGATCTATGATGCAGGAAGTTCCGGATGGCAGCAGGTAACAGATAAATTATTAAATATTCATTCGGATTATTATTATATACCGGAAGATGGCGTGATAAAGGCAGAAGAGGGCTGGCAGACCATTGACAAAAAAACTGCAGTCTATACGGATGCTTCCGGAAAAGTATCAAAATACATATATTATGACAAGACCGGAAAATATTCCATATACAGAGAAGGACAGAAGCTGGATCAGATCGTTCCGGGGATTGTTACTGTCCAGATCAATGGCAAGACGGTATATTACCTGATGAATGAACAGGGACAGAGTGTATCTGGAAGTCAGTCCGTGGATGGATATCTATATGACTTTGATAAATATGGACGTGCATATAGCAGACGACTGGAAGGTTCTGTTTACTGGGATACGGATGCATGGATGAAGCGCGTGATCCTGGCATATCTGGGTAAGACAAATATATATTGCAATGTATTTGTCGATCAGGCATTTGCACTTGCTGGTGGAGATGTTCCATCGCAGAAACTTGCGGTTCAGTATACAAGTCCGGAAAAAGGCGGTATCCTGTTAGATCGGATGTATACCGGAACGGAATGGGGCGGTGCCGGAACTGTGACCGGAAAAGTTGTTCTGTCAGATGGGAAAAGCTGGATGAAACAGGATTCGATTCAGTTGAATTCAGATATTGTAGATTTCTCATATGATGCATTAACTCCGGGAGACGTGATCGTATATTATAAAAACGGAGAGACAGAGGCAAGCCATGTTTCCCTGTTTCTTGGTAAGTTTAAAAATGCGGCAGCGGTTAAGAAATATCTGATCCGGATGGGTGTTCCCAAACAGTTGGCGGAAGCCTGTGTCAAGGACTGGGGCGCTTATTATGATAATGATGGAACTTACTGGTGTATTCACGGTGGAATGGGAAGCAGTAGTCAGGTCTATATCAGTAACAGTACTTATTGTATTCCGGCATCCGGCAATACATATACATATGGAAGAAAGATCATAAATGTGATCGACTGATAATACAAAAGCATTAGAATGCGGATATTGCATGGTTGTATGTAACTTACAACAGCAAATTGTCCGTATCTAATGCTTTTTTAGATGTTTATTCCTCAGAAGATAATTCTTCCCACTGTTCATACATCGTGTTCAATTCTTCTTCTACAGAATTTCGTTCTTTTGTCAGATCATTTAACAGTGCAACATTTGTTGCATTTTCAGGAACCAGAAATTCTTCATCAATTTCAGCCAGACGGTTTTCAAGCTGTTCGATCTTGTCTTCCAGCTTTTTCAGATCATTTGCTTTTTTCCGAAGTCTTGCCTGTTCGGCTTTGTTTTCCTTCCAAGAGAGCTTTGCCTGGGATTCTGCCTGTTTTTCCTGAGAGACAGTATCAGATACTGGTGCAAATGCCTGCTTTCCGGTGGAAGCCGGCTGGGCTCTGTGGCTTTCGTAGTAATCATAGTTTCCAATATAATTGGTTAACTGCTTATCCTTTAATTCGATGATCCTTGTTGCTGTCTGATTGATAAAATATCGATCATGGGATACATAAAGGACTGTTCCGGTATAGTTCCGTATCGCTTCTTCAAGGATCTCCTTGGATGTGATATCCAGATGGTTGGTCGGCTCATCGAGAATCAGGAAGTTTGCAGATGAGAGCATCATTTTGGCAAGGGATACACGCCCTTTTTCGCCCCCACTCAAGTCTGCGATCCGTTTGAACACATCCTCTCCGGTAAACAGAAAGGCGGCAAGAACGTTTCGGATCCTGGTATTGGTCAGGTCGGGATAGGCGTTGCTGATCTCGTCAAATACCGTATTGTTCATATTCAGGACCTGATGCTCCTGATCGTAGTAACCGATCTTGACACGGGAGCCTAAGATGACAGTTCCGTCATCCTTTGGAACAAGCTTGTTGATGATCTTTAAGATCGTAGTCTTACCGGTTCCGTTTCCGCCGATCAGGGCGACATGCTCACCACGTTTGATCTCCATATTCAGATCGGAAAACAGATTATACTGTTCAAAGGCTTTGGACAGCCCTTCGATCGTAAGTACATCTTCACCGCTGATAACGGATGGTTCCAGCGTCAGCCGCATTTCACTGTTTAATTCGGTTGGCTTGTCCAGACGTTCCACACGGTCTAACATTTTTTCACGGCTTTCTGCCCGTTTGATCGATTTTTCACGATTGAACTGCTTTAATTTTGTGATAACTTCTTCCTGATGCTTGATATCTGCCTGCTGGTTTAAGTAGGCTTTCATCATATTTGTCCGGATCTCGGCGCGCTTTTGAGAGAAGTAGGTGTAGTTTCCGTTATATACGGTGCTGTGTCCACGATCAAGTTCTACGACCTTTGTTACGATCTTATCCAGAAAGTAACGGTCATGGGAGACAAGAATCACACTTCCCTGATATCCGGTTAGAAAGGTTTCAAGCCAACTGATCGAATCCATATCCAGATGGTTGGTCGGCTCATCCAAGATGATGATATCCGGTTTTGTAAGAAGAAGTCTGCCGAGTGAAAGACGGGTTTTTTGTCCGCCCGATAAGGTATCGGTATGACGGTCGAAATCTTCTTTGGAGAAGCCGAGACCTTTTAATACTCCGGTGATCTCACTTTCGTAGGCATATCCGTTTTTATATTCAAATTCATGTGTATAGCGGTTATAGGTTGAGAGGGCGGCTTTCAGTTCGTCGCCAGTCAGTGTTGTCATATCCTGTTCCAGTTTGCGGATCTTATCCTGAAGCTCGATCAAAGGCTTCATGGCATCCTCCATCACGCCGTATACCGTATCGTCATAGAAAATATCCTGATGCTGGGAAAGGTAACCGATTGTACGGTCTTTTGATAAAACAATCTGTCCGGAATCTGCTTCTTCTTCCTGCATAATGATCTTTAATAATGTTGTTTTGCCTGCACCATTGATACCAACGATCGCCATTTTTTCCTTATCTTCAAGATGAAAGGATACATTGTCGAGAATTACGTTGGTTCCGAATGCTTTACTTATATTTTGACAATCGAGAATCATAAGATTCCTCCTTATTTTCTTATATCATGTCAGATCTCATAACATTATATCGGTGTGTCAGGAAATAAGCAATATCCATTGAAATAGAATTTTAATAAAAAGGGAGTATTTTCACATAAAATTTAGAAAAAGGTTATGTCATAAAAATTGACTGACAAGGGAATAAAATGGTATCATAACAGTGTATTTTTGTGCGCTTTTTACGGGTGAAAGTTATTTGAAAAGCAGGTGGTTATATGGAACGTAATAATGAGTCTCTGGCACTGATCAGTGACAAAGATATTCAGGAATTGAATGATATAAGAACGAAGCTGGAACAGACGTTGATGACGAAGCTCAGAAATGCCGGAATCTATTTTCACAGTATGTCGAGAGTAAAGACACTGACGTCATTACAGCGTAAGTTAGATACAGGAAAATATGGCACGGGAAAAGATGATAAGAAGATACAGGATCTGATCGGTATCCGTATTAATTTATTTTATACAGAAGATATCAGGATCAGTGAAGCACTGCTCGAAGACACCTTTATGGTAGATAATTGGTCAAAGACAGCATGGGAAGAGAACCGGTTTGAAGCCCAGAAGTGCAATGGTGTATTTAAGATCCCAAGCAAATATCTGATCAACATATCCGATCAGTTGTGGGAGCAGCCATTTGACCGGACCTTTGAGGTTCAGCTCAGAACGGTTCTGTTTGAGGGCTGGCATGAGATCGAGCATGAGATGCGGTACAAGTATAAAATGGATGAAGGCTTTGATGATAACAGAAGCAGTTTGTGGGATGGACAGGAAAAGGATGCCCGCATGATGAACAGCATCATCGCAAACCTAGAGCTGTGCGACTGGTCAATCGTGCAGATCTTCGATAATCTGGCAAGAGATCAGTATATCAAGAAAAACTGGGAAAATGCGATCCGAAGCAAATACCGGTTAAAGATCACACAGGATAAGATTAAGCCTGAGGTTCGGGCATATTTTGATGAACATCCGGAGGTCGTAGAGAAGTTCTGGGCGGTATCCAAGCAGCAGCTTGTAAATATTCTGCTGAATAAAAAATATCAGAAGGTATTGTCGCCGAATAGGGTAATCTACCTCATTAATAAAGAAGTGGTAAATGACGAATTCATATCAGCACAGCTTGACAGAGAACAGTTCGGCAGGGTGTTGAACAAAGAGATCAAGCAGGAGATCCGGCCGCTGGTATCGGATCTGGTATTTGACCAGACGATACGGATACGGGATGACGGATTTGACCGGGCAAGTGAGATCATATACGAATGGGCGTACCAGCATATCTCCCTGATATTCGGACAGATGCCAAAAAAAATGGAGTCTGTTTCTTATGAAGTGATGGGGTATAAGTTAAAGGTTGTTGCAGAGAAGGAATATTTTCTAATGGATATGCAGACGATCAGCAATGAAGAAGCCGGTATGATCTGGCATGTGGTTGCAGAACTCCGAAAAGAAAGCGATGGATTGTATCTGACCTGCCGTCATATCTGTGAGAATATCTATTCCAGAGAGCGCCGGTATAATCGACCGAAGTTTATGCGGGATATATTTAATCAGGTCGGATTCCTGGATGCGGACGTATTTATGGATGAAGACACCGAAGCGGTTCCGATATCCGCAGACCAGCTTAAAAGCCTTCTTTCACATGCTGGTAGAAGTCTTCCGGTGATCCTTGTAGATAAGCCGGAGCAGATTCCAGACTGGGCGCAGGATTTTGACGGATATACGATCAATGCAGAGGTTCTCTGTAAATCATTAGCCGGTATCTGTCATGTGTTCCTGGGAGATGAGAGCTGTATCAGCCGGATGCAGGAGATTTATGGAAATGAGAGTGTTGATGGCGCGGTATTCTACTGGGGCAGAGATGATGAAAGCCCTACGATATTTACACAGGAGGCCATCCGAAAAGCTTGTTTTGAAGAGGTCAATCACAGCGTTGATGAAGACGAGGAATACGAGAAAGCTTTCCGATATCGTCTGCGAGAACTGGTCTGTCAGGAATTCCATTAAAAACCGGGTTGCAAAGATCAGAAAATGGATGTATGATTTGAGCGGAACAAATTTGAATGAAGTGGAGACAATATACAAATGGAAATCAGAGATATAAATGAAATACGGTCAGCGATCAAGTACATGGATTACAAGCCTGTAATGCTGGCAAAGTTTTATGATATTAAAAGCTTATTGTTTAAAGAGATTTTAGAGAACGAAGACTATTACAAGGTTGCCAGCATATTGCCGAATCCGGGCAATGACAACAAGATTGTAAAGTGTGTCAACATTCTGGATAAGAAATACATGGCAGGACGGGAAGTTGTAGACTGCACGAAGACACCGGGAGCAATACCGGCTGAAGCTGCAGAGATTCTGAAAAGCATTCGTGCGACAGAAGATCCTGCATCCGTAAAGCTTTCCTTCGGTAAAGAAATGAAAGCAGAGGTATATATGAATATCCCAAGAGGTAACAGCCTTACGATTTCAGATATGACGATCACACCGGAGACAGAGCTTACAGTGATGAATCTGTATAATACATATTATACAGAGGGCTTTATACTTGCACTTCACTTTGATGAGTTTGCAGTAGCGATAGAGCCATCTGCCTTAGACGGAATCAAAGGTCAGGGTGATGTATTTGTCTATGCGATGACAAAGAATGCCATTTATAAAGATTTTGGAAGCAGATACTTTGATGTAGAAGCAATCCTGAAATATTACAGAGGATAGAAAAAGGTGCAAAGCGAGGAGCTTTGCAGACAGAGACAAAAAGAGAGCTGGAACCGTGGTTGGCAACAGCTCTTTTAATTTACGCGTGGGATGTTCCTGTGAACAGGTTTGCAAAGTGTGTTTATGCCTGTATTGGCTGTTATATATGGAGGAATAAATGCTTTGAAGAATAAACTTGCATTATTATCAGGTATATTATGTATCGGGCTGGTAATTGCGTTTATCTTTTATACCGGAAAGGATAACCAGAAAAAAAAGGGGTATACGACGACCGGATTTGCCATGGGAACTGCAGTTACGGTATCGGTCTATTCGGATCAGGGCAGACAGGATGCGGATGCAGTGATCGACTGCGTAAGCAGACTGGAGCGTGAACAGATCTCATGGCGGATAGAAGGCGCAGAGGTATACCGTGTGAATCATGAATATAAGGCAGGAGAGCCTTATGAGATAAGCTATGACCTGGCATCTGCGGTCTTGCAGGAAAAAGAAGTAAGCGCGGCAGGAGATGACCTGCTGGCACTCACGATCCGTCCGTTAGCGTCCTGCTGGGGTATCGAAGATGGGAAGAAAGAAGTACCGGAGACTCAGAAGATAGAAGAAGCCTGTTCGGTAGTTAACGATTCGAAAGTGCATATCGTAGACGAACAGGGAAAAGAACTGACACAGGTAAGTGAGCTTTCAGAGGATGGAACATGGTATGTGCTGTTTGATGAAACAGGCTTAAGCCTTGATTTCGGTGCGATGGGAAAAGGCATTGCTTGTGACCGGGTGGCAGAAAGCCTTGAAGAAAATCAGGCGGAAGGCGCTTGTGTGGCAGTCGGCGGCAGCGTTTTATGCTACGGCGCAAAGCCGGATGGTTCCGGTTTCCGGATCGGTATTCGTGATCCGAGAGGAAATGAAAATGATATGATGGGAACCGTAGAAGTCCGGTCAGACAGGCATCCGGTCTATATATCAACATCCGGCGATTATGAGAAGTATTTTATTCAGGATGGAAAAAGATATCATCATATCTTAAATCCAAAGACCGGATACCCGGCAGACACCGGAACGATATCAGCGACAGTGATCTGTGAAAGCGGTGCATTAAGTGATGCCTTATCAACGATGTGTATTCTGCTTCCGGCGGATCGGGCACTTAAGCTTGTAAAAAGCTTTGACGCAGATGTGATCCTGCTCGATAAGGATAAGAATATATATATGACAGAGCAGGCAGGAAAACAGTTCACGATAACAAATGGAGACTATAAAGTAAAATGATAAAAAAAAGAGACATCATTCTGGCACTTGTGCTGATCCTTTTAGGAATCGTCTGCTATGGAGTCATCCGGCTGGGTCAGAAAAAAGGCAGTCAGGTTATTATATATGAAGACCAGAAAGAGATTGGCAGATATGATCTGAATACAGATACCACGAAAGAGATTCAGACCGCAAAAGGAATGAATATTCTGGAAATAAAGAATGGAATGGCATATGTAACAGAAGCAGACTGTCCGGATCAGGTATGTATTCGTATGGGGAAGATATCGAAGACCGGAGAGAATATTGTCTGCCTGCCGCATAAGCTGGTGATTCAGGTGGAAGGTGATGTTGGACAGGAATCAGAATATGATAATCGATAAGGGCTATTCATAGTATAGCAGGAAAGGCATATATAGAAAGAAAAGATGGGGAAGAAACAAAAAAATTCCAAAAAAAAATCTACAAATAGGAAGATACAGAAAAAGGCTCATAACAGCGCAGGAACGATAGCACAGCTTGGAATGTTTATTGCGGTTGCAATGGTGTTTTCATATATCGAATCCTTTATCCGGATCGATATCGCGGTACCGGGAATCAAGCTCGGACTTGCCAATATTGTAACTATTGTAGTGCTGTGCAAGCTTGGACTTGCGGATGCGGTTTTGGTATCCGTGCTCCGTATCTTCCTGTCGTCTTTATTATTTGGCAATTTTACCGTTATGATATACAGTCTTGCCGGAGCAGCAGTCAGCATGCTGTTTATGTGGATCTCTGTTAAGATCGGTTTTTTTTCAACAACGGGAACGAGTATTCTTGGAGGTGTCGGACATAATGTTGGTCAACTTATCGTTGCATATCTGGTGATAAAGAACCAAAATATCCTGATATATGCTCCGGTTTTACTGGTCTCTGGAACGATCACGGGAGTTCTGATCGGTCTTGCGGCAGCATTTGTCATGCGGGCGGTTGGCGGCCAGATTGGCAAGTTTTAGGGTTGTTTTTGACCCTGTGAAGTATTATTATATGATTAGTTTTTCTCGATAACAGAGAATGAATTGATAAGAATAACGAGAGAAAGAGGTATGCAGATGGGTTTATTAACTTTTTCGGGTGGTATTCATCCATATGAAGGCAAAGATCTAACAAAAGACAAGCCTGTCAGAGAATATCTTCCAAAGGGAGAGTGTGTTTATCCGCTCAGTCAGCATATAGGTGCACCGGCTGTTCCGATCGTAAAGCGTGGCGACCGTGTACTGGTAGGACAGAAGATTGCAGAGGCGGGAGGATTTGTTTCGGCAAATATCCATTCTTCAATCTCAGGAACGGTAAAAATGATCGAACCGAGGATGACAAGTGGCGGTAATAAAGTAAATTCAATCGTAATAGAAAATGACGGTTTATTTGAGACGGTTGATTTCTCCGAGAATGTGCGAGATCTCTCCACACTTTACAGAGAAGACATCAAGGATATGATCAAGGAGGCAGGTATTGTTGGAATGGGCGGTGCAGGTTTTCCGTCTCATGTAAAGCTGTCACCGAGAAATGAAGATGATATCGAATATATCATTGTAAACGGTGCGGAGTGTGAACCGTATCTGACTTCTGATTACAGAAGAATGTTAGAGGAGACAGATAAGCTGATCCTTGGACTTCAGATCTGTGTAAATCTGTTTGATAAGGCAAAGGGAATTATCGCGATTGAAGACAATAAGCCGGAAGCAATTGCAAAGATCTCAGAGCATCTGGCTGATAACGATAAGATCGAGGTAAAAGTTTTAAAGACAAAATATCCACAGGGTGCGGAACGTCAGTTGATTTATGCAACGACAGGAAGATATGTGAATTCCAAGATGCTTCCTGCAGATGCGGGCTGTATCGTACATAATGCAGATACGATTGTTTCCATCTATGAAGCGGTGATCGAGGGTAAGCCACTGTACACCAGAATCGTAACGGTTACAGGTGATGCTATCGTTAATCCATGTAATCTGCTGGTTCGTAATGGTACAAGCTGTCGGGAGATCATAGAAGCGGCAGGCGGTTTTAAGGATGGCAAGCTGCCGGAGAAGATCATTGTAGGTGGACCTATGATGGGTAAAGCGATGTTCTCGCTCGATGTTCCGGCAGTAAAAGGTCTGTCAGCACTTCTTTGTATGACACATGATGAGGTTCAGGACTGGGAGCCATCTGCATGTATCCGTTGCGGAAGATGCGTGGATGTCTGTCCGGGAAGAATTATTCCGTCAGATCTTGCAAAATATGCAGAACATGGCAATATAGATGCATTCTTAAAGCATGATGGCATGGAATGTTGTGAGTGTGGCTGTTGTTCTTATGTATGTCCTGCCAAGAGACATTTGACACAGACAATAGCCGGAACCAGAAAGAGTATTCTGGCAAGTAAGAAGAAGTAGGAGGTGGAGACATGGAAGAAACAACATTGAGTATTTCTGCATCTCCGCACGTCAGAGATCGGAAAACGACATCATCCCTGATGCTGGACGTGATCATTGCATTACTGCCGGCGAGTGTGTTTGGTGTATATAATTTTGGAACAAAAGCATTTGTGCTGATCTTAACCTGTATAGCATCTTGTATTTTTTTTGAATGGGGCGTGGAAATGCTCCTGCACAGAAACAGTACAGTAAAAGATTTCAGTGCAGTCGTAACAGGCCTGCTTCTGGCACTTAACCTTTCGCCGGAGGTTCCTGTATGGATGGCGATACTCGGAAGCGCATTTGCCATTATTATAGTAAAACAGTTATTTGGCGGTCTGGGTCAGAACTTTATGAATCCGGCACTTGGAGCCAGATGCTTCCTGTTAATATCATTTGCGGGAAAGATGACTACATTTACATATGATGGAGTTACAACAGCGACCCCACTTGCGATTTTAAAGAGTGGCGGAACAGTAGATGTATTAGATATGTTTATCGGAAGAATTGCAGGTACGATCGGTGAGACATCTGCGATCTGTCTGTTGATCGGTGGTTTATATCTGATTATTCGTAAGGTGATCAGCCCGATCATCCCACTGGTTTATATCGGAACATTTTCCGTATTTATATTCCTGTACTCCCTTGCATCCGGCATGGGCTTTGAGCCATTATATCTGGCAGCGCACCTTTGTGGTGGTGGTCTGATGTTAGGTGCTTTCTTTATGGCGACCGACTATGTAACATCACCTATTACGAAGAAGGGCAAGGTTGTATTTGGTATTATCCTCGGACTTCTGACCTTCCTGTTCCGAATCTATGGCGGATCAGCAGAAGGTGTATCTTATGCGATCATTATTTCGAACCTTCTTGTTCCGTTGATCGAACGGTTTACACAACCGAAGTCATTTGGTAAGGGCGCTGAGCTTCAGAAGGAAGAAGGCGGCTCGGCAGCAGACAGCAAGAAGATGGATAAGAAATCAATTGTCATCGCAACGGTAGCAATCCTTGTCATTACACTTGTTGCCGGCGGTGTGCTTGCATATGTACAGCAGATCACAAAGAAGCCGATCGAACAGGCGGAACAGCAGGCAAAGGAGGACGCATACCGGGAAGTATTTACAGATGCGGATGCCTTCCGGACGGTAGATGGCTTCGACAGTGAGACTGCATCTACATGGCTTTCGGATAAAGGCTATAAGGCAGATATAGATGATGCAGTAACTGCCTGTGACAAAGATGGAAATGCACTTGGTTATGTATTTGTTATTACATCCCATGAGGCATATGGCGGAGATCTTCAGCTTGCTCTTGGTGTAGCAGAGGATGGAACTACAAATGGTATCTCCTTCCTGTCATTAAGTGAGACAGCAGGTCTTGGTATGCAGGCAGATACAGATGAGTTCAAATCACAGTTCGCAGGCAAGAATGTAGCACAGTTTAAATATACAAAATCCGGTGCGGCATCGGATGAGGAGATCGATGCATTAAGTGGTGCGACGATCACGACAAATGCAGTCACGAATGCAGTAAATGCGGGACTTTCCTATGCAGATTATCTGAAAGGAGGAGCAAACTAATGGGTAAATGTACAGAACGTTTATACAATGGTATCGTGAAAGAAAATCCAACCTTCGTACAGATGCTTGGTATGTGTCCGACACTTGCGGTTACATCATCAGCGATCAACGGAGCAGGTATGGGACTTTCTACAACCTGTATTCTGGTGTTGAGCAATGCGTTTATCTCACTGCTTCGTAAAGTGATACCGGATAAGGTCAGAATACCATCTTATATTGTTATCATTGCTTCCTTTGTAACGGTTATTCAGTTTTTAATGCAGGCATACCTGCCGTCCTTAAATGACAGCCTTGGAATCTATATTCCACTGATCGTAGTAAACTGTATTATTCTTGGACGTGCAGAGAGTTACGCTTCGAAGAATAAAGTTCTTCCGTCAATCTTTGACGGACTTGGAATGGGACTTGGCTTTACGATCGGTCTTACCTTGATCGGTATGTTCCGTGAACTGATCGGAAAAGGCTGTGTATTCGGATTCCAGATCATTGGAGATGGTAACCTTCTTCAGAAGACATCAGGAGCAGGAAAAGCAATCGGAGATGTGCTTGCAGCATATACGCCGATCACAATCTTTGTACTTGCACCGGGAGCATTCTTTGTACTTGCTTTTATTATTGCAACGATCAATAAGAGAAATGCGAAGAAGGCAGCAAAGGCACTTGCAATTGGAGAAGAGATCCCTGCAAGCTGTAAGCCGGAATCCTGTATGGGATGTGCAAACATCATGTGTGCAGGAAGAAAGGCTGCTATGCAGGATACTCAGGTTAATGTTCAGACAAATGCCGGCAAGGCATCCGCTGCACAGACTCCGTCAGCACCGGCACCACAGCCGAAAAAGGTTGTGATCCCAGACAAGATAGCAAAGAAACCGGTAGAGCAGGAAAACGGACAACAAGTGCAGTCGGTACAATCAGCGCAGCAGCCGGTTCCAGAGCAACCAGCACCAGTCGTACAGCAGGCTGTTGCTCAGAGTACACTGCAGCCACAGATAGCAGCTTCATCAGAGACTACGACTACTCCGGTTTCACAGGAGCCGCAAATACAGGTAGCACAGGTAGTACAACCAGAGCAGCAGCCGGTACAGGAAAAGCCAGCGTCAACCGTACAGCAGACTCCGGTTCAGGTGGCAAAAGAGATGTCTGACAGACCGAGAATCCATATTCCGGCGAATCTGAATAGAGTACCACATGCAGTTGTTCTCTCAGAGACAGACAATCCGGTTTCAGAGCCAGAGAAAGCGGAAGCAGTATCGGAAGAATCCGATATGGTTGACACATCAAAGCTTGTAAGACCAGATGTTGCAAGTGCAGATCAGGTAAACAAATATCAGGAATTTGATGAGAAACCGACAGATAAAAAGAATAAGAAAAGGGGAGGTAGAAAATAATGCATATTTTATTATTGGCAGTTGGAGCAGCCCTCGTAAATAATGTAATATTAAGCCAGTTCCTCGGACTGTGTCCTTTCCTTGGCGTATCAAAGAGTGTAAACACAGCAACCGGTATGGGCGGGGCAGTTATATTTGTAATGACGATCGCTTCAGCGGTAACGAGTATTGTTTATTATGGAATCCTTTCCCCGCTGGGATTAGATTATCTGAATACAATCGTGTTCATCCTTGTAATAGCGGCACTGGTACAGTTTGTAGAGATGTTCTTAAAGAAGAATATGAAGTCTTTATACGAGTCACTTGGAGTATACCTTCCCCTGATCACAACAAACTGTGCAGTTCTTGGTATCGCACTTTCAAATGTACAGAATGAATATACGATCCTTGAGAGTATAGTAAATGGTTTTGGTTCAGCAGTAGGTTTTGCGATCTCAATTACGATCCTTGCAGGTATCCGTGAGAAGTTGGAATACAGTGATATTCCGGAAGCATTTAAGGGTACTCCGATCGTTCTGATCACATCAGGTCTGATGGCAATAGCGTTCTTTGGCTTTGCCGGATTGATATAAGGAGGGATCGTTATGGATATTACAACAATTCTGATCGCAGTTGCTGTTGTAGCAGGCGTTGGTGTCATCATTGGTATTCTGCTCGGTGTAGCTGGTGAAAAGTTTAAAGTTCCGGTAGATGAAAAGGCAGTTATGGTGCGGGAGCTTCTTCCCGGAAATAACTGTGGTGGATGTGGATATCCCGGTTGTGATGGTCTTGCAGCAGCCATTGCAAAGGGTGAGATGCCGCCATCTGCATGTCCTGTTGGAGGTGCAGCCGTTGCAGAGGCAATCAGTGCAGCACTCGGCGTAGAGAATACAGCAAGCACTAAGTATGTAGCCTTTGTCAAATGCGCAGGTGACTGTGAGAAGGCAAAGGATGTCTATGACTATGTTGGACCAAAGACCTGTGTTCTTGCACAAAACAGCCCAAATAACGGGCCAAAGGGCTGTACATATGGCTGTACAGGATATGGTTCCTGCAAGGCAGTCTGTGAATTCGGTGCGATTGATATTATAGATGGCATTGCAGTTGTAAATGAGGAAAAATGTAAAGCGTGCGGAAAGTGTGTAGATGTCTGTCCAAGACATCTGATCGAGCTGGTTCCATACGATGCCCCTCATCGTGTCAGATGTAATTCAAAGGAAAAAGGAAAAGAAGTAAAGGCAGTATGTTCAGCAGGGTGTATCGGCTGCTCACTCTGCGTCAGATCCTGTGAATTTGATGCGGTATCGGTAGATCAGAACCTTGCACACATTGATTATGATAAATGTACCCATTGTGGCGCATGTGCCAGAAAGTGTCCGGTCAAGATCATAAGCTGATCAATGTGATCGGATTCAGAATCTGACTGCTGTGACTGATTCATAGGCAGATCGGTGAAACCGATAATTTATATGTCTAAATATATTCTCTGCTTCATATTATGATACGGAAGGTGGATTTTGTTGAAAAGGGAATATAGATGAGATTTTGTGAATTAAAAGAAAAAGAAGTAATAAACTGCAAGGACTGCCAGCGGCTTGGCTTTGTTGCAGATATTGAATTTGATCCCTGCTCCGGAAGAATTGAGGCGATAATTGTTCCAGAGCAGGGAAAAATTTTCTGGTGCTTTGGATCTTGCGAGGAGTATCGCATTGATTTCTGTAATGTAGTAAAGATCGGGCCGGATATTATTTTAGTTGACATTCCACCCCGAATATGTAAAAGTTAGTAGCAGAGAAAATAGAGGGGATAAAATAATTTTCCCTGATTTACGGAGGCAAAAACATGAGATGTCCATTTTGTTATGTTGATGATACAAGAGTTATAGATTCCAGACCGGCGGATGACGGTTGTTCGATTCGAAGAAGAAGACAGTGCGATGCCTGTGGCAGACGTTTTACGACGTATGAAAAGGTTGAGACGATCCCGCTTATCGTAATCAAAAAGGATAAGAACAGAGAGACTTATGACAGAAAGAAGATCGAATCCGGTATCATAAGATCCTGTCATAAAAGACCGGTATCTGCGGAACAGATATCCAAGTGTATCGATGATATCGAGAACGAAATCTTTAATCTGGAGGCAAAAGAAGTAGAGAGTACAACAATCGGTGAGATCGTTATGGATAAGATCAAGGATCTGGATCAGGTAGCTTATGTAAGATTTGCTTCTGTATACAGAGAGTTCAAAGATGTGAATACATTTATGAATGAGCTGAGTAAGTTATTATCTGCAAATTCTGACAAGAAATAGACGGGAACAATCATGGTAGATTCATATAACACAATACTGACACCGGGCATCGATGAGATAGTTGAGAAGAAATCCAGATTTATCGGTTATGCACAGCCGGTTTCTTCAGAAGAAGAAGCATATGCGTTTGTAGAAAGTGTCAAGAAAAAACATTATGATGCACGACACAATTGCCATGCATTTGCAATCGGAAAAGAGAATACCCTTTATCGTTTTTCAGATGACGGAGAACCGCAGGGAACAGCTGGAAAACCGATATTAGAAGTGATATCGGGAAATCAGGTAACAGATATTTGTATTGTGGTTACAAGATATTTCGGTGGTACTCTGCTTGGAACAGGAGGGCTTGTCCGGGCATACACAGAAGCCGCTAAGCTTGCCCTTGCAGATGCCGGCATTCACCAGATGCAGCGCATGAAGCTTATGGATATCACCTGCTCCTATAATGATTCCGGCAAAGTACAGTATCTCTTATCAACAAATGAGATCAGCATAGAGAATACAGAATATGGCGCAGACGTAACCTTCCATACAGCAGTCCCTGTCTCCGATGTATCTATGATCGAAAAGAAGATTACAGAAGCAACAGCAGCCCGCGCTGTAATCGACGAAAAAGGCGAGAAATTCGTATAAACAAGGCTCATTCTTTTTGCGCCAATTAATTTAAAGTAAATATAAAATAAGCTTGCCTGTAGCGTCATATAGCGTCACAGGCAAGCTTATTTTTGTTTTCCCTAAAAAAAGGTCGGCGGAAAAAGGTAGGACAGATACCGCAGGATCGGCGCATAATCCTCCAGATGCAGGAAGATCGGCGAGAAGATCAAAGTGCAGATTACAAGAACCGGCAGAGCCGATACAAACGGCTTATAATGTCGGAAGATAAGCAGACAGATAAAAGTGAACAGCAGACACAGCAGTATATATCCGGACATCTTTAACAGAAATGGCAGGATGGCTTCCGGCTGCTCATATAAGTAGAGCGTAACTACACTGACCAGCCATACCGGTGTTATATTAGCAAGAATACCGGTCAGACAGAAACGCAGTCTTTTCCGTTTGGATACTCTGTCATAGATGTGTTCATCCTGATCCTTCAGATAGACCAGCAAACCGACCAGAGAAGATAAGAACAGAAGAAAACCGGTAAATGCATGAACCGGGAACAGATCTACGCGGTCGGTTGTTCCGTGGTAGGCTCCTGTATTATTGACAGATAACCGGAAGACAGAATCACTGTTCATATAATTTCTGTATTGATCTTCCAGATATGACTGGAAAGAACTCCGATAAAAGCCTTTTGTGGCAGAATTCGATGCCAGATAGTTGACGGCAATAGCCGGCGAGAAAGTATCCAACAGCCGGTCGAATAATGTTTCGGAAAAGATTGTCTGGAACATCGAAGATGGGGAAGTGTATAAGCGAATGTGGCAGTTCTTGATATCATGTATAAATGCGTCAGAAAATCCATTGTCAAACGCAAATCCACAGTCATACCGCCCGGATGCAACCTGATCCTTTAATTCCTCCATAGAACTGCATTTCTCGAAAGTAAAGCAGTCCTGATGTCCGGAGAGCTCCTGCTCCACCTGTGCCAGGTAACTGTTTGATTCTTCCATATAATATCCACAGATGAATACCGTGCTTTTTTCTTCCACCGGCAGATTTTTTATATAGAATGCCGTGAACGGAATGATCAGCAGCAGAAGAAGATTGATGAATTTTTTTGAAGTCCGTTTTAACAGGATTCTGTATTGACGTAACAGCATAAGCAGTTGTCCTTTCATCGATTAATGGTAAAAGCCATTACATAAGTGGTTTAACAGTTGATAATACGGGGTATGTTCAGCAAAATTCTGGATGAAGTCAGGCAGAAGTCTGACCGGAACAATACCGCCTCCGATATAAGCCAGTAAGAAAGCTGTCAAAAATAACAGCAGGCATGCCCCGGAATATCCGGTTGGCAGATACCCGATCAGCAGGATAACGAATCCGATAAACAGGATCGCGAGTATTCCGGCAAAGAATCCCGATATATGAAACTGCAAAGGGGCAAAATGACCGATCGTACCTCCGGTCATACAGCTAAAGAACAGTATCGTATAGATCATAAATAATGTGATCGTAAGTGTCAGATACTGACTGATTATAATATGCGCTCCGGTGATTCCGTGAAGCTTCAGACGAAGACGTAATGTATCAGAATTCCCTTTTATAAAAGATAAAAAGACGATTCCGCTGAAGAACAGCAGAAGCAGCAGCCCGGATACTATATAATACTGATAAGGGGTATAAGCTCCGGTAAGCTGTAAGTCTTCTCTGATATAAAGCTCTGTTCTGGATAAAACATAATCCATGTAGAGATTATCGGCATCCGTTGCAATTTGATCCAGTGCAGTATCCGGGAGCCCCATTTGATATGCTCCCTGATAAATGATCGTAGTTGCAGCCTGTGCAGTAGCAAGCATTGATGAGGTGGATTTGAATACCTCATTTAGAGTGTAAGTATCTAAAGTACCATCCTGATTATAAATGACTGTGATCGGATTGTCCTCTCCGTATATAATGCTGTTGATGATATTATCAGGAATGATGATCAACGCCTTGATTTCGTCGTTTGCAAGCATCTGTTTGCCGTGATCTTCGGAAGCTATCTCGATGAAACGGCAGGTAGCCCGGTAGCTGTCCATTTCACTTACCATAGAATATGCCATCTTGGCATAAGGAGAAGATGCATCGGCAACCAGCCCGACATTGACCGGTTCGATGGTCTGCTCATTATATAATAACCGGTTTGACAGCAGAACGACGACAGAGAGTCCGACCGCCAGAATGAGAGTAATCAGGACAAGCGGAAGAAACCGCTGCTTTATTCTTTTAAGGTCTGTTAGAAATAATCGAAAAAACATAAGAACATTCACATCCAATCTGAATCAGGCACGAAGCATGGCTGCGTAATCTGCACCATTTGCTTCCTGTAGTAAACCATCCTTTAATATATAGATGCGATTACAGATGGAGAGCGCATCTTCTTCATGTGTTGCAACGATAATGCTGCCTCCATTACCGGTATATTCCTTCAGATAGTTCAGAATTCCTTTTTTACAGAGAAGATCTAACGCAGCAAGTGGTTCATCCAGTAATAAAAGATCCGGTCGCTCCAGCATACAGATAGCAAGGCTCAGACGTTTCTTCATACCACCGGACATTGTACTTACCTTCTGATGAAGAAAAGCATCTACACCGAGTTTTTTTAAGATAGAGAGGCTGTAGGTGCTGTTTAGCTCGGCAGATCTGCCGGAGTACCAGAGCTTCAGATTATCCAGACCGGACAGCTCCGGAATCAGTGGATTTTCCTGTGGAAGAAAACTGACCGTATTATCCGGTTCGTCAAAAGAATAAGTGCCATGATCCTGTCGGAGTCCGCCGGACAGAATACCAAGCAGCGTTGATTTTCCGGAACCGTTGATTCCCAGAAGCCCGATACATTCACCGGGTGCAACTTGCAGGGAGATATGATTTAGTACCATTTTCTTTTTATAATTTTTTCCAATATCATTTACAGTAAACATATTAATAATCCTCTTCAATAACCTGAAAATCCAGATAGTCGAATTCAATCGCTTCCACGAAATTATCATGATTGAAACGTGTTCTTGCGTGGAGAATAAAATCATTTTGATTTTTCTTCAGCCAGATCGGTTTTGCAAGATCAAATTCATAGCACATTTCCTCTAATGCTTTGTATACCTTTTTTGTTCGTGTCAAAGACGCATCATCTATACAGACAACCGTATCCTTTATCAGCCGGTTATCCTTCATTATTTTACCCCATACTCGGAACATAAGTTAAAACCTCAATTTCTATATAATATATGTAAAAATATTGCATACCACAAAAATCATTCTGTAATCTGTCATAAAAAACTGTATTTCAATTTCCATATGAAGTCAAGCATAAATAAATGTAAGTTGTTCAAAATTTTTATACACGAAAAACACATTTCTTCTACATGGAAAACACACTTCTTACACAATTACAGATTATAGTATAACCTGTAAATAAGAAAGAGAGCAGTAAACAAAAGAAAGCTGCTGTTACATAGAAAGAAAGGATGATTGATTATGGATGAGAATTTTAGAGAAGAACAGGATCGTCAGTTCAACTCAGAAAGCCAAACACAGGAACAGACACAGACAGCTTCCGAACAGACGACGGAACAGATGAATATGCAGAATGAGAATAGCTCCTATGGACAGAACTATGGAAGCAGCAACGTATATGGACAGACTGGTGCAGAACAGAACGCAAATGCATATAACCGGCAGAATGCACAGAGTAGTATGTATCATGGAACACCGGGACAGAATATGTATTTTGGCGGTGCATTTTACTCCAGCAATCAGCATGCAGGATATAACAGCCAGACCGGCTATACATCAGCTTACACGAATCCATCAGGAAATGCTGCACAGGGTACAGGTGCTTCCACGCAGAATATGAATGGTTATTCCGAAAATGTAAATAAAGCAATGCAGAAGGCTGCTGAGAAGGAAAAGAAAAAATCAGAAAAGATGGTACGCTCGGCAAAGAAGAAAGCAGATAAAAAAGCTAAGAAAGAAATGAAGAAAACAAACGGTGGTAGAAGTACAGGAAAGAAGGTAGCAACGACTATAGCTGCGGCAGTTGTCTTCGGACTGGTTGCAGGCTGTGTCTTCCAGGGTGTCCGGTATGGAAGCGATAAGTTCTTAAAGAAAGAAAATCAGACGGTTCAGATCGGATCAGATACAACTACAAGCTCCGCTTTGCTCGATGCAAATGCATCCGGAAGCACCGGTGACTACAGTGTAGCAGATGTAAGTGCAACTGTAATGCCATCCATTGTATCCATAACAGGAACATATGTAACAACATATCAGTACTGGTTTGATACCTATGAGCAGGAGCAGTCAGGAGCAGGCTCAGGTATCATAATCGGAAAAGATGAAACAAGCCTTTATATCCTGACGAACTATCATGTGGTAAAGGATGCAAAAGAATTATCAGCAGGATTTATAGATGGTGAATCAGCCGGTGCAGAAGTAAAAGGCTATGACGAATCAAATGATGTAGCGGTTGTAACCGTTCCGTTAAAGAAGATCAAGGACGACACATTAAGTCAGATCAAAGAGATCACAATCGGTTCATCCGAGAACTTAAGAGCCGGAGATCCATGTATCGCTATTGGTAACGCGCTTGGATATGGACAGTCGGTAACAGTAGGATATATCAGTGCTCTTGACCGTGAAGTCAGTGTAGATGACGGAACTGTAAAGGTTCTTCAGACTGATGCAGCTATCAACCCTGGTAACAGTGGTGGTGCTCTTGTAAATATGAAGGGCGAACTGATCGGTATGAACACAGCGAAATATGTAGACAGTACAGTAGAAGGAATGGGCTACGCACTTCCTATATCCGATATACAGGATATCATCAACGATATTCTTGCAGGCAAGAGTACAACCAAATCAGGATCAACCTATCTTGGTGTAACCGTTAAAAATATCACATCTGAATATGCAGAAGGACTGAATATGCCGGAAGGAGTATATGTATATTCGGTAAGTGAAGGATCTCCGGCAGAGAAATGCGGACTTCTTACAGGTGATATCATTGTAGGTATTGATGGAAATGATATTTCAGACAGTACAGATCTTCAAAGCCAAATAGCAAGTGGAAAGGTTGGCGATGAGATCGAGATCGAATTCTACAGAAATGAAAAAGGCGAATATGTTAAGAAAACTGTAAAAGCAACTCTGGAAGCAAAGACAGAAGATCTGACACAGAATAACTAGAAGTTTTAATATATACAGATAGAGAATATCAGACGGAAGCCTTGAATATGGACAGTTATATATATAAGTATAACAGCCATATTTGGGGCTTTTTTCAGGCATAATAAAAAAATGCAAAAAATGTCAAAAAAGTGTTGACATCTGACGTCTGATTTAGTATTATATCAACTGTTCGCGGTACGAAACACCAAACGAACAAAGATCACAACTTACATATTTCATGATGATTCTCATCTGGAAAGCATGCAGAACATCAAAAAAGAAATTAAAAAGTTGTTGACAAAGAACACTGAATGTGATAGCATATAGAAGTTGTCGCTGATGAGTTCGACAACAAAGAACCTTGAAAAATTAACAACATGACAACCCTGAAATTCCAAATAAA